>JAHBTN010000016.1 GCA_019638575.1 Ferruginibacter sp. | reverse complement strand
AGGTTAATATCTGCAGTTCTGTATTTCCAAAGCAGGAATGCTTCAGTATGTTTAAGGACGGTATTGAATTTTACCCAGGTTCCCTTTGCATAACCATTACCAACAAGGGTAAAGATATCATCATTGTGCTGGCGGAAAACCGGCAATAACGTCCGGGGTTTTTCCGTAACACCGGTATATTCATTTTTAATCTTCTCAGCAGTAACTGCCTCGCTACGGGCTTCAAGTATGCTGCTACATTTCAACAGTTTACTTTTTACAATAGCAATATGATTGTTAATTTCCTTCGCTTCCTCGGTTTTGCCAGACAATATCTGGGCCTTGGCATCCCACAGAAATACCGGTACTTCTCTTTGTGCAGACAACTCGGCCCGTTTTCCATCAACGGTTATCCTGACACATAGTGGCGCTTTACCGTTTTTAGTACGGGCTTTGTTTATCCAGAAAAGGATTGAAAATGTTTGTTGTGCTCTCATGATGGTGACTTTTAAAAAATGCTAACCGAATTATAAAGGCACCAGAGCTCTTTTTTACTTCATTCGTAGTGATAGAAAAAATGAAACTAAAGCCTGACAAGGGTTTCAGGCATTCGGTTAGCAAACTTACAAAATTTAGCTGCTAACCGAATTGCTAACCTGCAAACTGGTTTTTTTTGATAAATCTTTTCGGAGAGAAAATAAGAAAGCCGCTCTGACAGTGTGTTTTAAGCGGCTTTGAAACAGATTGGGGTATTATTGCGGAGACTAAGGGATTCGAACCCTTGATAGAGTTTCCCCTATACACACTTTCCAGGCGTGCTCCTTCAACCACTCGGACAAGTCTCCATTAAAGGGTTGCAAACTTACGTTGTATTATCTGCAATCTCAAATTCAGTCCAGCACTTTTTCCATCTTAGTGCTTCTTGAGCCTTTTATAAGTATAGTTGAATTTTTAATGTGCTTATTTGTAAACCATTGCCTTGCTTCTTCAGAATTTTGTAAGTGTATATACGGATGTGTTGTTTTATCAAATTCGCTGCCAACCAAAATCACCTGTTTCCAACTGTATTTTTTTACAAGGTCAATCAATAGCTGGTGTTCCTTAAAACTATCGGGGCCTAACTCCTTCATGCCACCTAAAAACAAGATCTTTTCATTGCCATCCATTTTTGCAAAATTTTCTATTGCTGCTTTCATGCTGCTGGGGTTTGCATTGTAAGCATCTAAAATAATCTTGTTGCTGTCTTTTAAAATTAATTGTGATCGGCTGTTGGATGGAAAATAATTTTCAATGGCAGATTTAATTTTTTCTTCCGTTACTTTAAAATACCGGCCTGCGGCAATGGCTAGTAAAATGTTGGGTAAATTATATTCTCCTACTAAGTTTGATTTTATCGACTGTAACAACTGGCTGCCTTTTACACCTGCTTCTAATAAACCCGAACTTCGAATTACATGGCCTGTAACATCAGCTTCAATGGTTCCATATGTAATTATTGATTTAATGCCGGCACTCATCGTTACTAAATAATCATAATCGTTCATGATAAAAGCAGTGCCATCATGTTTTTTCAGGTAATCAAATAATTCGCCTTTGCCTTTTCTAATCCCTTCTATTCCTCCAAACCCTTCCAGGTGGGCTTTGCCACAATTGGTGATAATGCCGTGTGTGGGCTTAGCATACTTGCAATAACCTTCTATTTCCTTTAAATGATTTGCTCCCATCTCAATAATAGCTATTTCAACATCATCTTTTATTTTAAGTATGGTTAAAGGAATGCCGATATGATTATTAAGGTTGCCTTCGGTAGCATAAGTTTTATAGGTGGTTGATAAAACTGCATATAACAACTCTTTAGAAGTGGTTTTTCCATTACTGCCTGTTATAGCAATAAAAGGCACATTTTTTCCATCTTTATTCACCGATAATTTTTCCCGGTGATACAAGGCTAAAGCTTGTAACGTAGTTAAAACGTCATTTACTTTTATTATCCTTTCATCAGGCACGCCAGTATCTTCATCCACAATTGCATAGGCAGCACCATTATTAATTGCCTGATGAGCAAAATGGTTAGCATTGTAGTTTGGCCCTTTTAAAGCAAAAAATAAATTGCCGGGCTTAAGTTTCCTTGTATCGGTTTCAATAGATGGATGTTGTAGAAACAGTTTATATAATTCGGAAATTTGCATGTATCAAAATTAATTGAGAACAGGAATATGTTATAATAAAAAAAACCTCCCAAATATCAGGAGGTTTTTTATAACTATTTTGCCGGTTATTATTTTTTCTTACGTGAGTTTTGTTTACGCTTTCCAAAAATATTACCTTCTTTAAAACCTGGTCCTTCTGGTGGGCCTAAATAAGTTTGGGCGCAACGGAAACCAACAGTACTTGCTGCCTGGTCTTCCTGCATAAACCTGCGGGTGCCGGGCGATAGCCAGTAAGGCCTGTCGTTCCAGCTACCACCTTTAATAACTCTTGATTCATCATTAATTAAAGAAGTAACACCGTATCCGTAAGTAACGCCGCTTGATGAATCGCCATCCAAATAATTGATTACATTATTCTTTTGATAGTTGGCACGATTGCTAACTTCTTCATCAGAAATATCAACTTTTTTCAGGTGGCCCATACTATCTCTTTCATATTCGCCACCGGCATTTTTATAATACTTTTGAAATTTGTTTCCCCGGTAGTAATTAAAATCTTCACCATCGGTTGGTGTCATTGGCCTATACACATCACCTACCCACTCACTTACGTTACCACTCATATTATATAAACCGAAAGCATTGGGGTAAAACGATTTTACATTTCCCGGAATGGCTGCACGGTCGTTTAAGCCACCGGCAATACCCATATTATCACCGCTTCCACGTTTAAAATTGGCCAGGAATTTTCCCTGCCAGCTGCCACGGCGGTTATCACGCAAGCCATTGGGGTTCTTACTCCATGAATATATTTGCTGATTAGAGAATAATTCTTCTCCAGTTTTCTTTTCACTTTTACGTGGGCCGGGGTTTTGAGCCAGCATACCATAAGCTGCATATTCCCATTCAGCTTCTGTTGGCAACCTATAACCCATATTTAATATTCCGTCTTCCATTCTAACGTTTGCACGGGGTTTGCCATTTACATCTTTTAAATCAGATTTTTTAGGTTTGTTCCTGCCCTGTATCATATCAGGGGCCATCAGGTAAGTTTCTGTATTGAATGAACCTTCTGCGCCTGCACCTTTCATTTCTCTTTTAACGGCATCTTTTTTCAGGTAGCCTTTTTGCATCAGGTTTAATTCATTAACCCTATCTGTACGCCAAATACAAAAATCATGTGCCTGGCGCCAGGTAACACCTACAACCGGGTAGTAATTGTAAGAAGGGAAACGGAAATAATATTCTACATATGGCTCGTTATAAGCCAACTCCTCCCGCCATACCAATGTATCGGGTAATGCCCTTCTCATAACATTAGTATCGTTAGAGAATGTATTTTCCAGCCAGTACAGGTATTCCCTGTAATGAACGTTAGCTACTTCAGTTTCATCAATAAAAAACGAAGGCACAGTAATACGGCGGGGCACATTATTCCAATCACCCATTATATCTTCATCTTTGGCGCCCATCACAAATGAACCACCTTGTACAAAAACTAGGCCCGGACCTGCTTTGGGATACTTTACTTTTGCTACATGAAAGTTGCCCATGTTTTTGTCATCGTAATTCCACCCGGTGGCCGAGGATTTGGATTTCTTTTTGCTAAAAATTCCTCCATTTTTACAGGCGCTTAAAGAAAGCGCAGCTATAAAAAGAATCAACACATTTTTTCCTGAAAATAGGTTTGTCATATTCATTCGTTTATCAAATTGTTTAACGAAAGGTTTTCTTAATTATTGTATATGGGGTTATATAGGCTGCGAATATAAATACTTTACATGACACAGGAATATTTCTATTACTTTTTTTAAAGTTAAATGTTTAAGAAGCGGTATATGTGAACATTGCTATAAAAAACAATTTTAAAAATTGTGATTACTTTTTTTGGTTTATACATTCAGGTAGGTTATGTTGCAATCATATTTTGCCGGGTTTTAAAAAGGGTTACCTTTTTAAACTCAAGAAGAAGTTCTTTATTACTTGTTATTTGCTTTTAAAATAAAGTTTTTTGTTAAAAACAATTTCGGTTAATTTTGACTACAATAATCAGCATTACAATGCGTTAATGCTGAAAGAAAATAAAAACCCAATAATTTAAACCGGTAAATCCTGTTTTTTACGATTTTATTACAGTTTTATGGGTTTAAGTTTAAAAACCCATATCTTTGGTTTTGGCAATATTTTTTAGTTTTTTTTAACAAGATTTTATAATTTAGTTGTTCATTTGAATAAAACAATTATTTTTACAACATCATACAAACATATAAATTAACGCTTATAGAGGTAAGTCTACCTAACCAAGACAAAACAAAACGCATGAAAAAAGTAACTTTGAAACTAACCGCTTTAGTTATGTTACTGGGAGGAGCAATAACTGTATCTTACGCCCAGAGTAACAATTTGAACGTTGTAACATCAGCAGTACCGTTTTTACGTATATCACCGGATGCCCGTAGTGGTGGTATGGGAGATGTTGGAATTGCAGTAGCCCCTGACGCTAATGCAAATTTTGCTAACATAGCTCGTACTCCATTCAGTACCAGTAAAGCCGCAATCGGTATAAACTATTCCCCTTGGTTAAGGGATTTATCAGTAAACGATGTATTTATTGCTTCATTAGCCGGATTTGTAAAGCTGGACGATCAACAGGCAATATCTGCTTCTTTAAGGTATTTTAAATTGGGTAATATCCAGTTTACCGACCAAGCCGGTAACGATTTACAACAATATAATCCAAAAGAATTTGCTATAGATTTAGGATATTCAAGAAAACTATCAAGCAAATTAAGCTTGGGTATTGCAATCAAGTATATCAACTCTAATTTAACCGGCAATTTTAATAATGGCGGTCAAAATTATAAAGCTGGTTCTTCTGTAGCAGGCGATTTGCACCTGTATCACCAGGGTACCAATGAAAGTGGACAAGGTTTTAACTGGGGTGTTACTTTAAGCAACTTGGGTTCTAAAATGTCTTATTCAAAAGATGCTACTCAAAAAGATTATATACCTGCTAATTTAGGTGTAGGTGTAGCTTATACAAAAGTGTTTGACGAAGCTAACAAACTTTCATTTGCATTAGACCTTAATAAATTACTTGTTCCCACACCTCCAAAATTAAGTAATGGTGCTGATCCTGCCGGAGATTCTGCTGCATTAGTAAAATACCGTGACCGTAGCGTGGCAAGTAGCTGGCTTAAATCGTTTGGCGAAGGCGATGGTTTAAACGAAGAAATTCAGGAAATAACTGCAGCTATTGGCGCCGAATATTGGTACAACAACCAATTTGGTTTCAGAGCCGGATATTTTTACGAAAATGCAAACAAAGGAAATAGGAAATATTTTACTGTAGGTGCAAGTGTTAGATACAGTGTAGCTACTTTAAATTTCTCTTACTTGTTCCCAACTGGAAACGGTATCAACCGTAATCCGCTGTCAAATACTTATCGTTTTGGTTTGGTATTTGATTTCCCGGGTGGCAATTAAGAATATTTTTTTCATGTAACAAAAAAGTGTTCCGGCATTCCGGAGCACTTTTTTGCTTTAGAAACGTTTAAAATAAAGAACTAATTAAATTGGAAATACAATGTACAGAATAGGATTTGGTATAGATTATCATCAACTGGTTACCGGCAGGGATTTGTGGATAGGCGGAGTTAAAATACCACATACAAAAGGCGCATTAGGGCATAGCGATGCCGATGTTTTACTGCATGCAATTTGCGATGCAGTTTTGGGCGCACTGGCATTAGGCGATATAGGATATCATTTTCCTGATACTGATAATGCTTATAAAAATATCGACAGCAAGATACTGCTTACAAAATGCATTGAGCTTATTAATGCTAAAGGGTATAAAGTGATTAATATTGATGCTTCTCTATGTTTACAGGCACCAAAAATTAAAGACTACATTATTAAAATGCAGGAGATTATTTCGGGCATTGCAGGTATTACAGTTAATGATGTTTCCATAAAAGCTACCACAACTGAGCATTTGGGATTTATAGGCAGAGAAGAAGGCCTAAAGGCATATGCAAATGTGCTTTTGGCTTTAAAACAATAATTAAACGAATGAAGATGCAAGTATAATTTGAAATCTTTTCAATCTCATTTTTGATACAGGTATAATTCACTATGGATGCATTTGTATTTTTTATTGTAACACTACGAAATACAAGTGTTGAAAAATACAATAAAAAAAATTACTAAAATTTCATCGGCAGCAAATTAAATTTAAAGCACCAGTTTTATTAACAGGATAAGTAAACAAAAAATCTAAATAATATTTTAGCAAGCCTTCCTTATTGTTTTATTTTATACATTGTTACCTTTGCCCGTATGCAACCAATCCAGGTAAAAATTGTAAATGTTTCTTCTAACTTGTTGCCGGCATACGCTACTGCACATTCTGCAGGTTTGGATATAAGGGCACACCTTGCTGAGCCGGTAAATTTAAAACCACTCGAAAGGCAATTAATATCTACCGGGTTATTTATTGAATTACCGGAAAATTATGAAGCCCAAATTAGGCCACGTAGCGGGCTTGCTATTAACCACGGAATTACCTGTTTAAACTCGCCGGGAACTGTAGATGCAGATTACAGGGGAGAACTAAAAGTAATTTTAATTAACCTAAGTGATGCTGAAAAAACCATAAAAAATGGCGATAGGATAGCACAAATGATAATTGCCAAAGTAGAGAAAGTACAATTGGTAGAAGTTGAAGTGTTAAGTGAATCGCAACGGGGAAGCGGAGGTTTTGGGCATACTGGTACAAAATAAAAAAATAGTGATGAAATTTATAAGCTTTGCATCTTTCATATCAATTTTGGTTATCTCTTTGGCAAGTTGTAAAACAGTAAAACAAATTAATAAAGTAATAGCACCAAAAGACAGTTCAACAGTAATCCTGATAGATCAATCAAATATTGATTCACTTCAGATGATAAGTAAAACAATAGAAAACCTTAAGAAAAATCATATCGACTTTAATACATTTAATGCAAAAATTAAAGTAGAGTACCAGGATAATACCGGTAAAAAGCCTGATATAACAGCAATAGTTAGAATAATAAAAGACAGCGCCATCTGGATTTCGTTAACAGCATCATTTCTTAATATTGAAATTTACAGGGTATTGATAAAAAAAGACAGTGTAATACTTTTAAATAAGCAAGATAAGGAAGTGCAATACAGATCGATGGATTATTTACAGGAAGTTACCGAAATTCCTTTTGACTTTTATACTTTACAAGACTTGTTAATAGGCAACCCGGTTTTTATTGATAGTAATATTGTGTATTATAAAAAAACTGAAAACCAAATATTGTTTTCAATGGTAGGTAAATATTTTAAAAACCTGTTAACACTTACTGATAATAATTATCTATTGCAGCATAGTAAACTGGATGATGTGGATGTAAACCGAAGCCGTACAGCGGATTTAACTTATAGCAATTATGATGATAAAACCGGGATTAATTTTTCTGCATACAGGGAAATAACTATTTCCGAAAAAAATAAACTTGACATAAGAATGAATTTTAAACAATATGAGTTTAACAAAGAATTATCAGTATTATTCAATATTCCAAAGAATTATACAGCCAGGTAAGCGTTATTTGTAAATGAATAATCAGCCAGTATTTTTATGCATATTTTTTTAAAAGGCATCTTAATTTAACCTGGCACCTGGTGAAAAAAATGTAAATAAGCATTTTAAATATAAATGTAGTTATTGGCTTAAATAAAATAAATATTACGATAAGCAATTATGGTTAAATATATTTTCAGTTTCTTTTTATTTTCTGCAATTACATATTCTGTAACTGCACAGCAAACACGTGAAGAATTAGAAAAACAGCGTACACAGCTTAAAAAAGAAATGGAGCAAACTCAAAAACAGCTAAACGCAAATAAATTAAAAACAAAAGAAAACCTGGTACAGTGGCGATTGATAAATAATAAAGTTAACCTACAAAACCGGCTTATTGAAAACATAAGTAAGGATATAAATTTGCTCGATAATAATATTTATAATAATCAAAGAGAAATAACAAGGTATAATAAACTGCTTGATACTTTAAAGGAAGAATACGCAAAAAGTATGGTGTATGCCTATAAAAACAGGAGCAATTATGATTTTCTCAATTTCATTTTTTCAGCAGCCAGCTTTAATGATGCTATAAAACGGATAGCTTATTTAAGATACTACCGCACTTTTAGAGAAAAACAAGGTGAAAACATATTGCGTACACAAGAATTACGAAAGCAGCGGGTTAATGAATTGGGGAGTATAAAGGAACAGAAAGGCGAAGTGCTTAAAACAAAAGATAAAGAAATGCTTGCCCTGGAAAATCAGAAAGAGGAAAAAGACAGGATTATGAATGAGCTTAAAAAGCAGGGAAAACAATTAAACAACCAACTTACAACTTATAAAAAACAAAATGCAAAAGTAGAACGTGCCATAGCCGCCGCTATAAATAAAGCAAGGGAAGATGCAAAGAAAGCTGCATTAAAGAAAGCAAAAGAAGAAGAAGCGCTAAAAAATGCAACAGCAAAAGCAAATACTAAACCGGAAATTAAACCAGAAGCAGAAACTAAAACAGAAAATAAATCTGTTGCTGTGGTTAAAAAAGCTACAGTTAAAACGCCAGAAAGTATTTTATTAAATGCCGGTAATATTGAATTGAATGAAAATTTCATAAAAAACAAAGGAAACCTTCCATGGCCTGTAGATAAGGGGGTTCCAATATTGCATTTTGGCCGAAATGTACTTCCTAATAAAACCCAATTAGATATAACTTGCGTTACAATAGCTACTGATATTGGTAGTAATGTAAAAAGTGTTTTTGATGGAGTAGTTTCAAATATTGTGTTTATTGAAGATATGCAGGTGGTAATTATACAACATGGTAAATATTTTACTACTTACAGTAATCTTAGTAGCGTACAGGTGCAACGAGGGCAAAATGTAAAAACCGGGCAGGTGATAGGTAAGGCAGGAGCCAATCTTGATGGGATTGGTTCCATCGACTTTTTTATCAACGACGAAAAAAACGATATTGACCCTGAGAAATGGTTGAAATAAAATGATCAGGTTACCCGTTTATAAAGCGCTTCGTATAACGGTACAATATTTTCTATGTCGAATTTTTTTGCCTGTGCCAATGCATTGTTTTTAAAAGTACGCAGCGTATTATCATCCTGTAAAATGTGCAATGCATTCCTGCTCATATTTTCCACATCGCCTACATCGCTCATAAATCCACTGTAGCCATCAATATTTATTTCAGGCAGTCCACCTGCATTGGTAGATATCACGGGTACTTCGGCGGCCATGGCTTCAAGCGCCGCCAATCCAAAACTTTCGTATTCGCTGGTAAGCAAAAACAAATCGGCAATGGGTAATATGTCTTCCATCTGCTCCTGCTTGCCTAAAAATTTTATGTTGTTATGCGATTCACATTTCCTGGCCCTTGCTTCAATCTCCGACCTCTCGGGCCCATCGCCCAGTAATAATAATGTAGCAGGTATCTTTTCCTGTATGCGTAAGAATACCGAAACCACATCTTCCACCCTTTTCACTTTTCTGAAATTGGATGCATGCACCAGTATCTTTTCGCCATTGGGCGAAATAAGTTTACGAAAAGCATCCACTGGTTGTTTGTGAAACCTCTTTACATCCACAAAATTGTGGATCACTTCTATCTCTTTTTCAATGTTGAAATTCCGATAGGTTTCTTCTTTAAGATTTTGTGATACGGCAGTAAGTACATCACTTTCGTTCATCGAAAAAGTTACTACAGGGCTGTATGTTTTATCCCTGCCTACAAGTGTTATATCGGTACCATGTAAAGTTGTAATAACTGGTATATGTTTTCCTTGTTTGGCTAAAATTTGTTTGGCCATATAGGCTGCTGCAGCATGGGGTATGGCATAATGTACATGTAGCAGTTCCACATCATTATTTAAAATAACATCAACCATGGTGCTGGCCAATGCTGTTTCATAAGGCGGGTAATCAAACAATGGGTATGTTGGCACCCTTACTTCGTGATAAAAAATGTTGGCATGAAACCCACTTAACCTTACAGGTTGCTGGTAAGTGATGAAATGTATATTATGCCCTTTATCCGCAAGGGCTTTACCAAGTTCTGTAGCCAGCACACCGCTGCCGCCAAATGTAGGGTAACAAACAATCCCAATATTCATATAGTAATTTGAGTAAGTAAAAAAGTATCTGCAATTTACCTATTTATTTTCATTGGCCTTTCCGTTCATGTATTGGTTTAAATATGTAAGTTTGTTACAAAAGCCCCCGCATGCTCAAAAGCCCCTATTCATTTATTTTGTTTTTTACGATAACTGCATTCTCCGCACCGGCACAGAACCAGGATTCACTAATGATACAAAAGATATCAACAGAAATACTGCTGAACGGTAAGGCATATTCAAATTTATATACGTTAAGTAAAACGGTGGGGCCAAGGCTTAGCGGCAGTGCAGGCATGTACAAAGGCGAGCAGTGGGGCTTACAGGCATTAAAAGAAGCCGGTGCAGATAATGTGTACCTGCAGCAATGCATGGTGCCGCATTGGGTTAGGGGCAAAAAAGAATTTGCAGGGTATAAAACAAAAAACCGCAAGAACGATACACAATATAAAGTGCTTGCACTTGGTAATACAATTGCCACAGGTGATAAAGGCATACTGGCCGAAGTTATAGAAGTGAAAAATTTTGACGAACTGGATAAAAGGAAAGAAGAAGTAAAAGGAAAGATTGTTTTTTTTAATTATCCTTTTAATAAGACTTTGTTGAGGGGCGCCTATGGTGATGCAGTACGTTACCGGGTAAACGGGCCATCGGCTGCTGCAAAATATGGTGCAGTAGCTGTTATTGTGCGTTCGGTTACCGGCGCTTATGATGATTATCCGCATACCGGAACCATGCATTATGATGAAAACCTGCCCAAAGTGCCAGCCGTTGCAATCAGTACAATGGGCGCCGACAAATTAAGTGCCGATATTAAAGGCGTTTACAAAAATGAAAAACTTTTTTTGCAAACCAATTGTAAGATGCAGCCTGATACCATCGGCCATAATGTAATTGGTGAAATAAAAGGTTCCGAATTTCCGGATGAAATCATTACTGTTGGCGGCCACCTCGATAGCTGGGACCCCGGCGAAGGCGCAAGCGATGATGGAACAGGTATTGTAAAAAGCATAGAGATAATACGTGTGTTTAAAACCCTGGGCTATCAACCAAAACGTACCATCAGGATTGTGTTATTTGCCAATGAAGAAAATGGCCTGCGTGGCGCAACTAAATATGCTGAAGAAGCAAAACTAAAAAACGAGAAGCATATAATGGCCATGGAAAGCGATGGCGGTGCAGAGTATCCCCGTGGTTTTGTTTGCGGTATGACTAAAGATCAATATGCTAAAGTGCAAAACTGGAAAAAATATTTTGAACATGCAGATGCTGCCCGTTTTGCCTTTAGTGATGGCGGCGGTGGCGGCGCCGATATTGGCCCGTTGCAGCAAGCCTTTAAAACCCCTCAGTTTGGTTTAATAACCACAGGGCAAAGATATTTTGATGTGCATCACTCCGCAGCAGATACCTTTGATAAAGTAAATGCACAGGAGCTTAACCTGTGTGCTGTAGTAATGGCAAGCATGGTTTACCTGGTAGATAAATATGGATTATAAACTGTAAAAATTTTTTATGACTGATACAACATTCAATGAGATGGAAAAAGAACAACCCAAAAAGAAAAGCGGTTTCCGTAAATTCTTAAGGTGGTTTATTTTTATTGTTCTGCTTGCAGGCGCCCTTGCTTTTTGGTGGAAATATTATTTTGTTTTTGGTGAAGGAGTAAAATCGGGCGAATTGAACTATGTAGTAAAGAAAGGCAATGTATTTAAAACTTATGAAGGAAAGTTGATACAATCGGGGTTGCGTTCAAAAGCGCCGGGTGCCATCAGCTCGTACGAGTTTGAATTTTCAGTAGCCGATGACAGTATTGCCAATGTGCTGATGAATAACAGTGGCAGCTATTTTGATCTTCATTATAAAGAATATAAGGGAGCATTGCCCTGGCGTGGTTTTAGCCCCTACATTGTTGACAAGATTATTAATATGAAAGCCGTAGATCATTAAGTTAGCTGCCACTATACAATAAAAATATGACCGGCTTTTTATGAAAGTCGGTTTTTTCTTTTTTCCAGGCTGCAATGGTTTTAGTTTTAATAAATTCATTATCGCCTGTAAGTTCAGCAGCAATGCATAATTGGGTATCTGGTTTACAAACTTTCAATAAATTTTCTATCAACTGGTTGTTGCGGTAGGGGGTTTCAATAAAAATTTGTGTGCTGTTTTTTTTCTGCGAATTTATTTCTATGGCCAATATAGCTTTGTTCCTTTCGTGGCTATCAATAGGCAGGTAACCTAAAAATTCAAATTGCTGCCCGTTCATGCCACTTGCCATCAGCGCCAGCAAAATAGAACTTGGCCCCACCAATGGTTTTACAATAGCGCACATTTGCTGTGCTGCGGCTATTAATACCTGGCCCGGATCGGCTATGCCGGGGCAACCGGCTTCGCTGATAATGCAGATGTTTTTATGTTGCTTTATTTTTTCCCTGAAAAAATTTACCACTTCTGCTTCGGCTTTGTGTATGCTGAACCACTCAAAGTCATCAATCACAATATCCCTGTCCATCTTTTTAAAAAAGCGCCTTGCTGTTCTTTCATTCTCGGCAAAAACCACCGTACTGTTTTTTACCGCCTGCATTACATACGCAGGTATTGTTTGTGTGGCTGTTTCATCAAGCACAGTAGGTATTAAATAAATTATGGAACTCATGATTCAGTTTTAACAGGGCTTATTGGTAGCAGGCCATCGTTTTTTGTTTTATACAAACTGAGTGTGGCGGCAATTACGGCATAACTAGGCGCCAGTAGCCAGCCCAGCACAGGTATTATCAGCATCAGGTAAAAAACAATACCATTGCCTATCGCCAAACCTTTATGCCGGCCTATGAACATAATGCTTTGCGATGTAGAAAGCTTATTCCTTTCGCAACTGTAATCCAGCATAGAAAAACCAAAGTAATAACATTCTACCAGTAAAGCCAGCAGCGGCGTAACCCAACCTACTAATGGGATGAAAGATAAGATAAGGATGGATACAGTATAAACCGTTTGCCATAGCAAGTTTCGTAATGCAAGCCTAATGCCCCGTACAATATCCTTCATCAATTGCTGAAAGCTAAAGGGGTATTCTTTTCCTTCAATGATAGATTCTGTTTTTTCGCTTAAATAAGCAAATACTGGCGAACCGATGATGAGGAACAGGTATTTAAACAACGAAAAATAAAACAGTAGCAGCACCAGGTGCAATATCAACTGCCCAAATATGAGTAAAAAATTCAGCCAACTATTCTGCATCCTTTCCATCCAGCCGGTAATGCCTGTTTTCTGCAACATTAGTTCAATAGCGCTGTTGCTCGATGTCCAGAATAAATAGATACCGATACAAAAAAGGATGGCATATATAAATCCCGGAATAAGTATCCATTTCCATAAACGGTGCCTGATGATGAATTGGTGCGTTTGAAAATAAGCCTGTATGGATATAATGATCTCTTTAAGCATTTTTAATGTAATAAATAATGGTATTGGCTATACATCTGTATTTTAGCTTTAAAGTTAATACTATAATGAAGAAGTTGCCTGCTGAATTTTACGAAAGAAACGATGTTTTGCAAATTGCAAAAGAATTAATTGGTAAAATTATCATCACTAAATTTAATAACCAGGTTACTTCGGGAAGAATTGTAGAAACTGAAGCATATATTGGTCTTACAGATAAGGCCTCACATTCGTATGGAGGAAAACGTACTGCACGTAACGAACATATGTATGCTACTGGAGGTACTTCTTATGTTTATATATGTTACGGGATGCATCACCTGTTTAATGTAGTTACTAATAAAAAAGATATACCCGATGCAGTACTTATAAGGGCTTTAGAACCTGTAAAAGGTGTTGCCATAATGCTTAAACGTACCGGTAAACTAGTGCCCGATTATACGCTTACAAAAGGGCCGGGCAATGCGGCAAAAGCATTGGGTATATCAAAAATACACTCGGGGATTAGCCTTTTTAAAAACGAAATTTTTATAGTTGATGATGGTGAAAATTTTACATCTGCATTAATTGGTAAAAGCAGGCGTATTGGTGTAGAGGGTGCTGGTGAAGCTGCTTTAAAGCCTTACCGTTTTTATGTAAAAGGCAATCCTTATGTAAGTAGTTATCCAAATAAATAGGTAGTCTTAAAATTTGATTTAATTCATTTAAATTATTTAACTACTTCTAAATAACCTGTTGCAAAAATTCCGATTCAATTTTATTTATTGGTACACATAAAACCCTGAGATTAAATTCCACTTCAATACTTGCGTCTGCAACCCCGATATTTTTATTGGGAACCTTTTTGCAGCCTGTGTTTTACATAGCTGATCTCTTTTTTACCGTGAGGGGTAGGTTTTCCTTTGGCATCTACATTTACAAACACCATTTTTTCGATGGTTAAAATAGGATGCCGTGTAAGTTTGTTCCTTACTTCGCAACGCATGGTAATACTGGTATGCCCAAAACCGGTAGCAATAATTCCAATCTCAATAATATCACCTTGTTTTGGTGCATTGATAAAATTAATTTCCGAAATAAATTTTGTAACCACATGTGGATTTTCCATTTGAATAATGGCATAAATCACTGCTTCCTCATCTATCCATTGCAACAACCTGCCTCCAAATAAACTGTTATTTGGATTTAAGTCTTCTGGTTTTACCCATTTACGGGTATGAAAATTCAATTCCGATTGCTGCGCCATTTGCAAAGATTTATGATTGGGTAATGTGGGTTAATTTTTTATTGAAATAATTAAAGTTGCAATCCGGTTCAGCTTAACTCGGCAAAAAACTTGTGAAAATAAGGTATGGTTTCAATGCCTTTATAAAAATTTGCCACATCAAATTTTTCGTTGGGACTATGCAGGTTATCACTGTCTAACCCAAATCCCATCAAAACAACTTTGCAGTCTAATTCTTTTTCAAACAACGAACAAATGGGGATGCTTCCACCTCCACGAACGGGTATGGGAGATTTGCCAAAAGTTGTTTCCATAGCTTTAGAGGCAGCTTTGTATGCAGCGCTGTTTATAGGTGTTACATATGGCTCGCCACCATGATGCAAGGTTGCCTTTACAGTAACACAATCCGGTGCAATTTTTTTGAAATGTGCAATAAGCAAATCACTTATTTTATTGCTGTTTTGGTTAGGTACCAGCCTTGCAGAAATTTTAGCAAAAGCTTTTGAAGGTAAAACTGTTTTTGCACCTTCGCCGGTATAACCGCCCCAAATGCCGTTTAATTCAAGTGTTGGCCGTATGCCTGTTCTTTCATTGGTGCTAAATCCTTTTTCGCCCCATAATGCTTTAACTCCTAAATCGTTTTTGTATTCCTGTTCATCAAACGGCGCTTTAGCCATTAATGCTCTTTCTTCATCAGATGCTACTGTTACGTCATCATAAAAACCCGGAATGGTAATATGGTTATCATCATCATGTAAAGATGCAATCATTTTTGCCAGTATTGTTATAGGGTTGGCTACCGCTCCGCCATAAACGCCACTGTGTAAATCTCTATTGGGGCCGGTTACTTCCACTTCAATATAACTTAATCCACGCAAGCCGTTATCAATACTGGGTGTATCAAGGCTAATCATGGCTGTATCGCTAATGAGTACACAGTTGCAGGCTAACAGTTCTTTATTGTTTTTTACAAATTTGCCCAGGTTTGGCGATCCCACTTCTTCTTCACCTTCAATACAAAACTTAATATTGTATTCCATGCTATTGGTTTGTATTAAAGTTTCTAATGCCTTCACATGCATATAAAACTGGCCTTTATCATCGCAACTGCCACGGGCAAAAATTTTACCATCCAAAATTACAGGTTCAAAGGGGCCGCTTTTCCATAACTCTAAAGGCTCGGCTGGCTGTACATCGTAATGCCCGTAAACTAATACTGTTGGTTTGGATGGATCTGTAATTTTTTCGGCATATACAATGGGGTGCCCTT
Organism: Ferruginibacter sp.; assembly: GCA_019638575.1. Taxonomy (GTDB): domain Bacteria; phylum Bacteroidota; class Bacteroidia; order Chitinophagales; family Chitinophagaceae; genus Ferruginibacter. The sequence goes on along the minus strand of JAHBTN010000016.1, from coordinate 70,666 downwards.
CGGTTTCATGAATTTCTGCTTTATCAACCCCGGCTTCAAGCAGCCTTTGTTTTACAGCTTGTGCACATGCAAGCATATCAGGTTTATGTTCGCTTTTTGCACTTACGCTGGGTATGCGTAAAAGGTCTAATAATTCTTCTAAAAACCGCTCTTTATTTTTTTGCTGGTAATCTTTCCAAACTTGCATGATGTGTATTTTTATAATATTATTTTAATGTATGGCAGGGTAGCTAAATTAAGAATTTTTAACTGCAATAAAGAGGTTGTTAAAAAACAATAAAAAATAAAAAGATATACAAGTATAGTTTGTTGGTTAATGTATGTGCCTATATATTTGCAGCAGATTGTTTGTCAATTTATCAGCCTTTGTTTTAGTTGAATCGCACCTGGTTCTGCCTAAAGCAAAGGCTGAGTCTATTTATAGAAGTACTATAAACAAAGTGTTTTATAATTTACCACAGAATTATAATGATTACCGGTTAGTATTTAATTTTTTTATACAACCAAAAGAATAAACCTGTAAGTACATATACAACGGCAATTATTGCCAATGTCCATTTAATTACAGAAAAAGACACCGTTAAAAATGCAATACTGTTTGATGTATGTCCATACAGTGTAAGTAACATACCCGTGTTTTCCAATACATCAAAAATACCAGCCAATAATGCGGCACGGGCTATATAGTTACCTGCTTTTGCAACAGGGCCTTTAATAGTAGCAGCAATTTTTTTACAGGCAAGAAATAAAAAACCTGCATAAAAAAACAAGAAAACAAAATCAAAAAAAGTATTGATAATAGCAGCCTGCAATTTTTCAGGCTGGTTGCTTAGCTGCCATGCATTGATGATATTTTTTGTTTGCGAAGTATTATAAGCAAACTCCAGGTTAAGGATACCTTGTGGTGTTGTAGCTGTTTTTAAAACTGCACCTGATTTTGACATTACAACCATCATGGCTAATGTGCCAGTTAAGAAAAAAGGAAGCAGCAATTTTTTCATTTTAATGATTGATTCAAACAGCACAGCCAATAATCTATAAGTGTTATAACAAGAGAATAATTTTACGATTATTTTTTTAAGAAAATAGTTTTTATTTTTTTGAACATCCTGTTATAAAATTCTTTATTAAAGAGTTGTGAATCGTGCATGGCTTTATAAGTTAAAAAAATGCCAACCGGTGTAAGTACCATTACAGCCAGCCACATGCCTATAAATGGTGATGTGATATCCTCTTTTACAAATTTTTCGCCAAACATATTAAGCAGGTGAAAAAGTAAAAAGAAAATGATAGCAACTACCAAGGGCATACCCAGCCCGCCTTTGCGAATGATGGAGCCAAGTGGTGCACCAATAAAAAATAAAACAAAGCAGGCCATTGAAAGTGAAAATTTCCTGTGCCATTCAATTTTATGATATCGTATTTCTTCTTTTCGGGCTGCCTGTTCGCTGGCAACACTTTCAAGTGAGTTTTTTAAATTATTAACAATACCAATAGCTGTTGTATTAACCAGGTACCGTGCCGAGTCGGGGATGATAGAATCAAAAGCTGTATAAGTGGTGTGCATTTGCGGTACTTTATATTTTGAAGTATCGCCATAAGTAATATAGGGCAGGTAAATTGATGCCGTTCGTTTAGAGCGGCTTTTTAAACTGTCGCTTAATTTATACAGCGAGTCAAGCGACCGGTTTATCTGGCCGGCGCTAAGCATTTTAAAATTATTACGATAAATACTATCGTTTGTATTTTGTTTTTGCAGCGCACTCAGGTCGAATAATTTTTTAAACGAACTAAAATCAAGCCTGATATATTCATTGCTGGTATCGGTGCTGTTGCCTGTTTCTTCGTAGCGATGCCCATTGGTGAGGTTAAACTCTAAAAATTTCTTATCCTTAGAAATAGACATCACGCCTTTTTCTGCAATGATGGTATTGTTTTGAATAGGGTTGGTTTGTTCATAAATAATAATATTATGAATGGTTTTACCATCAGCATCCTTTTTACCGGCTTTAATAGCGTAGTTTGGAATATGCGTAAAAAAAACTCCTTCCTTTAAATCAAACGCTGGTTTTTTGTAAAAGATATCGTTGTACAATGCCACAAATTTTAAATTGGCATAGGGTATAACATAGTTGGCAAATAAAAAAGTAATACCACAAAATAAAACAGCCACCCACATCAGCGGCCGCATAAACCGCAATAATGAAATGCCCGATGCTTTAATGGCAACCAGTTCAAAACTTTCGCCCAGGTTACCAAAAGTCATGATAGATGAAATAAGTATGGCAATGGGCATGGCAAGTGTAAGCATAGAGGCGCTTACATACCAAAGAAATTTTCCGATGGTTACAAAATCGAGGCCTTTACCAACCAGGTCATCCAGGTATTTCCACAGGCCCTGCATCATTAATACAAAAAATGCTATGAAGAACGTTATAATAAACGGCCCAATAAATGATTTAAGGATTAGCCGGTCTAATTTTTTAATCATGCGATACCCAAAACGTAATCAAATTAAATGTAGTAATTTGATGCCTGTGAATAAAGAACCAAAATTAATGCTTTCTGCCGATGAACAGAACCTGTTAAATAACCGGGACTGGATTTTAACTAAACGGGTGGTGATGGATAAGATAAGTGAACTATTAGGTAATTTGGCTGCCAGGCAAAAAAACATCTTGCTTAATCATGCAGATATATTACCAAAGGAATTGTTTGCATCTAATGCCAAAATATCTAAAGGCGAAAACTACCTGCAATTGCCATTTTTGATACTTGACTATCCCCGGTATTTTAAAGATGAAAATATTTTTGCTGTAAGAACCATGTTTTGGTGGGCAAATTTTTTTAGTGTAACCATACATTTATCTGGGGCGTATAAACAAAAGTACCAGCAAAGCCTTTTAAGTAATTACAATGAAATAAAAAGCTATGGGTATTATGTAAATGTGCACCAAAGCCAGTGGCACCATTATTTTGAAGAAGATAATTATAAAGCTGTAAATGAAATTTCAAAAGAAGAGTTTGCTACTATCATTGAGCAAAAAAAATTTATAAAACTGGCTGCAAGATTTCCGTTACAACAATGGCAACAAATCCCGTTATTACTGGAAAATACGTTCACACATTTTTTTGATATACTTCAAAATCAACTTCCCAATCGGTGAAATAAATCTTTAACCTGGTAGTCCCACAACTGGCTTTGGTCTTTAATATCTTTCTTTTCGGCAAAATCACTAATCACCAAAATAGTTTGGTTGGTAACTTCCGATTTATCGATTCGCCATTCAAAATATTCATCTTTAGCCATCGTATCCCATCTAAAACGTACAAACTTTGCTTCTTCACTTTCTATCAGATCGGCCTTATCAACCGAACCATTCCAGCTAAAACTAAATTTGCCTTCATGCTCATCCACTTTATCGGCAAACCACTCCTGCAAGCCGGCAGGTGTTCGTAAAAATTCATACAAGATGGCGGGAGAACATCTAACCGGGTATTCAAGTGTATATAAAACTTTTTTACTCATCTTTTATATTTAAAATTTCATTGCTATGCTGCAATAATAACGAAATAATCTACAGAACAAATTATTTATCTCTTTATTTTTTGTTTTAGATTATATATAAAAATATTAAACAAGATGGTTTAAAATCTACTGAAATCCAGCTTTTTAGTTTTTTATTTTTGGCAGCATATCATAAAAAGTATAAATTACGTTAATAACTGCGGTAGTTTTTAACAAGTTGTTAACCCAAAACCTTTTTCTACTTTAACTTTTAATCAACCGGCTTATGAGCATGCGTCAGCTTAAGATCACTAAGTCAATCACAAACCGTGAAAGCCAGAGTTTAGAAAAATACCTGCAGGAAATTGGTAGAGTAGATTTGATTACCCCGGAAGAGGAAGTAAAACTTGCTATTAAAATAAAACAAGGCGACCAGGCAGCATTGGAAAAATTAACCAAAGCTAATTTGCGTTTTGTAGTATCTGTTGCCAAGCAATATCAAAACCAGGGTCTAACATTGCCCGATCTTATTAACGAAGGAAACCTTGGCCTTATAAAAGCAGCACAACGATTTGACGAAACCCGTGGTTTTAAATTTATATCATATGCCGTATGGTGGATTCGCCAAAGTATCTTACAAGCCCTTGCCGAACAATCCAGGATTGTACGCTTACCACTCAATAAAGTAGGCCTTACAAACCGCATAAGTAAAGCTTATTCTCAGTTAGAACAGGAATTTGAGAGAGAGCCCACACCCGAAGAACTAGCTAATTTACTTGATATGGAAGTGGAAGATATCGCATCTGCTTTAAGCTCATCGGTACGCCACGTAAGTATGGATCAGCCTTTATCTGATGGCGAAGACAGTACTTTGATTGATGTGATGATAAACCAAAATGCAGAAAAAACAGATGATGAACTTGCCTTTAAAGCATCTTTAAAAACAGAAATAGACCGCTCACTTAGTACCCTTACCGAAAGGCAAAAAGATGTAATCCGTTTCTTTTTTGGTATTGGTGTAGATCATGCATTGAGCCTGGAAGATATTGGAGAACATTTTAACTTAACCCGTGAAAGGGTAAGGCAAATAAAAGATAAAGCCATTACAAAACTACGCAGTACATCACGGTGTAAGCTTTTAAAAACCTACCTGGGCGCTTAAGCTTAAACCACAGCAAATTTTATTTAGTTTTTTGCATTTATTGTAAAAATATCCCCTGTATTAATTGGTTTAAACACAAATTGATTTATAGAAATCAATTTTAATTATCTTTAAATTTCCCCGAAATTTGTGCAACATTAAATTAAAATAAATGCCAATTGAAATAAAAGTGCCTACGGTAGGTGAAAGTATTAGTGAGGTAACCCTTGTTAAATGGTTTAAAAAGGATGGCGATTATGCCAACAGGGATGAAGTGATTGCTGAACTGGAAAGCGAAAAAGCCACTTTTGAATTAAATGCCGAGCAGGCAGGTGTTATAAAAATTATTGCGGCTGAAGGCGATACCGTTAATATTGGTGATGTGGTTTGCACTATTGATACAGAAGCAGCAAAACCCGAAGTAGAAGCAAAAGAAAATATTTCTGTGGAAGTAAAAAAAGAAGCTCCAGTAAAAGAAACCACAGCACAAATAAAAACTACAGAAACTAAACCACAAGCTGATGTTAAAGCTACACCTGTAGCTGCAGCAATTATTGCCGATAAAAAAGTAGATGTAAAAATTGTACACCCATCGGGCAGCAATGGAAAAATAGTGAAGCAGGATGTGATGGACGCCTTAAATAACCCGGGCAGGAAACCGGGAACAGATTTGTTTTCAAGAAATGAAAAAGTGCAGAAAATGAGTAACCTGCGTAAAACCATCAGCAGGAGATTGGTTGAAGCAAAAAACTCAACTGCCATGCTTACCACTTTTAATGAAGTGGATATGAGCGCCATAATGGAAATAAGAAAAAAGTACAAGGATAAGTTTAAAGAACTGCACGGTGTAAACCTTGGTTTTATGAGCTTTTTTACCAAAGCCTGTACCTATGCATTGATGGAATGGCCGTCAGTAAATGCTTATATTGATGGTGAGAATATCGTTTACCACGATTATTGCGATGTTTCAATTGCAGTAAGCGCCCCCAAAGGCCTTGTAGTACCGGTTATACGCAATGCCGAAAGTTTAAGTATGGCTGGTATTGAAGCAACCGTAGTTGAACTTGCTACAAAAGCAAAAGAAAATAAACTTACTATCGAAGAAATGGCCGGCGGCACTTTTACTATCACCAATGGCGGCATCTTTGGCTCTATGATGAGTACGCCAATTATTAATATTCCACAAAGCGCTATATTAGGTATGCATAATATTGTAGAAAGACCGGTAGCTGTAAACGGGCAAGTGGTAATTAAACCCATGATGTATGTGGCGCTTAGCTATGATCACCGCATTATTGATGGTAGGGAATCTGTAGGATTTTTAGTAAGGGTGAAAGAATTACTTGAAAACCCTGCTCTATTGCTCTTTGGAAAAGATCCTGTAAAAAGCTTATTAGAATTGTAGAATAACTTCTTTAAAAAATTGATCTTAAAAAATTGAAAGGATTCTGAAGTTTTATACTTAAGAATCCTTTTTAAATTATGCGCTATTACTCTTATTTAAATACGGCAAAAAAAATTATTGAAAGTTACAAAGGTGATGTGCCCTTTGCCATCTTTTTAAAAAAATATTTTTCTGCAAACAAAAAATTGGGCGCTAAAGACCGTAAACAGGTAAGTGCATTATGTTATAACTATTTTCGCCCGGGGAAAGCGCTGCCGCAATTACCTGTTGATGAAAAAATTATTGTTTCAGTTTTTTTATGTAACCGGCATACCAATGAGTTTTTACAGTTTCATAAACCAGAATGGAACCAAAAAATATCGATACCACTTGAAGAAAAACTTGAAATTACAAATATTGATATAACAAAGGTTTTTCCTTTCAGCCACGAATTAAGCGCAGGTATTGATTTTGAATCTTTCAGTAAATCTTTTTTTTATCAGCCCGGCTTGTTTTTACGGATAAGGCCGGGTAATAAAGATGAGGTGTTAAAAAAATTACAGGCCGCAGGCCTGGAGTTTGAGTTGTTACCTGGCAATTGCATTGCCTTAGCTAATGCTATAAATATTGATAGCATTTTAAAGGTAGATGAAGAAGTGGTAGTGCAGGATTGTAATTCGCAAAAAGTTTTAGATATTTTAAAAGATGATAAAATACAAACCTGTAATTTACAGGTTTGGGATTGCTGTGCTGCAAGCGGCGGTAAATCAATATTGGTTTATGATATCCTGCAAGGGAAAATTAATCTTACTGTTTCTGATATAAGGGAAAGCATACTTACCAACCTTAAAAAAAGATTTGAAAAAGCAGGAATAAAAAAATACCAATCGTTTATTGCCGACCTGTCAGTTGAAAATTGCAGGTTGCCAAAAACAAACTATCAGCTTATCATCTGCGATGCTCCCTGCACCGGCAGTGGCACCTGGAGCCGCACACCGGAGCAGTTGTTTTATTTTAACCCCCAAAAGATAAATGAATATAGCACCCTGCAGAAAAAAATTGTACGTAATGCTATTACGCAATTGCAACCCGGCGGCATGTTCATTTATATCACCTGTTCTGTTTTTAAAAAAGAAAATGAAGAAGTGACAAACTTTATAAAATCTGATTTAAAAATGCAATTAATAAAAATGGAACTGTTGAAAGGGTACAATAATAAAGCCGACTCTATGTTTGTAGCAGTCTTTAAAAATTGAATTTTATTGCTTCACAACTTTTTTTACCAAAACTTTTTCATCATTAAGTCTTATGGTTACAAAATACACCCCGCCACTCCATTTTTTAAATGGAATGGAATAATTTGCCTGCCCCGGCGATTGCTGGTATGTTTGTTTTAACACCATTTGGCCAATGCTGTTATGAATAGTGATATCTACTTTCACTGCGTTTTTTCGGGCAACTAAAATTGTAAGGTTATCACTAACCGGGTTAGGACTAATTATAACTTCTTCTTTCAAGGCAGCAATACAAATCCCGTTATCGTTACTAATGGTAACCAATGCGGTATCAGCACAGCCAAAATTATTTTCTGCAATTAACCGGTAAACACCTTCGCTTAAAACAGCAGCCGGGTTGGTTACTGTTATGCCGCCAATGGTCCAGTTGGTTATTAAATTTGTGGTATTAAAAAGGGTTAGCAGGTTTAAAGTGCTATCGGTACATTTAGTAAACAATAAATCATTGCCCAGGTTTGGCTTAGTATTTATGGTTAAAGTAAGTGTTACCGTATCGGCGCAGCCACTGGCATTTGTAGCAATAAGTTGATATATCCCCGGCATATTTACAGCCAAAGGATTGGCAACGTTTGTGCCATTGATAGTCCAGTTGATATTTAATCCTGTTGTTACAAATTGCGTAGTAAGGTTTAAACTGTTACCGCTGCAAATGCTTATTGATTTATCGGTACCAAGATTTGGCTTTGGTATAAAATTTACGATTGTGCTATCAAGATAAAAACTGGTATCGGCGGCAATGTTCATTTTAAAGCGATAAGAGATGCCGCTTGTGGTGTACATACTTAAGTCATCAACAAAAATTAAATTATTCATTTTAAAACCACCGGTAGATGATATTGTGTTTATCGTATTGTAAATTATTTCGCCGGGAAGCTTTCTTTGTACGTCAATAGTAATTGCAGAATCGGTTTTAGCATTTAATTGAAAAGTAACATTGCAATTAGCAACAACCGCCTGTTGAGAATACAGTTGTTTAATAAGCATAACAAAAGCTTTTTTCATATCGGGTATGCCGTAGCCCACACGGTTATCGGGGTTAGAAGCTCTAGTAGCCGATTGTTGTAATACATTAATGATACCCATATTATTTATTTCGGGAAATGCCTGCCACAAACAAGTGGTGAGGCCTGCCATAATAGGTGTTGCAAAGGAAGTTCCATTGCCATAAGTTGGCTGGCCTGTAGATGGGTTTGCAATTACAGAGCCAACACCAACAGCAGCTACAGAAGGTTTTATTTGCCCATCGCTGCTGGGCCCATAACTGCTAAAGCTACCAACTACACCCGATGTATTAACGGCGCCTACCGCCATTACACTGTCGGCATCAGAAGGGGTAATAATATAGTGCCATGCATTGTTGCCTTCGTTACCCGCTGCAATTACACAAAGCATACCTTTTTTAGCGGCCATATCGGCGCCCCTTGCGCTTAATGTGGTATTACCATCAAGATTAGCGTATGTATAGTTTAAGGCAGGGTTATCAAAATTATAATAGCCCAGCGATGTGGAAGTAATTTCTACACCAAGGCTATCTGCTTTTTCCATTCCTGCTACCCAGTTTTGTTCTTCAATAGGATATTCACTGCTTACATCTTCGGTTCTGAATAAATAAAAAGATGTTTTTGGTGCAGTGCCCATAAATGTGCCGGGCATGTTGGCAGCAATAGTACTTAGGCAGTTCATACCATGTGTATGGTCTTCATTTACACTTTCATTTCGGGCTACAAAATCCCAGGTGCCTAAAACCTGCCCGTTGTTTCTTATACTGTCAAAAGTTGGTAGTGTAAGGTAGTGGTAAAATCCTGCATCCAGCACGGCCATTTGCATGCCCTGCCCTCTAAAACCACGATTATGTAAAAACTCTCCGTTATGTAAATGCACCTGGGCATAACTGAGGCCATAATTATAATAATCTGCAGTAATTAAATTTGATGTTGACAGGGGAGCAGTGTTACCTGTAATTTCTGCATCTAATTTTTTATTAACCGGTTTATTGCTTGTGTTTGCAAAACTGCCGATAGGTGAAGTGGCCATAACAAATGGAAAACTGTTTATTTTAACCAGGGCTGCAGCATCACTTGTTTGTATGGCAACCTGGTTTAGCCATTTTGATGTATTGAGAATGGTAACTGCGCCGGCATTTTTAATACTATCGATATATCTTGCTGTAACGGGTAAATCAGTTGAATCGATGGCAATGTTATAGCGGTTTCTGCGGTCAATAGAACGTTGTGTTAAAAATTGTATAGGGTTATTGATGGAAAAAGGATTATATCCTTTATCGGTAAGTTTTACTATGTAACGGGTAAATTGTGCCTGGCTATTGGTAGTTATAAAAAATAATGCACTGAATACAAACAGTATTGTTTTTTTCATAAAATATTTTTTTCAAACAGACCTTTCAGTGTTAACGGGTTTAGCTAATCAACTATTGTATCCCCATTTTACCCAGGTGGCTCCCCAGGTAAATCCACCGCCAAAAGCAGCAAGTATGATATTATCACCTTTTTTTAGTTGTTTTTCCCACTCCCATAAGCATAATGGTAAGGTACCAGCAGTAGTGTTGCCATATTTTTGAATATTAATCATCACTTTTTCTTTAGGCAATCCCATACGGTTTGCTGTAGCATCAATAATACGCAGGTTAGCCTGGTGCGGTACCAGCCATGCAATATCATCGGCTGTAAGGTTATTCCTTTCCATCAGTTCGTAACTCACATCGGCCATACCTTTAACGGCAAACTTAAATACAGCCTGGCCTTCCTGGTACACAAAATGTTCTTTGGCCAATACGGTTTCAACGGTAGAAGGTTTTACAGATCCGCCGGCTTTCATATGTAAAAATTTGCAGCCGGAACCATCGCTTTTCAATAAACTGTCTTTTATGCCTGTATCATCGGTTGATGGCTCAAGTAAAACTGCGCCGGCTCCATCGCCAAAAATAATGCAAGTGGTGCGGTCGCTGTAATCAATAATGCTGCTCATCTTATCAACCCCCACAATTACAATTTTTTTATACCTGCCGCTTTCAATATATGCAGCGCCGGTAGTAAGGGCATATAAAAAGCCCGAGCAGGCGGCCATCATATCAAAGCTAAATGCATTTATAGCCCCAACTTTATCGCAAATAATATTTGCCGTGGCCGGAAAAACCATATCCGGGGTTACTGTAGCACAAATTAAACAATCAATTTCTTGGGGGCTGATACCACGTTTTTTACAGAGCTCCAATACAGCCGGAACAGCCATATCGCTGCTGCCAAGCCCATCACCTTTTAATATCCTTCTTTCTTCAATTCCTGTTCGGGTACGTATCCATTCATCGTTTGTATCAACCATTGTTTCCAGTTCAGCATTGGTAAGCCGGTACTCAGGTACATAACCGCCAACGGCAGTTATTACTGCATTTATCTTTTGCATGAAATTCTTATTTTCTCGTATGATTTTTTTTTGATAACGAAAAGTAAATGTACATAAAAAAGCTTAGTTGTATCTATTGGCTGCTGGCTCATAAATAATCCTTATTTTCGCTATTTACAGAATTAAAATATGTACGCTTACCTGCAAGGAAAATTTACATTTAAAAACCCTGCACAAGTTTATGTGGATGTAAACGGTATAGGGTTTGAAGTGAACATCAGCCTAAATACGTATTCTAACATACAGCATTTAAACGAAGGCAGGTTGTTTACATACTTGCAGGTAAAGGAAGATGCACATGTTTTATTTGGTTTTTTTGATAAGCAGGAAAAAGATATGTTTGTGATGCTAACCGGCGTATCGGGTATTGGGGCTGTAACAGCCAGGATGATGCTATCATCATTAAAACCCGAAGAAATAAGCGCTGCAATAGTACAAAACAATGTAAAGTTGCTGGAAAGCATAAAAGGAATAGGAAAAAAAACCGCCGAAAGACTGGTGCTTGAATTAAAGGATAAAATGGGTAAGATAGGAACCGGCGTTACTGCTTCTGTACACATGGGCAATAGTTTAGAAGCAGATGCGTTAAATGCTTTAACAGCATTGGGTATTTCAAGAGCCCAGGCAGAAAATACTATCCAAAATATTATCCGTGCCGAACCATCAGTTTTAAAACTGGAAGATTTAATTAAAAAAGCCCTTAAAGCCATTTGATAAAACACTACGTTAATTGATTTACCGGATGTTGCTTATTAGAATTAAAAATTCAAGACTGATTGGCTATATAGTATTGGCACTTACATTTTTTTTGCTGCATACAGATACGTTAATGGCCAAACCACATTTACCCGGCCTGTGGCAACAAGTGGGCGATACCACCGTACCTAATTATAAAGACAGCCTTCATTATCCCATAAAAGACAGGCGAGGAGATTTTTTTTCAAACTATGGCCGTAACAGTTTAGATCTTAATAACCCTTCTAACATAAGGGACTCTATTGTTTATGATGCAAAAACACGCCGCTACGTGGTGTACGAAAAAATAGGCAACAGGTATTACCGCACCACCACATCATACAGTTTTGATGAATATTGGCAAATACGTGGCCGCCAATCGGAAAACGAATATTTTCAAAAAAGAGCCAACCTGTTAAGCATCCTCAATCGTGGCAGGATAAAACCCAAACTATCGTTGTACGATAACCTGTTTAACCGTTTGTTTGGTAACGGTAAAATAAATATCACTCCGCAGGGAAATGTAGATATTACTGCCGGTTACCAGGGGCAAAATATAAAAAACCCTACACTGCCCGAAAGAGCCAGGAAAAATGGAGGTTTTGATTTTGACATGAATGCCCAGGTAAATGTGAACGCAGATATCGGCGGTAAATTAAAATTCCCTATTAACTATAACACACTTGCAAACTTTGGGCAGGATAACCAGTTGAAACTTGATTATACCGGCCTTGATGATGAAATAGTGAAAAGGTTTGAACTGGGTAATGTTTCATTCCCAAGCCGCAGTACCCTTATACCCGGTGCCCAGCAGTTGTTTGGTTTAAAAACAACGGTGCAGTTTGGTAAATTGTTTGTAACCGGGGTAATTGCCAACCAAAAATCGCAGCGCCAAAGCGCAAATCTTGCAGGCGGTACGGCAAGCCAGCTTTTTGAAATAAAAGCTGATGAATATGAAGAAAACAGGCATTTTTTACTGGCGCAGTATTTTAAAGAAAATTACAATAAGGTAATGAGCAAGCTGCCTGCCATTACTGCGCCAATACAAATTTTGAGGATGGAAGTTTGGGTTACCAATAAAAACGGTACCACCACCGATACCCGTGATGTGGTTGGTTTGGCAAACCTGGGCGAAACAGGAGGGCCTGTATCGGGCATACCAAGCAATGGCAGCAACCCAACTTATGCACAAATAATTGCCGACCCCAGCAACCGTAACTCATCTGCAGTGTTTAATAACCTGGTAGCATTAGGCCTGCAACCCGTACAGGACTTTGAAAAAACATTTGCCCGTAAGTTAGATTCAACCCAGTATTATTATAACCCACAGGTAGGTTTTATATCGTTGAGCCAACCACTGCAAACCGATGAAGTGCTGGCAGTGGCTTATCAATATTCTTACAACGGAAAAATTTTCCAGGTTGGTGAATTTTCGCAAGACCTGCCACCCGACAGTACAAGGGCTACACAGCAGATTTTATTTTTAAAATTATTAAAAGCCACATCGCAAAGGCCCAACCTGCCCATTTGGAACCTGATGCTTAAAAATGTGTATGCTATTGGCTATGGTACGCTTACACCCACCGATTTTAAATTAGATGTATTGTACCAGGAACCCGGCCTTGGCTGGAAACGTTATGTTCCATTCGGTGATAAAAACCAGGGTGCTCCAATAATTTCACTTATTAATTTAGACCGTTTAAATAACCAGCTTGATCCGCAACCCGATGGTGTATTTGATTATGTAGAAGGCTATACGGTTTATTCACAATACAGCCGTGTAATGTTCCCTGTATTAGAACCTTTTGGGCGAGACCTTGCAGCAAATATTTACACCAATCCCAACCTGCCGGGCATTAAAGACAGCCTGTTTTATGCCTTATACGATTCTATAAAAGCCGTAGCACAACAGTATCCAAACCTTAACAGGTTTGTTTTAAAAGGTTCGGCAAAAATTTCGGGTTCGGCCGATATAAGTATAGGCTACAATATACCTAAAGGCTCGGTTACGGTTACGGCTGGTGGCAGGCTGTTAATTGAAGGGATAGATTATGATATCAATTACGATTTGGGTACTATAAAAATCACCAACTCGGCCATCATTAATTCGGGCATTCCCGTACAGGTGAATTATGAAAATAATGCCAGCTTTGGTTTACAGCAGCGAAGCTATATGGCCTTGCGTTGGGATTATCTTGCTAAAAATACTGCCAAAGAACAATTATCAATTGGCGGTACAATTGTAAGGCTAAGCGAAAGGCCGTTCTTTAGTAAAGTAAGTTACGATAACAGCAATGCCGGCGGTACCAATGAACCCATTCGCAATTCAATGTATGGGTTAGATGTGAATTATAGAAAAGACATGCCCAGGCTTACAAAAATTTTAGATAAACTGCCTTTTTATAAAACCACGGCAGCTTCCAGCATTAATGTATTTGCAGAAGGCGCTTATTTAAAACCGGGCCATGCCCCTCAAATAGGACGTGGTTCAAAAGGCATAATTAATATTGATGATTTTGACGGAACCCAATCTGGGCTCGACTTGCGTTTTCCTCCTATAAGCTGGGCACTTGCATCAGTGCCTTTTAAGGCTACAGACAGTTTTGGAAATGAATTGTTTCCAGAAGCCCAGTTAAATGATGATATTGCTTCGGGAAGAAACAGGGCAAAAATTGCATGGTATCAAATTGAACCTACATTACAGGTGTATAAGGGCTCAAATAATCCTTTCTCGAATGATAGGGTTGAACTGAGCGACCCCCGTGTAAGACAGGTTTACCAGCGTGAAATATTTCCTCAGCGCACTACGGGTTTTGGCGAAAGCCAGTTGGTAACATTTGATTTGGCATATTTCCCCGAAGACAGGGGCCCTTATAACTATGATGCCACACCCGGCAGTATAGCACCCAATGGAAAATTATTAAATCCAAAAACACGATGGGGCGGTTTAATGCGTAGTATTGACCAACCCGATTTTGAAACAGCCAATATTGAATTTATTGAATTTTGGGTGCAGGATCCGTTTATCAATTATGGAACCCGTTATCCCAATGCAGCCAATTCTACCGGCGGACAATTATATTTTAACCTTGGTAATGTTTCGGAAGATATCTTAAAAGACGGTAAGCGTTTTTATGAAAACGGGTTGCCTACACCCAATGCACCATCGCCGGTAGATAATTCAAACTGGGGCAGGGTGCCTGCTAACCCGGTGCAGGTTACAAATGCATTTAGCAACGACCCCAACGACAGGGCCTACCAGGATATTGGTTTTGACGGGTTAGATGATACAGCCGAAGCTAATAAAAGGCAGGCTTTTCTTGCCCAGTTGCAATCAATTGTATCGCCTACTGCATACCAACAGGCAGCTAACGACCCATCAAACGATAACTATCACTATTATCGTGGCGATGATTTTGACCAGCAGGGGTTGGGCATTACCAGCCGTTATAAAAACTTTAATAATCCCGAGGGCAACTCACCGGTAGCTTCTAACAGTTCTACTTACTCATCGGCGGCAACCTTATACCCCGATGCTGAAGATTTGAATAAAGACAATACATTAAACCAAACCGAAGAATATTTTCAATACATAGTTGATCTTAAACCTAAGACAGCGCCTGAAATGACTATTGGCAATAATTTTATCATCGATAAAAAAGATGTATCTGTAAACCTTGTTGATGGAACAGCAAGAACAGAAACATGGTACCAGTTCCGTATTCCAATCAGCGAATATCAAAGTAAAGTTGGCAATATCCCCGATTTTAAATCCATCCGGTTCATACGCATGTTTTTGACAGGCTTTACTGATAGCATTGTATTGCGTTTTGGCGAACTGCAACTTACCCGTAATGTATGGCGTAAGTTTAATTATAAAATTGACACTACCGGCATCTATACCCAAATACCGGCGGGCAGCTCCACAGTATTTAACCAGGGCGCTGTAAATATTGAAGAAAATGATAAGCGTGTGCCATTGCCTTATCGTACACCTACCGAAATACAGCGTGTACAAACTTTAAGTAATAACGGTGTAAACCTGTTACAAAATGAACAGGCTTTAAGTCTTCAGTTTTGTGGTTTGGCAAAAAATGATGCCCGTGCCGTACAACAAACTTTTGCAAACAGGGATCTGCGCCAGTTCCGCAAACTGCAGATGTATATACATGCAGAGGAATCGCAAAAAACATATCCATCGTTGCAGGATAAAGACCTGACTGCAGTGATAAGGTTGGGAACCGATTTTGTAAACAATTATTACGAAATAAGGATACCGTTAAATATGACTCCTTTAAATGCAGGTACAACTTTTAATCCCGATTCGCCGGAGTACAATGACACTTTATGGATACCGGGTAATTCGCTTGATGTAGACTTGCAATCTTTGGTAAAATTAAAACAGGCGAGAAACACAGATTTATCTGCTTCGCCAACTGTAATATACCGGCAGCAACAGGCTAACGGTCACATGTATTCCGTAATGGGTAACCCTAATCTTGGCGAAATAAGAGGCATATTATTAGGTGTAGAAAACACCAATGCCACCAGCGCCTGTGGCGAAGTGTGGGTAAATGAACTAAGGCTTTCATCAATAGATGAAAAAGGCGGATGGGCTGCTTTGGGCAGGCTTGACCTTAACCTGGCCGACCTGGGCACCATATCTGTATCGGCAAATACACATAGCTCAGGTTTTGGTACGCTTGAGCAAAGAGTTAATGACCGATACAGGGATAACTTCTACCAGTTTAGTGTATCTACAAACCTCGAACTGGGTAAACTGCTGCCTGCAAAAGCAGCCATATCTATTCCGGTATTTGCCAGTTACGACCAACAGGTGAGCACACCGGAATACGACCCCTACGATCTCGACATAAAACTGAAAGATAAATTAAGAGATGCTTCAGGCGATGCAAAAGACTCTATAAAAAATAATGCTATAGATTTTACCAGCACCACTACCATCAATTTCACCAATGTGCGTAAGAACCGAACAAGCACCAAGGCGCCTAAGATTTACGACATTTCGAATTTTGATTTCAGCTACTCGTACCTGAAAATAAAAAATCATACACCGCTTATTGAAAGCAATGAAATAACAAGGCACCGCTATGGCCTGGGGTATAATTTTTCACCACAGCCAAAATATATTGAGCCATTTAAGAAATTAAAATTCTTCACCAAAAGAAAAACACACTGGTTTGACCTGGTGAAAGATTTCAATTTTAATCTCATCCCGTCGCAATTAAGTTTCAGGGCCGATGTTAACAGGCAGTTTGGCGCCATCAGGCCACGCAGTATCGGTACATCAAAATACCAGATACCCGAAACCTATGATAAGTATTATACATTTCAGCGTAATTATATTTTAAGATGGAACTTAACACGGAGTTTGAATTTTGATTTTACTGCTATCAATAATTCAAGAATTGATGAACCCGAAGGCAGGTTAGATACAAAACAAAAGAGAGATACAGTTTGGCGCAACCTGTTAAAAGGCGGAAGAAACACAACTTACACCCACTCGGCTAACTTTACTTATACTTTGCCTACCAGCAAGTTTCCATTGCTCGACTGGACCACCATTAACCTGCGTTACCAGGCTTCGTATAATTGGATTGGCGCTTCACGCCTGGCAGTAGAACTGGGTAATATACTTGAAAACGGGCAGCAGTCGGAAGCTACGGCACAGTTTGATTTTACCAAGCTGTACCAAAAATCTAAATGGATAAGGCAACTGGATGCACCTAGCAATAAAGCCGACCAGGAAAAATGGCGCTCGAGGGTGAAGATTGTAAAAGACACCATTGTAAAAAAGAGCGGCAGGAAAGTAGTAAAAAGAAAAAGAATTGTTGACCAAACGGCAATGCCTTATGTAAGCAATGGACTTAAAGTTTTTGGTAAACTGCTAACAAGTATTAAGCAGGCTAATTTTTCAATTTCGGAAAATGCACATACCCGTTTACCGGGCTATACCGATAGTACGAAATATGTAGGTCAAAACTGGAAAAGTATGGCGCCTGGTATAGACTTTATACTTGGGCGGCAACCCGATACCACCTGGCTAAATAAAGCTGCACAAAAAGGGTTAATTACAAAAGATACTACATTCAACAGCATCTTCATGCAAAGTTTCGATCAGCATGTAACTCTCTCTGCACAATTAGAACCCATCAGGGATTTAAACATTACTTTAAACCTGAACAAAACATTTAATAAAAACTATTCCGAAACATTCAGGTATGTAGATACAAGCGGTGGCACTAACCGCATCTTTCAGCACCTGAACCCTTATGCCGGTGGCGGCTTTGATGTGTCGTATATAGCATTTAAAACTTTGTTTGGCAAGTTTGACCCCAACCGTATTTCTGAAACATTCATCAAATTCCAGGATTACAGGCGCATACTTTCTGAACGATTGGGCAAGGCAAATAAATATAATATTATTAACGGGCAAATCACACCTGATGCCGAAGGTTATTATTATGGCTATGGAAAATATGCTGTGGATGTGTTGATTCCGGCCTTTGTTGCCGCTTATACCGGGCAGGATCCAAACAAGGTTTCGCTCATCAATCAAAACAACCCCAATATAAAATCAAATCCGTTCCGTGGCATTAAACCAAAATTAAACTGGAAGCTGGATTATAATGGCCTTAGCAGGGTTAAAGGCATGGATAAGATTTTTACCAATTTCAGTATCTCTCACGGCTACACCGGCAGTTTAAGCATGAATGGTTTCACATCGGCCTTGCTATACCAGGATGTATCTAGATATGGTTACCCGTCTTTTTACGATACACTGTCGAAGAATTATATACCTTATTTCTTAATTCCTAATGTTAGTATTGGCGAGCAGTTTTCGCCCTTGATAGGATTAGATATGATGTTTACCAATCAACTGCAGGCAAAATTTGAATATTCTAAATCGAGACAACTAAGCCTAAGCCTGGTAGATTACCAACTGAGCGAAGTGCGGAGCACCGAATTTTCGATAGGCGCCGGTTACCGTAAACGTGGCCTTAAATTACTGGCCGGTTTAAAACTGCCTAAGTTTTTAAATAAAGATGGTGGCAATAAACTTGACAATGAAATTAATTTCAGGCTCGATTTCAGGATAAGAGACAATGTAACGGCAAACAGCCGGTTAGACCAGGATAATAATTTTGCCACAGGTGGCAGCAGGGATATCACCATATCGCCTTCTATAGATTATTTCCTCAACAACCGCATCAACATAAAACTGTATTTCGATCAGCGAAGGATAAACCCATACATATCATCGAGCGCACCTATTGTAAATACAAGGGCAGGCGTACAGGTGAGGATTTCGTTAACGCAGTAATTGGTTGTTTAAATAAAGTATTAAATGATGGTAAGAAAAAAGAATTATTGTTGTTTTATAAATTGTAATTAATAATCTTTTTAGAATAGTACGTAAAGAAAATCCTCCGGAAAAGGGAGGATTTTTTAATAAAACCAAGCACTGGAATTATTTAGTTTTTTTAAGCAGCATCACATAGCCACATAAATCTTTTTTCTTTTTATTAACCTGTACAGGTTTTATCATGTGAAACTCTGAGAATTTTGGTATGTATGAATAGCTGATAACATTCCCATCCACATCGCCCCAGTATTTTTTTTGATACACTACTTGTTTTTCATTCCAGTCGTACATCCTCACTTCGTATAATCTTGAAGTAATATCGCCAATAAAAACAAACTGGTACCAACTGCCTTCTGTTAATGGTACAATAACCGGCATTTCGTATTCGCTCACCATTTGCATGGATGCTTCCCTTACAACAGTAAAACCCTGTTTGGCTAAAATTTGTTTAATGCTATCGGCCTGGTGAAGTATTTCGGGAGAAGTGCATGGTTGTTGCCGGATAATATTTTGTGCTGAGGAACTTAAGCCCGGCAAAAAAAATGATAGAAATAGTATTAGCAGGATACGGTTTTTCATAATCTTCAATAATCAAAATGGATAAAGGGTAATGCAATGCTACAACATAAAACCGGATTTGTCAAGCCAGTTGTTTATTGTGAGTATGTTTTATAACGTATGCTGCATCTTATTATTGCATTAACATAAAGGTTTTCAAACGTTTACTTAAAATTACGCCGTTACAGATTTTTATTAAAATAATAGGTGCCTGCCTGTTGGGTACAGGTAATAACCAGGTCGTTTATACAAACATGCGGCGGCAGCGATGCACAATAATAAACAGCATCAGCAATATCGCCTGCTGTTAATGGGGTTAATCCTTTGTATGCAGCTTTGGCTGTTTCCTTATCGCCTTTAAAACGTACTTCCGAAAATTCAGTTTCTACCGCCCCGGGATTGATGCAGGTAACTTTAATATTATTTTTAAGTAAGTCGATACGCATGCCCCTGCTGATGGCATCTACTGCAAATTTACTGGCACAATAAACATTGCCATTTTCGTACACTTCTTTACCAGCCACCGAGCCCATGTTAATGATATGCCCTTTCTTTTGCGCCAGCATAAACGGTAAAATGGCTTTGCTTACATATAGCAGTCCGTGTACATTACTGTTTAGCATGGTTTCCCAATCATTCATATCGGCATTTTCAAAACTATCACGGCCCAGGGCAAGACCTGCATTGTTTATCAATACATCTATTTTTTGCCAGCGTTGTGGCAGGTTGGTAAGTGCAGCGTTTGTAGTTTTCTTATCCTGTACGTCAAAACACAAAGAGAGCACTTCTATCCCGTAATCATTTTCAAGTTGGGTTTTTAATTCAGCCAAACGCTCATTTCTGCGGCCGGTAATAATTACATCATATTTTGCCGATGCAAACTTAATGGCACAGGCCCTGCCAATACCCGAAGTGGCGCCTGTAACTAAAACAATCTTATTCATAACACACAAGATACTTTAAGCAAGGGATTTTAAAAAACAGGGAAGATAAAAAGATGTGTAATTGATTTTGTAATTCCGGTAAAAAAATATCCCGCAGATTTTAATTGCGGGATAATGTAATTATAAAAATCAATTTTTTATGGTATGGTTGTAAGATGCATCATCATCTTATTAAAACCGTATATCCTTTTTTCTGTTTTAAATCACCTTTATAATTTACTCCTTCGGCCATCCAGATATAAGTTGCGGCATCCTGTGCTTTACCATTAAACCTGCCATCCCATCCTGTATCTTTTTGCGTGGTAGAATATAATAATTTACCCCAGCGGTTAAACACTTTAAAATAATGAAGCTCTTTCATGCCCAGTAAAATGGGTTTAAGAATATCGTTAAGTCCATCGCCATTGGGTGTAAATGCCGATGGTACATACAGGTCGGGATCTACTTTATATACTTTTACATTGATAAAATCTGTACCAATACATCCCTGTGTTGTTGTAGCCGTAAGCATATATGTAATATCATCCTGCGGCAGGGCAATAGGGTTGCTGATGTTTGCATTGCTTAATGATGTGGACGGCGACCATACATACGTATCGCCTCCTGTTGCATTTAACTGCAATGGCTGGCCAAGCACCACAGTGGTATCGGAAGGGCCGGCATTGGCAATTACAGGTGGCGCTACCAATACCCATACACTGTCTTTTACAGGTTTGGGGCAACCAAGGTTATCCCTAACCGTAACTATATATTGTATGCTTGCTGTAGGTTTTTGAGAGACAGGGTTTGGTATAGAAGTGTTACTTAAAAAGGCTTCGGGGCTCCATACATAGCTGCTGCCGCCACTTGCATTCAGTTGTGCCGAAAAACCACTGCAAACCGAAACATCGGCTCCGGCATTAGCCTTGGGATAGGGCACTACATTAATAGTGATATCATCGGTGCTGCTGCATTTACCAATACTTGATACAACTGTATAAGTGGTGCTTGTAAGTGGCGCTGCCAACGGATTTTTTATATTGCTGTAATCTAAATAAGTTGCCGGCGTCCATTGATAATACAACCCGTCGCTCACAGTATTCAACCTGATGGTATCGGTTTGGCAAATGGTGGTATCTGCTCCGGCATTAAGCATAACGCCTGTTCTTACATCTATAAAAACAGAATCATCTCTATAGCATCCAAAACTATCGGTTAGCCTTACACGGTATGTGGTGGGTACATCGGGACTTACAAGCGGGTTGGCAATATTGGTGTTGCTGATATTGTAATTGGGCGTCCATACAAAATTACCAACGCCTGTTGTATTCAACTGTAAGGTATCTATTATACAAATGAGCGTATCGTTAGTAGTAGAAATGGTTGGTAATGTACGTACCGTAAGTACCATACTGTCTGACCTGGTTTTGGCGCAGCCATTAACCCCTACTGCTACCACGTAAGTGGTGGTTACTGATGGCGATGCAATTGGGTTTGGAATATTGGGGTCGCTTAAACCTTCAGTAGGTGTCCATTGATAGGTATCGCCACCACTTGCAAGAAGTTGAATGCTTGCCTGCCCGTTACATAGTGCAGCATCGGGCCCGGCATTTGGTATGGCTAATGGTTTTACTGTAATATTTTGTGTGGCCTGTGCTACACAATTACTTCCCCATCGGGTGGTTAAAGTATAGGCTGTGTTTATTGATGGATAAGCACGGGTGTTTTGCTGCGTTGGCGATTCCAAACTGCCTGCAGGTGTCCATTGCCAGGTGATATTAGTGTTGTAATTGCTGTTACCATTTAGTTGAATGGTATCTTCTTCGCAAATAGATGTGTTATTGGCAACAATTGAATTAATAAGATCGAATTTTGGTGTTACCATCACCGAGTCGTAGCTTTTGCAACCGTTGGCATCTGTAAGAGTAACGGTATAGCGTATAGGTGCCGGCGGAAAAACTCTTGGGTTAGCGGTTGTAGCGCCAATAATATTGGTGGCCGGCAGCCAATTGAAGGCTCCGGTTCCGGTGGCATTTAACTGAAGGCTGTCGAGGCCGCAATAGATTGAATCGGCAGTTAATAAATTAAGTACCGGGTTATCGTTGATGGTGATGGATTTTGTATAAGTGTTTACACAACCTTTATCATTGGTAACGGTAAGTTCTACATTATAAGTGCCAGGCCCCGGGTAAGTATAAATGGGGTTTTGCAAATGACTGGTATCTGCCAGCGTAGAGCCATCACCAAAATCCCACCGCCATGCGGTTACATTGCCATATTGAAAATAAGTGGTGTCGGTAAACTGGATAGGTACATTTCTGCACAGTAATGCAGAATTAATAAAGCCCGGGAAAAAGTTTGGATAAACACCTATTGGTTTAATAACTGAATCAACACACATGCTTGCTAAAACAGTTACTTTAAGTTTTACCATAAAAACACCGGTATCGCTAAATGTATGTGTAGGGTTAGGTAAGGTAGAAGTATTAGCAGGGCCGCTTGCAGGATCACCAAAATCCCATTCGTATAAATCAGGATTACCAGTACTGTTTTGAGTGAGTGTAACTGTAAACCCATCACATGTTACTGCATTAAAACTTGGAACCGCTGTAAGAGGAATACAACCTGAGACTTCTACTATAAGGTCCTTTCTGTGTATTGAAATTAAAACTCCATTCCTGTAAACAGAAGCACAAACACAAACAACATACCTGCCTGCCTGAGGTGCCGTGCCAGAAACAATACCTGTAGCACTATTAATTGTTACTCCACTACCCATAGGCCTAATTGCACTATAGGGAGGGATATAAGTTACAGATTGATATGGTGGTGGAGCAGGGTCCCTAAAATCAGCGCTAGTTGCGGCACCGCCATTATAAGCATCACAAAAATTGTAAACAAGAGAATCACCTTCAGGGTCAACAGCACTCAAGTCTAATGTAAAAGGAGAGTTGGCGCAAATAACAGAGATAGGCAACTTATATTGGGGCGAATTATCAACCATTGGATTGGGTAATTGATTTAAACCCGGTATGGTGCATGAATAATTTGCACCTTGATCTATTGCGATATTAACCGATGTTTGCCTGCTATAAGTTTGAAAAACTACAGTGTACCCACTTGCATTATCTGTTACATCTACTAAAAATGAATACGTTTTATAAACATAATTAAGATTGGGCGGAAACTGAATACAAGGCGATGAATTAATTGGGACAGGTAAGGTTCCCGGGAAATCCTCAACAGCCCACCAGTTATTATTATCGCCATTGCCAAGCACTTTTTGATTATTATCGTTATTAAATACGCCAACTATATATTGTGCATTTAGATTAGCTCCACTATTATTATCTTTTAAAAGCAATAAATGAATACGGTATTGTTTTGTATTTGGAAAGGCACCGGGCCCAATATATTCATAACGCATCTCCCCACCAATGATATGTGTTGCAAATGCATTAGAAATAAAAAAAACAAACAGGAACGAAATAAAAATATGCTTCATATTAGTTTTGACGTGGTATTGAGGTGCTAAAACTAACTAAAAAGACCGGCTTATCAAAGAAGTGGGTTTTATGTTGGGTGAATGGCGATAAATGGATATAATTAACAAATGAAGAGGTAAGCGTTTTGTTTTTGTTAGTAGCAAAATATGATAAATGTTATTAGCTAACCACCAACGAACAACAAACAACGAACAACCCCGACTCCCCAACTATCTAATCAATACCACCGTTCCTTTTCTTTTTATTTTGTTGTTCAGGTAATCTACACCCTCAGCATACCAAACATAAGTTGCTGTTTCCTGCCCTTTGCCGCCAAATGTTCCGTCCCAGCCGGCGCCATTACCGGTTCCTGAATACAACATTTGCCCCCATCGGTTGTACACTCTAAAAATATCTATCGACTTCATGCCAATAGGTATGGGTTTAAAAATATCATTGTTGCCATCGCCATTTGGTGTAAATGCATTGGGTACATACAAGTCTGGTTTAATTTTAAATACATGCACCCGTATGCTGTCGGTATCAAAACATCCAAAATTATTACTAACCCTTACTACATATTCAATATCATTTTGCGGCAAAGCAATAGGATTACTGATTGCAGGATTACTTAGCCAGGTTGTGGGTGTCCATGCATAATTGATGCTGCCGCCGGCATTCAGTTGCAGTGGTTGGCCTAATACCACCGATGTATCTCTTGGGCCTGCATCGGCAATTATATTTGCTACTGTTAGCAGCATAGTATCTTTTACAGGTTTGGGGCAACCCAACACATCTCTTACGGTAACAATGTATCGTACATTATCGATAGGATTAACCGATACAGGATTGGGTATATTGGTAGCTGATAAAAATGCAGCCGGGCTCCAGGAATAAATACTACCACCCGATGCATTCAGTTGTGCCGACTGTCCCAGGCAAATGGTTTCATCGGGCCCGGCATTGGCAGCCGGGTAAGGCACGGGTGTAATGGTAATATCATCCTGTGCAATACATTTACCAATGCTGCCAACAACATGGTAGGTGGTAGTTACCAATGGTGCAGCTTTAGGGTTTTGTATGGTAGGATTGCTGAGTCCTGTGACCGGTGTCCATAAATAATACAATGCATCGCTGTTTAGTTGTAGTATAACTGAATCTTTGGCGCAAATAGTTGTATCGTTACCGGCAAATAAGGTTACAAAAGATTTTACATTAACTTTTACCGAGTCGGTTGCCACGCAACCAAAAGGATCGGTAAGCCTTACCTGGTAGGTGGTGGTTACATCGGGGCTTACCAATGGATTATTGATATTTACATTGTTGATATTATAATTGGGCGACCAGAAAAAACTACCGGTACCAACAGCATTTAACTGCAAAGTATCTATAATACAGATTAGGGTATCGTTAGGAACAGTTAAAGGTGGTTTATCAAGTATAGTGATAGTTTTTTGCAAAGTATCTATACAACCTTTATCTGTTTCAACAATTAAACTTACGGTATAAGTACCTGTACTGTTGTAAGTGTGTGTTGGGTTTTTAATGTTTGATGTGTTGGTGGTAGAGGCTAAGTCACCAAAATTCCATTCCCATTTAGATGAGACGCCATAAGTAGCCGTGGTAAGGTCTGTAAATTGTACCGGCACTTTCTGGCATTGGCCTGCATAAGAAAAATCTGGAAAAAATCCGGGATAAACTTTTACAATGGCAGTAGTAGAATCGGAACAGGAAAGGCCACGGTTTACAACAAGCTTTAAAGTATAGGTGCCGGTATCGGCATAAGTATGAGTAGGCGATGCAAGTGTTGATGTGTTGCCATCTCCAAAATCCCAATCGTATGTTTGTATTGCTAACGATGGCGTCATGTTTTCAAATGTCAATGTAAACCCATCGCAACTTGGGTAACTGTTTAGCAGTGTTGCAGATACTATATCACAGTTACTTACTGTTAAAATAAAATCTTTACGATGATGACCAATGATAACTCCATTACGGTATTCATCAATACAAACACAAACAACATACCTGCCCGAATTTTGAGGAGATATACCCGATATTAAACCGGTTTTTGAATTTATTGTGGCTCCCGAACCTAACGGGCTACTTGCTGAATAACCATTTATATAATTTACAGACTGATAGGGTGGTGCCGATGGAGTTACATTTGCCGAATTTGTTGAGTTACCCCTGTTATATGCATCACAAAAAGAATAAACCAATGAATCGCCATCTGGGTCAGTAGCGCCAAAATCAAATGTGAACTTTGATTTATAACAAACCCTTGTTAACTCGGTTCTAAATTGGGGACTACTGTTATTACCTGATGCAAGTTGATTAGTACCTGGGATGATACAGGAATAAGTAGAGCCTTCGCCTTGTGCAGGCTGATTTTGTGTTAATACATTTTCTAGTGGATAGATGCGGCAACAAGTTTGATATGCTGCAGTATAACCGTATGAATTATTTGATAACTCAACAATTAATTCAAAAATCCCCATTTGATAATCAAGTATTGGAGGGTTTTGCATACAGGATGGAGCCGGGGTAACAGGTACATCTATTAAATTTGTTCTATTTACGTTAAATGCCGAGCCCGAAACAAGAGTTAGATTATCCATATTATAAATTCCAATCCATACATTGGTTGGCATTTGAGCACCGCCGCCAAGGTTATCCCTGAATAATCTTAATGTGATTTTATATCTTTTACTATTTGATATGCTTCCTGGCCCGATGTATTGATAAATCATTTCACCCCCCGAAATATGATTTGCAAATAAGGGGATAGAAAATAGTAAAAGAAGAGAAGCGAAAATAAATTTCTTCATCATAGGTTTAAAAGCAATTAAGACCTAAAAATAATGTAAAACGCTGCCTTTTTTGCAATCTGCCCTGTTAAAAGAAAATAATTTATTTTTCGCCCAGCCGTTGTTGGTCGCCTGACCAACAACATCCTTGTATGCAATGGAAACAGTGCTAACCGCCAACCAACAAACATCAATTTATTCTCACTGCTGTTGTTTGTCGCCATGCCGTTGTTGGTCGCTCTGCCGTTGTTGGTCGTCTGACCAACAACAACATATTGGCTACAAATATATATTGCCGCTATCAACCATCAAGCAAAGTGTATTTTATACTTTTGATTCAATGAATCTCATTCAACATCATACTGAATTTTTTACTGCAACCAACTTAAATTGGTTACCTGTTTTAAATAAGGAAATACATAAACAGATTTTAATTGAAGCTATACAACACAGGGTACATAATCAGCAATTGGTTGTAAATGCATTTGTAATAATGCCCAATCATTTTCACGCAATATGGAAAATAAGTGATGGAGTGAATAAAGCAGATTTTCAAAGAGACTTTATGAAATTTACAGCCCGTAGCATTCTCAAATTTATGTTTATGAATAATGACCCGATGTTAAGTTTATTGCAAGTTAAAGCTGCCGACAGGAAACAACAAGTATGGGAAAGGAATTCATTAAGTATAGAGTTATATACAGAACAGGTATTTTTGCAAAAGCTCGATTATATCCATAATAACCCATTACAACCTAAGTGGAATTTATGCCTACACCCCGAAGATTATTATTACAGTAGTGTATTGTTTTATGAAACAGGCGGTATGGAGGGAAGTTTCAATATGCTTACCCATTTCAGGGATTGAAAATTGAAAGTTATGCTGAATGTTGTTTATCGATTAAATATTTATACATGTATCATTATGCAATGTTGTTGGTCAGGCGACCAACAACGGCAGTGAGCTTACCCATTTCAGGGATTAAAAATTGAAAGTTATGTTTACTGTTGTTTATTGGTTAAATATTTATACATGTATCAATATGCAATGTTGTTGGTCAGGCAACCAACAACGGCTCCACCAAGTTTATCGGGTAAATATTTATACATCTATCATTGTGCGATGTTGTTGGTCAGGCTACCAACAACGGCTCCACCAACAACCAACAACCACCAACCCCCAACTTTTTCCCCTAACAAAAATCCAACAATGCATTATTAAGTTTCTCCGCCTCCTCCCACATACCCATGTGAGCGCTGTTGCGTAAAATAACAACAGTTGATTGTGATGGCAAGTGGCATTGTTGCAAGCTATGTGTAAATGGCACTGCTTTATCATGTTGTCCAATAATAAAAAGTACAGACTTGTTGCTGTTTTTAAGTATAGATGTTTTATCTGCCCGGTTAATCATGGCTTCATAATAGGCAATGATTGCTTCATCTGCAAAGCCCCTGCTTTTTTCTATAAGTTCATTTACAAAATTGCTGTTATTAGCATACCATGCTTCGGTAAATAAATCGGTAATAACCGCTTTTAAAAATTCAAAAGCGCCATTCTTTTTTACAAACTCAATAGATTTTAAACGGTTAGCTTTTTTTTCTTCGCTATCGGCAAAGGCAGTTGAATGTATTAATCCTAAAGAAGTTAAACGCTGTTCATTTTTTTGAGCAAATGCAAGTGTAATATATCCTCCCATGCTGTGGCCAAGCATTGTGCATTGTTCAATTTTTTCTTCATCTAAAATGGCATTGATGGTTGCGGCCATGCCTTCAATGCACATATCATTTATCATTTGCGATTTTCCGCTGCCCGGCAAATCGGGAATGATGAGGTGGTTGTTGTCTTTTAAAAATTCAATTTGGTTTTTCCAAATATCGCCGTGTTCGGCAAAGCCATGGATGAATACAACAGGCCTGCCTTTACCAATGCTGCGGTAAAAAATTTTTGAACCTCCGTAGCTGATGTTTTTAATTTCCAACTTTGTTATTGCATTTTAATTTTTACAAACAGGTGGTAAGGCTATACAGCAATAGATTTTTTTGCAGCCCTGTATATCAGTAATAAAACAACCGGTAGCAAGGCGTTGTTCATCTGCTGTGGTAAAAAAAACCAACTGATTAAAACAGCCATTAACAGTACAGTAGTAAATTTAAAATATTTTTTTGCCAGGTTAGTTTTACTGTTTACAAAAAAAGCCATGATGGCATGTGTGGGCCATGCCCATAACAAATTAAAATTGTTTTTGCACATTTGATGATCGGTACCCACCCACATAAAAATTAAAATACAACCTAAAACCCCGGTAATAAAAAATAACAACCCATCAAACCCTTGCAGAAATGCACGGGCAAATTTATTTTTTGACTGGCCAATGAAAAGAATGAAGATTAATAAAAGTGCAAAAACAATAAAAGGAGTAAAGATGGATTTGCCGTTTTTGTCAGCAGTTATGTTGTATAATTTTTGTGAGGATATGATATCGTGATGTTTACTGCTATCCAGACTTTTCATTAGGTTATCGGGCAAAAACTGCATTTGTTCTGCAGTCATTACGGCATCACAGGGAGCGCCAAGCAGGATATCTATTCCAAGTTTGCTCCAATACTTATTATTCTTATCAAGGTATTGGTGAATGGCCTGCCTGAACCTGCTGCCGGCGGGCATTACAGGTTGCCGGGTAAAAGTAGAGTCATGTTGTTTTTTAAGGATATCCCTCAACCTTGTGGTACAGTTGTCGAAAAAGAAATCGTATTTATAAAATTTATTTTCGTCCCTGGTATTATTATTTAAGAAATTACGGATATTGATTTTTTCGCTGCCCGATAAGTTTAAAACCTGCTCGGTAATCCCCCGGTTGGTGCTTTGGTATAATTCTTTAAAGTCTGAAAAATATTCAGTTGATACATAGTAAAGAAGTTTACCCCTTACAAATTTTAAATAGAAGCCATCATCATCAAAATTAAAAGTGCCGTAGTTGTACACTATATCGGTAACGCTGTTGCTGTCAATTACCCTAAAAGCACTGTGCCCAAAGGTGGAGTACAATTCTTCTCCCGGGGTGCAGGTAAGCAGCGAAATGCGCAGGCGTGAACTGTCTTGAGCATTTGTAGTAAGTAAAAAACAAAAAGCAAAAAGTAAAAACAGGAATGTTTTTTTTAAACTAGCCATCATGATTTTTTAAACTATTCTTTTTTATTTTTTACCGGCTGTAATTGGGCGCTTCCTTAGTTATAGCAATATCATGTGCATGGCTTTCTTTAATTCCGGCATTGGTTATTTTTACAAAAACAGCTTTCTGTAATTCGGCAATATCTTTGGCGCCACAATAACCCATGCCTGCCCGTAAGCCTCCCGTAAACTGGTGTACCACTTCCCGTAAATAACCTTTAAATGCCACACGGCCTTCAATACCTTCGGGTACAAATTTTTTCACATCATCTTCCACATCCTGGAAATACCTGTCGCTGCTACCCTGTGCCATAGCGCCCAACGAACCCATGCCCCTGTATTGTTTAAATTTACGGCCTTCATAAATGATTGTTTCGCCGGGGCTTTCTTCGGTGCCTGCAAAAACATTTCCCATCATAACACAACTGGCGCCTGCAGCAAGTGCTTTAACCATATCGCCTGTATATCTTATACCACCATCGCTGATAATGCCGATATTTTTATTTTTTAATGCTGCGGCAGCTTCCATTACAGCAGTAATTTGAGGTACACCTGTTCCTGCAACTATCCTTGTGGTACAAATAGAGCCGGGGCCAATGCCTACTTTCACTGCATCGGCGCCTGCTTCTGCAAGGGCTTTGGCGCCTGCACCGGTACCTACATTACCTGCTATCACCTGCAGGTATTTATATGTTTTCTTAATTTTTTTAAGAGCATCCATCACACCTTTGGTATGGCCATGTGCGCTATCTAAACAAATCACATCCACACCAACCTTGTATAAGGCCTCCACTCTTTGTAAAATATCGCCGGTGATACCAACACCTGCACCTACCAGCAACCTGCCAAAAGAATCTTTTACAGCATGCGGGTACGATTTTAGTTTTAAAATATCGCTGAACGTGATAAGGCCAATCAGTTTACCGCTCTTATCCACCACCGGTAATTTTTCTACTTTATTTTTTTTAAAGATGAGCTCTGCTTTTTTTAAATCGGTTCCTTCGGGTGCAGTTATAAGTTTCTCTTTCGTCATGATGGAGCTCACTTTTTCCTTATAACTTGTTTCAAACCTAAGATCACGATTGGTGAGTATGCCAACTAATTTATGATTGGCATCTACAATAGGAATACCTCCAATTTTATTTTCTTTCATTATGCGTAAAGCTTCGCCAATGGTAGCATTGGGGTGAAGCGTTACCGGGTCAATGATCATTCCGCTTTCGCTTCGTTTCACTTTACGCACCTGGTCGGCCTGCTGTTCAATACTCATATTCTTATGCAGTATGCCAAGTCCGCCTTCACGGGCAAGCGCTATAGCAAGCGCAGCTTCTGTAACAGTGTCCATAGCAGCGCTAAGCAATGGAACATTAAGCGTAATGTTTTGTGTAAGTTTTGTACTGATGTTTACCTCACGGGGTAATATCTGCGAATAAGCAGGCATAAGCAATACGTCATCAAACGTTAAACCTTCGCCATAAAATTTTGCAGATTTGCTTTTAGCAGTGGAGTTATTTATTGTTGCCATAGGCAAAGGTATGGCAGGGATTTAAAAATTAAAAATTAAAAATTGCAGCGCATAATAAAATGTGGATACTGCTATGCCAGTTTGTATATTTTTCCCGGCAGACTTATCACTATATTTTGCATTTCAAGCATCAGCAAGGCTGCTGCTGCAGTGCTGCTGCTAAGGCCGCTTTTAAAATACAGTTCATCTATATGTGTATGTTCCTGCTGTTGTAAAAGTTCTACCACAATTTTTTCTTCGGGCGAAAGTTCAATAAATAATTCTCTTTGTTTTTTTGATGGTTGTTTTTGAACTTGTTTCCAGTTCATCATTTGTAAAAAATCATCGGCAGTGTTTATTAAAGCAGCTTTATTGTTTTGTATTAGATAGTTGCAGCCTTCACTTTTGTTATCAGTAACACGGCCCGGTACGGCAAATACATCTTTATTATAACTGTTGCCCAATTCTGCAGTAATTAATGAACCGCCTTTTTTCCCGCTTTCAAAAACAATAATGGCATCGCACATGCCGGCAACTATGCGGTTTCGTTTAGGGAAATTCTGTTTATCAGGATTGGTATTGCTGATAAAATCCGTTAGCAAACCACCCTGCCCGGTAATTTGCCTGGCAAGCGTTTTGTTTTGATGAGGATAAATTCTGTCGAGCCCATGGGCCAGTACGGCTACTGTTTGTAAATTGTTTTTTAATGCTGTTTTATGTGCAATGGTGTCAATACCATAAGCAAGGCCGCTAACTATTAAAACATTTTCAGCCTGCAAGCCTTCAACAAATTTTTCGCAAACAATTTTACCATAATCGGAATGATTGCGTGTGCCAACCATCGATACAATTTTTGTTGTATTTAAATCGGCATTGCCACGGTAGTATAATAACACCGGGCAATCGTAACAATTCAATAATCGTTTAGGATAATGATTGTTGGTGATAAACAGCGGCGTTATCTTATATTTTTCAATGAATTTTATTTCTTCTTCAGAACTTTCAAACTCTGTAAAATTTTTTATTGATTTAGCCCGTACTGTTCCAATTCCTTCTATGGCTTCCAGCTCTTTTCTTTTTGCTTTAAATACAGATTGGGCATCGCCATAAATATCTATCAATGTTTTTGCATGTACATTGCCAATATTGGGAACAAGTGTTAGTGCAATTTGATATAGCAGGTCGTTATGCATAGAGCAACCGGTGATTGATATTGAAAAACAATATTAGAAAAAATATCTAATTACCGGTTACATAAAGTTCTGTTCTCCGGTTCTGTGCTCTTCCGGTTTCTGTATTATTATCTGCTACCGGTTTTGTGGCCCCAAACCCTTTGTAGCTAAGTCTTTGTTGGTTTATATCTTTACTTAATAAATATCCAACAACCGATTTTGCACGGTTGTTAGAAAGTTCCAGGTTGTCTTTTTGCTGCCCTACATTATCGGTATGCCCGTCAATTTGTATTTTTAAATTAGGATTGTCGTTTAATAATTCAACCAGTTTATCCAGTTCAGATTTTGATTCGTTTTGCAAATCAAATTTTCCTGTTTCAAAGAAAATATTTTTTAAAACAATGCTGGCGCCTTTTTCAATGGGTTGCAATGCAATGTTTACTATAAAAACCGAATCGGTATTTGGGGTAATTGAAAAATTATCCGAATAAAAAAGGTAGCCACGCCGGTTTACATTAAATGCATAATCATTTCCAACAGGTAATGTTATTAAATAATTACCGTCTTCATCCGTTTGTATTTTACTTACAATCCTGTCAGTTTTTACATTAGTTAATTCAACAGAAGAAGGTAAACCTGCATTAGTTTTTTTATCATACACTTTTCCTTTTACCCATAAAGTTTTCAAAGGCCGTATGTCTTCACGCAGTTGAAAAGAATAAATATCAAGCCCACCTCTTGTATCGGATCCATCACTTGCATAATAAGCGGTTTTACCATCGGCAGCAACAATTAACGAGCCCTGGTCATCGATGTTGTTAATTGGATAGCCTAAATTTTCTGCCGGCGCCCAACTGCTGTCATTTATTTTTTTACTGAAAAATAAATCCGTCATACCATACCCGGTATGCCCGTTGCTGTTAAAATAAAGTGTTTCATTATCGGCGTGTATAAAAGGACAGCTTTCATCGCCGCTTGTGTTTACTGTTTCTCCCAGGTTTTCGGGCCGGCTCCATTTTCCGTTAGGCATGCGGTGTGTTACCCAAATATCACGGCCACCAAAACCACCAGCACGGCTGCTTGCAAAATACAGGTCTCTTTTATCGGGCGATAAAGATGGCGATGATTCCCAAAAATCGGTATTAACAACGGGGCCAAGATTTTGCGGCTCACTCCAGCCATTGTTTGTTTTAATAGAAAAATATAAATCACAACTGCCTTGCCCTTCAGGATAATTACAACCGGTAAAAACAAGCAACTGCCCATCCTGCGAAATGTTTTGTGCGCCTTCATTAAAATTGGTGTTCACTTTTCCTCCCAAAGGTTTTGCCTTGCTCCATTTACCGTCAATAAAATCACTTTCATAAAAATCTTCATCGCTTGCCACCCGGCGTGTAAAAATCATTTTGCTGCCATCGATGGTTAGCGATGGAAAATATTCAAGGTCGCTTGTGTTGATACTGTCGCCAAGGTTTACCGGTTTAAAAACATAATCTTTTGCAGGATGTTTTTTTTCGTAGTCAACTGCAAAGCTATAAGTAGATTTACGGTAATTGCCTGCTTTTATACTTTGCGGATTTAAAGTTGGGTTTGCTAAAAATTCATTTACGGCATTTAATGCTTCCTGAAATTTTCCCACACCGGCCAATGAAATAGAATAGGGCAGCAGGTATGTTTTTGAATAAACCGAATCCATTTGCATTCCTTTTTCAAAATCAGCAACAGATGCTTCATAATTTTTCAGTTCGGCATAAATGCCTGCACGTGATAAATACACATCTACAAATTTCGGGTCAAGCTTAATGGCTTCTTCCAAATGTTTTAAAGCGGCTTTGTAATTAGCAGCAATAGCTTCTTCATAAGCAAGGGCATACACTTCGCCGGCTTTCTTATTCACTTTATCGGGGTTGTACCATTGTGCTGGTGCAACTAAGAATGCTGTAATAAGAAGGATGAAACTGCAAATGAAACGGAGGATATAAGAGTTTTTATTTTGCATTCGGATAGATTGAATAAGTGAAGGTAAAACGAAATGGATGCCTTTTTATTTTTAAAAAAAAATTATAACGTTTTGTTTATGGCACATTAATGTACTTATGTAGCTGCAGCGATAATTCCCATTGTGGGTTTTGTTTAATGTAATCAATAATCAAAGGCGTTACTTCTGCGGCTTTATCCCACTCAGGCTGCAGGAATAATTTGCAGGTAGGGGCAACCAATGCAGCATATTTTTCGGCCCATGCAAAATCCGATTTATTATACACAACAATTTTTAATTCGTTGGCAACAGGAAAAATTTGGGGCAGTGGCGCTTTAAATTTTTTTGGCGAAAAGCAAATCCAGTCCCATGTACCGCTTAATGGATGAGTGCCCGATGTTTCTATATTGGTGTGCAGGCCTTCGGCTTGCAACATTGCGGTAAGTGCATCCAGGTTATTCATCAATGGTTCGCCGCCGGTGATAACTACCATATTGGCTACTGTGGCTAATACATTATTTTTTAAATTTTCAATAGTAACCAACGGGTGCTTATTTGCATCCCAACTATCTTTTACATCGCACCAAACACATCCAACATCGCATCCGCCAAGGCGAATGAAATAGGCTGCTTTGCCCTGGTGGTAACCTTCGCCCTGCAGGGTGTAAAAATGTTCCATTACTGGCAGCGAAACAGTTGGGGTGTTTTTTGTTTCAATCATTTAGTAAAAATTAAAACCGGGGCTTTTCTTAAATATCAAATTTATTTTCGCAAGCGGTTAAAGTGTTCATCAATAAAGCAGCAATAGTCATCAACCCTACACCGCCGGGTACAGGAGTTATATAACTGCATTTGGGAGCCACGTTGGCAAAATCAACATCTCCTTTTAAAGCAAAGCCCGATTTTTTTGATGCATCTGCAACCCTGGTGATGCCCACATCTATCACTACTGCATTTTCTTTTACCATATCGGCTTTTAAAAATTCAGGTATACCCAGTGCGGCAACAATAATATCTGCCTGCAGGCAAATTTCTTTTAAATTTTTTGTGCGGCTATGGCATACCGTTACTGTGCAGTTGCCGGGGTAACTGTTCCTGCTTAATAAAATACTGATGGGGCGGCCCACAATATTACTGCGGCCAATTACTACGGCATGTTTACCGCTTGTTTCAATTTTGTAATATTCAAGTATAAGCAGTATGCCGTAAGGTGTGGCGGGTATAAATGTGGGTAAGCCCTGTACCATCTTGCCAATATTTACAGGATGAAAACCATCTACATCTTTACGGGGGTCTATAAGGTTTATAATTCTTTCTTCATTAATTTGTTTTGGTAAAGGTAGTTGTACCAGGATGCCATCAATAGCATCATCAGTATTCAGTTTTTCGATAGCTTCAATTAATTCTTCTTCGGCTATATTTTCTACTAAACGTATAAGGCTGCTTTTAAAACCAACTTCCTGGCAATTTTTAATTTTGCTGGCCACATAGGTTTCGCTGGCGCCATTACTACCAACCAGCACAGCTGCCAGGTGTGGCGCTCTGTTTCCTTTACTTCTAAAATCTTTTGTTTTTTCTTTTAAAGTATCTTTTACAGCCTGCGATACTGTTTTGCCATCTAATAATATCATGCTGCAAAAATAATCAATACCCTGTTATGCTGTGTTTAAAATCAAAGCAACAATTGATTATTATTTAAATTTAAAAAATTATAATTATGCTATTGGCTTTAAAAATAATTGCCATTTTATAAATTATAATTTATGGCTCGAATGAATGTTTTATTAAAGTATTTGTTATCTTGTTTGTGGTTGTCAATAATAATTTGCAAATGAGAAAATATATTTTAGTATTCCTGTTTATAGGCAGTATCGGTAATTCATCTTTTGCACAATCGCTTCGCTATACACTGGCACAACCATATATCAGCCTATCGGCTTATAGCCAGCAACAAAACGATGCCATGTCGTTTACCGGAAACCAGGCTGCTCTTGCTTCGGTAAAAAATGCAGGAGTAGGTGTTTTTGGCGAAAGAAGGTTTATGCTAAGCGAAACAAGTGTTTATACTTTGGCAGGATCGTTACCCACTGCTTTAGGCAATTTTGGTTTGCAGGTAAACTATGCAGGCTTTAAAAATTTTAATGAAAATAAAATTGGCCTTGCTTATGCACGTAAATTAGGAAGATTTGCAGATGTGGGTGTTCAGTTTAATTACTATAGTTACCGTGTACCGGCTTATGGTTCTGCATCGGCAGTTAATTTTGAAATTGGCGTGATGATGCATGTAACCGAAAAATTAAATGCAGGCGTGCATGTGTATAATCCTGTTGGCGGTAAGCTGGGTAAAAACAGCGATGAAAAATTAGCATCGGCTTATAAAGTTGGGTTGGGTTACGATGCATCCGACAGGTTTTTAATCAGCGCCGAAATAATAAAAGAAGAAGACAAAGACATAAATGTAATAGCAGGTTTGCAATACCGGTTTGCAAAACAATTTTTTGCAAAAGCAGGTTTCTTGAGTGAGTCTTCATCGGCTTATGCAGGCGCCGGTGTGGCGTGGAAAAACCTGCGCCTTGATATTTCAACAAGCTATCATCCGCAACTTGGTTTTTCTCCCGGCATTTTATTATTGGTGAATTTTAAAAAAGCCGCCGAATGAGGTTATTGATAATATCGGTGTTGTTTTTCTTTCTACTGCCCCGTGCCTTTGCCCAGGTACCCGAAACCACTACAACCACTACCGAACAACAGCTTGAGAACATTACCGAAAATAATGAGGATGCTGAAACAGAAGACGACTCTTACCTGCAGCAAATGATGCAATATTTAAAGAACCCTATTAATTTAAATACAGCTTCAGCAACCGACCTGAAAGAGTTGAGGGTGCTATCGCCAATACAAATAAATAATTTCATTTCGTACAGGTTATTAACCGGTAAATTAATTGATGTATATGAACTGCAGGCTGTACCGGGTTGGGATATTGCTACCATCCGTAAAATAAGGCCATATATAGAAGTTAGTACACAACTAGCCGTTATTGAAACCTTGGGTAACAGGTTAAGAGGTGGCGATAAAAGCATATTACTTAGGGTATCGCAGGTTCTTGAAAAATCAAAAGGATATTTGTTGGATTCATCCACAGCTACAAACTATTATCCCGGATCACCACAAAAAATTTTCTTCAGGTACAAATATGTGTACAAAAATCTTTTACAATATGGCATTGTAGCAGAAAAAGATGCAGGCGAACAGTTTTTTAAAGGCAAACAAAAGCAGGGTTTTGATTTTTACTCGGCACATATTTTTGCCCGAAAATTAGGTATCATTAAAGCATTGGCTATTGGCGATTTTACAGTTAACCTTGGCCAGGGCTTAACGCAATGGCAAAACCTTGCTTTTAAAAAAAGCGCCGATGTTACCAATATAAAAAGGGAAGCCGATGTACTGAGGCCTTATAATTCGGCCGGTGAAATAAACTTTCATCGTGGAGTAGGTATAACGCTGGCAAAAAACAACTGGCAGGTAACAGCCTTTGGTTCATATAAAAATATTGATGCCAACTTTGTACCGGCAGATACTACCCAAAGCCAGGATGAATTTATATCCTCGCTGCAAACATCGGGTTACCACCGTACTAAAAGCGAAACAGAAGATAAGGGAATTCAACGGCAATTGGCATTTGGCGGTAATTTTTCCTATCAATTTAAAGGTTTGCATCTTGGGGTAAATGGTATTCATTATAAATTCAAATTACCACTTATAAAATCAGCAGACCCTTATAATAAATATGCATTAACAGGCAAAAGTTTTGGTAACTATAGTTTCGACTACAGTTATACCTACAGGAACATGCATATTTTTGGCGAAGCTGCTTTTACAAATAAGTTTGATAAAGCTTTTGTAAATGGACTTATTATAAGTGTTTCGTCACAAGTAGACGCAAGTTTACTGTATCGTAATATTTCAAAATCGTACCAATCCCTTTATACCACTGCGTTTACTGAAAGTACTTACCCAACAAACGAAAAGGGGTTATACGCCGGCGTTAGTATTAAACCTCATCCCTTTTGGCGTATAGATGCCTATGCCGATTTTTATAAATTTCCATGGCTACGTTACCAGGTAGATGCACCTTCAACAGGTTCAGATTATCTTGTACAGGTAGATTATAAACCCAACCGGCAACTGGAGATTTATTCCAGGTATCACAGCGAATCAAAGGCCCATAATGTAAATCCCAACCTGCTTACTCTATCGCCAGTTATACAGCAACCCAAAAAAAACTGGCGTACACAGGTAAGTTATAAAATAAGCCCCGCCATTACATTGCGTAACCGCACCGAAATTGTTTGGTTTGATAAAAAAGGAGCAAATGCCGAAGAAGGCTTTTTAACCTATTTCGATTTCATTTACAAGCCAATGATGAGCCCGCTTTCAGGCAATATAAGGCTGCAATATTTTGAAACAGACGGGTACAATAGCAGGCTATACGCTTACGAAAATGATGTTTTATACAGTTATTCTATTCCTGTTTTTTATGATAAGGGCTATAGATATTACATAAATATAAACTATGACGTTAACAAAAAACTATCAATTTGGGCTAAACTTTCTCAAACACGTTATAAAGACAAAACCCTTATTGGTAGTGGGTTAGATGAAATAAAAGGAAAAGCGAAAAGTGAAGTAAAACTGCAGGTAATGTATAAATTTTAACAATTTTTCTAAAATAATGCAGCTATTTATCATAACAATTTGTCATTAATTGGGCGGATATTTCCTCAAAATTAATTTAACAATATTTTGGCGTTAAGAAATTATCCTTATTTTTACACATCATTAAACTTAATTAAATGCACATGAGAAGATTTTTATCACTGTTTACAATGTTGATGCTCTGTGGGGCATTGGCATTTGCCCAAAGCCGAGTGGTGAACGGCAAGATTACCGATGCTGATGGTAATCCGGTTTCGTTTGCAACTGTTAAAATAAAAGGTACGCCAACAGGTTTATCTGCCGATGCAAACGGCTCTTTTTCAGTTAGAGTAAATTCAGGAAATGTACTGGTGATTTCTGCAGCAGGTTTTAAAACAATTGAAGTGCCGGTTGGTACTCAAAATGTTATAAATACTGTAATGGAAAAAGAGTCTGGTGAATTACAGGAAGTAGTAGTAACAAGTGCATTCCAAACAAAACGTACACAACGAAGTGTTTCATCTAATGCACAGGTTGTTACCGGCGAGCAGGTAAATACCATTCGTCAAACCAACGTTAACAACGCATTGGCGGGTAAAGTGGCCGGTTTGCAGGTTAGAAGCCAGTCTTATGCTTCTTTAGATGGAGGAGCTGATATCCGTTTAGGTGGCGAAAGTGGTTTAAGTGGTAGCAGCCCTATATTATATGTGGTTGATGGTACTCAAATGCCTAATGCCAATGACCTTAACCCGGATGATATTGAGGATTACACAGTATTACAAGGTCCTGCAGCAACAGCTTTATATGGCCCTGCAGGTCAAAATGGTGTAATTGTAATCACGCTTAAAAAAGCAAGAAAAACCAATCGTGGTATTGGTTTAGAACTGAATCTTGGTGTGCAGTTTGATAAATTATATATCTTACCTAATTACCAAAACTCTTATGCCGGTGGTTCTGGCCCGGATATGTTTAAATATAAATGGCAGGCCGGTGATCCAGTAGCCTGGAAAGCTTTAGATGGAAAATATTATCATAATTATGATGATGATGCCAGCTGGGGTCCTCGTATGGTTGGTCAGGAATATATTCCCTGGTATGCATGGTATCCGGGTTCTGAGTATTCATTTAAAACAGCTAAGTTAACACCTCAGCCTACTAATGCTGCTGACTTCTATAATACAGGCGTTACACGTAATACTAATGTTAACTTTAGCAAGGCAAGTGATAATTATAGCTTTAGGGCTTCATATTCTAATTTAGATGTTACCGGTGTTATTCCTACTACCACATTAAAAAAGAATATGTTATCAGTAACAGGTTCTATTGATTTAAATTCTCATTTTACATTTGCAACTAATATCAACTATATAACTCAAAACCTGAATGGTGTTTTTGACCAGGGATATTCAAACCAAACAACAGGTTCGTTTAACTCATGGTACCACAGGGATCTTGATATGAATATATTAAGAGAGCTTAAAGACCTTACTTATAATGGAAAATTAGCATCATGGAATATTGGAAGTAACCCTCATAGCTCAACTTTCCTTTTGGGTAACTACTGGTATAACTTCTTCGCTTACCAGGAAAATTCTCTTTCAAAAAGCAGGAGAGACCGTTTGTACGGTAATGCTTCTTTAACTTATAAGGTTAATAATAGTTTAAGGTTTAAACTAACATACCGTAAAGCACAAAACACTACATTTGGCGAAGGATTTACAACAAGCATTTTAGAGCGTAGTGCTACCCAAACAGGCGAAAAAGCCGGTTATAGTGTTTCTCAAAGCTTTTGGAACAAACAAAACATTGAAGGTTTAATTTCATTTAACAGGAAAATAAAAGACTTTAGTATTGATATCAATACCGGTTTCGACCTGTTTAGTGAAGAATACCGTGCTATGAACACAGGTACTGTTGACGGGTTAACAATTGATGACCTTTACTCATTAAGTAATTCAAAAAGCCCTGTTTCATATAGCAGCAGTAAAATAACCGATAAGTACCGTGCAATATTTGCAACTGCTTCTTTAGGTTTCAGAAATTTCTTCTTCATTGA
This sequence comes from Ferruginibacter sp., assembly GCA_019638575.1. Lineage (GTDB taxonomy): Bacteria > Bacteroidota > Bacteroidia > Chitinophagales > Chitinophagaceae > Ferruginibacter. The sequence goes on along the minus strand of JAHBTN010000016.1, from coordinate 29,443 downwards.
TGGTACTGCAAGGCAAGACTACTTCTCTACCTTGCCTCCTAATGATAATGGTATTTTCAGTAAGTCATTTGGTGCAAGTTTTGTATTCAGTGATTTAATCAGGAAAGCAGTTCCATTCATCAGCTATGGTAAACTTAAGTTTGCTTGGGGTGAGGTTCCCGGCGCTTTAGGCCCATATAGTAACTTCTATGGTGCTTATTCTTATCCCGGTTCTTTATATGGTGTTGGTGCTAACCAATGGAACGGTAATATATTATCAGGTACTCCTGATGGTTTAACAGATCCAGGAATTCATGGAGCCGTAGCTTTACAAAAAGACTATGGTTTAGAAATGAGTTTCTTAAAGAACAGAATTGGATTTACAGTTTTATATAAAGACAGGGTTACAAAAGATTTCCCTTATAGCGTAGCTATTACTGGTACCAGCGGTATTACATCAAAAACAATTAATACCGGTGAGATTACACAAAAAAGTGTAGATGCTACTCTTAATATTAAGCCATTCTGGGGCGAAAAATTCCGTTGGGAAATTAACTCAACCTTCAGTAAGATTATTGAAAACAAAGTGGTTTCAATTGCTCCAGGGGTAAACGACTTTACAGTAAGTGGTGGTGCTGCATTTAGCGGTATTACACCTCCGGTTGTTAAGTTGGGTGTTGGTATGCCATGGGGTTCATTACTTGGCGGAGGATACAAAACTGCGCCTAATGGTAAACCAATTATTGATGCTTCAGGCTTATATGTAAAAGCACCGGATTTGGTTAATTTTGGCAGTGTAATTCCTGATTATACAGGTGGTGTACAAAACACTATTACATTCTTTAAAAACTTTGTAGCTAATATTAATATCGACTACCAGGTAGGTGGTAAGTTCTTCTCTTTATCTGATATGTGGGGAGCTTATTCAGGCTTAACAGCCCGTACTGCTGTATTGAATGATAAAGGTAATCCTATACGTGATGATGTTGCCGATGGTGGTGGCGTACATGTATTTGGTGTAGATGCAACTACAGGTAAAGATGTGGATATGTATGTAAATGCAAAAGATTACTTTAGTGGAATGGTTTCCAGAAACGTATTCAACGATTTTATTTACGACTTAACTTTTGTGAAACTGCGTGAGTTGAGCATTGGTTATAAATTACCTGTAGATAAAATGGGATTGAGTAAGTTTTTAAACAATGCAACTTTTTCAATTACTGCCAGGAACCCATGGTTGATATATGCTAAAACTAAAGATTTTGACCCGTCAGAAATTACCTCAATATATGGTGAAAACGGACAGTACCCAGGTACACGTTCTTTCGGTTTCAATCTTAAATTAGGATTTTAATCACCCCATTAATTTAATTTAAAAAACAATCATTATGTATAAGATAATTCATAACAAAATAACAGCAATCGGCTTGTCGGTTTTATTACTGGCAGGTACAGGCTGTAGTAAAATAAAAGACTTTGGTAATACCAACGTTAACCCGGGTGGGGTTACCAAACCAAACCTGGCAGCTTTATTAACAAATGTTGAATCAGGGATTGCCGGATATGCGGCTTCAACAAGAGGTGGATTGTATTGCCAGTATTATAGCGAAACTCAGTATACCGAAACGAGCCTTTATGCAACCACACCGCTTGAATTTTCAGGAAACTATTCTGGTCCTTTAATGGATTTACAGAATATTATCAACAGGAACTCCGATCCGGCAACAGCGGCTGAAAATACAGCTTATGGTTCAAATAAAAATCAAATAGCTGTTGCTCGTATTTTAAAAGCCTATCAGTTTTGGACCATGACAGATAGGTGGGGTGCAATACCTTATTCTGAGGCATTACAATTAAATGTACCTAAATACGATACACAGGAGTCTATTTATAAAGACCTCTTTAAGGAGTTAACTGAGGCGGTTGCACAATTTGATGATAATGGCGACCCAGTTAAAGGCGATATTATTTATGGAGGATCAAATGCAAAATGGAAAAAATTGGCCAATTCGCTTCGTATGCTTATGGCAATAAGGCTAACTAAAGTTTATCCTTCGGCAGGAGATTATGCTGCTACCCAGTTTGCCGCGGCCGTTGCTGAACCAAGCGGATATATAAGTACCAATGATGATAATTTTACTGTTGTATATCCTGGAGGACCTTTTAAAAATCCATGGTACAACTTGTTTGATGGCCGTAAAGACTATGCTGAAAGTAAAACTATGACTGATTTATTATCAGGTTTAGGCGATTCTCGTATTTCTGCTTTTGGCGCTAATACCAATGGTTTCCCTTATGGCTTAGAAAGAGCTGATGCTACAACAGTATCAGAACCCTGGCCTTTAATACTGTCTCCTTCTAATCGTTTACAAACTTCTCCTATTGTAATTGTTGGCGCATCTGTTGTATTGCTATCTTATGCCGAAGCAATAGAAAGAGGTTGGTTACCGGGTTTAACCACTACAGATGCCCAAGCGGCATATAATAACGGTATTGCTCAGTCATTTGCTCAATGGGGACTTTCTTTACCAGGCTCATATTTGAGTGGAAATGCCAACTATAGTGCAGGTGTAGGTGTTGCTGCAATTGGCCAAAATAGTTTTGGCTCTATTCCTGCATCTTCAAGTGCTACTACTACTTCTAAGTTGCAAAGGATACAATTGCAAAAATATATTGCACTATACCCTGATGGAACACAAGGTTGGTGCGAATGGCGCAGAACCGGTGTACCTGGGTTAAAAGCTACAACTTTTGCTACAAGTACTTCTGGCGAAATTCCAAGGCGTTATACGTATGGTACAAATGAAAAAAGTTTGAATGCTGCCGGTGTTGCACAAGGTATTGCCGACCTTACAGGTGGAGATACACAGGATGCACGAGTATGGTGGGATAACTAAAATTAACTTTGCGTTGCCCATTATTTGGGCAACGCAATAATAATAAAAACAAAAATTACACAACGATGAAATATATAAACTTAAAAAAGCTATTAGCAATTCTTACTGTAGCTGCCTTTTCGTTTAGCGCCTGTAAAAAAATTACTACTCCCGAGCCAATGGGTGATGCAGGCCAAACGATTGTAAAAATTCTTAATGGTGGTGTTGCATCTGACCCCTCTGTTATTTCAGAAGCTATCAGTTTTGTTAATACACCATTCACTTTATCTAAAGCAGTGGTTGATATTAGACGAGATGTGCCTAATAATAGCGCTTTAAACAGCACAACTGTTATTACTATAAAGGACGATACAAGCGCCATAACTAATTTTAACAATACAAACTCAAGTGGCTTGTTTCTTTATCAATTACCTGCAGATTGGTACACTGTAGTACCAGCCGCTGGTATTGTTAAAACTGGTGGACAGGGTGGCAATTTTACAGTAACATTTGCACCGGGTGAATTTGCAAAGCAAATTGAAATTAATATACCCAATGCTACTGTATTAGACCCAAGTAACCTGTATGGTTTAGCATTTACAATTACTACTATTGATGCAACCGGTAAAATTTCGCAGGTTGCTAATTCTGTAATCTTGCAAATTGGCGCTAAAAACAATTATGATGGTGTTTATACAGATGACTTCTGTAACTATCACCCTTCATCAAATCCGGGCTATACCTGCGCCTCAACAGAGGTTGAATTAATAACAACAGGCGCTAATGCATGTAAAATATATTGGCCTCTTGCCGGCGCATTTGCACAACCTTCAATTTTAGGTGGTGGCTTTAGTTATTTTGGTGCTCAGGAACCGGAGTATACTGTAAACCCAAGCACTTTTGCTGTTACTGTACAAAATGCATATGTAGGCGCTTCAACTTTTTATACAATGTCTGCCGGGTATAATTCTCATTACGACCCACCATCAAAAACATTTTATGTAAAATATGGTTATAATAACCCGGGTGGTGTATTTGATCCGTCCGCAACAAGGGAATGGACACAAACCCTTAAATATACCGGGCCAAGGTAAAATTATAACTTAAGTTAAATAATATAATTATTTACAAAGGGCTTCACATGGTGAAGCCCTTTGTTTTTATATTTTATATTTGTAAAAAAATTGAAGATGAATAATAATACAGAACAGCCAAATCAAATTAATATAGAGATTTCAGAAGATGTTTCGGAAGGGCAATATGCCAACCTTGCCATTATTACACATAGCCATGCCGAATTTGTAATTGACTTTGTAAACGTAATGCCCGGTACACCCAAGAGTAAAGTAAAAAGCCGTATTATATTAACACCGTTTCACGCCAAACGGTTTATGAAAGCTATTGTAGAAAATATTAAAAAATTTGAAACAACAAACGGCACTATCCAGGATATAGATGCAGTTGAAATTCCGTTTAATTTTGGTGGGCCAACTGCACAGGCATAATTAACTATTGGTATATTTTAACTTAAGGGGGCAACAACATAATATACAAATTGCTAAAGTAAACCTTCATCTGCAAAGCTGTAATAACCTTCTTCACTTACTATTAAATGGTCAATCACTTTAATATCCATATACCGTGCGGCTTCAGCAATTTTTTTAGTAAGTTCTTCATCAGCTTTGCTTGGGCGCAAATTACCCGATGGATGGTTATGGCATAATACAAGCGAAGTAGCATTATTATCCAGGGCTTTTTTAAGAATAATACGGGGGTCGGCTACTGTTCCGGTAATACCTCCTTTACTGACTATTTCAAAATGATTAATCTTATTGGCCTGGTTTAAGAACAAAACAGCAAAAACTTCATAAGTATGATCTTTTAGTTGAGTTTGCAGGTATTTAGCAACATCCCTGCTTTCCTTCACTACTATTTTATCTAAATTATCACCTGTATGTCTTCTTCTTCCTAACTCCAGAGCTGCAGCAATTATAATAGACTTTGCATCACCAATACCATTTATCTTCTTAAAATCATTTAATGATAACTTTCCCAGTTCATTAAGATTATCACGCCCAAGCTTTAATACTTCTTTTGCCAAATCAACAGCACTTTTATTTTTGCTTCCATTATTTAGCAAAATGGCAAGTAATTCCGAATTACTTAATGCCGAAGCTCCTTTTGTGAGTAATTTCTCCCTGGGCCGGTCGTCTGTTGCCCAAGATTTTATAGATGTGGAAGTCTTGTTGGTATTTTCCATAAAATGCCTGATAAATCATGTAAACTAAATGATAATTTCGCAGGATAAAAATATTACCTACCTCAATATAATCTATATATGGAATCAAATGCAAAAATTTTTTCAGGTACCGGTTCGCAATACCTTGCCGAAAAAATAGCCAGGAAATTTGGAGAACCACTTGGCAAAGTAAACATACAGCGTTTTAGCGATGGCGAAATTTATGTGGAGTTTAAAGAGAGTATCAGGGGTCGGTTTGTTTTTTTAATACAAAGCACTTATGCGCCTGCAGATAACCTGATGGAATTATTATTGATGATTGATGCAGCTAAAAGAGCATCGGCCTATAAAGTGATTGCTGTAATACCTTACTATGGGTTGGCAAGGCAAGACAGGAAAGACAGGCCAAGGGTTGCCATTGGTTCTAAACTGGTAGCAAATATGCTAACGGCTGCAGGTGCCGATAGGGTAATTACTATGGATTTACATGCACCGCAAATACAAGGCTATTTTGATATACCTGTTGATCATTTGGATTCTTCAGCAATATTCATTCCTTATATTGAAAATTTAAAATTACCCAACCTTATTTTTGCCGCACCCGACGTAGGAAGTGCAAACCGCATCAGGGAGGTTGCTACTTATTTTGAATGCGAAATGGTTATTTGTGATAAACACCGGAAAAGGGCCAATGAAATAGCCAGTATGGTAGTTATAGGCGATGTTACCGACAGGGATGTTGTATTAATTGATGATATGTGCGATACAGGAGGAACCCTTGCAAAGAGTGCTGCTTTAATGAAAGATAACGGGGCCAGGAGCGTTAGGGCTTTGTGTACCCATCCGGTTTTAAGCGGCAATGCCTATAAAAATATTGAAGATAGTGTTTTGGAAGAATTAGTGGTTTGTGATACAATTCCCATACGGGGCGAATGTAGTAAGATAAAAGTGTTATCTACCGACGAATTGTTTGCAGTTACCATACGTAATGCTTTTGAAAATAAGAGCATTAACAGCCTGTTCTTGCGTAGCAGGATGGCTAATAAGAAATAAATGAATAATAATGCATTAATATGGATTAGGATACATGGTGTAAAAACTTAAATAATCCATTTTTTAGTTATTAAATTACTCATTTATTACCTACCTTTGCGCCTCATTAAAAAATTATAAAACAATGAAATCAATTACAATCGAAGGACAACTGAGGACCGAAAGCGGAAAAAAAGCCACCCGCCAACTTCGCTCTCAGAAAATGGTGCCCGGTGTAATTTATGGTGGTTCTTCAGAGATTAATTTCTCAGCTCCTGCAACTGCTTTTAAAGACATCGTTTACACATCAGAATTTATTTTGGCAAATATTGCCATCGAAGGAAAAACTTATCGCTGTATTTTAAAAGACCTGCAGTTTCATAAAGTTACCGATCAGTTACAACATGTAGATTTTTTGGAACTTATTGAAGATAAAAAAGTGATTGCAACTTTACCATTGCATTATACAGGTACACCGGCAGGTGTTAAAGCTGGTGGTAAACTGGTTACTAAAATGAAAACTATTAAGGTAAAAACTTTACCAAAATACCTTAAAGAGCATATTGAAGTGAATATTGAAAACCTTGAATTAAATGAAAATATAAGGGTACAGGATATTAAAGCAGATAATATGGAAATCTTAAATTCTCCACGTATTCCTATTGCTTCTGTTACTATGACAAGGCAATTGAAACAGGAAGAATCTGCTGCACCCAAAGCTGCCGATGCTACAGCTGCTGCTGCCCCGGCCCCTGCTGCAGGTGAAACAAAAAAATAATATTAAGGAAAACTTAGTTTTAAGCCTCTCCAAATACCGGGAGGCTTTTTTTGTAACAGGCAACCTGTTGCGTTAAACTTTAATTACCTTTGCCACCTTAAAATTGTATATAATGGGAATGGATAAGAACACGGTTATTGGTTTTATTTTGATAGGAATACTACTGATTGGTATGTTTATCATTAACAGCCGGAGTAACCAGGCATTTTTAACCGAAAAAAAAAGAATTGAGGATTCTATTGCAGCAACAAAACCAAAAGTAGATTCTTTAGCGGTACTTAAGGATTCGTTAGTTACAGATTCAATAAAAAAAATTCAATCTCAATTACCAGCTTCATTTATAAGCGATACATCAAAAAAAGAACTTTTTGATACCCTTGAAAACAATTTAATAAAAGTAGTTTTTACTAATAAAGGTGGCCAACCTAAAACGGTACAGCTTAAAAATTTTAAAACTTTTGATGGGCAACCGATTTATACCGTTACTGGTAACTTTAATAAATTATCATATCCAATAAATGCAGGGCATAATACCACTATACAAACAGGCGATGTGGGTTTTTTACCCGGTAAAGTAATTACCAATCCTGATAAGTCTCAAACCTTATCCTTTGTTTTAAAAGATTCTACCGGCAAAGAGGTAATTCATCAATACACACTTAAGCCCGATAGTTATGTAGTTGATTTTAATATAGTATTAAAAGGCGCCGATAAACTTGTAACAAACAATACTATTAACCTGCTTTGGCAAACAGAAACCCCCGAAGCAGAAAAGGATATAAAATATGAACGGCAGCAAACCCATATTTGTTACTTAAAAGACGGTAGTTATGATTTTGAATACCTGGGCAATGGCAGTGATAAAGAGTTTAATAAACCGGTTGACTGGCTGGCTGTAAAACAACAATTCTTTATTGCTGCATTAACTGCAAAAAATAAGTTTCAACATGCATTTGTTAAATGGGTGGTTCCGCATGATACGGTACAACATATTATAGCACAAACTACCGCTAACTGTAGTATTGCATTACAGGGTGGTGCAAACGCTGATATTCCTTTGCAACTTTATTATGGCCCAAGCGATTACAATGTACTTAGTAAGTTGGATAATAAAATGGAAAACATTGTTCCTTACGGTAGTGGTGTTTTTGCTTTTGTAAAATATATTAACCGCCATTTTTTATTGCCGGCATTTGATTTTTTAAGAAAAAATATAGCCAGCATGGGAATGGTAGTGTTTCTATTAACACTTTTAATACGCCTGATAACTTCACCCATACTTTATAAAAGTTACCTAAGTGGCGCTAAGATGAAAGCCTTAAAACCGGAAATAGACAGGCTAAAAGAAAAGTTTGGAGACGATAAACAGGCGTTTAGCATGGAACAAATGAAGTTGTGGAAATCGGCAGGTGTAAACCCGTTGGGTGGGTGTTTACCGGCTCTGCTGCAAATACCGATATTTATGTCGTTGTATTATTTCTTCCAGTCAAACATTTCACTGCGTGGGCAAAGTTTTCTTTGGGCCAAAGACCTGGCTGCTTATGACTCAATTGCACAATTGCCCTTCTCAATCCCTTTTTACGGCGATCATGTAAGTTTATTTACAATTACAGCAACCCTTACAAGTTTAATCATTTCTATTTACAGTATGAGCACCATGCAGGATAATAGTAATCCTGTAATGAAGTACATGCCATATATTTTCCCGGTTTTGTTGCTTGGGGTGTTTAACAACCTTCCTTCGGCGTTAACATGGTATTATACTGTTTCTAATACTATTACACTAATCCTGCAAATAGTAATTCAGAAGTATATCATCAACCACGAGAAAATACTGGCGCAAATTGCAGAAAACCGGAAAAAACCCGTTAAACAAAGTAAATTCCAGGAGCGGTTACAGGCTATGCAGGAGAGTAATAAAAAACTGCAGGAATTAAAGAAGAAAAATAATAAATAGAATCCTTAATGTTAAAGGTTTCATAACCTGTATGTTGTTTTATAGCATACAGGTTTTTAATTTTACGCAATTAGTAATCTTGGCACGGGATTTTATTAACTTTAAACATTAACAAGGTAAAATGAAAAGAATATTATTTATACCAACATTAATAATCACATTTTTTATAAGCAATACTGTAATTGCTCAAAGAACAATTGCAGAAGCAACACTTACATATAATACGGTAATTTATACCGGCAATAATTCACAAATTGATGGTGCTTCTACCATTGTTTATTTAAAAGGGAAAAATACCCGTACCGATATGATTAGCCCACTGGGTAAAGAGATAACCATTTTCAATTCAAAACAGGATAATGCTGTAATATTAAAAGAATTTAGCGGCCAGAAGCTGATGATAACTTTAAACAAAGAAAACTGGAAAGCAAAAAATAAAATGTACAGCGATATCAGGTTTGAGCTAACTAATGAAACAAAAAAAATAGAAGGATATAATACCCAAAAAGCTATTGCAAAAATGGCCGATGGAAGAACATTTGAAGTGTATTATGCACCTGATATAATACCGGCTAATAAAGAATATGATGCCACTTTCAGCGACCTGCCCGGGCTTGCAATACAATATGAGATTGAATCGGGCAAAATGAAATTTAAATACACATTGGCTAAAATCAGTTACGATCCTGTTCCTGTTTCTATGTTCGATTTTCCAACATCAGGTTATAGAGTTATGACGTATGAAGAAAACCAAAAATTAAAAAGAGGTAATTGAAATAACAGAGAGTGATTGATGCTAAACTAAAGCAGTAAAGTACTTTAGTGTGTTTTAATAATTAATTTCATTCCGCTATAGCCCTGGGCCATATCCGGAGTTACAATTATTTGCTTGTGAGGTATAATATAAACTGTATTACCCTTTTGATAAGTAAGCAGGGTATTATTAATTAATGCCTTGCCATCTACCTTACTATCTACCAACAAACTGCCGGTATATTTTAAGCCTGTTTTTAAATTAAGGGAAATGGAGTTTCGTAAAGAATTTGTTGTTTTAATATTTAAATCAACCTTTACCTTGCTTTTTTTACCAATGCCTTTATCGGCCCATGCACTGAAAGCAATGCCGGCAAGCATTACAATTAACAGTATCATTTTGGATGTTTTCATCATTGGTATAATCTTATTTGCTACAAATATATTGCTTTTATTTTGTTAAATCATTACCATTCATCAAATCTTTTTACATTGTTTTAACGCTAAACTGGAAAAAAAGTTACAAATAATTGATAATTTCTATAAAACTTCTTAATTTACAATAACCTATAGCCCATGAGTAAATATCCTTACCGCCAAGACCGTGAAGAATTAAAGGCTTTGTTACAACAGTTTAACAACCTAAAAACGGGTAAACCCAATTCATTTATTGAAGAAGATTCATTTGAACGTATTATTGATTATTACGATGAAGATGACCAGTTAAATTTAGCCCTGGAAGCCGCTGAGTACGGTATTGTTCAGTATCCATATTCGGCCATGTTGCTGATTAAAAAAGCTGATATCTTACTTTCTTTAAAACAATATAAGGAAGCCTTACATATTTTAGACGAAGCAGAATTACTTGATAATAAAGACACCAACCTGTACATATTAAAAACTGATGCATATTTAGCCCTGGATATGCAGCAGAAAGCTGCGGAAATACTGGAAGCCGCTATTGATGATTTTGATGGAGAAGAAAAACTGGATCTTCTGTTTGAACTTAGTGATGTATATGATGATTACGAAAATTTTGACAAGGTTTTTGATTGTCTTAAAATGATCCTGGAACTGGAACCCAATAATGAAGAAGCGCTTTATAAGATTTGTTTTTGGACCGATTTTACCGGTAGAAATGAAGAAGGAATAAGACTGCACCAGAAAATTATTGAAGACTACCCTTATAATGAACTTGCCTGGTTTAACCTGGCTGCCGCATACCAGGGATTAAAACTTTACGAAAAATCTATCGATGCATATCAATATGCAATTGCTATTGATGAAAAATTTGATTATGCTTACCGTAATATGGGGGATGCATATATACGATTAAGGCGTTATAAGGAAGCTGCAGAAGTATTAGAAAAAGTGCTTGAACTGGCCAGGCCCGAAGATGTAATTTATGAAGCCATAGGGCATTGTTATGATAAGATGAAAAATTATGCCTTAGCCAGGTTTAACTATAAAAAAGCTTCACATCTTAATAGCGATGACAGTCATTTAAATTATAAGATTGCCTGTACTTATATGAATGAAGCTAATTGGGAAATGGCTATAAAGAAATTAGAAATTGCCATGCAGGTACATCGTTTGCAACCGGAATATAATCTTGCTATGGGCCAATGTTATATGCAATTAGGCAAATTAGAGGATGCTATTTCCTGCTTTGGTAATGTAGTAAGAGTAAGGCCCAAAAACATTACAGGGTGGACAGAGTTATTAAAATGCCTGTTTGCAGCGGATATGCTGGAAGAAGCAAATGAATATGCAAGCTTTGCATTTGAACAAACAGATGGTAAACCAATTTTTCTTTTTTACAAAAGTGCAATCTTGTATGCTTTGGGTAAATCTAAAGAAGCGCTATTGAATTTAGAAACAGGCATGAATCGAAATCCCAAACTGGTTAAAAAATTTATTGAAATTAATCCGGCATTATTACAAGTACAACAGGTAGTTGATGTGATAGCCAGGTTTAAAAAACGAAAATCTCTTTAATAGTAATTATAATTTATTTTGCTAAGCTTAAGTTATCTTTGACATCCAAAAATTACACGGATGAACTTTAATCTTTCTCAAATACCGGATAGGAATGTAAAGCCAAGAAACGCTGGCATTACAATGGTTATGGATAAAGGGCTTAGTGTAGAAGAAGCCCGTAATTTTATGAATGCAACACATCCGCATGTAGATGTGGTTAAACTGGGGTTTGGAACATCATTTGTAACGCCTAACTTAAAAGAAAAACTGGAAGTTTACCGCTCATTTAATATGCCTATCTATCTTGGAGGCACTTTGTTTGAAGCTTTTTTAATAAGAAACCAGTTTGAAGATTACATTAATGTTTGTAAAGAATTTGGGGTAAGCTATATGGAAGTAAGCGATGGCTCTATCAACATACCCCATGCCGAAAAATGTGGGTATATTGAAAAACTGGCAAAACATGGAGTGGTATTAAGCGAAGTTGGCAGTAAAGATGCAACACATATTATACCGCCTTATAAATGGATTGAATTAATGCGAAACGAACTTGAAGCCGGATCAACCTATGTAATTGCAGAAGCCAGGGAAGCCGGTAATGTAGGTATTTACAGGGGTACCGGCGAGGTTAGGGAAGGCCTTGTTCAGGAAATATTAACACAGATACCGGAAGAGAAAATTATTTGGGAGGCACCTCAAAAAGCACAACAACTTTACTTTTTACAGCTTATAGGTTGTAATGTAAACCTGGGTAATATAGCGCCAAACGAAGTGATTCCACTGGAAGCCATGCGTATTGGTTTACGGGGCGATACTTTTCATTTGTATTTGAATAAAGAAACGGTATAATGACAAAATATGGCATTATAGGCTACCCGTTAACACACTCTTTTTCCAGGCAATATTTTAACAACAAAATTGAAAAAGACGGTATTGAAGCTGCTGTGTATGAAAATTATCCTTTACTAACTATTGATGAATTTCCCTGGTTATTAAAAGCAAATCCAGAACTTAAGGGATTAAGTGTTACCATACCATATAAAGAATCTGTACTGCAATTCGTCAACATCCTTTCGGATGAAGTGAAAAAAATAGGTGCAGCAAACTGTATTAGAATTAAAGAAAACCATCTAACAGCTTTTAATACCGATATTATTGGTTTTGAAAAGTCTTTTGTTAAACTATTACAACCCATACATAAAAAAGCATTGGTTTTAGGTACAGGTGGTTCTTCAAAAGCAGTACAATATGTTTTGAGAAAACTGCATATTGACTATTTAGTTGTTTCGAGAAATGCGAATAATGAAAATGGTATTATTCAATACAAAGAAATTACTGCACCGGTTATGGATGAGTACAAAATAATCATTAATTGCACTCCCGTTGGTATGTCGCCCAATGAACATACCTGCCCCGATATACCTTATGAGCTGTTAACAGCCAATCATTATTTATTTGATCTTGTATATAAACCCCAAAAAACTCTTTTTTTACAAAAAGGCGAAAATAAAAATTCGGTTACCTGCAATGGTTTTGAAATGCTGGTTTTGCAAGCTGAAGAAAACTGGCGTATTTGGAATGAGGAATAGATTAATTGAAACTGTTAGTTTACACAACTGCCGAAATTATTTTACATCTAAAATATTTCTCAGTTTTGCCGGTATCTCTGTAATTTTTTTTGAAGTATAATCATAACACACCATTCCGGTTTTTGCGTGAGCAAGCAAAATGGGTTTGTTATTCCTTGTTGTACATAGTTTGTAATACAATTCAAAACTTACACGGGCAATTTCGGCGGCATACAGTTCTACATTAATTATATCTCCGTAAAACGATTCGTTTTTAAATTCAATCGCAAGGTCGCTCATAATTAACCCAACAGATTCTATATCCAGTTCGGTATAATTATACTGTTTAAGCCATTGTACCCTGCTTTCGTGAATGATGCTAACAAAAGCATCGTTACCTACGTGGTTGCCATAATTTATATCTGCAATACGTACAGGTATTTTAAAAGATGCGATAGCTTTTCCCGGCATATCAATTTTTACTCTTGCCATATTATTTATTCAAAAAACGTATTAATTTTTCCATTGCTTTTTTTCGATGGCTGAACTTATTTTTTTCATTCATATCCATTTCGGCAAAAGTGTTTGTACTTCCATCAGGAATAAAAACAGGATCATATCCAAATCCATTTGTCCCTTTTCGTTCATCTGTAATTTTTCCGTTGCATATACCTTCAAATAGAAATTCTTTTCCATCCTTAATAAGAGAAATTACTGTTCTAAATCGGGCTGTTTTATTTTTTTGAGGTTTTAAGTTCAATAACAGTTTATCAATATTGGCATCAAAATTCTTATTGTTGCCTGCATACCGGGCACTTTTAACTCCCGGTTCGCCATCTAAAGCTTCCACTTCAAGTCCGGTATCTTCACTAAAGCAGTTGTTTCCGGTAAGCTTAAATATTGTTTTGGATTTTTCACTTGCATTTGCTTCAAGTGTATTGTGCGGTTCAGGTATATCAATATCTATCCCGGCTTCTTTAAGACTGATGACGGTAAATCGGTTTCTTAAAACAGCACGTACCTCATTAACCTTATTTTGATTGTTAGTGGCAAATATTATTGTATCCATCGCAGCATGGTATCAAATTGAAAATAATTTTTTAAGGCAGTTCCACAGTTTCATTTTTTCAGATTTATCTTTTTGTAATTGCGATAAACTTACTGATGATAAAAAAACCTGGTTGTTAAATTTTTGAACCTGGTAATGTGGCATTTGTAAGGGTAAGTTTATTGCATCCGGATGCAAGCCAAATAATAAAACTGTTTCTGATTTTAGAATGTTTGAAATTTCTTTATAAGTACAATGCAGGTTTTTAGCAAGGTTAATAACCGAAACATCTGCCATCGATAATTTACAAGCGGTTAAAATGCCTAGTAAAAAACTCAATTGCTCGTCGGGTAAATAAATAGCTTCGTTATTATCAACAATTATAGTTACATGTTTTAAATTTTCTCCCAAATACAAAAGCTTTTCATCATTATCATTTACATGTACGGGTTTATAAGGTTTTAAATCATACAATGATTTGTTATATAAACCTGCAATTATGTTGGCAGGCAGTTGAATATTGTCTAAACTCATCGAAAGGTATTTTTAACTCTTGATTTTTTCGTTTCTTTGTCGTAAAATTAACGATATGATTGCAGCAGAAAACATTAATATTACAAAGGTAGAAAGTAGCAAATTAAAAGACATTAACCTTGAAAATATTCCATTCGGAAAATATTTTACCGATCATATGCTGGAAGTGGATTTTGAAGACGGCGAATGGAAAAATGCAGAAATAAAACCCTATCAACCATTATTATTAGACCCCTCAACAGCAGCCTTACATTATGGTCAGGCAATTTTTGAAGGTATAAAAGCATACAAAAACAATAAAGGCGAAGCTTTTATTTTCAGGCCTTTAGACAATTTTAAACGATTTAATATTTCGGCCGAAAGAATGCAGATGCCACAAGTTCCCGAAGAATTATTTATGGAAGGCATGCGCCAACTGATTGAATTGGACAGAAACTGGATTCCAAACCAGTCAGATCATTCATTATATATTCGTCCTTTTATGTTTAGCAGTGATGCTATGATTGGCGTACGGGCGAGCGACAAATATAAATTTATGATTATTTTAAGCCCAACCGGGCCATATTACAGTGTTCCTATGCGTATTTATGTAGAGGAACAATATGTACGTGCAGTACCGGGTGGAGTTGGATATGCTAAGGCAGCCGGTAATTATGGAGCTGCTATGTATGCAACTGCCCAGGCAAAAAGCAAAGGTTACGACCAGGTATTATGGACCGATGCTTTTGAACATAAATATGTACAGGAATGTGGCACCATGAATGTTTTTTTCATAATTGGCAATAAAGCTATTACGCCGGGCCTGGAAACAGGAACTATTTTGGCAGGCGTTACAAGAGATAGTGTTATTACAGTTTTAAAGGAAATGAATCTTGAAGTAGAGGAAAGGCAGTTAAATATTGACGAAATCATTGAAGCACATAAGGCCGGCCAGTTAAAAGAAGTATTTGGTACCGGTACTGCAGCCACAATTTCGCTAATTAAAGAATTAAGGTATAAGGATTATGTGATGGAATTTGATGTAAATAGCTGGAAAACAGCGCCTGCGGTAAAGAGCCATTTAAATAAAATACGTTATGGTCAAATACCCGATGTACACGACTGGATGTTGAAAGTTTGATTAAGAAACCAGTAATATACAGCTTAAAACCGCCTTTAATGGGCGGTTTTATATTTTAGGGCAATAAAAATTCAATTTTTTTGATTTTAAGTTTCTAAAATCAAATTGTAAATCCTACCTTTGCCGTCCGAAAAATAAAAGGATAAAATGCCTACAATACAACAATTAGTAAGAAAAGGAAGAGAAGTAATTAAAGCAAAAAGCAAATCAAGGGCTTTGGATAGCTGTCCGCAGCGCAGGGGTGTATGTACCAGGGTATATACCACCACACCTAAAAAACCAAACTCTGCCTTGCGTAAAGTTGCTAAAGTGCGTTTAACCAATAAAATTGAAGTTATTGCCTATATACCTGGCGAAGGGCACAATTTACAGGAACATAGTATTGTATTGATACGTGGCGGAAGGGTAAAAGATTTACCTGGTGTAAGGTATCATATAGTACGTGGTAGCTTGGATACTGCTGGAGTTAAAGACCGTAAGCAAAGCCGCAGTAAATACGGAACTAAAAGAGCAAAAAAATAATATAACATCAAACTCAGAAAAATTAATACTGAGAAAGGTTTAATAAAATAACAACAATGAGGAAGTCACAACCGAAAAAAATACCTTTAGCGCCAGATCCAAAGTTTAATGATAAACTGGTTACCCGTTTTGTAAATAACCTTATGTGGGCCGGAAAAAAAAGTGGTGCATACATCATTTTTTATAATGCTTTGGAAAAAGTATCAAAACAAACAGGTGAAGATGGATATGAAGTTTGGAAAAAAGCTTTAGCTAATATTACGCCTGGTGTTGAAGTTCGTAGCCGCCGTATTGGTGGAGCTACTTTTCAGATTCCATCTGAAGTTCGCCAGGACAGGAAGATTTCATTAAGTATTAAATGGATGATAAAATACAGCAGGGAAAGAAACGGTCGCAGCATGGCTGATAAATTAGCTAATGAAATTGTTGCAGCAAGTAAAGGTGAAGGCGCTTCTTTTAAAAAGAAAGAAGATACACACCGTATGGCAGAAGCTAATAAGGCATTTGCTCATTTCAGAATTTAATTTATCCTTATAATTATTTATAGCCATCTCAATATTTGGGATGGCTTTTTTATTACTATATCTTTATAGCATAAGGTAATTATCATTACATAATAAATATGCAAAGAAGAGATTTTATTAAACAGTCGGCAATACTTTCAGCAGGTATGATTACTATGCCAGAACTGGCATTTAAAAAAAATCATAAAATAGGCTTACAGCTTTATTCCCTAAGGGATATTATTGCAACTGATGTGCCTGGTATTTTCAAAAAAATAAAGAAGGCAGGATATACCGAAGTAGAAATGTATGGGCTTGATAAGGATAATAAGTTTTTTGGGCATACTACCGTTAAGCAAATTGCGGGCTTCCTTAAAAATTGTGGCCTTAGTAGCGCAGGTAGTCATTATACACCCGAAGACTTTTTATATAATAATGGAAATGGGGACGATGTAAAAAACTTATGCGAAGTGGCAAATGAACTTGGCCAACAATATATTATTATAGCCTGGCTTGATGAGGTGCAAAGAGATACAATTGATAAGTATAAGAAACTGGCCGAAAGAATTAACCTTGCCGGTGAAATATGTAAAAAAGTAAACCTGCAGTTAGCTTATCATAATCATAGTTACGAATTTGAAGATATGAACGGGCAACATGGTTATGATATATTACTTAACAATACCGACAGTAGCCTTGTAAGAATGGAGTTGGACCTGTATTGGGTTGTTAAGTCGGGTTACAATCCCATAACGATATTTAAGGCTCACCCGGGCAGGTTTCCCTTGTTGCATGTAAAAGACATGGATAAGATGAACAACGCACTGAATACTGAAATAGGGAACGGCCTGATTGATTTTAAAAAGATATTTGCTGTCTCTGAGTTAGCAGGGGTTAAACATTATATAGTAGAACAGGAAAATAATTTTAAGCCCGATATTTTTGGTAGCATTACTGCAAGTAATAAGAAATTAAAAAAATTATTGCGCCACATCTAATCATCCCGGTAAAAAATTGCTAAAGCCTTTTTATTTTTATGTTGCGGTACCAAACAGTGTTACCATGATCCTGTAATGCAATGCGGCCTTTTTTATAAGTGCCAAAACCTGTTATGTTTTTAAATTTACTTCCGGCAATAAGATTTTTCCAGTTATCATCCCATAAAGTTGTGCTTACCACGTTGGTGCCATTTAAGAAAAAATCAAGTTTGCCATCTTTCGAAATAATTTCAACCTTGTTCCATTCGCCAACAGGTTTTACTGTTTCTTTACTGCATGATATAAGGTCGTACAGGTCGCCGGCACGGTGCTTAATTATTTTTCCATCGGGGTGGCCATCATTATCTAACACTTGCATTTCGGGGCCGGTATTCCAGCAATAGGAATATTTGGAAGTATCTTCATGTACATAAAAAATAATTCCACTGTTACCGTTTTTAGATATTTTCCATTCTAATTGCAGATCAAAATTTTCAAATTCTTCATCAGTAACAATATCGCCACCCGATTTTGCCTGCCAGCCATCTATTTTTTCTGCATCAAGATAAAGAACACCATCCTGAACTTTCCAGGCTTCACCAATGGTTGTTTTGCCATAAGTATGCCAGCCCTTTAATGTCTTACCGTCAAACAATGATATCCACCCGTTAGAAGAACTCATAGCTTTTTTTGATTGGGTATTACAACCGGCAACAACTATTGTGAATAGCAGCAACAGTTTTATATTTTTCATTATCATTTTATTTTAGTTTTTTAGCAATAAGATATACTTCACCATTTTTTCAGCATCTTCTTTTTTTAAATCACGGTGGGGCAGCATTTGCACTTCGCCCCATTGGCCCGAACTACCATTGATAACCCTGTCGGCCAGCATGCTGATATTTTCAGGGGTGTTTTCATACTTTTTGGCAATATCCCCATACGCAGGCCCAACCAGAGGTTCTCTAAGCTTATGGCAGGTAAAGCAATCCGACTTGGCTACCAGGTTTAACCCTGCATCATAATCGGGGTTATCCATTGCTGTGTTGTTGTCTTTCTTTTCTGTGCTGCTGTCCTTTTTATCGTTTGAACTGTTGCAGGCCAAAAGAGTAAATACAAGGAATGCACATGCTGTAATTTTTTTCATAATAAAAGTTGATTTTAAGTTTATTGAATTCCAAGAATTTTTTTATTTAAATCAGTATCAGTTTTTATTCCGGCAAAATCATCAAATGCTTTGTCGGTAACACGTATGATATGATCATTTATAAATTTTGCACCTTCCCTTGCACCGTCTTCGGGATGTTTAATGCAGCATTCCCATTCCATTACTGCCCATCCATTAAATGCATACTGTGTTAGTTTGCTGAAGATGGATTTAAAGTCAACCTGTCCATCGCCCGGGCTGCGATAACGGCCTGCCCTGTTAAGCCAGCTTTGATAACCACCAAAAGTACCTTGCCTGCCGGTAGCATTAAATTCTGCATCTTTTACATGAAATGCTTTTATGCGTTGGTGGTAAATATCAATATAATCAAGATAATTTAATTGCTGCAAAACAAAATGTGATGGATCGTAAAGCAAACAGGCTCTTGTATGGTTATTTACTTTTTCAAGAAACATTTCAAAAGTGATGCCATCAAATAAATCTTCTCCCGGGTGAATTTCATAACAAACATCCACACCACATTCATCAAAATAATTAAGAATGGGCATCCAACGCTTAGCCAGTTCTGTAAAACCTTCGTCAACCAGGCCAGGCGGCCTTTGTGGCCAGGGGTGAAAGGTGTGCCACAATAACGATCCACTGAATGTGGCATGTGCATTAAGCTGTAGGTGTTGCGATGCTTTGGCTGCATTTTTCACCTGCTCAATTGCCCAACCTGTTCTTGCTTTTGAATTTCCATGCACTTCTGCAGGTGCAAAAGCATCAAACATGGTATCGTATGCAGGATGTACAGCTACAAGTTGCCCCTGCAAGTGTGTGCTTAATTCGGAGATTTGTAAGCCATAGGAATTTATTTTTCCTTTAAGCTCATCACAATATGTTTTACTTTCTGCTGCCAACTTAAGGTCAATCAGCCGTTTTTCCCAGGTGGGTATTTGTATTGCCTTAAATCCAATGGAAGCAGCCCATTTGCAGATACCATCAAGCGAATTGAATGGTTCTTTATCACCCATAAACTGTGCTAAAAAAATTCCAGGACCTTTAATCGTTTGCATGACCAATAATTTCTATCCTCAATTTAAGTGTAACCATTTTAAACATCAAATGTTTTCCATTTGTTGTTGTCTTTACCGCTTGCAATTACATTTTCAATAAATGCCATTCCTCTTATACCTTCCTCTATACCCGGAAAGTCTTTCCATTCTTCTAATGCTGTTGCACCGCTGTTTTTTGCCCTTACTGTTAATGCAAAATTCCTGTACAGGTTTGCAAAAGCTTCCAGGTACCCTTCGGTATGCCCGGGCGGAACCCTGCAATTGAATTTTGCAAGCGGGCTTAAATAATCATTGCCAGCCCGGTAAATTTCTGCAGGCTTATCAAGCCATTTAACCAACAGGGTATTGCTATCTTGTTGTTTCCATTCAAGCCCGCCTTTTTCGCCATAGATGTTTATGCAAATATTATTTTCTTCGCCGGCAGCTACTTGTGTAGCATATAACATGCCTGTAGCGCCATTATTAAATTTCAAAAGTACAGTGCCATCATCATCAAGTTTACGGTTGGGTACTACAATATTTATGTGTGCACAAACTTCGGTTACACTTAGCCCGGTTACATATTCGGCCAGGTTAAATGCATGTACACCTATATCACCCATGCTGCCTGCAATGCCGCTTTTATTTGGATCGGTACGCCATGCAGCTTGTTTATTATTAGATGCTTCTAAAAATGTGCTTAACCATCCCTGCGGATAACTCACATAAATTTTTCTTATGGCGCCTAATTTATTTTGCCTTACCAGTTCTTTTGCCTCTTTAATCATCGGGTAACCGGTATAGGTATGTGTAAGGCAAAACAACTTTCCTGTTTTATCAACAATTGTTTTTAATTCTTTTGCTTGTGCAAGGGTTAAGGTCATGGGCTTGTCCAATACTACATCAAACCCTTTTTCTAAAGCCATTTTTGCAGGTTCAAAATGCAGGTGATTGGGCGTTACAATACTTACAAAATCCATTCTTTGGGCGGGTGGCAGCAAATTTTCTTTTTCAAACATTTCGTCATAGCTGTCATAAACCCTGTTTGCAGGCAGGTAAAGGCTCTCACCACTTTCTTTGCTTTTTTGGGCATTGCTGCTAAATGCACCACAAACCAACTCAATATGGCCATCTAAATTTGCAGCCATGCGGTGTACAGCGCCAATAAAAGCATCTTTACCACCGCCAACCATCCCCATTTTTATTTTTGATTGCATTGCTGCTTATTAATTGTGGTTAGAAATAATTTACCGGGTAAATGTAGTTGAAGTTAATTATTTTATTTAACCAAAAGTAATTCATTGTTGAACCTGTTAAGTATATTTATGTTCTAGTCAAAATTAATATCGTATTTTTCAAACTATATCAAATTATGCTGCAGAAAAAATAATATTAACTGAAAACCATTTTTAAATTACCAGATAAATACTAATTGCATGAAACCAGTTATAAGATTCAAGCTATCGCTGATGATGTTCCTTAATTTTTTTGTTTGGGGCATTTGGTTTGTTACCATGGGTACATATTTAACCATGGGCAAAATAGGAGCCGACGGCGGTCAAACAGGATTAGCTTATGGTACACAATGCCTGGGTGCCATTATTGCGCCTTTTATTATTGGTATGATTGCCGACCGTTTTTTTTCTGCACAAAAAATATTGGGCATTTTACATTTGGTTGGTGCTGCCTTGCTTTATTATATTTCTACACAAACAAGTTTTGGGTCGTTTTATAGCTTTTTGCTGTTGTATATGATTATTTATATGCCAACATTGGCATTGGTAAATGCCATTGCATTAAAACAGGTAACTGATGCAGAAAAACAATTTGCCGGTTTGCGGCTTTGGGGTACTATTGGTTGGATTGTGGCAGGATTAATAATAGGATGGATGGCCTGGGAGCCTGCGTCAGAATTAGTTAAAGCAGGTACGGTAGAAAATGCCACTGCAGAAGCAAAGGCAGCTTTGCAGGCAGCGGCTTCAAAACTTAATATAACTTTTTTAATTGCAGCAATCATTTCTGCTGCATTTGGTATTTATAGTTTCTTTTTGCCCAACACCCCGCCACCTAAAGCAGGCCAAAATGTTTCTTTTGCAGAAGTAATTGGGCTGGATGCCATAAAACTGCTGAAGGATAAGAATTACCTTGTCTTTTTCATTGCTTCTGTAATGATATGCATTCCACTGGCATTTTATTATGGCAGCGCCAACCAGTTTTTAAATGAAAGTGGTATGGAACAAGCTGCTGCAAAAATGACGATGGGGCAAATGAGCGAAGCCTTGTTTTTATTTTTAATGCCTGTATTTTTTAAACGTTATGGAGTAAAACAAATGTTATTGATTGGCATGATTGCCTGGGTGCTGCGTTATCTTTTATTTGCTTATGGTAATACAGGTGCAGGTATTTGGATGCTATATACAGGTATTATTTTACATGGTGTTTGTTATGATTTCTTTTTTGTAACAGGGCAGATTTATACTGATAGGAAAGCAGGCGAGAAAATACGCTCGGCAGCACAGGGGTTAATTACCCTTGCCACTTATGGTGTGGGAATGTATATTGGTTTTTGGTTAGCCGGCAAGTACACCGATAGCAATGCCATTGCCGATGCTGCAGGAAAAATAGTGAACCACCATTGGCAAAATATTTGGATAATGCCCTGCCTGTTTGCAGCCGGTGTAGCCCTGCTGTTTTTTATAACTTTTAAAAACGATAAAAAAGCTATAGTAAACCAGGTGTGATAAGAGGATGATTAAAAACCAGCAGTTAATTTTATTAAGTGATTGATTATACAGGTTTAAGCTAACTAATGCCCGGTTTTATTGCCGGGCATTTTCATTAATATTTGTGCAAAATGATGATGAAATTATTAAAATAATGCGTACATTTGCGCCGCTAAAAGATACAGCAATGATTGGATGAGCTGTACTTATTTAGCATACTATGAGAGTTTAATCATACATATCGCCCCTGGTTTTGCCAAATAGCAAAACACCTGCAACGGGGTATGCTTTAAAAAAGCGAACAAGATCAGCAAAGAAATACAGTACAAGAGTGCGACGCCAATGAAGCTTGATTAAGATTCAAAAGCCGGGCTCATAATTATAAAAAATAAAAAAATAAACATTTAAAAATGGCAGATTTACGTTATCAACGAAACTTTGGTATTGCCGCTCATATTGATGCCGGTAAAACCACTACCACCGAGCGTATATTATACTATACTGGTGTTAACCATAAAATAGGTGAGGTGCATGATGGCGCCGCTACTATGGACTGGATGGCACAGGAGCAGGAACGTGGTATCACCATCACATCGGCAGCAACTACTTGCTTTTGGAATTTTCCGATGGATCAGGGTAAAAAAACACCAACTACCAAGCAATACAAATTCAACATTATTGACACCCCGGGCCACGTTGATTTTACCGTAGAGGTAGAACGTTCTTTACGTGTACTGGATGGCTTACTTGCACTTTTTTGTGCAGTAAGTGGTGTTGAACCACAATCTGAAACTGTATGGCGCCAGGCTAACCGTTACAAAGTACCTCGTATTGGTTTTGTAAATAAAATGGACCGTGCCGGTGCAGATTTCTTAAATGTGGTAAAACAAATTAAAGAAATGCTTGGCGCTAAGGCCGTACCGTTACAATTACCTATTGGTGCAGAAGATAGTTTTAAAGGTGTGGTTGATTTGATTACCATGAAAGCGATGGTTTGGGATGATGCTACACAGGGAATGACTTACAATGAAGTGCCCATACCAGAAGATATGAAAGCTGATGTGGATGAATGGAGGCAGCACCTGATTGAAGCGGTAGCTGATTATGATGATAAATTACTGGAGAAATTCTTTGATGATCCTAACACTATTACCGAAGAAGAAATACATGAAGCAATCCGTAAGGCAACTATTGATATTTCAATTATCCCAATGATGTGTGGTTCATCTTTTAAAAACAAAGGTGTACAAACAGCATTGGATGCTATTGTACGTTATCTGCCTGGCCCAATGGATATTGAAGCGGTAAAAGGTACTAATCCTGATACGGGAGAAGATTTAGTGCGCCATTGCGATCCAAAAGAACCCTTCAGTGCATTGGCATTTAAGATTATGACCGACCCGTTTGTAGGCCGTTTAGCGTTCTTTAGGGCCTATAGTGGTCACTTAGATTCAGGTTCATATGTTTTAAATACCCGTACAGGTAAAAATGAACGTATAAGCCGTATCATGCAGATGCATGCCAACAAACAAAATCCTGTTGATTTTATAGAAGCAGGTGATATTGGTGCGGCTGTAGGTTTTAAAGATATAAAAACAGGTGATACACTTTGTAACGAAAAGAACCCGATTATACTGGAGGCGATGACCTTTCCTGAACCGGTTATTGCCATTGCTGTAGAACCTAAAACACAGGCTGACGTTGATAAGATGAGTATAGCAATTGCTAAACTGGTAGAAGAAGACCCTACTTTAAAAGTTAAAACAGATGAAGATACAGGCCAAACCATTTTAAGTGGAATGGGCGAATTGCACCTGGAAATTATTATAGACAGGATGAAAAGGGAATTTAAAGTGGAAATTAACCAGGGAGCACCACAGGTTGCTTATAAAGAAGCTTTCCAAAGTACCATTGAGCACAGGGAAATATTGAAAAAACAAACCGGTGGCCGTGGTAAATTTGCTGATATCATTTTTGATTTAGGGCCTGCCGATGAGGAATTTTTGAAAGAAAATAATGGTAAAACAAACTTCCAGTTTGAAAATAAATTGTTTGGTGGTAGTATTCCAAAAGAATTTGTTCCGGCTATTCAAAAAGGTTTTGAAACTGCAATGACAACAGGTGTGCTTGCAGGTTACCCCATGGAGAACTTGAAGATTACTGTAAAGGATGGTTCATTTCACCAGGTGGACTCTGATGCTATGTCATTTGAACTTTGTGCTAAACAAGGTTTTCGTGAAGCTGGCCGTAAAGCAAAACCGGTTTTATTGGAACCCATTATGAAAGTTGAAGTTTTAACTCCGGATCAATACATGGGTGATGTTACAGGAGACCTGAACCGCCGCCGTGGTATGTTGGAAGGAATGGATAGTAAACATGGCGTACAGGTTATTAAAGCCAAAGTACCTTTGAGCGAAATGTTTGGTTATGTAACACAGCTGCGCTCTTTATCAAGTGGCCGTGCTACTTCTACCATGGAGTTTAGTCATTACAACCCTGCACCAAACAATATAGCAGAAGAAGTGATTGCTAAGCAAAAAGGTAAAGTAAAAATTGCTGAAGATTAATAATCAACCCTGCTAAGCAATATGTAAAATAAAAGTAATTAGCAGGAAAAATATAAAGAGGCTGTCTCAAAAAGACAGCCTCTTTTTTTACCTATGTTTCTGAATATTAAAACAGAAACTGAAATTAGTTTTCTTCAATCAACCCTATAGCATTTCCCCAGGGATCTACAAGTGTGGCTACTTTTATGCCACCACCTACTTCTTTAACCTTGCTACAGATGACAGCTCCTGCCTTTTTAAATTTTTTTACTGTATTACCAATATCATCAACTTTCCAATAAGCTACAGCCTGTGTGCCTCTTTCAAGTACATCATCAAAATCAGGATCAAGGCCAAGTTCAAATCCATTTATATCAAACCCAACATAAAAAGGTTCATCAAAATAAGGCTGTATGCCGGTTAATGCAGTGTACCATTCTTTTGCTTTTTGCAGGTCGCTTACATGATAAATTACAGTTCTTAATTTTTTAAACATGGTAATTTTTGCCGGGAGGCATTTTTTAAAGATTAAATTAATATTGTAAATCTATTAAATAAAAAAAGAGGCTGGTTTTTAAACCAGCCTCTTTTTATTATTACTAAATAAAGTTAAGATGTTATTTTACTTCATTGCTCCCATTTTAGCTTCCATACTAAGGGTTGCATGTGGTACGGCACGTAAACGGGCTTTATCAATTAACTGGCCGGTTACCCTGCAAATACCATAAGTTTTATTTTCAATTCGCATGATAGCTTTTTCAAGATGATCTATAAACGTAATTTGGCGGCTTGCCATTTGGCTTAGCTGCTCCCTTTCCATGCTCATGCTTCCATCTTCCATAGTCATATAACGGGCATCATCATTATCACCACCCATTTCGTCTTTACGGGTAATTAATCCTTGTAAATAGGCAAGTTCTTTTTTAGCAGATTCTAATTTACGAAGAATAATATCCCTGAATTCAGCCAATTCAGCGTCGCTATACCTAACAATGGGTGTACCTAAATCGTGTTTTGGCTGATCTAAAATTGATTTTGTAAACTCGGGTTGATATTTACGTGATGTTTTAGTGCTGATTTTTGGTAATACCACAGCCTTGGCTGGAGTAATTTTAATATCCTTTGCCTTTTCGGGAGATTTTGATTTTACCGGTATTGCAGTTTTTACTGATTCTTTTTTTACGGCTACAGGTTTTGTAGCTGTTTTTTTCACTTCAACTTTCTTTTTCATAGGTTTTGCTACAGGTTTTTTAGAAGCAGCCTTTGCTACAGGCTTTACGGCTTTTTTTACAACAACGGCCTTTTTAGGGGCTTTTTTAACTTGTTTTGCTGTTTTTTTAGCTACAGGTTTTGCAGCAGGTTTTTTAGCCACCGGTTTTTTGGCTGCCGGCTTTTTAGGAGCTGCTTTTTTAACTGGTTTTACTGTTTTTTTAGCTGCAGGTTTAGCTGCTTTTTTCTTTGTTGCCATACTATTATCCTTTTTTAAGTACGTTCACTGTTAATAAGGCATCATTCACTTCTATATCAAAACCCTCTTTTATTTCAGGTAAAAAAACAAGCGAATCTGCCAGAATTTCGGCGCAAATATAATCTTTATATTGTATCAAAGATGCTTGTAGCCCTGCATTTTCGCTAACTGTTACATCTATACGGTCGGTAAGGTTAAAACCGCTGTCTTTTCGCAGGTTTTGAACCCTGTTTACAAATTCCCTGGCATCGCCTTCTTTTTTCAAATCGCCGGAAATAGTTATATCTAATGCTACTGTTAGCTGTCCATTTACGGCAATTTCATAACCCGGGATTTCATCGGTAGTTACTTCAATGTCTTCCGAATGGATTATAATTGGTTCCTCACCGTTATTTTTATGTTCGGGGTTTAAAATAATTCCTTCCTCTAAAATTTTATCAATTGCTGCATTATCTAAGGATGCAATTAGCCCTGCAGCCCATTTCATTTTTGTACCCAGCTTTTTACCCAGCGTTTTAAAATTGGCTTTGGCTTTCTTTTTTATAAAATCATTCTCCACGCTTAAAACATCCACTTCTTTAATATTTGTTTCGGCCTTAATGATATCTTCTACTTTTTTTATACGCCCTGCCATTGATGCATCTATAGCCGGAATAAATACCTTTTGTAAAGGCTGCCTTACTTTTAGATTTACTTTTTTGCGAAGTGATAATATCAACGAAGAAATATCCTGGGCCAGTTGCATTCTTTTTTCAAGGTCAGTATCAATAACAGCTTCATTTATTGTTGAAAAATCTGTATGATGTACTGAATTGTTGTTAAACCTGCCGGATACTTTGTTGAGGTTATTAAATAACCAATCGGCAAAAAACGGTGCTACCGGCGCCATCAGTTTGCAAAGTGTTTCAAGGCACTCGTATAATGTTTGATATGCACAAATTTTATCGTGTTCATACTCGCCTTTCCAAAACCTGCGGCGGCAAAGCCTTACATACCAGTTGCTTAAATGGGCATCTACAAAATCTTCAATAGCACGCCCGGCTTGTGTAGGTTCGTAGGCATCAAAATTATGCTGCACATTTTTTATTAACGAGTTTAGCGATGACAAAATCCATTGGTCTATCTCGGGCCTTTCATTTACCGGAATATAATTTTCTTTAAAACTAAATCCATCTACATTGGCATATAAAGCAAAAAACTGGTAGGTATTATAAAGGGTACCAAAAAATTTACGCTGCACTTCTTTAATGCCTTCCACATCAAATTTTAAACTATCCCATGGCGATGCATTGGTGATTAAATACCACCGGGTGGCATCGGCACCAAAACTATCTATAGTTACAAATGGGTCAACCACATTACCAAGTCGCTTACTCATTTTGTTGCCGGCTTTATCTAGCACCAAGCCATTGCTTACTACGGTTTTGTATGCAACGCTATCAAACAACAATACACCCAGTGCATGTAAAGTATAAAACCAGCCACGGGTTTGATCAACGCCTTCGGCAATAAAATCGGCCGGGAAGTTTTTTTGAAATGTTTCTTTATTTTCAAAAGGGAAATGCCATTGTGCATAAGGCATGGCGCCACTATCGAACCAAACATCTATAAGATCAGGCACACGTTTCATTGGTTTACCCGAATCACTTACCAATGTAATCTCATCTACATAAGGTTTATGCAAATCTAAGATACCCTGGTGCAGGTAATTTTTGTTGGTTTGGCCACCTAAAACTTCTGCAGCTTTTTTAATTTCTATGTTAAGTTCTTCTACCGAACCAATACATTTTTCTTCACGCCTGCCTTCAGCATCTTCTTCTGTTTTCCAAATGGGCAATGGTGTACCCCAAAAGCGGCTACGGCTCAGGTTCCAATCTACCATATTCTCCAGCCAGTTGCCAAAGCGGCCGGTGCCGGTGCTTGCAGGTTTCCAGTTGATGGTTTTATTTAACTCCATCATCCTGTCTTTTACAGCAGTGGTTTTAATAAACCATGCATCTAACGGGTAATAAATGATAGGTTTATCGGTGCGCCAGCAATGCGGATAATTGTGTTCGTACTTTTCAATTTTAAAAGCCCGGTTTTGTAGTTTTAACTTAACGGCTATATCTACATTTACATCAACATAGGCGGCATCGTCTTTATAATTCTTTACATAACGGTTACTGAATTCGCCTACACCTTCTATAAATTTTCCCTGTTTATCAACCAGGGTTAATATGCCGAGGTTATTTTTTTTGCCTACTTTAAAGTCATCGGCGCCAAATGCCGGGGCTGTGTGTACAATACCGGTACCATCTTCTGTAGTAACAAAATCGCCAAGAATAACCCTGAATGGTTGTGCATCGGGTGTTATTTCCCTGATTTTTTCGATAGTGTTTGCTTCAAATGGAAGTAATTGCTCATATTCTAAACCAGCCAGTTCGCTACCGTTAAATGATGTAATTATTTTCCATGGTATGATTTTTACTTCGGCATTATAATTTTCAAAATCGCCGTTTTCGGTTTCTGCTTTAAAATATTTACTTAACAATGCCTTGGCTAAAATTACATTGATTAGTAAATGAGTGTAAGGGTTAAATGTTTGTACCAAACAATATTCAACATTTGTTCCTCGCGTTAAACCCAGGTTTGATGG
>JAHBTN010000015.1 GCA_019638575.1 Ferruginibacter sp. | reverse complement strand
CCACTTCATAATCGTCGTTCAATTCTTTTAGCCGTTTATCAATGCGTAACTTCAGTTCATTTTCGTCAACCGTGTCTTTTGTTGCCACATACCATTGGTGTGCAAAAAAGTTGCCATGCGGTATCCCAGCCACGGTAAATTCGGGTATATAAATGTTCATGTTTTCGGCCACAATTTCAATGGCCTTGTTCATATTATCAACGCTCAGGTGCTCGCCCACCATACTTAAAAAATGTTTGGTGCGGCCGGTAATAATTATTTCACTGTGTTTCCGGTCAACCAGCCTAACGGTATCGCCAATGGCATAGCGCCATGCGCCGGCATTGGTGCTTATCAAAATTGCATAATCTTTGTCTTCTTCAATTTCGTGTATCATGTAAGCCTCGGGCTCTTCAACCATATTACCTTCGCTGTCAAAATTATTCTGGTCAAAAGGCACAAACTCAAAAAACATATTGTTGTTTAAGGCAAGGTGCATGCCTTTTGCATCCTGCCTGTTTTGGTAGGCCAAAAAACCTTCGCTTGCCAGGTAGGTTTCAATATATGTGATGGGTTTGCCCAGTAATTTATCAAATCCTCTTTTGTAAGGTTCCATTGCCACGCCACCATGAACATAAAATGCCAGGTTGGGCCACATTTCATGAATATTATTTAACGCATATTTTTCCACTATCTTCTCCATACACAACTGCAGCCAGGCAGGTACGCCTACAATAAAACCAATATCCCAATTGGGTGCATTGTTCACCACTTCTTCCAGTTTTTTTGCCCAGTCTTTTTCTTTGGCAATTTTTTTACCGGGTTTATACAAGCCCAATCCCTGGAACCAAAAGGGAATATTTTTTTGTTGAATGCCGCTTAGGTCGCCGGCAAAATAAGTGGGGCCTTTTTGCAATTGGGTGCTGCCGCCTAAAATAAGCCAACCCTTACCTACGGCGCTCTTGGGTACATCATCGTACCGGGTAAGGCTCATAAGTTGGTTAAAGCTGGTAATGGTATTGCTCCTTATTAAATCTTTTGTTATGGGAATATATTTACTGGTAGCATCGCTGGTGCCGCTGCTAAGTGCAAAATATTTTATTACTCCCGGCCAGCATACATCGGGTATGCCTTCTTTGGTTTTATACCACCATGCATCATAAATTTTATTGTAATCAAATGTGGGAACAGTTTTTTGAAATTTTTTGCCGGGATGATTGCTCAATAAAATATCATCAAAACGATACCGCTGGCCAAACTCGGTAAATCTTGCTTTCTTCAATAACTTTTTCAGCACCTTAATTTGCTGCCTGCGGGGGTTGCTTACCGGGATGTTCAGCGCCCTTGCTATAGACTTTGGAAGCTTAATGTCAAATAATGGCATCGGCAGTTAAGTGGTTATAAAACAAAGATAAAAAAATAACAGTCTCAGCATCTTTTATCTTGTATAAAGATGTAGTATGAATGTTGAATTTTAAAAACAAAAAATTTTCATTCAATAAAAAAACTACTGTATTTCAAATAGATGAAGCCGGGCCTGTTTCCCAAATAATAACTAAATTAGCCCTCTACTAAAAACAAAGAAATATG
This sequence comes from Ferruginibacter sp., assembly GCA_019638575.1. Classification (GTDB taxonomy): domain Bacteria; phylum Bacteroidota; class Bacteroidia; order Chitinophagales; family Chitinophagaceae; genus Ferruginibacter. Next base: position 98,999 of record JAHBTN010000015.1, on the reverse strand, counting down.
AAGAAGTTATTTATTATGGCCCTGCTTTCAATAAGCCTTTTTAAAGCACAGGCCGATGAAGGTATGTGGCTGCCAATGTTGCTTGGCAAGCAAGTATATGCCGATATGGTTAAACGGGGATTAAAGCTTACACCCGAACAGTTATACTCTATCAACAAAGCATCTATTAAAGATGCCATCATCATTTTTGGCGGTGGGTGTACCGGTGAAATTGTTAGCAGCCAGGGATTGATTTTTACCAATCACCATTGCGGCTACTCGGCTATATCGGGGGCCAGCACGGTTGAGCATAATTATTTAGCAGATGGGTTTTATGCTTATAATAAAGACCAGGAAATACAAAGCAAGCTTACGGTGCAGTTTTTAGACCGCATTGAAGATGTAACAAAAGAAGTGGAAGATGCTTTAAAAGGATTAAGCAATGAAGAAAGGTCGAAAAAAATAGGCGATGTTTACAAATCAATTACCGATAAAGTTGCTGATAAAGAAAATGGACTTGCCGGAAGAATTTATGCTATGTTTAAAGGTAATCAGCATATCATGTATGTGTACAAAACTTACAGGGATATAAGGCTGGTAGGCGCCCCACCCGAAAGCGTTGGTAAATTTGGCGGCGATACTGATAACTGGGAGTGGCCACGCCATACAGGCGATTTCTCCATCTTTAGGGTTTACACAAGTAAAGATGGTAAGCCTGCCGAATACAGTAAAGATAATGTGCCTTTAAAACCAAAATACTTTTTACCGGTAAGCATAAAGGGGTTAAAAGATGGTGATTTTTCAATGATTTACGGCTACCCCGGCAGCACCAATCGCTACGAAATAAGCAATGGTATAAAACTGAAAAACGAAATTGAAAACCCATCATTAGTTGGTTTACGTGATGTTCGTTTAAAATATATGCACGAGCAAATGATAAAAGACCCGGCCGTAAAATTAAAGCTGGCCGATAACTATGCAAGTGTTGCCAACTATTGGAAATTTTTTGACGGTGAAACCAAGCAACTTATCAAGTATCATGTGTACGACCAAAAGAAAGCATTTGAAAATAAATTTGAAGCCTGGGCAAAAGGTAAACCTGAATTTGAAAACATTTTGCAGGACTATGCAAAAAATTATGCCGACTGGACACCCTATGCAAAACAGCGTCAATATTTAATTGAAGGGATATTAGGTTCGCACCTTGCGGGGGCTGCATCGGGCCTGGCATCGCTTGAAGCCAAACTGCTTAACAATACAACACCTGCTGCCGACATTAAAAAGGCTGTGGAGGCTGCAGCAGAAAACCGCAAAAGCTTTATTGAAAAAGAAGACCTGCCAAGCGATGAAAAGATTTTGGCTGCTACTTGCATGATGTTTTATAACGATGTAGATAAAAGCCAGCACCCTATTGGTTTTTACGAAGGCATAAAAGCTGCTTACGGCAGTTTAAACGATGAAGCCACTTTTAAAAAATGGGCACATGATGTTTTTGCAAAAACCATGTTGCTTGATGATGCCAGGTGGAATGCTTTTGCCGCAGCCCCAACTGCTGCTGCCTTGCAGGAAGACCCGGCATTTGCTTATGCATCGGCATTTATTAAAAACTATACCGGCAAATATGCATCCCTGTACTCGGCTTTTCGCAATAAGAATGATGAGTTGGGCAGGCTGTACATGAAGGGCATTATGGAAATGAACCCTGATGCCGTTAAAAAAATGTATCCCGATGCTAACTTTAGCATGAGGGTAAGTTATGGTAATGTAAAAAGTTATAACCCACGTGATGCCGTGCATTACGATTATGTAACAACCAGCAAGGGTATATTGGAAAAATATATCCCCGGCGATTATGAGTTTAACCTGCCCGCCAACCAGATTGAACTGTTAAAGAAAAGAGACTTTGGCCAGTATATTGATAAAAGCCGCAACGACCTTGTCATAAACTTTATTACCACCAACGATATCACCGGTGGTAACAGCGGCAGCCCGGTTATAGATGGCAATGGCAATTTAATTGGACTTGCTTTTGATGGCAACTACGAGGCATTAAGCCATAAAATTGCTTTTGATAAAAACCTTAACCGCACTATTTGTGTGGATGTACGTTATGTACTTTGGTGTATTGATAAGCTTGGCGGCGCCAAAAATATCATTAATGAACTGAAGCTGGTGAGGTAATGAATAACTGAATAATAAAAAAGCCCTGCAACATTTGTTACGGGGCTTTTTATTTATAGTAACCCCTTCTCGTATGCAAGGTGTAAAGCCTGCGCCCGGCTATTAACATGCAGCTTCTCGTAAATATTGATAACATGTTTTTTTGCTGTGTTGGTGCTGATATTTAAATGCCCTCCTATCTCTTTATACGACAGGCCCTGCACCAGTAGTTCAAGTATCTCTTTTTCTCTTTCTGTAAGATCAAAAAAAGTTTTTGATTCGGCACTGTTTTGTTTTTGAAGTATTTTAAGATCGTTGTTTTGCACCAACTGTAAAATTTTATGTGCAATACCCGGCGAAACTGGCCCGGCGCCGCTTTCATGCATCTGCCAAAGCGTTTCGGCAATGTTCTCTGCACTTTCATCTTTTAGCAGGTAGCCAAATGCGCCGGCTTTTATTGCTTTAAAAATCTTATCCTCATCATCAAAAATGGTTAACACTACAAATTTCACCGTAGGAAAAAAAGAAGACCCGGAAGCAATGGCGTCCACACCATCCATGTTCGGCATTTCAAGGTCCATCAGTGCCACATCGGGCCAATCACCGGCAGCCAGTAATTTCATCTGCTGCAAAAAATCTTTCCCATCCTGTGCAGTCAGTATCACTTTAAAAAGGTTGTTCCTCAACAGCTTATCTTTTATGATATTGCGGTTACTGGCCTTATCGTCAATTATGGCAACTTTTATCGGCATAAAATGTTTACAAAATAATAAGTAAAATATTTTTTTTCAAATAATCCAATCAGGTACCATCAAATCAATAAGCTCACATTGCTGCCACTGTTTTCAGTAGATTCAATATAAATGTCAAGCCCCGATTCTTTTGCCCTGTCTTTCATGTTTTGCAGCCCGTTACCCTGTCCGTTATTTTTAATTTCATCATAATTAAATCCTTTACCATTACTATTAACCTGTAATAACCAACTATCTTCTTTTTTACTGCTGTTAATAGTAATACGGCTTGGGGCCGCATGTTTGATGGCATTGGTAATGGCTTCCTGCACTATCCTAACCACATTGAGTGCTTTTGCATGGTGTAATTGTTTACCCGCCGGGACTTCTCCTTCTGTTACAAATTTAATGTGTGGATAGTACCTTGTAAGTGTTTGCATAAAATTCCTGATTCGGAGAAAACATTCTTCTTCTGTATAGTATTCTTTTTTTAAAGCCCAAACGGTTTCTCTTAAAGAGGTGATGATATCTTTTGATGCATATTTCAAATCATTCATCAGCTCCTGCTTTTCATTTGTATCTCCATCCTGCTGCAATAATTCTGTATTATAAAGTACGGCATTGGCATAAGCGCCAATGCTGTCATGAAGGTCTCGGGAAATCCGTTCCCTTTCTAATTGAATCTTATGTTCGCTTTCCAACAGCAATAGCTTTTTTTCGTATTTATTTTTTATATACCTGTTAACTGTATATGCTATACTAAATATTAACAATAACCCCAACATGGCACGAAACCACCACGATTTCCAAAACGGTGGTAGGATACTGATATGTATTTCCTTCATAGGTTTTGCTTCTTTATCAAAAACATGTGAAGCGTACAACTTAAACACATATTCGCCCGGGGGCAAAGAATAACGAACTTCCTGCATGCCGTTGTTTTGTATCCATTCATTATCTATCCCGGTCATCATGTATTGATAAATATATTGGTCGGGGTTATTGTTGCCCATGGCTATAAAATCAATAGATAAAGAGTTGCGGTTATAAGGAAGTTCAATATCTTTTAAGTTCCAAAAAGCAGTGCCCGGCGAAAACACTTCGTTATTAACCGTAACCTTTGAAATAAAAAGGTTAACCTTATCTTCAAATCCACTTATTACTGTGGGGTAAAAGCTGCTTACACCATTTACCCCGCCAAAGAATAATTCGCCATCAGCAGCTTTTGCAACAGTGTTGGTATTAAATTCGTTTTCCTGTAATCCATCTTCTTTTGTAAGTAATAATATGCTTCCATCATTATTAAGCTTAAAAATACCCTTATTGGTACTGCACCATAAAAGCCCCTGCTTGTCAAACATCATCGCATAAATACAATCATCCGGCAATCCATCTACTTTTGTTAAATGTTTTAATACTTTACCGGTACTGTCAATTTTAAAAATCCCATTATTACTGCCCACATAAATATGTTTTGCATTGTCTTGTGCAAAGCACCTAACATAACCTGTGTTTTTAAAGGGGATTCTTTTTATTTCTTTTATTGTTTCTGCATCCAGGAAAATAAGTTCATTGTTGGCATGTGTAATAATCTTATCACCATATTTTAGTCCGCCCATGGTATAGGATTGGGTTACCTGGTGTTCCGATATAATACCCTGGCCAAAATTTATTTTGTACAACATGCTTTGGGTAAGGGCAATGGCCGTTCTTTCATCCCTGTACAGGGTAGTGCCAAAAAAATGTATCCCGCTTTTTTCTTCCGGCAAATAAGTGGAGATTTTTATTGGTTTTAACTGAGAAAGGTTTTCATTTAACTGCCAAACTTTTTTTTGTCCATTGATGAACAACAGGTATCCTCCCTTATTATTTTTAATGATTGTGTTAAGGGTAAAACCTTTGCCATAACCGGGCAATATGTTTATTTGTTTCACCAGGTGCTGAAGTGTGTCAAAAATGAGCAACCCTCCCTCGAATGTGCCTATCAATACACGGTTGTTTATCTTATCTGGTAAAATGGACATCGAATTATTATTTCCATTTACATCGTTACCGTAATACTTAACCGGGTAGTTGTTCCTGATGATTTTGCGGATACCTGACGTAACACTGAGCAGGTAAAGATTACCGAAATTATCTTCCCTGATGCCCCAAATATTTTTTGTTTCTACAAACGGTTTGTTTTGGAAGTTAACCAACTCGGCTTTTAATACTTGTAATGTACTGTCGGTTTCATAAAGCTTACCATTAAAAGATATTAAAGTTTTATTTTGCCATTGATGTATTTCACAACGTGCAATTTTTTCATCATCTTTTCCCTTAACCCGTATAATTGTATTTGCTTTTGTGCTGAAATTAAAAGCCTGAAGTGCATTATTTATCTTAGTGGAATAGTATAATACCTCGTTGGATGATTTCAGATGCAGGAAAAAAGTAGAAATGGCAGGGATAGAATCGGACATGGAGATTAATGCCTGCTTTTTCAGGTCCCACAGGTACAGGTTTGATTTGATGAGGAATGCCGCCCGGTGGTTGATTATGTTTTCACTTGCTATCGGAAAATAATCAGTATTGAGTGAATAATTCAGCAGGTTACTGTTGGTTTTTGATACCATGCGATAGTCTCCGGCGCTTAACCCTATTATTGTTAAAGCTTCATCATATAAATAAATGATGTTTTCATCTTCGCCAATAAAGCGCATTTTTATGCGGTCATTTGTTTTGCCCTGGTAAACCAGTTTAAATTTGTTGGTGGCTATTTCATATTTACTTACTCCCATTGAATGGCTGATGAGCAGGTCGCCATTTTTACACCTGAAAAAATCTGCAAACTTATCATCAGGTAACCCTTCCTGGATGGGTATTGTAGTAAAATTTTTTCCATCAAATTTTTGAATGCCGTTGGGGAAACCTATCCAGCAAAAATTGTTTTTGTCAAAAGCCATATCAGTTATAGTGCTTTGCAGCAACCCTTCATTTACACTATAGCTGAACGAATTGAACCGCTCAATGGTTTGAGCCTTTGTGCCCATGGCAGTGGCAATAGTAAGAATACAGCATTTCAACAGCTTTATAATCCTCAATGGCATCTGTTTTATTCCTCTCAAAATACGATTTCCGGTTTAAATTTTCTTCTTATCCAAATGGATTATTTCAGTCCTTCACATAAACGGGTACATTTTCGGTACCATTGCTGTTGTATATGATATCAATGGCCGGATGCTGGAAAGCATAAAGATTACAACAAGCAGACAGCAAGTTAATTTGAGCAGATACACAAACGGGGTATATTTTATCAAGCTCAACAATAAAGAAGTTTTAAAAATTGTGAAACAATAAACAAAATGGAGAAAAAGGATATTGTAATCATCATCATTGTTCTGGTTGTGATTGTTTTTGGCTAATTTTATATTATCTCTCATGCTTGAACATGGCCGCCTTAAAAAGGCGGCCACTTTTTTCAAAAACAGGTTCATAACTTAGCGTTATGCCAATACTTAACATCGAGTTCAAAGCTGTTACCAATAAACTAACAGTGCTGGAAGCATTGCTACAGCAACGGCATCCTTTATTCATTGGCCACGACCACCAGGTAGATACTTATTTTAATGTTCAACAGGGCCGGTTGAAATTGAGAGAAGGAAATATTGAAAATGCACTGATACATTATGAACGGGAAGATACAGCAGGCGCTAAAGCAAGCCATGTATTATTGTATCATCACAAACCTGATAAAGCCCTAAAAGAAATACTTATTAAAACACTTGGGATAAAAACCATTGTAGATAAACAACGGAAGATTTACTTTATTGGTAATGTAAAATTTCATTTTGATACCGTTGCCGGACTTGGAACATTTGTAGAAGTAGAGGCCATTGACAAAGATGGAACAATGGGCAAACAAAAACTGCAACAGCAGTGTGATGAATATGCTGCACTGTTTGGTATTGAAGAAAAAGATTATTGTTCGGTTTCATATAGTGATATGGTTTTACAAAAAGTGTGATTTTGTCATTCTGAGCGATAGCGAAGAATCTCATGATTAGTGGATGAGATGCTTCGTTCCTCAGCATGACAATGCGTTGTATCTTTGCCTAATGGCAGAAGACTTAACCATCATACAAGGCACAAAAGAAGAAATTTATCAATCGCTTATTCCACAAATAAAAGCATTACTAAATGGCGAGCCCGACCTTGTAGCCAATATGGCAAATGTAGCCGCAGCGCTTAAAGAACAGTTTAAATGGTTTTGGGTTGGTTTTTATTTAGTGAAGGAAGATGAATTAGTGCTTGGCCCTTTCCAGGGGCCCGTAGCCTGCACAAGAATAAAAAAAGGAAGAGGCGTTTGCGGCGCTGCCTGGCAAAATGCGCAAACATTAATTGTTGATGATGTAGAAAAATTTCCCGGCCATATTGCCTGCAGCAGTTTATCAAGATCGGAGATTGTGGTACCCATCATCCGAAACAATGTGGTGGTTGCCGTACTTGATGTGGATAGTGAAACCCTAAGCCAGTTTGATGAGACAGATAAAAAATATTTAGAAGAAATTATTTTGCTTATAAATTTTTAAACCAACAACACTAAGAAGCTTAAGTTACCAAGCCCTCCTTTTTAATTTTGACTTTTGGATTTTTACTTTTGATTTTTTACTTTTTCCTTCAATCACATTATCCTTCCATCCCCATAAATATCGGCATGCATAAGTTCGGTAGGGGCTCCATTTTTTTGAAACTGTCAGCATTTTTTCTTTCATCGCTTTTTTATCCAGCTCATCTACTTTATATAATTTACAAATGGCTTGTTGTATGCCAAGGTCATCCATTGCAAAAACATCTTCCCTGCCCAATGCAAACATCAACACCATCTCTACGGTCCATTGCCCCACACCCTTAATTTTTGTAAGGCATTTAATAACATCTTCATTACTCATCTTGTGCAAGCCCGCATCGGTAATATTTTCTTCAATAAAAAAATTGCACACATTTAGTACATAGTTTGCTTTGGCATTGCTTAGCCCAATGCCCCGCAGTGTTTCAAAAGATGTGGTTGCAATTTGTGTAACGGTAGGCTCCTGCCCGCCATACAATTCTATAAATCGGCGGTGAAAAACATCGGCCACTTTCGTACTCAGTTGCTGGCTCATGATAGAGTAACAGAGATAGAGGTATATGTTGTCTCTTTTCTTCAGTTCGTGTGGCTGCTGAAGTTCAATAATTTTTTTTAGCTTTTTATCTTTAGATAAATGCAGGATATGTTTCAATCAGAAGTTTTTATTTCTATAATTCAAAAAAGTTACAAAGCAGAAGTCTTAACCACAAAGCGCACAAACTTAACCACAAAGCGCACAAAGTTGAACACAAAGATCACAGGATTATCATTTTAAGTACTCTGTGAAAAAACCTTTGTGTACTCTGTGGTTAATCACTCAGTTTATTTCCCAACTCATCTCTCCGCCTTTTTCGTCCTTTAAGTTAATTCCTGCCAATGCAAGTTGGTTTCTTATCATATCGCTTGTTACAAAATCTCTTTTTGCTTTTGCCTCTTTCCTAATCTCAATCAGCAAATTCATCACGCTGTTAAGCGTTTTATTATTTGCCGCTTCATTTTTCAATCCAAAAACATCTTCCAGGTAAGCCTTAAACTTTAGCTGCAATAAAGCTAAAGTAGTGGCAGCAATTGCATCCGTCTTTATTATACCATCTTTCATCGAATTTATAACCGGTACCAGTTCAAACATACTACCCAACACTTTTGCCGTGTTAAAATCATCATTCATAAATTCATCAAACTCGCCAATAAGCTTATTTACTTTTGAATCCAGTTCGGTATCGTTTGCAGCCTTGTTTTCACCGGCAGTAAATTGTTTCAGCACTTCATAAGCATCCCATAATCTTTTAAACCCTTTTTCCGATGCCTGCAAAGCTTCGTTGCTAAAATCAAGCGTACTGCGGTAATGTGTTTGCAGCATAAAAAAGCGTACCGTCATAGGTGCATAGGCTTTTTCTAAAAGCGGGTGGTTGCCGGTAAATAATTCTTCGGGTAAAAAACCATTACCTAAAGATTTACTCATCCTTGTTCCATTAACGGTAAGCATATTGGTATGCATCCAGTAATTAGCCGGGCTTGTGTGGTAGCATGCCTGGCTCTGTGCAATCTCGTTGGTATGATGTGTGGCGGCAAGGTCCATCCCGCCACCATGTATGTCAAACTTTTTTCCCAGGTATTTTTCACTCATGGCCGAGCACTCAATATGCCAGCCCGGAAAACCCATGCCCCAGGGGCTTGGCCATTGCATCAGGTGTTCGGGCTTGGCTTTTATCCATAAAGCAAAATCAAGCCGGCCACGTTTTTCATCCTGCCCGCCAAGCTCCCTTGTACCTTCTAAAAGGTCTTCCATCCTGCGGTTGGTTAATATGCCATAAGGTTGTTCTTTATTATATTTTTCCACATCAAAATAAACAGTGCCGTTTATCTCATAAGCATAACCGTTAGCAATTATCTGCCGTGTAATTTCAATCTGTTCAGAAATATGCCCTGTAGCTGTTGGCTCAATGCTTGGCGGCAGGTTATTCAATAACTGCATCACATGGTGAAAACCCAGCGTGTACTTCTGTACTATTTCCATGGGTTCTAACTTTTGCAGCCTTGCAATCTTGCTAAATTTATCATCACCTTCATCACGGTCGCCTTCAAGGTGGCCGGCATCGGTTATGTTGCGTACATAACGCACTTTATATCCCAGGTAACGCAGGTAACGGTAAATAATATCAAAAGAAATAAAAGTGCGGCAATTGCCCAGGTGCACATCGCTGTATACGGTGGGGCCACACACATACATGCCCACATGGCCTTCGGTAATAGGTGTAAAAATTTCTTTATCCCTCGATAGTGTATTGTAAATTCTTAATGGCATATTTATTTTTTTGTACCCGGCATTGGGTTATTAATTAAGCTTCATTGGCGTCGCACTCTTGTACAGTTAAGCAATGGGCGGCAAATAAAAGCTACAGCAAATTTTTTGTAAAGATATTAAGCTATGCCGCAAGGGCAACAGAAAAGTTGATATGTATTGTATTTCTTCATGAAGAACGCTAAGGTATTACTTTTTAGGCAATCCTATATCAGCAATAACAGGAAAATGGTCGCTGAGTTTTTTTTTGATGAGTTCAAATTGATGTACCTCCATTTTTTCATCCACAAAAATATTATCAATCCTCAAAACCGGCGATATGCCGCTGAAGGTACGGCCCAGCCCGCCGCCTTTTTTTACAAAAGCATTTTGCAAATTGCCCCCAATGGTATGATAAGCATAGCTGTTGGGTACATCATTAAAATCGCCACACACAATAACCGGGTAAGGGCTTTTGGCAATCTCAGCCTGCACCCTTTGGGCCTGTAACTGTCTTCTTAAAAATCCTTTTTTAAATTTACCGATGATGCTTTTTGATTCTTTAATAGCACCTTTATCTTCCATGGTTGGCTTATCAATATATTTTAAATTTGAGCGGCTAAACCTTAACGATTGCAGGTGAATGTTAAACACCCTGATGGTGTCATCGTCTTTTACAATATCTACATACTGAAAAATGGAATTATAATCCCTGGGATACCAGCTCACTGTTTGCTTATTGATGATGGGGTATTTTGAAAAAATGATGATACCGAAATGTGCATAGCCCCAAAAATCTTCCTTGCTGTTGTAACTGTAGAAATAGTTTTTAAAATGCAGTTTGTCTAAAAAATCATCAATATGGCCATGCATCCTCACCGCACTGTCTTCGGCCACCATTTCCTGGAAACAGGCAATATCAGGTTTGTATTCATTAATGATATCAATCATCTGCTTTTTTACGTTAGGATGTTCTTTATCTTCCATCACATTAAACTGTGCCACATTCCAGGTCATCACCCTCATATCGTTAAGTTGCTTTTGTTTATTAAAAGTATAGGATAACCTTAGCGGGATGATATTGGTTACAGGTTTATAAGCCAATACAATAGTAATAAGCGAAATAAGCGCCAGTTGCGGCTTTACAAATAACCAGAAAAAAATAAACGCTAACAATACCAGCAAAAAATAAAAGGCCGTAAGCGTAAGGAAACCAATGGGCCAAAAATAAACAGGGTTAAAAAAATAGCCGTAACAACCCAGCAAAAAAAGAATGGCTGCTATTACATTAACGATGATAAAAAATTTTTTTGTTAACCTGCGAAAGATGCTTTTGGCCATAACATAAAGTTAATGCTAACCTCAATAAAGTACAGTAAAGGGAAGCCCTTGTTATTCTTCGCCGGCCCTTTTTAAAATATCCCTTTCTTCTTTAGTAAGCTGGTTAATCCCTTTTTGGTTTATTTTATCCAGTATCTCGTTTATACGCTGTTCGGTTACGTTTGAGGTTTTTTTATACGGGCTGCGGTTACCGGTATTATAAAATACTTTTTCTTTTACCGAATTGCCGTTTTTATGTTTGTTAGGCTCAAACAGGTTTATAAACCAGTTGTATAAATTATTCATCCAAATACTGCCATCAATCTTTTTTTGCAGTAATGCTACAAACAAAAATCCTGCACCTGCACCTGCAATATGTGCAATAGCCGTAGCGGCAGGCTTATCGGCTACCGATACCAGGTCAATAGTAAAATAAACCATGGTAAGTATCCAAAGAGGTATGCCTCCGTTTATATGCCTGAATATTCGGTAACCTGGTGCAATCATTGTAGCTGCAGCAGCAATGGCCATTATGGATGCATTGGCACCCAGCAAAGCTGCCGAATTAATGTTTACTTTATTTGTTGGCAACAGGTATGATGCAGCAATAAAAAATAAGGCAGCGGCAAAGCCTCCGTACAAATATACCGGCACCAGTTTTTTATTGCCGCTAAGGTTTTGTAAAATAGACCCAAAAGCCCAAAGCCAAAGCATATTACTAACACCCCTTAAAATTTCCACTTCGCTAAACATAAAAGTAAAAAATGTCCAGGGCCTGCCAGCAAATGTTGAAACACTTGCAGGTAATTGAAACCAGGGCAATACCCGGCTGTAAAAAACCGCACTTGAATTATCATTTGCTTCAATTGCCACTTTAATAAAAAGCAATACCAGGAAGAAGATAACATTGAATGCAAAAAGCCATACCAGCGCATTATCGGGTTGGCCCAAAGTAAAGCGTTGCCTCTTTATTTTATAATCAATATACCTGTCCGATTCTCCCATGATATAAATTAGCTTGCTATAAAATTACAAACACTTGCTACAATGAAATATTAGTGTCAGTAGAAAGTTTTTTTATCTGTCTTATTCCAAATTATAACCAATATAAGGCCCATTACCAATCCGCCCAGGTGGGCAAAGTGGGCAATATTACCGCCCGATGACGGATACACACCACCAAACAAATCGTAAGCGGCCATCAGCGCTATTGCATATTTTGCTTTTACCGGTACAGGTATGGGAAAAATGATGAGTTCGGTATTGGGAAACAGGTAAGCAAACGCTGCAAATAAACCCATGATAGCGCCTGATGCACCAACAGCCGGCACGTTTTCGAGTGCAAGGTGTGTAATACCTGCTGCAATGCCGCAAATAAAATAAAAAATTAAAAATCTTTTTGGGCCCCAGGCTCTTTCCAGCAGCGAGCCAAACATCCAAAGTACAAACATGTTAAAAAACAAATGGAAAAAACCTCCATGGGCAAACATGTGTGTTACCAACTGGTAGGGTTTAAAATATGTTGTTTCGTAAGGAAACAGGGCAAGTATACGGGTGATTTTTTCTTCGGGCCCGTCAAATAAATATTGCACCAGGTACACCAGTGCATTAATGATGATAAGGTTTAAAACAATGGGTGTAGTACGCTGAAACCTGTTTCCGTAATTATTAAAAGCCATTTTACAAATTTAGTTGTTTAAAGCCTACAAGGCGTTTGGTATCGGTTAAACTATGCTAAAGTTTTTAAAATATCATTTTTTATGTACTTAATTTTTCAATGTAAGTAAAACTACGCACTCTATATGATGTGTATGCGGAAACATATCTACCGGTTGTATTTTTTCCACTGTATATTTTTCGCTTAGCAATCCCAGGTCACGGGCCTGCGTGGCTGTATTACAGCTTACATATACAATACGTGGCGCTTCTGTTTGTAACAGTTTGTTCACCAACTTTTCATGCATGCCTGCCCTTGGCGGATCGGTGATGATAACATCGGGCCTGCCATGAACAGCAAAAAAATCATCATTACAAATTTTTATTACATCGCCGGCAAAAAACAAGGCATGGTTAATATTGTTTAATGCTGCATTCTCTTTTGCATCAGCAATGGCTTCTTCTATCGCTTCTACTCCAATTATTTTTTTTGCGCCTTTGCTTACAAATATCCCAATGCTGCCGGTGCCGCAATACAGGTCGTATACCACTTCGCTGCCGGTTAATGCGGCAAAATCCCCGGCTACTGAATAAAGTTTTTCGGCCTGCCTTGTATTGGTTTGAAAAAACGATTTGGGTGAAATTTTAAATTCAAATGCTTCATCCCCGTTGCCTGTAAAAAGTTTTTCGGTAATATATCCTTTTCCAAAATATATCTGTGGTGTTAGGTCGTATATACTGTCGTTCCATTTTGGGTTGATGGTGTATAACAAAGTAGTTATTTCCGGAACCGTTTTTAATAAATAATCAAACAGTTTTTTCCTGTCGGTTTCTTCATCATAGTTTAAACAAATATTCACCATCAACCCGCCGGTGGCGCTATACCTTATAATAATATTACGCAGCCATCCGGTATGTTGCCTTATATCGTAAAATGTAAAACCATTCTCTTTTGCAAAGCTGCGTACTGTATTCCTTATCTTGTCATTCACATCATCCATCAGGTAACAGGTTTCAATATCAATTACCTTATCAAAAATACGTGGCACATGAAAACCCAATGCCCCTTCATCGGCAATAAAATTTGCATCATCCATCTCGCCGGGCAGTAAATATCTTTTGTTGCTAAAAGTAAACTCAAGTTTGTTGCGGTAATGTTCTGTATCATCTGCACCTATGATTGGTAAAATTGGGGGCAATGCAAGTTTGCCTATGCGCTGCAAATTTTGTTCAGCCTCCTGCTGTTTGTACTGTAATTGTTTTTTATACGGAAGCATTTGCCATTTGCATCCGCCGCAAATACCAAAATGCTTACAAAACGGAACCACTCTTTCTTTTGAAGGTTCCTTAATAGTAAGCACCCTTCCTTCGGCCCAGTCTTTTTTATTTTTTACCAGCAATACATCAACCACATCGCCGGGTACGGCGCCCGATATAAAAATCACTTTACCATCTTGTTTGGCAAGGGCCTTACCTTCGGCTGCATAATCGGTAACCAACAGGTTCTCCAGTATTTTCTGCTTGTTTTTTTTTCTCACAGCAGCAAAAATACCGTTATCCGTTCAATAATGTTTTGTTAACAATATGTCATTGTTACAACAGGCAAACACCCATTTATATACACAAACCAACCATTTTAAATACATTTGCTATCCTTAAATAATGATGAAAAAATACGCAGTTTTAATTTTTACCGCCTTATCCTCCTTAACCGCATTAGCACAGGGTTACCAGGTTACCCTTAATGCTCCCGATTTTAAAAGCGGTATAACCTACCTTACTTATTATATGGGCAGCAATTTTAATGTTGCCGATTCTGCAGCAATGGGTAATAATGGTAAGGCTGTATTTAAAGGCTCATCTAATTTGCTGCCCGGTATTTATTCTATTTTTTTTCCGGGTAAACGGCAAAGGGTTGAGTTTTTAATTGATAAGGAACAAAACATTACTGTTACAGCCAACGATACATCTGACCTGGTAAATAAAACAGTTGTTACCGGATCAAAAGAGAATATCTTATACGATCAATACCAAAAATTTGCAGCAGTAAAAGGGAAAATTATTCAACAGGAACGAATTGCTTATGCGGCATCTGTTACAAAGCAGGACTCGATGTTGCATGAAAAAAATTTCACTGTAGCCAATAATGAACTAAATGCCTACCGTGAAAATATTATAAAGAATAAACCGGCTTCTATGATGGCAGCATTATTAAGTGCTATGAAAGAACCTGTGTATAATTATAAAGTACCTGTAACCCGGCAGGATAGTATTGATAATTACAATGAGTATAAAAAACATTACTGGGATGGAATAACTTTTATGGATGACAGAATAATACGTACCCCTTTTTTTATAAAAAAACTGGAAAGGTATTACCGTGATGTTATATCTCCCGACCCCGACAGTATCATAAAAGATATTGATTATAAATTACTGCTTGCACGCTCGGCGCCGGAAATGTATAAGTTTTTGCTTAACTGGATAACCGACGAATTTATCAATCCAAAATATATGGGACAGGATGCGGTGTTTGTACATCTTTTTGAAAATTACCATAGCAAGGGCGTAAGCAGTTGGCTTAATGAAAAACAATTAGAAGCCATAAGCCGCAGGGCATATATGCTGATGGCAAATTTAATTGGCGAAAAGGCTGCCAACCTTGATATGCTTGATACGCAAAACAAACCGGTTTCGTTATACGGTATTGATGCCGATTATACCATAGTTTGTTTTTGGGATCCAAATTGCGGGCATTGTAAAGAAGAGGTACCAAGGCTTGATTCGATATACAATGCAAGCTGGAAACAACACGGTGTAAAAATATTTGCTGTACTTACACCTGATGGCAAAACCAATGTGCTGCCTGAATGGCTAAAATTTATAAATGAACATAACCTTACCGGCTGGACCCATGCTTATAAAACCAAAGAAATGGAAGATGCAGATTATGCTGCACAAAAGCCGGGATACAGGCAATTGTATGACATCACATCAACCCCAACCATATATTTACTGGATAAGGAAAAACATATTATTGGTAAAAAACTAACCCTGCTGCAGTTAAACGATCTGCTTGAGGTAAAATGGGCTACGGCTCCGTCAAAATAAAACTTATACCGGCTTATGAAAAAAATATTCTTATGCTTTGTTTTTGCAATAACCGCAACGGCCACATTTTCGCAAACCATTTTCACGTATGGCAAATATGCTGTTGACAAGGCAGAGTTCATGCGGGCTTATGAAAAAAACAAAACACCCGTAACCAATAAAGAACAATCGCTAAGGGAATATCTTGACCTGTACATAAAATTTAAACTAAAAGTAAGAGCGGCATTAGACTTAAAACTTGATACACTGCAAAACCTTATTTATGATGCCCAAAGCTTTAGAAGCCAGATAGAACAAAGCTTCCTTAATAACGAAAAAGCAGAAGAAGCTTTAGTTACCGAAGCCATGAACAGGGGAAAGAAAGATTTACATGTGTTGCATTTTTTTGTAAAAGCTGCTAACACTTTAAATATTGCCGATACACAAAAAGCATACAAAGCAATTGAAAATATATACAAAGCATTAAACAGCGGCAAAACAGATTATAACAATATTGTTATAACTGAACCGGCTGGCATGGCTACTTTTAACGATCTTGGTTTTGTAACCGTTTTCACTTTGCCATACGAATATGAAAATATTATTTACAATTTAAAAGAAGGCCAGGTTAATAAACCTTACCGCTCAAAAAACGGTTGGCATGTATTTAAGCTTGTTGGCGAAAGAAATGCTGTTGGAAAATGGAAAATAGCACAGATATTGATTGCTATTCCGCCAGGCGCAACCGATACCGATAAGAAAAATCTTAAAGACAGGGCCGATTCTGTTTATAATTTATTGATGAATGGTGGCGATTTTGGAAAACTTGCCCGCCAGTTTAGCGATGATAAAACAACCTATGGCAACAATGGCTTGCTGCCCGAGTTTGGAACCGGCAAGTTTGAAGTTAATTTTGAAAATGAAATATTCAGGCTTACAAAAGATGGCGAAATAAGCAAACCGTTTTTAAGCCCGTATGGTTATCATATAGTGAAAAGAATTTCGCAAACACCTGTGCCTGCCAATAATAACGACCCCGCCTACCTGTTTGATATGAAGTTAAAAACCGAACAAGATAGCCGGATAAATATTGCAAAAGACCTGTTTACAAAAGAAGTTTTAAAAAAGGTGAACTTTAAAAAAACAAATACTGTTTCTACAACTGATTTGTACAGGTTTGCCGACAGTGTGATAGCAAATTCTAAAACCGAAACCGATGACAAGGTTAAATTTCCTGTTACAGGAAAAATTGTGGCTACTTATGCCAATAGGAAACTTATCGGAAAAGATTGGCTTGATTTTGTACGCAACTACAAAGGCTCTGGTGAATTATATAAAGGAGAGAACAACGAAGCATTGTTTGAAAAATTTATTGAAACATCGGTAATTGAAGATTATAAAAAACACCTGGAAGATTATAATCCTGAGTTTAGGTACCAGATGGAAGAGTTTAGAGATGGTAATGTATTGTTTGAAATTATGGAACGGAATATTTGGGGCAAAGCTGCAGCCGATACTGCCGGGCAGAAAAAAATATATGCCGAAAATAAAAACAAATACCTGTGGGGGGCAAGCGCCGATATCATCCTTTTCAATTGTGCCAATAAATCTATGGCCGATGAAACAAAAGCTGCATTACAAAAAGGCGAAGACTGGAAAAAAATTGCCGAAACAAACCTGAATATACAGGCCGATTCGGGGCGATTTGAATTAACGCAGTTGCCCGCAAAAATAAATGCTACAACGGCGCCTGTGGGTTTAATTGTTGATGGTACGGTAAACCCAGTGGATGGAAATGTAAGTTTTATAATACCCATTCGATATTACGATGCAGGTATGCAAAGAAGTTTTGATGAAGCCAAAGGTGCCGTAATAAATGATTATCAAAATATGCTGGAAGATAAATGGGTGGCTGAGCTTAAAAAGCAATATCCAGTTAAGATAAACGAAACCGTATTTAAGTCTTTGTTGAAATAGTTACTTAAAAAAATTAATGCAGAAAAGCCTGTCAACAAAGTCGGTTGGCAGGCTTTTTGCGTTAACTGAAAATGTTCAGGAAAAACCTTCCAACACATTGAACAGTTGTTCAATGGTTTTTATATAATAACCTAAACAATCATCATGAAAAAACTATTACTGGCAACCGGCATCTTATTAGCAATAGTACAAACAGGTAAAGCACAAAAAATTTATGTGCAGGGTGGCTTAAACCTTGCTAATATTACTAACACAAACGATGGGCAAACAGAAAAAAACAATGTACTTGCTTCGTTTAATGTGGGCATACTTGGGCGCTATAGTTTGTTGCCTAATTTAAGTCTCGAATCGGGAATTTTATTTACCGGTCATGGTTCTAAAGCCGAAACATATTTTTTTACTAATAACTATTATGTAAAATCAAAATTTAATCCTTATTACATTCAGGTTCCGTTGAATGCTGTATTTAAAATTCCAATACAAAAAGGAACAAATATATTTTTTAATGCAGGGCCTTATGCTGCTATTGGTATAACCGGTAAATCAAAACAAGAAGCAAGGCTTGGCCCTTTTATTACATCTACAACCGATAATATAAAATTCAGCAACGACGATCCTTTTACATCGCAACAAGATGATGCTGCTTACAATAAACTAAAGCGATTTGATTTTGGTTTGAATTTTGGCGGTGGTTTTGATTTTGGCCCTGTGATGGTGAAAGTAAATTATGGCCTTGGGCTTACAAGGATAAACTCTACCGAAAGCAGTAATAACGAAAACGACAGGAACAAATACCGCACTCTCAGTATTTCGCTGGGTGTTCCGCTGGGCAAATAATAGCCCTCATCTGAAAACAAAAAACCTTTCCTGCCCGGAAAGGTTTTATTATTTAAAAAATTTGTTTAACAACATTGCCAACAATATGTGGCCGGCCCAAAGTATAATAATGTAAAACCGGTACACCAAAATCTTTTAATTCTTTCGATTGTTGTAATAACCACTCCGTACCCACCTGTTCTACCTCTTCATCTGTATTACATTTCATAATTTCTTTACTTAGTGCAGCGGGCAGGTCAATATGAAAAACCTTAGGTAAAACAGTAAGTTGTTTTTTAGTGTAAATAGGCTTAAGCCCCGGGATGATTGGAACCGTAATGCCTGCATCCCTGCAGTTTTTTACAAAGGCATAAAATTTTTCATTGTCAAAAAACATTTGCGTAACAATATAATCGGCGCCTAAATCTACCTTTTGTTTTAGGTAGTGCAAATCGCTGTCCATATTTGGCGCTTCAAAATGTTTTTCGGGATATCCCGCCACACCAATACAAAATTTTGTTTGGCTGGTATTTTTTAAATCGTCTTCCAAATATTTTCCTGCATTAAGGTTTACAACCTGTTTCAGTAAATCGCTTGCATATTCATGTCCTCCCGGCTCGGGTAAAAATGCAGTTTCGTTTTTTGCGGCATCGCCACGCAAAACCAATACATTATCAATACCCAGGTAATGCAGGTTTATTAAAGCATCTTCTGTTTCGTTAATACCAAACCCACCGCAAATAAGGTGCGGTACCGTGTCTACACTGTATTTATTCATAATAGCAGCACAAATACTTTCGGTGCCCGGCCTTTTACGCACCACCACTTTCTGGAAATTACCATCGGGTGTTTTTTTAAACACATGCTCGCTGCGGTGGTATGTTACATTTATATATGCCGGCTTAAACTCCATCAATGGGTCAAGGTGCTGGTATAATGATTGAATACCTTTGCCTTTTAAGGGAGGTAGTATTTCAAAAGAAACCAGTGTTTGTGTAGCCTGGTTAATGTGATCAATTACTTTCATCGGTTAAAAAATATCTGCAAACATAATCAAGTAAACATAAACAACTGTTAATTATCAACGGTATTAAAAGGGTTTATAGGTTTACACTATTTTTGTAAAAATACTTCATTTTGAATTTAACCATACAAACCAAAGACCTTGTAAAAGTTTATGGCAGCCGTACTGTTGTAAATAAAGTTTCGTTTAATGTAAAGCAGGGAGAAATTGTTGGGTTGCTTGGGCCCAATGGCGCCGGCAAAACCACTTCTTTTTACCAGGTGGTGGGTTTAGTAAAACCCGATGAAGGCGAAGTTTTTTTAAACGATATCAACATTACCAAACTACCCATGTACAAAAGAGCGCAAATGGGTATTGGCTACTTGCCACAGGAAGCAAGTGTTTTTCGTAAGTTAAGTGTAGAAGATAATATATTGGCAGTGCTTGAAATGACTAAACTTAAAAAAAACGAACAAAAAGAAAAACTGGAAAGCCTGCTGGATGAATTTAACCTGCAGCGTGTACGCAAAAACAACGGTGATACACTAAGCGGTGGCGAAAGGCGCCGTACAGAAATTGCTAGGGCTTTGGCCGTAAACCCAAAATTTATTTTACTTGATGAACCCTTTGCCGGCGTGGATCCTATTGCTGTTGAAGATATACAATCAATTGTAGCAAAATTAAAATTCAGGAACATAGGGATACTCATCACCGATCATAATGTAAACGAAACACTCTCCATTTGCGATAGGGCCTATTTACTTATTGATGGAAAAATATTTACACATGGCACAGCCGAAGAACTTGCTGCCAACGAGCAGGTACGCAGTTTGTACCTGGGCAAAAACTTTGAATTAAAAAGAAAGGATTATTTACATGATGAAGCTGCCCGATAATTTAATTATCTTGGCAACGAAATGAAATTACTCTCATCAGCAATATCCAAATTAGCACGCATGCGCCTGTGGCGTATCGAAAACTGGAGCAACCACCCGGTAGCTGTACAGCGTGAGGTATTGCAAGAACTTGTTACAGCCGCACAATACACCGAGTTTGGAAGAAAATATAATTTCTCGAAACTATTTACCCTTAAGGAATTTAAAAAAAGGGTTCCCATTCATGAATACAATGATATAAAACCGTACATATTAAGGATGATGAACGGCGAGCAGAATATTTTATGGAACACACCTATAAAATGGTTTGCAAAATCATCAGGCACCACAAGCGATAAAAGCAAATTTATCCCCATCAGCGACGAAAGCCTGCAGGATAACCATTATAAGGCAAGTAAAGATTTGCTAAGCACTTACTATAAAAATTTTCCCTCAAGCGATTTATTAACAGGCAAAGGCCTGGTAGTGGGCGGCTCTCATCAAATAAACCAACACAATGAAGATATACAATACGGCGACCTTAGCGCCGTACTTATGCAAAACTCTCCTTTTTGGGGGCAATGGATACGAACACCGGAATTAAGTGTGGCGCTTTTAGATGAATGGGAAGAAAAGATTGAAAAGCTGGCGCAGGTTACGGCTGACGAAAATGTTACTTCGCTTGCAGGCGTACCCACCTGGACATTGATATTGCTAAAACGGATTTTAGAAATAAAAAACAAAACAACTATTAAAGAGGTGTGGCCCAATTTAGAACTGTATATAACCGGTGGTGTTTCTTTTGTACCGTATAAAGAACAGTTTGATAAAATTATCGGCAGCAAAATAAATTATCTTGAAATATACAATGCCAGCGAAGGTTTTATTGCCGGGCAACAAAGCCCCGATGATAATGGTTTGTTGTTATTTACAGAGCATGGTATCTTTTATGAATTTATGCCTGTTGAAGAATATGGAAAAGAAAATCCAAAAACCGTAGGCTTAAACCATGTGCAAACCGGTAAAAATTACGCATTAATTATAAGTACAACAGGTGGTTTGTGGCGATACCTGATTGGCGATACCATACAATTTACCAACCTTAATCCTTATCTTATAAAAGTAAGTGGCCGTTTAAAACATTATATAAATGCTTTTGGCGAAGAAGTGATTGTAGATAATAGTGATAAAGCAATTGCCTTTGCTGCAGAAAAAACCAATGCAGTGGTAAATGATTACACAGCAGCACCCGTATATTTCAGCGAGCATGATAACGGGGCACATGAGTGGTTGGTTGAATTTGAAAAAGAACCTGATAATTTTGAAAATTTTGTTTCGTTGCTTGACAGCGAATTAAAAAACATCAACAGCGATTACGAAGCCAAGCGCCACAAAAACATAGCTTTGCGATTGCCCATTGTACATAACTTAAAACCTGGCACATTTAATAACTGGTTGCGTAATAAGGGTAAACTGGGCGGGCAGCACAAAGTGCCACGGCTGAGTAACGACCGAACAATCATAAATGAAATTCTTTCGATTTCTTTATAATTATTATTTATGCAGGAATTTATTTGTAAAAATTGTAAGAATCATTTTGTAGGAAAATATTGTAACAACTGCGGCGAAAAAATACATAATGAAAATGACAAAAGGATAAGCATCCTGTTTGCCGATGTTTTTCATTTTGTTACCCATTTTGAAGGTACATTATTAACCAGCCTTAAAACAATTATCCTGCACCCGGGAAAGTTTTCAGAAGATTACTGTAACGGTGTTAGAAAAAAATATTTTAAACCTCTTTCACTTTTTTTGATGTTAATTATCCTGTATCTCCTGTTTCCTATTTTCGAAGGATTAAATATGAGGCTCTTTTATCACACTTCACATGAATTATATGGAAGCTTTGCACAAAAGAAAGTATCTGCATTAATGACTGCTAAAAATATGGACTGGGCCCAGGTATCGGAAGCTTTTCATGCCAAAGGCGAAAAGGTATCCAAATTTCTGTTGTTTATAATACTTCCTGTAATGGCCTCTTTATCGTGGCTATTGGCTTTTAAAAAGAGAAAATATTATTATGATCATTTTATTTATGTTACAGAAAATACTTCTTTCCTTTTATTATGGGGGTTCCTGGTGTTGCCAATAATAATGCTTTTTTTAAGGTTAATCTTTGGAATTAATTTTTTACAGGGCGATAAAATCACAGGCCCTGTGGTTTTGGCTGGTATGCTTATATTCAGTTTTATTTCCGCTAAACGTTTTTTTAAATTCTCTATTTGGTATTGCATAATTTATTCAATAATTTACCTTGGTTTATTAGTGTTATTTATCCAAAATATTTATAAATTCATCCTTTTTTATTTAACAATTATCCAATTGTAGGCATGAAACTACTCAATACAAAAAATACCATCATCACCGGGGCCGCACGGGGCATTGGCGAAGGCATTGCCATTAAGTTTGCTGAGCATGGTAGCAATATTGCTTTTACTTATGTTAGTGATTCAAGCGCTGCAAAAGCAAAAGCACTGGAAGAAAAATTAACATCAATGGGTGTTAAAGCAAAAGCGTATCAAAGCAATGCCGGCGACTATGCAGCCTGCGAAAGTTTTGTAAATGAGGTAATGAAAGAATTTGGCAGTATAGATATATGTGTTAACAATGCAGGCATATCAAAAGATAATTTATTACTGCGTATGACACCTGAACAATGGGATGAAGTGATGCAGGTAAATTTAAAAAGCGTTTTTAACATGACTAAGCAGGTGATACGCCCCATGATGAAAGCAAAAAGCGGCAGTATCATAAACATGAGCAGTGTTATAGGCGAAATGGGCAATGCCGGGCAAAGCAGTTATGCGGCCAGCAAAGCAGGTATCATTGGTTTTACAAAAAGTATTGCCAAAGAACTAGGCAGCCGCAATATACGCAGTAATGCTGTGGCGCCTGGTTTTGTAGAAACCGATATGACCAGTTATTTAAAAGAAGGCGAAGGCGCCGAAAAATATAAAGCCGATATTCCGTTGGGCAGGTTTGCAAGCACCGAAGATATAGCCAATGTATGCTTGTTTTTGGCCAGCGATATGGGTAGTTATGTTACAGGCCAGATTATTAGTGCCTGTGGCGGATTAAACATTTAGTGCCTGTAATTAAAATTATATCGAGAAAAAATTTTTAATCCCAATTTTTTTCCTGTTTATATAAATTCTTCAATTAGTCTTTTGCTTTGAATTTATTGATAGCGTTTCTTGTAAAATCGCTTAATACTAATTTACCACTAATGGCTGCTCTTTCTTTAAGTAAACTGTCCCAATGATCGGTGCCAGCCCAAAAAATTTTTTTCATTGCGGCCATTGCCTGTGGGTTTGAATTGGTTAAAGTGTTAGCCATCCTGTTAACGGCTTCATCCATTCCTTCAACAGTTTCATGCATTTCTGCAAATAAACCTTTTCTTCTTGCCCAATCGGCATTGCGCCATGTTGTAGCATCAATAGCAAGGCCGCTAAAAGCCGATATACCTATTTTTCTTTCAACAGCGGGCCCCACCACAAAAGGTCCAATACCCACCGCCAACTCACTTAATTTTATATCTGCTTTATTTGTTGCAATGGCATAATCAACCGAAGCGGCAAGCCCCACACCGCCACCAACACTTTTACCCTGTATACGGCCAATGATAAACTTTGGGCATTTACGCATAGCGTTAATTACATTGGCAAAGCCGCTAAAAAATACCAGTCCTTCTTTTTCATCCTTAATGGCCATCAATTCATCAAAACTGGCGCCTGCACAAAAAGTTTTTTCGCCACCGCTTTGTAAAACAATTACCCTGGTTTCATCATGCGTTCCCGCAAAATGAATTTCCTTGGCCAACTCTTCCAGTATTTTTATAGGTAATGAATTGCTTTGCGGATGAAAAAATTCTATAGTATTGATGCCATGTTCAATATGGCTTTTTACATACGCTTTGTCCATGATATAATTTTTTTTAAAAATACTAAATATAGGTTCATTCGGGTTTAAAATATTGCTTAAAGTAATATTGCAGCTGTATGCGTATATGTTTTTATTAACATGTATTTTTAATTTTTAGCCCGATATTTGGTATATCTAAAATAAAAAATAATGAAAATCATTAACCAGGCTTTATACCCAACAAATGATAGGCGCTATTTGGTATCTGCTTTACTGTTTGTATTTATCTTTTTTATAAGCTCATGTACTAAAGAAAATCCGGGAGGCGGTGGAGGTACCGGCGGCGGCGGCGGTAATGGTGGTGGGGGAGGCAACGGTAATCTTTCTGAACGGATTATTTTAGACACCTCTTATGGTACCGATGCCAAACAAAAGATGGATATTTATTTGCCCGCAGGGCGCAACAGCAGCACTAAGTTGATTGTAATGATACATGGTGGTGCCTGGTATGGCGGCGATAAGAATGATTATAATTACATGAAAAACCTGTTAAGAGCTAAATGGCCAGGCGCCGCTATTGCCAATATCAATTATCGCCTGGCAAGTAATGCAGCCAATATTCATCATACCGAGATAATGAACGATATTATTGCTGCTGTAAATTTTATGGCAAATAATAAAACCGCTTTTGCCATTTCTGATACCATGGCTATGATTGGAGAAAGTGCCGGTGGGCACCTGGCTTTATTATACACTTACGCCTTTAATACCAATAATTATGTAAGGGCTGTTTCGGATATGTATGGCCCGGCGCAAATAAACGACTGGAACTGGTATAATACGTATAATATATTTTTAGGACAATCTGTTGGTGATGTATTAACAATATACACCGGCAGCCCCTGGACAACGGCAACAACCCCACTTTATGAATCGGTTAGCCCAATAGTTCGTGTAAACGCCCAGTCTAAACCAACCATCATTTTTCATGGTACCCTGGATTTACTGGTACCCCTTTATCAAAGCCAGGCGCTTAATGGAAAATTAAATACACTTGCTGTACCACACCAGTATTATGAGTATTTTTTAGATGGCCATGGGTTTAATCCAACCAATCAAAATGATTGTGCCAATAAAACAGTGGCTTTTTTTCAGCAATATTTGCAATAAAATATAAACAGCGAATAAGCAGGATTTTTTATGCCTGCTTATTCTTCTTTGCTACCATTGTTAATATGGTTGCCACTCCGGTAATCTCGTCATTATCATCAATTATTTCTACCAGCCATTTCACAATTCCTTTATCAATATCATCGCCCTGTTTAAAGTCTTCGGGTTTTTCTATAACACGTTTATCGTTTTGCAGTTTTTCTTTACAGGTAAAGCGAACGTATAGTTCTGCACCAGGGTAAACAGGTTTTGTAAAACGTAATTCATCAATACCGTAATTCAACAACACCGGGTTTTTTTCGTAGCTATCAACAAACAAACCTGCAGCCAGGCTCATAATAAAATAACCGTGTGCCACCTGTTGTTCAAACATAGTGCCTTCAAAATCGGTGGTTTTTATATGTGCATAAAAATGATCACCGCTCAGGTCGGCAAACTTATCAATGTCGTCGGCTGTAATAGTTCTTTTTGATGTAATAATCTGGTCGCCAATTTCAAGTTCTTCAAAATATTTTTTAAAAGGATGTTTGCCCGGGTTTTTCCCGATGGCATATTGCTGGTAAACTTCTGTAACAGCAGTAATGGTTGTTGGCGAACCCTGTATGGCTGTACGCTGCAGGTAATGTTTTACGCCACGCAGGCCACCCATTTCTTCGCCGCCGCCGGCCCTGCCCGGCCCGCCATGTATTAGTAACGGCAATGGTGAGCCGTGCCCGGTACTTTCTTTTGCACATTCGTTATTTAATATCAATATGCGGCCATGGTGAGAGGCGGCATTAACCACATAATGCTGTGCTGTTTTATGATTAGCTGTAACAATTGTTGAGCATAGGCTTCCCTTACCTAATTTACTTAAGGCAATGGCGTCATCTGCTTTTTGGTATGGCATGATGGTGCTTACAGGGCCAAAGGCTTCCACTTCATGCACTTCTTTTGTTTCAAATGGCTTTTCATTCATGAGTAAAACAGGGCTCATAAATGCACCTGTGCTTGCATCTGCATCAACTACGTCCACACTATCCAAACTACCATAAATAATTTGTGATGATGCCAGTAATTTTTGTACCTGCTCTTTTACTTCGTTACGTTGTGTTTGCCCTGCAAGCGAACCCATGCGTACAGTTGTATTCAAGGGGTTGCCTATTTTGGTTTGCGATAGCGAAGCTGCAATGCTTTTCCACACATCTTCCATTTTATTTTCGGGTACAAATATTCTTCGTATACCGGTACAGCGCTGCCCGGCTTTCAATGTCATTTCTTTTCTAACTTCTTTAATAAAAATATCCCATTCGGGCATTGCTGCAGTTACATCCTGCCCAAGAACAATACAATTAAGCGAATCTGCTTCCATATTAAAAGGCACATTCTCTTTCAGTATGTTTGGGTTTGATTTAAGTAAAAGGCCTGTAGATGCCGAACCGGTAAATGTTACCACATCCTGCGATGTAACATGATTGAGCATATCGCCAGCACTGCCACACACTAATTGTAAAGCTCCTTCGGGTAATATTTTGCTGGCAATAATTTCCTTAACAACCGCTTCGGTAAGGTAACTGGTAACCGTAGCCGGTTTTACAATGCAGGGCATTCCGGCTAAAAGGTTAACGGCAATTTTTTCAAGCATGCCCCATACCGGGAAATTAAATGCATTGATATGAACAGCAATACCGTCTTTAGGTACCAAAATATGAGTGCCCATAAAACTGTTGTTCGCACTTAAGTTGTGGCTGTCGCCATCAATAGCAAAACTGGTATTGGGCAATTTGCGCCGCAGCGATGCGTTGGCAAATAAATTTCCTATACCGCCTTCTATATCTACCCAGCTATCGGCTTTTGTTGCACCTGTTTTGTAACTGATGGAATAAAATTTATCTAAGTGTGTTCTTAAATGTAGCGCTAATGCCTTCAACATGTTGCCCCGTTCGTGAAAAGTCATTTTGCATAGCGCAGGGTTTCCAACTTTTCGTCCATAATCAAGAATATCTTTAAAGTTAAACCCCTTTGTTGTAGCATAGCAAATAGTTTCGCCGGTAACAGCATCATAAAGTTGCTGCCCTTCACCATCGCCTGTAATCCATTTTCCTGTTATATAGTTTTCAAGCTTCATGCAATCGTAAAATTTAATATGCTAAGTTAACCTAAAAAGAAAAGAGGCAATATGCCCCTTTTAAAAATTCAAACCATGCCAAACTGTTTTAAATGATGCCGCACATGTTTATAATGCAACAGAATCCATTCTTCATAATTCAATTCTCCAAAAACAGGATGTAATGTTTTTTCGTCCTTGTTATTGGCAAAATGGTTTTCAAAAGCCGCTATTGATTTATCAAGGTTATCAATGGCTTCTTCCATTGATGCAAATCTTAAGGGCAAGGCTCTTCGCCTATTATACTTAGCGGGGCCCTGGTATTTTCTCTGAATTCTTTATCGCTAAATAAAAACTCTTTGTATTTGGGCAAGTGTTCCCGGGGAATAGCCAAAGGAAATTTTATTTTACCCGATGATACATAAAAAAATCCTGCTACATGCTCAACCATTTGCTGGCCGTTCATTTTGCCCCAGTTGCCTGTAGCATTTCCTTTTATTTTTTTAAACAGGGCAAGGCAATCTTTTGTTATAAAATTTAATTTTATTTCATCCATTGCAGCAATGTAAATTTATTTTTTATTACTGTTTAAACTACCTGGTATTTAAAAACAAAAAACATCCTTTTCAGGATGCTTGTTATTAAAATTCAATTTTTTTATTTATCCCTTTTATCAATCTCATTACAAAGGCGTTCAAAAATCTCCTCAATGGTTCCTTCGCCTTTAACCATTACTACTTTATCAAACTTTTTATAATGATCTGCTACCACTGCAGTCTTATTGCGATATTCATTTATCCGGGCCCTTATCACTTGTTCGTTATCATCATCGCTGCGGCCGCTTGTTTCGCCCCTTTTCAATAACCGTTTAATCAGTTCTTCTTCGCTTACATCAAGTGCCAGCATTACAGCAATAGGGGCTTTTTTTAGTTTTAATAATTTATCCAGCGCAATTGCCTGTTCCTGTGTACGTGGAAAACCATCAAACAAAAAACCTTTTGCGCCCGGGTTTTCATCCAGCGCCGAGCTTATCATGCCAATCACCACTTCATCGGGCACCAGTTGTCCTTTGTCCATAAAATTTTGTGCTTCCCTGCCCAATTCTGTCTGGTGGCTTATCTCGTGGCGCAGCAAATCGCCGGTGCTCAGGTGTTTAAGGCCATACCTGGATATCAGCTTTTCGCTTTGTGTTCCTTTGCCACTACCCGGTGGGCCAAATAATATTAAATTAAACATATAGTTAGTATCCTTATGAAGTAAGCAAATATAACATTCGTATTTTAATTATTCATTAACAACAAGGGCTATCTGTTTAAAATCCATAAAATGCCGCTTTTCGTACATAAAAAAAACTATTTATCACGAAATTTGTTTTTATAACATGAAACGCTCACTGTACACCATCATCCTGGCATCTTTATTAATATCGGCCTGTACCAATGCACAGGTAAATAAAACAACAAATATGGACAGTTTAAAAAAAGATAACCCCGTTTTTTCTAAAACAGATACCAACAAGGTAGATCTTAGCAATGCCGAATGGAAAAAAATACTTCCGGCAGATGTTTACCATATTGCCCGTGAAAAAGGAACCGAAATGGCTTTTACCGGAAAATACTGGAACAGTAAAGAGGGCGGTACTTATTACTGTGCCGCTTGCGGCAACCCATTATTCAGCAGCAATGGCAAATTTGAAAGTTCGTGCGGCTGGCCAAGTTTTTTTGAACCCATCAGCAAAGGAAGTATCATTTATGCTCCGGATAACAGCCATGGCATGCAACGCACCGAAGTAATGTGCGGTAAATGTAAAGCACACCTGGGCCATGTATTTGACGACGGGCCGCCACCAACCGGTTTGCGTTATTGTATAAATTCGGTTATCCTTGATTTTGAAAAAGCAAGGGAGGCAGAAAAAAATTTCAACTCAAAAGGAAAATAAATATACCCCAATTTGATATCGCCGTTCATACTTTTCATTTGTATTCACGGCGATTTTTTTGCATCTTCATTGTCCATAAACAAAAACAATGAAGCAATTAATTCCTTTTATCCTCAGCCTTTTTTTTATTTCAGTTTGTAATAACATTGATGCTCAAAAAATTTCGCTCGAACAGTTTAAAAATTTAAAACCACGCAGTATTGGCCCTGCCGGAATGAGCGGCCGTATAACAGCGATAGATGCTTTGTACACAAATCCCAATTTAATTTACCTGGGCACAGCATCTGGCGGTGTATGGAAAACCGAAAACTGTGGCAGTAACTGGACTCCCGTTTTTGATGAGCAACCAACACAAAATATAGGTGCTGTTGCCATACAGCAAAGCAACCCTTCTGTTGTTTGGGTGGGAACCGGCGAGGGTAATCCCCGTAACTCGGTAAGTATTGGCGAAGGCATTTATAAAACAATGGATGGAGGAAAAACATGGAAGATACTGGGACTTGAGAAAACAAAAAATATACATCGCATAATTATAGACCCAACAAGCCCTAACACGGTGTATGTAGCCGCTATTGGAAACCCATTTGGTGTTCATCCCGAACGTGGCGTATATAAAACCACCGATGGTGGCGACACCTGGAAATTAATTTTACATACCAACGACAGCAGTGGTTGTGGTGACCTGGTGATGGACCCTACCAATCCAAATAAATTAATTGCAGCCATGTGGCAGCATCAGCGCACGCCCTATAGTTTTTACAGCGGTGGCAAAGGAAGTGGTTTGTTTATTACCGTAGATGGAGGAAAAAACTGGAAAAAGCTTGGTAAAGATGATGGTATCCCCGGCGGCAACCTGGGAAGAATAGGGTTAACCATTTCGTACAATGAACCAACAAGGGTATATGCTTTAATTGAAGCAACAAAAAACGGTTTATACAAATCGGATGATGGTGGCTTTAGTTGGGAGTTGGTAAACAGTAATAAAAAAGATGTTACAAACCGGGCATTTTATTTCCAGGATATAAGAGTAGATCCCAAAAATGAAAATCGTTTATATAACATTAATCAAATCATCTCCATGAGCGAAGATGGCGGAAAAACTTTTTCAACCGTAATTCCTTATAGTGGTATCCATCCCGATCATCATGCATTTTGGATAAACCCGCTTGACCCTAATTTTATACTGGATGGTAATGATGGCGGCATAGGCATCAGCAGGGATCGTGGCCGCAACTGGAATTTTAATGAACGTATTCCTGTTGGTCAATTCTACCACATAGCTGTTGATAATAAAATTCCATACAATGTAATGGGAGGTATGCAGGATAACGGCTGCTGGCATGGGCCCGCTTATATATGGCGGTACGGTGGAGGCATAAGAAATTATTATTGGGCAAATGTTGGCAGCGGCGATGGGTTTGAAACCTCTCCCGACCCTGATGATAATGATTGGGTTTACTCTATGAGCCAGGAAGGTGTGCTTCAAAAACAAAACGTAGTTACCGGCGAGCAAATGGGTATTCAACCGCCGCCACCCGATTTAAAAACTGTTTTACGATTTAACTGGAATGCTGCATTTACCCAGGACCCTTTTGATTCAAAAACAATTTATTTTGGTAGCCAGTTTGTTCATAAAAGCACTAATAAAGGGTTAACATGGGATATTATTTCGCCAGACCTAACCACCAATAACAAAGCCCAGCAAGACCAATCCAATAACGGCGGCCTTTCAATTGATATAACCGGCGCCGAAAATTATAATACTATTCTTTGTATTGAACCGTCAGCTATTGATAAAAATATTATTTGGGTTGGCACCGATGATGGTAATGTGCAGTTGAGCAGGGATGCCGGAAAAACATGGACAAATTTCCGTGGAAAAATTCCGGGTATGCCTTTGGGAAGCTGGATACCGCAAATACGGTCCAGTCGCTATAATGCAGGCGAAGCTTTTATTGTTTGTAATGATTACCGAAGGTCAGATTTTAAACCTTATATTTTCCGTACAAGAAATTACGGGCAAACATGGGAGCGTATGATTGATGAAAACAAAGTGAAAGGTTACGCATTGTGTATGATACAAGACCCTGTAGAACCCAACCTGATTTTTGTGGGTACCGAACATGGGCTTTGGATTAGTTTTGATAACGGCGCTAATTTTCAGCAATGGAAAAATTATTATCCTTCAGTATCAACATACGATATGGCAATACAGGAAAGAGAAGCCGATTTAGTGGTGGCTACCTTTGGCAGGGCTATTTATATTTTTGATGATATAAAAGCTTTTAGAAAAGCTGCCGCCAATAACGGAAATGCTTTTGCAAAAAAACTTACTGTATTTAAAGCCCCAACAGCATACATGGCTAATTACAGGCCCGAAACGGGTTACGATTGGAGTAAGTGGGGATTGTATGAAGGTGATAATCGTGGTAGTGGCGCTTCTTATTCTTTCTTTGTAAATGCTGCAGAAAAAACCGGCACCACAAAAAAACATAAAGCCGATACAGCCACCGTAAAAATATACGATAGCAATAATGAATTGATACGCACATTTAGGTTTAAAGTGGATACTGGTTTTTCCCGCAGATCGTGGGGGTTCGAAATGAAAGGCGTACGCCGGCCCGGTTCTCCAAAACCTAAGCCCAATTCGCCGGAGCCTTCGGGCTATCCTGTTTTTCCGGGAATGTATAAGTTGGTAATGTTGTTGGGCGCCGATGCCGATAGTACAATGATTGATGTAAAAGCAGACCCCAACGTACCGGCAAACAAACAAATATATGATGCAAAATTGCAGTTACTTAAAAGGCTTGATAAAAGTACCGAACGCATAACAGAAATAACAGACAGGTTAAGCGATGCGGAAGAAACCATATCAAAAATTGAGGCCCAGTTAAAAAATGAAGAAGGTAAACAGTTTGACAGCCTTCGCAAGGCGGGCAGCGCTATGACCGATTCTATAAAAAGTATCCGCTATTTTATTTTTGGTAAACCACAGGAAAAGCAGGGATACGGAACCACTTATCAATTAACGGTAATGGGTACATTAAACAATGCAAAGGGTGAAGTGATGGGTAAAACCAAGATACCCGACCAACAGGAAATGCGAATGGTAAATGAAGCAGAAAGCTTAGTGAATGAAGCAGTACAAAAAACAAACAGTTTTTTTAACAGCAAGTGGCTTGATTATAAAAAACTGGTAAATATAACTCCAATAAAATTATTTTCTGATTATAAGCTTATTGAGTGATGGTTACATTATTTTAATAAATAAAAAAAGAGAGGGTTATATATCATAACTCTCTTTTTTTATTCTTTGCCATCCCCCTTTAAAATTTTACTTTTGTCCATTAATGTAATGCTTATGAGTAATGTAAAACTGAGTGTGCTGGCTGAAACTTTAAAGGGTTCTGAAATTGTTCGTTTAGGGGGCATTATCAAAGAAAAAATAAAACAGGGAGAAAAAATATATAACTATACAATTGGTGATTTTAACTCTGCCATCTTTCCTATCCCGCTTGAGCTTGAAGAAGAGATTATCAATGCATATAAGGAAAAAGCAACCACTTACCCGCCAGCCGATGGTTTACTGGCTTTAAGGGAATCTGTATCAGCATTTATAAAAAAAAGAGAAGGGCTGGATTATTCTGCCAACGAAATTTTAATTGCCGCCGGCGGTAGGCCATTAATTTATGCACTGTACTGTGCCATTGTAGATAAGGGCGACAAAGTGATTTACCCTGCACCAAGCTGGAACAATAACCACTATGTACATTTTACCCAGGGCGAACATATTATGCTGGAAGCAAAAAAAGAAAACAACTTTATGCTTACTGCTTCACAAATAAAAGAGCATATAAAAGGCGCTGCCCTGCTTTCTTTGTGTTCGCCACTAAACCCTACCGGTACCACATTTAGCAAAGAAGAACTAACGGCCATCTGCGACCTGGTGATTGAAGAAAACAACAGCCGTGCCGAAGGCGAAAAAAAATTATACCTGATGTACGACCAGATTTACTGGACACTTACATTTGGCGATACCGTACATTACAACCCGGTTACCCTAAGGCCGCAAATGAAAGACTATACCATTTTTATAGATGGCATTAGCAAATCGTTTGCTGCAACAGGTGTAAGGGTTGGCTGGGCGCTTGGCCCCGAAGCGGTACTTAAAAAAATGACCGCCATCAACAGTCATGTAGGCGCCTGGGCGCCCATGGCCGAACAAAAAGCCGTTTCAAAATTTTTATTACGGACCCAGGTGATAGATAAGTATTTTGCCAATTTTAAATGGGAGGTAAATGAACGGCTGCAAAAGATATTTTCTGGTTTAAAGCAAATGAAAAAAGAAGGGTTTAATATTGATGCCATTGCTCCCGAAGCCGCCATCTACCTTACCATACAAATTGATTATGCCGGTAAAAAAACAGCCCAGGGAAAACTGCTGGCAACACAAGCCGATGTTACTTCTTATATTTTAGATGAAGCAAAGCTGGCCATTGTGCCATTTTATGCTTTTGGTGCAAGCAGGGAAAGTAACTGGTACAGGCTTAGTGTGGGTACTTGCAAAAAAGAAGAAATTGATGAAATGCTGGGCGCCCTGAAAAGTGCATTGAAAAAAGTTGTTTGAAAAATACAGCCCGGTTATTAATTTTTGCAATTTAAAAAAACAAAAGGTTTTAAATCCCTGTTGCGGATAAGGCTGCGTAACTGGTGAGGCTTAATGATAATCTTATACTTGTTAAGGTCGATGATTTCGTGGGCAACAGCCAAACTGTCTAACCCTTCAATGGAATAAAGCAGGCGATGCAGCATTTCTACTTCATGCTCAATTGCCTGTGGAGTCATTATCTCCTGGTTGAACAAAACCAGCAAATCTCGGTTTGGGTTGTTCATGGTTTTTTTTGGAAGTTAGTTTAAACAGTTAAGTTATTTATAGCCCACCATCCCCTGTTTATTAGGGCAGCCACATTGGTTTTTTTTTGATGATGCACAACTTACTGTTAATATAACTGTTGCTAATATTAACAGCAGAAATGGTAATTTATTTAATAGTTTCATATAATAAGGTTACAATTTAAACTATTTTCACCAACATTTATTGCTTTGTTTTGATAAAAGGTAAAAATTTTAACAGCTTACAATATATGCCACGGGTGTTGGTTGCACCATTAGACTGGGGGCTTGGCCATGCAACCCGTTGCATACCAATTATTTTAACCCTTCTTAAAAATGGTTGCATTGTTATTATTGCTGCCGATGGCGCCATAAAAGATTTATTACAAAAGGAATTTCCTGCGCTTGAATTTGTAGATTGCAAAGGCTATGAAATGCAATACAGCAGCCACAAAGAATGGTTTATGGCAAAATTGTTTTTGCAGTTTCCTAAACTGCTCAGCCGTGTACGGGCCGAAAAACGTTGGTTAAAATCAGCCATCGAAAAATACAAGGCAGATGCCATAATATCCGATAACAGGCTGGGCATGTCAAACAAAAAAATCACATCCATTTATATAACGCACCAACTGTTTATAAAAACAGGCAACAGTTTTCTAAACCGGTTGGTTCAAAAAATACACTACCATTACATTAATAAATACAATGCATGCTGGGTTCCCGATTGGGCTGTTGACGAAAACCTTGCAGGTGAACTTTCGCATCCGGTAAAATTACCGGCAATTCCGGTAACTTATATCGGCCCCTTATCAAGATTTGAAAAAGACGAAGTGCAATTAAGCTTCGATTGTTGTTGTATTATTTCGGGTCCCGAACCACAGCGTAGCATTTTTGAGAACATCATTTTACAACAAGTACGTGAATGCAATTATAAGGTTGTAATTGTTCGGGGGTTGCCACAACAAAACACCCTGCCTCAAATTAAAAATCCGCAGGTAACAATTATCAATCATCTGCCATCGGCAGAAATGAGCAAATTGATACAACAATCAAAAATTATAATAAGCCGCAGCGGCTACTCAACCATCATGGACCTGGTAACACTGCAAAAGAAAGCTGTGCTTGTGCCAACACCCGGGCAAACTGAACAGGAGTACCTGGCAAAATACCTGGGCAATAAAAATATTTTTAAGGCAGTTAATCAAAATGATTTTTGCCTGGCCGATATTTTAAAACAGTGCGATGAAATTTCATTTTCAACAATCCATTCAACAGGCAATGATTTAAACGGTGCAATAAAAAATTTTGTTGCAAGTATTGTTGCAAATCAATAACACAGAAACTTAAAGCCCCGGCTTATTTTTTTAAGATCGGTTAAAACAGAATAACCTGTGGCGTACCATTCATCGCTTTTAAGTAATGCTTCTACGGGTAGCTCGTTAAGTTGTGATGGTAACGATGTGCTGGTAAGTACCGGTGTTTTTAATGCAGGGAAACTGTTGGGTATGGCAGCATAACCCACCCATGTTTTTTTTGCAAACAACACATCAAAAACATTTTTATAAAATCTTGTGATTTTCTTTTGTAAAAAAATAATCACAGGAAACCCTATGATGAAAAACACACCCAGTAAAATATCAAGTAATCTTTTATTACGCCGCTGAATAGGGTTTGCAATGCTGTAATTATTACCCACGGCCACATAATCGCCTTTTTCTTTACTGCTGTTGCTACCCACAATACTGCTGCTGCCTGAGCTGTGAAATTTACTATAGATACCGGTTGGTAATGTTTTTACAATGTTTATAATCTCCTTAAAACTTAGTCCGTTTTCGCAAAAAATAATTTCATTAACACTGTACTTTTTTACAAGGCTGGGCAGTTGATCAATTTTACCAAGCGAAGGCCCCGTTTGAGTAAGACCGTTTTCTATACGCCCCAATACTTTTTCGGGCATTCCGGCCTGCTGCATCAAAGAGGTAATTGCTTTAAAATCTTTTTCACCTGCCACAACAATTGTTTGTTGCCTTTCATAATCTTTGGGTATGGTTTCCAGGTATTGCCATTTAATAAACAGCCTGCGCATGATGTTCATTAAAATATATGACAATGCTATGCCCAATACAAGTATGCCCCTCGAGAACCTTACACTCTCGGGCAGTAATGCATAAGTGCTTAAAATAATCAATGCTGCTACAAGTGTTGAGCGTACCAGTTGCGACCGCTTGTATCCTTTATCATACAATCCCGTATAATACGCCGCCAATAAAAAAATGGCGGTAAAAACAGGAAAAGCAATTAATATCACATTGGGCGAATAATTTGTTTCGCCCTTAATATAATTGCTCCAAAAAAATTTTGTAAGCCATAGCGATGTAAGTATGATGATGGCATCCAGTACCGGCAAGCCAATCTTTTTTAAAAGATGGCCAATGGCCGAAAACAATGCCCTCATCAGGATGGCGGCCTGTATAAAAAATATATAGATACCCGCTTTAGTGCCGCTATAATGTTTTTTCACAAACAGGTTCATCGCCTTGTAAAACATACGTACATAATTAAGGCTTCCTCTTTTAGTGCTTTCGCCTTTAAAGTGAATGATGGTACTGTCGGCAAAATAATAATTCTTATACCCCGCTTTTTGTATCCTGTAACTTAGGTCCACATCTTCGCCATACATAAAAAACTGTTCGTCAAAATTTCCTACTTCATCCAAAATTTTTTTAGGAATCATCATAAAAGCTCCGGCAAGCACATCCACTTCGTGATTTTCGGTTTCAGGCAAATGCCCAAGGTGATAGCGTGCAAATATTTTTGATTTTGGAAAAAGTTTAGTTAGTCCGCTTAATTTAAAAAACGAAGTGAGGGGCGATGGAAAAGCCCGTTTGCTTTCTTTTAAAAATTTACCTGAGCCGTCTATCATTTTAATGCCTAGCCCCCCGGCATTTGTATGCTGTTCAAAAAAATTCAGGCATTTATCAATTACGTCTTCGGGCAATATCGTATCGGGGTTAAGGTACAGTATAAATTTGCCTTTGGCTGCTGCAAGCGCCTGGTTGTTGGCTTTTGCAAAACCAATGTTGGTAGCATTCCAAATAAAATTAACCTTAGGAAACAAGGCGGGCAAAAAGTCTTTACTGCCATCATTAGAATTATTATCAGCCACAATTATTTCTGCTTCTATATTTGAACATGCTTTTTGTACCGAATGCAGGCACTGCTCCAGGAAATATTTTACGTTGTAGTTTACAATGATAACAGATAAAAGCATATTCAAATATAGTAAAGAAGCCTTTGTATATTTGCGCCATGCTAAAAACTACACTTTTACATGCAGTAGAAGCCGGGGCTAAACAGCTACGGCATTTTTTCAATAACGATGATTTGAAAATTAGCAATAAGGAAGGCATTAACAACTGGGTTACCGAAGCTGATCATGCTGCTGAAAAAGCTATTATTGATTGCATTAAAGCCCAATACCCCGATCATTTTATTTTGAGCGAAGAAGTGGGCGAAATAATAACCAACAGCGATACTAAATGGATAATTGACCCTATAGATGGCACCATCAATTATGCAAGCGGTATTCCGCTTTGTTGTGTAAGTATTGGTGTGGAACATAAAGGCCAAATGATTTTAGGCGCTGTATATAACCCCTTCATCAACGAAATGTTTTTAGCCGAAAAAGGAAAGGGTGCAACACTCAACGATAAAAAAATTCATGTAAGCAAAAAAACTTCGGTGCTGCACAGTTGCCTGGTTACCGGTTTTCCGTACACCTATTTAGATATGCCCAACGGGCCTTTGCAGGTTTTTGAAAAACTGATTCGTAAAGGTGTTCCGGTACGTAGGATTGGCAGCGCCGCCATTGACCTTTGCTGGGTGGCTGCCGGCAGGTTTGAAGGTTTTTTTGAACACAGCCTTAGCGCCTGGGATACGGCAGCAGGTTATTTGATTGTAGAAGAAGCCGGCGGCAAAGTAACCGATATGGATGGCAATAAATATTCTCCTTATCAAAAAAAATTAGTGGCCACAAACGGTTTGATACATGATGAGTTGCTGGATGTAATTCATAACAGAAAACAATTGTAAATGCAAGAACGTACCGAAATATCAACACTGGGTGAGTTTGGTTTAATTGACCATCTAACCAAAAATAATGAAACAAAAAATTCATCCACCATTGTAAGTGTGGGTGATGATGCCGCTGTTATTGATCATTACGGCAGGCAAACAGTAATTACCACCGACCTGTTGGTAGAAGGTATTCATTTTGACCTGATGTACACTCCGCTGAAACACCTTGGTTATAAATCGGTAATTGTAAACATCAGCGATATATATGCTATGAACGCCACGCCAACACAAATCGTAATTAGTATAGCTATCAGCAATAAGTTTAGCGTAGAAGCGTTGGATGAGTTTTATGAAGGTGTTTATGCAGCCTGTAACCGGTATAATGTTGACCTGGTGGGTGGAGACACCACCACATCACAAAAAGGGTTTATTATAAGTGTAACGGCTATTGGCGAAGTGGCGCCTGATAAATATGTAAAAAGAGATGGCGCTAAAGTAAACGACCTTATTTGTGTAAGCGGCGATTTGGGTGGTGCATTTTTAGGGTTAACCATTTTAGAACGAGAGAAAAAGATATTTGAAGAAACCGGTGCACAACCCGACCTGGAAAACCAGGCTTATATTGTTGGCCGCTTATTAAAACCCGAAGCAAGAAAAGATGTGATTGAATATTTTGCCGAACACAATATTGTACCTACCAGCATGATGGATATTAGCGACGGGCTTAGCAGCGAAATGCTGCACATTTGCAAGCAAAGTAATGTAGGCTGTGTACTGTACGAAGACAAGCTGCCATTAAACGAAGACAGCAAAGAATTTGCCTACAAGCTGGAGCTTGACCCAACAGCCTGCGCACTAAGTGGTGGAGAAGATTATGAATTGTTATTTACCATTAACCAGGCCGACCATGAAAAAATTGAAAAGAACAACGGGTTTAGCATTATAGGTTATATCACCGAAGCGGCAAATGAAAAAACATTTATAACAAGAGGTGGCAATAAACACCCATTAATTGCACAGGGGTGGAACCCTTTGAAATAAAAGCATCTTAATATAAGTATTATTAAATTTGAAATTTTTGCCAACAGTTAATGAAAACTATAAAAATAATCTTTGTTTTTTCTTTAGCTGTTTTCCTGTGTTCCTGCGCCGCCACTAAAAACTATAATCCCAATAAAAAATTTTCGCCCGGGCAATTACAAAAAGATTATTCGCTGCTGAGAGAAATACTTGAGAAAAAGCATCCATCGCTTTACTGGTATACGCCCAAAGACAGCATGGATATGTATTTTGACCGTTATTACAATTTGCTGCACGATAGCCTTACCGAACAGCAGTTTGGCTGGCAGGTAATAGCGCCTCTTTTACAAAAAATACATTGTGGCCACACAAGCATGATTCGTAGTAAAACTTATAATAAATGGGTGGCAGATAAAAGATTACCGTCTTTTCCTTTGTTTTTAAAATGCTGGAATGATACCATGGCTATCTCTGCCAATTTAAACCGTAAAGATTCTGTATTAAAAAGAGGCATGCTCATCACATCGATAAACGGAATTAAAAATACAAGGCTGGTTAGTACCATGTTTAATTACCTGGCCGAAGACGGTTATGCTGATAATGTAAATTATTTAAGACTCAGTAATAATTTCCCTTATTTTCATCGAAACATTTTCGGTATCAGCAAAAATTATACTGTTACCTATATTGATAGCACCGGTACAGAAAAATCTATAATCATTCCCACCCTTGGTTTTGCTAAAGACAGCACTTTACCCAAAAGAGAAAAGGCTGTTAACAGGAAACAAAAAAAACAAAAGAAAGAAACAAGGCAAAAAAGGTTGCAGGATATAAGGTCGTTAGCAGTAGATACAACCAATAACACAGCCATTGTGACCATCAATACTTTTTCAGAAGGTAGCTTGCGCAGGTTTTACAGGCAAACATTTGGGTACATTAAAAAAACAGGTATTGCAAATGTTGTGTTAGACATCAGGAATAATGGTGGTGGCCGCATAAGGCTATCTACCCTGTTAACAAAATATGTAAGCAGGCAAAGTTTTAAAGTGGCCGATTCTTCTTATGCTGTTTGCAAATCTTTGCAGCCATATTCAAAATACATAAAAGAAAGTTTTGTAAATAACCTTGGGTTGTTTTTGCTTACCAAAAAAAAGAATGACGGGTTGTATCATTTTGGACGATGGGAACGTAGGTGGTATAAACCAAAAAAAGAAAACCATTTTGATGGTAATTTATATGTGCTTATTAACGGTTCCACTTTTTCGGCGGCGGCGCTTTTCAGCAATGCAGTAAAGGGGCAGCCCGGCGTTACTTTAATTGGCGAAGAAACAGGTGGTGGCTGGCATGGCAACAATG
Source organism: Ferruginibacter sp. (assembly GCA_019638575.1). Classification (GTDB taxonomy): domain Bacteria; phylum Bacteroidota; class Bacteroidia; order Chitinophagales; family Chitinophagaceae; genus Ferruginibacter. The sequence goes on along the minus strand of JAHBTN010000015.1, from coordinate 58,040 downwards.
GCATTTTAATTCCGGATATTGTTTTACCCGTAACACATATTAAAGTAAGGCTTCCGCTTTTCAGGCTGGTGCAATACAATCATGTACCCAAAAACGGGCATGGCATACAGCCAGATATTTACATACCTACCAATTATAAAGCATTGTTAAACGGTATAGATTATAAGATGCAGGTAGTGATGGAAATGATAAAAGATAAAAACGAAAAGAGTAACAGGTAATAATTATTTATTTATAAAATTTTAAACCTGTCTGCATCTCTCCAAAAAGGGAATTTCGCCCTAGCATCATCAAGATCTTTTTTTTGTAATTCAATGGTAAATATATCTTCTTCATCGGCCAGGTGATATAAAACTTGTCCCAACGGATCAATAATAAGGCTGTTGCCGCTGTGGTAAATATTGTTACCATCATTACCCACCCGGTTTACACCTACAACATAACATTGATTTTCTATAGCCCTTGCACAAAGCAATGTTTTCCAGGCATGGCTGCGACGCTCGGGCCAGTTAGCTACATATATTAATACATCGTATTCGCAGGCTGCATTTACTGCAGATTCTTCTTCATGAATTACAGTCTGCTGTCTTGCCCATACCGGGAACCGCAGGTCGTAACAAACCATCAGGTTTATTTTCCAGCCTTTTACCGATGCTATCAATCTTTTATTACCGGCTTTATAATGTTTGTCTTCCTGTGCAAATGCAAACAGGTGACGCTTATCGTAATATCCATATTGCCCATTGGGCAGCATCCATACCAGCCTGTTATAATAATTACCTTCTTCTTCAATCATCAGGCTGCCGGTAAGCACAATACCGTTTTCGTGGCTAATCCTTTTCATCCATTCCACCGTTTCACCTGTCATACTTTCAGCAAACTGTTGGGGTTGCATACTAAAACCTGTGCTGAACATTTCGGGCAATACCACAATTTCAGCATTACCCTCAATGCTGTTTATCTTTTGTTCAAACATGTGCAGGTTGGCTACCTTATCTTCCCAAAATAAATCGCTTTGTATGATTGTTATATTGAGGGTTGACATTTTATTTAATTGTACTCAAATGTACGTACGTAATTTACACAAATACCAACGCTTTTGCTATATGCTAAATTTAAACCAGTTCAAAATCAAATATTAGAGGATTAATAATAGCGATGGATTTATATTTACTATTGTTCTTTCTTAAATAAAAACCTAATTTCAATTTGCCGGTTGTTTTAAACTATAAACATATATTTTATGGGCGCTAAAAAATATATCTCCTATTTTTTAAATCCTTTGCTAAATCCTTTGCAATCATTACGTACACATAAGGTATTGCAGGTAAACCCAACAGTTATATCAGACCGAAAAGAACCTGAATTAACAAAACTGAGTGTATTTAATTATGATACTAAAGAAATGAGGTTTCAAGAATTTGATTCGGTTAACGACAGTTTTTCTTTTATTGATCCTGCAGCAATAACATGGATAAATGTTGATGGTTTAAAAAAAATTGATGTTGAAAATATTTGTTCAAAATATGGTATCCATAACCTGATTGTTGAAGACATCTTAAGCATGGGGCAGCGTGCAAAAACCGATGAAATAAACGGGCTGTTGTTTTCGCTGATGAATATGCTGTATTTTAATGAAAAAGATTCGTCGGTAGAAGTAGAACAAATTAGCATTGTACTTGGAAAAAATTTTGTACTCAGTTTCCAGGAAGATGCTACAAGGGATGTGTTTACACCATTAAGGGAAAAATTAAAGTTAAACAACAGTAAAGTGCGGCAAAACGGGGCCGACTTTTTATATTATTCACTTATTGATTTGATAGTTGACAATTACTTTGTAGTGATGGAAGGGCTGGGTGAAAAAATTGAAGAGCTGGAAGAAACGATTGTAAGAAATGCAAATACCCGTAGCCTTGCCAAAATAAATATGCTTCGTAAAGAAATGATTATTCTTAAAAGAAGTGTATCGCCGGTAAGAGAATTGGTGAATGGTATTTTGCGCAGCGAAAGTGAATTGATTGAAGAACGTACAGAAAAATACTTTAAAGATGTACACGACCATATACTACAAGCCAACGACCTTGCCGAAAACTACCGTGATATGATGATGAACCTTAACGACCTTTATTTAAGTAATGTAAACCTTAAAATGAATGAAGTGATGAAGGTGATGGCCGTGGTTACCTGCCTGCTGGCGCCGGCCACAGTTATTGGCGGTATTTTTGGAATGAACTTTGAAACCATTCCATTGCTTCACAACAAGTGGGGTTTTTTTATTTCGGTAGGCCTTATGCTATGCATACCATTGGTTATGCTACGATTATTTAAAAAACGGGGTTGGTTTTAACCCTCAGTTGTTTTGGGTTTTTTATAAATAGGTACCGTACTGCATGGCTCGCCATACATAATACTTTTTACAACAGGCCTTAGCTTGTTAGTAATAGCAACATAAGCTGTTTCGGTAATAGGTAATTCGCCACAGCCTTTAATTACTACTCTTTTATCCCGGTAATCGTTAATATTAATTGCAGAAAGATTATTTAAGAAAAGTGTTTTATGCAAAAAATCTGCATTGCCAAAAACAATATTCCTGGCAACAGGCTGCAAGTAACTTGTTACCAGCATATAAGCCCATACAGGTATTACAGCATCTGCAGTACAGGTAATGGCAATATTTTTTTCTTTGTAAGCAGTTAAATCCAGGTTTTTCATCGTCTCCCTAAAATCTTTTTCCTTCAATATCAACCCCATAAACAAATGGTCCTTCATATCAAAAACTACGGTTTCTTCTTTTGGATAAAATTCTTCCAGGTTAAGCGTAATGATACCGCTTTCTGCCACTTTATTTACAAATACTTCTGCCATCATGCAAAGATAAAACAAAACAGCCATCATGGTTTTATGATGGCTGCCTTAAGTAATGTATTTTAACTTATTAATTTAAAAAAACTTGCTCCTGTTATCTTTAATAGTTGCCTTTTTACGTAATCCTTCAAACCAATTAGATACGGCCTGGTTTCTTAATGCGGTAGTTTGCCCGGCTCTGAATTGAGCAATATTTTCATTATCTGTTTTAGCGGCAATGCTGTTAACTTTAAAAACATATACAGCAGTTTTTCCGGCAAGCGGTTCGGCCACCTTGTTAAGATTAGCTTTATTAAAAATAGCTCCAATTAGTTTTGGTTCATTACCTATCGAGTTAATGATTTGGGTTTTAAAAGTAATGGACGAGTCGGCGCCGGCATTTAATATCTCTTTACTGTATTTTGAAGCCGCTGTTTCTAAAGTAACATTTGCGCCCAGGTTTTTAATAATCATTTCTCCTTTCTTCTCTTCTTTAATTGAATTTTCTGCAAGTGGTCTTGCCGTTTCAACATCCTGTGTACCTTCTTTATAAATCTTATCAACTGTTGCCACTATAAACTGGTCGCCAACCGGCATTGGGTCGCTTACATCTCCCTTTTTAGCTTCAAAAACCCAGCGTACCAATTGTCTAGCATCCTGCAGCTGCCCTATTTGTGCATCGTTTTCTTTTATAAGTGTTGGCACAGTTATTTTCTTTAAGCCATTTTTTTGAATGTACGCTTCCATTTTTTTAGGGTCTTTTTCGGCAGATAATTTTATTGCTTCATTACTTGCCTTATTAATGGTTTCTTCACTCGAAAAAATTTCTTTTGCTAAAAATGCAATTTTATAAGCCGGGCTTTGTCCCTTTTGTTTTAGCACTTCCACAATATGGTACCCAAATTGAGTGCGTACAACACCCATTGAGCCGGTGGTTTTATAAAAACAAAAATCATTAAACTCAGGTACCATTTGTCCATAAGCAAATGTACCTAGGTCGCCGCCTTTTTCTTTACTGCCATCGGCAGAATATTGTAATGCCAGTGCTGCAAAATTAGCACCCGCTTTTATTGCATTATATATACTGTCGGCACGTTTTTCTGCAACACTATCTTCTAATAAAGGCTCGCCTGTTTGGTTGTTAACTGTAGCAATTAATATATGCCTTGCATTTACACTGTCGGGCAAAATTTTGCTACCAATATACTTAGCCAATACATAATCATTATTATCCACATAGGGTCCATAAACAGATCCTGCATTAAGTTTTATTATAGAATCCAATGCATGGCTATTGATTTTTGATTTGGGTACATAGTTGGTATCAAATTCAATTGCAGAAGCATTTCTTGCTAAAAACGTTTTAATAGTATTATCGTTTGTATTTGCAAAATCATTTTTCAAATTCTCTACCAGCAATTTTGTTTTGGCACTATCTGCAGAGCTGGGCAACTGGCTAAAGGCAACATAAGAAATCATGCGACCGGCTTCTTGTTTAAAAAGCTGTTTATGCTTAGATACATAATTTTCAATATCAGCGTCTGTTACTTTGATAGTACTGTCGCTGATGGTTTGATATGGCACCTGTACGTATGAGATTGTAGCAAAATTATTTTTTTCCTTAAGGTCTTTTTCTTCCATCCAAGCAGGATAATAGGCACTTGCATTTAATAATGCAAAATATTTAGTTGATATACTGGTAAGCTTTTGCGGTTCCAGTATTTGTGCATTTACCATCTCCCACTGCTCTCCTTTCATTTTTTTAATATTAATTAGCGCCTGGTTAACTTTGTTAATATCCAGCTTACCCGTAGCCTCGTCTAATAATTGCCTTTCTTGTAAAAAGGGGTTACCGGGTTCATTGCTTTTTAAAACACTTTCCAGTTCTTTAGATGTAAAATCAATACCCAATTTATCAGCTTCGGCATAAAATATCTTTTCGGCCACTATTTGGTTCCATACCTGTTCACGTATCTGCGCTGTGCGTATATTGGTAGGTTTAGCTCCAGATTGTTGTTCTTCCTGGAGCTCCATGTTTTTAACTTTTGTATTAAATTCATTTTGTCCTATTGCCTGGCCATCAACCTTTCCTATATTACCGCTGGCGGCATTAAGATTATTACCACCTTGCCTGGCATCCATTAAAATAAAGCCAATTAAGCTAAGCGCTATAACTACAATAACAATTGCAGCTCCTTTTTCACGTATTCCCTGAATAATTTGCATAAAACTTCAATATTAAATTTTGGAGGGCAAAAATAGGGTAAAATTGTTTATTAATCAGCATTTTTAAGCATTAATGCCCATTATTATGCAGGTTTGGTAAGGTATAGTTTACTTTACAAAGCAGGCAAAACTTATAATTATATTTTGTTTTTTATAATTATAAACATAGTATGGTTAATAACATGGTTTTAATGTTGATAACCGTTTATTTTAATAATTACAGCTATGGATAAGATGAGTATATTTTTACCTGTTGAAAAATAGTAAGTAGAATGTTGTTAGAAAAAGTTAGTTTATACCAATCTTATTAACAATAAAAATATCCTAATACATAGTTTTTCTTTTCACCATGCATTTTATTAACTGCTGTTAAAAAAATAATTTGAAAATAAAAATGGTAGCCATGATACTTATATTATTATAGCTTATACAGAATATTATGAATGTTAATTTTATGTGGATGGTTGTTAATAAACCAAAGGTTTTAATTTTGCAATATTGGCAGATTTTTTATTTACACATATTAACAGGCCTAATAGTAGTAAGTAATTATAAAAATATAAAGTATTAATACATATTATGACAGATATTAACAACGCAATTGCATCAATAAATGAAAAAGGTTTTCTTGATATTGATATAGATCCGGAGTTAGATTTATTTGCTGCAATTGAAAATTTAAAGAAAGAAAAAAATGCTGTTATACTGGCTCATTATTACCAGGAACCCGATATACAGGATGTAGCCGATTATATTGGTGATAGCCTGGGGCTTGCCCAGCAGGCAGAAAAAACAAGTGCCGATATGATTGTTTTTGCGGGTGTACATTTTATGGCCGAAACTGCAAAAATTTTAAATCCCAATAAAAAAGTATTATTACCCGATTTAAATGCCGGTTGTTCACTTAGTGATTCGGCCCCACCTGCTTTATTTAAAATTTTTAAAGAAAAACATCCCAACCATAAGGTAATAACTTATATAAACTGCAGTGCCGGGATAAAAGCTTTAAGCGATATTATCTGCACCTCGTCTAATGCCCAAAAAATTATAGAAACTTTACCAATAGACCAGCCTATAATATTTGCACCCGATAAAAACCTGGGCGCTTATATCAATAAAAAAACCGGAAGAAATATGGTGTTATGGAATGGATCCTGTATGGTTCATGAAATTTTTAGCCTGGAAAAGATAACCAGGTTAAAAATAAGGCATCCAAAAGCAAAGCTGATTGCACATCCCGAATGCGAAGAGTCTGTTTTACGTGTAGCAGATTTTATTGGCAGCACTACAGGTTTACTAAAATTTACCAAAACAGATGATGCAACTGAATTTATAGTGGCTACCGAAACAGGTATTTTACATCAAATGCAAAAAGCTAGCCCCAAAAAGGTATTTATACCGGCACCACCCGATAATAGTTGTGCTTGTAACGATTGTCCGCACATGAAATTAAATACACTTGAAAAATTGTACTTATGCCTAAAGTACGAAAAGCCCGAAATTTTAATGGATGAGCAATTAAGAATAGCAGCTAAAAAACCAATTGATGAAATGCTTAAAATAAGTGCACAGTATGGGTTATAATACAGTTTTAAAAAAAGTAATTCTAATTTTAATCAGTGGCTGTTTTGTTTTTTATTACGGATGTAATAGTAAAGCAAAAATTAAAGAAGCAAATACATACTACATAGAATTAGTAAACTGTACATTCGATAGCCTGAATAAGGCAATAAGTAATGGTATTTATGGTAAGGTTTCGTTTTATAAGAATAATCAGCTACAGGTATTATCCTTGAATTATGTAACAGATAATTTACCCGAAATGCATTATTTTAATAATGTAAGTATGCTGAACAATAATATTGAAGAGGGAACAAAAAAAATTCAGATTACATTTATTGACCCATTTACATATGATAGTGTAAAGTATAAAATGCAAAAATACGTTTACAGTAACAGGCAATGGATAAAAAACTCTGATATAGGAATTGTAAAATCAATTTCAAATCTTGTACGGCCTAAAAATAAACTTACAGAGCTTACTGAAGGTATTGTAATGAATATTGTTCATTACAGTTATTGATAAATTCAACTTATTATTAAGTGGTTTTAAAAAGATATTTTGTATTTTTTCAAAACCAAAATTTAAATCAAATTCAGAAATTACTATTCATTATTGAATAAACTGCTTAGGCATATTCCTTTTTTAAAAGCTGTATTATTACATAGTATATCCGCTTTTGGTGGGCCACAGGGCCACCTTGGAATGGTGTTAAAAACATTTGTTGATAGAAGAAGAGATATTACCAAAGAAGAATTAATGGAATATGTTTCTTTCTGTCAACTGCTGCCCGGGGCATCATCTACACAAACATTAACATTAATAGGTTATAAAAGAGGCGGTGTAAAATTAGCTGTTCTTACACTTTTTATTTGGATATTACCTGCCTGTACATTAATGGGTGCTTTATCTTTTATTGTTGGAAATATAACAGAAGAAAGTGTTCATAAAAATATATTCAGGTTTATTCAGCCAATGGCAATAGGTTACCTGGCTTATGCTGCTATTAAAACATATCATGTAAGTATAAAAAATACCATTACACAAATTATTATGTTGGTAACATTGCTTACAACCTATTTGCTTTTTAAAGCACCCTGGATAATTCCTGCCTTAATCATTTGCGGCGGTATTGCAACAAATTTTAGTGATAAAAGAATACCCGAAAAAGAAGTAGTAAAACCCAGGCAAATTAAATGGACAAACATCTGGCTCTTTGTTTTAATTTTTGCTGTTGCCGGTTTTTTAAGCGAAACAGCCCGTAAACAAAACTGGGAAAATAAAAAACCCTATAACCTGTTTGAGAATTTTTACCGGTTTGGATCTTTTGTTTTTGGCGGCGGCGATGTGTTAATTCCATTAATGTTAGATCAATATGTGGCCAGGCCTACATCCGAAAGAGTAATAAAGAAGAACCCTAATATTATAAGAGTTGAAAGAGAAGAGCTGCTGACAGGTGCCGGAATGGTTAGAGCAATACCCGGACCGGTATTTTCTATAGCATCATTCATGGGTGGAATTGCATTAAAAAATGAAGGGCCAAGGGTTCAGTTACTGGGTTGTGTTATTGGATCTATAGCTATTTTTCTTCCAAGTGCTTTATTGGTTTTATTTTTCTTTCCTGTATGGCAAAATTTAAAAAAATATATCGTCGTCTTCAGGGCGTTGGAGGGTATAAATGCAACAGTGGTTGGAATTATGTTTGCCGGTACACTTTATCTTATAAAAGACGTATCTATTTTAACTTTAAACGCAGCAAGTTTCATTAATATCGGTATTATTTTAGGTACTTATTTAATCTTACAATACACAAAGATACCTTCACCATTCATAGTATTATTTTGCCTGATAACAGGTTTCTTATTCTAACTAATTTTTATAATACCCCGCCAACTCAATTTCTTCTTTCACTATATCGGGCACTAAAAACCGGATAGATTTTTTTTCTTTAATTAACTTACGTATATGTGTAGACGAAATATCAAGCAAAGGAGCATCCATTATCTTTATATTGCCCCCCCAATTTTCTGTAATTTCAAATCCCGGCCTTTTGTAAATATAAATGGGGTGGTTTGCAATAATAACTTCATAATTTTTCCAGTTAGGCAGGTTTTGAAAACCATCACTTCCCATTACAATAGCAAATTCATATTCTGGAAATTTTTCATTCAAATAAGCAAGTGTATCAATAGTATAAGAGGGTTTAGGTAAATTAAATTCAACATTACTGGCTCTTAATTTTTTCTCTCCGTCAATTGCTGATTTAATAAGGTGTAAGCGCTGGTATTCGTTCAATAATGATACAGATTGCTTAAATGGGTTTTGGGGCGAAACCACCAGCCAAACCTGGTCGAGGTTAGTTTCATTTGCAATATGATTTGCTATAATTAAATGCCCGTTATGTACCGGGTTAAAAGATCCAAAGTAAAGCCCAACCCTCATTTTTGTAGTTAAATATTTAGAAATTTAAAAAACTTCCTCTACCCACACTTTATCTGCCTCATTAAGTCGCAAACTTAAATGATATCCAGCTACAATTATTGAAATTGGATCGCCCAGGGGCGCTAATTGATCAATTTTGATAGACTCGCCCGGAATACAACCCATTTCCATAAGTTTTAAAAAGATGTCATCACTTTCAAACTCTTTTACAATTACTGTTTTACCAACAGCTACTTCCGATAATCTTTTAATCATTAATTAATTGAATTAAAATGCAACACAAATGTATCAAATCAATATTGTTATCTAATTTCGATATAAGAAATAACCATATGATTTATATCAGCTTTATTAATAACGATAGAATACCAACTCTTCAGAACAAGCTTCAATTAAAGAAGTTTATTGAAAAACTGTTTAAATATGAGAAAACAGCCCTTAAATCTCTCTCTTATATTTTTTGTTCAGATGATTACCTGTTACAGGTAAATAAAAGTTTTTTAAAACACAATTATTATACAGATGTTATCACCTTTAATTTTAATGAGCCTAAAAATCCGGTTGAGGGAGAGGTTTATATTAGTGTTGACAGGATTAAAGAAAATGCAAAAGATTTAAACACAAGTTTTAAAAAAGAATTACACAGGGTAATTTTTCATGCCGCCCTTCATTTATGTGGGTATAATGACAAGAAAAACCGGGAGGTTATTTTGATGCGTAAAAAAGAAGATGAATACCTTGAAAAGTATTTCAAAAAATAATGATTGTTTCACGTGAAACAAAAGCCCTCTCAAAAATGATTTTTTTCACGTGGAACATTATGTTACTCATGCATAATGGCTTTACGTACCTTTGCTCTCATGTTTCAAGAATATGATATTATAGTTGTGGGTGCCGGGCACGCCGGTTGCGAAGCTGCCGCAGCTGCCGCAAATTTGGGCAGTAAAGTGCTATTAATTACTATGAATATGCAAACTATTGCCCAAATGAGTTGTAACCCTGCAATGGGGGGGATTGCAAAAGGGCAAATAGTTAGAGAAATTGATGCCATGGGCGGATACAGTGGAATTGTATCAGATAAATCAATGATACAATTTAGGATGCTTAACCGCTCAAAAGGGCCGGCTATGTGGAGCCCAAGGGTACAAAGCGATAGAATGAAATTTTCGGCTACCTGGCGGCAAATGCTTGAAGAAACAAAAAATGTTGATTTTTACCAGGATATGGTAAATGGTATTATAGTTAAAGATGGGAGGGTAACAGGAGTTAAAACCGGGTTGGGACATGAAATAAAAGCCAAAGCAGTAGTATTAACGAATGGTACATTTTTAAATGGTGTAATACATATTGGCGAAAAAAACTTTGGAGGTGGCCGTATGGCCGAAAAATCTTCGGTAGGGATTACAGAACAACTTGTTTCTCTTGGGTTTGAAACAGACAGACTAAAAACCGGAACACCACCAAGAATAGATGGAAGAAGTCTTGACTATTCAAAAATGGAGGAGCAGAAAGGAGATGATGAAATAACAGGTTTTAGTTTTTTAGATGTTGAACGAATTAAGCCAAATGAACAAAAAAGCTGCTGGATAACTTATACAAACGAAAAAACACACGATATTTTAAAAACCGGTTTTGATAAAAGCCCTATGTTCCAGGGAAGAATACAGGGTACAGGACCAAGATATTGCCCCAGCATTGAAGATAAAATTGGCCGTTTTGCAGAACGGGACAGGCACCAGTTATTTGTAGAGCCTGAAGGAAAAGATACAATTGAAATATATGTAAACGGTTTTTCAACCTCATTACCAGAAGATGTTCAGTATCAAGCACTTAAATTGATTCCGGGGTTTGAAAACTGCAAAATGTTCAGGCCGGGCTATGCAATTGAATACGATTATTTTCCGCCCACACAACTAAAATTCAGCCTCGAAACCAAGCAAATTGAAAACCTGTTTTTTGCAGGGCAAATAAATGGAACTACAGGTTATGAAGAAGCGGCCTGCCAGGGTTTGATTGCCGGAATTAATGCACACCAAAAAGCAAGGGATCTTGAACCCTTAATTTTAAAAAGAAGTGAGGCGTATATTGGTGTACTGATTGATGATCTTATAAATAAAGGAACAGACGAGCCATATCGCATGTTTACAAGCAGGGCCGAGTTTAGAACTTTATTAAGACAGGATAATGCCGATTTACGCCTTACAGAAAAAAGTTTCCGGCTTGGCCTGGCATCGCAGCAAAGGATGGAGAAGGTAAAAGAAAAGAAGCAACAGGTAGAAAAACTAAAAAATATTTTATCATCACTGAGCATAACACCCGAAGAAGCAAGTGGCTATTTAGAAAGCGTACAATCATCACCGTTATATATAAAACAGAAGGCATCACAACTTTTACTTAGGCCCATGATTAGCCTGAAAGATATGGCAAACGGTATATCCAGGGTTAAGGATGCCATATCTGGCTTTGATTCTGAACAACTGGAACAGGCCGAGATTCAGATTAAATACGAAACATATATCGAGAAAGAGAAAGAACTTGTTTTAAAAATGAGCCAGCTGGAAGACCTGGTGATACCCGACAATTTTAATTATGAAAAACTGGTTTCATTAAGTAACGAAGCCAGGCAGAAATTTAATAAAATAAAACCCCGAACTTTGGGACAGGCATCCCGAATATCGGGAGTTAATCCAAGCGATGTACAGATTTTAATGGTATTTATGGGCAGGTAAAAAATATAAAATGACACTGAATTTTTTAAAAGATACAGAAAAGGATAAAGTATTTGAACAGGTTACGGCCTATTTGAAAGAGAAGAATTTACAAATAAGCAAAAAAGACAACAGCCGCCCCTGGGGAGGTTTTTTTGTAATTGATGAAGATGAGGCAGAAAAATTCATTAACATATATTTTCCCCACCTTACCAAAGCAGATTTATCAATTTCCGGAAAATTAAGTCCCAAGATATTAGTTGTAGCCCCGGGAAAAAGATTGAGCTGGCAATATCACCACCGCAGGGCCGAAATTTGGAAACTGATTGGCGGTACGGCAGCTGTTGTAACCAGCGATACCGATGAAGAAAAAGAAACCCGAAACCTGCAAATTGATGATGTGATACAACTTAAGCAGGGAGAACGCCACCGCCTTGTAGGGCTAAACGGTTGGGGTATATTAGCAGAGATATGGCGACATACAGACGCTGATAATCCAAGTAATGAAGATGATATTGTGAGGGTTCAGGATGATTTTGGAAGATGAAGAACAAATATCAAATTAAAGTAATTGAAACTACGTAATACCTATTACATTTTCATCATAATTAATTCAGGTAATTATATTGCTTAATACACTAATACAAAATGATAAAGTTTTGTAAAATAGGTGTTATTGGGTATTTGCTGTTATGAAATCTATAATTAATTTTCCTCTATGCAAAAACAAAATGGTTTATTTTATAACCAAGAAATGTATAGATGAAATATTTACAAATACTTTTTTTATTATTTTTTTGCTGTAAAGTATTTTCACAAAATAAATTAGCACTTATAGTTGCAGTAGGCGATTATCCACCAGCAAGTAAAATAAAACCGATTGCTTCAGTTAACGACATAAAATATATAAAAGCCGCACTACAAAAAAACGGATTTACAGAAAAAAATATAGATACCCTCGTAAATAGCCAGGCAACCAAAGCCGGTATTTTAAAAAGCCTTGATCAATTGGATGAAAAGGCGAAGAAAAATGATATTGTAGTCATTCATTTTTCGTGCCATGGGCAGCAGATACGAGACCAAAAGACAGTAGCCGAAGGAAAAGATGAAGATGACGGTTACGATGAAGCGCTGGTTCCTTATGACGCCTTGCCCAAATACAACCCTACAGGCTATCATGGCGAAAATCATTTACGGGACGATGACCTGTATCCAAAGCTTGCAGCCATCAGGCAAAAACTAGGGGCCGGGGGCAGTATGCTTGTAATGATTGATGCCTGCCATTCGGGTACGGCTACCCGTGATGAAACTTTTGCAGTAACCCGTGGCGAACCTATCCCTTTTCCAGACCCCGAAAATCCACTCGACTCTGTCATCAACTTGTCGGCAGCAGAAGCCAAACAGGGTTTTTTTGAAGCTAACCAGGATTCCGTTTCCAATATGGTTGTTATCAGTGCCTCATCGCCGCACCAGGTAAACAAACAGGTTATTATCAATGGCGAAGAACTTGGCTCTCTTTCTTATTCTTTTTATAAAGCTTTAAACGAAATGAACCCGGGCAGTACGTATGGTTTATTGTTTCAAAAAATACGGGCATCTATACAAGCGTATATTCCAGAACAATTGCCCATGATAGAAGGAAATCAGCAACAAATTATATTTAGCGGTAAGTATAAAACTAAAGAAGATAAAGATTATATACGGGTTGGATATGAAGGCAGTGCAGGCAATATGGACTCGGTGTTTACTATTGAAAAAGGATTGATGGATAACATTGGAGCAGGTAATACCTGTAAAATATATAAACCCGGCAGCGCACAACCTTATGCTACTGCTGTTATACGTAAAGTAGAAACATTTAGAAGCATAGGTGTAGCTGATAAAGAACTTCAAAAAAACGAGCTGTACGAATATAAAATGGAAGAAGAGAATTATGGCGGCCTGCAGGCATTTATTAAACTTAATTTTTCAGAAGCCGGAAAAACATCTAAAAAAATTGAAAAACAAATAACACAATTTATTAAGCCTTATAGTTTTTTATCTATAGCTGATAAAGCCGATTTTCAGTTAGAAATAAAATCAACCAATGGCGAAAAAACAGCAACCCTCACTGACAGGAACAATAAAAAAATATGGAATACTTACCTCGAAAACAGGGACTCTCTGTCTGCCGAAGAAAAAAAACAGTTAATTTATGATATTAAAAAAGAACTGCGGATAAAATATTTACGCACCATGCCCGATGGCGGAGACCTGGCACCATTTATTTCGGCAGCAGTTGTTCCTGCAAAAGCCTACGACAGTACACAACAAACCACTTTAAATATTGGAGATATTTATTCGTTGCACATAAGAAATAATAGTAACCAAAACCTCTATTATACAGTGCTTGATATTTATCCTGATAATACGGTAGATATCCTGTATCCATATAAATCAAAAGAGCCGGCAGATTATATAATTAACAAAAATAGCTCTGTGGTTCGTAAGTTGGCGGTAAGCTCCGAATCTCCGGCTGGCGTAGAGTTTTTAAAAATAATTGTATCAAAAGAACCAATGGATTTGCGCAGTGTATTTGAAAAAAGAGTTACAAGGGGAGAAATGCAACCCTTCCAGGTTGTTTTAGACGATTTATTCAGCGATAAGGAAGGTGCTGTATCAACCCGTGGAGACGTATCTAGCGTAAAAGCACAAGAAATAGGCATAATCAGCGTTAGTTTTATAATTAAAAAACAATAATTACCCAAAACCGGTGAATAGATCAATAAAAAAATATTGCTTTTTTTTCTTTTTTCTTTTTGCATCAGCCGGCAGCTATGCACAAACAAATACCAATACAGAAATAAAAGAACTTTATTTTAAGATATATTATGTGTATCCCCAAAATGATACCATGATTGTATTTATTGATGGGGCCAAAGGCCTGGGTGTAAAAAAGGGCGATGAGGCAACTGCTTACCAGGCATATGAAAAAACTGCAGAAAATGCTAATGAAAGCAGAGATTTTAAATCTATCGGATCGGGCCGTGTGGTAAAGTCTGATAGTGTTATTGCCTGCATAATATTGCTTGATAACGACAGCGAAAAATTAAGAAGTGGCGATATGGTGGCATTAAAAGTTCATGTGCCCGCAATTACCAACCGCAGTATTTTTTCACAACTGGCATTTAATAACATTTACTTTACCAATGCCAACAGGAAAAAATTTTACTCGTTACCAAACCTTGTTTACAACGATGGAAAAAATTTGGAAGACTCTATATATGCAATCATGTTAAAAGACTGTGCTGACTCTTACGAAATGTTAAAAGATATGGAGGGCCTGCCCGAAAGCGTTACAGGTAAAATGAAAGAAGGCAGTTATGCAGGAAAAACAGTTTTAGAGGTTTTACGGGATGCAAAAAAAACAGATATTGAAAGTTTTTTAAAATTTGTAAATGACTATCCTGGCAAATACATGGCAAACGATTTTAAACTAAACGAAACCTTTGCCACCTGGCTCATTAACAAGGCGCCCATTAGCCCCACCGAAGTTAAAAAAGCGCTATTTTCTATATATAAGAATAATAAGTTGTTTTTGGAAAAATTGGCGCTTTATAAAAAGCGTATTGTTGAAGATTCTTATTGTTTAAAATTTGTGGCAGATGTAGAGAAATATCTTGCAGCAGACGATTTTGTTAATGCAGCCAGTTTTAATGATTTTATAAAAACTATTGCTTACGCTGTAAATGATACCGGGGGCAAATCGCTTGCATGGGTTTATGAAGCAGAAATAAATCAAAAGCAAGACAGGTATGAAGTAGCCATTTCGTTATGCGATTCAGCAATAAAATATGCACAGCTGGCCAATCAATATGAATTTGAACTGGCTGCAATTTCTAAAAAAATATTTTGCTTATATAAAACCAACCAATCAACCCCGGCTAAAATTTTACTTAAACAATTTGAGGATAAACTGGAAGCCTATAAACCCAAAATAACCACAAATGTTTATAACAGTAACTGGCAAAAACGATATGAATATGCCGGGTCGCTTTACTATCAAGAAGGAAATTACGGAGAAGCGCTTGCCCTGTATGCTAAGCTCATCCAATTAAATAAAGGAATAAACAGTTATGGATCTATAAAGAAGAATGCAGAGTATTTTACTTTTATTGGCCAGGTTAACAACGACCAGGGAAAACCAAACAATGCCCTGGATTCTTTTGCTAAAGCAGCCATTATATACAGGGCAAATTTAGATTCACTTAACTGGGCAAAAGTGCAAAACGATATTGCTTATAGTTATTACCTGCTTGGTAAATATTATCAAAGTATAGCACACGCCGATTCGGCACGTCAAATGTTATTGTTTGTAGGCGATGATAACAATGCCGGTTATTCAAAATCTTTAACAGGCAGTTGTTATTGGGAGCTTGGAAAATATGATTCGGCTATTCTTGCACATAAAAGCTCAATAGCACTTCGTAAAAAAGCCAACAACGCATTAGGCCAGGCAAAATCATGGAAAAGTATTGGTGAATTATATTTAAAAAGCGGCTTAAAAAATGAAGCACTGGCTGCTTATGATTCTGCTGCTGTATTTTATTTACAGTTAAAAGACAGTTCGGGCCTTGCAGAAACTTATAATAAAAAAGGGAAAGTTTTTTATTATGATGAGAACAACAAAATGGCTGTTGAGTATTTCGAAAAGGCAAAAGGCGTTGATAGCAAATCAACAGTAGAAGCGCTTTTTAACTTGGGTAATGCCTGGTATGATATTGACTCGGTAAAAGCACGCAATTATTTTATGGCTTGCAGGCAATTAAGCGACAGTACAAAAAATACCGGTTACCTTTTTGATGCCACCGGGTCGTTGGCAAACCTTGCCTACCGATCAAATAATATTACTGGGGGAAATAAACTATATAAAAAATGCCTTGATATAAGTAAACAGCTAAATACTGCACAAAGCTTTGGCGATTGTATGGTGATAAGAGGCTATGGTTTTAAAGTGCAATCAGAGCTTGATAGCGCATTATATTATTACAGCAAAGCTGTTCAGGTTTATGATACAATTAGCCAGTCAGCTGTAATATGGCAACTAAACAATATTTCGGAAATCAACATATCTATGGGAAATTTTCCAAAATCAAAAGAAATGTTGAATAAAGCCATAGCGCTGGCACAGGCCACAAATAATAATATTGCACAAGGCTCTTCGCTTGAGGCAACATCATTTTTATATGGGCTAACCGGCGAATTTGAAGAAGGCCTTAAAAACAGCGATAGTGCCATTGCCATCTTCACCAGGTCGGGCAACATATTGCGTTTAGCAAATGCTTATGTATCACGAGGTACATTGTATAAAAGCATGGGCGAATACACAAAATCTATTAATTCGTTTTTAATAGCCGACAGTATTTATATTGACCAGCAGGTAAATGAATACAGGAGTACGGTATCAACCGATATAGGGGTAGTATATTTTACCCAAACAGATTATGTAAATGCATTAAAATATCACCGGCAAGCTTTGGAACAACTGAAAAAAGGAGTGGTTGACGAAAGTTACCTGTTGGCAATTGGAAATATTGCCGAAGACCTTTTTTATCTTAAAAAATACGACGAGGCAGAGAAAAACCTGTTAGATGTTTTTCCAAAGGCAAAAGAAAAAAAACTTAACAGGATAGCTTCGGGCATGGCGCTTAGCCTGGGTAAATTGTATTACGAAACAAAAAAAACCGAAAAATCCCTGCCATATTTTGAATATGCGGCAGAATATGCAAACAGCAGCGGCGAAAAAGAAAAAGCTATTGATGCATTTAATTACCTGGGACAAATAAATAAAGACAAGGGAAAAACACAGGAAGCAAAAAATGATTTTGCACAGGCAACAAAAATTGTTGAAGATTATAAGATAGTAAGTGGTTGGGAGCCTTATTATCAACTGGGGCTTATATATTTTAATCAAAACAGTTTCGACAGCGCCATAAACTATTTTAAAAAAGCGGTTACCTTGTTAGATAAAAATGCCGAAAACCTTTATGGCGGAGAAGACGCCAGGAAGATTTTTAATAACGACCCCCGCAAATCGGATTTATATAATAAAATAACATTTGCCTATTACAACCTGGGAAATATAAAGGAAGCCTGGGCTTATGCAAACCGTAGTAATATTGCCGGTATAAAAGAATTATCGGGCTCCATAGCATCTTCATCAAATAATGAAGAAAAAAACGAAGCATTAAAAAAATTGCTTTCGATGCAACAGGCAAAAAAAGCATTGGAAAATACTTTAGAAAAACAAGATGGGGTAGCAAAAGCAGAAACTCTTAAAAAGATAGAAATACAGGAAGCCAATTACAATAATTTTTTACAGGATGTAGTGGAAAAGTATCCTGAACTTAGTATCTATTTTAGTAAGAGTAATGCAGATGAGTTTAATAATTATAAAGGCAAGATTCCTGCCGATGCGGCGGTTCTGTTATACCTGCTCAATAATGATAACCTGATGATATTTTCGTTAACCAATGAAAAACTTTCGGTTGATACCATGACGGTTGATGTTGCACCTAAAATAAATGCTTTTATTGATGCAATAAAAAATACCGACAAACAGACTGGTACAGGCGCTTTGGCTGTACGTTCAGAACCGGTAGATGAAGATGAACCGGCCAGCAAGGCCGAGTTTAAAGATGTATCGGGCGACCTGTACAATATACTGATTGCAACCGTTGCTGATAAAATTAAAGGGAAAAAGAAATTATGTATCATCCCTTCGGGAGTTTTCAGCAATATGCCTTTTCAGTGCCTGGGTAAAAAAACAGCAAGCAATAATTTTAAATTTTTGATTGAAGACTACAGTATTTTTTATACTAACAAGATGTCGATATTTAACAATCAAAATGAAGAGGCAAAGCCAAACTTTGCATCTTTTGCAGCATTTGGTGTTCCGGATGCAACCTTAAATTATAATATTGATGAAGTGAAAGAGATTGGAAAAATTCTTGGTTCCGATTCAACCATATATGCCGATGCAAGAGCAACCGAAAGTATGGCTAAACAAAGCCTGCAGCAAAAAAAATATATACATTTTGCCACGCATGGCGTTTTAAATTATTCAACAGATTATTCGCAATCGTACCTTAAACTTTTGCCGGATAAAGATACAAGCAACGGTAATAACGGAAGATTAACCATGCGTGAAATACAAAGCCTTGGTATAAGAGACTGTAACATGGTTATTTTATCGGCTTGCCAAACAGCAGTAAGCAAACAGTTGGTAAAAGGATGGAACATATCGCCTGCAAATTCTTTTTTGGTAAGCAATGTAAAAACAGTTGTTGCAAGTTTATGGAAAGTGGCCGATGAACCCACAGGATTATTAATGCAGTATTTTTATGAAAACCTGTCATCGTCTGCATCTATGGATAAAGCAGAAGCGTTGCGGCAGGCACAGGTTAAACTAAGCCAAAACCCTCGCTTTAGTCATCCTAATTATTGGGGAGCATTTGTTTTATACGGCGACTGGCGGTAAGTAAATACCGGCTGTTGGGTATTGCTATAAATTTTTAAAAATTTAATTTTAATAACAAAAAACAACAATTATGAAAAAGGTTTTTTTAATGATGATGGTGCTGATGTTTTTGAACATTGTTGTACAGGCTCAAAAAAAATCACTTAAAGGCTCTATGCCTTTTAAGGCGCCTTGTACAACCCTGATGGGTAGCGCATTATTGCCAACTGCAATAGATACAACCCAGGGCAGGAGCGTTGCAAATAATGACCTGATTTGGGAAAACGGTGATGTAATCCTCGTAAAATTTATGGATGATGTGGGCAGCCAAAGCTTACGCAACATGATTATGCAATATGCAAAAAGCTGGGAGCAATATGCCAACATCACTTTTAAGTTTGTGCCCGATAATACACCTGTAACAAACATCAGGGTAAAACTTGGCAGCCGGGATGATAACCTTGGCCACAATTCGCAACTGGGTATTGCCTGTAATAATGTGCCGCAATACCTGCAAACATTAAATCTCGACACTTCTGATTTTATAGATTATAAAGCCTATGTGGAACAGTATAAAAAAGGTGGCCCTTTTTTAGAATACCTTAAACGCAAAGGAACTAATTTTAATAATTATACTTACGGAGACCTGTACAAAGATGTGGTAGCTTTTAAAGACCCTAACATAAAATGGAACTACAGTTCAATGCGTGGCACCACCACACATGAATTTGGACATGCACTTGGTTTGTTGCACGAGCAAAGCTATCCAAACGGTATAAAATGGAATAAGGATACGGTATATAAATATTACGCAAAATACCAGGGCTGGAATAAAGCCAAAGTTGATTTTAATGTACTTGAGGCAAGCGATATTTTTTACACCAATGGCACCAGCTACGATCCGCTATCCATCATGCACTATCCCGTACTTGCCTGGCAAACGCTTGACGGCTTTACTGTAGGTTCAAACACTGAATTATCTGATGGGGATAAAAAAATTATTGCTGCGCTGTATCCAAAAGACAAAAAAATATCTGAACTGGCTGTTCCCAAAATTCAAATTACAAATATTGATTATGGCGAAATAAAAACAGACAATGTTAAAAAAGGCCTGTTGATATATCCATCATTCGACATTCAGACAAGCGCTTTATTAGGTACGGTTTATTTTGTAGCCCGCCTAACCACTGAAGATGGAATGTATTACATACCTACCACAAACGAAAATTATAGCTGGAACAAAATGGCTGCCACTTACGTTAAGATGAGACTAATGCCCAGCACCAATACAAGCTTTAATAAAAACGGAAAGAAAAACCTGGAACTGTTTTTTCCTTTTAAAGAGATGCCCGACCTGAAAGGCCAAAAAGTAAAAGTTGAGTTTTCTGTTTACCAGGATGATGTGGTGAACAACAGGTATCAAAAACTAACATTTAATTTCCTGTCATCGCCGGTTACGGTGCCAGGTAAATAAAAAAGGTTTTTTGTAAAATTATAAGGGGCGGCAACTTGCCGCCCCTTATAATTTATATTTATAGATAAATTTTTATTTTATTGTTGCTTTATTTGCCGCAAGCACCATCTTTAATTCACCATAACTAACTTCTCCGTGTAACATTTCAATTAATGTTTTGTGGCTTTCTGTTCCATGTACAGCGGCTGCCTCCAATACCAGTTTTTGCTTTTTACTGCTTACCAGTTCATTAATGTCAATCTCTTCATTAGCAATAAACCAGGCAAGGTGGCCTTCAATGGTGCTGTTAGTTAGTTTTCTTTCTTTGGCAATGGTTGTAATATCTTTTCCTTCTTTATATAAATTGAAACTAACTGTTTTTGTATCGGTTTTTATTTTGCTGTTTATATGATTTCGTTCTTTTTTTATAGTCATTGTTTTCGTTGCCATGTTTGATTCTAATCCATATCGGCTGCAATAACTTTCAACCACTTCTAAAATCTCATCACCGTATTTTTCAACTTTTGCTTTCCCAAAACCTTTTATTTGCACCAGGTCTTTTTTGTTTAATGGAAGGTAAAAGCTTATTTCTTTTAATGTAGCCTTATTGGCAACCATATAGATGGGTTGCCCGCTTTCGGCACAAACCATATTGCGCCAGCGTTTTAATGTTTCATAAAGTTCGGCATTGGCTTTGTCGCTGTTTATTGTTTCGGCAGCTTCGCTGGCATAGCAACTAAGATTAAACTTTGGAAGCGTATATTTTAATTTATACTGCAAAAAACCTGTTACAGAAAAAGCTTGCCTGCAATACTGCATATTATAAATACCATTGTAAAATGCAATAGCAAGCTCATTTAGTTTTTCATTAACAGGCTTGGCTGCTTCTTTGTGCTCTGTATTTAAGGGATGCGATTTCAATGCATTTAAATAATGCTCCAGTTTTGGAATAAAATGATTGGCCGCATCCGTAATTCGTTTTTGCAGCGCTGCATTGTTTTCTATGATGCCTTCTGCCTTCAGCAAATGCGAAATATGACCAATGAATTTGATGCCCACTTCTTTATCGGCAGTTAAATGCTTATTAAAATCATTTATCCATCCTAATGCTTCCTTATTTATTTTTTCTTTGTGAAGTTTAATTTGTTGTTCAAGTTGCTGTGCACAGGCCGCTATTTCTGCAAAAGAAAAAATATCTTCCAGCAGTTGCTGCGTAAATATTTGCCTTGCTGCGGCAAAGCGGTCTGCCAGGCTGCCTTTATAAGCAAGCGATTGCTGTCCTTTTAAAACATTATCGTTATTATGTATGGCTGTAGCCGGTATTTTACTTATCAAAACAATCCCTTCCAGGCTTGTACAGCGGCTTAAAGCCACATACACCTGCCCGCTGCTAAAAGCGGCGCCGGCGTCAATCATTACTTTTTCAAAAGTAAGGCCCTGGCTTTTGTGTATAGTAATGGCCCATGCAAGCCGTAATGGATATTGGGTAAAAGTGCCTAGCGTTTCCTGCTCCAGTTTTCCATCTGCACGGTTAAGTGTATAGCGGGTATTTTCCCATGTTTCCAATCCTACTTCAATTTCGGCACCATCGCACTCCACAATTATTTTTTCGTTTTGAAGTTCTTTTACAATACCAATCTTACCGTTGAAATATCTTTTTTGTATCACATCGTTTTTTAAAAACATAACCTGGGCGCCTTCCTTTAATTCAAGCTCTTGTTCTACCGGGTATAAATTTTCAGGAAACTCATCTTCTATTTTTGCCTTGTACAAAAATGAAGAACTGTTTAAATTATACAACTTAACTTCGTTTATCTTATCGGCCTGTTTATTATGAGATGTGAGTGTGATATATTTTTCATCAGAAGCCGGGTTGAAATGTGGAAAATATCTTGTATGAAGGTCTTCAAAATCATCTGCATCCATATCATTATTTCTAATTTTATTGAGTAACCTTACAAAACTTTGTTCGTTTTGTCGGTAAATCTTGTCTAACTCAATCAGTAAAGGCGATTGCTCTTTAACAACTATACTGTCGAAAAAAAACGGCGATTCGTAATATTCATTTAAGATACTCCATTCAATATTTTGGGCAACAGGAGGCAATTGGTACAGGTCGCCAATGAATAATATTTGTGTGCCACCAAACGGCAGTTGGTAATTTCTACGGGCATGTTTTAAAATGGTATCAATAGCATCCATCACATCGCAACGCACCATACTAACTTCATCAATTACCAGCAGCTCCATTTTGCGTAATAGGGCAAGCCGCTGTTTGTTGAATTTTATTTTAGCCAGTAATTCCTCCTTATTGATTTTTGTTGGTAAAAAAGGAAGAAAGGGCAACTGGAACAAACTATGTAATGTTACGCCCCCGGCATTAATAGCAGCCACGCCGGTTGGCGCCGCCACAATTATATTTTTGGTGCTGTTCTCTTTAAGATATTTTAAAAAAGTTGTTTTGCCCGTGCCTGCTTTACCGGTAAGAAAAATGTTTTCGCTGGTTTCGGTTACAAAGCGGTATGCAAGGTCAAACATTTCGTTTCTTTCTATGTTTTGCATTGCAATAAAGATAAGAATGATAAATACAAAAGAACGCCGGCAAATTTATAGTATGCCGGCGTTCTTACATTTTAAGCCGATGCTTTAGCTCCCAAAAGCAACAGCTCGTTCACCTGCACTTCGGTGATGTACTTTTTGTTACCGTCCTTATCTGAATAATTGCGGTTGATGAGTTTGCCTTCAATGGCAACTTCAGATCCTTTTGATAAATACTTTTCGGCAATTTCTGCCACTTTACCCCAGGCAACTAAATTATGCCAGGTGGTTTCTGTAACTTTTTCGCCGTTTGCATTGCGATAGCTTTCATTGGTAGCCACAGAAAAACGGGCTAGTTTTTTACCGCTTTCGGTTGTTTTTACTTCAGGTGCATTGCCTAAGTTTCCAATCAGTTGAACTTTGTTTTTTAATGCGTACATAGTTGTAAGTTTTGTGCTCGCCCTTCATTTTTTATCCGGGTCTGCGGTTATTAATTTATTTCAATCAACCGTTTGTTATTTGCGATTGACAACACAAAGATGGGGTTGCAAAAAAGCCATAGCCGGAGATTATCCTTTTACTTACCTTTATAACCGTATGTAAACGGTTGTATCGGAAACAATATTTGATAAAACTCAAGCCAGTATTATGCCAGAGCAAAAAGATACCAAAACCTGCCTGTTTTGTAAAAAGCCCGTAAAAGGCCGCAGCGATAAGAAATTTTGTGATGATTATTGCCGTGCTGCCTACAATAATGAGCTTAAAAGCGCCGCCAATAATTATATACGTAATGTAAATAATGCCCTTGGCAAAAACCGAAGGATACTGGAAAGCCTGTTGCCCGAAACAGAATCAACAGTAAAAGCCAACAAAGATAAACTGATAGAAAAAGGTTTTCAGTTTAAATACCATACACATCAATACACCGCCAAAAACGGCAACACATATTTTTATTGTTATGAGTATGGATATTTACCATTAGATAATAATTGGTATTTAATTGTAAAACGAACCGAGGAGTAAAATTTGGGATAACACATATAGTATGTTGCAATTTGTGCTTATAAAACTTTATTGAAGTAGCTTTGAAACCTTAATTAAAAATTTACGCTTGCATTTATTTAAAACCACAGGATTATTTTTTTTATTACTTCTTTCATTTGGAACTTATACAAAAACAAATGCCCAATGCGGCACGCCTATTTCTGTATTTCCATACAACGAAGGCTTTGAAACATCAAACGGAAACTGGACAACCGGTGGAAATTTTTCTGACTGGGCATGGGGCACACCGGCAAAGGTCGTCATCAACGGAGCTGCATCGGGTACCAAATGCTGGATAGTGGGCGGTTTAACAGGCAGTAGCTATAATGATGCAGAAGCATCCTGGCTACAAAGCCCTTGTTTTGATTTTACAAGCTTACAATATCCGTATATTTCTTTTGCTGTTTTTTGGGAGATGGAAAGAAGATTTGATGGCGCCAGTTTTCAATACTCAACCGATTTGGGTGCCACCTGGATAAATGTAGGCTCTGTTTCGGATCCGGTTAACTGCCTTAATGATAACTGGTTTAATTATTCTCCCATACAATATATAAATACACTTTCTACAGTAAGAGATGGATGGTCGGGCAATATACAGACAACAGCAGGAAGTTGCCAGGGCGGAGGCGGTAGCGGCAGATGGGTTACGGCTAACCACTGCATGCCTAACCTGGCGGGAGTGCCCAATGTTATCTTCAGGTTTATATTTGGCGCAGGTACCACATGTAATAATTATGAAGGTTTTGCAGTAGATGATATTACTATCAGCGAAGCGCCACCCAACAGCGCTGCATTTACTTACTCTTGTACAAACAGCACAACAATAAATTTCACCAATACTTCTGCCCTATGCCCTACCGGCACCAACTGGAACTTTGGAGATATTGGTTCGGGGGTAAATAATACATCAACCCTGCCCAATCCCACACATGAATTTTCGGCACCTGGCACTTATACCATTACATTAACCGTTACCGGCCCGGGTAATGCACCTTCCACCACTACTCAAACAATAAATATACTTGGGCTTACAACTACAGCGGTAAAAGACAATGATTGTTTTGGCGATGCCAATGGTTCGGCAACCGTTACAGTAAATCCAGCAACAGCGGCGCCATTTTTTTATACATGGAATACTACACCTGCACAAAATGTGCAAACAGCTACCGGTTTAGCTGCCGGCACATATACGGTTACTGTAAATGCATTAAATAGTTGTACAGCTACTGCGCCGGTTATAGTTACGCAACCTGCAGCGTTATCGCATACCATTAAAATTGTACAGCCCGGTTGTGGTGCAGCAACAGGTTCGGCAAGTATTACACAAAGTGGTGGCACAGCGCCTTATACTTATAGCTGGTTGCCAACAGGTGGCAACGCATCAACAGCAAGCGGACTTACACCGGGCAATTATACAGTAACTGTAACCGATAGTAAATCATGTTCCGAAATTATTAATATAAATATTATTCAGGCATCGTCGCCCACTATTAGTATAACAAATAAAAAAGATGCCGGTTGTTTTGGACAGAAAGATGGCACTGCTACAGCAATGGCAAACGGAGGCGCTATGCCTTATACATATAGCTGGAACACAGTGCCGCCACAAAGCGGTGCAACCGCCACAAACCTTGCTGCAGGAAATTATACAGTTACAGTAACAGACAATAATGGATGTAATGCCTCTGTAGCGGTACAAATAAATGAACCACCAAGCAGCGCCTGCGGCGATGTGTTTTTCCCCAATGCGTTTACACCCAATGCCGATGCAAAAAATGATGACTTTGGCGCAATGGGAAACATTGCTGCTATAAGTAATTATCTACTGATAATTTATAATCGCTATGGCGAACTTGTTTTTTATACCCGTAACCCATCAGAAAGATGGAAAGGTTATTATAAAGGAAAACAATTGCAAGGCAGTTATGCATGGGCTGCATCGTTTTTATACAATGGAATTAAAAGAGAAGAAAAAGGAACCGTTACCATTATCAGGTAATTAATATTTGGGTATGTTGCAATAACTATTCACTAACATAACAACATTTTATTAAAAGTTTTGTTTTTGTACATTTAAGGATATTGAATAACCAAATTAAAAACCATCAATAATGAAAAAAATTAAGCAACTGACAAGTATTGTAACGATGTTTCTTGTTGGCTCTTTGTTTTTTATTGCGTGCAATAATGCCGATAAAAATAAAGATACCGCCAACACAGAAGCTACAACAACCGAAAGCGCCCACGCCGTGGCAACTCTAAACGCAACCATGCCCGATACAACATTAACCGGCACTGCCGATTTTGTGGCGCAGGACGGAAAAGTGAAATTAACTGTAACGCTATCTATACCTGCATTAAAAAACAAAAGCGTAGCGGTACATATACACGATATGGCCGATTGTGGCGATATGGGCAAAGGCGCTCATGGCCACTGGAACCCCACCAACCAACAACACGGTAAATGGGGAACAGGAAGTTTTCATTTAGGCGATATTGGTAATGTAAGTTTAGATTCGACCGGCAAAGGAACATTGCAAATGGAAACTGATTTATGGACCATTGGCGGCGATGCAAAAACAAATGTGCTGAACCATTCAATAATTGTGCACAGCGGCATGGATGATTTTACATCTCAACCTGCTGGTAATGCCGGATCAAGAATTGGTTGCGGTGTTATAGAGAAGAAATAATTATTAAAATAGCTACTGCTATTTGATACCGGCCATACAAGTTTTATAAAATATTTGTATGCCCGGTATTTTTTATTGTATGATGTAGAATGATTTGAAATAAAAAAAGCGTTTTTAAATAAAACAATACCACAACATTGCTGTATTGTATATTTTGAAAGAAGCCCGAACATTTTTAATTAACCACAATATAAAAATTATTTTTTGTGGTAAATATGTGCCAGGAACTCTTGTTTAATGGCTTCTTCTTTAAACCTGCCGGAGTAACTGGCAGTATGTGTTTTACTATTGGTATCTTTTATTCCTCTTGAAGCCACACATAAATGATCAGCCTCAATTACAACCGCCACATCATCATGCTGCAATATTTCTTTTAAAGCATCAGTAATTTGTATAGTTAAGCGTTCCTGTACCTGCGGCCGCTTTGCATAATATTGTACCAATCGGTTTATTTTTGATAATCCAATAACCTGTTTGCCCGGTATATAGGCAACATGCGCTTTACCAATTATTGGTACAAAATGATGTTCGCAGTTCGAATAAAAGGTTATATCCTTTTCTATCAACATGTTTTTGTAGCCATATTTGTTTTCAAAAAGGCTTATATAGGGTTTGTTATCCGGATTTAATCCGCTAAACATTTCCTTCACAAACATTTTAGCAACCCTTTTGGGTGTATTGCATAAACTATCATCATTTAAATCCAGGCCAAGGGTATGCATTATTTCTGCAAAAAGGCCTTCTATCTTTTTTATCTTTTCGTAATCGCTCAATAAAAATTCGTTTTCTTTTATGGGAGAATTTATTGGCCTGTTATTAAAATGTATATTTAATACTTCGCTCATAATTAATTTAAAGCTGGTTAATAATATTCATCACTTTTTCGGTAAACGGGTTACAGTATCTTAAATTAAAATCAAACAGTTCTTCGGCGGCATAAGATTTTTCAATTTCGGCTCTCATCATAGCTTTAGCCCTGTTTAGTCGCACTTTTACATTCGCTTCGCTAATATCAAGTAAAGATGAAGTTTCGGCTACACTCAGCCCGTTTATTTCTCTTAAAGAAAATACCAGCCTGTAATCTTCCGGAAGGGTTAAAAGTGTTTTTTCTAAAATATGCCCCAACTCCCTGTTTTGAATTTCATTTTGAGTATTGTTATTTGAATGGGTAAACATTGGTGCTGCGTTTTCATTTATTGTTTCGTTTGTAATTTCATTTTTAAAACTTGATTTTTGTTTTTTATGGTAGCAATTATGCAGCATAATACGAATAATCCATGTTTTAAAATTTGAACGCTTTTCAAATTGCGATAAATTTTTAAATGCATTGATATAAGTATCCTGCATCAGGTCCTGCGTATCATCGTGATTAAAATTATACGACCTGCCAATTTTATACAGGTAAGGGTTATACCGCCTTACAATAATTTCATAAAGCGGTTTTTCGCCTTTAATAATCCGGTCAATAATTTCGGCCTCGGTAAATTCTTTTAATGAAACCATTTTATGCTGCAATTTTTGATAACCTAGCCATACAATATGCTGCAATAGCCATTACAAGATCCCGTACTGCAACATCTACATAATTAAAACCAACCAGTAATGACAGCGCAATAACGGTGAGCCATGCAGCAACAATGTATCCGCCAATTTCGGATTTTTTTAAAACAATAACGCCTGCCACTATTTCAATAACGCCTACCACCATCATAAATACTGATGGAGAAAAGGGTAATAAATTTGCGACAGACGGATTAATGTATTGATCCCATTGGGTGAGCAGGTTGGTAAATTTATCGGCACCGGCAACAATAGGAACTATAATGAAAGTGTACTTTAACAGGTTGAATACCTGTGAAAGTATCGGGTTGTTGATTTTATTTTCCATTTTTTAGTTTTTAATAGTTTCTATCTATTAGAGTAACTATTAACCAAAAAGGTTACAACAAATACCCGGGAAATAAAATTTTTTTAATTTTTGAGGAGGCTTTCTCTTTCTGTTACCGAATTGTTTTTAATACCGGTAACCCAACCGCAACAGTTGGCGGCGCCACAACGGCAATTAAAGGGTTCCATATTTTCATCAAGAAAACTTGCGTAGTTGAGTGTTAGTTCTTCTCCCTGCCTTATGTTTCGCAATGCTACAACATTTAACCCTTCGTAGGTGCAATTGGGGTTACAACTGTGATTTTGAGGCGCCCAGTTTGACGGGTTGTTGTCCCATAATAAAAACAATTCTTTACTAAGCGGATACGCATATTTTTTAAAAGTTTCTATTTCATTAATATTCCAGTTATGCTCCACATAACGGCGTGTTACCAGGCGTTGAGCCATTTCTTCGCCTTTAAAAACAAGTTCGTTGGCTTGTATATTTTGAGTGGCATAAATACCATAACCTGCTATGGCATTCCCCTTCATTACATATTTTTTTTGATGGCGTTTGTGGCGGGCAATACCCTCTTCAATTATTTTTTTAAGAAAACCTACCTGGCCAATGCCATCATTTTTTAAAATATAATCGGCAGAGCCTTCATAACCATCCTGGTAAAAAACAGAACAGGTAAAATTAATCTCCAGGAAAAATATTTCGTTGTTTGCATTTACCCTAAAATCCAAACGGGCATAACCTACACCGCCAAAGCCCTGGAAAATTTTTAATGCGGCATCTTTCAGTCTTAATTCAAGTTCGGGATCATTACAGGGGATATTTGCTTCGGGATGTAGTTCTGATGTTTTTAGTGAGTAAGTTTTAAACTTAAACCCTTTTGGAAAAATGTATTCAATGGGTTTAAAAACAGTGCACGACTTTTCATTATCTGCATCGGCAACAAGCATCACTGTAAATTCTCTTCCATCTATATATTCTTCCACCAATAGCGGCCCATATTCATCAATAATTGCATTACATTTTGTTGTAAGCTCCTCCTTACTATGTACAAGCGAATGGTCATCAATGCCTAAGCTGTCGCCTGCTTTATCGGGCTTAACAAATAATGGGTATTGCAGGTGGTGAGTTTCTTTATCAATACAATCAGTTGTTTCAATTAATGCAAAGGCGGGGGTTTTTATCCCTGCGGTGTATGCTACATATTTCATCAGGTCTTTGGGCGGATCGTACAAAAGTGATGAAGGACCGGTAAAAGGGAGGTTTAAAAGTTCCATAAAATAAATCACTTCAACAGAGGGGATATTCCATTCCAAATATCCTTCGCACAGGTTTACAAAAACATCGTAGTTTTTTTTCTTTAACTCTTTTAACTGTTTGTATGTAGTTAGTTTATTTAACAATACATGATCGAACTTTGATTGAGGCAGTAAATGGCTAAGATTTCTTACCGGGTCGTAATACTGGTAATCAACATCAGAAGTAGAGTAATCGGGTTGTAACACACAAATTTTCAGTTGCAGGATTTCATCCTGTGTATCCGGCATCTTTAAAGACGGTTGACTTTGATTTTGTGATGCTTTCATGGTGGTGGCGAAAATAAGCAGGAGGTTTTTTAGGCGATTCTTCTTTTTAATACAGTAGCTGTGCGGCGTGTAAATGCATCATTAATAATTTCGGCAACCAGTTGGGTAAAACCGGTATTGCTAAACCTAAGTATAGCGCCAATAGAAGTAAAGTCTTCGTCTTCGCTAAGGCCGCATTGTGCATTTACTTCCAGCACATAAAGTTTTCCGGTTTGTTTGTCCATTCTTAAATCTACTCTTGTATAGCCGCAGCCTTTTGTTGCCACATAAGCATCCCAGCTTATTTTTTTTATCCTGTCAATCAGTGCAGCATGGGGTAATGCATATTCATAAAAGTTAGCATCGTTGGGCATGGGTGTTTCTTCTTCATAAATTTCCCATAGCCTGTCAAAAGATAAAAACTTTTCTTCTTCGGGTAAAGAATCATGAAAAACCCTTTCTACCGGTGTATATATTTTTGCATCCTTTGGGTTGTTGTATGAGCCTGTAATAAGCACAGTAAATTCAGGTCCGTTTATAAATGATTCAGCAATCAGCCCATCGGTAGTCAATTGCCAGCCACGGTATCCTTTAAACATGTCATCAACCAGTTTTGTAAAGCCGGGATTATTATGCACTACATTTTTTATACCAACTCCCATGCTTCCTCCCGATATAGAGGGCTTTACAATTAAAGGGGAGCCCAGTTTATCAATAATATTATCCAGGTTTTGGTTATTGCTGCGGATTGAAACCCATGAGGCTGTTGGAATACCGGCTTTGTCGAAAGCCTTCTTCATGGGAATTTTAGAAGTGGTGATATTGTAAAAATATTCATCGGCGCCTGTATATAATAAACCTTTATTGTGCAGGTGGCGTATTACAGAAACCCCGGGGGTGCCATTTACTTCATCACCATCGCAAAGGTTAAAAACAATAGGAGTTTTGTTACCTGTGTCTTTTTCTTTTGCTATACTGTTAATTACAGTGCGGTAATCTTTTAAAGTAACCGGTTGCCAAACCCACTCCATGCCAAGCTGTGCAAATGCTTTTTCGTATTCGGCAATGCTTTGGGTAAAATCGTAGTAATAATCAATATTGGCATCATTTGTTTGCAAGTAAGGCGCCAACACCCAAACTTTAATTAGCTGGGGCGATAAGGAAGATAATGGGTTAGTTAATGACATAACAATGTTAGGCCTGTTACAGGGAAAGCTTATGTTTTACCTGCTGCCTGATGAAATCGGTTAGTTTATATTTTGAAAGCGTTTCTACCGAAAGGTGCGATGCGCCATTTATTAACTGCAGGCAAGCATCATTACCACAATTACATACAAAAGGCTGTGCCATTTCCCATTCAGTGCTTGGATAAAAAAAAGTAAATTCATCACCCGGTTGTATCGGTTGCAAACAAATCAATTCCATGGTTGAAGTGTTAAAAAAAACATTGGGCGCACAACTGTGGTTGATGTATTGCAAAAACTCGGGCATTAGTGTAATGTGGCTGTCGGCGCCGGTTTGCACGGTTAGGTAAGTTGCATAGGTTTGTGTTGTGCCGGCATTAAACCTGCATATAACATCGCCGGGAGAGAAACTAACGGTGGCGTGCAACGATTTTTGACTGGAAGCATTATTCAGTAACACGTTTGCAAAAACATGGTGGCTGATAACTTCGTTAACGGGGTTAGTAATAGAAGTTGTTATCATGCGTTTTAAGCTGTAAAAATCTTTAAAAGGTTAAAATGATTTTATTTGATTATCCTGCTCCGGTTGGTTCTATTAAGTAAATGTATAAAAGCCTTTACTAATAAAAAAGATTATTAACTATTAAGTGATAAAGGTGGATTAATAAGCATATTGTGTGTATAACCTAAAAGGTTGATTGGGCAGGCAAATACTTTAATAAGGGGTGTAAAAATTTGGCAGGGGAAAGTTATTGTTGGTTGTTATATATTTCAAACACATAGCAAGGCCAGGTAGTTTTGTTTTCATACAGCCCCTTAAAGTACCAGGGTTTAAAAGTGGCGGTAA
This sequence comes from Ferruginibacter sp., assembly GCA_019638575.1. Taxonomy (GTDB): domain Bacteria; phylum Bacteroidota; class Bacteroidia; order Chitinophagales; family Chitinophagaceae; genus Ferruginibacter. Next base: position 25,552 of record JAHBTN010000015.1, on the reverse strand, counting down.
CGTACAAGCTTTTACCGGGGTATTTTTCTGAAACCCATCGCTGTTGTTTGCTTTTTAAACCCAGGTAATAACCTTCATCAACTAATTGAAAGCCTAGTTTTTTAAATTCATTTAACAGGCTGTCGCCCTGTACTTTTGAATGAACGGTATGGGCAGCCCGCCACGAAGCCTGTGGGTTTACATCTATATAAAAAGTAGATGCAGGCATCGTTAGTTCTGTTCCGGCTGTGTCTTTTATACTTATATTTTGCGCTGCATAAAACTCGCCTTTTTTGCCATACACAAAATCGGTAGAAAGGGGTTTCATAAATTGCTGGATACAGGATAAATCGGCACAGTTAGAAAGTTCTATTAATTCTACTGCGGTTAACATACCTCTTTTAGGCTTTAATTCTTCCATCTGCTTTTTATCTTCTGCCTGTATTCTTTCCAATTCATCAAGGCCTACCGCTCTTTTATTGGATGGGTTTGAGCAGGAGGTGATACACAATAAAACAGGAACCCATAATTTACGCAGATAGTTATTCATAATCTTTTATTGTTTAATTCTATAAAAAAGTATGGCAGGTGAACCGGGTATATTATTTTTCTCAAGGCTAAGTATATCAATATTCTTTTTGGTGGCACGGGTAATTTGTATAAAATGATTGATGATGGTATCACCCTTAGTACTTATTGCAATTAAATGAGGGTATTGTAATCCATTATTTGTAACAGCAGGGGGCAGCAACCGGTATTGGCCGTTATATTTTAATGTGTCGTTTTTAGGATACGTTACCATTCGGTAACTAAAATTTCCATCTCGTTGTAAGCGTAGTAACAGTAAAGCACTGTCGTTTTTTTGTGCCCATGAGCCAAGATGTGGGTCGCCTTCATCCATATCGGCACGTACAATATCTATATCCTGAATTTTTTCCCTTTCACGGTCAAGCCAATGCCTTACTGCCAGGAATGCTGCAACAGCCAGAATGAAAAGAAAAAAATATTTAGCCTTACTCATACTTCGTTAACATTTTATGGTATTAATGTTTTAATATTTTAGTCAGGATAAAAATCAGCAGGACAATAGCAGGGATGCCTACAAGCAACCATAAAAAAGTACGAATCGTTTTAGCGGCTGGTGTTACGCCTATTTGTTTTAATGCCTCCTCTTGTGGGAGGTGAAGTAAACTTGCATTGGGTTGTTTATGTTTTAATTCGTTTAGTAGCGTAACAAAATTTGCATCAAGGCTATCTACAAATATTCTTTTAGTCTTCATTTTTTGTCCATCGGGGTACAAAAAAATAAATTCTGAGTCGTAAGTATAATCACCGGCCGAGCGTGCATTATTGAGATTTTGAACTTTGTTTGTTGCAACCAGGCAATATTTTTTAATACTTGATATAAGAATATTAATATGCTGAGGCTTATCCAAAACTCCTTTTCCCTGTGTTTCGGCAATAAATTGCCTGTCTGTTAATGTTAGGTTTACCGTTGCTGAGGAATGGTCAAGATAATAATGAAGAGTTTCCTGCATGGTTTAATAATTTTATGATTCATATTTAATTTAATCATCTTGTTTTCTGAACCCAATTTTACTGCGCTTTTTGCCGCCCCCCCAACGATTGGGTTCGTTAATATCAAATTCTTTTACATCATCAAGAATTATTGTATTCAGCATTTCGGTAGTTCTATTTTCTTTTGCAATAGTTGCCAATCTTAAGTTTTGGTTTTTTACACATTCGGCTACAACCTGGCGAACCGTACGGGCATTGCCAAAATTTTCGTCTCGTTGATCATACAACCATTTCAAATAGTTCACCAGGTGTGCCGATGCTGCTTCATTGGGCGATACTTTTTCTGTATTAAATAGGGCAGAGGCAATTGCCCACATTTCTTCGGGGCTATAATCAGGAAATTGAAAATATTTATCAAAGCGGCTTCGTAACCCGGGGTTGCTATTGACAAAATCCTGCATATTGTCTGGATATCCGGCTACTATGATTCCTATTTTACCACGGTTATCTTCCATATATTTTAAAATAGTGGCAATGGCTTCTTGCCCAAAATCATTTTCAGATAAACCATGACCGGCCAATGAATATGCTTCATCAACAAATAATATTCCGCCAAGGGCTTCATCTAATTTAGCTTTTGTTTTAATAGCCGTTTGCCCTATAAACCCCGCCACAAGTGTTTCCCGGTCTACTTCTACTAAATGCCCTTTTTCTAAAATGCCCAGCCCTTGATAAATGCCAGAGAGTATTCGTGCTATGGTGGTTTTACCAGTGCCGGGGTTTCCGGTAAATACTGAGTGTAATGAAAATTTATTGAGAAAATCTTTACCTGTTTCTTTGTAAAAATTTACCAGGGTTACCATTTCATTTACATCATTTTTAATATTAGCCAACCCTATAAGGCTATTAAGCTGGGCGAGGCTTTTCTGCAAAAGAATTTCGGGGTTTGGTTTCGGTACTATATTAATCTGCGGTATTACTTCATCTACTTTTACAGGTTTGATATTGGTTTCTTCATTCCAGGTATCGCCTACTTCAAATGTGGCGCTGGCCATTAATACTTCCATAAAATAAACATCAATACTATAAAAATTATTCTTCCACAAGCCCGGCGTAGATGATCCCCAGCCATTTTGAACCGTATAGAGAAGTTGTTGGGTATTTGGTTTCACATAAATTAATTCTGAAGATTTTCCTTTTAGAAACCCGGCTTTATCTAAATAATGAAAAAACAACTCAACATAAAAACCTTTTTCGCTTTTACTCCTTAGCTGAATTTCGGCACATACATAACGGGTTTCATCCCGTTTAAATTTGTTGTAGTATTTCCTGGCAGGATCTGCTTCTATGGTTACATCGCTTTCAAAGAGTTTTATTGATTCAATATTGATATATCCGTTCTTTGCAAGCGCATCAGGCCCCAGGTCTTCTACATGAAATACTGTTTCAGATACTACATTGTTATCAATTAGCACACTCCACTTGTAATCTCCAATCTTCCAAAAATCACCTGCAGCGGGTTTGCCCCAGCTTTCACGTATGTAAACAATGTTTTCTGTCTTGCTCACTTTTCGGGTTTGTTTGAGGCTGCAAAGCTTAACAGGATTCGATGTATTTAAGGTACATTCTAATGTAACATCAAGGTCCCAGTCTTCTTCATCAAACAGTTTATTAAAAAATGAAAACTCTACATAAACATAACTAAGTTCGTACCGGTCAAAAACACGCCGGTATTTTTTAGTACCGTCAGCCATCCATTCATCGCTGCTATGTACTTTTAAATCTTTTACAACAAATTTTGATTGCATTGCTTTGTCCATAGATGAAATGTTTTTACACTGTTATATTTATTTAATTATTACCTGTGCAAGGTATTTATATTTATACAGGATACGACAGTGGTGCTGTATAGCCAACAACATTATGTTATTTTTTAAAATTAACATTGCCAGATGTAAACAGCATTTGTCCGGTTACTACTTCATTAAAAATTTGCAGGCTTACCTGCTGATTACCCGATTTAGCAATCTCCTGATTCAATAATCCGATGTTACCGCTGATAGCGGTACCACCTCCGTGTTCCTGAATAAAACCTTCATCCAGCAATGTAACGGTGCCGCCTACAGGAAACTTAGCCCCACTTTGTACATACAATTGTGATTTTACCGCTGTTGTTGTACAAAGAAACGCAAGGTGGTATAATGCTTTTTTCATTTTTTAAGGTTTTTAAAAAATCATAATGTGGTTAATTCATCTTGCTTTTGATTATTTCTATTTCCTTAGACAGTGCATCAATCATTTTTTGTTGCTTTTCTATCATTTGCTGTTGTTCCTGCACAGCTTTTACCAAGGGCACTACAAATTGAGAATAGGAAAGTCCGTAAGCATCTTTATCATTCTTAGGTATGATTACCCCATCAAAATCATAACCTGTTTCCTGAGCCACTTTTTCTACTTCCTGTGCTATGAAACCACTATGCTTTATCTTTTCTGATTCGGAATAGCCGGCGTAAATAGCATTTGATATTTTGCCTGTCTGGATAAACTGATTGAATTTTCCTGTCTGGAAATTATACACCACCGGACGCAGCTTTAGTATAAAGTCAAGGCCTTTTACAGATTCGGTGATATTGGTTTTGAATCTTCCGTCAGAGGGTGTGGTAAATGGTACCTGTCCTTCAATAACTGTAACTGATGAATTTCCCAGGCGAATTTTGTTGCTGGCATTGACTTTAGCACCTCCACCTATGGCAGTGGCATTTTCTAAACCTATGGATGTTACATCTGAGTTAACGCCAATTGCCGTATTCCCATCGCCTAAAGTATTAGTTTTAAGCGCATTGTAACCGTATGCAGTATTATAGTTTCCTGTGGTATTGAAGTCGAGTGCTTTTGACCCGGAACCCGTATTATAATTTCCGGAAGTATTACGATAAAGCACTTCGTAACCATAGCCAGTATTTTCAGAGCCTGTGGTATTGGAGTATAGGACTTGAGACCCGTTAGCTGTGTTACCGCTTCCATTATTTGTGTAAAGTGATTGGAAGCCGGTGGCGGTATTGGAACTACCGGTGGTAGTGTTGTAAAGAGACTTTGAACCTATGGCAGTATTACGGCCACTGCCCCCATAAAGCTTGGATAGTGCAGAATCTCCTATAGCCACAAGGTTGCTTCCAGATGATAAGGAGAGTGCACTATAACCTATAGCTACATTGTTATTTCCATTATTACTCTCCAATGCTTTGTACCCTACAGCAGTATTTTGGCTGCCAGTGATATTTAAATGAAGTGCCTCATATCCCAAAGCTGCGTTGCTATTGCCATTATTACTCTCCAATGCTCTGTACCCTACAGCAGTATTTTGGCTGCCAGTGGTGTTGCCGTAGAGTGTGTGGCTCCCAAAAGCGCAGTTATCATTTCCAGAGGTATTGTTCACAAGTGCGGGTGAACCATTCGCTGTGTTGTGGCTCCCGGTAGTATTGTAGAGGAGTGAACTGCTCCCTGTAGAAGTATTATAGTTTCCTGTGGTATTGCTATATAGTGCTAGTAAACCATTCGCCGTGTTGTAGCTCCCGGTAGAATTGTTGTAGAGCGCACTGGCCCCGGTAGCAGTATTATAGTATCCTGTGGTATTGCTATATAGTGCTAAGGATCCATTCGCTGTGTTGTAGCTCCCGGTAGAATTTGAGTATAATGCTTTTGAGCCCACTGCTGTATTAAATCCATCTCCTCCATTTTGATTATATAGTGCAGAATCGCCTATTGCTACTAAATAATTGCCATCGGTATTATTATGTAATGCTTTCAAACCAATACCCACATTGCTATAGCCGGTAGTGTTATTAAATAATGCACCTGCACCATTAGCGGTATTATTATTGCCGGAGATATTAGAATTGAGCGCCTGAAAGCCATATGCTGAATTACCATTGCCGGTGCTATTATATAGGAGCGCCTGATAACCTGTACCGGTATTACTTCCACCTGTGGTATTGGAAAAAAGTGCATGATCACCACTTGCAATATTACCATTACCTGAAGTATTGAAGTAGAGCGCCAGGTACCCATTAGCAGTATTACATGACCCGGAAGTGTTATTCTGCAAGACATTAGCGCCGATTGCTGTATTGTAATTTCCAGTTGTATTACTCACAAAAGATTTATATCCCAAAGTGGTATTGTATTTACCTGATGTAATAGAATCAAAAGTCCTAAACCCAAGACCGGTATTGTACCCAATAGAATCAATTTGTCCTGCCCTTATTTTATTGATTTTAAAATAAAGAGATGTATTGTCTATAGTACCTATAAAATTATCTGCTCCTGTACCTACATTACCCGTGGTACTCCAGTCATTAGATTTGTCGTTCTTGCTGTTCAAAAAAAGCCATACACTACCGGTGTAATATGCGAATGCAGAGGAATCTGTATCAAATACCATCAATCCGGTAGCCGGGTTACTGATGCCGGTTCTTTGAGGTGAAGTAAGCCGTGGAATCAAAAGACCTGCATGGTCAGAGGTAATTTCTAATTTTGAGGATGCGTCAGGATTATTCGTACCAATACCTACATTTTGAGCTTGTACATTCACGAATGAATAAAAGCTGATAAGTGTAAGAAAAAGTTTTTTCATGTTTGATAATTTTAATAGTTGTACTAATTCATTTTTCATTTTCTAATAATTAATCAATAAAAAATATTGGTACACTGTTTGTATCATCTTTGTATTTTGCTTCAGTTTTTTTTTTAAAATCACCAGTCGTTGAAATAGGCATATACTACGCCGCGTATCATTATCATTATAAGTAAAAAGAGAAAGGAAAGCCATTGTCTTTTTGTATAGCCGCCTTCTTCTACCAGGTACACTAACCGGAAAGGGAGATAAATACATATATATAATAGTGAAACCAAAAACACAAACTCAACAACTCCTTTGTTCGTTGTTAAATTGGAGGAAGAAATGCAATATCTAACCACCGGGCCCCATAAATACGTGGTAAAAAAACTTACTGAAACAACAAGAAGTAGATCGGCAATAAATTCCTGACGGAGTATATTTTTTTTCTTTTCAATTTTTGTCTCTACAACGGAAGGGGGCTTGTTTTTGGATCTCCATTTGCCGTGTTTATAATTTAGTTGCGAACGCAACATATATACCATTAGCGTAAGTGTAATACCTACAACTAAACCGATGAGAAAAGGAGGAAACTGGTTATCCGCATCCCACCAGCTAACCACACCGTAAATTACAATTTGAGACAGGGCTGCAAATACCATAACCCAGAATACAATACAATGTAAAAGGAATTGAATATTAAACATTGCCGACTTTATCCTCTTAAAATCATCTGTTTTATTTATTTTAGATATACGAAGCGATAACGGTGCTTGTTTTAATACCACTGCTGCTGCATAGCAGGGCACCATTGCCAATACAATCCAGGGCATTGTAGAAGATGCAATGCTACTGGTAAAGAAAGAAAACAAAATACCGAGTAAAAAAGAAAAAACAAACACTGACCAGTCGAATATTATTCCCATGTGTTTATCCGGTCGTTTTGTTAATAACGTTCCTATCGGAGCAGGCTTCATTTCCGCTTCAGCCACTACAAAATTGTTATTTTGTAATGGAGGCATCATTTTATGAAGATTGATTTTCAATTTTTCTTTTCAGTTTTTTTTGTAGGGGATTTTTTAGTAGTGTCTGTTCTGCTTCTTAAAAAAGAGTCCACTTTGTTGAAAGCCTTATTGGTCGATCTCCTTTTATTGAGATAGTTTTGCTTATCCAGATCTTTTGCAATAATTTTTCCATTTTTCTTGAGGATGGGTGGTTCCTTTTTTAACCCGGGCCTGCTGTGCTTTCAATCCTATAAAAAGAATAATAAAAGTTGCTGATAAAATATTTTTTTTCATGATCTAGTTTTTTGTGATCATTTTAATTGAATGAATGAATTTTATTTCGGTATGTTTTCTTTATTTCATATTCTTTGTAACAAGGCTTCAGTTTTGCGATTCTGTATTCTTTAATAAAAATGATATTTTAATGTGCAGTTTTTGCAGCATCTGTTTTAGGCTTTGGTAAGTCATCGCAACTTATTTCATAACAAGTAGCCATCCCATTTGGAAGGAATGCACACACTTGGCAAGTCGATTTTCCTTTGGCTGAATAGGTTACAGGAATTTTGTTTCCCTTTGTATCAATTGCATACCAATTGGCTACTTTTCCCATTTTATAAGTAGCAAAGAGCTTGAATTTACCCGGCTCCTGTTTCATAAGTACATTGCCGTTGGTAATGTGCATGCGCTTAGGTTGAATTTGATGCCATGTAGTATCCCCATTCCCCGGCTTTATTTGATTCGTTCTTTTATACTGTGCACTGCATACAGCCATTAAGAATAATGATACTGATAATAAAAGCGTTTTTTTCATAATTGATAATTTTTAAAGTGGTTATTAATTTATTGTTCTGAAATACATTTTTAATAGTTTTCATTTAGATATTCCTTTCGGAATGAAATAGTTTCATTTGCGGCTTTTGACAGTAAAGAATCGTTACCAGTTGATAAATTAACAAGCAGAGAATCTACCTCAATGTAATTCACAAACCGCATGGCAAATACTGCAGCTTTCTTTATTTCAACTGAAACAGCAGTATCAGAGAGATAGGAATAATACACAGGTAACAACCGGTATGATCCGGTATTGCCATACACCAGTAGTTGCTGAATTGTATCTGTACTGTTCTTCATTTTGTCAACAATAACTCCTGTTAATTCTTCCGTTTTCTTTCTGTCAATGCTTTCAAGATTCTTTACCATCCCTCCGAGTGTAAGCTGTGCCATAGATCGGATAACCGGATTGGACAATTTTGAAAAAGCTATTTCTCTAATGATATCTGCAGCATTTGCTGTTGGTGTGGGCGATACAGCCAGTACTGGTAATAATTCAACCAAAACAGCTTCTTCATTCCTGCGTGCTGATATGATAGATGCCAATTCATTTATTGAAAACGGAGTTTCAACAGCTGCCAATGCACCGCTTATTACGCTGAAAGTATCAGACCCGGGTTCAGCATTTTTAAGCAATTCCGCCATCCTGCTGCAATCAACTTCTGAAAGCCACGCCAATGCCCTGAATTTTTTACTCAGGTCATCTTCAAATTGCTTATTCTTAATATTTACCAGTTTCAACTTTGCAACAAGCGATTCAAAGTTGTCGTCGGCAAGTGTGTTCTTATAAGCAAGTCTGTTTATTTCTTCGTCGGAGATAGGATCGCTTAATGCGACAGACTTTAAATATTTGCCGGAATGTGCAATCTGTTGAAAGTTCAATATTTCCTTTTGATCTGCAGTGGTTGATGACAGCAGAACAAACTCTGTGCTGCTGCCCGATGCTACAATGGTATCTGTACCAAACATAGTAATAAGAGATTCAGAAGTATGTATTCTTTGTATGTTGCCATATTTATTTATGATTACCGCCGTTACATTTTGTGGAAGAAGTTTTTGATTCTTTTTTGCAGATCTTATCTTTTCATACCCGGTATTTATTTTCAGGTATTCTGTGCTGTCAGCGTATTTATTAACCACTGTATATTTTGCATTAAACAAACCATTCGTATTTTCTTCTGTTACCAGCCAGCTTTTCTTATGCGTAGATAATATGACAGTCTGCGTATTGCTCAATATATTTTTTATAATACCTGTTGTTATATAAGAAACGGAAGAATCCGTTTTAATGTTCAGTATATTTCCTTTGACTGACATCTCTGCAAACACCGGAATAATCATTTCTTTTGTGATTGCATCAACATCTACAGGTAAAGAATTATTTTCAATCTTTACAACGGGACTCAATATTTCAAAACAAACCTGCAAATTGTTATTAGCTGATTCAATAATTGTTTTCCTTATTTTACAACTTATGTTTACAGAGGTAGTTTGAAGGCTGGGCCTTTTAAAAAATGGTTGAGCTCTTACATTGGAATCGGTATTGTAAAGCATTTGTATATCACTATAACCTACTCCATCGCTATTGTACGAATAAACTAATTGACTACTGGCTTTCCCTGTATTGGAAAAGACAGTCATGCTGTTATAACAGCTATATGAACACGAACAAAATAATATGAATGAAATAATCATAATTCTCATTAATGCAAAATGATGTTTGATTACCTTAGTTTACAAATTAGCAAGTACATAATAGTTTCCACCTTCTACAAAAGTGCCGGAGCCTTTAAACCCTCCCCATGTAAAGAAATCGACTTCTCCTATCCTGTAACATCCAAAAAGCGGAGCACAGATATCGGCATAACCATAAAGCCGGCCACTTAACACCGATAAGTCGAACCCCATATAATAGTTGTAGCCAACAACAATCTGTTCGGCATTTTGTGCCCAAATACCTACGAGGCCATTCAGCGGAATATGTCCTTTTAAAAATGTTAATTCACCACCTATGCCAAATTTGGCGATGCCGCCAACTGAAAGACCAGCCTCTGCATAACCTTTAATGTCTATTACAGGTTCTGCCTGCAGATTTACAATTGTGCGATAAATTGCCCCGCTGTAATTAAGCCCTACGTTTCCTTTTATCCCAATTTTTCCGGCAAAGTCAACACCGCAGCAGATGGGAATTGTTATTGGAAAAGACTTGTCAACAGACATTCCGGTTGTTTTATTATAAGACTTGGATTGAGTAATGCTTTCATTGAGGTTAAGGACCGTAAGGCCGGCAATCAAAATTTGTCCTTTGGCTGTCATCTTCTTGCTGGAATCTGCCGGAGCAAAAAATTCCATTCCACCGGATAACAAATCCATTGAATGGCCAAATAATCCTGCATAAACATTAGCGCTGGCACGGATTTTAAATTCTGACATGCTTTTCCCCGGACTTTGTGGATTAAAAGAATAAATTTTTGCAGACCGTAACAGATCAGCCTTTACACCGGCTTTAAAAGTTGACATAATACCCAAAGACCATTCTTTAGATGAAATGTCACCAATCACTTTTAATGGAGTAATTTCTCCGGCAGGGTGGTAGGAACCATCTACAGATATTTCATTCCTATTTTTTACATGCCCAAATGTTTGCCCACGTTTTCCGGCCTGACCAGCGGTTGTTTTACTCGGTGTTTTTGATGGATTATAGGAAGTGTATCTCCTCGGAATAAAGGTTGTCCTAAGCTGTCCTGATGCATCAACCGAAAACCTGGTTTGGTTTAATTTATTTTTCTCAGCACCACTATAAGTCTCGTAAGGCTTAAGCATTAGGGTTCCTACTTTTTTTGTAGTTGAAAAAATTGCCCCCAACTCACTTTCTTCTTTTAACTGTCCTACTCTTTTTGACATTTGCGAAACCCTGCCTCCTAATTCAGCGTTGGGTGTGATTACTTTAATTACCAATGGTGATTTACTATCCCGGAGAGAATAACCTTTTGTATTTTGGTTTTTTTCAATCTCATTTAGTTTGTCAAAAAATACTTTTGCTTTTTCATTTCTTCCATTAACAGTAATCGTTTCATTTGGATCTATCTTTTTGCCATTCTTATCAACCATTTCAAAGGGCTTGAAAGGAATCGTTGCTTTTTTTGTCCAAATCAACCGCCTGTCAGATTCTGCTATTGTTACCTTTGTTAAATCCTCTTTTAGTGTAGCACTTTCCGCTGCCTTTTGTTTTAGTTTAATGTATGGGTCCTGACTGATAGCCTGCATACTAAAAAACAGAACGCTAAGAATAATAAATAATACTTTTTTCATTTTATCAGAATTAATTGTGGATAATAAAATTGCCCTCCTGAAGTGTCTCCTTGTTTGACTAAACATTTTGCATTTCAATTTTGATCTCCGGATTTATTGGTAGTGCTATCTGTTTGTTTCACCAATTCCTGTACGGGATAGCTTGCGCTGTCTGTTTTATTTTCCTGTTCGGGTTTTACAGCATTGTTCTCTTTTTTATTTTTCTTTTTGAAGATAGAATTCACTTTTCTTCCAATCCTGTCTAAGGTTGAGTCTGTGATATTGTCGGCAGGGGCGTTTATAGCTTTGTCTACCACTTTATCTTCAGACCTTTCTGTGGAACTCTTTACTGCTTCTTTTGCTTTTTCTTTGAGTCTTTTTAGAATCTGTGCCTGTGTCATGCTTCCGGCACCTAAGGAGAGTATAAGGATAAAGATTATCTTTTTCATTGTTTTATGGTTTTAGTTTTTTAGATAATACATTTAACAGTCACTTTTAGCATCCATAATTGTAGTACCATATTTTTTGATCAGTTCCGTTTGTTCTTGTCATTGAAATAATTTTTCCATCCTTATCAAATTCATAGCTAATTTGTGTGATGGAATTCCCCGACCTGATGCTCTTCAACAGGTTTTTATTTTGATATAATCCGTTTCCAATACCCAGGGTAGATAATAAGTTTATTTGCCAGTAATCGCCTGGTTGTACAGGTTTATCTTCGTAATATTCATATTGATTTTCACTGAGCAATCCTTGTTTTACAGCACCTGATGATTCGGAAATAAAGTTGCCATTACTCCATGTAAACATAGTTTGTATAGGAGTGATGCCGGACGAAAGAATAGTGGTAATTCCGGTCAGTGCTGTTCCACTGAAAGTGTATGATCTGTAAACCCAATTGGAAAATCCAACAAAAAATTTTTCTTCATACAAATTACTCATCATTCCATTGCACCCAAGTGTCATTATACGTTTATAAGAAATAACACCTTTGTTTGTTTCAATTGCAATAATTGTATTGCCACAATAGTTGAAAGAAGTAACATGTCCATTCATCTCAGTAATAGTTTGTACCCTTCCGGTTGTATCGTACAGAATATTTAGTGTATCGCCTTTATTACTAATCATTTTTACAATCCTACATTCCGTTTCCCGGGTAGAATTTATCGCATAACTACAGGCTACAATCATACATGCGCTTGCCGTAAATACAAATGTTTTCATTGGCTTTTATTGGTTACTCAATTGTTTTACCCTTAACAGAAAAGCCTGCCTCATAATAGAATTTTCTCCTCCAAAAAATAAACACTGCTGCAATCTCCGCTACCGCAAAAGTCTTTAATGCACTATTATACCCATACCCACTAAGCGGCGCTATTATTACAAATAGCAGGGCGCATATAATAGTAGTCCAAATCAACATAGCTAATATGACAGCTTTTTTATTTTTCATTTCATTCAATTCTTTTTCCAGGCCTAGACAAAATATTCCTGAATACAAACCTGCCAATGCAAAGAGAACGATGGTTAATGCAGGGAAAGAAATTACTGACAACAACAAATCAAACACCGTCGCAACCACCAGCATCATAATATTAATGCCTGTGCATAGAACTAAAATCAGCATTGTCTTTATTAAATGCATGATTTACTGATTTTGCATTCTCACTTCTTTTTTCATGCAGGGCTCTATCAGTTTGAAAATGGTATCTCTTCTTTCCGGCTTATCTTTGAAACTCTCATTCATGTTGTTTTCAAAAATTACTTTTGCAGCCATTATTTTTTTTAGTTCTGCTTCATTTCCACCCTGTGCGGCAGCGATTGCTTTATCAACCAAAGCACAATAGTTGTTTGCAACTGACAATGCATCACCATAGGCTGATGGCAATTCAGCGTCTGCATTAGTAGCAGATGAATTGATATCCTTTTTATTTTCAGAATTCATTTCGTCGCATTTTTTTACTCCTTCCATAATAATTTGATAAGTTTTACTGTCATTAAAATATTTATCATCCACTTCTTTTTCATAAGCTTTCTTTTCTGCCATTGCTGCATCTTTTGCTGCACCTTCAGCAGCATTGTGTACTTTCGTATTTAATTCACAATATTTGTCTATTACTGCCTGCGCATCTTTACCGCTGTTGTTGCAGGAAGAAAATAGCATAAGTGAATACGTTACAATAGCTATTGTTGTTAAGGCTGATTTAAATTTCTTCATTGTTATTTTATTAAAATAATAGTAATGGTTTGGTCTTTTATACGCACTATTTTATAGCGCTGCAATCAATAAATTCATCGTTCCACAATCCCTTTAAATATGGAGATCCATACGTGCCGCCCCCAGCATATTTTTCATCGAGTGTAACAGAAGCTATATGACAGGTGCCGTCTTTATCTTTATATAAAAGATATATTTCGGCATTTGACCTACGAGACACCGGGAACCCAGTTTGGCTATCGGTAAATAAGGTCCACCCGGTATTGCTATATGGATAAATTCTATGCGTAATATAGGTAAGCCCCCACTGGCTTATATAAGATTTAATCATGGGTGTAAGCTTTGCAGCACTTAACATAGCCTCATTTGACTTATATATTTTGCTCCACCAATCCGGAAGTTTATGAAGTTTGGTTTTCATTTTTTTGCTCATCTCAATCGCATCGGTACGTTTTGTTGAGTTATCGATAAGCGTGGCAGCATCTTTTGCGCTGAAGTTGTAATCGAATGTGCCAAGGGCAACTAAGTTCTTTTCACTTTCTAACGGTACACCCCAATCATCAAAAGAATAGTTCCATAAAACTAATTGAACTGTATATTCGCCATTGGCCGGAAAAATTCGTCTTATATTGTTTTTGCCCGTATGATTATCCATGCCGGCAGGAAATTTTAGCTCGTTTATATTTTCAGGCAATGTTGTGGGGCCTTCGAATGTATTAATTTTAGCAGGGTCTGCCAGCACATCAAAATTGAGCCAGGTGTTGTTCATTTCATTTTCCCTGATCAAAATAGGGTGGCTCAAATTATAAACGGTATTCTCAATCGATTGGGCGTATTTAATTTTGCTTTTGTCTTTTGGTGTTATCAATATCCCATAGTTCAAATAATGAAAACCTTTAGCAGGCTCCGCACTTATTTTAAATACATCGTTTAGTGTTTTTCCGCCCAACTCCATTCGTCCGTAAATAAAATCCTGTGAGGTAAAAGAAGTTTTTGCCCCGTCATTACTGTTGGTAAACGGCTTATCAGCGAAATAAAATTTTGCATCAGAAATCATGATAAAAGGGTATTCCATCTTATTGTTGTTTATTGTTGATGAAGATGTTGTTGGCTGAGATGTAGTTGTGGGTTGCGAACTGGTTTCTGGTGCCGTGTTTTCTGTTGTTGCCGATTCTGAAGTATTACCGGCTGTTTCCGCCTCATTATTTTGAGGTTTTGAATTGACCGTTTTATTAACGGTAGATTCTGCTTTTTGCTTTAGTTTCTTTAAAATTTGTGCCTGGCCTGTTATAGAAACAGTAAGCATAAAAATTAAAGATGAGATAATGATTTTCATTTTAATATATTTTATAGTTTTTAAAAAATTACAGTTATACAGTTTCTTATTGTTTTATCACCGGCAAGCCTGCAGTTTCCCATGCCTTTAAGCCGCCATCAATATGGGCCACATTTGTATATCCCATTTCTTTTAGTGTTTTTACGGCCAAGGCAGAGCGACCACTGGATGCACAATAGAGAATGATTCTTTTCTCTTTGTCAAATTCGGGCTTATGATAGGGTAATGAGGCGTCGGCATAAAATTCAAGCATGCCACGTGGCGCATTAACAGCGCCGGCTATTGTACCGCTTTGTTTTAATTCGTCGGGCTCACGTATATCTATCACTGTAATGTTTCCTTTCTTAATTTCGTCGTAAGCCTGCCGGGGTGTAAGATTTTCAATTTCCTGCTTTGCTGCCTTTACCATATCGGTTGCTGTTTTTTGTGCCATCATTTTATGCGTTGTTAAAGTGAAAAATAAAAAGAGGCTAACAAGCCTGCCAGTAAGAATAATCTGCTTCATAATTATTAATTTTAGAATTGTTAGTAGAAATAATCATCGTTTTTCAAATGTAAAAACAGGAAAATTTAACCCACACTACAAAAAGACTAAAGAAAGATTTTGCAGAAATAAAGTTGTTTATACAGAGAAAAGGCTTTTAAGGCAGGAATGATGCTGTTTGTCGGAAAACGTTACGGCTTGTCATTTTCAGGTTTTTGGGTAAAACTTGTTTTATAACTTTGATTAGCCCTCATAAAAAATAAATCACCATCCGCATTAGCGGGAACTAAATAATAAATCGATGAATAAGTTACTGAATTCAATTAATAACTTTCTGTACAACAATTTTATTCTATCTTCTCAATACAGGGTGTTTCGTCATATTGTATATTGGGTATTTCACACATTCATTTGGGCACTAATTTGGGTGTTGTTAGGATCGCCAGGTTCTTATGGACGAGAATTGATTAACATGACGATGTGGTTGCCTGTATTTATTTTGTATGGTTACCCAATGGCCTACTGGGCGGTTCCGCAATTGTTAATGAAAGGTAAACTGGTTCAGTTTTTACTGTTGATACTTGCCTGGGGATTTGTTGGATTGTACATTGATTTATGGTACAGAGCTTTTATTTATATTCCATTACAGGAAGCAATGGGGTTTAATGATATTCTTCCAGCCGGTCCACTTCCATTTTGTTACCTATGCTTAACAACTTCTGCCGCAGTTCCCATGATTATTAAGTTTTTTAAATTCTGGAACAAAAAACAACAGGACCTACTTGATGTACAACAAGAAAAGATGCTTGCCGAACTACAATTGCTGAAAGCGCAGGTACACCCACATTTTTTGTTTAACACCTTAAACAATATTTATTCTTTTTCATTAGATAATTCTCCAAAAACACCGGGTTTATTATTGAAACTATCGAGCCTGCTTAATTATATGCTATATGATTGCAAAGCAACAGCAGTGCGGCTGGAAAAAGAACTGGATATAATGAAAAATTATATAGAACTGGAACGTGAGCGCTATGGTGATAAAATTGATATATCGTGGGAAGTATCGGGTGAAGTAGGCGATAAGTTTATATCACCATTGATGATGCTACCATTTATTGAAAATGCTTTTAAACATGGAACATCGGAACAAATAGAAAAATGCTGGCTAAGCGTGGATATATCTGTAAAAGCTAATACACTAAAAGTAAAAATTGCCAACAGCAAGAATGAAAATAGGGTAAAACGCAGTAACGGGATTGGTATAGCCAATGTTAAAAAAAGGCTTGCATTAATTTATCCTGAAAACCATAAATTGAACTTAAGTGACGAAGGTGATTTTTTTGTAGTATCACTTATGGTGCAATTAAATGATGAGGCCGTTGATAAAAATTCTGCTCCTATATTTACATTACAACCAGTTATTCATGAAGTTGCAATGCCTTCTTATAGATGATGAGCCACCTGCATTAAAGGTGTTGTCACGTTATATTTCGGAAGTTGGCGGCATGGAGATAGTGAGCCAATGCAATAATGCTATTGAGGCGATAAAAGTACTGCGTGAACACAAAGTGGATGTTATTTTCCTGGATATTAAAATGCCCCGTATTATTGGTACCGATTTTCTTAAAAATCTTTCACAACCGCCTAAAGTGATTTTTGTTACAGCATACCGGGAGTATGCCGTAGAGGGGTTTGAGTTGGATGCCATAGATTACCTGGTAAAACCCGTTTCTTTCGAACGTTTTTTAAAAGCCATTACAAAACTTAACAGGTTGTTGGGCAACGAAACTTCCGCTATCTCCTCCCCATCAACACAGGATTTGTATGAATCATTTATTTATCTGAAAGTAGATAAGGATATGAAGAAAATCTTTATTGGTAACATTATGTATATAGAAAGTTGTAAAGATTATGTAACGATATTTTTAGCCGATGGTAAAAAGCTATTAGTGAAGCAGTCTATATCAGCAATTGAAAACCTGTTATCCGATCTTAAATTTTTACGGGTGCATCGTTCTTATATAATTTCTATAAATAAAGTTTCGGGTTATAATAGTTTATCTGTACAATTGGGAGAAACAGAAATTCCTATAGGAAGGCTATATAAACAAACAGTAATGGACCGGCTTCAAAACGGCTGGTAATTAATCCCCAACAAAAAATAAAACAAGCGCTAATTAGGTATAGCCAGCGATAAGTACACATAAGGGTTTATCGACCACTCATCGTTCATTTGCATATCATATTGGCCGTAGCGCAAATCAAGCAGGTGGCCGGTTTCATTAATTTCCCAAAGTGTAAGTTGTTTTTTGCCCTGCATGTTAAAATATAGCTCTGGTAGTAATTCGGGCATAATGCCATTCCAGCATAGTTGTATTACCTGTTCTTTTTGAGTTAACGCCTTATTGTTTTTACTGCTGTTTAGTTCGCACCAATCTCTTTTAAAGAAGCCACAGTTGGCGTTTAATAAAATTTCCTGGTTTATAGATGTCTTTTTCATAACCTAAGTTTTTAGTACCCGTTATTATGATGAAGAATATGCCCTAATGTGATATGGAAACAATATAAATTCTTGTTAAGAAACCTGTGTACTGTAAAAAAACAAAAGCCACATCAAAGCGATGTGGCCATTGTTACTTCGCACCTGTCTTCACTTTTTAAAATCGTTTATTCCGTAATAATATATTTGTTTTTTGCCGGGATAAATGCCTTCTATTTCAAAATTACCATCTTGCTTGCTTAAAGCCTGCTTCAAGTCGTCAGGCGATTTTACTTCAATATCTCCCACCTTGGTAATGATAAATCCGGGTTTGATAGTAGTTTGGTCGTTAAGGATACCTTCTCCTATCTTACCAACTTTAACGCCACCGGCAATACCAAGTTTTGTGGCTTCTTCTTTTGATACAGTTGTAAACTCGGCCCCCAGCGATTTTATGGCTGCATCACGCTGACTGGGAAAACTGCCTAATTTACTTTTTAGTGTTACATCCACCGTGTTCTCCCGGTTGTTTCTTACAAAAGTGATGGCAAGTTTATCGCCGGGTTTGTGCCTTGCAATGGTTTCTGCCAGTTCGGATCCTGTAGTAACTGCTTCGCCATTAATTTTAATGATGGCATCACCTTTTTTAATTCCAGCTTCGGCGGCTGCACCGGTAGGGTCGGTTTCCATCACCCATACGCCATTAATATCATCATTAATACCCAGTTCTTTTTTCTTTGCATTATCAAGGTCTTCGGGTGCCATGCTAATGCCCAGGTAACCTCTTTGCACCGAACCATATTTCATAATATCACTTACCACTTTTTTCATTAGGTTTGATGGGATGGAATAAGCATAGCCTGCATAAGAACCCGTAGGCGAAGCAATAGCCGAAGTAATACCAATTAACTGCCCGCTTGTATTTACCAGTGCGCCACCACTGCTGCCCGGGTTAACGGCTGCATCGGTTTGTATAAAAGATTCTACCGGTGCAGCGCCTTGCTGATTAATGCCAATGTTACGGCTCTTGGCGCTAACAATTCCCTGAGTAACGGTTACATCTAAATTAAGCGGATAACCAATAGCCAGCACCCATTGCCCTAAATGCACATCATCCGAATTACCAATTTGCATTACCGGCAGGTTCTTACCATCAATTTTAATAATTGCCAGGTCGGTATTTGCATCGGTGCCTATCACTTTTGCTTTAAAGTTTTTGCGGTCGTTAAGTGTAACGGTAATTTCTGTTGCGCCATCAACCACGTGGTTATTGGTTACAATATA
The DNA here is from genome assembly GCA_019638575.1 of Ferruginibacter sp. GTDB lineage: Bacteria > Bacteroidota > Bacteroidia > Chitinophagales > Chitinophagaceae > Ferruginibacter. Next base: position 6,510 of record JAHBTN010000015.1, on the reverse strand, counting down.
CCCGTCGTTGCTGATGATAACGCCGGAGCCTGATGCTCTTTGATCGGGTACTACCATGTTACCATTGCCGCCAAAAAAACGTTTAAATAAATCATCATCGCCAAACAGGTTGCCAAAAGGATTTTGCTGCCGCTCTGCTACTTCGTTTGATTTTGTAACGGTTTTTATATGTACCACCGAAGGAACGGCAGCGATGGCGGCATTTTCAAAATCAACAGGCGGGTTAATATTATTTGTATAATTTGTTTTAAGAGCCGGTATACTGTCGTTTTGCTGAAGGGTATTATTTTTACCGGATTTGGCAAATAGCGTTAAGCCGGCCATAACAAGTACAAGGCCCAAAGCAAAAGTTATTATTTTTAATTGCTTTTTCATTTGTGTTTATTTTATTGTTGTTAAGATTATTTTTTATTTTCTTAAGCTGTTAACGTGTTCAAAAAAATTACATCAACCTGTAAGGTTTAAAACAACTCTCCTCTTTCGGAATATCTTATTCTATGTAAGTTTTTATCCCATACAGGCGATTGAAGTGTTTTATGTTTGTCCGATTCCTGTTGCTGTATTAAAGCCGATAAACGTTTTACATGCTCCTGTAAAAGTTCATCATCGGCATTTGTAAAAACATCAGTTATAACCTGCTTTAGTTGCGGAATTTTGTTAACAATAATGCCCGAGAATGCAGTAAATATCCGGTTTGTATCTTCTATGCTTAACCCATTATCGTTTGCCATTTGTTTTAAAACCTGGTACATGATTGTAAATATTTTAGTTGACGCTGCAAGAAATCAGTCTTAATTTTTTGGATGATTAAAAAGAAACAAAAGTTCCCTGCACTACTGCAGGGAACCCCATCTTAACCCTGAAACCAGCCATGTGAAGAGAACTTAACCACGGCTTCTTCAATTTTGTAAAAAAAACTATAGTTGATAAAGACCAAAAACCCTGTTACGGTTGCCCAATAGTTGAAAGTTATTTTTGAAGTATTCATGTTAATTAAGACTGATTTTTTTTGCTGCTTAAAATTATTAAATACAGCCGCCCTGTGTAAGCTATAATCGTTGATTGGGCAAATAGCATCGGTAAAAAAGGAGAGCAATAATTTTACAACAAAATTTTCAGCCAAAGAGAAACAACCATCAAACAGCAATGGTTTTAAAAAATTTAAAGTGTAGTAAGAAAGTGGCCGGCTTCTTTTACAGCGGCATGGCATACAGTTGAAATTGATGAGAAGTTGGCATTAAACATTTCTTCATCGGGGTTTTCATATTCAAGCTTATCTAAAAAGGGTTGCAGCTTTTCATTTAAGCCCATCACCGAAACCGTGGTTTTAAAATTATGTGCTAACTGCCGCACCTGTTGCAGGTTATTGCTCTTCCAGGCTTTTTCAATATCACCCAATTGCTGCGGCACCGCTTCTATAAACTGCTTGGTTACGTCCTTTTCGTAACCGGTATCGCCGCCGCTAACTTCTTTCATATAATTAAGGCTGATGTGCTGATAACTGTTTTGATTATAATTACTGCTGCCGTTTGTTGGAGGCTTTGTTTTTATTTTGGCAAACTGTGTTAACAGGCTATACAGCTTTTCAATATTGATGGGTTTTGAAATGTATTCGTTCATGCCATACGAAATACATTTTTCTTTTTCACCGGCAAGTGCATGTGCCGTCATAGCAATAATGGGAACATCGTTCTTTAACACATTTCTTATTTCACCGGTTGCTGTATAACCATCCATTTCGGGCATCTGAATATCCATCAGTACCAGGGTGTAATTTTTATTTTTAAGTTTTTCAACAGCCTCCCTCCCGTTTTTTGCCAGGTCGTATTGCAGGTTCCAGTTTTTAAATAAATGTTTTATGAGGTTTTGGTTTACCTCGTTGTCTTCGGCTACCAAAACAACCACATCATCAAAATTAAAACCACCGGTTGCCTGTAGCTCTTTGGTAATCGGCTCATCTGCACCGTTAGCAATTACACGGTAAGGTATCATAATGTGAAAACTAGTGCCCTTGCCGGGTTGGCTTTGTACCTGTATGCTGCCGTTTTGCAATTTTACCAGGTCGTTTACAATTGAAAGGCCAAGGCCGGTGCCGCCGTATTTCCTGGTTACTGCATCATCGGCCTGTTGAAAACGGCCAAACACCTGTTGCAGCTTTTGTGGATTGATGCCGATACCGGTATCAGATACATGAATGCCGGTATTCATAATATCATCATGCAATCCTTCATTACTTATATGTATGCTTATACTTCCCTGTTCGGTAAATTTTATGCCATTACCAATCAGGTTTACTAAAATTTGTGTAAGCCGCATGGCATCGCCATTAAGGGTGTCGGGTACGGCTTCGTCTATTTGGGTTGATAATTTGATATTCTTCTCCCTGCTCTTATCGGCAAACATCACTTCTACCGAATGTGTAAGTCCCCGTATGCTGAACGGCGCTGCTTCAATACGCATCATGCCGGCTTCAATCTTCGACAGATCTAATATATCGTTGATAATGCCCAGCAGGTTTTCGCCCGATTTTTTTATGGTTTGTACATAACCGGCTGCATCCTCATCTAATTTTTTTTGTTGCAAAAGGTTTGTAAAGCCCAGTATAGCATTCATGGGGGTGCGTATCTCGTGGCTCATATTAGCCATAAAATTTTCTTTTATATGTGCCGATTCCCGTACTTTTTTTTCTGAAATATGCAGTTGCCTTATTAGCAAACCTTGTTTGCGAATGATATTGATGATGTACCAAAACAACATGGCGCCGCCGGCTAACACTGATAATATCAACAGGCTGATGAACAACTGCGCTTTCTTACTGCTTTTTTCAATAGTGAGCATGGCCTGTGCAAAATGTTTTTTACGGGTGTTGTCAATCTTATGAATCAGTGTAACGATTGAGTCGGTTAACCTTGTGCTGCTGTGGCTGGCAAACATTTTTTCTGCGGCATCTTTACCCTTTGCCCTAAACACTTCCAGCACATTTTTATCGTACAGCAGTTTGTGCTGAACCAGCGTATCCAGTTCATCAATATACCTGGCCGAGCTGTCGTCGTCGGTAATCTTTTGTAATTTATTGAGGTTTGTTTGGGTGGCTTCTACATTTTTTTCGAGCCCTTTAAAATAACCTGCATCGTTGGTAACGATGGTGCCTTTTACAATGCTTTCCATCGATATCACATATTTTTCCAGGTCTTTCAACCGGGAGCTTACCGTTACTTCTTCCATCAGCTTTTGGTTGCCGGTAATAAGCTGGTCGTTATTTTTTGAAAATATGAAATGCACATAAATAAGCATCAGCATACCCACCACAAAAGCCGCCAGTATGAGCAATGAAATTTTTTTATTGGCCATAAGTTACTGTAACCACTAATTTACGAAATTCAACTCTCCTTTTCTGAAGGTGTTTTTAAATATCGCAGTATAAAAAATGCAAGAAAAGAGATACTGAGTATGATGCCCGATATTAAAAGTATGATGGGTAGTGCGCCAAAGCCTGCATCGATACTTTTTAAAAGATAAAAAGCAAGGAACAGCAATACAAGCGTACTCAGGAAAAATAATATGGGGTAAATAATTTTCAAAAAAACGGTTTTAGTTTTTTAAATGAGGCTCCTGTAGAAACAGGAGCCGGTAGTATAAACATATTGCTAATGAGAAAACCTTAATGCTTTATTTGATGAATCAAAGCTATCTTCAAAAACAGGCAGCCAAAAGCCGCAATCGATGAACAGGCAATAACTATCGGCAGGGGTGTTATAAGCTATAGGCTTAATAACCACTATTAAAAATTAATATACCTTTCAGAATTAAAAAGAGAATAAGTAAAACAAAAAATAAACAGTTGGATTTAATTACTGTAACAGGTTTGGCGGCGGCGTTTTGCACTACAACTTCGTTTGTGCCGCAGGCTATTAAAACAATTCGCACAAAAGATACTTCGGGTATTTCGTTGGGTATGTATGCGTTGTTTTCTTTTGGTACGCTGCTATGGCTTATTTATGGCTTGTGCAGTTACAACATCCCCATCATTATTGCCAATGCCATCACATTGTTGTTTGCACTTATTATACTTACATACAAGATTAAATACCGCTAACCCATCACATCTCATTAATCAGGTTGGCAAGCAATGCCGTCCACCCGGTTTGGTGTGAGGCGCCAAGGCCACGGCCGGTATCTCCATGAAAATATTCGAAGAATAAAAGATCCTGTGGACGGCTTTGTAAAAAATTGCAATCGCCATACACTGCTAATTTTGAATTTTTCGGTTGGTATAAGTTTAGTAGCCGGTTACGCAGGTCGCAGGCAATATGTTTAAGCGATGAATAATTTTGCGAACCTGTTGGGTATTCAACGGTAAAATCATCACCAAAATACCTGTAAAATTTCATCAGCGATTCTATGATAAGGAAATTCACAGGCATCCAAACAGGGCCACGCCAGTTGCTGTTGCCGCCAAACATAGCATTATTGCTTTCGCCGGGTGTGTAGCGTACTTCATATCCTGTTCCATCAACAATTAATTGATATGGATGCTGTTCGTATGTTTTTGAAATAGAACGAATGCCGTATGGGCTTAAGAATTCGTTTTCATCCAGCATACGTTTTAAAATTGCCTTTAGCCGGTGTCCTCTTATTAAACTAAATATCCTGCTGTTATTTTTACCGGGTTGGTTCCAATGCGATACCTGCTCAACCAAATGGGGGCGGTTATTAACAAACCAGTTTAATTTATCATCCAGATTTTTTTTATTGCTTTGTTCGTCTTTGTCAAAAACTTCAATGGCAAGCAGTGGTATTAACCCAACAAGGCTGCGGAGTTTTAGCGGAAAATTTTCTTTATCGCCGAAAGCAATGGCATCGTAAAAAAAGCCATCAGCATCATCCCATAAACCGGTATTAGTGGTACCCGAATTTTTTATAGCGCCGGCAATATGTAAAAAGTGTTCAATAAAATTTCCGGCAATATCAAGGTATGCATCGTTGTTGCCGGCAAGTATCATAGCAATACGATACATGTTTAGCGAATACATAGCCATCCAGGCTGTGCTATCAGCTTGTTGCAGAATGCCTCCTGTTGGCAAAGGCATTTCCCTGTTAAACACTTCAATATTATCAAACCCCAAAAATCCTCCTTCAAAAATATTATTGCCTTCGGCATCTTTACGGTTAAGCCACCAGGTATAATTTATCAGCAACTTTTGAAACATGGTGGTTAAGAATTTTTTATCGGCAGTTCCTGCATTTTGCTTTTTTTCTGTTTCATATATATATAACGCAGCCCAGGCATGTACAGGTGGGTTCACTTCATCAAAAGCCCATTCATAAGCCGGCAACTGCCCCATGGAGTGCATGTACCGTTCATGCGTTAATAACAGCAACTGCTCTTTAGCAAAACCGATATCAATATTTGCAAAGGCAATGCTTTGCAATGCAAGGTCCCAGGTGGCAAACCAGGGATACTCCCAGTTATCGGGCATGCTTATGATATCGGCGGCGCTTAAGTGCTGCCAGTTTTTATTGCGGCCTTTTTTTCTTTCGGGTGCAGGCGGCAGTGCGCCAATATCGCCATTAAGCCAGGTGTGCACATCGTAATAATAAAACTGTTTGTTCCAAAGTAAGCCGGCCCATGCCTGCCGCTGTATTGTTTTTAGCTGTTCATCTTTTATGTTTTGTTGCAGGGCTTCGTAAAACAAATTAGTTTCGTTTATCCGTAGCGCAATTGTTTCGTCAAAATTTTCAAAAGGATTTTCCTGTTGGTTTTGGCAAAGGCGCAGGCGTATTTTAATTTCTTCTCCCGGGTTAATGTTGCTGTTATAAACTGCAGCGGCTTTTGTTCCTCCCCTGTCGGGATTGATACCGCTTTGGCCATTTACAATATAATCGTTGATACCATCTTTATAAAACCTGTTGTTATCATCATAATTATATAAACGCTTGTTATTGGTTTCATTTTCGCAAAAGATAATGTCATCAGCATTTTGGCAATACAAAAAATAATTGCCCAATACTTCATGCTGAATTTTTACCATGCTTTTATCTGAAGCAAAAAGCAGCGGTTTGTTTTTTTGATTTAGTGGTTGCCATGTATTGCGAAACCAAATAGTAGGTAAAATAGTAAGCGGCGCTTTTTCATTCGCTTTATTTAACACAGTTATTTGTATCAGTAAATCATCGGTGCCTGCTTTGGCATATTCAATACTGATATTGAAGTATTGGTTATTTTCAAAAATGCCTGTATCGGTTATTTCAAATTCTGTTTCATCTTTATTGCGTTTTGCATTTTCTGCAACCAATTGTTCGTATTGAAATCTTTGCTGCGGATACAGGTATTGCATTTTCATGTATGCATGCGATGGCGCCGCATCGGTATAATAATAAATCTCTTTCACATCTTCGCCATGATTGCCCTGCTGATTGGTAAGTCCAAAATATCTTTCTTTAATAAAAGGATCTTTATGGTTCCAGAATGCAGGTGCAAAGCATAGCAGTTGTTGGTTGTCGCAAAAA
>JAHBTN010000014.1 GCA_019638575.1 Ferruginibacter sp. | reverse complement strand
AGTTAGTGAAGGAAAACCTGCACCAGTCGCAGCAAAGAGTGAAGGATTTATCCAATATGGAAAAAAACGGTTTGCTTGCAAGAAATGATTTACTTAAAGCCGAACTGCAATCATCTAACATTGAATTATCGTTACTGGATGCTGAAAGTAATTATAAGATTGCCTGTGTAAACATGAACATCATGATGGGATTACCCGAACAAACTGTTTTAATACCCGATAAAAGTGGTTTGGCATTGCCAACATCAGTTAAAAACCTTGAAGATTATGAACAAGAAGCATTACAAAACCGGAAAGACATTGATGCTATTTCATTCAGAAAAAAATCAGCAGGTATAAATTTAAAATCCATTAAGGCCGATAAATACCCTTCGCTTACTTTAACAGGCGGTTATATTGCAGCCGATGTACCAAAGTTCCTCACCGTTTACAATGCAGTAAATATTGGCGTGGGTATAAAATACAATATTGCATCGCTATGGAAAAACAAGTCAAAAGTACAACAGGCCGCAGCTAACATTACACAAATTACAGAAGCTGAAAATATGCTTACCGATAATATAAGATTGCAGGTAAACCAGGCTTACCAGGCTTATGTGGTTAGCACAATGAAAATAAAAGTGTATGAAAAAGCCCAGCAACAGGCAACAGAAAATTACCGTATTGTTAAAAATAAATTTGATAATACACTGGCAACTACAACCGAGTTGTTAGATGCAGATGTGGCTTTGCTGCAATCAAAATTAAGTGTTACCAATGCAAAGGCCGATTCTTTTATAGCCTATAATAAATTATTACAGGTAACAGGAACTTTAAAATATTAATAAAAAAAACAAAAAAAGGAATATGGACCAGGAAACAAACCAAAAAACATCTGCAGAAAAAACAGCCGGTGAGCCTGTAAAGAAAAAGAACAGGTTTTTCATTATTGTACTGGTATTGCTTGTTATAGGCGGCTGTTGGTTTGGAATTAGTAAATACCTGCACAGCAAACATCATGAAGAAACAGATGATGCACAGGTAGAAGCCAACATTAGCCCTGTGATACCCCGTGTGGCAGGTTATGTAAAAGAAGTTCGGGTAAAGGATAACCAATGGGTAAAGAAAGGCGATACCCTTTTATTGCTTGATGAAAGAGATTTAGTTTTAAAAGTGCAACAGGCAGAAGCGGCGCTTGCAACAGCAAAAAGTAATTTAGGTGCTGCTGAAGCTACCACCAATGCTTCTAAAGCAAATATTGCAAGTACGCATGCAGGCGTATCAACCATTGATGCACAAATAGAGGCTGCTAAAATAAATTTACAAAGAGCCACACAGGATTATGAGCGTTATGCCAACCTTATAAAAGACCATTCGATTACACAACAGCAATTTGAAATGGCCACTGCAGCAAAACAAACTGCAGAAAAACAGGTGCAGATATTAGAGCAGCAAAAAAACCAGGTTAACCAGCAAACACACGCTGTTGCTTCGCAAAGCGAAGCTACTTCATCACAAATAAATGTAGCAGGCGCCATTATTAAACAAAGGGAAGTAGAAGTGGCAGAAGCTAAACTTAATCTTTCGTATGCAGTAGTTACTGCTCAGGAAAGCGGCCTTGTATCGAAAGTGAATGTGCAGGAAGGACAGTTTATACAGGCGGGGCAATCTTTATTTAGCATTGTTATTAACCAGGATGTATGGGTAGTGGCAAATTTTAAAGAAACACAGTTTGAAAATATGAAAGTTGGCCAAAAGGTAATTGTACATGCCGATGCTTTCCCCAATCATTCTTTTGAAGCCACGCTTTCTTCTTTTTCGCCTGCAACAGGTTCCCGGTTTGCATTATTGCCTCCCGATAATTCGAGCGGCAACTTTGTAAAAGTGGTGCAACGGCTGCCTGTAAAAATTGAATTTAATAATAACACAACCGACAGCCTGGTTAAAAGGCTGCGGCCAGGCATGAACGTTACCGTTGATGTACACATTAATTAATTAGCAAACTACAGGATAACAATAACAGGATGCAGCAGATGGATTCGTTGGTTGAATATGGAAGCAGGAGAGTGGTTATAACAATTACTGCAATCTTTTGTGCTTTGCTTGAAATAGTGGATACAACCATTGTGAATGTAGCCCTCAACGACATGCGTGGTACACTGGGCGCCACTTTGAGCGAAGCAGGATGGATCATTACGGCTTATGCCATCGGTAATGTAATCATTGTTCCTATGACGAGCTGGCTATCGCAACAGTTTGGCCGCCGAAATTATTTTGCAGCTTCTATTATCATATTCACCGTTTTTTCTTTTTTATGCGGCAATGCAACCGGTATTTGGGAACTGGTAATCTTCAGGTTTTTACAAGGTATTGGTGGAGGCGCTTTATTGGTTACATCGCAAACCATCATCACCGAAAGTTATCCTCCCGAAAAAAGAGGTATGGCACAGGCTATTTACGGATTGGGTGTTATCATTGGGCCCACGCTTGGACCGCCATTGGGTGGATATATCATTGATAATGCATCATGGCCTTACGTCTTTTACATCAATATTCCCATTGGTATTATTGCCACCTTGCTCACCTTACAATTTGTACGCAGTCCCAAATATGCTGAAAAAAGTAAAGGAATGGATATTGACTGGCTGGGTATTGGTTTACTGGCTATCGCCATTGGCTCGTTACAATATGTGTTGGAAAAAGGACAGGATGATGATTGGTTTAGCGATAACACAATACTTATATTATCAGTAATAGCCGGCCTTGGTTTGTATTTTTTTGTATGGCGTGAACTGGTTTTTAGAAAACCCATTGTAGAACTGAGGGTGTTAAAAAACGGAAACCTAAGAGTAGGTACTATTTTATCTTTTATCCTGGGCTTTGGTTTATATGGAAGCACATTTATTATCCCACTTTATGTTCAGTCTATTTTAGGGTGGACGGCATTGCAAGCTGGCATGCTAATGATACCATCAGCATTAACCACTGCAGTGATGATGCCCATCATTGGTGGCTTGCTTCAAAAAGGAGTACCGCAGCAATACATTGCAGCAACCGGTATGTTTTTGTTTGCCATATTTTGTTTTTGGGGATTTAAAATACTAACACCCGATACCAGTGAAGCAGATTTTTTCTGGATGCTGATTGTAAGAGGTTTTGCTATGGGTATGTTATTCATCCCTATCACAACGCTTGCGCTTTCTACATTAAAAGGGCAGGAGATAGGGCAGGGTGCCGCTTTTACTGGTATGATGCGGCAGCTTGGTGGTTCGTTTGGTATTGCCATCATCACTACATTTTTATCAAGGCAACACATGGTACACCGCAGCGACCTGGTATCTAAATTACAGGTAAGCGATCCTGCAGTACAACAGCGCCTGCATGGTATACAGCACGCTTTAATGAGCAAGGGTATGCCTGCAGATGCAGCATTAAAAGCAAGTTATGCAGGACTTGATGGAATGATAACAAAACAAGTGGCGGTACTTTCGTATATGGATGTGTTTATGTATTTAAGCATTATGTTTTTACTGTGTGTACCATTTGTTATTATGGTAAGGGGCAACATTAAAAAGAAAGTAGACCTTGCCGAAGCTATGCATTAATGCATAAAAAAAATCCCCGGCATAGCCGGGGACAAATCATTCATACAAAAGATAATTATCCCAACACAGCTTCGTGTGTGATATTGGTGTTTAGTAATTTTGAAATAGGGCAATTTGTTTTTGCATCCACCACAGCAGTTTCAAATTGTTCTTTGCTAATGCCCGGTATTTTTGCTTTAACTGTTAAATGCGATTCGGTAATGGCGCCATCTGCCAAAGTGATTTCGCATGTTGTTTTTATTTCGTCGGGAGTAAAACCTGCTGCGCCTAAAACAAAACTTAATTTCATACTAAAACATCCTGCATGGGCTGCAGCCACTAATTCTTCGGGGTTGGTGCCAGCGCCTTCTTCAAAACGAGAACCATAAGAATATTGTGTGTTGTTTAAAATAGTGCTTTGTGTGGTTAAAATACCTTTTCCTTCTTTTCCGGTACCGTTCCAAACGGCAGTTGCATTACGTTTCATGTTTTTATTTGCCCCAAACAATTAAATTATTTTTTATTCATTAATGCTTAGGGACTTTTTTTATGGTTAATATTTATTTTTTCAACTGTGTTTTATACACCTCTTCATTAAAACCTATCAACAGGTTGCCTTTACATTCAAATACCGGCCTTTTAATAATACTGTTGTGCGCCATCATCACATTTATTGCCTCCTGCTGATTAGTTATTTTTTTCTGTTCTTGCACCGGCAACTCCCGCCAGGTAGCGCTGCGTTTATTTAAAATTGTTTCCCAGCCTAATTTACTGCTCCATTCCTGCAATTTTTTCTTGCTTATGCCTTCTTTTTTATAATCATGAAAATAAAAATCAAACTTGTTTTTTTGCAACCATTGTATTGCTTTCCTGGTAGTATCGCAATTAGGTATTCCGTATAAAATGATATCTGCCATATTAATGTTCAGGTAATACAGGTTTTGTTTTCATGATGTTTTCAATTTTTTCCAACACATCGGGTGTTAGCAAAGCAACAACATCCAATGCTTTTAAATTATCCAGTAGTTGCGATTTTTTTGATGCTCCTAAAATTGCAGTGGTAACATTTTGGTTTTTTATACACCAGGCAATGCTTAAGGCAGCGGTACTTACACCCAGCTTTGCTGCCAGTTCGCTCAACTTCCTAACTTTTTTTATTTTGTCTTCCACCATCCATCTATCTTTTAACCAGTTAAACCCTTCAAGCGCAAAGCGGCTTCCTTTAGGAATACCATCGTTGTATTTTCCTGATAATAAACCTGAGGCAAGCGGGCTCCAGATTGTAGTGCCCAGGCCTGCATTTTTATATATTTCTAAAAATTCTTTTTCAATTTTTTCCCGCTCAAATAAATTGTATTGCGGTTGTTCCATCACCGGGCCAATCAACTGTAATTTATCTGCCACCCGGTGTGCTTCCATAATTTCCACACCACTCCATTCACTAGTGCCCCAGTACAATATTTTTCCCTGTTGAATAAGGTGGTTCATAGCCCAAACGGTTTCTTCAATGGGAGTATTTTTATCGGGCCTATGGCAAAAGTATAAGTCAAGATAATCTACCTGTAACCGTTGCAATGCTTCATGGCAGGCCTCTATTACATGTTTGCGGCTTAGGCCAGTTTGGTTAGGTTTGTTTGCCTTGCCCCGCCATCCCCAAAATACTTTTGATGATACTGTGTAAGAAGTCCTGTCCCATTTTTTCTTTTTCAGCACCCGGCCCATCATCTTTTCGCTTTCGCCTAAGGCATACACTTCGGCGTTATCAAAAAAGTTGATGCCCTTGTCGTAAGCAACACCCATCAGTTCATCGGCTACCTTATCGTTTATTTGTTTGCTGAAGCTTACCCAGCTTCCAAAAGAAAGTACGCTTAGTTGTAACCCCGATTTTCCAAGGCGGCGGTATTCCATATCTAATCTGGTTTAATGTTGTGTAAAGATAACAAATAGCAGTAGTAAAAGTTTTAAGCAGCGGTTAGTTATCCGGAAACTCTGATGCAGGAATTTTCATAACTCCTTTAGAAGGATTTAATATAACCCAGTTTTTAAAATCCTGTGCAGCCTCCATGCCTGTGCCGTCTGTTACTTCCATCTTTTTGCGTATGCGTACGGGTTTATCGGTATAAAATTCACGGCCTGTCCTGTTCCTGTCCCACCACAGTTCATTACAGTATAAAGTATCGCCCAGGGTGTTTATCACCCTTACGCTGTCTTTTAAAAACACTTTACTTTCCTGCTCAAAATATTTTCCATAACGGGCATCAAGCCGGCTATCCACTTCACCTTTTTCATTAAAGAAATCTACATGAAGTGTTTTTGGAAATTCTACATAGGGGTTGCTTTGTTGCACACGCAACATAATGGGCGAGGTTAGTTTTGCTTTTGGTTTACCGCCGATGGTATAATTGATATCGGCATTTTTTATTTCTTCAATACCCAGGCTTTTTTTGTTGTAAGCATCAATTTCTGCATCGCTGTTACCGCAGGATGTTGCAAGCATAAGCATTACCAAAAGTAATGTACAAATGGGTGTAATGGTTTTATTTTGCTTGTTGAAACCGGTAATATACAGCCACCGCTTTGTTGCAATAAGCCAGCAGCGATTATGTATAAACCGCCAATGCATTAATTGTATTTAGGTTTTTGAAACCATCTTGCATTCATAGATATACCAATACTAAAGCGGATAATGTTTTCCCTGAGGTTAGTTTGTTTATTGCCCCTGTTACCCACTTCAAGTGCTGTATTTAAAGTTACAAATTCGCCATTGTAACTGATACGCTTTAACGAAGTAAGCGGCAGGCCTGCGCCAATAGTAACACCATACTCTGGCCTGGTTTTACCGGTATTGATATAATCGGGCCCGTAATAAAAACCTGCCCTGTATTTTACAAAGTTGAAATACTTTTTAACCGGTGTATTTTCTTTTGCAGGATAAAATTGTGCACCGGCCCTGATAGTCCAATTATCTTGTACATAGTCTTGTTGCCCATAATAACGGTAGTTGCTCCAGTTGCCATATTCAAAATCGGCGCCTATCATCCAGTTTAAATTTTGATAAGAAAATCCAAAGCCAACTGTAGCCGGGTATCTTATTTTTCCTTTCACATTGTTTTCTTCAAACACACTATCCACTCTTACAAAAGCACCATTTTGGTCATACAAAATTGTTTCTCTTACTTTATCGCTGCTGGCACGCAAATTTTGCTGCATGTTACCATAAACACCAAGCTTTAAATTTTGATTAACATTGCCTTTTTCATCTTTTGATAAAGCAATATCGTATTGCATTCCTGCATTTATAAACAGCCCGCCTATAGAAGTTTTGTTAGCCGAGTTAGAAGTGTAATAATAAACACTGTCGTTTACAAATGATACAATGGTACTGTAATTTTTATTGCCAAACATATAACCACCATTTATACCAATACTAAAATTCTTATACTTAAACCCGGTACCTAAAAATGCCTGGTTAATACCACCCGAACCTTCGTATAAAGTATGTATGCTATCAATACCAGCCAACCGTTCTTCTGTTTGTATTTTATAATTGATGTTAGTTACAGGTTTTAAACCAAGGCTCATGCCCCAAAACATTTTTTTCTTAGCCATTTTGGGAGTGGTTAACGGAAAAGCAAGTTGCAGGTATGAAACATAGGTATTTGCCGATGTAAACTTTTTTGCCGGGTTGCTGCTTTTTAAAATCCTGTAATCAATATCGGCACCTACATCAAAAATAGTACTGTAAATAGATGCAAGTGAAGCCGGGTTAGCAAAATTAATACTTCGGTTTTCAGCAATAGCGGCGGTAATGCCACCCATGGCCCTGCTAAGTACATTATGATTGGGGGTAAGGTCGCCAAGTCCGTATCTTGAGTAAGGTGAATTTTCTTGTGCCCACATTTGTGAATATAATCCACAAACTAATATGAGTACGGTAAATATTTTAGCCATTGTTAGTTTCGCTGAGTGCATAAAGTCCTTTAAATAAAAAATAAGGGTCGGCAAATATCTTGTTTTTAAGTTGCCCGGCAAAATAGGATGTATCACCACCGGTTAAAACAGCGTTAAAGTTACTATATTTAGCTGCATACGCATTAATAAATCCATCAATTTCAAAGCTCATTCCGGCTATTACCCCACTTTGCAAATTTGTTTTGGTATCGTATCCAATAAGCGGAAAATTCCAGTCTTTTTTAACTTCGGGTAGTTTTGCAGTAAACAACTGCATGGCTTTAAAACGCATATCCATACCCGGCGATATACTGCCCCCCATAAATTGATTATACTGGTTAATAAAATTATAAGTAATACAACTGCCAAGTGATATTACCAGGTTATTTTTGCCGGGGTAAAAACGTACTGCTGCGGCCGATAAAGCTAGCCTGTCGGCACCAATAGTTTCGGGCTTGCCAACAGGTGTTGTAAAATTTGTTTTTGTAAAATGAGAAAGCTTATGAAACGAAGTTTTTTGTGCAAGCAGGTTCTCGATATCTTCATTATGATTAATTACCGATGATAAAATTGTTTTTTGTGGTTGGTGCTGCTCCAGTAATTTTTCAATGCCGGCCGTTTTATCATCAGGCAAAATAATTTCTTCGGTAAAATTTTCATCAATGAAAACGGCTGCTTTTAAACGTGTGTTTCCAAAATCGAAACAGATGGTTTTTTTCATTGAAATATTTTTTGGCGTGACTTGGTTTATTGGGATTGATTTTTCTGTTGAAAAGATTATACACTATTAATTATCCAACCCTTTTAAATGTTTAAAATGGCCATTCATTTTTACTTTTTCTTTTAGTTGTTCCATCTCGGCCAATACAGGAATAACTTTTGTTAAATGACGCTTTAAATATTCCTGCCGTTGCAGTTCGTGCAGCAGTTCAAGCAATTCATATTCTTCTAATAAACTTAACCCTGCATGATGGGCTACATCATAACTCCATAATTCATCATCGGGTTTGTAAAATTTTTTTTCAATATTAAGCAACCTGTGCAACTCTTTTATCCCTTTTACAATGCCTTGCATAAGTACCTTGTTGCCTATTGTTTCATTTGCAGGATAATTTACAATTGCACCACTGTACATTTTGTCGGGCAATTGTTCTATCATCTCAAGCATTCTAAAAACCTGCAGCCCTTCGGTTTTAATATCCATCTTACCATCATCGTACAACTTACTTATTTCTGTAACCTGCACCAATGTTCCTGT
This sequence comes from Ferruginibacter sp., assembly GCA_019638575.1. GTDB lineage: Bacteria > Bacteroidota > Bacteroidia > Chitinophagales > Chitinophagaceae > Ferruginibacter. The sequence goes on along the minus strand of JAHBTN010000014.1, from coordinate 92,769 downwards.
TTCGCTTATGCGTTGGTTAATTACAGCCTGTATTCCAAAAGGCTTTTTAGCCTGTACACATTCGTTTACCAGTTGTTTATAACGAGGTTCAAAAATATGCAGGTTAAGTTTTTCGCCCGGGTATACAACAATGCTTAATGGAAATATTGGTATAAAGTTGGTCATTATTTTTGTTTGCTTATTATTTCATTAAGATACTTATATTTTAAAAAAGTATAGCGTGCAGTTGTTTTGGCAATGATAAACCCCTCGGCTCCATCCAAAAAACCAAGCCTGAAAATATAATGCTGCAAAAATGCAAATGCCGGTGAAAAATATTGTTTAAACAAATTGGGCGCTTTGCCTGCTGACGCATATTTTACGGCATTCATTCTTCCGTAATTTTCTGTTTTTACATTATACTCCTCTATATTTTGAACGGTATAATGTAAAATATGACCTGGTAGTTTTAATATCTTAACTCCTTTTGGAAGTTCCAGGCTTTCATGCACGGCAACCTTGTTCCATTTTACTTTTTTACGATTAAATAACCGGATATGTTCATCAAAACCCCATTCGCCAAAGCGTATCCATTTATTACAAAAAAAATTTTTAAACCTGATATTATAGACAATTTTATCATCTTTTTCATCAAGCCCTGCAAGTGTCGTCTTTAGCTCTTCATCAATGGCTTCATCTGCATCAAGGCTCAGTATCCAGTTGTTTTTTGCAGCAGCAATCCCTTTATTTTTATTAATGCCATAACCATCCCACCCGGTTTCAATAATAGTAGCATTAAATTTTTTACAAATAGCTAATGTATTATCAGTACTACCACTATCTACAATTACAATGTCACTGATGGCAGGCTGCAGGCTTTGTAGGGTATTACCAATGATATGAGCTTCATTTTTTGTAATGATAACAACCGAGATATCCATCCTGCAAAGAAACAATAATTCCTTCTTTAATTAATAATAAGTATTGCCTATTGCCTTTTTAAATGTGTTACCAAATGAAAAAAAGATAACACTGTTGTTTTGTAATTAATTTGGTATTTGAATTTATTAAAAAGAAATTTGTTTTATGTGGCAGCAACAAATAAATGAAATACTGGCAGGTAACCAAAAAACCCTGGCAAGATGTATTTCATATATCGAAAATGAAGTAAATGGCTACGAAGTATTATTAGAAACATTACCAGCATCTGCTACACCAGTTATAGGCATTACCGGACCGCCCGGCGCCGGTAAAAGTACGCTGGTTGACGCTTTGATTGAAGTGCTGGTTGAGCAGGGCAAGTCTGTTGCAGTAATCTGTGTGGACCCCTCATCGCCTTTTAACCTGGGCGCCTTGCTTGGCGACAGGATAAGGATGAGTACATGGTATAATCATCCAAAAGTTTTTATACGCTCGTTAGCAACCCGTGGCTCGCTTGGTGGGTTGCACCCTAAAATAATTGAAATAAGTGATCTGGTTAAAATTGCCGGTTTTGATTATGTAATTATTGAAACCGTTGGCGTAGGGCAAAGTGAAGTGGAGATTGCAGGCCTTGCCGATGTTACAACTGTAGTGGTGGTGCCCGAAGCCGGCGATGAAGTACAAACCATGAAAGCCGGGCTGATGGAGATTGCAGATATTTTTGTGGTTAACAAAGCCGACCGGCCCGATGCTGACCTGTTTGTAAAAAACCTAAAACTTATGTTGGCGCCTGCTTATAAAAACCAGGATAAACCTGTGCCGGTAATAAAAACAATAGCATCGCAAAAAAGGGGCGTTGCCGAATTATTACAAGCTATTAGCGATTTATTATTAAAAGAAAATGAAAATAAAATACGAAGCTGGTTATTGGCCGAGAAAGCTTTTCATCTTATACAGCAAAAGAAAATGAAAGCGATAGATAAAAAAGTATTGAAAGAAAAAATAGAAGCAGCCGGAAAAGATTTAAACCTTTATTCTTTTATTAAAAAATTTTATTGATAATTGAGAAATAATACGGCGAGTTGTTTATTCTTTAACTCCCTTGTTTCCCCGCCATAAGCGGTAACCAATAAAACCTACAATGGTAAATGGCGCCAGCATCAGGTAAAGGATGGCCCTGTTAAGGCCGGTTGCCGGCTTTTCTCCCAATTGCAATGCAGTTTTTGTACATACTGAACATTGTGCACCAGCATTACTCCATACAAGAAGCACTATAAAAAACAAAACAGTTATATAAAACAGCTTTTTCATTGTACCGCAAAGTTAAGCCCCCGTATTTAAATTCATTTAAATTATTTGATAAAACATTACGCTTAATTGTTGCTGTAAACTACTTTATTTATTTTTACCAAAAACCTTTTGTATTTATGCCTAAGCTGTTTGTATTTTTTATTTTTCTATTTATTGGTTTGTCATCTTTGTATGCACAATCTTCCAATAAAGCAACCATATTTTTTAATAATGGAAAAGAATACAAAAAAAAGAAAATGATTCCCGAAGCCATCCAGGCTTTTAAAGCTGCTATCAGCTTAAATAAAAAATACGATTCGGCTTATATTGAACTGGGCGAACTGTATATGATGACAGGCAAATACAATGATGCCCTGGCTATTTATAAGAAAGCGGTGGCTATAAACCCTACATTAACTGGTGCCCTTGTTGGCGCAGGAAAAATTTATCGTTACTTTAGAAGCAATACCGATTCCTCTCTCTATTTTTTTACTAAGGCTGCATTATACGATACCGCTAACGAAGAAATTTATAATAATATAGCCTGGTGTTTTAATACAAAAATGAAATACGACTCGGCCATTGTATATGGCATAAAATCGCTTGCTGTTAATAATAATTACAGGACTGCTTATGGCGAACTTGCTTATGCTTACAGGCAAAGCGGCCGCTTTGGGGATGCTATTACACAATTTAAAAAAACCCTTGCTGTTTCGGTTGTTGACCTTGCCTATCTGTACACCGGGTATTGCTATGCAGAGTTAAAAGATAAGGCCGGCGCTATGCAGCAATACGAAGAACTGCTTAAGATAAATACAAAAATGGCCGGGGCTTTAAAAAAAGTAATAGATAAGATGGAGTAGCTGTAATAATTAATATACCTACCCTTCTTTTATTTCTGATGCAATGGATGCATTGTGAAAAATTTCCTGGTCAAAAAATTTAGGCTCTGTTATAAAGGCCATTAATTCACCTTTCATGATGGTAGATGATAAAAGATCATCGGCACGGTACACAACGGGTGTTTGTGCAGCAAGTAATTTTGCTGCCGCTTGCTGTGTTACAGCATAGGCATGTGTACAATCATGAAAGCCCGCTTTACGTAAATGTTTACTGTATGGTTTTGGTAAAAGATTGCTTACCATTTTATAGCTCCATACCATAAGGCCCAATGCACTGGCTATTTTATAAAAAAACTGTTTTACTTTTAACCCCATAGTTACTTTTTCATGTTTTAAATAACCCAGGTAAACCAGTTCCCAGTTGGCAGGCAACTCTTGCAAGGTTTGCGGCAATTGGTTGATTGTTGCCAATAATGGTATCGCATCATCTTCCAGTATCAACACTTTTTTCCAACTGTTTTTAATCATTGCAGCATATACCATCCGGTGAGTTAGTGAGCAGGCCAGTTCACCATGATTAAGAGCTTTGCCTTGTCTTTGTAATTTTTTGGCTGTTGCTTCATCGTAAGTGCCATCTGTTTTGGCTTCTTCAAAATCTATTTCCAACTTATCGGCGCCATAAAAAAATTCAAAATCAAGACCCGAAAGGTTTTGCTGTATGGCCTGTTGCCGCATAGTAAGCCGGGGAATAGTTACCACCAACACCTTATCAAAGTATTGTTTAAGAAAATTATTTGTATGGTGTGATATGCTCAAGTGCTATTGATTTAAAAGAAATATTTGTAAAGATGGAGATCTCTGCTTAAAAGACAAAAGAATTTTGAAGAGTATAAAACTTAACGTGCATTAAAATAATAGGTTAAATTAGTAGCAAAATATATTCCTTACACAATTTATAAATGCAGGCAATAGTTTGAAATCAATTTTATTTATCTCGTTGATGAATGGCGCTGCATGGGGCGGTAGTGAAGAAGTATGGTACCGTACTGCTTTATGGATGAGTACAAATAATTACCGTGTAAGTGTTTGTTACTTTGATTGGAAAGAGAAAGAAGAACGTACAAAAAAATTAAAATCGGCCGGGTGTGATATTTACCTGTTGCCCAATAAAAAAGGATTATTTAAAAAAATCGCAATAAAAAAATCGCTCAATAAAATCAATTTTAAAAATTACAACCTTGTTGTTGTAAACCAGGGTGGTTGGGAAGATGTGCTGCATGCACCTTTTAAGAATCTTTATAAAAAACTTCCCGGTTATGTAATCATTAACCACAACTATAACGAAAAAGCGAAACTTTCCCTTTCAAAAAAAGAATTATTACAACGCTGGATGTACGGTGCACAAATGAACTTTGGCGATGCCGGAAAAATATTTGAAGTGTTAGAACGAAAATTCTACTTTACAATTGAAAAAAAATCTACACTAACAAATCCTATTACTTTTATTCCGGAAAACGAAGCGCCTGCGTTTCCCCCGCTTGAAAATGGCACCTGTACCTGGGTGATGCTGGCAGAACTGGATATTGATCGTAAAGCGCAGGATATACTGATTAAAGTTTTAGCAGCATCTAAATGGAAAGAAAGAAACTGGCAATTACATTTATACGGTAAAGGAAAAGATAAAGTGCTATTAGAAAAACTGGTGAGTGAATCCGGACTGGAGAATAAAGTATTTTTAAAAGGTTATACTGCCAATGTTAAACAAACTTTATTACAAAGCCATTTATTATTGCAATGCACCCGCATTGATGCAATGCCTATTAGTGTTGTAGAGGCTATGGCTATGGCAAGGCCTTGCCTGGTAAGCAATGTGGGCGATATGCCATTGTGGATTTCAGACACTTTAAATGGATTTATATGTAATGAAATATCTGTGGCTGCATTAGATATGACACTTGAAAAATGCTGGCAACAAAAACACAACTGGGCTGATATGGGTAAAAAAGCTTTTGAAACTTTTACAAAAAAATATCCGCAGCCTTATGAAAAAAAGACTGCGGAGATTTTAAAAAAATTTTGCTTTTAGTATTTTTTAAACCGGCTCGCTCTTTAACTGCTTCGAAGCCTTGTTACGCTCATTCTCATCCAGTATCACTTTACGCATGCGTATGCTTTTGGGTGTTACTTCAATACATTCGTCTTGCTGTATGTATTCCATACACTCTTCTAAAGTCATCTGTATTTTTGGTGCGGCACGGCTTGCATCATCGCTGCCGCTTGCACGGTGGTTGGTAAGTTTTTTTGCTTCGGTAGCGTTTACATTTAAATCGCCTGGCTTAATATGCTCGGCAATAATTTGCCCTGCATACACTTCATCTCCCGGATCTACAAAAAACCTTCCCCTGTCTTGTAATTTATCAATTGAGTAAGCGGTGGTTCTTTCCATATTTTTAGATAACAGCACACCGTTGTTCCTGCCGGGTATCACACCCTTCCAGGGGCGGTAATCTGTAAACCTGTGCGCCATCACGGCTTCGCCTGCCGTATTGGTAAGCATGCTGCTTCGCAAGCCTATCAATCCTCTTGATGGAATATCAAACTCAAGATGCTGCATTTCGCCCTTGCTTTCCATTATCAGCATTTCGCCCTTGCGTTGCGTTACCATATCAATTACTTTTCCGCTAAATTCCGATGGTACATCCACAACAAGTGTTTCATAAGGCTCACATTTTTTACCATCAATTTCTTTCACCAACACCTGCGGATTACCAACCGTTAACTCAAAACCTTCCCGGCGCATGGTTTCTATCAATATGCCCAGGTGCAAAATACCACGGCCATACACTAAAAAGCTATCGGCGCTATCGGTATCTTCTACACGTAGTGCAAGATTTTTTTCGGTTTCTTTCATTAACCTGTCTCGCAAATGGCGAGATGTAACAAACTTTCCTTCACGGCCAAAGAAGGGCGAGTTGTTGATGCTGAACATCATACTCATGGTTGGCTCATCTACGCTGATAACAGGCAGTGCCTCCGGAAAATCAACATCGCAAATTGTATCACCTATATTAAATTCATCCAAACCAACAATAGCGCAAATATCGCCAGCAGCCACTTCTGTTGCTTTCTTTTTGCCAAGTGCTTCAAAAGTGTACAGCTCTTTCACTTTCATTTTTTTTATTGTTCCACCGGCTTGTACCAATGTTACCTGCTGCCCTTCTTTTACTGTTCCCCTTGCTACTTTGCCTACGGCAATTCTTCCCAGGAAAGATGAGTAGTCTAATGAAGTAATCTGCATCTGCGTAGTGCCTTCATTCACCACCGGCTCGGGTACATGTTCCAGTATTGCATCAAGCAAAGGAAAAATATTGTCGGTTTCAGTTAATGAAGTATTCATCCATCCATTCTTGCTGCTGCCGTAAATAGTAGGAAAATCCAATTGCTCTTCAGTAGCATCAAGGTTAAAGAACAATTCAAAAACTGCATCGTGCACTTCATCGGGGCGGCAGTTTGGCTTATCAACCTTATTGATAACAACAATCGGGTGCAAGCCTAATTGCAATGCTTTTTGTAATACAAATCTTGTTTGCGGCATTGGCCCTTCAAATGCATCAACCAATAATAAAACGCCGTCGGCCATTTTTAAAACCCGTTCTACCTCGCCACCAAAATCACTGTGGCCCGGTGTATCAATCACATTAATCTTAACGCCCTTATAGGTAACCGATACGTTTTTACTGAAAATGGTAATGCCCCTTTCTCTTTCCAAATCATTATTATCCATTATCAATTCACCGGTTTCCTGGTTTTCACGGAAAATGTTGGTGCTGTGCAAAATCTTATCAACCAGGGTTGTTTTACCGTGATCTACGTGGGCAATAATGGCGATGTTCCTTATATTCATTGTATAACTTTTGGCCTTACACTTAAGCTTATTGCAAAAGCAAAAAGGCAAATGACTTACAGCTTTCTTAAGGCTGTTGTTTTAAAGGGCGCAAATGTACGTTAAATCAACCGTACGGCAAGGGTTTACATCAATTAAAATGAAGTACAATACAATATTGACTTTTCCTGTACATACCCTTTTGTATTTGCAGCACTATAACGTTGATTAAAGAATTAACATTGTACGTTTGTTAATAAATGGATTTCACTTTAATTTTATTATTCATACTAAAACAACACCCCCATGAAAAAATTAATGGTAGCTGTATGCCTTTTTATAATATCAGGCGCAGTAAAAGCACAGGTAAAGTTTGAAGCCTTACAAATAACTCCATCAATGCCAAAACACGGGCAAACGGTAAGTTTTAAATACGATAAAAAATTATCGCCGTTGATTGATGAAAAAAAGATTGACGTTTTGCTGTATGTGTTTGGCAAAAAAGGGATGAATGTTTTAGAACCAAAAACAGTACAAACAGGAACAGTATTTTCGGGCAATTTTAAATTAGACAGCAATGCAACCTGTATTGCATTTGGTTTTTCGGCAAATGATAATAAAGTTAAAGACAATAATGCCGGTGATGGATATATAGTACCTGTATATGAAAAAAACAAACCTGTGTTGGGTTATTACGCAGCTGCAGGTTCGCTTTATAACGGGTATGGCGAATACTTGTTTAATATGAAAACAGCAGCGGATAAAAATCTTGCATTGATTGAAGAAGGGATGAAAGATTACCCCGATGCAAAAAATGACGCAGCCTATTTTTCGTCTTACCTATATGCCATTAATTCGGCAAAGAAAAAAGAAGCCCAGCCGGTTATCATTGAAAAATTAAATGAACTGGCTGCTCAATCTAATTTAAAAGAAGCAGATTATGGAATTCTTTCGCAATGGTACAACCGTTTTAAGATGAAGAGTACGGCCGATTCTTTTACCAACATTATGAAGGAAAAATTCCCCGATGGCAAATGGAAAAAAACCGAAGCCATGAATGTTGTTTATAAAGCCAAGGGTGGCGATAGTAAAAAAGCAGCATTTGAAGAATATATTAAAGCCTATCCGCCTACAGCAGATGATAAGCAAACGATAAATTATTTAAAAAGCAATATTGCTGAAGCTTATCAAAAAGATAAAAATTATGAAGCATTAAAATACTGGGCTAAAGATTTACCAATGGCAGATAAAGCCAGTGTTTACAACAATTCTGCCTGGTACATGGCATTGGCAAACGAGGCCTTACCCGAAGCTAAACAAATGAGTTATGAAGCTACTGCCTGGGCAAAAAAAGAAATGACTTCGCCTGTAGAAAAAAAGCCGGGAAGCATAACTAAAAAACAATGGGATGAGCAACGTAAAAGGCAATATGCTATGTATGGCGACACCTACTCCCTAATACTTTATAATTTAAAAGACTATAAAAACGGCTTTCGGTATGCAAAAGATGCTGCAAGTATAAATGAGTTTAAAAATGCAGAATACAATGAGCGTTATAGCGAGTTATTGATAAAAGTTTCACCTGCCGAAAAGGCCAAAAAAGAAATAGAAAAGTTTGTAAAGGATGGAGCCGCCACTTCTAAAACAAAAGAATTACTGAAGAATTTATATGTAGAAGAAAAAAAATCGGATAAGGGGTTTGATGAGTATCTTACTAAACTGGAAGCAGCAGCCAAAGAAAAAAGAAGGGAAGAGCTTGCCAAAAGCATGATTAATGAAGCAGCTCCCAAGTTTACTTTAAAAGACCTTGATGGAAATGATATTAGCCTTGCCGGCCTTAATGGCAAAGTGGTGGTAGTAGATTTTTGGGCAACCTGGTGTGGCCCCTGTATTGCATCGATGCCTGCCATGAAAGCGGTACAGGAAAAATTAAAGGCAAGGGATGATGTGAAATTTGTTTTTGTAGATACCTGGGAATCGGTGGAAAATAAAAAACAAAATGCTGCCGATTTTATGACTAAAAATAATTACCCGTTTCATGTTTTGCTGGATAATGAAGATAAAGTAGTGGCCGATTTTAAAGTTAGCGGCATACCCACAAAATTCATCATTGATAAAACCGGTAACATACGTTTTAAAAGTGTAGGCTTTGGCGGCAACGATGATGCCCTAATTGATGAAGTGAGTATGATGGTGGAAATGGCAAGTGCCGATATGCCGGCAAAGAAGCAGGTGAAATAAAAAAATTCTAAAACAAATAAAACGGGTTGTACTTTTTCAACCCGTTTTTGTTATATCATGACTAATAAAAAAATATTTGTTCCGCATATTGCAATTTGCATAGCCATGGATATTGCAGGCATGGCAACCTATCTTATACCATGGTTGGGCGAGTCTGCAGATGTGGTTTTTGCTCCCATATCGGCAATTATATTTTACAAAATGTTTGGTGGCCGGGTTGGTATGATTGGAAGTGTTTTAAATTTTTTAGAAGAGATTCTCCCATTTACCGATTTCATACCGTCGTTTACCATTGCATGGTTTATACGAAAAAGAGAAGCAGATAAACTACTGTCAAAATAATCGTATTGTGTTTTGTAAATTGCAAAACTGATTATGCCTTTTCAACTTCAAGCACCATATTCCCCGGCCGGCGACCAGCCGGATGCTATACGCCAGCTTACCGATGGTATCCTGAATGGCGAAAAACACCAAACACTTTTAGGCGTTACCGGCAGCGGTAAAACTTTTACCATGGCAAATGTGATACAACAGGTGCAAAAGCCCACGCTTGTCATCACTCATAACAAAACTTTGGTTGCACAATTATATGGCGAGCTAAAACAATTTTTTCCTGATAATGCTGTCGGCTATTTTGTTTCTTATTACGATTATTATCAGCCCGAGGCTTATATGCCTGTGAGCAATACTTATATTGAAAAAGACCTTAGCATAAATGAAGAATTGGATAAACTGCGCCTGCAGGCAACGGCACAGTTATTAAGCGGCCGCAGGGATATTATCATTGTAGCAAGTGTAAGTTGCATTTATGGTATGGGCAATCCCACCGATTACGAAAACGGAATTATCCGCATACAGCAGGGACAGGTTATTTCAAGACAGGGATTTTTACATGCATTGGTAAATTCTTTATACAACCGCAGCGAAGGAGATTTTACAAGAGGCACATTTCGTGTTAAAGGCGATACCATTGATATTAACCTACCCTATGTTGATTTTGGCTACCGCATAACTTTTTTTGGTGATGAAATTGAAATGATAGAAACGCTGGAACTAAGCAGCGGTAAACGTATCAGCGCTGTACTGCATGCTGCCATTTTTCCGGCAAACTTATATGTGGCGCCTAAAGATGTATTGCAGCAAGTGGTGCATGAAATACAGGACGAAGTGGCGGCACAGGAAAATTATTTTAAGAGCAGCGGAAAATTTATTGAAGCACAGCGGGTGAACGAAAGGGTGAACTACGACCTAGAAATGATTCGTGAACTTGGCTTTTGCAATGGTATAGAAAACTACTCTCGTTTTTTTGACAGAAGAAAACCCGGCACCAGGCCATTTTGCCTGTTGGATTATTTTCCGAAAGATTTTATTTGCATCATTGATGAGAGCCATCAAACTATACCACAGGTAAGCGGTATGTATGGCGGCGACCGTAGCCGTAAACTGGTATTGGTAGATTATGGGTTTCGCCTGCCATCGGCATTAGATAACAGGCCGCTTAACTTTCATGAATTTGAAACGCTATTGAACCAAACAATTTATGTATCGGCAACACCGGGTAAATATGAACTGGAAAAATGCGGTGGCGTAGTGGTGGAACAGGTGGTGCGGCCAACAGGTTTGTTAGACCCTCCCATTGAAGTGCGGCCTTCCATTAACCAGATTGATGACCTGCTGGATGAAATTGATAACAGGGTAAAAAAAGGCGGCCGGGTTTTAGTTACCACACTAACCAAACGCATGGCCGAAGAAATGGACAAATACCTGCACCGTATTGATATAAAAAGTAAATACATACACAGCGAAGTAGATACACTGGAAAGGATGGAAATATTGCGTGAGTTAAGGCTAGGAACAATTGATGTGCTTGTTGGAGTAAATTTATTAAGAGAGGGATTAGACCTTCCTGAGGTTTCGCTGGTTGCCATACTGGATGCAGATAAAGAAGGTTTTTTAAGAAATGAAAAAAGCCTTACACAAACAGCTGGCCGTGCAGCCCGTAATGCTGATGGGTTGGTGATATTTTATGCTGATAAAATGACCGACAGTATGCAACGCACCATTGATGAAACCAATCGCCGAAGGGAAAAACAAATTGCTTATAATACCGAACATGATATAATACCTACTACCATTAAAAAAACTACCGGGCAAATTATTGCACAAGGCTCGGTGTTGGATGTAAAAGGTTACGATCCCTCAAATCCTCACTCACTGGCCCTTGATGAAGAATTGGTAACAGTAGCTGCAGAAGAACAGGTACAGTATGAAACTATACCACAAATGGAAAAAGCCATCGCTAAAACAAAAAAAGAAATGAATAAAGCGGCTAAAGACCTTGATTTTATGGAGGCTGCCAGGTTAAGGGATGAAATGTTCAGGCTGCAAAAATTACTGCAGGAAATGAAAGGCGCCTGATGAATTTTTTATAAAAGCAGTTTTTTAAATTTCTCTATCTCTGCATTTTCTGCTGCAGAAATATTTTCATCATTATCAAATTTAGATTTTAAGAAAAGCACACGTTTGTGACCCGGATATTTGTGGAGAATTGCAGTAAGTGTATTTCCTAATTCTTTGTCTTTAACGGGTAAAGTAGCAGTAATAGAAGCTGCGGCCCTTTCCCTTGTTGGCTTTTTTTTGATGATTGCTTCCAGTGTTGCAATTTTGTTTTGAGGTATGGAAGCTGTTTTCAATGCTTTACTATGCAAACCCTCTAATTGTTTTTTACTTAACCCACCACGGTTACAATATTGCTGATGCAAACTGTTTATAAAATTTGATGATGGGTGTGCTTTTATCATCTGGTTTAATATATCAAGCAATATATCCATTAGGTTTAAAAATTACAGGGCTCAAATTAATCAACTTTAATTTTGTTTCCTGTTAGTTTTAGTTCATCGCCTTTAGCAATCCATTTTCCAATTTCGGATGATGGTATCATACAATCAACCGACAAATAATAAGTATGGCCATAATGACTCAATACCGATTCTGCAGGTAAATTTTGTTCCCTACAGTTGGCAAAAGTTTTTTGAAAAGCATGTATACCCTCTCCGGTTTGTGGGTTACGGGTTGGCACTACACACCTTGCTCTTGGCCCCATCCCTAAAACTTTTACATTGCCAATAGTAAATTCAATAGCAGTTCCTTCGGTTGCAAAAAGCCTGTCCTCCCAAAATGCCGGCACATTACCTAATTCCAGCGTAGCTCTAAATCTTTGCCTGGTTTCTTCCAATGGCAAGTTATTAAACCAGCCTGCCACTGTTTGCAGGCTTGCTGTAGACAGCAGCGTCATTCCACTTTTAACCGGTTTATCTAAAAAACCACCTTCTGTATTTTGTTTTAAAGTAACCTGTTTATTAAAAAAAGAAGAGAGGTATAAGTCAATAGCATCTTTATCGTGCTGCAAATGAAAACTATGCCAGTTGGTTTGCGCCTGGTGCCTGAAAGAAATGGTTTTTGCCTCAAAATCCATATTCAGCCTTAATTCATGTACCAGCGGATTTTTTTTACCGTTTACATATTTATCATGCTCGTCAAAAATGGCATATTCCCTGTCATGCAATAAACAGCCACCGGACCCAATTTGTGCTTCCTGCAGCCAAATTCCATCCAGTGATTTAACCGGGTAAATACAAATACGTTCTACAAAAGGCAATTGTTTCATTAATAATTAAAGCAGTTACAGTACAATGCACAATATCCCTATACAATATTTTTTAATAGGTTCCGTTAAAACTAGTATAACCAGTTTTTATGAACAAACCCCAATATCCGCAAAAAAACAACCATATAGTTGTACAGTTAATAAAAAATTTTATTGGTAAGCTAAGGCAAAACCCCGATACTTATCCAATACGTTATTATAAAAAGAACCGTAAGTATAAGCATAATTTTAATGAGCAGGCAGTAAAGTAACCATTTGGCTGTGGAAATTACTTTTTAAAAAATTCAGCAAAATTGCGCTTGACAAAGTTGATGTTCTGATTGTATTTTTGGTTTAATTAAATCCAATATTATGAAATCCAAAACCAACACTCAACACTTTGCATTTTATGCTGTTGTTAAATTCCTGGGGCGTGCTTTTAAAAGCATGTTCGAATCTCAAAACAACAGGGAATTCAGGAGGCTGAAAAATTTTATTGCTTCTTAATTTTCAATTACAAGATTGGTTTGATTGTTTACCGGTACACATGTACCTGTATATACAACTCCTCATAAACCAATTTTAAAATTGCAGTAATGTTTTACTGTAAACTTTTACGGGTATTATTCTTTTGAGTAAGCATTCCCAATAGATTATTCCTGCGTTTAATCTTTCTTTAAAGTAAAAAATCTAATCACTTTTTGGCCATGCACAAGCAGTTTTAAGCTGTTTCTTTTTAAAGAAATATGTGGCCGGTTCCTTTTATCATCATCTATTCCCATTTTATAGCTGGCCAAGATGTTATGGTATGATAAGATTCCAATTATATTTTGAGGTTCGTTAGATAAAACGGGTAACACATCTATATGTTCGTTAGCCATTATTTCTATGGCAGTACGCAGGCTGTTACTGCTTTCTACGTAAACAGATTTTTGTTTAATAAGTTCCTGCAGTTTTGTTTCGGGCAAGTGAATCCTGCTATACAGTTGCGAAGAGCTGATGATACCCTTGTATTCGCCTTGCGTATTAGATACTATGAAATAGTTGCTTTTATACTCCGGCTCTTTTTCAAGCCAGGTAACTGTTTCGGCAATACTGTTTTCCGAACTTAATATAAGGCCACTGTGGTCCATCACCTGCTCTACTGTTATCTTCTCCAGTATATCGGGCTCATAAGAATCTGGTGTCTTTACTCCCCTGCGTGCAATCTTCTCGGTCATGATGGTGTTTTCCATCAGGAAGAATGAAATGAAATATGAAGCACTGCAGGCAGCCAGTAAGGGCAATAATGCATTTGACTGCCCTGTGGTTTCTAATGCAAAAATGATGGAAGTGATGAAAGCCCTTGATGCACCTGCAAACATAGAAGCCATACCCACCAATGCGGCTAAGGGTAATACTACTCCTGCAGTTGGAAAAAACCGCTGTACGAATATACCTAGAATTGCGCCGGCTGCTCCTCCAATGGTAAGCAATGGCGCAAGGGTTCCGCCTGATGTGCCACTACCAAGTGCAATGGCCCACGAAATAAATTTTAATACACAAAGGCTGATGATGATTTTAATTGGCAGGTTGCCCGATAGTATTTCTGTAATATTACTATATCCAACGCCTAAGGTTTTAGGAGCAAAATAACCAATTACACCTACTGCAATACCACCAATAGCCGGCCACCACATCCAGTGCACAGGAAGTTTTTCAAACCAATCTTCAATTTGGTAAACAATTTTTGTAACCCCAACCGATACCAGCCCGATAATGATGCCCATTATGCTATATGCCAGTAATGCCATATTGCTTGCAGTAGCAATGGTTGTTGTAATTTCAAAAACAGGTCTTTGCCCAAATAAAAAATGATGGCCTGCAGCTCCGGTTATACATGCTAATGCAACAGGTATAAAAGATCGTGGCGAAAATTCAAAAAGCAATAATTCGATGGCTAAAAAAATAGCAGCAATGGGACTGCCAAATATAGCAGCCATACCTGCGGTGGCGCCCGCAGCCAGCAGTATCTTTCGTTCGTTGTGCGATATTTTTAAAAGCTGTCCCAGTGTAGAGCCTAATGCACCGCCTGTTGCAATAATGGGGCCTTCGGCGCCAAAAGGGCCACCGGAGCCGATTGAGATTGCAGAAGAAATGGGTTTAAGATATGTAATTGTAGGCTTTATCTTGCTTTGGTTGGTAAGTATTTGTTCCATCGCTTCGGGTATGCCGTGGCCACGGATAGCTTTAGAACCATATAGTGCCATTAAACCCACAATAACACCACCCAACACCGGTATTAAAATTATCCAGATACCCAATGAACTTCCTACAGGGCTTGTATCTGCAATAGAAAATTTTCCATGAAAAGATACATTGGTAATGAAGTTGATGAGGTAAACAAGCAATTTTGCTATTACACTGATGGCAACCGCTACTATAACTGCAAGAGAAGAAATAAATAAGAGCCTTTTCTTATTATCGTCTTGTTTTTTTTGAATGTCTTCGGCTTCTAATGTTGAATTTAAGGATACTGAAATAGGAATGCTGTTAAAAACTGATTTACTCATATCTGTTTAATATTGCGCCTGTAAAACCAGGCAAAGGCTTGTGTTTTAGATTAACCCGGGTTACTGTTCCGATGTTTTGCCTTTGAATGAATGTTTTGCAAAGATATGTACTGATGAACAGGTTTTATTATTTTTATAATTCATAGTACAGCCTTCTCAGCTTCCACCTTATTATCCGCTATTACAATATGTATAAATATCTTTCCTTAACGAGGGTACAAGCCAGGTAACAGCCCATTCCTTTTTATGATACCATGCCTCAAAAGCCTGTACTTATATAAATGTGGATGCCTGTTCTGTCAAACATCGTCATTTATTGGTTTTTAATGTATTGAAATCGTTATTTGCTATGCATTTATATTTGATGATTAAAGGCCATTAAGTAGTTGCAAGTTCAAAAAGATAGTGTACATTTTCGTAAAGATGTACACTAAGTCTGAAGTTAGTATACATACAAATAAGAAAAAATTGTTCTATAGCTTTTCATACAACAGCCGCAGCTTCTCCCTTGTCATCTGCTTTTCCCAATCTTTGCCCAGTGCATTTTCCCAAAGGGGTTTCATACCAAGCGATACATTAATCATTTTGTCAAAATCAGCATCGCTTAAACCAGCACAAATATTTTTTGGTATATCAATGTTATTTTTTTTAACCATTAATTTAAATTCCTTTACTCCTTCGGGATAAAACTCTTCAAGATGATCGAACACAATGCAATTACCAATACCATGCTTGGTACCCAGTAAATAACTTAAGCCATAACTAACCGCATGCGCCACACCCACCTGGCTGTAGGCAATGCTCATACCACCGGCATACGATGCCATCATCAGTTTATCATCGCTGTCGGCATCCCAGCCGTTTTTATTTACATAAACATCCCTGCAAAGCTGCAATGCTTTTTCGCCATAACTTTTACTAAACTCATTCAGGTATGTTCCGGTTAAACTTTCAATACAATGTATATAGCAATCCATACCGGTATAAAATCTTTGGTTAACCGGTGCATTAGCGGTTAATTCAGGATCAAGTACAATCTGGTCAAATGGAGTGAAATCAGAATTCATCCCCAGTTTTTTTGTAGGGCCGGTAAGTACAGTGGTACGACTCACTTCGGCGCCTGTACCGCTTAATGTAGGAATACCCACTTTATAAACCCCGGGTTTTTTAACAAGATCCCATCCCTGGTAATCGGCGCTGCTGCCGGTATTGGTCATCATCAGCGATACAGCTTTGGCAAGATCCATAGCGCTGCCTCCGCCTATACCAATGATGCCACTCACTGTTCCAAATTCCTGCTTCAGGTCATTGGCTAGTTTATCAACATAGGTTGTTTTGGGCTCGTAAGTAACATCTACAAAAATAATTTTGTCGTTTCCTTTTACAGGAACCCGGTTGGCCAGTTCTTTACCTTCAAAAAAATGATCAACCAAAAAAACCATGGGGGCACCTGCTGTACGATGCGGTGCAATAATTTCATCTAATTGATTGAATGAGCCACGGCCGTAGATAACGTAGCCTACCATTTTAAAATTTCTGAATGCCATAAGGATTATTTTTTTTTACCACAAAGAACACAAAGTTTTTTTCACAGAAAGCACAAAGTTATAATACCAATCGCTTAATACCATCTTTCAATAGCTTAACATTAAAATTAAGCAGAAGTCCCAGTCGGTTTCCGGAAAGTTTCATGTAAGTAAGAACTTGAGCTGTATGAATATCTGCAAGGGCTTCTACTGCTTTTATTTCCAGGATTAATTTGTTTTCTACAAGAATATCGATTCGATAACCAATATCAAGTTTTACATTTTCATAAACAAGGGGAAGTGCTTTCTCCTTTTCGGCCAAATAACCAGCATTCACTATTTTCAAAAAAAAGACATTCTTTATAAGAAGATTCCAATAACCCCGGGCCTAATGCATTGTATACCTTAATAGCCAGTCCAATAATATTATTAGACAGAATATTAAGCTCAGTAGGAATGTTTTTATACTCCTTTTTCTTTCTGTTCTTTGTGAAAAAAAACTTTGTGTTCTTTGTGGTTATATCACTTCAGCAGTGCAGCCGCCCTTGCCAAATCTTCAGGCGTATCAATCTCTACACCCATATATTGTGTAACAACCATTTTAATCGGTACCCCGTTTTCAAGATAACGCAGGCATTCAATTTTTTCTGCAGCTTCAAGCGGCGTAATGGGCCAGTTTGTAAAATTCAGTAACGCCTGTTTACGAAAAGCATATACACCCACATGCTCGTAATAAACCGGCGTTAAATTTTTATCACGGTGATAAGGTATGGGGCTGCGGCTAAAAAATAATGCGTTCATATTTTTATCTACCGCCACTTTCACATAGTTGGGGTCGGCAATAAATTGCTCATCGTACAACTGCTGCATTAAAGATGCCACCTGTACATTTTCATCTTCAAAAACAGCAAGCAATTTTTGTAATGGCGCTGCTTGTACAAAGGGTTCATCACCCTGCACATTCACAACAATATCTACATCCATAGCGACAATGGCTTCAGCAATGCGGTCACTGCCGCTTTCATGCAGTTTTATACTCATCACGGCTTTGCCGCCATTACCTGTAATTTCTTTATAAATGATTTCGCTGTCGGTTACTACCATCACTTCATCAAACAAACCGGTTGCAACGGTATTATCATAAGTATGTTGAATTACAGTTTTATTCCCCAGCAGTTGCATCAACTTAGCCGGAAAACGTGTGGCAGCATAGCGTGCCGGAATCATGGCAATCTTTTTCATCTAACTAATAAATTAATTTTTTTAAAACGATGGGGGTGGTTCATCAAAAGTTTTGTTACAGTTGGTACACCTGTATTTTTTGCTGTATGTTGATGTTTGTCCGTATAGTACCCGGTTTTTTAATTTACCCCAAAAATCCTGTGGGTTACTTATTTTTTCTTCAATCGTCATAGCATGAACTTTACAGGAAGGACAGGCAACATCTTTTATATATTCATCCTCGGCATGTTTCATCAATGCCAACGCCTTGTCATAATCTTTTTCTTCTACCAGCAATTTAATGCCGCCTACGGCTGCATTCAGCAAGGGATCCATCGTTACAATCTGCTCATCTTTTAAATGGCATTTAATTTCATTATCCGTCATCAGGCCCATGGCCATATTTGCCAGCATAAAATTATCGTAAGTGGCTACCAGTTTAAAATTCATCTTATCTGTAATTACACAATTTATTTTTACAATGAAGGTTGAATAAAATTAGTTAATAATACCCGGATTGAAACGATATGCGTTTGCATTAAAAAACCGAAGCCCAAAAGCTTCGGTTACAATTCAGCGAATCTGTTATAAGAATTTTATTTCAATTAATTATTCAGCATCAGCGGCATTACCAGCATCAGCAACTCTTCGTCTTCGCCCTGTTCAGAAGGTTTGATGATGCCTGCTTTTGTAGAGGTACTCAATTCCATATTGATATCACCGGTATCAGCACCACCAAGCATTTCAATAAGGAACTTTGCATTAAAAGCAATCTGTAAATTTTCGCCATCATACTGGCAGGCCATGCGTTCGTTACCTTCAAAACTAAAATCAACATCTTGTGCAGCCAGTTGCAGTTCGCTGCCACTAATGCTAAGCGCCACCTGGTTGGTGCTTTTGTTGCTAAACACACTTACCCTGCGTAAAGCATTTTGAAAATCATTTTTATTGATAGTCATTTTATATGGATTGTCAGCAGGTATTACTACTTTATAATCCGGAAAACGGGCATCAATTAAGCGGCAAACCAACTCGGTACCATTGTGCGACACAAAAAGATGGTTGCTATTATAAGAAATGTTTAATTCATCATCATTATCGGGCAAAGCGCTTTTTAATAAGTTCAATGGTTTTTTAGGTACAATGAAAGAATCTTTTTTAGGGCAGCTTACATCTTTACGGGTGTAGCGTACCAGCCTGTGGGCATCGGTAGCAACAAATGTTATAGATTTTTTATCCAGTTCAAAGAAAACACCTGTCATAGCCGGGCGCAAATCATCGTTACTTACTGCAAACAATGCTTTGTTGATGGCAGTTACCAGGCCCGATGATGTCATGGTGAAAGCATTGGCATCATCTGCTGCAGGCTCTTTGGGGAAGTTATCCGGCGTTTCGCCCATCACTTTATATTTACCGTTATCGCTGGTAATTTCTACTGCAAAATTCTTATCAATATTGAATGTAAGAGGCTGCTCTGCAATGTTTTTTAACGAGTCGAGCAAAATTTTTGCAGGAATGCAAACTTTACCACTATCCTTTGCTTCAATATCAAGATGAACTTTCATAACCGTTTCCAGGTCGGTGGCTACTACTGTAAGTTTATTCTTATCTATCTCAAATAAAAAATCTTCTAAAATAGGCAAAACGGTATTGGTATTAATTACACCGCTAATTTGTTGCAGTTGTTTAAGCAAAGCCGATGACGAAACGATAAACTTCATAATAATATGTTTAGTTGGCAAATATAAAATTAACAGGGTTAAAAATACAGGCTATTTTTAAACTTTTTCATACGGGTTATAACATTCAAAATTTATAGCTATGAAGTTAGAACCAAGTAATTCCCAAAAAGCAAATTGTTTTAGCCCAGAAAAAACAATTAACACCTGTTAAAAAGTTTTGCTAACATACAATATTTTAAACATTATTTTAGTTTATCTAAACCAGGTTGCTTAGGATTGGCCATTACCAAAAATTTATGTTTATGAAAAAACTGTTTACGCTGCTTTTACCAGCCTTTTTTTGTTTGGGGCTTTATGGCCAGGTACAGCAAATAAAAATAGTAAGCTTTACAGTAAAGAACCAGTTACCATCGGTTATTGATAAATGGAACAGTACGCCGGGTGCCCTGCTAATGGTTGCACAAATTCCCCCGGGGGTTAAGATTGATGATATAAGGTTAGTGATAAAACTAAAATCGAATGGTTCGCTAATATGTAGCAATAACTCAACCGGCGGAATGCCGGTAGATAATTTTACCACCCGTACTTTTTCTGCTGCTGAACTTACCGGGGCATTGGCAGGATGCAATGAACTAAAAGATGGAAACTATACCATCTGTGTACAATTTTATAATTCGCAAAGAAGAGAATTGAGCAATGAAGTGTGCAAAGAGTTCATGGTAACAACACCTAAAGAAACTGATTATGCCCCTCCTGTATTGCTTACTCCTGAAAATGAAAAAAAATTTTTAAAAAAGGATATACAGAAGCCTGTCATATTCAGGTGGACACCTGTTGTGCCTAAACCAAAAGAACCAGTTACTTATCGCTTAAAAGTATGGCAACTGATGCAAGGGCAAAATGGAACACAGGCCATGCAGGCTAATCAACCCATTGTTACAAAAGATGTAGATAATATTACACAGGCTGTTGTTACAGAAATTTTCACCGGCCCTTGCAAACCGCCTTATCTGTGCGAATTTATCTGGAATGTGCAGGCATTGGACAGGGAAGGAAAACCGATAGGAAGAAACAACGGCACCAGCGAACCCTTTGTTTTTAAAATGGGGGATGATAATATCAATATAAAGATTGACAGTGTGGATGTGGGATGCTGCATCAACAACAAGCAGAATGTTTATATCAAAATAAGTAACCTGCACCTTAGCAACTCAGCACAGGTAACGGCAATAAAATACAGGGTTAATGGTACAGGCGCCATAACAAACCTTACACCTACCACACCGGGGTTG
Source organism: Ferruginibacter sp. (assembly GCA_019638575.1). GTDB lineage: Bacteria > Bacteroidota > Bacteroidia > Chitinophagales > Chitinophagaceae > Ferruginibacter. Next base: position 71,694 of record JAHBTN010000014.1, on the reverse strand, counting down.
CCAATTACTATTCCTGCAAATTCATCGCAGGTGTTCACCGGGTATGTAGGCTGTATCGATAGTATGAAGACTATCAAGTTCATTGTTGATGCTATATGGCCAAACGACCCGGATAATATAAATAATGAAACTGCCTGGGACACTTTAAAATGCCCCTGCGACCCCTGCAGAACAATTGGCGTTAGCGTTACAAAAGATACTTTAACCAGTACCGCAAGTACGAGCGGGCAAATTTTAATATCAGGTTTTTTAAACGGGTTAAATGCTAACAATGTAAAGAAGGTAACCATAGAGCTTGTTTATTTTAATATTGAACAAACCGGCGACAGCAATTGCGTAAAATGTGCAGAGAATAAAGAGTGGGGCAATTTCATAAAACCGGCAAGCTCAGCATTCACCGGTTTTGGAACAGGTTTATTGAACGGGATAAATTTTGGCAGGGAGTGGACATGGTTATCCAATGTAAAAAAAGATTGTGATGGGCATGGTGCAGGAGGAACAGGCGAGCCTTCTAATCCTACAGAAAAATGCACCACCTGCGGAACAAATAATACAGGGTTGGTACCTACAGAAGAGCCCCCGGGTAAGGCGAGAGCTATTAATACGGGGCCTATAATTGTTCATCCTTCAATACCTAAAGGAAATAGTTTTTCGTTACCAATTGCTGTACCACCGGGCAGCAGTTTAAAATGCTGCGGCGATAAGATAACAGTTTGCATACGATACACCTTATGGGATTTTTGCTGCCATGCATGCGATGTTATAAAATGTTACACTATAGAAAGAAAAGCACAATAATCCTTAATGCCAAAAAAGATAATTATGAAAAAGCTAAGTATATATTCAAGGTTCTTTCTGATAATGGCGGGGATTGTTTTGTGCAGTATTGCTAAAGCACAGGTAAACGGGTTCACATTAAGCGACCCCACTTTTCCCACGGCACATAATTTAGGAACAACCTTTCCTGTAAATGTTTCTTTTAACTGGACAAATACAACAACAAGTGCAACTGTTGTTATTAATTATAACTCCTCATTAGTAAGTTATGATGCCAGTTGCTCGGCAAGCCTGCCGGGATGTATGGTAGTAACCAACAGTGGTTCGTCTGTAACCGTTACTATCAGCAACTTGTCATCGTGTACTAACACGGGTGCTATCAGTTTTAATATTTGTTTCAAATACAAATGCCCCGATTCATGTACCAATGTGATAAAGCCGGCTGTTTTCAGCGGTACACTTACAGATAATTTAAACACCTCACAAACTGCAAGCTGTACATCAAACGGTATATTGAACAACAATGTGTCTTTGAGCCATAATTTCTGGTCATTTAACCAACTTACTGCAGAGGTAACATACCGGGTATGTTATTATAACCCCGATTGTTTCAAAATAAAAAACCCAAGCTTTACCATCAATCTTTCTCCTGCATTGGGAACCATCACTTCGGTAACCGGGGGCGCCCTTACTTACACACTTTCGGGAACAACCATTACACCCAATGTATCCGAATTCAATCAATGGTCGGCAGATTGTTTTTATTATGTGGTGAAGTTGCCTTGTAATACAGGGCTTGGGCAAACTCTTACAAGCAATGTAACTTTAAAAGGAACTAACTGCAATATTCCTAACAGTACCATCAAAGGGCCGGTAGCTGCATCATATACCATACCTGCAGTACCGGCAACAAATGCAAGTATATCTGTTTCATCAACTTCCACTTCCACATATTTTTATTACAACATTACCAATACCGGTAATTCGCCACTGAACCTTGTATCAACTAATTTTCTTCCTGCAGTTCACCTGGTAAACAGCCCTAATTCGGTTTTGCAGAATACATCGCAGGCCGGGTTAAACTGCAGTATCAAATATTATAACTGTGCTCTTACACCAACATCCAGCTACCCGTTGATAGGCAATGGTGCAACCGATAATAATGCGCCTGCAACCAATACAAATAAATTCGACCATATCATCAATAACTTATTGCCGGGGCAATCGGTGAGTTTGTATTTATATTATAACCTTACCTCTTCGTGCAGCGGACCGGCCGGTAATCCTCCGTACAAAGACAGTTTGTCTATCTCCTATAATTGTGTGGCGCCGCCTAACCCCTGTATCCCATGCGGGCCTGGAGGTACAAAAAATCCAGTCATCATATATAATCCGCAACCTTACTTGAATTGTATTCAGCAGCCAAATCTATCAGGTTGTAAAAATTTAGGAGACACACTCGACTTTTGTTATGAGTTTAAGAATATAGGTGATGCTACATTTACCGGTGGCCAATATAATATACAATTACCTACCTGGCTGCAAGCCATTCCATCAAGTGTTGTATATACAGGATTCTCAACCAGCCCAACCATTGTTCCTTCATCCAACATCAAGTTTAACCTGCCTAATATCCCGGTAAGCAATACCAACACATATAAAATATGTTTTAAAGCAGTAGTTCAACCGGGTGCTGTAGGCGGCCCCAATGCATTTTGGAGTGTGATGACAGGAGGGAACCTCATCAATTCACAATATACCTGTTACTCTTATTTCAACATCTGTGCATTTGCGGCCATTGGTGTTGAGAAAAAAGTAAAAGGAAACCTGAACAGCAGCTTTGCTAACAGCGCTAACGGCAACCCCAACACGGCAGTTGATTGGGAAATAACCGTTCGCAATACCGGAACCATTGCAGTAGATAATTTAGTGGTGATTGACAGGATACCGTCCATAGGCAACCTTACTATTCTTGGCAATCCCAGTTCGGCGCCGGTGAGCAACCAGTTTAATATGCAGATGCTGACAGCGCCTGCAAATATCAATTACACGGCCACCTACACATCCACTCAAAATATTTGTACCGGCTGGCCTGCAACAGGTACACCATGTAATACCGGTACCTGGAGTGGTTCGGTTTTGAATGGAGGTGTTAAATTTACTTTCGTTCCCACGTACACGTTAGCGCCGGGAGCGTCATATACTTTTACTTTCCAAACAAAAATACCTGCAGGCACAGGCAATGGTTTAACGGATTGCAATACCGTTGGCTTTATTGCCAAATCACAAACCGGCGGATATAATATTAACCCCGTTGAAAGCAACCCTGTATGTATTGAAGTAGTAGTACCCGAAGTGCCGCCGGGCGGATGTTGTAAAGACCTGCTTAAGAAAATTGCTACCACCCAAAGTATAAATAATGATGTACTAACTGTAAATGCAACATTAACTGCAGGGCCAAGAAAACTTACCAAAGTAACGGTGTCGCTGGTGAATTTTGAGGTGAAGCATCCGAAGGATTGCGATGTATGTGTAAAGGATCCAAAACTTTTTGGCAACATTACAAACCCAACAAGCCCATTAACATTCAATACGGTTCCTGCAGGGGTGCCATTCACCCATCTTATAGCATGGAAAGATAGTGCAGGATACAGTTTTGCCAATGGTGTTCCGCTGAGTTTTAGCATTCCATTGCCGCCACGCAGCCCTATTGCCTGCTGTTGCGATACTATTGAATATTGCATACGCTATACATTTACCGATACGGCTTGTGTAATGTGCGATACAACTATTTGCTATAAAATATATAATGGTAAAGATTGTAAAGAATCGGGCAGCGGAGGTAATAATGGCGAACCCTGTAACTGTGCATGGGACCCTGTATTCATATACGAAGGAGGACAAAAAGCAGTTGCATGTGGTGGCTCCATTACAATTCCAAGAGGAAATGTACCGGTAACCCTTAACCCTAATTTCCAATGCACACCATCATCACAAACATGCAGGCCATCGGGGTTAACCGTAACAATCACTAACAATACAACAGGCCTAACCTCGGTTTTAACCGGGCCTAATTATAGTTACACATTGCTCAACACGGGAACTTATACATACAATTTGTCGGGTATGTGCGGTGGTAAACCATGTAATTGCCAACTGACAGTAATAGTACCAAAATAAAAAAAATGATAACAAAAAAGGCGGTACTGTTTTTATTTATTTGTTTTGTTTGGAGCTATACATCGGCACAAACAAAACCGGTTAGCTTTTCGGTAAGCGGAACTGCCGGCATCACTTATGAAGGATATGGTTTAAACCGCAGCCCTTCAGGCTGGACCGGCTATTCAGCACGCAAGCCATGGAACCAGGTACGTTTTAATTTTACACCCAGGTTTTCATTTGGAAAAAATTTCAGCCTGCCATTCAATTTTAATTTTTCTGCCATACCCACCAATTTCGCCGGGCCATATGCAGGTATAAAAAATCAAAATTTTGGGCAGTTCATCACTAATCCTGTCAACAGTTTTGGGTTAAACCCCAAATATAAATGGGCCGAACTGCAATTGGGTACGCAATATTTGAAATACTCCGACCTCTCAACAGGAGATATCGGAATTTTTGGAATCGGGTTTGACCTCAGGCCCAAAACATGGAGGTTTAAATTTTTTACAGGAATATCACAAGAAGCAGTAAATTATTTTGCAGGCCCGCCAACAGTTACCGGTGCATACAAACGTAAGAACTGGATGTTTCAACTAGGCAAAGAAGAAGAAGGAAAATATTTATTTGCAGTAAATTTTGCAAAAGGAAAAGATGTTCCAACATCTGCAGCTCCGCCTCCATTAACTATTCGCCCACAGGAAGGGGTAGTTATTAGCATAGTAGCAAATGCTTACACAGATTACGGTATTTATTTTAAAGCCGAAGCAGCACAGTCAACTTTCACTAAAGATGTAACAACCCCTTTAACAAGCCTGCTACGGGGCCTTAAGCCGTTTATTGAACCACACACATCCACCATTACCGATTTTGCCGGGCAGGTGGCAGCAGGCAGAAAATCAAACAATTTTGATATTGGAATAAATGTAAAATATATTGGCGCAGGTTTTCAAACGGTAGGTTATCCATATATGCAACCCGACAGGGTTGATTATACATTAAACACAAGATTCAATGCCTGGAAGAAAAAAATAAATGTAACTGCAAGTGTGGGGCGCCGGGTAAATAATGTTAACAATACAGCATTAAAAGCAAGCCAGTTTATTGGAAACCTCAACTGGTTTACACAGTTTAATGAGCATTGGAGTTTAAATGTGAATTATAATAATTTTGGTTTCCTGGCAGCAAGTGGTATGAACCCCTATGGTATAAAAAATGTAAGCAATGATTTTGGTGTTAACCCAAGTTTTTCCTGGACAGGTAAAAAAATTATTCACCTGCTAAGCCTGAGTTATAATTACAGCAAGTACGATGAAAGAGATGTGATGACAGGATTAACAACATCCAACAATACCCATACGGCGTTGCTAACTTATGTACCTACTTATCTTGAAAAAGATATTACGCCAGACTTTAGCGCTTTATTTTTTTACAATGATGTTCCCGGGGTAAAACTTTCTTTGTTTACCCTCAGCAGCGCCTTAAGCATGCAGGCTGCAAAAAAGAAATTAAAGTTGCGTGGCCAGTTGCAGTACACACTGGGGAAACTGAACAGTTTTAAAAACAACAACAACCTGGTGGCATCTTGTAATATAGATTTTAAAATAACAAAGAAACTTACCTGGAATACTTTTTTAACCACCAATTATTTTAAATACGGAAATGAAATAACGCCTAACGGTGCCAGTTACCTGGAAAGCATCAGCAGAACAGGGTTCCAGTACAAGTTTGATACAAAAAAGTAAAAATGAAAAAAATAGTATACAGCATCATAGCGGCATTCACCTGTATTGCAGGATATGCACAGGTTAACTCCAACCTTATTTTAATGGCACAGCCGCCAGCACAATTAAGCGAATGGGGAAACCGCAGAGAAGTGCTTACGCTGATAATAAGTTCGCCCGGCATAATTATAGACCAGTTTAAAATAAAAGCAGAAATAAAAACAGTTGATGGAACCGTAATTGCAAATACAGACCTTGCAAAGGCACCGTCCTTTTCAAGTAACCCATCGGGCACAACACTTCTTTTTGCAAATGATGTAATCCCTTTAGAGTTTATGATGTTTACCGGTAAATATAAAACTGCTTTACAAAGAACCGGTAAACTGCCTGCAGATAATTACACTCTTTGCGTACAACCCGTACGGCCGGTAGATTATATTGCTTTAGGTGAAGTGCATTGCAGAAGTTTTTACCTGGCCAATACACAATTGCCCATTTTAATGAAACCATATAATGAAGAGATACTTGATCAAAAAACAGCACAAACCGCTATCACATTCAGGTGGACACCCGTTATACCAAGGCAAACTTCACCGGTAACTTATCGCCTGCAGGTATTTGAAGTTTTACCATTACAAAACCCCGTACAGGCATTAAGAAGTAACCAACCTTTGTTAGATAAAGAAATTTTTGCGGCCACACAATACATCTGGCAACCGCAATTGTCTTTTATGGCCGATAGCAGCGAAACAAAAAAAATGCCCACATTTATCTGGACCATCCAATCGCTTGATAAAGACAAAAAACCCATCACGCAAACCGATGGAAACGGGGAAGCAAGAAGTGAACCTCTCATATTTTATGTAAACCCCTGGAAAAACAGGAAGCCAGCTAACTAACGCTGATGTAAGTTTTAAAGTAGGCAATCAAATTAATAAAGCATGCAAACCAGGCGTTGCCTAACTTCTTCTTTATAATAATAGTTTTATTTTAGTGCAGATGAATGACAACTACCATTCAAAAGAACAGGCATTGCAAAAGGCAAAACAATACTGTGCTTACCAGGAGCGATGCCACAGCGAAGTAAAAGAAAAACTTTACAGCCTTGGTATGCACAAGAATGAAGTGGACGAATTATTAAGTGAACTCATCAGCGAAAATTACCTTAACGAAGAACGGTTTGCCTTACAGTTTGCCGGCGGCAAATTCAGGATAAAACAGTGGGGCCGCATTAAAATAAAGCATGCGCTTAAATATAAACAGGTTAGTGATTATTGTATAAAAAAAGCGCTTGCTTCCATCAACGAAACCGATTACCGTAATACATTGCAAAAACTTTTTGACCAGAAATTAAAAACACTGAAAGCCGAAAAAAACATATTCATCAAAAAAAGAAAACTGCAGGACCATTTAATACAAAAGGGTTTTGAAACAGCATTGGTGCAGCAGTTAATTGCAGGATTATAAACTCTAACTTGTTTCCTGTTATAAACAATGGAAAATTACCGTTTAAAACGCATTAACCCGGTATGAACTCTTAGCGATTTCCATTTGTTGTAAGCCGTATCCATATCGCAAATCAAATCATTTCTTTTATACGCTTTTATATCAAAAACAGCATCTGTATTTTTTTCAAGTTTCTCTAAATGTTGCATACAAACATAACAACGGCTGAAAATACCCATAGAGAGAATGCCTAAAAATTTTCGAACATTTTTTTTACGATACCCCACCCTAAACGCTTCCCTAAAACCTATTTTCAAAACAGCTGAATAGTAAAAACGCAATTCACTTATTTTTTTAGCAGATGTTACCATTGTAGTTACCCCATTGCAATAATCTTTATACACATCAAAAATATCATTGCTTAATTGCATGAGGCCGCCAAGGCAGTAAAGCATTTTTTCTTCGCCGGGTTTTAAAGGATGTTCAAATGCCGTACGGTAATACAATAATGATTCGGCACCTTTTCTTATAGTGATATCCTTCAGCATTTCATACGATAAGCCCGGCACATCCTGCTGTTTGCTTAGCAACTGTGCTTGAAACACCTTATACAGTTGCTGCTGCATTTGTTCGGCATGTGGTGCGTTATTCAGCGCCGTTTTATAAAAATGAAGAAAAAGTTTTTCGCTTGCGCTGTTGCCTGTAAATGCGCCGGGGTTTTCAATAAAATCTTTTACGCCCTGTGCCGATAACCTTTGTTTATCAAAAAAATCATCGCCCAGGCCGGTCATAGCGCCCTGACAGGTACTTGCCAACCGCTCCTTTTCAGTAATTGCCTTTCCTCTCAATGCACAAAAAGCTTCGCCTAATACAGCAGGCACCGCCAAACCATAATAACCCGTTATCTTTTTACAATCATCTTCATCCAGGCTGCCATCCTTTGCATTTTTTGCTTCGGCTAAAAGAGGATCTATATTTTTTTGTATGAATTTTTTTTGCCTGTTTAAATACGATAACATGGCAAAGGGTTGTAATAATGAAAGCGAAAACCTTGATATGCTTTGGAGAATAGGCATGATGAAAAGTAAAAAATTTTATCGGGGTGAAAGTACAACTAATCCTCAATGAACTTAAAAATAAAACCGAAACTGTTACAATATAATGTTCTGCTTTAAAAATTTAGTTGAACTGTAATACCGGGTTTATGATTTGTAAAAAATCATGCTTACTTTTAAGAGAAGGAATATTTTGTAAATAATTCTTTTTTCTCAATTTTTTTAACATGAAACAATTGTTGTTTTTATTGGTTGCTTCTTTTTATTGTATAGCTGTACCGGCGCAAAAATTCACTTCCCTTTTTAATGGAAAAGATTTAAACGGCTGGACAATTCATGGTACAGAAAAATGGTATGTTGAAAACAACCTGCTTGTTTGCGAAAGCGGCCCCAATAAAAAATATGGTTATCTGTCAACCAACAAAAATTACAAAAACTTTGAACTGAAACTGCTGTTTAAACAAGAAGCTGATGGTAACAGCGGCGTGTTCATTCGTTCCAGTATCGATGGCATAAAAATTAGCGGCTGGCAGGTAGAAGTGGCGCCGCAAAACCTGCATACCGGCGGTATTTATGAATCGTATGGCAGGGGCTGGCTGATACAACCAAAGCCCGAAGATGAAAAATGGTTAAAGATGGGTAAATGGAATACGATGAAGATACTGGTGGATGGAGATGAAGTTACAAGCTGGCTGAACGGGCATAAAATGGTTTATTTAAAAGATGAAAAGATTGGCGCCGGCGAAGGTTTTATTGCTTTACAAATACATGATGGCGGAGGAATAAAAGTGAAATGGAAAAATATCCGCATAAAAGAATTGAAATAAGAATCAAGCTCAACATTCATTTTATAACTTAATTTTTTACCGGATGGAAAATTTGCCAGCATCATCAAGAAGGAAATTTATTAAAAAAATGGGCCTTGCTACAGCAGCAGTAGCAACCAGCTCCCATGTTTTAGCATCAACAACAAAAAATGTTTATGTTGAAAAACTAAAGAGAACACCTGCCAGTGTTAATGATAAAATCAATATTGCATTGATAGGCGCCGGAGGTATGGGTGTGCAGGATACCATTACTGCATTGCAGGTACCCAACACAAAATTGGTAGCCGCCTGCGATTTGTACGACGGCCGTTTAAAAGAGGCGCAGGCAAAATGGGGTAAGGATCTTTTCATATCCAGGCATTATAAAGAAATTTTAAACCGCAATGATGTTGATGCGGTCATCATTGCCACACCCGATCACTGGCACCAGCAAATTTCGGTTGATGCCATGCGTGCAGGCAAGCATGTGTATTGCGAAAAACCAATGGTACATGATATTACCGAAGGCCCTGCCGTAATAAAAGCGCAAACAGAAACAGGAAAAATTTTCCAGGTGGGCAGCCAGAGTGTTTCATCGCTTGGCAACGAAAAAGCAAAAGCACTTTTAAAAGATGGCGCCATAGGCCAGCTAAATTATGCTGAAGGTTTTTGGGCAAGGCATTCGCCAATTGGCGCCTGGCAATATCTTATACCGGCCGATGCATCGCCTGCTACTGTTGATTGGGAAACATTCATCAGCAATACACATAAGCGGCCTTTTGATGCTACCCGATTTTTTCGCTGGAGAAATTATCTCGATTACGGAACCGGTATGGCCGGCGATCTCTTTGTTCATCTTTTTTCGAGCTTACATTTTATAACTAATTCTTTTGGGCCAAATAAAATTTACGCCTCCGGCGGATTGCGCTATTGGAAAGATGGCCGTGAAGTGCCGGATGTGTTGTTGGGCACATTCGATTATCCTGAGAGTAAAGCGCATGCACCGTTTAATCTTTCTTTGCGTTGCAATTTTGTAGATGGCACCAGCGGTACCACTTATTTAAAATTAGTAGGCAGCGAAGGATCGATGGATATTACCTGGGATAGTGTTACGCTGAAAAGAAACAAGACAACAGATTCAGACGATCCTTTTTACATTGAGCAAATGAAAAAAGCTGGCACACCGGTTACCGACCGTAAAAGAATTTTGCCTCCCGAAGAATATACTTTTGCTGCTGAAAAAGGTTATAAAGGCGGGCCTTACGATCATTTTGTAAACTTTTTTACAGCCATACGCAATGGAGGCAAAGTAACCGAAGATGCTGTGTTTGGTTACCGGGCCGCAGCACCGGCACTTTTATGCAACGATAGCTATAACCAGGACAAAGCAATTTTATGGAACCCCGAAAACATGCAATTAATAAAAAAATAAACCAATCATCATGAAAACAAAATTTTTTATTGCCGCAGGCATTTTATTTATATCTGCAATTTGCACTTCGTTTTTATTAAAACCTGCAAAGGCTAAAACAAACAATTTTATGTGGGTGAGCCTGTTTGATGGTAAGACGCTGAATGGCTGGCATGGCTTTAATAAAACCGGCGCCATACCTAACTGGGCTATTGAAGATGGCGCCATGGTTTGCCTGGGTGCCGCTGCCGATGCACACGGTGGCGATATTGTAACCGATGCAGAATATGAAAACTTTGAATTGAAATGGGATTGGAAAATAACTAAAGGCGGCAACAGCGGTGTAATGTATCATGTAATAGAAAGTAAAAAATATACTGCCCCATACGAAACCGGGCCCGAATACCAGATGATAGATGATATTGGTTTTCCCGAAAAACTGGAAGACTGGCAAAAGACCGGCGCAGACTATGCCATGACAACAGCTAATGAAAAGAAAAAATTAAAACCCGTAGGCGAATGGAATTCGAGCAGGATAGTTTTTAATAAAGGCCATGTAGAGCATTGGTTGAACGGAGAAAAAATTGTAAGTTTTAATGCCTGGGACGATACATGGAAAAATAAAAAAGAAACAGGCAAGTGGAAAGAATACCCCGACTATGGCACTGCTAAAAAAGGGCATATTGCTTTGCAGGACCATGGCAATAAAGTTTATTTTAAAAATATAATGATTAGGGTTTTGTAAGATTTGAAAAGATTATGATCTACATTGAATAAAAATGAAAGCATATTTCACTGGTTCCAGTCAAACGACTCTAACGAGGCATGATGCTGATATTTATTATCAGTATATCAGACTCAGTCAGAGCTGCACGTTCATTATTCAACTTTAGTTCAAAACTTCAACTGCATATTTTCCTGCCTATCGGCAGGCAGGTAAATGGGTGTTTGTACTAGGCAGACATAGCAACAATTCCCTGCCTTAGCAAATACTGGAACAATATGGGCAACCATTCCGAATAAACAAACACAGGCAAAATTTATGACGATTGACAAAAATATATTAACTAAAAACAAGACAAACATCATTTATGGAATCAGCTTAGCTTTCCTGTTGTTTTTTCTGAAATGGCTAGAACTACGTTTCATCATTTTTGAACATTCGTACGAAATTTATATCGGGCTTATTGCTATTTTATTTACTGCATTAGGGATTTGGCTTGCGTTGAAACTTTCCAAACCGAAAATTGAAACCGTAGTTATTGAAAAAGAAATTTACATTGAAAAATCTGAAAACTTTGTTCAGAATACTGCCCTAATTTCCAAACTTGAATTGAGCAAAAGAGAATTGGAGGTTTTAGAACTTTTAGCAAAAGGGCTTACAAATCAGGAAATCGCTTCTCGACTTTTTGTTTCGTTAAGTACTGTGAAAGCCCACAATCAAAATCTTTTTGAAAAATTGGACGTAAAAAGAAGAACACAAGCAATTGAAAAAGCCAAAAGACTGAATCTTATCGCTTAAACACTTATACTTTGGTATGAAAGTAAACACGAACTTTAAAAAATAGCCAAAAGTATAACCGAAGAAAGCGTTGCTTTTCTCAAATTTGTATCAATAAATCTTTCAAAAAATGCGAAAAAACATTCTCATCTACGGGCTTATTTCGGGCATTATCGTTTCGGTAATAATGCTATTTTCAATAAATTATTACAGCCATTGCGAAGGCAAAGTGGACTGGAATACAAGTATGCTCATTGGCTACGCTTCTATGCTGATTGCGTTTTCGATGGTTTTTGTAGGTATTCGTAACTACCGTGACAAATACAACAATGGTGTTATTAGTTTCGGGAAAGCCTTTAAAATTGGGATTTTAATTGTACTGATTGCTTCTACAATGTATGTTGTTTCGTGGTTGATTTACTTTTTTTTCTTCAACCCAAACTTTTTGGAAAATTACAGCATTCACGAAATTGAAAATATGAAAGCAGATGGAGCAACTGTATCAGAAATTGAGAGTAAGACAAAAGAAATGAAGGAGTTTGGCAAAATGTACAAAAATCCGTTCTTCAATGCTCTGATGACTTATGCAGAAATTTTACCTGTTGGATTAATTGTATCACTTATCAGTTCTTTAATATTAAAACGAAAAACAAAAAATAATACAATATGAAATTAGGAGCATTTTCTATAAGTCTTAATGTAAAAGACATTCTTAAATCAAAAGAGTTTTATGAAAAATTGGGTTTCAGTTACAAAGGTGGAAATATTGACCAAAACTGGATTGTATTAAAAAACGAAAACGCTGTAATTGGACTTTTTCAAGGAATGTTTGAGGACAATATTATCACTTTCAATCCAGGCTGGGACGGCAACGCAAAGAATTTAGAAGAATTTGATGACGTAAGAGTTATTCAAGAACACTTGAAAAATGCGGGAATAGAATTAACTGCCGAAGCTGACACAAAAACTGAAGGGCCTGCTTACATAACTTTGACTGACCCAGACGGAAATAATATTTTAATTGACCAACATCGCTAATAAACATAAGGGCTGCTAATAAAAAGGCAAAGCTAATCGAAGGGCTAAATCGGTTGAAAATTCTGTATCTTACACATAAATTTCAGATCATGTCTTCAGCCAATTTAAAGATAGACGTAATTAACAAAATCACTCAGATTAAAGAAACAAACATCATTAAAGAAATAAAAAGAGTTCTTGATTTTGAATTAGATGAAGGCGTTTTTCAACTCAGTAATGCTCAAAAAAAGAGAGTTTCGGAAGCAAAGCAAGAGGTCAAACAAAAGAAATATATAACCGGGTTAGCTGCAAATAAAGAAATAAACGAATGGCTCGGCAAATAATTTGGACGGTTTCTGCACAAAGTGAGCGTCGTGAAATTCTAAAGTATTGGATTAAAAGAAACAAGTCTAAATTCTTCAGCCGAAAACTAAATAAACTAATCGTTACTGCTCTTCGAGAAATTAGCAAAAATCCTCAAATTGGTCGAAAAACTAACATAGAAAATGTAAGAGTTAAAATAATCCGTAATTATTTAATTTTCTATGAAATATCCCCACGATCAATTTTCGTTTTGTCAATATGGGATGGGAGACGGGATAATTTCAATCGAGACCTAAAATAATCTTTGCCAAAAAAAAGTATTTGTAAAAGCGGAGCTTAACTATGTAACATCAGCTATTTCAAATCCGTGCAGCGGATCCGGCAGAGGGAATAAAAATTCCCAACGTACATAAAGCCCTGTTCGGTAAAGTAAAATTTTTGTCAAAAAAATTCCATAACAAGCATATTAATATAAATAAAACATGCCGCTTATACTTTCAACAAAAAAAATACGTTAGTTTTGCGACACTTGAAAAAAACAGGCACCATATCATTACAAACATCATTAGGTAAATATATTGCCGCATTAATCATGTGCTTTACACTGTTTTTTTTAACCGGCGTAAACTTTTTTGTGTATGGTAATGCACAAAATAATATTGAGCAGTGCGAAAAAAAATCTGCTGCACAGGATATCCCTACGGGAGAAAAATCTTCCAACATTGGCTCTAACCTGAATTTACAGGAAGAATATGTTCATGAATTTCATTTGCCTTCGGCAGGTATTGCTGTTGGCAAACGAGCACAATATGCTTTACACAACGAATCAGAATATGCATTGGTGCATTTTGAACTGATTGCCCCTCCACCCGATCTTTAGTTTTTATATTTCAAAATTTTTGGCTTAAGCAATTAAGCAAAGCAAAATGCTTTGCAGGCATAACCATATACCTGCAGCATATTCATTCAAAATATAAAAACATTTTTAAAGATTATGTCCTTAAAATATTTAAAGGAAGACATCCCTTCCAGTATAGTTGTATTTCTTGTAGCGCTGCCACTGTGTTTAGGTATAGCGCTTGCTTCGGGAGCCCCGTTTTTCAGCGGCATTATCTCGGGTATTATTGGTGGTATAGTTATTGGGTTCTTAAGTTCTTCAAAACTTAGTGTGAGTGGCCCGGCTGCCGGCCTTGCTGCACTTGTACTTGCCGCTATTACAAACATCGGCGATTTCAGGCTGTTTCTTTGCGCCGTGGTTATTGCAGGCATGCTGCAAATGCTGATGAGTTTTTTAAAACTTGGCGGTATTGCCAATTATTTTCCATCAAGTGTTATTAAAGGTTTGCTAACCAGTATAGGTATTTTGATTATTGCCAAGCAAATACCGCATGCTTTTGGATATGATAAAGACAAAAACGGAAACATCAATGAACTGTTTCCTTATGGCATGTCAGATAAGAATGAGTTATTACAACCTTTGCAGCATATTGATGTGGGTGTTTTTATCATTTGTATTATTTCACTTTTAATCATGATTGTTTGGGAAAAACCATTTATAAAAAAGAGGGTGAAATTAATACCCGGTGCATTGGTTGCCGTTATTGTAGCTGTAATTATTAATGAAATATTAAGAGCAACAAACAGTGCATTCTTAATCGGTAACGATCACCTTGTAAAAATTCAGGCGGCAAAAACTACTTCGGAATTTTTAAGTTTTTTTACACTACCCGATTTTAATGGTTTTTTAAACAGCGAAGTGATAATAACCGGTGCCATGATTGCATTAATTGCTTCGTTAGAAACATTGCTTAGTATTGAAGCAGTTGATAATATAGATCCCGAACGAAATGTAACCAACAGGAACAAAGAACTTTTTGCCCAAGGCATTGGTAACAGCATAGCCGGGCTTATTGGCGGCTTACCCGTTACCAGTGTAATAGTTCGTAGCAGCGCTAATATAAATGCAGGGGCAAAATCCAAAACATCTGCCATACTGCATGGCATATTACTATTGGTATGTGTAATTTTTATTGCGCCGCTGTTAAATAAAATTCCGTTAAGTGCATTGGCTGCTATTTTAATTTTAGTAGGCTATAAATTATGTAATTTAAAAGTGTTTACTAATATAATTCAGAACGGTAAATACCAGTACATACCTTTTTTTGTAACCGTTGCTTTTATTCTTGCCATTGACCTGTTTGGCATTTCCCCTACTTTAAAAGGCGAGGGCCTGTTAATTGGTGTATTGGCCGGATTAATTGCCGCTACAGGAGCCATCTTACATGGCAACCTTAAGAATTCTTATTTTTTTCATAAGGATAAACATCACGAAGGCGATATTATACATGTTAAACTCTCCGAAGAAGTTTCGTTTTTAAACAAAGCAAGCATCAGGCAAATGCTTGACCATGTACCGGCAAACAGCAGGGTTGTTATAGATGCATCCACTACCGATTATATTGATTTTGATATCCTGGAGCTGATAAAAGAATTCAGGGATATAAAAGCGCCGCTTAAAAATATACGCTGCAAACTGGATGGCTTCAGGGAAGTTTATCAAATTGAAAATACTCATAACGTACAATCTGTACACTAAAAAAATACAATGGAAAAATCATATAAAAGACTATTACAAAACAATAAAAAATGGGTAGCCAATCAGTTAAAGTCTGACCCCGATTTTTTTACAGATCTGTCTCATGGCCAAACCCCCGAATATTTATGGATTGGTTGTAGCGACAGCCGTGTGCCGGCCAATGCCATCACCGGTACTAAGCCGGGCGAAATGTTTGTGCACCGCAATATTGCAAACATGGTGGTGCACAGCGATATGAACTTACTGAGCGTTTTATCGTATGCCGTAGAAGTGTTAAAAGTAAAACACATTATTGTTTGCGGCCATTATGGATGCGGTGGCGTATTAGCTGCCATGGGCAACAAACAGTATGGCTTAATTG
Source organism: Ferruginibacter sp. (assembly GCA_019638575.1). Classification (GTDB taxonomy): domain Bacteria; phylum Bacteroidota; class Bacteroidia; order Chitinophagales; family Chitinophagaceae; genus Ferruginibacter. The sequence continues at coordinate 55,517 of JAHBTN010000014.1, read as the reverse complement.
ATAACTGGCTTCGGCACATTAAAGATGTTTACCGTATTCATCATACCCAACTGGATGCAATAAAAGATAAAAAAGAACGGGCTAATAAATTTGTAGAACTGAATGTGATGGAACAAGTGCTTGACCTTGGTAAAACATCTATTGTACAAAATGCCTGGATACAAAAGCAACCCTTGCATTTGCATGGTTGGGTGTATGATATTCATGATGGTATCATTAACGACCTGGGCGCAACCATCAGGGGTACAAAAGACCTGCACAGTATTTATCGTTTTGCCGATTAAACAAAATTACCTGCCAGGCATTACACAATATGTACAAAATTGTAAAAGCCATGTTGTAAAGTTTATAACTTTACAACATGGCTGCCTGGTAGTTTTTTTATGGGAATATTATTACAATTTGAAGCATTTTAATAGCAATCAATTTTTACCTGCAGTTTTTTATCAGCATAAAACCATGCTGGTACCCTTTATAATTATTGTACAGTAAAACATTATTAATCTCCTTTTCTGTTGATTTCTTTTTGATGATGTGATGGGGAATCTTTTGTGTTTGTAACAATTCGCAGCAAAGCCATAATGCAAAGGCAGATGCTGTGGGATACTCGCCACACAAATGTTTAAAGCGGCCAACGGTGGTATTGCTGTTTAATAATGATTCGCAGGCTGTGTAATATTTTAGGCTCCGGTTATCGCCATTCTCTCCTGATAAAAACAAGTCAATCTTGTCATCATCACATAAATTTTCATCTAAAAATTTTTTAAGCTTACCCTTCACTTCTTTTTCATCATTGCTATGTAATGTGCCAATAGCTTCTGCTTTTACAATAGCACCTGCAGCATCATTGCTTACAACAAACATAGCTGCGCCTTCGCCGGCAATGCAGCCGGGGCTATCTGTTGTATATAAATTTTTAATTGAAACCGCTTCTTCCTTATAAGTGCCGGCAAGTTTTTCAATATTATAATTGTAAGTAGAAAGTTCATCAACACCACCCAATAAATAACTGCCTGTTGGGTTTTCATTTAGTTGCATCATGGCATCCATCAGTGCGTTTTCAAAAGCAAGTCCACGGCTAACATGTGTTATATTGTATTTTTTATTTTCGGTTAATAATCCCAATTGCCCTGCAATGGCATTGTTGGTGCTTTGTACAAAATTGCCTGGGGCCAGTAAGCCTTCCTCGTATTGCACCATTTGGTTTAAGAATTTTATACAATCCTCCATACCGCCATTTGCCGTGCCAATTATAATACCATTTAACAATGCAGGCGCTTTGCATATTGGCAATGCTGTACCTACACCCATTCTTATAGCTTTGCCCATCCTACGCAACACACCCGGGGGTATGCTTTCATATACCGGTTCTTTTGCCTGCATTTTTTTTTCAGATGCATCATTGAGCAAATCCATATCGTTGCTTAAAACGTTCTGTTGTGGCGATATGCAATTGAAATGCTGTATATACATCATAAAAACTCAGGCTTTTGAAAATATCAATGATGAACAATTGCCACCAAAACCAAACGAATTACTCATAACATGCTGTACAGGCATTTTTTTATATACCTGCACCGGTACTAAACCGGTTGATGGAATGGCATTGTTGTAATACAGGTTGGCATACAGCTCCTGGTAATATAAACTTAAAATACTGAAAACAGCTTCCACAGCCCCTGCTGCGCCAAGCGTATGGCCAACATTAGCTTTACTTGATGCAAAAGCAGGAGGATTATTAAATAAGCGTATCATTGCCCTGCTTTCTACTTCATCATTATTTTCGGTTCCGGTGCCATGTGCATTAATGAAATTGATATCAGCAGCAGCAAGCCCGGCCAATTGCAAGGCGCCTTGCATAGAAAAAAATGGCCCATCGCCCTGTTCGGATAGCGAAGACGGATGATAGGCATCATTGGCATTGCAATATCCTGTTAGTTCGGCATAAATTTTTTTTCCGGCGGCATCTTTTTCTTTTTCCAAAACAAGAAATGCAGCTCCTTCGCCAAGGTTTAAACCTTTCCTGTTTTCATCAAAAGGTGTACAAGTTTCTGGCGATAAAATATGAAGTGCATTAAACCCGTTGATGGTGAATTTTGCCAGGCTATCGGCACCACCAACAATGGCTCTGTCGGCAAAACCGTTTTTAATAAGCATTGCCCCGTACATGATGGCATTGGCTGCCGAAGAACAAGCCGTATTAATAGTATTGATGATACCGTTCATCTTATAACGCTGTTGTAAAAACAAACACACTGATGCACAATCGTACGATTGAGTATAATCAGATCCTTGTTCACATTTATTGGCATCTTCATAAAGTTCATCTGTTAAACACATGCCACCTACAGTACTGGCGCCAATTAATGCAGTGCCATAAGCACTGATAATTGAAGCCGAAAGCCCGGCATCTTCAACAGCTTCATTAAATGCATGCAGTGCAAGCATACTTGTTCGGGTAACACCTTTTTCAAATATTTTTAGTTTGCTGCTTAGTTCGTTTGTGCTTATGCCAACTTGTGCAAAAGGTAATATGGAGGCATATTTAGTTGGAAAGAGATATAAGTTTTTGCTGATACCCGATTTACCTTCTTTTAAAGCAAGATGATTTTCTGCCACGGAATTTCCAATAGCGCTGATAATTCCCATGCCTGTAACGAATACCCTGTTCAAAACATTTATTTAAGATGTAACAAACTTATACTATCCCGGAAAAACCAAAGGAATATTTAACTAAAAACTATAAATGGATTAAGCCAATCGCTATCAAACCCCGTGCTTTACACTTTATATAATTGGGTTTTAAAAATCTATTTAGTTCGGTGCTGCTCAATGTATGCAACCATGGTATTGATATCAACCAATATTTTCCTGCCTTCTTTGGGGTCTTGTATATTAATGCCGTATTCCCTGCCTAATAAAACAATTAACTCAATTGAATCAATTGAATCAAGGCCCAACCCTTCTCCAAACAACGGTTCATCGTCCTTTATATCCTCCGGCTTTACCTGTATCAGGTTCAGGAATTCCACAATTTGTTTTTTAAGCTGTAGTTTTAGTTCTGCTGTCTCCATGATATCTTTTTCAAATTAGGTTTTTTCTTTTTAACCCGTATAAAGTAATTAATTGTATTAGTAAAGTAATACCCAATAAAGGTAGAATATTTAGTATTACATCTCTCAATTTTCCGCCTTCTAAAAATAATCCATAATATGATTGTAAGCACCAATGTAAGGGTGATGCTTTTAATATATACTGAAAAGAAGAAGGCATGGCAAAGCTGGGAACAAGCAAACCTCCAACAGCCGCCATCAAAACAATTGATACGGCGCCAATCCCATTAGCCTGTTCCTGTGTTTTAGCAAACACGCCAATCATAATAGCATAGCTTACTGCACACCAACCACATATAAGCGTAACAATAATTACACCTGCAATATCGGTAGGTATGTTTAACCTGGGTAGCCCCATAAATGGAAACAACCATATACCAATTGAAAATATTACAAGCGCCTGTATAAATGTTACCAACAGGTAAGTAAGTTGTTTTGATATGAGTGCAATAAGATAATTGGTAGGTAATGTTTTTAAGCGAACAAAACTACCATTGAGTTTTTCTCTTACCACGCTGCTGCCTAAAGAAATTACAACAAAAAACATAGCAAAGATGGTCCAGGCAGGTATATTATGCTGTGTAGCATTGGGTATGTTTCGGCTGCCGTCTCGTGATATAGGTATTTCGTTAATTGCTAGCTGGTTGTTCATTAGTTCATTTTCCAGCGAATCGGGCAATGCAGTTTCGTTTAAAGAAAAATAAAGGCTTTTTAAAACTTCCCTGTTTTGTACCATTTGTAAAGAACTTTTTAAAGCTCCTTGTATAGAACGACGGAATGATTCCTGCAAAACCGGGTGATAAAATACCGTGACAGGCTGCACACTATCGTTATCGGTTACATGCATGCTATCGATTGACATTCCAAAATTCTTCAAAGCTTTTTTTGCTGTCTCTTCCGATTTTTGTTTTAATTTTTGTGTAAAGTTGGATGGGATGACGATAGCTACAACAGCATCTTTTGCATGCATCCTGTTAGCAATTTCTTTTTCAGAAATATTGGGAGTTACCTGTTTTAAATTAAACATGCCAACTTTATTGATGGCTAATTCCATTTGTTTACCTGCTTCCCCGGTATCCCGGTTACAAAGCAGTGTGGGAACGGTATTGGTGTTTAATATTTCAAAAGTGCTGTTTTGTACTGCCGTAATTACAATGGCCAAAATAATGGGCATTATAAACATAAAAATAAGCCCCAGCTTATCACGAAATAAGATGCGTATATCTTTTAATATGGTGCTGCTGAGTTTAAACATCATGAATCCCTGAACGATTTACCTGTTAAATTGATGAATAACCCTTCCAGCCCTTCTTCTTTATAATCGGCAACCAGTTGTTGCAATGTATCGTGTGCAATTATTCTTCCGTCATCAATCAAAGCCACTTTATTACATAGCTCTTCGGCTTCTGCTAATTGGTGCGATGTATATATTAATGTAGTTCCGCCTTCTTCATTTAATTTAATAAGATAGTTGATGATGGCGTGCCTTGTGTGTACATCAACACCAACGGTAGGTTCGTCTAAAAACAAAACACGGGGGTTGTGCATTACTCCAATGGCAAGGTTCACCCTGCGTTTCATCCCGCCCGAAAATTGTTCTACTCTTTTATTGCGTACATCGGCCAGGCCCAGCACTTCCAGCAGTTCGGTTGTTTTATTTTTTATTTCATTTTTTTGTAAGCCGGCCCATGCACCAAAAAAGGCAAGGTTTTCGGCAGGGCTTAGTTCCTGGTAAAAAGAAAAATCCTGCGGCACATAACCAAAAAGTTTATTTACCGATTTTTTGTGGTTTGCTATTTCGTAACCCAACAATTTAATGCTGCCTTGTTGATACGATAATAACCCCGTCATACAATGCATGAGAGTTGTTTTGCCTGCACCATTAGGGCCAAACAAGCCAAAGCGTTCGCCCTCCTGCACAGTTAAACTTAAATTGCTAAAGCAGGAAGATGATTGACCGGGATAAGTAAATCCCAAATGATTGATGCTTACTGCTGCATTGCTCATGAATTCCATTTTATATTTCGCAGTGCCAGGAATGCTTTTTTCTCTATCTCTGCTATCTCCAGTAAATAATCTCCCATCATATCATAATCGGCCTGGCTACCTATGCGGTCTTTATATATACCGGCAGCCTGCACCGCAGCGCTGCGCCACATGTCGCCACTTTGTGTAAACAGTTTTGATATTTCGGGCAATTCATCAATGGGATGATAGGCATAAGCTTCCTGTAAAAATGCGCCATAGATATACCTGAAACCGCCACCGCCGGTACCAATTTCTTCCTGCATACGTACCAGTTGCGCCAGGTACAGGCCTGCTGTTTTTGAGCCAAGTTTATCTTTCCATTTTTTTATTTTTTTACCGGTGTACGAAATGCCTTTTACACCTGCTATGGGCCCGGGAATACTAATCATGTCTCTTACATTTCTTTTAATACCGGTTTTAATAGCTTTTCGTAATTGCTCATCGGTTACATTTACATGCGATGCCGGGTAATAAATTTGCCCCCTTGGCGCTAATGCGCCTTTTGCAAAACGCACCCTTTCCAGTTCGTATTTAGTAAGTGTTGTAACGTTTTCCATCACCGGGTCGCTTATGAGATAATCGTCTCCCCGGCTGCCATACACTATTAAATTATGTGCATTAAAATGAAAACGGTATTCTTTAGGGAAATAAGTAAGATAGTAAACACCTACCTGGCAGCCTACCGGCTGCCCGGCTTGCAAACAATCGTCTAAAAATTTTGAAGCAGCTTCTTTATTGCTGAATTTTTTTCGTACAACCGGTACGTTTAGTGATTTACAGGTGCGTTTAAAAATAAGGCCGGGCATGGTTCTAAATGCAATGGCCGGGCCTTTGTTTATTTTAAGCAAGGGTATATAAACAAAAAACAAGCCGCTGCCAATACCAAACGCCAATGGTTCGGTAAGCCCACCCACACCAACGCTTCTTAACAAGTTTGTGGTAACACCGTTTTCACAGTGCGCTGCCTGCAAGTGTTTAAAATCAGTCATCATGCACATTCATAGTTTTTAATTCCTCCACACTTACATTAAATGCATCGGCGTAGCGTTGTAATTTCTTTTGCGGTAATTTTTTAAAAACCGAAGGGTTTAAATGTCTTTTTATTGTCCATTTCCAAAAACCTGTATAGGCGGCTACAATGCCGATATCCATCAACCTCAGTTCAATAAAATATAAAATAGGGCTTGCCTGGTTATTTAAAACTTTCTGGCGGGCATTTTCAATGCGTTGCGCTATATCATCCCAGGCCACATCCAACGCCTTTGACTTTACATTCCAGCCGGTACTTAGTTCGGTTGTGTAGTTGCCATCTTTGTCAACAGCATATACCACTTCCTTGGTAAGATTGTTAAGTGCACCGTCATCCTGGGGAATTTCTTCTTTTTTCATTTTTTGAAAAAGATTTCATTTATTAACCAACAACCCATAGCAGCCTTTAGCTGCATCAGCAAACCGTAAGCATGCAATACATATAAGAGAACCTTGCGCTTTCGGGTACCAACAAGAAAATCTTTTGGCCTTTTTTAAGTTTGCCGCTGTGAAACAATTCATCTACCATTAAATAAACCGATGCTGCACCTACATTACCAACCTGGGTAAGATTTACAAACCATTTATCGTACATAATGCCCGTTTCGTTGGCAATCAGTTGCTGGTAAATCTTGTCTTTAAAAAATTCGCTCGACATGTGCGGCAGAAAATAATCTATCTCACTGGATTTTACACCATGTTTTTTTAATGATGCCGATACGCCATACCCGCCATACAAAACAATATTCTTGCTTAATAGTTTTACATCCTGTTTTATGCTGAGTATTGATTGGGTTGTTAATTCTTCAGGCGTATAATCCTGGTAGCCTTTTAATGTGCCGTCTTTTAATTTATCGGCGCCCTGGTACATGCAGGCGCTTAGTTCATTTGCATAAGAGAAGCCTTCCATCCACTCAACCTTAAGGCTAATACCATTATCGTTTTTTTTATTTGAAATATGAAAGGCAGCGGCTCCATCCGATAACATCCATCTTAAAAATTCTTTTTCAAAACCTATATATGGATCTTCCATAAGTTCTTTTAAGCGCTTTGCCTCGTCTTCAAAATTTGATGACAACAATGAAACTGAAAAACGTTCCGACCCCGTTGCCACGGCATCATGCACATTGCCAGCCCTGGTAGAAAGATAAGCGTATTTAAAAGCGTGCATGCCTGCGCAGCATACCCCCGATGGCGAAACCACTTCAATAGGATTTGTTTGCGGCAGCCACCCGTGCACCATAGCGGCATGCGATGGCATCATTTGGTCGGGGGTGGAAGTTCCGGTGCTTAACAGTTCTATTTTTTTTATTTCGGTGGGGTCATCTTTAAACAAGGCTTCAACAGCCAATGCAGTCATTTGTGCATTGGTATGAGTGGGCACACCTTCTTTAGTTAACGCATAAAACCTGCGTTTAATACCATTATTACGCAATACAATTGCTTTTGACCTTGAGGGAGTATCATTGATATATCCCAGGTATTCTTCCATCTCATCGTTACTAACCGGATTGTTTGGAAAAAATGAAGAAGTGTTTATAATGTAAACCTCGTTAAGACTCATCTGAACTAAAATTAATTTACGCCTGAATAAAGTTGTTTTTGCTTTTTAATACGGCCCGATAAAAATGGTTTGAAGAAGATAGCATCTACAGTTAGTATTATCGGGGCTGCTATAAACAATGCAATTAAAAGATAATATTTGAATGCAACAAGCCAGGGGCCTCTTTTTTTCTTTTTTGCAATGATGTTTGCCCATATCGCAAAAATCCTGCTTGCTTTTGATTCGATAAACATCAGGTTGTATTTTACCTCGATGGCTTTTTGTTGAATCAACTCTTCCTGTAATCCATCCCAACTTTCAACAGCAAGATGTTTTTGTACTGTTTCGCCAAACCGGCTAGTATTTATAATATCTTCATCTGATACACCTGGTTTTGGAAATATACCCAACCACCTGCCTTTTTTACCTTTAAACATCCAGTAAAAGATGGTGATAAAACTTATGAAGTTATGGTGCTTGTCATACAGTGCTATACTGCCAACCAGTTTTGCTTCGGATGCTTTTAAAATTTTTTTTATCCGTTCCATAGCGCTAATCCACATATTTCTGGCGCCGGTAATAGTTACCACCGGGGTATCTTTTAAAACTGCTTTTACCGAAGGTTGTTGTAAAATAGAATTTACAGGTATTGACGGCGATAAGAACCATGCCTGGTAGCCAAGTATCACCAGGTCGTATTTGTTTTCTTTAAGTTGAAAAGATTTTAATTCCGTAGGTACGCCTAAGACACAATCAGGCATTACCGAAAAAAATGCTTTGCCGTTCCAGGGAAATGGATAATCCTTTGCTACATGAACACGAACTTTCTCAACAATATTGCCTGCTTGTACAAGAGGTGCTGTAAAATTATTGAGGATGTCTTCCAGTTGTCCCGATTGGGAATAATAAATTACCAGGATTTTTTTAGCCATGCTGTACAAAGTTAAGGCTATAGCGTTTTTAAAACTTTTGATTTTTTGCTGTAGTCCAGGATGGCTTTTTGTACAACCGATGGAAGGCTTTTATAATGGTTACGAATTAACTCGCAATCATTTTCAATATTACCATTATATTTTACCATTTTGGGGGCATGCTCCTGGATGATAAGCCGAAGAAAAATAAACTCGATGTTGTTATTATTATTTTTAATGGCAGATTCAAGCTTAGTACGGCCGGTTTTAAATAAGCTTAATTTTTCTTTTGCTTTAGATACCAGTCCTGCTTTCTTCATCAATAAAGCCCCTTCGTATGCACCTTTTTCATCAAGCCCCGATGATTTCACCAATTCAAGCATTGTATTTATCTCATCCAGGTTGTTTGCAGACATTGCATTATAAAATGCCTGTTTGTCAAAACCGGCTTGTGTTGAATTTGCGTGGCTTATAAAAACCATCAACAAAAACAGTACGTTAAAAAATATTTTCATAAATGATTTGCGATTCATTGATATAGCAAAGATAAAACTTTATAAAAGTCGATAGCATTAGCTTTTTTGTTAATTAAAGAACATTTACGTTGTTTTTAAAACTCCCAAAAAGTAAGGCTGCTAAGTAGTTTTACTGTATAGCATATACGAAATAAAAATATTTATAAAATACATTGGTTTGCTACAATAAAACACTTTGAAAATACGATTTATAAAACCAAAATATTAAAACCGAACCCAACAATAATTCATGCATTGTAAAAACAACAGTAACACATTCAACTCAAGCATCAGTTTCATTATAAAAATATATTCTTTTACATTTTTATCCCTGGTTTAACCAGTTAAAAATACTTGCAGTAAAAACTATATTTCATCTACAGTTTTAAAGTTTTTATTGTTAGGCACAACAGGAGAAAAGCGCCCTAATTAAAATTGGGGCCTTTTATTTTTATAATATGGCAATAGCTGCCGCAAACTGGCAAAGTAACCCTACAAGCAACCCCATATATATTTCTTTTGAAGTATGATTGCTGATGAGCAGCCGGGATGTACATACCAGTCCGGTTATAAGAAAAGCAATACCCAACGGCCATGTCATCAGCATACTGTTGCCGTTCATAATGATAATAAATATGCCGATGATACCTCCGCAGCCGATAGCATGCATGCTTATTTTATAAAAAATATTAGCAATTAAGGCAACAGCAGTAGTTAAAAAAACTGCCGTCATAAACGAGGCAAGTATTAATGGAAGTTGCGGATCGAACTTAAAAAACACACGGGCCATCCAAAAATAAAAAATCATACTGCTGAGGTAAGGGCCAATCCTGTCTTGCTGTGTATGTAAAAAAACAGATTTGATAAAGCCAAGCCCTTTCATAATTAGAATTGCAAAAGCAGGAAAAAATACCGTGTTCAAAAAAGTGGTCAGCATCAATTGCATTTTTGTGCCGTTGCTGATGCCGGTAAAATACGAAGGATGGCAATACACTATAAAAGCCACCACGTATAGCGGCACAAACAAAGGATGAAAAACCACCGAGAAAAAATAAGCCAAAAACTTTATAAACTTATTTTGCAGTGGCAATTCTTCGGTTGTTTGTTGATATGTAACAGGTGCTGTCATAGTTCTTTTCTTAAGCGTGCCACAGAAATATTTAATTGTTCCCTGTATTTGGCAACAGTACGCCTGGCAATATTATATCCTTTTTCCTGCAACATTTCAGTCAGGCGTTCATCGCTGTAAGGGTGTTTCTTATCTTCGGCTTCAATAATATCGCTCAGTATTTTTTTCACTTCCCTGGTACTTACTTCTTCGCCACTGTCTGTTTGCAGGCTCTCGCTAAAGAAAAATTTAAGCCTGTATGTACCAAATTCTGTTTGTACAAATTTACTGTTTGCCACCCGGCTTACGGTTGAAATATCAAGGTTGGTAGCTTCGGCAATGTATTTTAAAATCATAGGCCGCAGGTCTGTTTCATCGCCCGATATAAAAAAATCATGCTGGTAATTCATGATGGCTTCCATGGTATTCATAAGCGTATTGTGCCTTTGCTTGATGGCATCGATAAACCATTTGGCTGCATCAATTTTTTGTTTGATGAAGATTACTGCTTCTTTCTGCCGCTTGTCTTTTTTACTGCCCCGGTCATATTCCTTAAGCATTTCACGGTAACCTTCGCTTATACGCAGGTCGGGTGCATTCTTATTGTTAAGGGTTAGCTCTAACTTGCCGGCATTATTGTAAATAAAAAAATCGGGTACAATATAACTTTCCGATTTGTTGCTATCGCCTACATTACCTGCCGGTTTAGGATTAAGTTTTATTACCTGGTTTATTATTTCTCTTAAATCATCGTCAGAAAGATTAAGACTTTTTTGTATTTTCTCGTAATGTTTTTTTGTAAACTCATCAAAATATTTTTCAAGAACTCGGATGGCCATATCTACATTTTTACCGGCATCCTTCATTCTTTCTAATTGAAGCAAGAGGCATTCCTGCAGATTACGGGCAGCAATACCGGGCGGGTCAAATTGTTGTATCTGCAGTACTAACCCGGCAATTTCTTCTTCGGATGTTTGTATGTTTTGCCTGAATGCAAGGTCATCTACAATGGCCGAAAAATCACGGCGCAGGTATCCGTCGTCATCCAGGTTTCCTATAATTTGCAGGGCTACTTTTTTTTGATGCTCATCCAAAGTAAGCATATCAAGCTGTTCCATCATTATCTCGTTAAAACCCCTTTCCACCTTAATTGGTATTACCCTGTTTTCGTCCACTTCAGGATAATTACTGTCTTTTAATTTATAATCGCTTATTTCATCGTCGCCTTCGCTTACATATTCGCTGATATCAATGTTCTCATATTCTTCGGCGCTGCCATCCATTTCCATTTCGCTGTCTTCAGGCTCAGAAAATTCATCCGCCGTTTCTTCATACTCAGTTTCGTGCCCTTCTTCAGCTTCTTCAAGCGCTGGATTTTCTTCAATTTCTTCTTTAATACGCTCCTCCAACAGGGCAGTAGGCACCTGCAATAGTTTCATTAATTGTATTTGCTGGGGCGATAATTTTTGAAGTTGCTTTTGGTATAATCCCTGACTTAAGGCCATGCTGTAAAACTGTTAAGGATAAAGGCTTTTGATTAAAAAATATAAATTATAACTATAGAAACAGCGTAAATTTACATTGTAAACAGCTTGTAAAGTGTATAAAAAAGCTAAATTTTTAATTTTTTGCACGATTTTTGTGGCAAGCGCCGCTTTTTGTCAAAAAAGCATCCCCTCAATGGTTTTATTTTATACAAAAAATAAAATCTTACATAAAAAATCAGATTATTTATATTGGGCATTTACACCAAAAGAAGCAGCTTTAAATTTTCTCATAAAGCCAAATGTTATTGAACACACCACTCCCGTATTTTCAATTGGAGAAAATTATTATTCAAATAATTTAGGATTTTTCTGTAAAAAAGAATGGCAATTTGAAAAAGCTACAAAAATCCCTTTCAGGTTTAGGCTTGGCTCGTTGCAGTACAACGATTATTTAGAGCAGAAGCCTAATGCAGTAAAACAGTATTAATTTTTTTATACTTCAAATTTTGAACTATATCAGGCAGTGGCCTTTTGCTCACTCAACACTTTCTTAATTGCATTTACCATTTGATTACACTTAGTTTGTAATTGTTCATCCGTCCAGGTTAATCCAATAGCGGTTGAAATACAACGGCACATGATGGTATCGCTTGCGCTAAAATCTTTTGTAGCATGATGCATTACGGCTGCTTTTAAATCGGGATGCAGGGCATTAAGCGTTGCAGTATTTTTAAGATGGTCCCACTTTTTTATGTAATGCCAGTTGTTTACATACCAATAGAAATTACCGGCAAGTATATTTTGTGCTTTTAATTCGGCTACTACGGCTTTGGTAGCTTCTTCTGTTGGTAAAAACCAGCTAAGGAAAGTACAACTGTCGCCGCTTTCATCAGGAATTCTCCTGAACGAAACTTCGGGTATTGTTGCAAGAGCATTCTTTAATGCGGTGTGATTTTTTCTTTGGATAGATAAAAAATTATCCAGCTTTTTTATTTGAGCCAAACCAACAGCAGCATGTAATTCGCTAATGCGGAAATTATACCCTATAAACGGATGAAGGTCGGCGCCCCGGTCGGCACCTTTATGGTCGTGGCCATGATCGCTGTATCCATCACAGTTCAGGTAAACAGCTTCGTTGTTAGTCATTACTGCTCCACCTTCGGCACAGGTAATGGTTTTTACAAAATCAAAACTAAACGTTCCCGCATTACCGATAGTGCCAAGTTTTTTTCCTTTGTATGATGCACCAATGCTTTGGCAGGCATCTTCAAGTAATAACAAATTATGCTCTTTACATATTGCCTGTAAGGCATCCATATCGGCCATGCTGCCGCACATGTGTACCGGCATTATACATTTTGTTTTTTTAGTAATAGCATTTTTTACTGCTTGTGGGCTTAGTGTTAATGTATCATCCACATCAACAAAAACCGGTATGGCGCCAACACTAAGTACGGCTTCAAAACTTGCTACAAATGTAAACGATGGTAAAATTATTTCATCGCCATAACCAATGCCCAGGGCACTCATGGCAGTAGTTAGTGCGGCAGTTCCACTGCTTACCAGCTGTGCATGTTTGCATCCAAATGTATTGCAGATAGCTGCTTCCAGCTCTTTTGCCTTCCATATCCCTTTACGTGGCCCATCAAATCCATAACGCATCATGATGCCTGTTTCCAGCACATCATTAACTTCTCTTCTTTCTTCTTGTCCAAAAAATTCGTAGCCTGGCATAGTGTAATGTTTTAAGTTGTAAAGGTAGATAAATTAGGTAAAAGAGTAAGTTGCCTTAGTTGTAGCTACCATCAAAAAAAATAAAGCAGTAAATTATTTTATCCAGTTCATTGCAGGTGTTGCTGCAGCGTCTTTAAAATATTTTAACCTTAAAGTATCGCCCCAACCGTTAGGATTTTTTTCAAATGTTTTGCTGCTGAAAAAAATCATCCCCTGTATGTTGGGTGTGTTTCTTAGTGCTTCAATCATACGAGGCAACTGTGTTGTGTCTTTCCAGGCTGCATTGCTGTTGGCACGGTAAATACCCAGGCCTATATAGCAATTACGTCCATAGGTATGTTTGCTCCACCAGTTTAATAAAACTTCGTAAGGTGCTACTTTATGGCCAAACTCCCAATACAACTGCGGCGCCACATAATCAATCCAACCTTTACGCAACCATAATAATATATCTGCATACAGGTCGTCGTAATTTGTTTGTGCGCCATTGGTATTACTCCCGTTAACAGGGTCTTTGTCGCTGTTTCGCCAAACACCAAAGGGGCTAATACCAAACTGGCATTTAGGATTTTCTTTTTTTATGGCAGTACTTAATTTACTGATGATGGAATCTGTGTTGCTCCTTCTCCAATCGTCTTTACTCATACCATTACCATACAACCGGTATGATTTGTTGTCAGGAAAATCTTTACCAGGTATTTTATACGGGTAAAAATAATCATCAAAGTGGATGGCATCTACCGCATAGCGGCTAACAACATCCTTTACTACGTTGGTTAAATATTCCTGTACCTCTTTATTGCCGGGGTCAAAATACTTTTTATCGCCGTAGGTTAAAAACCACTCAGGATGTACACGGGTAATATGAGTAGCTGCAATAGAAGACTTACCAATTTTAAAAACAGCCCTGTAAGGGTTCATCCAGGCATGAAACTCCATGCCCCGTTTATGAGTTTCGGTTATCATAAACTGCAGTGGATCGTAATAAGGAGTTGGTGGCTTGCCCTGTATGCCGGTTAAATATTCACTCCAGGGTTCGTATTGCGATGGATAAAACGCATCGGTTACCGGCCTTACCTGCACTATCATAGCATTAATACCATTGCGTTTGTGCATATCAAGCAGTTTGATAAACTCTGCTTTTTGTGATTCTGAATCGTAATTGCCTTTTGTGGGCCAATCTATATTATCAACAGTGGCTACCCACACGCCACGAAACTCTGGCTTTGCCTGCGCTTTCGAAAAAACGGGCATTATGCAAATGATGATTGAAAGAAAAATTGAAAAGAAAAATTTCATGAATTTTTTATTACTCCCTGTTTCGGATTTTATCTAATAATATGTTTAAGGTTTTTGCTTCTGCGGCAGAAAGGTTTTGCATTACTGCATCCATATCATCCTGGTAATTATCAAGTTTAGAAAGCAGTTTTAATCCTTTATCACTTATGCTTACATCTACCAGCCGTTTATCTGCTTTACAAATGCTTTTTTTTGCCAGTCCTTTAAGTACCAGCCTGTCTACAATACGGCTGGTGTCGCTCATTTTGTCCAGCATACGTTCACGTATCTGCAGGGTTGAGATAGGCTTGCCGGCGCCACGTAAAATACGCAATATGTTAAATTGCTGTGCCGTTATGTTTTCTTTATCAAAAAAAACTTTCATCTTTTCATTAATCCAGTTGTAAGTATAAATGATATTGATAACGCCTTTTTGATGTTCGTTACGGAAGCTTTGTTGTGTTATTTCTTTTTCTAAACTCATGTTTATAATAATCATTTAAGATTTTACTTCATTGGTAACATTTGTCTCTTTGTTATCCTCGTCAGAAAATTCATTGATATAAATCTTCACCAGAATTAAAAAATAACTAACCAGTAACGGTCCAAAGATAAGGCCTATAAAACCAAACAGGTTTAAACCTACAATTACACCCAGCACTGTAATTAACGGATGCACATCACCCATATATTTCATCAGTTTAAGCCTTGCCAGGTAATCAACATTACCTGTAATGATTGCACTATATAATGTTAGGCCTATGGCGCTCCAGTTATTTCCCTGTACAAATAAATATATCACCAAGGGTACCCACACTATCATGGTGCCTACCAATGGAAAAAAAGCAAAAACACCTGTTACAAAAGCCCACAATCCCCAATCTTCAATATTAAATATCCAATAACCCACAGCAGCAACAAGCCCTTGTACAATACTTATTACAGGAATACCCAGGGCATTTGCCTTTACCATCATTTTAGTTTCGCTGGCAAGTATGTTTACATTTTCATTTTTTAATGGTATTACCCTGGCTAAATATCTTTCTGCATCACGGCCATTAACCAGCAAATAATAAAAAAGAAAAAACATCATAATGATGTTGGTAATAACAACAATGGTGCTGTTTAATACCCCCGGTAAAAAAGCTGTAATTTTTTCTACAACAGTTTTCGCACTATTGCCCAATAAGATGACAATGCCGGTTTCTTCGGCAATTTTATCTGATACAGATTTTATGGCGGCAATTATCTTATCCTGGTTTTGAGTAATGGCGCTAATTTTAGGCGAAACCAGTGTTATACTTAAATATATAGGTAAGGACACTATAAGGATACAGCCCAGTATAAATAAAATTGCTGTCCATCCTTTTTTCCATTTTCTTTTATAAATAAGTTTAAAATAAACAGACCTGCATAATATATACAATGTAATACCGCCCAGTAACCCCGGAATAAACACCTGCAATTGCGTAATTAATAATACAGCCATTAATACTATTATTATTAATATTACAATTTGCCTTAGCCTTTCGTTAAAACCATGTTGAGCCATCGCTGTTTAAATTTTTATCTTTTATTCTTTCCATACAGATACACCTTCGCTGCAGTTGGCGCAAATATCAATATTTTTCCTGCTCTTCATCAATTGACTGCGAAACTGTTTATAATTATCATTATGCCATATCTCTTTAAAACTTTGTGTTTTTAAATTGCCCAATTGGTGCATGGCATCTTTATCAAAACAACAAGGCACCACCAAACCATCCCATGTAATCACATTGGCATGTTGCAGTTTCCAGCACCGGTTGGCCAATTTGTTTTTTGGAGAATAAGAACCATCAGCATTTTTTTTATACCTGCTATATTTATCAATGGTTGGTATAAGTTTGTTAGGGTCGGTTTCGTAATCATACACCTGGGCTGTTTTAAACCTCACTTCATCTATTCCTACTTCTTTGGCAAGTTGTTTAATTTCTTCTATTTGGTGTTGGTTGGGCTTTACCACTAAAAACTGGAAAAAAACAAATGGTGTTTTGCTCTTTAGTTGTTTTTTCCATTTCACAATGTTCCTGGCGCCGGCTAAAACCTTCTCAAGGTTTCCGCCTACACGATATTGCTGGTACACATCCTGTGTAGTTCCGTCTATACTGATAATTAAACGGTCGAGGCCACTTTCAACAGTTTTCCTGGCAGTTTCATCAGTTAAGTAATGTGCGTTGGTTGATGTGGCTGTGTATATTTTTTTATCACTGGCATATTTCACCATCTTTAAAAAATCGGGGTTTAGGTAAGGCTCGCCCTGGAAATAAAAGATAAGGTATAAAAGTTCCTTGTGAATTTCATCTATGGTTCTTGTAAAAAAATCGTTTTTTAACATGCCGGTGGGCCGGCTAAACTGCCTTAAACCGCTTGGGCACTCGGGGCAGCGAAGATTGCAACTGGTAGTAGGTTCAAATGATATAGATACAGGATAGCCCCATTGCACAGGCCGTTTTAAAACACGGCTTACATAAAAACTGCTTAACACTTTTACAGCATTTACAAAACGGCGAAAAGTGAGTTTGCTAAAAAGGTTTTTACTATCATTCCAGTTGAACTGAGGCATTTAGCAAAGGTAAGCCGATTAAGAGTGATACAGTGATTACACTTTGTAATAAAAAGATAAAACAACCGGTTATTGGTTGGAGGTTGTAAGCTCAGGCGCTTCAGTTAATACTTCTTTTACATTGCCAGGGTTAAATGTAACAGGTGTAAACAATAATGTGTTGTTTTCAAATTTTTCGTAGTTATTAAAAATAACATTAAGAGTTATGAAGTTCATCACATAAGCTTGTGTTTCGGATGGCAGGTATTGCTTTACATCCCAAAAGCAGGGGTCGTCCTTACCGGTTTTTTTCATTGCCTCCCAAACATTTCCCACGCCGCAGTTATAGCTTGCCACCATCAGCAGTAAATCGTTATCAAGGTTGCGGCTTCGGTCTTTTAAATAACGGGCGGCAGCATAGGTTGATTTATAAAAATTTTTGCGGTCGTCTCTTTGCGTTTTTGACTTGGCAATGGTTTTCTTTGCTTTGGTATTTTTTGTTCCCTTTGCTTTTGTTTCTATTGATTTAGTTGCAATGCGTAAACCATATTCTTTTGCCACATCATCCATAATTTGCCAATAGCCAACAGCGCCAGCTTTTGATACTGCATTAGCATTAAAAGCACTTTCAAGGGCTAGTAAAACCCTTAGCTCCTGTGGTAAATTGTGTTTATCAAGTATTGATACTACTTTAGGAAAATATTTTTGGCTTCGCTTGTAAGTGCGAAGCAGGTAGGCTCGCCTGTTTTTTGCAAATTTTTCAATATATGCTGTTGTTTGTTCTTCATTGCCTGCTAATGCCTCGGGATAAATAACATTGGCATCAAGGGTTATTTCGCATGCTTTATCATTTGTATTTACAGCAGCAAGCAATGGTTTCTGCGTAGTATCTGCAAAAGCAAAAACCTTATTGAAACAGCTTAGTGTTATTGAAAAAAAAAGTATCCACGCTGTTTTGGATACTTTAAAATGTTTAAAACTTTGTTTAACCATGCCTTTATTTATTTTCATTTGGGTACAGCATTAAATACGGGCAATTCATAAAACGAATGTGATAAACCATTATTGCCCTTTCACAAAATTTTATACTGTTATAAACTGCTTTTAATGCAAATTTGTAACCAACTGCGTAAAACCACTTGTAACAACCCACATTGGCAAAAAGTAAAAAAGGCATATTAAAAGCAATATTGATACCGGGTTTACTGCTTGTTGTTGTTGCCTGCGCCATATATTATATCAATGCATATAACAACCGCCCAAGGTTTATACGCTACCCGGCATTTGGTATAGATATACCAGGCAATTATACAATACATGGCATAGATGTAAGCCGCTACCAGCATAACATTAACTGGGCCGAAGTAGAGGCCATGCAGGATAAAGACATTAAAATAGGTTTTGCATTTATAAAGGCCACCGAAGGCCTTGGCAGGGTTGATGACGGGTTCAGGAAAAACTGGTTCAATGCAAAAAAAGCAAAGTTGCCACGTGGCGCATATCATTTTTTTATTAGCAGCAAAAGTGGTAAAGCCCAGGCCGAAAATTTTATTGAAACTGTAGATTTAAAACCGGGCGACTTACCGCCGGTACTGGATATAGAAACATCAAATGGCGCATCTGTTGCCGATGTGCAGCAAAGAGCTAAAGACTGGTTGCTGATGGTTGAAAAACATTACAAGGTAAAACCCATCATTTATACCAATATAGATTTTTATGAAACTTTTCTTAACGGGGCTTTTGATGAGTATCCCTTATGGGTGGCACATTATTATGTAAAAGATAAACCTCGTATTAAACGCAACTGGGTATTTTGGCAACATAATGAAAAAGGCAGGGTAAATGGTATAGATACTTTTGTAGATTTTAATGTTTTTATGGGCGATAGTATTTCTTTTAGAAAAATGCTGGTTAAATAAAAGCCCATATTTATTTTGATTAATTTTATACAACTTTATTCCTCCAATTAGGTATGAAGGGTGATTATGGGAATGGAAGATGAAACTAAAGAGCTTTTATTAAAGATAATAAACACTGTTTCCATTGTATTGATATGGATGATAGCCAATGTTTATATCGGTATATATAAAGGATTTGCTTTTTTTGAGAACAAGGCCCGGTTAACTAATTATATTTATTATGCAGGTTTTCTTATAACCCTTGTGGCACTTTTTATTTACCTTAAACGTAAATGGAAATTATAATTAACTGCTATGGTCGGCCACAATAACCCATTTATTTTTTACTTTTTTAAATAACAGTGTAAAATGCCCTCCTATATCGCCCACACTCCTTGTTAAATGCCATTTGCCCACAATAAAATAATACAATACAGACAAACGCTTTACTACCAGTATATCAAATTTTAATTTGCCCATTGCAGCCGTATCGGGATATCCTTTTTTATAATTATTCAATGTGTTTTGCCAACCGTATGTAATACCAGCTTTACCAATAAACATTAAAGAATCGTTTTGCCAATATCCATCCATAAATTTTTCTACATCGCCATTGTTCCATGCCTGTAACTGCCTATCCAGCACATTACGTATAGCTATTTCATCTTTGCTTTGTGCTGTAGCAATATGTGAAAAAATTAACACACACACAATTACACAGATATTTTTTATCATGGTATTTAATTTAGTTTATTAAAAATAAGAAATTAAAAACGGTATAGTATTAATGCGTGTGATGTGGTGATGAACATTTGCTTTTATGGCAAAGCCGGTAATTATAAAAATGTGCGCTAATAATGAATGAAACAGCAATTATTAAAAAAAGAATTTCGTAAGCTGCACTAAATTGTTTTAATACTAAAAAAACAAACCCTGCACTAAAAATCAAAACAGGCAATAAAGTGTGGTGATGCTTTTTAAAACCATGAAAAAGTGAATAAGAGCCAACCAAAAAAGCAATTGCAATCATACACCATTCAAAAAATAAATTATGTATAATATCTGTGCCAAATATCGGCAATGATGTTAACAGGATGGGCAGCAATGCACAATGAATAGCACAAGCTATTGATGTGGCAATCCCAAGGGCATCCCAGTTTAATTTTATATTCATAGAAACCGTAAAGATACATTTTTGCACCAATGTTGCAAAAAATAAAAGTAGCTTTGTTTTGGTCTTTGAAAGGGTTGTAAATTTGTAAAAATAAATTGAGATGATTAAGCGAGTGTTGTTTTATGTAGCTTTTTTTACTTTACTTATTGCTGCATTTTTATTTTTTGTTTTTAAAGATGAAGATTTAACAAAATCGTTATTGCCGGTTTTAAATGAAAATGTGCAGGATTTTTCATTCATCAACCAGGATGGAAAAAAAATAACACAGGATGACGTAGATGGCAAAGTATATGTAACCGAATATTTTTTTACAACCTGCAAAGGCATTTGTCCAAAAATGAATGCCAATATGCGTAGGGTTTTTGATAAATTTAAAGACGAACCCGGGTTCCTCATCCTGTCGCATACATGTATGCCCGAGACCGATTCGGTACCCTTATTAAAAGCCTATGAGGCAAAGATGATTAATGGAAAACTGGAAAAAAATGAAGACGGCTCATACAATATATTTTATGATAGCGCCAATAACAAACAGCAACCGGTAGTTAACCCAAACTGGGATTTTGTTACCGGCGATAAAGATGCTCTTTATAAAATGGCCCGGCAGAGTTATCTTATCGACAATAATAAGCCAGACTCCACACAAAACATCAACGAGCAATTTATACACACACAGTTTTTTGCCCTTGTAGATAAGCAGCGCCGGGTACGTGGCATTTATGATGGGCTGGTAGAAGATGATATGCAAAAACTTTTTAAAGATATTAAGGGCTTACTAAAAGAAAAAGTTACCAGTAAGCATTTTATGAATGGTTTCAGCAGTAACCCTAATTGATAGTTTTTAAAAAAACTAATTTTTATTTAAATGAACTTTATGATGGAACAAATTGCAGACATACTTAAAAAAAACCAACTCAGTATAACCGAAGGCCGTAAAAAAATATTGAACATGTTTTTAAACAGCCCTGGTGCACTTGCACATGCCGACATTGAAAAAAATACCGATGCAAGTTTTGACCGGGTTACCGTGTACCGAACCTTGCAAACTTTTGTTGAAAAAGGCATCATACATAATATACCTACTACCGATAATTCTATTTTATACGCCTTATGTAAAGATAATTGTGAGGCCGGGCATCATCACGATAACCATGTACATTTTATATGCGATGTTTGCGATAAAACTATTTGTTTAGAAAATGTGATAATTCCTGAAGTGAGGCTCCCTAAGGGTTTTACACAAAAGCAAACAGATGTTGTAATAAGCGGAATTTGCAATAAGTGTAAATAATTATATTGGCTATATGCTAATAAAGCGGCACAATTAAACCAACAAAGATTATTTGTTCATTTCTTTTTCTACAAAATCCATCAGCACTTTTATTTTATCTGGGCTAAAATCAAATTTTAAACCTGCAGCCGCATAAAGTTCAGGCAATGTTTTAGTGCCACCCAAAGAAAGCGCTTTGCAATAATTATCCATTGCCTGTTCTTTGTTTTCTTTAAACTGCATCCATATACCAATGGCACCCAATTGTGCAATACCATATTCTATATAATAAAATGGCACTTCAAATAAATGTAACTGGCGCTGCCATGCATTGCTTCTAAAAGTTTCCAGCCCACTGTAATCAATCACATCATCTTCAAATTCTTTAACTATTGAAACCCACGAAGCGGTTCTTTCTTCATGTGTATGATTAGGGTTTTCGTAAATCCAGTGCTGAAATTTATCTATTACTGCAATCCACGGAAAAATGGTTATCACCCTTTCTAACTGGTGTTCTTTTGCTCTTTTTAAATCTGTATCGCTGGTAAAAAAGGTTTCCCATTCATCCATACTCATCAGCTCCATAGCCATGCTAGCTACTTCAGCAATTTCCATGGGATATTCTTTAAAGCCATTCAACTCTAACGGATGTGCCAAAAAAGAATGAACAGCATGTCCACCTTCGTGCAGCATGGTGGTAACATCGTGCATTTGCCCGGCTGCATTCATAAAAATAAAAGGAGCGCCGCTTTCTGCAAGCGGGCAGTTGTAACCGCCGGGGGCCTTTCCTTTGCGGCTATCCAGGTCAAGGTGTTTCATTGCCTGCATTTTTGAAAGGCACTGTCCAAAAAACGGGCGCAGCTTTGTAAAGCAGGCAATTGATTTCTCTATAAGCTCTTCGCTGGTAGTAAAAGGCTGTAAAGGTTTAATGTTGGCCGGCTCTGCTTCAATATCCCAGGGCCGTAATGTATCAAGCCCAAGTTTTTCTTTTTTCTTTTGATAAATAATGTTAACCAGCGGAAGTACATGTTGCTTTACTGCCTCATGAAATTTAAAACAGTCTTCTTTTTTGTAATCAAAGCGCCCCAATTCTTTAAAGCGGTAATCACGGTAATTATCAAAGCCTGCATTCAATGCTTCCTGGTTTCTTTTTTCAATTAACTGGTCATATAATTTATCCAGTTCATCTTTATCAAGAAGCCTTCTTTCATTTATTTTATAATAAACTTCTTCTCTTATTTTCCTGTCGGGGTTTTCTAAAAACTTTGCAGCTTGTTGTAAAGTGTACTCTTTGCCTTGCACAGTTACGGTCATTTTACCGGAGATGGAGCCGTATTGTTGCTGCATTACAGCCAGCTCGGCCTGCAACGGAATATTAGCTTCCCTAAATAACTCAATACTTTTTTTTATGTTACGCAGATACGTAAAATATTTATCGGCATCCAACTCTTTTGTTAATGGGTGATTTACCAGTTTCTTATTCAATTCATCGGCATAGGGCTGAATTTTTGGCTGAATCTCCATACAGAAAAAAGTAAAAGCTTCTTCCAGTGCTTTGTTTTCGGTATCGCAGGTCATCTTTATTTGTCGCCAGCAGGCATCCTCATTAATTACAGCCTCCAGTTCACTCTGGTCTTTCAGCCATTTTTCCAGTTCTTCTTTATTTTCAATTTTCCTTTCAAGCAACTCAATAAAGAAGGGTTCCAGGCCCGGCCAATCTGTGATAACAAAATTTTGTGGAACATAATGCCTTGGTAATTTTTTTATATCTGCAGTGTAATTCATTGTGCTGTTGTTGTATTTAACCCGGCCACATAATGCCCGGTTACCTTTTTTAAAACAAATTTTTACATGGAAATTTCCAAAACTTTTTACAAAAAATGAATATGCAGGCGATGATTATGCCATCTTCCTTGGTGCATTAATTTTTTTGGCAGGGGCATTTTTTACGGCTGCTGCTTTTTGTTCTACTGCTTTGGGTTTATTATCTGTTGAGGTGTCGGTTTCGGGCAAATCAGATAATTTTATCTCTATATTATTTGCCTGTAAGATGGTAAACCATTTCACCATCTTTTTCATATCGCTGGCATATACCCTGCTAAAATCCATTGCAGGATAAACTGTTTCAAAATATTTTTTAATAGCTGCTGCATCTTTTTCGGCAGGTAGTTTTTCATTGCTTGCCGCCATGGCTTTAAATACATCGGCCAGGTTTACATTATCTGCTGTGGTAAAAACCTCAATACTTTCAATATGTGAAAAATTATGCACCCTTGTGCTAACAAACTTTGTGCTTTTGTCTTCAAGCGATTTTACCACGCCGCCATCGGCTTTTGAAGATAATAACTCAAACAATCCGGGCAATCCTGTTACCGAAACCAATTTACTGTATTCCATATATGTCGTTTATTTAAGGGCGCAAGTTAACTTTAAAAGATTAATTTTTTTTGCAGGTATTCATAATACTCCGTTAATCCATTGAAATTGCCATTTATACTGCATAAATACCGTATTTAATTCAATGGAGTTTTTTTAGCTTAAAAACGCTGCCTGTTGCGCCGGTTTATTTAAAAGATGTCGTCTAATAAGGCGTACAAAAGATAATTTTTATGCGTTTAAAACCCGTTTTTTTAGTATTGATTTTTAGCCTGGTAGCTGTAATTGCCAAAAGCCAGGATATAACATTAAAAGGTAAACTATCAGACAAGGACAATAAAGGGCCCATTGCCGGGGCCACTGTAGAGCTAAGAGCCCAGTCAGACTCATTACATCCTATCATTGTTTTAACTGATAACAATGGTGATTTTGTTTTTAAAGGCCTTAAAGCAGACAAATATCGTTTAACAACAAGTGCAAGTGGGTATAATATCATAGAACAAAACATCAATTTACAGGCAAGCAATAAAACAGCTTTACAGTTTACACTTACCAAAATGGCTAAAGAGCTTGATGAAGTTACTGTAGTTGCTAAAAAACCGGTAGTTACACAAAAGGGAGATACCCTGCAATTTAATGCAGACCAACTAAAAGTAAACCCCGATGCAACAGCCGAAGACTTGATAAAAAAATTACCCGGAGTAATAGTTGATAAAAACGGTAATGTAACAGCAGCCGGCGAACAGGTAAAAAAAGTTACGGTTGATGGCCGTGATTTTTTTGGTGACGATGCAACAGCAGCTTTAAAAAACCTGCCTGCATCTGTTATTGATAAGATACAGGTATTTGATAAACTGAGCGACCAGGCCGCATTTACAGGTTTTGATGACGGTAACAGTGTAAAAGCAATAAACATTGTTACTAAAACGGGTATGCGTAATGGGCAGTTTGGCCGTGTGTATGCAGGCGCCGGCACACAAGGCACCTATAGTGCAGGAGGTAATGTAAGTATGTTTAAAAACAATATGCGCCTAACATTTGTTGGCCTTGCCAATAATGTAAACCAGCAGAATTTTGCTTCGCAAGATTTGTTAGGTATTAGCAGCGGAGGTGGCCGAGGTGGTGGACGTGGCGGCCGTGGCGGATTTGGTGGTGGAAACAGTTTTGATGTGGGTGTTCAAAACGGCATCAGCAAAACAAATTCATTTGGTATCAACTATTCTGACCAATGGTGGAAAAAGGTAGATGTATCGGGAAGCTATTTCTTTAACGATAACAATGCCAACAACAACCAGTTTTCAAACACACAAAATTTTTTAGCAAATGATACCACTTTATATAAACAGCAAAATGTTTTATCAAATACAAAAAACTATAACCACCGTTTAAACTTCAGGTTTAATTATAAGATAGACGATAAGAATTCGTTGATGATTATGCCAAGTTTAAGTTTTCAAAACACCAGGCTTAGCAGTGATGTTTCGGATTTTAACTCTTACTCATCAACAGATAGTTTAAGCAGGTCGCTAAACAATACCAACTCAAAAGGTACCGGGTATAATTTCAACAATAATATCTTGTATCGCCACGCCTTTGCCAAAAAAGGAAGGACTATTTCTATAAACTTAGGAACAGCTATCAATAAAAATGATGGAGATACCTATAACATAAATAAAACTAATTATTATTACAATATTGTAAACACCGACGATTCGCTGCAGCAATATACCAGCTCTATATCAAATGGCTACCAGCTTTCGGCAAATATTGCTTATACCGAACCCATTGGTAAAAAGGGGCAGTTACAATTAAACTACTCTCCCTCTTATTCAAAAAGCAAATCAGACCTGGAAGTGTTTAAGTACGATTATGCAGGCAATAAATATTCTTTGTTTGTAGATAGCCTTTCTAACAAGTTCGATAACATCATCACAAAACACACTACAGGCTTAAACTACCGTATTGGCGACAGGGATAATATGTTTTCTGTGGGATTAAATTACCAGTACACCGAACTTAACAGCGATCAGTCGTATCCATATACAGCCAATGTAAACCTGCATTTTAATAACTTATTACCCAATTTAATGTGGCGTAAAAAGATTAATGCAAAAAACAGCATCAGGGTATTTTATCGTGCCAGCACCAATACGCCATCTGTTAGCCAGTTGCAGGATGTAATTAACAACAGCGATCCTTTATCTGTTTCAAAAGGCAACCCTAACCTTAAACAGCAGGTAGGTAATATGCTTAGCACCCGTTACACTTATACCAATACCGCTAAATCAAAAAGCTTTTTTGCCAATATATTTTTACAGCAAAACAGCAATTATATAACCAATGCCATTTACAATATTAAAGGGCAGGATACTGTATTGAGCAGCACTGTTACCCTGCACCCGGGTTCGCAATTATCGGTACCGGTAAATATGAATGGTTACTGGAGCTTGCGTACATTCTTAACTTACTCTATGCCATTATCCTTTATAAAAACAAACCTGAGTATAAATGCCGGTTTAAATTACAGCGAAATACCGGGTATGATTGATAATATAAAAAACAAATCACAATCAACAACCTATAATGCAGGTGTAGCATTTGCAAGCAACATCAGTGAATATGTTGATTTCAACCTGAACTATTCAGCCAATTTTAATACGGTAAAAAATACCGTTAACCCAACCACAAAATATATTCAGCAGTCGGCAGGCTTGCAGTTAAACCTGCTCAATAAAAAAGGATGGTTTTTACAAAACGATATCAGCAATGAAAATTACAGTGGTTTATCGGGCGGCTTTAACCAAAACTATTGGTTATGGAATGCAGGGATTGGAAAAAAATTCCTGAAAAACCAGGCCGGAGAGCTTAAGCTTACCGTGTTTGACCTGCTGAAACAAAACCAAAGTATTACACGTACAACTACTGCCAGTTCTATACAGGATGTACAGAACCAGGTGCTGAAGCAATACTTCATGCTCACATTCACTTACAACCTGAAAAATTTTGGAACTGCCAGTGCAACTAATATGAATAACGACAGGGAAAGGATGGGGCCTCCTCCTCATGGTGGAGGGTTTCGCCCCTTTTAATTAATTTAGAAGGATAAACAAATGAACCATTTTGAACCAACCCGAATTAATTGCACAACTGCAGCAGGGAAATGAACAAGCTTTTACAAAGCTGGTTGATGATTGGCAGGATATGGTTTATAATACAGCGTTGGGTATAGTTCAAAATGAAGAGGATGCAGATGATATAACACAGGAAGTATTTATACAGGCATACCAGTCAATAAGTTCTTTTAAAGGCGATGCAAAGATTTCTACCTGGCTGTACAGGATAACGGTAAGCAAAGCGCTTGATCATGAAAAAAGAAAGAAGCGAAAAAAGCGCTTTGGTTTTGTACAAAGTTTATTAGGCAGCGGGGATGAAGAACATATACACCCTGTATTGTTCAACCATCCCGGCGTAGAATTAGAGAAGAAAGAAAAAGCACGTGAGTTATTTAATGCTTTAAAGCGGATACCCGAAAAACAGCGTATTGCTTTTACGCTGCATAAACTTGAAGGGCAGAGTTACCAGGAAGTAGCCGAAATAATGAATACTACCCTGTACGCTGTTGAGTCTTTGATTGGCAGGGCAAAAGCAAATTTGAAAAAAGAATTAATAAAATATTACGGAACATTAAAAGATCCGAAATGAAAAATATAGAAAACATACACAAACTTGCCGAAGATGCGCTAAGCAGTATAGAAGGTATTAAAAGAGCAACTGCAAAACCTTTTTTGCTTACCCGTATTCATGCACGTATGAATAAGCAAACAGAATCGCTGTGGGAAAAAGCAGGCTGGTTCATTAGCCGGCCGGCAGTAGCTTTTGCAGGCCTGTGCCTAATTATTTTAATTAATGCTGCAGTTATTGTATCCAAAAATTCATCAGCACAAACCTCCGTTGCAGAGCAAACAACGCAGGCGCCTACCGATGAGTTTTCATATACTGTAGCCACTATTTATGACTACGATAATAATCAACCATAATGATAAAAAAAGAAAACAGATCGAAGGTTTACCTTTTAATCATCGTTATTTTATTAATAACTAATATAGCCCTTTTGTCTTTTTTATTGATGAATAAAAATAAACCTCATTCCAAACGCCCTGACAGGGTAACCATGATATCAGGGTTTTTAAAAAACGAAATAGGATTCGACTCGGCACAGGTTGCTCAATATGTATCGCTTAGCAACAGCCACAAAGAAAACATGAAAAAATTGTTCGACAGCCTGCGTAGCTCAAAAGACAAACAATTTACCCGGTTAGCTGCCGGCAACTTTAGCGACTCTACAATGGATGCTGTTGCTTCACAATCTGCCACCAATCAAAAAATGGTGGAAATGCTAATGTTTAATCATTTAAAAAACATACGTAACATTTGTAAACCCAATCAGCTTGCTGCATTCGACTCTTTGTTTGCAAGGATATTAAATAAAAAAATGCCAACCGGCAGTAGCCCTGATTCAAGAAAAAAAACACCTAAATAGTAATTAATTAAATTTTAAAATAAATTTCATCATTAAAAAAATCAAAAAATGAAAAAGCAAATCATATTGATAGCAATTGCCGCTATCTTTAGCATTAATGCTGTATCCGCACAAGGTGGCAGGCAACGCCAAACCCCTGAAGAAAGAACAAAAGCCACTATGGAAAAATTAGTGCCACTTAACCTGGATACAGACATTAAATCAAAAACAGAAGTAATTTTTACTGACTTTTACAAAGCCCAACAGGAAGCCATGGAAGAAATGCGCTCAAGCGGTAATTTTGATCGTGAAGCTATGAGCGCAAAACGTAAAGAACTTACAGATGCAAGAGATAAAAAATTAAAAGAAATTTTTACCGAAGCGCAAATGAAACAATGGAAAGATGAAATTGAACCATCGCTAAGGCCACAAAGAGGTGGAGGCCCCGGGCAAGGGGGCGGTGGAAAATAATTCATTAAAGGTGAATGCGAATAAGGGCCCTGCAAATTTATTTGCGGGGCTCCTCGTTTTTAAACATGCTACAACCTTACATATAATTATAAAAAGGCCCCGCTTAAAAAAGCGGGGCAAAACCAAAACCCCTGTATAACCATTGTTTGCCTAAACAATTTTTTGTTTTTATTTTTCATCAACATTATAATGATGGTGATGCTGTTTGTAATTATGATGTAAGCTGAAACCTGATTACATATAGCAGTTGTTAAAAAACAGCTAACAATTTTGATAATAAAGTTTTATGGAAAAATGATTTTACAAACAGCTAATGAACAAATAAATGATACACTTTGGCAAATCCGGAAAATGACATTTTACAACCCGGGTGTAAACAAAGTAAGGCAGCATGGAGAAACAAGCAGCAATAATGGTAAAACATGGATAACAAGTTTTGACCTGGAGTACCGCCGAAAAACTCACTAATATATAATTGTAGTTGACTGAAAAATTTCAGTACTTGTTGGCAACCAACTTAAAGTTAACTTCATATTTATAATTACAAAAGAAGATAGGATTTAGGATATTTTACCATATACTTATTGGTGATAAACAGAATTACTTATGCAATCGAAAGCCGCTACAGTAGAGCAATACATAGATGCATTGCCCCACGACCGCAAAAGCGTGGTTATGGAATTAAGAAAAGTTATTAAAAAGAACCTTCCAAAAGGTTTTAAAGAATGTATGAACTACGGTATGATTGGTTACGTGGTACCACATACACTATACCCAGCAGGTTATCACTGCAATCCTAAAGAGCCTTTACCATTTATGAATATTGCTTCGCAAAAAAATTTTGTAGCCGTTTACAGCATGGGTTTATACATCAACGCATCTTTGTTAAAATGGTTTGTAAGTGCTTATGCCAAGGCCGGTGCTGGAAAATTAGATATGGGAAAAAGCTGTATCCGGTTTAAAAAGATGGATAAGATACCTTATGAACTTATTGGTGAACTTGCCTCAAAGATTTCTGCCGAAGAATGGATTGCACTTTATGAGAAAACAATGAAAAAATAATATCCCTCAACTTATAAAAAACCCGGAAAATTTTTCCGGGTTTTTTTATTTCTGTTTTTTATTTTTTCCTTTTATACAGCCCTTCCATATATTTCATTTCTTTTCCATCGGGGCCTGCGCCATACATAGCCATGCTGTAACTATCATCATCAATGATTGTCATTTCTTCCCTTATGTTGCTGTCTTTTCCTGTCATAGGATCTGTTTGATATCCATTTAAGTTGAGTGTTTTTGTTTTTTCATCATAGTTTCCACTCATAAATGCAATACCCGAACCCTGGTTATCAATCCAGGTACTAACAAAAAGTTTTTTTGCATTATCATAGCCCATGGTAAATTGCCCTTCGGTTTTTTGGCCAAATACAGTGCCTGAATATTTGCCAACTACATATCTTCCACCAAGTATTGAAGACTGAACCATTGTACCTACAGATTTTTCAGGTGCCGAGGAAGGGTCCATCCAGGTACTGATATCAGCCACCCATGTACCATTGGTTTTTTCCATCCATTTATGCATGGGTCCAATGGCTTTAAAATCATTCCATGCCTTCATCATAGCAGCAGAATCGGGCATAGTATGCATTGCTGAATCTTTTGGAGTTTCTGTAACCGGAGCAGTGGCTGAAGTGTCGGCCGATGTTTTGGCTTCGTCTGTTTTATTATTGCAAGCCAACATTACAACGGTTGCAGCACAAATCGTTAAGGTTGATATTTTCATGACATAAAATTTTTAGTGCAGGAAAATACAAAAATTATTTTTTAAAAAGAAAGTTTAAAAGTATGAACAGTTAAATACATTGATAAGATAAATTTATACTAAGCAGAAGTATTCATTTCTTTTAATACATTTTCAACTCTTTGTTTAACTGTTTCATAGTCGGTATATCCCCTGGCAATCATTACAAATTTTAATTCGCCGGTTTGAATAAATACCGTAGGAAATCCATTTACCTGTAATTGTTTGATTAACGAAAATTCGTAGTATGCCATATCCTTGTATTCATCACTCTTGAGTTTTGAATAAAAAATACCAGGTGTTAAATTGTATTTGTTCAGTAAGTGCCGGTAAGCTTCGTCATCATCAAGGTCCCGGCCTTCGTAGTTAAGGGTATATTGCAAATCGCAGGCAAATTCAAGTTGCCGTTGGGGTGAGTGTTCTTTAATAATGCATAAAGCAATGGCAGGTTTTTCAGAATTCATCACCCAGTCGCTCTTGCCGGGATTTTTACAATGCCATAAAAAATCTTCGCCAAATTTTATACCGGTAAGTTCTTCTACTCTTGAATATGAAGATGCAATGTAAGGGCCAATCTTTTCAATAGGCATTACCTGTTCGCCCACCATCATGCCTCCGCTTAACACTTCTACATCAAGCCTGTTATGGTATTCTGCAGCAATTTTTTTAATTACCGGGCTAAATCCATAGCACCATCCGCAGTAAGCATCATAACAATAAATGATTGTTGGTATATTCATGCAGCTAAGTTCGTAAAAATAGATAAGGATAACTCTCCATGTTTAATGTGCCTCCAGCCAATTATTGCCTATACCCAATTCTGCATCGGTTGGTACATGATTGGGCAAAGCCAATGCAGTTTGCATGCAATTCAATATAATCGGTTTTATTTTTTCTATTTCTGATTTATGTGCATCAAAAACTAATTCATCATGTACTTGTAACAGCATTTTTGATTTAAAATTATGCTTACTGAATTCACTATGTATTTTAATCATGGCCAGCTTTATCATATCGGCAGCCGAGCCTTGTATGGGAGAGTTGATGGCATTGCGTTCGGCAAATGCCCTTACAGTAAAATTAGCGCTGTTAATATCCCTTAACCATCTTTTACGCCCCATTAGGGTTTGCACATAACCATGTTCCTGTGCAAAATGAATGGTATCATCCATGTACTTCTGTATATTGGGAAACTGCATTTTATAATTATCAATAATCTCTTTTGCCTCGGTACGGCTAATGCCCAGGTTTTCGGCAAGGCCAAATGCACCCTGCCCGTAAATGATACCAAAGTTTACACTCTTGGCTTTGTAACGCATTTCTTTGGTAACATCTTTTTCATCTACATTAAAAACCCTGGCAGCAGTTGCACTGTGTATGTCTTTACCGTTTTTAAAAGCATCACACATATTTTTATCGCCGCTGATGGCTGCCACAATACGTAACTCTATCTGTGAATAATCGGCCGAAATAAGTACATAATCTTTATCCCTGGGTATAAAAGCTTTTCTTATCTCTCTTCCTCTTTCGGTGCGTATTGGAATATTTTGCAAATTTGGATTGTTGCTGCTCAGTCTACCGGTAACGGCTACTGCCTGTGCATAAGAAGTGTGTACACGACCTGTTTTTTTATTTATCATCAGCGGCAGTGCATCCACATAGGTTGACTTTAGTTTTGTAAACTCTCTAAATGAAAGAATATCATCTACAATTTTATTCTTGCTGGCAAGTTTTAATAACACATCTTCGCCGGTAGCATACTGGCCTGTTTTTGTTTTTTTTGCCTTAGGGTCAATCTGCATTTTTTCAAACAAAACTTCGCCCAGTTGTTTTGGCGATGCTAAATTAAATCTAACGCCTGCCTGCTCGTACACCGATTCTTCCGCCGCCTTTGCTTCTTTCTCTAATTCTTTTGAGTATTCATGTAAAAAGGCCTCATCAATTTTTATGCCTTCAAATTCCATTGCCGTTAACACTTTTACCAAAGGATTATCTACCTCGTAAAAAACCTTCTCTACTTCTTTTTGTTTTAACATGGGTTGAAGTACCTGCTTTAATTGCAATGTTATATCTGCATCTTCTGAGGCATAGTCTTTTATTTTTTCGGGCTCCAGGTCACGCATGTTGCCCTGTGTTTTTCCTTTTTTGCCAATGAGTTCTTCAATATGTATGGGTTCGTAGCCTAAAAATTTTTCACTCAATGCATCCATACCGTTTTTACCATCGGGTTCAATAACAAAATGCGCCAGCATGCTGTCGAATGTATTGCCAGCCAGTTCGTAGCCATACCATTTCAGTATCAGCATATCGTATTTTAAATTATGGCCAATCCATGTTTTTGAAACATTGCTGAAGAGAGGTTTAAAAAAAGTAAGCCTCCTTGCAGTTTCTTTTTGATCGGACGGGCAATACACATAAAACCCTTCGCCGGCTTTTACAGAAAAACTCATGCCCACCAATTCTGCATCGTTGGCATCTATGCCTGTTGTTTCAGTATCAAAACAAATTTCATCACTGTCAGATAAGTATGTAACCAGGTTTTTTATTTCGGTATCCGATTGTATTAATGTATAATCATGAACGCTGTTGTTGATGTTTTTGCCAACAGAAATAATTTCATTTGCTGTACTGTTGACAACTATAGATTGTTCGGTTGGCTCAATAATATTTCCAAACAAATCCATTTGAACATTTTCTTTAACCCCTGCAGTTGCATTATTGGCTGTTACTGTGGTTTCTCCTGTAATTTCTTCTCCTAAAATTCTTTTGCCAAGGGTTTTAAATTCCAGTTCTTCAAAAATTTCTTTTAAGGCAGGTTTGTTCATCTCCTTAATCAAAAAATTTTCTTCATGAAATTCAACCGGTACATTTAAAATAATGGTAGCTAATTTTTTACTCATGATGGCATCTTCTTTGCCGTTCATTATTTTTTCGCCCATCTTACCTTTTATCTTATCTGCATTGTCTAAAATATTTTCAAGCGTGCCATATTCTTTTAACAGCTTGGAGGCCGTTTTTTCGCCAACTCCTTTTATGCCCGGGATGTTATCAACCGCATCTCCCATCAAACCTAACATATCAATTACCTGCCCTACATTTTCAATGTCCCATTTTTCACAAACTTCTTTAGGCCCAAGTATTTCAAATTGTGCACCCTGGTAGGGCGGCTTGTAAATTTTTATTTTTTCGGTAACCAATTGCCCGTAATCTTTATCGGGTGTAACCATATACACTTCGTACCCTGCCGATTCGGCTTGTTTTGCCAGGGCGCCAATAACATCATCAGCTTCGTAACCATCAATAGCAATTACAGGAATGTTGAGCGCTTCAATAATTTTTTTTATATCAGGCACTGCCGATAAAATGTCTTCGGGTGTTTCTTGCCGGTTGGCTTTGTAATCGGCAAAATCGGTGTGGCGTTCGGTTGGTGCATGTGTATCAAAACATACAGCCATGTGTGTTGGGTGCTGGTTTTTAATTAGCTCAATAATTGTATTAGTAAACCCAAACTGTGCATTAGTGTTACGACCTTTGCTGGTAATACGTGGATTGCGTATGAGGGCATAGTATGCTCGAAAAACCAGGGCATATGCATCTAATAAAAATAATCTCTTTGGCATTAGGTAAAAATATAACAAATCTTGCCGCCAATCAACAAGATTTAAAAACTTAAAAGCTGCCCTTATTAAAGAACAGCTTTTAAGATCACTAAACTCAAATAACAAAAACTAAATTCAAATTATTTTATAGGTTGGTTATTTCTAACCTGTCGTTTACCGAATTTTGATTACCCCTGAAACTGATACCTGATTTACTTATTTTAGAAATATTCCAGTAATCGTTCAGCTTGGTTAATGATGCATCATTGGTATTAAGGCTGATGGTAACTCTTTGCATGATATTATCTTCAATCCAGTTTCCTGTTACCGTTTGGCCGTTTTTATTAATGGTTATTTTACCCGAGGGGTCAAATGATATGATGCAATTAGAGAATTGGTTGGTTTCGTTTTGCTGGCCCTTGGTAAACAAATTAATCTTCCAGGTTCCTTTAGTTACTTTTGAGGTAGCCGATACTGTATTTCTATAATCATTTATCCCGGTACAGGCGGCAAAATATAATATAACCGAACACTTAAGGGCAAAAATGAGTAAAGGCTTTTTCATGATACAGGTATATTGGTACCTACATAACTGAAAAAGCCTTTATAATATTGTGTTGTTTTTTAAGAAAATCAGAACCTTGTTTCAAAATAAAGTGGTAACATGGCTCGCCATGTAGGCCAGTCGTGTTTCCACTCTTCGCCCCAAACGTCCAGTTCATAAGTGATGCCTTTGCTATAAAGCAGCCCGGCAAAAGCCCTTGAAGCGTTAGGGTCTTCATAAGCGCCGCTTCCGGTTAAAATATGTATATGATGGCTTTTGCGTATCTGTTCAAGTATATTATGATCGGTAA
The DNA here is from genome assembly GCA_019638575.1 of Ferruginibacter sp. Lineage (GTDB taxonomy): Bacteria > Bacteroidota > Bacteroidia > Chitinophagales > Chitinophagaceae > Ferruginibacter. Next base: position 20,228 of record JAHBTN010000014.1, on the reverse strand, counting down.
GGTTGCGTATGTAATGCATGGGGCTGTTAAAGTACACCTGTTCATCAAAAAAACCATCGGTATATTCTGTAAGATCGTACACGCCGCTCATGGCTATTACACCGTTAATAATATCAGGGCGTTTTAAAAACAGGTTCATGCTGTGCAATGCTCCAAAAGAAGCGCCACAGGTAATGATTTCTGTTTCGTTGGAGGTGCTGTGTTTAATGAATGGTATTACTTCATTAAAAACATACTCGTTAAACTGGTTGTGCCTGATGGCTTTATGCTCGCCTGCCATTTCCTTGTTAAGCCAGCTTTCGTTGTTAATGCTGTTAATGGAAAACACTTTTATCTTGCCTCCGTTTATATATGGTGCAAGCGTATCCATCATCTGAAACCGTTCATACTCCAGGTAATCTGCAGCAGCAGTGGGTACAAACAAGATGGCTGTGCCATAATCGCCATACGTTACAATGGGCATTTCTTTTTGCAGTGCCGGGCTAAACCAGCTATTCAGTTCTCTTTTCATAAGCGGCAAAACTAATCAATAAAATTTTTATTCTTTTAATTATAAATTATAAAACACCTTCTTTTATTTCTAACCACAGTTCACGGTAGCAACTGGCGGCATAGCTGCTGTTGGCAAATTCCATAATGGGGGCTTTGTAAATACCCATTTTTTCTACGTCGCTTAAATAAGGGATATAGTTTTGAAAAAACCGTTTGTCTTTATACAGTTCTTCCATTATTTCGTTGTGCAGGTTTTTGCGCAGGTCGGTCATGGTAAAAAAGCACATCATCTTTTTAATATCAAGGTCTTTTTCCTTAAAATAATCTTTTACCATATTATAGGTACGTATAGAAAGCGTGGTAGGTATTACCGGCATCAATACTATATCGGCTGCATTAAATATGTTTTCGCTAAGAGCGCTAAACCCTGGCGGGCAATCTATAAAAACAAAATCATACTCGCCCTGCAATTGTTTTAAAATCGATTTCAGCCTGTGCTTGTTCCCTTTCATTTCATCAAGCATGATATCGAAACTTTTGCTTGAGTTATCGGCAGGAATCACATCAAGCAGTTCAAAATCGCTGCTCATGATTGCATTTTCTAAATCTGCATCTTTGGTGATGAGTTTTTTTATGCCGGGATGCGTTTTTGGCTTGGCCTTATAATAAAATGAAGATGAACCCTGGGGATCAATATCCCATAACAAGGTTTTAAATCCGTCGGCAGCGGCTAAATAGGCAAAGTTTACACAACTGGCTGTTTTACCAACACCACCTTTCAGGTTATAAAGAGCAATCGTAGTCATACAAATCGGTTTTAAAATAAACGGAGGGTTAAGATAACAAATAATTTTAAAGAAACATGTATCAATTATAAAATCCCCGTTACTAAAACCGGATGTTGCATTTTACAAATGCTTTAATGGCTACTGATGTTTTGAGGCTGTAGCTGTGTTATTGAACAAGCTTTATATTATTACTTTCATCAGCGTCCATAAAAATTCCCCCATCCAGTTGTACAGATTTTATTTTTTTACTTGTTTTTACCGGCACAGTTACCTGCCTGGCTTCTTTTTCCCAAACGGCCGGTGTAAGGTGTTTAGTTTCGGTACTGCCATCGGCATAGTTAACGATTATATCCACCGGGGCAAAAAAGCCACCTGTGTTTTTTATTAAAACATCATACCCTTGTTTTGATTTTTTTACTGCCTTCAAATCATAATCGGTATAATTGGTGCTAAAGAACCAATTGTTCCAAAACCAGTTGAGGTTTTTTTGAGCCACATTGCTAAAAGTATTGAAGAAATCCCAGGGTGTAGGATGCTTGCCATGCCAGCGATCCATATAAGCATGCAGGCATTTTTTAAACAGCGCATCGCCCAGCAAATCTTTCATGGCCAGGTAACCTAATGATGCTTTACCATATTCATTGGTACCTAAACCAAAACCGGTAAGGGCATCGCCGGGTGTAATAATGGGAATTTGTAATTCAGATGCGTTTGATTGTGTCCAACCCTGTACCCTAAATTGTTTATAAAAATTTTCTGCATTTTGTTTTCCCATATCTGCAGTACCAATCAGCAGTTCAAACGTTGTGGCCCAGCCTTCATCCATAAATCCATAACGGGTTTCGTTAATGCCCATATAAAAAGGCATGTAGGTATGTGCAATTTCATGCTCGGCAACAAACCTTGAGAAAGTGGTATCGCTATACGATTCATCATTTGCCATCATGGGATACTCCATACCGGCATAACCCTGGAACACGGTTGTTTTTTCGTAAGGGTAAGGAATACCGGGCCAGTTATGTGATAACCAATCCAGCGAATGGCGGGCAAATTGCGCCACATGGCGGTAATCTGCCGCCGTATCATTATATGCTGCCTGTGCACTTGCCCTGCGGCCGGTTGCATCATCCACTACGGCGCTACATCCATCCCAAACAAAATGATCGCTAATACCAAAAGCCATATCGGGTATATTGGTTGCTTTAAACTGCCAGCTGTTCATTTCATTTTGCGTGGTAACTCTTTTGTTCAACAGGTCTTCCTTTGTTGCAATGTGTACTGTAGCGTCTGAATTCATTGACTGATTATAACGTTGCAGGATGGCAGGCTGTAAAAGTTTTTCGGGTTGCTGTAAAGTGCCTGTACCCCAAACAATATAGTTTTTTGGTACATGAACGGTAACATCATAATCATTAAAGTCGCTGTAAAATTCGTGCGAATCCATAAAGTTCATATTATCCCAGCCATTATAATCATCATATACCGCAACCCTTGGATAAAAATAGGCAAGAAAATAAGTGGTGGAATCTATCATACCTTCACGGCCGCTTTGCAACGATACATCATAATGCCACTCAAAGGCAAGCTGAACCGATTCTTTTGGGTGCAATGGCTTGGGTAAACGTGTGGCAACATTTGTAAATACAAAATCGCCATTTCTAAAAGGTCTTGTTTGCCCATCCACTTCAAATTTATCAATATGCACGCCCGATGTAAGGTAATCGGCAGCAGCGCCGCCATTACGTGGGGCGCCGGGTTTATGAATATTTAAAAACAGCTTAATAACAAGATTTCGTAAAGTATCGGGGCTATTGTTAAAATAGGTAATTGTTTCTTTTCCTGTAATTGTTCTGCCGGGAGGTGTGGCTGTAATATCTATTTTATAAATGCCCCTGTTTTGCCAGTAGTTTTTGCCGGGCCTGCCATCAAGTGAACGGGTTCCGTTTTTGTAGGCTGTTGCAATATCTCTCGATACAAATAATGACTGGGCGCCTGCATAAAAAAAACACAAAGTGGTTAATGATAATAAAATACTTTTTTTCATGGCTGATTGTTTATTAAAGGTAAATTACCTGTATTTTAGTTTTATAATGATGGTTTATTGATAAAAGGTTTTGATAAAGTTTTATTGGCAAATGGCAATTATTGAATAATGACAAAGGATTAAAATTTTATTATTACTAAAAGGTAAACAAGATTTGTTTTTTACATGAATATTAAAATAACCCAATGCTGCTTAACTTAGCAGTTTAAAAACAACCAGATGAAAGAGACTCCTTTTTCCCAAAAACATATTTCCTTAGGTGCTAAGATGGCTGAGTTTGCAGGCTATAATATGCCCATCAGTTACTCGGGCATAAATGATGAACATGCAGCCGTACGCAACTCGGTAGGTGTATTTGATGTAAGCCATATGGGTGAATTTATTTTAAAAGGAGAAAATGCGCTTGACCTGATACAAAGGGTTACCAGCAACGATGCCGCTAAATTAACCGCCGGAAAAGCACAGTACAGTTGCTTTCCAAACAACGATGGCGGTATAGTAGATGACCTGATTGTGTATTGCCTGGAAGAAAACAAAGCATATATGCTGGTAGTAAATGCAAGTAATATTGAAAAAGACTGGAACTGGCTGCAGCAACATAATGATAAAGAAGTAGAGATGCATAATATATCTGATAAAACAGCATTACTGGCCATACAGGGGCCCAATGCAACAAAGATTATGCAAACACTTACCGATGAAGATGTGATGAACCTTAAATATTACACTTTTACCAAAGGCACTTTTGCCGGTGTAGAAAATGTATTGATAAGCGCTACCGGTTATACCGGGGCTGGCGGAGTAGAGATTTATTTTGAAAATAAAGACAATGATGCTGATAAAATTTGGAATGCTATTTTTGAAGCGGGCAAAAAGGCAGATATTAAACCTATAGGCCTGGGGGCAAGAGATACACTGCGTTTAGAAATGGGATATTGCTTATATGGTAATGATATAGATGATACCACATCGCCGCTTGAAGCAGGCCTTGGCTGGATAACCAAATTCAGTAAAGACTTTACCAACCGCTCTTATTTTGAAAACCAAAAAGTCGAAGGCCTTAAAAAAAAGTTAGTGGGTTTTGAACTGCTTGAAAAAGGCATTGCACGGCATGGCTATGATATTAAAACTTTTGAAGGTGCAATCATTGGCAGGGTTACATCGGGCACACAATCGCCTTCACTTGGTAAGGCAATTGGCATGGGATATGTTGATAGTGATTTTGCCGCTCCCGATACTATTATATATGTAAGCATCCGCAACACATTAACAAAGGCAAAAGTGGTAAAGATGCCTTTTGTTTAGTATCGCCGCAGGCAATAAATAAGTTGTAATATGCCTAAAATTCATTTAACATCTTTTATAAACGCACCTGTAAACAGGGTATTCGATTTAAGCCGGAGTATTAACCTGCACCAGATATCTACTGCCGATACTAATGAAAAAGCAATTGATGGTGTAATGTACGGCCTCATCAATATAAACGAAACGGTAACCTGGCAAGCCAGGCATCTTTTTAAAACAAGAAGGTTCACTTCTAAAATTACGGCCATGCAAGCGCCTGTTTTTTTTATTGATGAGATGATAAAGGGTGATTTTAAAAATTTTCATCACGAACATCATTTTAAGCAAGCCGAAAATGGTACCATCATGATTGACCTGCTAAATTTTGAAAGCCCCTATGGCATCATCGGCAAACTGTTCAACAATATTTTCTTAAAAAATTACCTGCAAAAATTTTTGATAAAGAGAAACAAGGTAATTAAAGAATATGCCGAAACCCAAAAATGGAAAGCCGTTTTAAGTTAATTTTAAATATGGAACCATCCCAACCTCAATTATTTACCTGTTTATCTCCATCGCTGTTAAATTTATACGAAGTTGATAAAAGTATTGTTGTAATTATAGATGTGCTTAGGGCTACATCAACCATTGCCACTGCATTACACAATGGGGCCAAAGCTATCATCCCGGTTGACAGTGTTGCCGAATGCATTCGTATTGGTAAACAAATTGACAGCATAACGGCCGGTGAAAGGGATGGCAAAATTGCCGAAGGCCTTGATTATGGCAATTCTCCATTTGAGTATCCCCGTGAGTTTATTGAAGGTAAAACACTTGTACTTACCACTACCAATGGCACCAGGCTTTTACAACTTGCATTAGATAAAAATGCAAAAGGAATTGTTACCGGTTCGTTTCCAAACCTGTCGGCAGTTTGCAATTACCTGGTAAAACAAAATCAAAATATAATACTTGGCTGTGCTGCCTGGAAAAACAGGGTGAATATTGAAGATATGCTATTTGCAGGCGCTGTAATTGACCGTATTAATAAACATTTTTTAATCAATTGCGATTCATCGCAAATTGCTTTAACCATGTATAATTCTGCAAAACCAAATCTCTTTGATTTTATGAAATCAAAAAATGCATCGCATTACCAGCGCCTTTCGGGATTTGGTTTACAAAAAGATATACAATATTGCCTTACCGAAGATATTGCCAATACATTGATAGTATATGAAGACGGGAAACTGCTGGCAAAATAATATTCATTAAAAATTAATACAAGTTTTAAACAAAATACCGGTGATGCCACCTATAAAACTTGTTGAAAGATTTTAAAGCCTGCCTGATTTTTGTTATTTTTGCAAATTGCCTTTTTCAGAAAAAACACTTGAAAAAAATTGTTATAAAACATTAAAATCTGAAATCCTAAATCGGCAATTATAAATAATGGCTTTACCGCACCTTATAAAATATGTTTATAATAACGGCAACGATGAAGTGATACGTCGTGGTAAAAAAATTCATGCCCAGGGTTTTGTTGAACTGGTAGAACACGATCAGCTCATGAGCGGCATCGTATTCAGGGTTAAAGACGACAGCTATGCCACATTTTACAAAGTGTATATTCAAAAATATACCGATGCAAAATCAATGACGGTACGTTGCTCCTGCCCTTACAACCTGGGCGACATTTGCCGTCATGAGGCTGCTGCATTACTGCGTTTACAGGATATGGTTGATAAAAATATGCTGGGTAATACCAATATTCAGTACAACCAACGGCATACAGTTGCCAAAATGAAACATATTGATTTAAAGATGATCAAACTGCTATCATCGCCGGGTATTTATGCCGAAGCAGAAAATATTTTACGCAGTACCAAAGCCAATATTTTAAAAGCAGCCGATGAACGTGTGGAAGCTGAGTTGCAGATTAATGGAGAAATTTTTCCGCTGGTGATTCAAAAAAACGATGAAAGGAATTATGATACTTCCTGTAAATGCAGCGAAACCGAACATCCGCTTTGCGAACACAAAACCTTACTGTTTCTACAATTGCTGGATGCTTATGGCGCCAATTATTTTGATACCATCCGTAACTGGGATAAAGAAAAAAATAAGCTGTTACAAATGTATGGTTACAGCCTGCAAGATGACCTGGAAGGCAAATTTGAATTTACTTATAAAGACGGAAAACCATATTTAAAATTACTGGATACTTCAATAAAAAGAGTAACAGCAAATGTTACATCCGCCAAGCCTACAGAAGTTTTTATAGTACCCAATGTACCAACTGAAGAAATTGTTTTGGCTGAGCAACCTGCAAAAAAATTAGGACTTGTTTTTAATTTCAATGCATCTTCTTATCCTTATTTTATAGTAGATACCGTGCAGGGAGAAACTGATGAAGAGCAACAGAAATTTATTGGTAAAGTAGAAAAACTTGACCTGGCAAAATTTGTAAATACAGAACCTTTTAGTGAAGATGATAAACAACTGTTGCAACAGGTACGTAAATTACAAAGCAGCGAAATAAATAAATACCTCAATCGCAACTCTCCCTTTAGTGGTATTTGGGATAACATCATTCATGTGGATGGTGATGATTTACCCGAAGACACAAAAGCGCTGATTGGTGAATTCCTTCAGCCAAAACTTAAAAAAATTTTTGAAGAACAGGCTGACAATAATTTTATTTTTTACCTGCCAAAAGGAAAACAATTTACTACTAACAATCTTGTAGAAGCAGAAGTTAGCAGCTACTTTATTGCCCCTGTTTTTAAAGTACAGGCAAACGGCAATCAGTTTAAAATTAACTGTGCAGTAAAATTAACTAACAGCACTGCTTCTTTTGCCAACAATGAATGTAGCAGTAGCCTGCTTTATTTATATGATGATGTTTTGTACCTGTGGCAACAAGCAGAAGATATTTTGCAGGCAGAAAAATTTTTAAAAGAAGGAGATATAACGCTCAATAAAGAAAATTGGGCCGATAAAATGAAGACCGTTATAATGCCTTTAACCAAAGATTACCATGTTGAGTTTGACAAAAGCCTGGTAAAGGAAATTAAAAGCGGCGATCCGGAAATTAAATTACAATTGCAGGAAAAAGGCGACTATTTGTTGTTTCAGCCAATTTATACTTATAAAGGTTTTGAAACCAGGCCTACAGATAAAGAAAACATCATTATCCCCGATGGTGATAAGATATTGATTATTGAACGTAACCTAGAAGCTGAAGAAACTTTTCTTAAAAAATTAGAAAACCTACATTCATTATTTGTGCGCCCGGGCGATAACAAAAACACACTTGTGTTAAAAGGCGCCGATGTATTACGAAACAACTGGTTCTTTTTATTTATGGATGCCATGAACGAAATGAAAGTACCGGTATTTGGTTTTGAAGCTTTACGCAATTTTAGGTTTAACACAGCCAGGCCCAACACACATATACATGTAAGCAGCGGGCTTGATTGGTTTGATGCCAAAGTAGAAATTGAATTTGGCAAACAACGGGTGGGTATTGATGAAATAAAATCGGCATTGCTTAACAAGCAATCTTTTGTTCAGTTAGGCGATGGTACACTTGGTATATTGCCCGATGAATGGCTGAAACGGTATTCGTTGCTTTTTAAAGTAGGCGATGGAAAGGCTAACCAGCTTCGCTTGTCCAAATATCACATGAGTGTTATTGATGAGTTATATGAAAACAGGGTTGCAAACGAGTTGAGTTTTGAATTAGATGAAAAATATGAACGCCTTAAAGAGTTTAAAAATATACCGCAAACAGCCGCTCCTGAACATTTACAAACTATTTTGCGCCCGTATCAAACAGCAGGTTTTCAATGGTTAAATTATTTAAATGATGTAGGCTGGGGCGGTATCCTGGCCGATGATATGGGTTTGGGTAAAACCATACAGGCATTAAGCATGCTGCATCATTATAAAGAAATTAACGGCAGTTTAATATCTATAGTTGTTTGCCCCACTACATTAATATATAACTGGAAAAACGAAGTGGAAAAATTTTCCCCAACCTTAAACTGGTATATACACCACGGCGGCATACGCACAAGGGATGTAGATGAACTGAAGAAACACAATATCATCATTACCACGTATGGTACTTTGCGCAGCGATATACAATTGCTGCTGAAACTTAATTTTGATTATGTGATACTCGACGAAAGCCAGGCCATAAAAAACCCTGCATCAAAAGTTGCAAAGGCAGCATCTTTATTAAATGCAAAAAACAGGCTTTGTATGAGCGGAACGCCTTTACAAAACAACACTTTTGACATTTTTGCCCAAATGAATTTTTTAAACCCCGGCTTATTGGGCAATGTTGAATTTTTCAGAAACGAATTTGCAACACCAATTGATAAATTTGGCGAGCAGGAACAAAAAGAGCATTTACGAAAACTTTTATACCCGTTCATTTTACGGCGTACCAAAGAACAAGTTGCCAAAGACCTTCCAGAAAAAACAGAAACCATCTTGTTTTGCGAAATGGAAGATGAACAACGTAAACTGTACGAAGCCTACCGCAACAGTTACAGGGAGAAAATTTTGGGTACCATCGATCAGCAGGGAATTGCAAAATCGCAATTAACTATTTTGCAGGGGCTGATGAAACTACGGCAGATATGTGACAGCCCGGCCATACTTAACGAAGAAGAAAAATATCCCAACCATTCCATCAAGCTTGATGAACTGGCCCGTGAAATTGAAGAAAACATAGGTAACCACAAGGCTTTGATATTTTCGCAATTTTTAGGCATGCTTGCTTTGATAAAGAAAAAATTGATTAAAGACAATATACCTTTTGAATATTTCGATGGCAGCACATCGGCCACCGACAGGGAAAAAGCAATACAGAATTTTCAGAACAATGATGAGTGCAGGGTATTTCTTATTTCGCTTAAGGCCGGTGGCGTAGGTTTAAACCTTACAGCTGCCGATTATGTGTATATTGTTGATCCCTGGTGGAACCCCGCCGTAGAGCAACAAGCCATTGACCGTACACACCGTATTGGGCAAACGAAAAATATTTTTGCTTACCGCATGATTTGTGTGGATACTATTGAAGACAAAATCTTACAATTACAGGAAAAGAAAAAGCAATTAGCCAGCGACCTCATAGCCGATGATGCCGGATTTGTAAAAGCGCTTACAAAATCTGATGTTGAGTACCTGTTCAGTTAAGTTTTTTTTGCAACAGAACTACATTAAAAATTCTTTGAAAATAAGTTTTGTGCTTAATTAAAATTTCAATTCAAATCATAACATCCTGCTTTATCTTTGATAAAACAGTTGCTTAATGAAAAATCTTTTTGATAAAGAAACACACACAGAAATTATTAACCGTATCAGCAAGCTTACTCCGCAATCGCAACGCCAATGGGGTAAAATGACGGTAAGCCAGATGCTGGCACATTGCAAAGAAGCATTTACAGTTCCGTTAAGCGATAAAAAGTTACCCCGTATTTTCATGGGCAGGCTTATAGGTTGGGCTTTTAAAAAAATGTTGTACAACGACAAGCCCTGGAAAAGAAACCTGCCAACTGCACCCAATTTTTTGATAAAAGATGATAGGGATTTTGAAAAAGAAAAACTGGAGCTAACAGAATTGATAAACCAATTTTACAATGGAGGGCCTGCTAATGTGGGTAAATTTCCGCACCCCATGTTTGGCACATATACCAGCGAGCAGTGGGGTAAAAGTATGTACAAACACCTCGATCATCACTTTACACAATTTGGTGTATAACTTAAACAGGAATTGTATCGGTAACAAGTAATTGAAACATCCATTACAATTTCATCAGCCTGTTAACCGCTTCTTCAAGCGTGCTCTCTTTTTTTGCAAAACAAAAACGTAAAACCTTATTGTCTTGCCCGTTTTTATAAAATGCCGAAGCCGGTATGGTTGCTACTCCATATTCTTTTGTTAGGCGTACGGCAAAATCTTTTTCGCTTTCATGGCTAATGCTTTTGTAACTGTATAATTGAAAATAACTACCGTACGATGGTAATGGCTTAAATTTTGTTTGTTTCATCAGCTGTAACAGGTAATCTCTTTTTTGTTGTAAAAAAGTTCCCAACTGCAGGTATTTATCTTTTTGTTTTAAATACTCAGCCAGGGCATATTGTACCGGGCTGTTACAACTAAAACAGTTAAACTGGTGTATTTTTCTAAACTCTTTCATAAGTGCTGTAGGCGCCACACAATAACCCATCTTCCAGCCGGTGCAATGATAAACCTTGCCAAAAGAAAAACAAACAAAACTTCTTTCATACAAATCGGGGTAGCGCAACATGCTCTCATGTTTTTTTCCATCAAAAATCAAATGCTCATAAACTTCATCGCATAAAATAAAAATGCCTGTATTTTTTACAATGTTTTGTAGCGCTATAATATCATTAGTGCTAAGCAGCGCTCCTGTAGGGTTGTGTGGCGTGTTAAGCATAATTAGTTTGGTACGGGTGGTTATTTTTTGCTTTACCAAATCCCAGTCAATACTGTAGTTGGGATAAACCAACGGTACCAGTACTGGTATAGCACCATTCATTTCAATGGTAGGTATGTAACAATCATATGCCGGTTCAAAAACTATCACTTCATCGCCGGGTTGTAAAATAGCAGTAAGCGCTGTGTATATGGCGTACGTACCGCCGGGTGTAATGGTTATCTCTGTATCGGGACGAACATTGTTTGTATAGAGTGTAGAAATTTTTTCGGCTATTCGTTCACGTAAAACCTTTAGGCCGTTCATGTGTACATATTGGTTATGGCCTTGCTGCATAGCTTCGTTAACCAAGGCTACCAGTTGGTCGTCCATCAAAAAATCAGGAAACCCCTGCCCCAGGTTAATGGCTTTGTGTTCATTAGCCAATACACTCATCTCCGTAAAAATGGTTATTCCTGCGGTGGGTAGTTTGCTTGTAATGGCTGGCTGCAAGTATTGTTTTTTTTTCTTGTCAAATATACAAACCAAAGCAATGGGAATAAGAATGCAATTCTTGAAAGCACCTTTGTAATTTTTTGAAAAAGTAATGCATGGGCGCCGGGCTTTTCATCAATTTTTCCGTATTTAATTTTAACCGGGTTACCAAATGTGGTAGATACCCATTTTGAATCTTTATTATAAGCAATAGCAAGAGAGTCGGGACTATGCAGCCATTTTTCATTTACCCGTTGTTCATCGGCAATAACAGGTTCAAGGTTTGAGTCAAAATAGGTCCATTTACCATCTATATAACTTTGTATGGCAAAATGTTTGGGCCAAAATACAACCCGGCAATTCAAGCCTTTATCTTCCAGCAGTTCAAATAAAACCATATTTTGCTGCCCACAGTAACCGTATGGCCTTGTAAGTATATCATCGGCTGTAATTTTTGAAGAGAGGAATAGCCCGGTGGTTTTTTGCGCTACTGATGCTATCCAGTTTTCATCAAGGTTTTGTGTGGCGTATTTATGATAAAACCTGTCGGAAATTACGTTTTTAGCAAGAATGGCATAGCCTAAAGAGCCTTGTGGTATTTTTTTAACTTCGGCAATACTATCAACATAAGTTTCAAGTTTTTGCAACGAATTTAATTTCAATAATGAAGCGTCAAATTTTTCATTTAATAAAAGCGGCTCATCGTCTTCTACAATATTATAATCAATAAAATTGAGGGATAAAAACAATAGAGATAAAACCAACAATGAATATTTCAGATATTTCATAAGGAATTTGGGGTTTAAAACCGGCCATCAACACACATTATCAATGTGCAAGTTACTATAAATATTTGTCTCCCTTGTTTCTTTTTATCTCAGCCACATATTCTTTTATTTCCTGTTCTTTGTTTTTCTTACAAATAAGTAACACATCATCGGTATCTACAATAACAAATTCATCAAGGCCTTGCAGCACTATCAGCTTTCCTTTACTTTCGTGCACCATATTGTTGGTGGCGTCTATCACCATTACATTATTGCCTGCCACTGCATTACCCAAGTAGTCTTTCTCCAGGTTTTCATACGTGCTTGCCCAAGTACCCAAATCGCTCCACCCAAAAGATGATGGTATGATATATACATTATCGGCTTTTTCCATAATGCCGTAATCGATGCTTATGTTTACACAAAGCGGGTAAATACGTTCAATAGCATCTTGTTCCCTGTTGCTGTTAAAATGTTTTTTTTCTGCTTCAAACACTTCGGCTATTTCGGGTAAATATTTTTCAAACGCTTTAATAATGTTTTTTACCTGCCAAACAAAAATGCCTGCGTTCCATAAAAAATCTCCGCTTGCTATGAAAGTTTTTGCAAGTTCAAGGTCGGGTTTTTCGGTAAATGTTTTAACCTTAAAAACATTGTTGCCAACGGGTTGCTGATCGTACTGTATATATCCGTAACCGGTATTAGGATGTGTGGGTTGTATGCCAAGTGTAACCAATGCTTTTATGTTTTCGGTAAACTGCAGGGCATCGGTACATATTTTTTTAAATCCCTTTTCGTCGGTTATCAAATGGTCGGATGGAGCACAAATAAGATTTGCTTCTGCATTTAATTTTTGCAATTTATAAGATATATATGCTACGCATGGCGCCGTGTTTTTGCGGGATGGTTCGCACAAAATATTTTCAACGGGCAATTGCGGTAACTGCCGGGCTACTATATCTTTGTACTGCTCAAAAGTTACCACGTAAATATTTTCGGCTGGTATAAATGTTGCAAACCTATCGTATGTGGCTTGTATTAATGTGCGGCCTGTATTTAAAATATCCAGGAACTGTTTTGGGTAATCGGTACGGCTAATAGGCCAAAACCTGCTGCCAATACCGCCTGCCATGATGGCTACATAATTATTCTTATTCATGTTAAATGATACCTTCTTTTACAAGATCGTGTATATGTATAATACCATTGTATAACCCGTTTTCTTCTGTTATCAACTGGCTGATGTTATGTTTTCTCATTTCTTCCAATGCTGTTACTGCCAGCACATCTGCATCAATAGTTTTGGGGTTATTAGTCATGATATCTTTTGCTGTTAGCCTTGTAATACTTTCTGTTTTTTCAAGCATACGTCGCAAGTCGCCATCGGTTATTATTCCCAAAACTTTATCTGCTTCGTCAACTACCACTGCCACACCCAATCTTCTTTTAGTCATTTCTACTATTACTTCTTTAATTGTGGCAGCCGGCAATACTTTTGGTTTTTCATTTTGCGATGCAATTTCTGCCACTCTTAAATATAATCTTTTACCCAGTGTGCCGCCGGGATGATATTTTGCAAAATCATCGCTGCTAAAACCTTTCTCTTCCATAAGGCACACAGCCAATGCATCACCCATTACCATTTGTGCCGTGGTGCTGCTGGTGGGGGCAAGGTTTATAGGGCAAGCTTCCTGCTCAACAGTAGTATTTAAAACTATATCACTATTTAACGCTAAAAATGATTGCATATTACCAACCATACCCACTAATATGTTTCCAAAGTTTTTTACCAGGGGTACCAATACTTTTATTTCGGGGCTATTGCCACTTTTGCTGATAACCATTACCACATCATCGGATTGTACCATGCCCAGGTCGCCGTGGATAGCATCGGCAGCGTGCATAAAAACAGAGGGGGTGCCGGTACTGTTTAGAGTGGCTACTATTTTTTGTGCCACAATAGCGCTTTTACCAATACCACTTACAATCAGGCGTCCTTTACTATTGGCAATTTGTGAAACAGCTTTTGAAAAACCGGCATCTATTGAAGCTTTTAATCCACTTACTGCATTGGTTTCTAACTCAATAGTACGTAAAGCAGTTGTTATGATCTTATCCGTAGTCATTATTAATTGCCGCAAACCTACTTCAATTCATCCATAATGCAAAGGACTGGTATAGCATAAAAAAGTATCACCCTTTTTACAAATAATTTTATAGTTTGAATTTTTGCAGGTTTGCTTTTTTTGATTAACTTAAATGACTGAAAAATTAACAGTCCCCGGAATTTGATGCAGCTTGATTTTGCAAATACATTAGTTAACTTCGCTGCCCTTTAAAATTTATTAAAGTTTTATTACCGAATTGTACAAAACCGGGAGAAGGAAAATTATGGCAAAAACAAAATCCACATCTAAGGAACCTAAACCAAAAAAGGCTGCTAAAAGCAACCCATCAGATTTAGCCGTTCAATTACAAAACCATTTTGGATTTGATGGCTTTAAAGGGCCACAGGAAGAAATAATACAAAGCCTGCTTAACGGCAACGATACATTTGTAATTATGCCCACTGGCGGCGGTAAAAGCTTATGCTACCAGCTACCGGCCATTATCAGCAAAGGTGTTGCCATTGTGGTATCGCCATTGATTGCGTTAATGAAAAACCAGGTTGACCTGGTAAGAAGTTATAACGATAAAGATAATGTAGCACATTTTTTAAACAGCACTTTAAACAAAGGGCAACAAAAAATTGTAAAAGATGATTTGCTTGCCGGCAAAACAAAATTGCTGTATGTGGCGCCCGAAACCATGACGAAAGAAGACAACATCAATTTCTTTAAAGAACTCAACATATCTTTTTTTGCTGTTGATGAAGCCCATTGTATTTCGGAATGGGGCCACGATTTTAGGCCCGAGTATCGCAGGCTAAGAGAAATGATGGACCTGATAGATGAAAAAAAACCAGTGATAGCATTAACTGCCACTGCCACCCCAAAAGTGCAAAGCGATATTATTAAAAACCTGGGTTTACGTAAACCAAAAATTTTTATATCATCATTTAACCGGCCCAACCTGCATTACGAAATACAGCCCAAGATAAACCTTGACCAAACCAATAAAAGCATTGTAAGGTTTATACAGCAACATAAAAATAAAAGCGGCATCATATACACTCTTAACCGTAAAACAACCGAAGAGCTTGCAAAGATGCTGATGGCCAATGGTATTAAAGCTGTTGCTTATCATGCCGGCCTCGACAGTAAATTAAGGGCGCAGCGGCAGGATGAATTTTTAAATGAAGATATTGATGTAATAGTGGCCACCATTGCGTTTGGAATGGGTATTGATAAGCCCGATATCAGGTTTGTAATTCATTATAACATACCAAAATCAATAGAAAACTATTACCAGGAAACCGGCCGTGGTGGCCGCGACGGGCTGGAAGGTAAATGTATTCTCTATTACTCTCATAAAGATGTGGCCAAGCTTGAACACCTGATGAGAGATAAGCCTTTAAGCGAAAGAGAAGTAGGGGCACAGTTGATAAACGAAACCGTAGCTTATGCCGAAAGTAGTGTGTGCCGGCGTAAAATTCTGTTACATTATTTTGGCGAACATTACGATGATAAAAAAAGTTGTGGCCATTGTGACAACTGCCTGCATCCAAAAGAAAAGATTGAAGCAAAAGATGAAGCCGTAACTGTTTTAAAAGTTATAAAAGCTTTGGGCGAACAATTCCCGGTTGAATATGTGTTATTAATACTTGCCGGCAAGGCTACACCGGCAGTAAAAATGTACCGGCACGAAGAACTGGATGTTTTTGCAAGTGGCAACGATAAAGAAAATCATTACTGGAACAGCCTTATAAGACAGATGTTACTGTCTGGCCTTATTGAAAAAGATATTGTTGAATATGGATTACTTAAACTTACAAAAGCAGGAAATGTTTTCTTAAAAAAGCCGGTATCATTTAAAATTGTACTTAATAACCTTTTTGAAGAAGCCAATGCAGATGATGAAGAAGGCGAACAACCTGTTTCTGAAGCGGGCATTGCCGATGAAAAATTAACCCTGTTATTAAAAGACCTCCGCAAAAAAGTAGCCAAAGAAAAAAACCTGCCTCCTTTTGTAATTTTTTTAGAAAACAGCCTCGAAGATATGGCCACCATGTATCCTACCAGTATGACCGAGCTGGAAAAAATAAGCGGCGTTAGCAAAGGCAAGGCTTTACGTTATGGAAAACCCTTTATTGACCTGATAAAAAAATATGTGGAAGAGAATGATATTGTAAAACCTGATGACTTTGTAATGAAAAGTGTGGTAAACCGAAACAATAACAAAATATTCATTATACAAAACATAGATAAAAAAATACCGTTGGAAACGGTTGCAAAAATACGTGACCTGCGTATTGATGAATTGCTGGAAGAAATGGAAACCATTGTTGCAAGCGGCACCAAGTTAAACCTCGATTATGCCATTGATGAAATGGTAGATGAATACGAACAGGATGAAATAATGGATTATTTCAAAAACTGCGAAACATCATCGCTGCAGGTGGCACAGGAAGAACTGGCCGACAGTAATTTTAACTGGGAGCAGTTAAAACTAATGCGTATAAAGTTTTTATGCGAATACGGTAATTGATAACAGAAATTTTAAAGGAAGGTGGCAGATATTAAAAGAATACCCTTATTTTTGCTGCCCAAATTGATGGTGCGGTAGCTCAGTTGGTAGAGCAAAGGACTGAAAATCCTTGTGTCGGCGGTTCAATCCCGCCCCACACCACAAATAAAACCTTAACAGCACGTTGAGGTTTTTTTATTTTATCCTTATTTCAATACTATTATCCTATAAACCTCCAGTAAGTAGCTTCTGCATGAAAATTGGTTTCGGGCCAATGGTTCATATCAAAGCCCGGGGCTTTTTCAAGCCTTTCCCTGCTTTCATTAAAGATGAACTGTTTTTTCTGCGGATCTGCCTGCAGCAAATTGAAAGGGATGGCAAAATATTTTTCACCAATCGTAATAAAACCGCCAAACTTTATTACAAAATATTCAATTTGCCCGGTGTGAACATTTATCATAATATCTTCAATCTTGCCAAGGTGCTCGCCTTTTTCGTTATGCACCTTATCGCCAATAATAGATGAAGCGGTTAAAAACCTAAGCGGCATGTTGGGATGCTTACCTTCAAGATTCTTGCCGGTAACATTCTCCTTTTCAAAAACGTTCATGGTAGTATTTTTTAAGTGTTAAGATATTTTTTGCATTTACAATTTAACTGCGGTATTAACTTTATCGAAGCACAAATCGTTCTACAGGCAAAACCGGTCGTTCAATCATAAGCACATATTCATTTTTAGTTTACAATGTGATTGATGTTGTTTTAAATGTGTTTAATAATTTACTAAAAAACTACCTTTAACCCATGATTTGTTTAATAGTTGATGATAACAAAATAGCCCGAACCACCCTAAAACACCTGACTAGCCAGGTTAAAGACCTTACGGTAGCGGGCGAGTGCGCCACTGCTATGGAAGCATATAATTTAATACAACAACAACCGGTTGATATCATCCTGTTGGATATTGAAATGCCCGGCATGACAGGCATTGAGCTTACCAAAAACCTGGGCAGCAAAAAACCCGTCATCATATTCACCACATCAAAAAAAGAATATGCAGCCGAAGCTTTTGAACTGAATGTGGCCGATTATATTGTAAAACCGGTAACGCCTGCTCGCTTTATTCAGGCTATTGATAAAGCAAGAATAATACTGCAAAGTAAAAATGAAGAAGTGAAGATGGAGGCAGATGAATTTATCTTTATCAGGGACTCAAATATTGTAAGGCGTTTAAAACTGGATGACATTTTATTTGCCGAGGCAATGGGTGATTATGTAAAACTGCATACAGCGCAAAAATTTTATGCCATACATACCACGTTAAAATCAGTTGAAGAAAGATTACCTGCATCGGATTTTTTAAGAGTTCATCGCTCTTATTTAGTTGCAATTGCAAAAATTGATACCATACAAGACGGATGCCTCATCATAAACGGAAAACCTGTGCCGGTGGCAGATGCTTACAGGGCTACGCTTAATAAACGTATGAATATTCTTTAATTAAGTTTTGCTTCTCTTCTTTAAAAAGTTCATCATACTTTTCCGATGAATCAAAAATAATTGCGGTTTACCGATAATATTCGCCCAATTACCGAATGGGTAATAAATCGCATATAAACATTTTATAGCTTTCGCAGCAATATTATTAAAACCTATCTCAATGAAAAAGATAATATACATAACCATGCTGCTATTTGTAATTTTTCCGGCAGCAAATGCACAAAGCCCCGATTTTAGAGCATTTAACTGGGGCACCTCTTTTAGCCAGGTACAATATGGCGAATCTGCAGCTTTGATAAAGAATATAGATAACGATGAACTTTTGTACAAAGATGTTCTTGGCGGGTTCAGTTGCGAAGTGGCATATATCTTCAACGAAAACAAAAAGCTGGCAAGCGGCATGTACATCTTTACCAAAACATACCGCAACCCACAATTGTATGTAGAAGATTATTACATTTTTAAAAAACTACTTACTACCCGTTATGGAAATCCTTTAGCCGAAAATGAAGTGTGGAGCAATAATGTAAAGCCTTATGATAAATATGATTTTGGACAAGCAGTGGCCAACGACAAACTTTATTTAAATACATTTTGGAAAACTAACAGGTCTCAAATTAAATTATCGTTAACCAACAATAACGGAAGGCCCACAATGGAGATTCAATATACTGCCTTATCTATGAACGAACTGCTGAACATGGATATCATAAACCAGGCATTAAAAAAATTGTAGTGCCTACCTTTACATTAGTTAGGCTAATAAGAAAAAAAATTAATTCTATTTATGGCTGAAAAAATTAGCTGGCCAAACAGCCCTTGTAACAGGAGCCAACTCTGGCATTGGCGAAGGCATTGCCTTATCATTAGGCGAAGCTGGCGCCAATGTTGTGGTAAATTATGTAGTTAATCCCGATGCTGCATATGCTGTAGTTGAAAAAATACAATCTGCAGGCAGCAATGCCATCGCAATACAGGCTGATGTAAGTAATGAAGAACAGGTAATATCAATGTATCAGCAAGCCATTTTAAAATTTGGCACTGTTGATATTTTAGTAAACAATGCCGGCCTGCAACGGGATGCTGCATTTCATGAAATGACATTACAGCAATGGCAAAAAGTAATTGATGTAAACCTTACCGGCCAGTTTTTATGTGCACGTGAAGCCATAAAAGAATTTTTAAAAAGAGGTGTAGTAGCGGGGCGTTCGGTAGCAGCAGGAAAAATAATCTGCATCAGCTCGGTACACCAGGAAATTCCCTGGGCAGGCCATGCAAATTATGCAGCATCCAAAGGAGGCATCATGCTATTGATGAAAAGTATTGCACAGGAATATGCGCCGCATCAAATACGGGTAAACAGTATTTGCCCGGGCGCCATAAAAACTCCCATCAACCAAAAAGCATGGGATACACCCGAAGCCTTAAACAAGTTGCTTGAGTTAATACCTTACCAACGCATTGGCCAACCGGATGATATTGGTAAACTGGCTGTATGGCTGGCAAGCGATGATAGCGATTATATCACCGGCGCTTCTGTTTTTATTGATGGAGGTATGACGCTGTATCCCGGTTTTTCAACCAACGGATAAATTATGAATACAGAAAATGAAAGACTGAAAGATGCTGCATGGAAAAAATGGGGGCCATACATATCGGGCAGGCAATGGGGCACGGTAAGGGAAGATTACAGCCTCAGCGGCGATGCCTGGAATTATATTACCCATGATATGGCTCGCAGCAAAGCTTATCGCTGGGGCGAAGAAGGCATTGCCGG
>JAHBTN010000013.1 GCA_019638575.1 Ferruginibacter sp. | reverse complement strand
TAGGCAGTCACGAAAAAAGCTTCCTTCGCTTCGGTAAAATAAAGTTGATCTATATTCTCCCTCCCATTTCGCCCAACTAATGATGATTGGAAAACCAAAGTATCGGAGTGGGCTTCGCTTCGTTCTTCGCTTCGGTAAAAAAAGTTGATGGTTGTCCTTCATTTCAAATCGCCCAACTACTGATGACTGGAAAACCAAAGTATCGGAGTGGGCTTCGCTCTGTTCTTCGCTTCGGTAAAAAAGAGTTGATGGTTATCCTTCACTTCAAATCGCCCAACTGCTGATGATTGGAAAACAAAAGTATCGGAGTGGGCTTCGCTTCGTTCTCCTCCACCTACAACTCAAATTCAAAACATGACTCCGATTGCCTATAACGTTTTGGGTATTGCCGAAGGCGGGGATTTTTAGCACAGAAGTTCAATCGAAGAACGAAAGTTGAACCTTGCACAAATGCCCAATCGAAGCCGTTCAGACCCGCTTTTGGCAATACCTTGTTAGTGGCAGTTAATGTTTGTTTCCACTATACATTCCATCATCATAATATTCGGAATTTTCGTCTGTAATGAACAGTACTAATTCCGATGTTTCTAAAGCATTTATATCAATTTGCTCGTTCTTGAATAGCACAGATTCTCCTTTTAGAAGATTTATGTCATTGTTCAGCACAACATTTCCCTGAAAAACATAAAGCAAACCAGTCAGCTCATTCTTTGGCAAGTCGGGCAATTCAATTGTTTTTCCGTTTGTTAATTTGGTGTCGTATATCCACGTTTCGCTCGAAAACTGTAATTGTGTCTGTTCAGTAGGCGAAGCAAGCAATCTCCAAGAATCAACACTATCCGTTTCATTCAGGTCTTGAAATACAACTTCAGGTTTCAGGTCTTTAGATTTGGGTCGGATAAATATCTGAAGTCCTTCCAAAGGTTCGGGCATTGTTTCTTCGTGATAAAAGAGTTTTCCCGCTTTCATCAACATTAGCTTGTTTCTGGAAACGGTTGCCTGAAATCCTTCCGAATCGGTATGCACAGCGTGTCCAGTACGGAAATAGGAAAGTATATCATCATTTATATGCGGGTGCATTTTGATAGTTACATTTCCACCGATGTTGGCGTGGTCAATTCTTCCGACACTTCCTAATCCACTGTCAGTTGAATTTTCAATAACACTTCCCGGATATAGGATTTTAATATGGGCGTTGCCGACCTTTTTATCGTTTTCTATTTTTTTAATCATTCTGCCTTATACTTCTTTTCATTGTTGATGTACAAAGTGGATTCATTAACGTCAAACTTGTATTCTCCACTTTCATAGTTTTGCTTATCGGTCGTTTTTAAAATAGTGTTGCTTTGAGTATTTGGCAAAAACAACTCCGCTTCGGATTTGTCATCATTAAACAGCACAAAAGCACTGATTACAGCTTCTCCGTCTTTGGTTTCAATAGGGTTTAAGCGTTGTCCAACGTTGAAAATTTGGATACAGCTTTGTTTGAGTTGGCTCCAAGTTTCGCCAGCCGCAGTAAGACAGCCGTGTTCGTCCTTATCTCCGCCAACGGTTGATTGTTCTGTTACGGATTGTTCTTCTGTCTTTTCCGAAGAATTGCTTTTTTGATTGTTGCAAGCTGTCAAGGCGAAAATTCCAATTGATAATAATACTACTTTTCTCATTTGTTTAATTTTTAAGTTACTGTTTTGTTGTTTCGTGAGTGTTGTCGTTTAATTGCCACTAACGGTCGAGTATTTGCGAAGGCAGGGAATTGATTGTTGGTCCAGCCCGGTACAAATGCTCATTTGAAAATATGCGGTTGAAGTTATGAACTAAAGTTGAATATTGAACGTCCAGCCCGAACTGCTGCTGATAGTAGCACATAGCTGATGTTTCATTTTCAAGCCCTGCTTTTGCAAATACTTTTGTTGGCAGAAGTAAAACAATTAGAGAGACTGATATTTTTTTTAATTAATAAAATTACCAGTCTCTTTGTTAAAATAACTAATCAATTAAATTGTCAGAGCTGCATGTTTTAGTACATGTTTCACCCGCTGGACAAGGGGTACATGCACACTCTCCAACATTCTGTGAAACTGTACAGGCATGACCGTCTTGTGAACATTTGGTTCCAGTTGTAGTGCATGAAACTTTTACCTTTGCAACTAATTCGCCGTTAACTTCTTTTACAGAGAATGATGTACGATATTTCTCACCTTGAAATACTAATGCGAAAAAATTGTCATTGAGTTTTATTAGTTCAACTTTAGTATATGTTTCTTTAATATTAGATGCACTTAATAAATTTTTTGATAAAGAACTAAAAGCATTTTTAGTGTTAATAGTTAAAATTGCTTTCCCATTTTCAACTTTACCAACTTTATAGTCATAATCCTGAGCTATAGAATTAAAATAAGAAATGATTAAAAGACCCAAAAAAACAAAAAACTTTTTCATAAAATAAATTTTTAATTTGATGTAATTCACTAATTCAGTATTTTATGTCGCTGGTAAGTGTTTTGCCGACAGTTAGTAGAAAAATTTCGAAAAATAGCACTTCAATCTGTTGCTCTCATGGCGTGAAGTGTTTCGGGTTATTTCTGCCAACGTTCGAGGCTTGCCGCAGGGCTGGTATTTAATAACTGTCCGCCCGCAACTGAAGCCGATTGAAAAACTGACGTTGAAGTTAACAACTAAAAGCCAAATAGAATTCGGTCAAGCCCGATATTAGCTGATAGTAGTGCAACTGCCGATTGTTATTCCGTCCGCCAGCCTTGCGGCAAACCTTTTGTTAGGTGCTGCTTTTGTACGTCTGTCAATTAGGTTGTTTTTAAAAGTAAGAGAATTGCCAAAACAATACATAGAAGTCCGAACAACCATAGAAAAGGGTTGGCATAATTTCTTATAGGTGGTCTCTCTAATGCCTTTGTCATTTTTTCCTTTGCTGTTATTTTACGAAAAGCTGCAAATAAACATAGCAGTCCAACAAGTGTCAGCGAAGCAGAATATACATAAATGAGTATCTGTCTATCCATTTAAAATATTGTCAACCTTTTTCTTAATGGAAAGTCCGAACCAAATTCCTACAAGGATTATTGGTAGAAAACCGAAAATTGTCACCAAAGCCATTGGTTTATAGATATAGTCGTGGACAGGTTCGCTTATTTCACTTCTATTCGGTAAGCCTTCATTCATAAAACCGATTAGGCTTCCGAAAAATGTCGCTGTCCATACAATTAGAAAGCCGCCAACTATTCCGAAAAGGATTGCAAGTTGGCTTCGTTTTGAAATCCAAATCCCGGTCAGCCCGCCAAAAAAATAACCTGCGATATAAATCATAATTGCAGCAAACAAAATTGTCGGTGCGTAGTCAAACTGAAATAACCAAAAAGGTCCTGCCATCAAAGCCATAATTACATAAGCAATCACAAGTCCAACAGTAATTGCTTTGAAAGCTTGTGTATAACCAATTTTCTTAAATGTCGTGAAGTCTGTCATAAAGTAGCACCTAACGAACAGGGCTTGCTGCAGGTGTGGAATTAGTATTCCGTCTGCCCGGAACCGCTGCTGATTGATGGACTAAAAGTACAAGTTAAAAACCAAAAGCCAAATAGCATTCCGTCAAGCCCGGACTGAAGCACAATAACGAACTGCTGCCGATGATTACAACGTCCAGCCACACTTGCAGCAAACCCCATGTTGGCTGCTGCTGTTCTCTCTCTGCAACAGAGTATGTCTGCTATTTTACAAACTTTAAAAACAAACCCAATGTCCCTTTATGAATTGTACTTTTCCAAGGTTTCCCAAACTGTTTAAAATTGTTTTTTTCAAGAATTCGTGTCATTGAGTTGTCTACACGAAGTTCAGTTGATGCCATTAGGTTCGTATCGCTGAATTTGTCAAGGAGAAGTTTTACAATTGAAGATGAAAAACCTTTTCCTGTATGGTCTGGCAATGTAAAACAGTATCCAAGTTCCGATGAAAAGTCATTTCTAAATTTGTCAAGGTCTGCTTTGTCAGAATTAAAGTCGCTATTTGTTTTTGGTTTGATAGCACCGATTGAAATTATTTTATTGTCCACTTTGCATAAACAAAGAAATGTGCAACGATTTATTTTTTCCAATGTAGGATTAGTTACTTTTCCCTGTTGAATTAGTAACTCAAGAAATATTTTTTTGTCTGTGTCCGAAATGTTTTTTGGAGTATCTAACTTGTAAGTAATTTCTTTCATTTTATATTTAGTCATTTAAAATTGCGTTGCGATACATTTCAAACAATTTGTCGCCTTTAATTGGTGATAGCCGAGAAGGAGAGGAAATGATTTCAATTTTTATTTCACGACTTTTAAAAATCAACTTTGTCTTAATTGGTAATTTGTCCTTCGGGATTATAAAATTATGTCCATTTAAAATGCAGTAGTGATGAAACCAAGAAAGAACACTATTTCCACCGCTGCTGCTTGTTATGATTATTTTTTTAATTGCTGGATGAGTTTCTAATATCAAAAAGATGTCGGTGTATTCAATTGGAAAAAGGTTGTCGTCTTTTGAACTATCTTTTTGTCTTAATATTTTTTTTCCAATGTCGCCAATCCCTAATTTTAAATCTGCTAAAATCTGTTTCCTGATTTCTATTGGCTTTGCTTCTTTGTAATCGTCTAATTTTTTTTCAGCAGCTTGAAATAATATTCTCCAAAAATCATTATTAGGATTTGGGTAAAAAAACTCATAAGCTCCTCTATTACCTTCTGCTGTAGGGAAAGTGCCTAAAATTAATTTGTCAGCATTTGTCGGAATGAAGGGTTGCCAAGGATGCGTTTCTTCTTTGTATTCGTTTAGTGTTTTGTATGTCATTTATAGTCGTAGCGTATGAAGTTTGAAGTGTCGCAATACAGTAGCAGCCAACGAACAGGTATTGCCGATGGTGGGGAATTTTATATTCGTCCGCCCGAACCGCTGCCTGGCTTTTTGATAAAGTTAAATATTAAGAACAAAAGTTGGGCTTTATTCGTCGAGCCCCGAACCGCAGTACAACAGAATTACCGCTGCTGATTGCTCTAATGTCAAGCCCCACTATTGGCAATACCAATGTTGGCTGCAGGCTTTTGTCTTAATAACCTGTACCCAATTAATATCGTCCAAAATGGAAAAGTTAACACCCCCAATAACGAGCCAATGTCAATAAAATAGTGTAGAAACAAATTTGCTTTAGTTACTGGAACATTTATTACTTCCTCGAGAGGTGCAGCAGGAATACGAAGTTGAATTGTACTCACAAAAGTCGCATACAAAACAAAAAACAGTCCTACGAGCATAAGTCCAAAACCTACAACCATTCCAAACCATCTAAGTCCACGAGAAAAAATTCCGCCTAACTTTCGGTTGGCAACAATAAGCCAAACTCCAAATATTCCTTGAGGAAAAGTGTAAAAACCGTCTGAAAGTATTTTAGGGAATATTAGTAAAGCAAAAAATGCTGTCAATACTATTATTATAATTCCTGCTTTCAAAGGAAAGCGATTTATAGGAAAATTTCTCTGCAGAAAAAGTTTATAAAAGGATATAGTCACAGGAATGAAAAGCAAAAATTGAAGAACTAATCCACCATCATGTAACCTCTGAAATAATAAACCTTGACTTAAATTTTCGTTGCGAAAAGCCAAATAAGCTATTAAGAAAACAACTACAAAAATCCCTATAATACCGCTAGCAACAGCAGTCCAACCACCAGAACGATAAGATGGATTATCTATTGTCAAACTTTTTGGTGCCATTGTTAGATATTAAACTGTTTGAGGTTTTTGTCAAGCTTGCAGCCAACTCATAAATATACGAAACTCCAAATTTACCAGCCCGTACATTTTTGATTTATAAATTTATACATAATTCCTTTTATCAACATCTCTTTAGGGGTTTTTCGTATTTTTTATTGTTTAATGTACAACAATTGTAAAAACGAAGTTTTATTTGCCTCGTTTACGTAAGGCACGGTCGAGCGGACTTTCAATTTTTCCTACATCTTTTATGCTCACATTGGCGTATCGCAATGTAGTTTTAATATCGTTGTGACCTAATAGTTTTTGTATATAACTTATATCGGTGCCGTTATCAAGTAAATGTGTGGCATAGCTGTGCCGCAAACTGTGAAAACTAAATTGTGCCGGTAACTGAAGCTTTTTAAAGGTTTGCCTGAATAATTGCTGGGCACTGCGTGCTGTGTATTGAGCACCGTACTGCCCTTCAAACAGCCAGGTTGCAGGTTTGTATTTTAAATAATATTCTCTCAACAGCGGCAGCAGGTGAGCGCTTAATGTTACCATCCTGTCTTTTTTGCCCTTTGCCTGTAGTATGCGTATCTGCATTCGGTTACTGTCTATGTCGGCTGGTTTTATATTTATCACTTCGCTTACACGCAGGCCGGCACTGTATGCAAGCAATAAAATGGCCTTATGTTTAAGGTTCTTTATTTCAAAAAGCGCTTCCAGTATTTTTTCTTCGCTTATTACTTTGGGCAGTTTTAACGGTTTTTGGGGCCTTGGTATTTCAAAAAAGAATTTTTCACGGCCAAGTACCTGTTCGTAATAAAACTTTAATGCATTTAGCCTGCTGTTTACGGTATTTTCTGTTAATTTAAGTTTATCAAGACAATATAAAAGGTAGCGCTTTAATTCACCGGGAGTAATGCTTTGGGCTGTCCTGCTATTGATAGCCTGTAAAAAAATACCGAATTCGTTTTTATAAGTGCGTATGGTATTTGGGCTATAGGCTTTTAATTTTAAAAGGTCTATAAGTTGTTGCAGTGCTTCCCTGTTTTCTGCTGTTATCTGCGGCAATATGGCAAACTCTTTTTTAATCCCGGCTTTATTATTGGCAACATACTGTTGAGCTGTTTGCAAATAATTACTTTGTTGCTGTTGTTTTATTTGGCTAAGCTGTTCATGTAAAATATTTGTCTGCAGCAGGGCAATTCCCCTTGTTTCTTTTTCAAGTTGCTGTACTGCATCACGCCTGCATGGCAAATACCAGGCTTTTAAGGTATGGCTCCACCGTATACCGGGCACTTTGCGTACACAATTATTTATAGTAGGGTTATATTTAAAATGTAGGGCAATACAGGCAGATTGTTTATGATGCTCAATTGCTAAATTTATTGTTTCCATAATTTATAATTTTTGTATGGCTTCGCCTTCCTCAATTACAGGGTATTAGAAGATTATTAGGTGTAGGTAAATTAATAAATATTTTGATACATCATAATATTTATGTGATTAAATTTTCAACAAAATATACGTTTTGGTTTTGCGTAATGCTGGTATGCGATGGATTGATAGGAATGGGCAGGGCTGAAGATGAATTGTAATTAATTATTCTTCTCCCGGTAAATAAAAAAAGCTAATACTACTGCCCACAACAGGTTTGCAAAGTTTATTTTAGTTACTTTAAACTAACCAATATTTCAATAAGCCTGATAGAAGTTTAACTATTGTAAAGGTAAAAGAAGTTTTATTAACCAAATTGCCCAGTTATGATTTACAGTACAAGAGTGCGACGCCACCGCAGCTACATAGCAGTACTGTAGCCGGGTACATCATTAACTTGCGGCATGCCGCAATACCTGTTCAAATGCCAGCATTTTAAACTACTTTTGCCCACCTAAAACGAGCGTGAACGTACATGAAGAACATCAGAAATTTTTGCATTATTGCACATATTGATCATGGCAAAAGTACCCTTGCCGACAGGCTGCTTGAGTTTACCAAAACCATCAGCGAACGGGAAATGCAGGCGCAGGTATTGGATGATATGGATCTTGAAAGGGAGAAGGGCATCACCATTAAAAGCCATGCTATACAGATTAATTACCATTGGAAAGGGGAAGAATATGTTCTTAATTTGATTGATACGCCGGGCCACGTTGATTTTAGTTACGAGGTGAGCCGTGCCCTTGCGGCCTGCGAGGGCGCCTTGCTTTTGGTAGATGCCAGCCAGGGTATTCAGGCGCAGACAATCAGTAACTTATACCTGGCTATTGAAAATAACCTTGAGATAATTCCGGTTATCAATAAAATTGATATGGATGGGGCCATGGTGCCCGAAGTTACCGACCAGATTGTAGAACTGATTGGCTGCAAGCCCGAAGAGATTTTACTTGCCAGCGGCAAAAGCGGTATTGGTATTGAAGAGATTCTTACCGCCATTATAGAACGCATACCGGCGCCCAAGGGCGACCCCAATGCTCCGCTGCAGGCACTAATTTTTGACAGCGTGTTTAACAGCTTTAGGGGTATAATTGTGTATTACCGTGTATTTAATGGTGTTATTAAAAAGAACGACCAGATTAAATTTTGCAATACCGGCGTACAATACGGCGCCGATGAAGTGGGCATCTTAAAATTTGGTATGAGTCCACGCCAGGAAGTAAAGGCAGGCGATGTGGGCTATATCATCACCGGTATAAAAAATGCAAGGGAAGTAAAAGTGGGCGATACCATTACCACTGTTGTTAATGGCAGCAAGGAGGCTATAAAAGGTTTTGAAGATGTGAAGCCGATGGTGTTTGCCGGTATCTTCCCTGTAGAGACGGATGCTTTTGAAGAACTGCGTGACTGCATGGATAAACTTCAACTGAATGATGCGTCGCTTACTTTTGAACTGGAAACATCTCAGGCGCTTGGCTTTGGTTTCCGCTGTGGTTTTTTGGGCATGCTGCACATGGAGATTATACAGGAGCGGCTTGAACGGGAGTTTAACCAAACAGTGATTACCACCGTACCCAACGTAAGTTTTACTGCTACCACTCACAAGGGCGAGGTTAAAAAAATTAATAACCCCACCGAAATGCCCGACCCCACCAGGATTGACCATATTGATGAACCTTTTATTAAGGCGCAAATCATAACCAAGCCGGAGTATATTGGTAATATAATGACGCTTTGTATTAACAAGCGTGGCATTCTTACGCACCAGCATTATTTAACGCCTACCCGTGTGGAACTAAGTTTTGAAATGCCCCTCACCGAAATTGTGTTTGACTTTTACGACAAACTTAAAAGCATGACCCGTGGCTATGCTTCTTTTGATTATCACCCGCTTGAGTACAGGCCAAGCGATATTGTAAAAATGGATATTTTACTTAACGGCGATAAGGTTGATGCCTTAAGCGCCCTCATACACCGCAGCCGTGCCCAGGATTTTGGCCGCAAGCTTTGCGAAAAATTAAAAGAGCTGTTGCCCAGGCAGCAGTTTCAGATTGCCATACAGGCCGCCATTGGCGCCAAAGTGGTGGCCCGTGAAAATATTAGCGCCATGCGTAAAGATGTTACCGCCAAATGTTATGGTGGCGATATTAGCCGTAAACGCAAACTTTTAGAGAAGCAAAAAGAAGGTAAAAAAAGGATGAAACAGATTGGCAATGTAGAAGTGCCGCAGGAAGCATTTTTGGCGGTGCTAAAGTTGAATGATTAAAAATATAATAGCTTTCTGTTGTGATGTTTTTTTGTAAAAGTTATCCATTATAGTTCTTATGCACACTGACTCTATATAGATTTTGTATATTTGAGCAATGACTTTAGACAACAACAAAATAGAATCTATTAAGCGTTATTTTAAGACTAAGCCCGTCTTGAAAGCATATCTTTTTGGGTCTTATGTACATGGAAAAGCAGATCATACAAGTGATATCGACATTCTAGTAGATTTAGATTATAGTCAAAAAATAGGCCTTCAGTTTATACAAATGAAACTTGACCTGGAAAAATTACTTCACAACAAAGTTGATTTAGTTTCTTCAAACGGATTGTCAAAATATATTAAACCGATAGTTGATGGAGAAAAGCAGTTAATCTATGCGAAATGAACCGGGTGATAAAGCCAGGCTATTGCATATCATTGATGCAATTGAAGAAATAGAAAAATATCTTCTTCAAGTTGATTTCAATGAATTTTTAAAAAACTCCATGATGAGATTTGCTTGTATTAAACAGATGGAAATAATTGGCGAGGCAAGTAACCATCTTTCTTCAACTTTAAAATCAAAATTTACAGATATAGAATGGGGTCAAATAGTTGGAATGAGAAATGTGTTCGCCCACGAATATTTTGGCATTGATTCAAGCCTGGTTTGGGATATTATAAAAAATGATATCCCAGATTTAAAAATAAAAATTACAAGAATACTTCATTCACAACAATAAACTACAAATTGTTTCAGAAAACAATACATACAATGAATCAGCAAATACAAACCGGTAAATTTTCTTCGGCAAGTGAAGTTGTAAGGTCGGCATTACGGATGTTTGAACAAGATGAATTAAAAAAATCAAAACTCATTAATGAGCTTGAAAAAGGGGAGAAATCAGGATTTGTAAAAAACTTTAACCGTAAAGCTTTCTTAAAATCCCTCCATCACAAACATTTAAATAACAAACCATAATTGAAATAATTTTAATGAACTAATAATTTAATAACAAAGAACACTATGAGCAATTTTTCTTTAGATGCCGATATGATTATTAAAGTGAAGGCAGGTTTTATTCGCAAGGGCAGCGATGCAGCTTTAACCGGCAGCGATTACGAATTTCGTTTGTTTGAAAAAGACCTGATGGAAGACGATTACCTGGGCAAGAGTGGCCTTGATGAAAATGGTATTGCCAATGTAAGTTTTAAACAATCGGCTTTTAAAGATTTTTTAAACCCCGAGAAAAACCCCGACTTATATTTTGCATTATACAACGGCGAAGCATTAATCTTTCAAAGCAAAGTAATGGTTGATGTAGAACTGGATGCTATTGAAAAATTTAAAATGGGAGAGGGGGAAGTAATTGACCTGGGTACTTTTTTAGTGGAAGGATAATATTATCCGTTTAATTTTTTGGGATAGATATATAAAACCTGTTCCTGTTTTTTTGCATATACAGCATTAAGCAGTATGCTGCTATCCTTTATCCATTCACCGGCCTTGTACAATAATCTGTAATTTTAGCGTTCTAATTCCAAAACAGCTTGAAGCAAAAAAGAATATACATCACTGTTCTGTTACACTTCATGGCTTTACTTGTGCAGGCGCAGGAAATAACCCCGGCGCCACTTTCCAATCTTCGTACCATCAGCATATCAACCAAAGAAAAAACAATACGTATAGATTCTATGAGCCTGGTGCCCGGCTCGGTAACCATACAAGGCGTTTCGCCCTATTTTTACAAGGTTGATGAAGTGAATGCAACCATCACCTGGCTTGATAAACCACCACAGGAAACTGTAAAGGTTACCTACCGCAGTTTTCCATACAAATTAAATGCAGTAACTAGCCGCTATAATTACGATAGCATTCGCTATAATTTTTTACCTACCGAGCCTTTTACGCTTACGGTTGGCAAAAAAAACAACCCCCTGGTTGATTTTGGAAACATACGATCCGAAGGAAGTTTTGGCCGTGGCATTTCTTTCGGCAACAGCCAGGATGCCGTTGTTAACAGCAGCCTCAACCTTCAGTTGAATGGTTTTATTGGAGATAGTATGGAGCTAACGGCTGCCATCACTGATAATAATATTCCCGTGCAGCCCGATGGCAACACACAAGATCTGCGAGACTTTGACCGCATTTTTTTGCAGGTGAAAAAGAAAGGTTGGCAGGTTAACTTAGGTGATATTGATATACGGCAAAGCAAAAATTATTTTCTTAATTTTTATAAAAGATTGCAGGGTGTATCGTTCATCACCGATAATAAAATTGGCAAACACATCAACAATTCCTTATTGCTGAGCGGCGCTGTTGCTAAAGGAAAATTCACACGCAACATTATTACTCCTTTTGAAGGCAACCAGGGCCCATACAGGCTTACAAGCCCCACGCTTGAATTATTTTTTGTGGTACTTGCCGGTACCGAAAGAGTGTATATGGATGGCGAACTTTTGCAGCGGGGCGAAGACCAGGACTATGTAATTAATTACAATACTGCCGAACTTACGTTTACTCAAAAAAGATTAATAACAAAAGATAAACGCATACAGGTAGAGTTTGAATATGCCGACCGTAATTTTTTAAACTCACAGATTTATGTAAGCAACGAAACAGTTTTTAATGATAAATTTCAACTGAATGTTGGCTTTTATAATAATGCCGATGCAAAAAACTCTTCTATCAACCAGGTGCTTGATGATAAACAAAAACAGTTTTTGGCAAATATTGGCGATGGTATTGATACTGCTTATTACGAAAACGCAGTCAGGGATACTTTAAGCCCCGGTAAAATTTTGTATAAAAAAATTGACACTTTGTACAATGGCAGCATTCATGATTCTATTTATGTTTTTTCAACCAACCCTGCCGATACTTTATACAACCTTGGCTTTACTTACTTAGGCCCGGGCAAGGGCAACTACACTGTTTTGCAAAGTGCCACCAATGGTAAAGTGTTTGGCTGGGTGCAGCCCGATGTTAATAATAATAAGCAAGGCGATTATGCGCCTGTTATCCTGCTCATCTCACCTAAAAAACTTCAGATTATAACTATTGGCGGCGAATATGCTTTTAACACAAAAACAAAATTAAAGGCCGAAGTGGCCATGAGCGATTACAACATTAACCTTTTCTCTACTAAAGATAAAAGAAACGACAAAGGCTTTGCTGCAAAATTTCAGTTTGTAAAAGACGATACCAAACTGCACATGCTTAACAGGCAACTGCTGTTGCAAACAAGCCTGGGTTACGAGTTTGTGCAACAAAAATTTAAACCTGCCGAACGCTTACGTAATATTGAATTTTTACGAGACTGGAGCCTGCCTTATGATATTACCCCTGCCGATGAACATATTATTAATGCCGATGTAAAACTGGCCGACAGCGCCGGCAATTTTTTTCAATACGGTGTTACCAGCTATAACCGAAGTGATAAGTTTAACGGGTTACGCCACCTGGTAAGCACATACAATAATATTAAAGGCTGGAAACTGAGCAGCCAAATTAGTTATACCAACAGCAACAGGTTTGTTGAATCCAGCTCATTCTTGAGGCCCAATGTTGAGTTAAAAAAAGATTTAAGCCGGCTGCGAAATTTGCAGCTTGGTTTTAAATTCAACAGCGAGCATAACCGCATACGCAATAAAACAAATGATTCGCTATCGCTGCTGAGTTATGCTTTTAATGTTTGGGAGGTTTCGCTAAAATCAAATCCTGCAAAAGCAAACAAATGGGGCATTTCATATTTTACAAGAAACGATTTGCTGCCATCTAATTCAAAACTGTTGCAGGCCAACCGCAGCGATAACTATAATTTTTTTACTGAATTGCTGAAAAGCCAAAAGCACCAGTTTAAACTAAATGCTACTTACCGCAAACTGCATATTACAAATGCAATACTCAGCCAGCAAAAAGCCGATGAAAGCCTGCTGGGCCGTGCCGAATATTATGTAAATGAATTTAAAGGTTTTTTAGAAGGCAATATGTTTTACGAACTGGGGTCGGGGCAGGAACAAAAACGGGAATATACATTTGTAGAAGTGCCGGCAGGCCAGGGCGAGTACACCTGGATTGATTATAACAACAATGGCATACCCGAACTAAATGAATTTGAGATTGCTGTTTTCCAGGATCAGAAAAAATATATAAGGGTTTTTACCCCCAGCAACCAATATGTAAAAGCCAATTATGTACAGTTTAATTATAGTTTTACGCTTAACCCCAAATTAATTATTAAGCCGGGTGCAGGCGGTTTGCTAAAACTGCTGTCACGCATTAGCACCAGTTCTGCCTTACAGATAAATAAAAAAGATATTGCTGCAGGCAAGTTCCAGTTTAACCCTTTTACCAAACAGCTTGTTGATACCACGCTGATAACATTAAATTCATTTTTATCTAACACATTATATTTTAACCGTAGCAATATCAGGTGGGGTTTTGATGTTACGCACAGCATCAGTAATGCAAAAGCAATGCTGAGTTATGGTTTCGAAAGCCGCAAACTGCGTACCTTATCGGGCAAACTGCGCTGGAACATTAACCGCAGTTTTGTAACCATGCTGGGTTACCGGCAAATAAAAAATGTATTAAACACCACAGGCCCCAAATTTGATAACAGGAACTACCTGGTAAAACAGGATATCATTGAGCCTTCGGTACAATATGTACATAAAACAAATTTCAGGGCAGGTTTAACCTATGCCTATGCCATGAAGAGAAATACCATCGATTCGATGGAAAGCGCCAATAGCCATGTATTAACAGCCGATGTGCGGTACAACATACTTTCAAACAGCACCATCAGCGGCCGTTTTTCTCTTAACCAGATTAATTTTAAAGGTTACCCCGGGGCTGCCAACAGCACTGTTGGTTTTATTTTACTGGAAGGATTGCTGCCGGGCAAAAACTATTTATGGAATATTGACTTTACAAAACGCCTGGCCGGCAATATAGAAGTGAGTTTACAATACGAAGGAAGAAAACCCGGCGATACCCGAACCATTCATATTGGCCGGGCATCGGTACGGGCTATTTTTTAAAAACATTGCAGGTTAAAAATATTTTTCTAATCTCGTTTTCAGTTCATCGGGCATATTGCAACGCTTCATTGTTTTTGCATCAACAAAAAACAGGCTTACCATACCCGTATTTAAAAGTTCATCCTGTTCATTATAAATTTCTGAATGAAAAACTATTTTGAAATATGTGGGCATTTCTTTAAGAGTAGTTTTTACTGTAATCAAATCATCGTACCTGGCAGGCCTTAAAAAGCGGCTGTTAATTTCCACTACCGGCATAATGATACCCATCGCTTCAATTTCCTTATAGGTATATCCAATTTGCCTGATGGCTTCAGCTCTTCCTATTTCATAAAACTGTGCATAATGGCCGTAATACACAACCCCCATTTGGTCGGTAAGTGCATAATGTATGCGTATTTGTGTTTCGGTAGTGAACATCTGTTTTAAATATGATTTACTGGTAAGCAAATAAAAAATATTATTTCCCAATCATACCATCCACACTCACTTTACCGGGGCCAATAATCAGCAATACCATAAAAGCTATCATATATAATGCCGCCGCTTCGCCCTCGCCAAAAAAATCTGTGTTGTGCGCCTTAATCAAAGCCACTCCCATGGCAATAATAAGCGGTATGGCAGCCAGCCTGGTAAATAAACCTAAAATGATAAACATACCGCAGAAAAATTCTGCAAATATCACCAGCGATAACGATAGGGTGCTTCCCAGTCCCAAAAAATTCATGAACTTATCTTGCAGGCTGCCAAACTTCATAAGCTTGCCATAACCGTGGTTCATTATTAATACACCACTGCCAATTCTTAACAATAACATTGCTGCATTAAATGCACCCGCCGAATACTTTGTCGTTAATAATTTCTTCATCGTTCTTTTCTTTTAATTGTGATTGAGGTTTTAATCTTCTGTTATAAAAAATGAAACACAAGGTTTATTTATCATTTCATTAACAGCATTGTAAAAATACATTCGTTTTGTTTACATCAATTATCCACTTATTAACAATCAATTGGAATGATGTTTGTAACGCTGTGGTTTAACCAGTAATTTTGCAACCAGTAAAAATGAATCAACCATTCAACATGTTAAAACAAAAACTTTCACTCCTGTTTATTGCAACAGTTTTCTCTTATTCAACATTTGCACAAGCTACACATGCCATTACCGACCCCGAAAAAAATTATAAAAATGCCAAAGAACTTTTTGTAAAAGAACAATACGCATTGGCTTACCCTTTGTTTGCTGCATTAAAAGCTCAAAACCCCGATAACACAACAAGTGACCATGCTTACATTAACGACGATGTGAACTATTATTACATTGTTTGCCAGTTAAAGTTGCAGCAGCCCGCTGCCGAACAGCAGGCTCGCCATTACGTGGATGTTGTAAGTAATGAGCCACGCCGTGAATTAATGAGTTACCACCTGGCAAAATATTATTTTTTAAAAGACGATTACAGCAATGCCATCAACTATTACGAAAGAGCCGGGCTTGAAAATTTGAGTAATGATGAAATTGCCGACGCCAAGTTTGAAAAAGCTTATTGTTATTTTAACCTGAAACAATTTGGCGAAGCCAAGCCCTTGTTTGACGAGATACACCAAATGCCTGAAAGTAAATATTACATCCCGGCAAATTATTATTATGGCTTTATTAGTTATTACGAGCGCAATTACAACGAAGCATTAAAAGCTTTTAAACTGGTAGAAACACAGGAAGAATACAAAGGCGTGGTTCCGTATTATATTGCCGAGATATATTATTTCCAGGGTAAAAAAGACGAAGCACTAAAATATGGTGAAAGCGTTTTGGGCAGGCCGGGAGTATTGTTTTATCAAAAAGAAATGAACCTGCTGATTGGGCAGATTAATTTTGAAAAGAAAAATTACCAGAAAGCCTTGCCGCTTTTAGAATCGTATGTAAACAACAGCGATAAGGTTACCAAAGAAATTATGTACGAACTGAGTTATTGTTATTACGATGCCGGAAAACTTGATAAGGCCATTGAAGGTTTTAAACAACTGAGTACCGAAAAAGATTCTATGGGGCAAAACAGCATGTACCTGCTGGGCGATTGTTATTTACGCACCAACCAAAAAGCCAATGCCCGTAACGCTTTCCAGTACAGCGCTTACAACAGCAGCAATAAAAAACAGCAACAAGTATCAAGATTTAATTATGCAAAGCTGTCGTACGAACTGGGCTACCAGGATATAGCCCTTAATGAAATGAAAAAATACATCAACGATTATCCCGGCAGCGAATATGATACCGAAGCAAAAGAGATATTAGTGAACCTGATGGCAAATACCAACAATTTTGCCGATGCATTACGATTGTATGAATCGTTCAGCAATCCAACGGCATCCATGCAAAAAGTGTATCCACGCATTTTATACGGCAGGGCGGTGGAGTTGGTTAATGATCAGCAACTGAAACAGGCCGATGAATTGTTTTCAAAAATTTTAACCCTGCCAACATCATCGGTAACACCGTATGCTAATTTTTGGAAAGGCGAAATTGCTTACCGCAACAGCGATTACGACAACAGCATCAGGTATATGAGTACGTATATGGAAGCACAGGTGCCTGCACAGGGCGAAGCCAACCGCACTACTGCCAATTACGACCTGGGTTATAGCTGGTTTCAAAAAGAAAACTATGCAAAGGCACTTGGTTATTTTGAACAGGTTGCAAAAAATGTTACAGTAACATCGCCAGCCATTGAGCAGGATGCTTATGTACGCAGCGCCGATTGTTATTTTATGAAATCGGATTTTACAAAAGCAAACAGCATGTACGATTACGTGGTGAATAACGCAATGCCGCAAAGCGACTATGCCATGTTTCAAAAAGCCATGATTGCAGGTGTTAAGAGCTCTACCAACAAAATTAGTACACTTAATACTTTACTAAAGCAATATCCAAAAAGCAACCTGGTACCCGATGTGAATATGGAAATTGCACAAACTTATATAGCTGATGAAAAATTCCTGCAGGCCGTGCCCTACCTTAATAATGTATTGAACGACCCTACTGCAGGCGGTTTAAAACCACGGGCATATTTAAAACTTGGTTTGGTATATTATAATGCCGATAAGTATGACGAAGCCTTATCAAATTACCAGACCCTGGTACAAAAATATCCGCAATCATCTGAAGCCGATGAAGCCACCGGCATTATGAAAAATATTTATGTAGAGATTGGCAAGCCCGATGAATATATTGAAATGATGCGCCGCAGTGGAAAGAGCATTTCGGTAAGCGAAGCCGATTCGTTGACTTACACGGCTGCCGCTTTAAAATATAATGCCAACGATTGTGATGCCGCTATCGCAGGATTTAAAAATTACTTATCAAAATATCCCAATGGCGGATATAGCCTTGAAGCAAATTTTTTCAGCAGTGAATGTTACAGTACTAAAAAAGACTGGGCCAATGCCATTGCCGGTTACGATTATGTAAACAGCAAAGGGCTTAGCCGCTTTTTTGAAAAAGCAACACTTGAAGCCGGACGGATTAGTTATTTTGAACTGAAAGATTATGCCAATGCAAAAAGGTATTTTGAATCTTTAACCAATGGCGCCATCAGCCAGGATAACCAGTTAGAAGCGCTGAGAGGTTTGGTGCGCTGCTACTACCAGCTTAAAGATTATACACAGGCAAACGATGCCGCTAAAAACCTGCTCACTAAAAAAGGTATCAGTACCGATGATAAATCTGTTGCCTTTCTTGTACTGGGAAAATCGCAGCAGGTAAACAACGATTGTTCATCGGCCATAACTGCATTTAAATCATGTGCCGCCATCAATAAATCGGCATGGGGCGCCGAGGCCCGTTACGAAATTGCCAATTGCCAGTTTAGCCTTAACAATCTTGCCGCTGCCGAAAAATCGGCGCTGGCTGTTATCAAAGAAACAGGTTCGTACGATAACTGGGTAACAAAAAGTTATATTTTACTGGGCGATATTTTTATGAAGCAAAAAGATTATTTCAATGCAAAAGCCACTTACGAAAGTGTAGCTAAAAACTCGGTGATACCCGAACTGAAACAGGAAGCACAACAAAAACTTGATAAAGCTATTGAAGAAGAAAAGGCTGTAAGTAAAGTGGGAAATTAAAAAACAATGGCAAACACCAACCATCAATTAAACTATGCAAAAAACAAATAAAGGATATTCAATGTACAATAAGATAAATATACGGCCCGGTATTTTTTCGGCAATAATGTTAACTGTAGCCAGCCTTTTAACAACAACAGTGTTTGCGCAAAAGGAGCCGGGTAAAAAAACATCTACCATCGATATTAATTCGGTGTATAAACCTGTTTTACGCAATGCGGTAAAGATAAATTTTTCGGCTACGCATTTAAATGCTGATACAACCGCTCCGCATCTTACATACAATATTCCTGCACAAAATCTTTTTTATGCCTACCAGCCAATTCCTTTGCAGCCATTGGCTTTGCAACAGGATACCAACTTGTACCTGGGACAACGTAATTATGTTAAAGTAGGTTATGGAAATTTTTCAACTCCTTTTGTTAGCGCCGGTTTTAGTTTTGGCGATGGTAAAAAATACCTTGCCAATGTTTATGCCGATTATATTGCAGGCAAGGGAAAACTTTTGTACCAGGATTATTCGAAACTGAACTTAAAAGCAGCCGGCAGTTTTTTTATCCCGGGCAATGAAGTATATGCCGGAGTGGATGTAAAACTGCATGAGCATTTCTTATACGGTTATGATACCAGTATGTATCATTATTCAAAGAAAGATGTAAGGCAACAGTTCCAGGATTTAGCATTTAAGATTGGTGTACGCAATACAAAAGTTGGCGATTTTGGTATCAGTTATAACCCCAACCTTGAGGTGAGCAATTTTACCAATATCAATAAACTTACCGAAACATCATTTAAACTTACTGCGCCTGTTGAAAAACAATTTGGCGAAGTATTTACTATTAAAGTGGAAGGTATGGCCGATATAACAACCTATAACACAAAAGGCCTTACGCCCAATGTAAAAATAAATAACAATGTATTGTCGGTGGCGCCTTCATTAATATTTTCCACACCAAGGTTAAGCATTAATGGCGGCGTAGTGCCAACCTGGGATAATGGCAAATTTGTTTGGCTGCCCAATGTTTTTGCCGAAGCCTATATAGCCGAAAATGTTTTTGCTTTCCAGGCAGGATGGGTTGGCCGTATTGTAAAAAATACCTATCGCAACTTATCAGCATTAAACCCTTACTTAGCGCCGTTTACAGCACAATTAAACACTAAGGAAACCGAATACTATGGCGGTATAAAAGGCACCCTGGGCAAACATTTTAATTTTAATGCAAAGGCCGGTTATGTAACTTATAACAACCTGCCGTTTTTTATCAATGATACCGCCACCGATAACAAATCGTTTGTGATAAGCAACGAAAGTAAAGTGAAGAATTTCAGGATTCATGGTGATATTAGTTTTGTAAGCAAAGAAAAATTTACCGTTAATGCCGGTGTTACATTCAACGGCTATACCGCAATGAAGGATAATACAAGGGCATGGAACACTGTACCGATGGAATTTACAAGTTCATTACGCTGGTGGGCATTTAAACAAGTGATGTTAAAAGCAGATTTTTATGCTTTTGGCGGTGGCCATTATTTAGACAAGGGTAATGCTGATAAAATATTTAAACCGGGGTCTGATTTAAGCGCCGGCGCCGAATTCAAAATAAACAAAATGTTCAGCGCATGGATTGATGTAAACAATATCTTAAATAATAAATATGAGCGCTGGCATAATTATCAGGTGCTTGGGCTGAATGTGATGGGTGGCGTAAGGGTTAGCTTCTGATAAATTATTTCAACTTTAAATCCTGCAACTTTTTTTGATAAGATGCAGGATTTATTTTTTAGGCATATATTAATTGCCGTGTTATTTGTGCAGGTTTTCAATTTTAATTACTATTCTGCAGGCTCCCATAATTCAATTTTATTGCCTTCGGGGTCAAGTATGTGAACAAACTTGCCATAATCATAGCTTTCAATATTATCAACAATAGTTACGCCTTGTTTTTTCAGTTCATCTACCAGGGCTTCCAAATCTGCCACCCGGTAATTAATCATAAATTCTTTTGCAGATGGTTCAAAATATTTAGTTGATTCAGCAAAAGGGCTCCATGTGGTAGAACCTTTTTTAGAACTGTCATCTTCTTCTCGCCACTCAAAAGTAGCGCCGTAGTCATTTGTATTTAAACCAAGATGTGTTTTATACCATTCGGTTATTTTTTTTGGGTCTTTACATTTAAAGAAAACACCTCCAATACCTGTTACTTTTTTCATTTTTTTATTTTACAATTGAAAAAATTAAACTTACTTTTTTTACAAAGGGTAATTTACAGATAGTTTCAGCATTTTACAATTCTATTGATTGAGTATTGTTGAATTTAATTTACCGAAGCTATTAATATTAAAGTGTAAAAGCTAACTATTATATTTGCAAAGCTTTAAAAAAATGCAAACATTAATAGCGTCATATCTTTTTCAAAACAAAACCTGCCCGTTACCGGGCCTTGGTACGTTTTCAATTTTAAATGCTACTGCAAAAGCCGATTTTGCCAATAAACTTA
This sequence comes from Ferruginibacter sp., assembly GCA_019638575.1. Taxonomy (GTDB): domain Bacteria; phylum Bacteroidota; class Bacteroidia; order Chitinophagales; family Chitinophagaceae; genus Ferruginibacter. The sequence goes on along the minus strand of JAHBTN010000013.1, from coordinate 91,153 downwards.
TACAGGCGCCTCATCCTACGGTTGAGTTTGTACAGGTAGAAACAAACCCACGGCTGTTAACTGAATATATTAGCAAATCAATAGCATTAAACTTTCAGGATGCTGCAGATGCATTAAAAGCCTATTGTAATGGTTTAAAAGAATTGATAGATGCAGGCAATACCATTTCGCTTGCACAGGTAGGCAGTATTTTTATAAACGAAAACGGAAAAATTATTTTTAAAGCCGAAGACCTACCTGCATCTTTTTTGCAACCGGTTGTTGCCGAAAGAGTGATTCACCCCGAAGCAGAACACTCAATGCTGGTAGGTGATAAGGAAACAACTAATAAAGAAATGAGCGAATTATTAGTTGCAAAAACTGAATCTACCAACCGTTGGTGGATATGGGCAATTGTTTTGGGCGCTGTTGGTTTATTATTGCTTCTTTTATATTTTTTACAATCTAACGGCGGTTCTACTTTTGGAAATTCCATTAAATTATAAGTCATCAATGATTCATTATACCGGTTGCCCTGTTTGTAACAGCAAAGAAATAAAGGAGCAACTAACAGCAAAAGATTATACAGTATCACAGCAACCGTTTGTGATATGGCATTGTAATAACTGCACAGCAAGGTTTACGCAGGATGTTCCTGCACAGGAAGCCATTGGAGCATACTATGCATCTGACAATTATATTTCGCACAGCGATACAAAAAAAGGGCTTATCAATAGTTTGTACCACTTTGTCAGGAATATTACATTGGCATCAAAAAAAAACCTGGTTAAAAAATATGCCAGCGTTAATAAAGGCGCTTTACTTGATATAGGCTGCGGTACCGGCGCCTTCCTGCATACAATGAAAAATGCCGGTTGGGTAGTTACCGGGTTGGAGCCCGATGAACAGGCAAGGTCTAAAGCTGCATCCATGTACGATTTAAACCCTATGCCATCACAAAAATTGTTTGAGCTGGAACCTGCATCATATCATGCCATAACCATGTGGCATGTGCTGGAACATGTGCATGAGCTGCATGCATACATGAAACAACTTGGTAATTTGCTTAGCCCTTCGGGCAAATTATTCATCGCCGTTCCTAATTACACTTCTAAAGACGCAGAAATATATGGTGAGCATTGGGCAGCTTATGATGTACCACGCCATCTTTATCATTTTTCGCCGCAAAGCATCAACAACTTATTATCGCAACATAATTTAAAACTGGTATCGCTACAGCCAATGTGGTTTGATAGTTTTTATGTAAGTATGCTGAGTGAAAAATATAAAACAGGCAAGGGAAATTTCATCAAAGGTTTTATTAACGGCTTTACATCAAATGTAAAAGCATGGAAAGATAAAAGTAAATGCAGTTCGGTGATTTATATCATTGGTAAAAAATAACCGTCACACAACTTTAATGGTTATTTAACCAAAACAAAATTTTAGTTCAATTTAATTTCAAACATTTTTGGCCAACGCTTTCCGGTGATGAAGAAAGATTTACGGGTGCTGTCGTAGGCTATGCCATTTAGCACATCTGTTCGTCCCGGAATATTTTGGTCGGCAAAATATTTTTCTTTCATACCCGGAAATTCCATTACACCCACAATATGCCCGCTTGATGGATCTATCTTGATGATTTTATCTGTTTGATAAATATTAGCATACACAAAGCCATCCACATACTCCAGTTCATTGATATTATCTACGGGGCCACTGTTGTTGCTAACACTGATAGTGCTTTTAAGCCTGAAATCATCGGGGTTTACAAAATATAAATTCGATGTTCCGTCGCTGATGATAAGGTCGGTTCCGTTATTGGTGAGGCCCCAACCTTCGTAAGGCCATTTAAAAGTTTTAATTGGTTTATCAAGATTATTTATATCATATACATACACAATATTGCTTTCCCAGGTAAGCTGGTAAACTTTATTTTTAAATATGGTGATACCTTCCCCAAAGATGGAATCGGTGCCCATCATGTGCTTTTTTTCAACCCGGCCGGTGGTAGCATCGGTAATGCGTAATGATGAAGTTTCAAAATCGCCGGTGCCTTCGTATAATTTACCGTTATGAAATTCCAATCCCTGTGTGTAAGCGCTTGTATCATGCGGATATGCTGCAATGATAGTATAATTGATGGCGGGTACAGGAACAGGCTTTACGCTGTTATCTACAAAATCATTAGATTCATTGTTATTACAGGCAGCCAAAAAAAATAACCCGGCTATAAATAAATATTTACTCATTATGTTTTTCAAATAGCTACAAAAATAGCAAACAGTTTTGTGGATGCAGCTTTAAAGCATTAAAAGAATGCAAATATTTAGTTAAGTAATTTATTCTCCAACCTCGTATAATGCACATTCCTTTCTGCCAGGTATTGGAGTATGAAATTAAAACATGTTTCATCTTTACCCACAAGTTCTGGCGGAAAAACGCCTTTGGCTGTAAACAGTTTTTCTATCAGCATATTTAATGCGGCCGTACAGGTGTAACCGGTAGTACGGCTCATAGATGATGTTTGTGTTGCAGCATCATATTCATCGTACAGGTTGTAACAAATAGTTTTTTCATTGTTGCTGATATTTATTTGCATCAGGGTAAATTCTTCTTCATCTTCTCCCAATTTCCATTGATCAAATAAAAGGGTAGAAGTAAATTCCATTGGCGAAACCTGTTGCCCTTTAAAATTAATTGTTTGGGTACTTAAAAAACCGGCTTTAATAAGGCCTTGCATCAACGCAATATGCCCGGGGTACCGCAATGTTTTTTCTTTCATATTGGCAATATGCGGCATAGTGTACAATATAGAACGCAGCCCATCTGTGTTGAATGATTCTAAAGTACCCACTTTATCAAAATCAATCAGCTCGGCATCGCTTAATGCCGGCCGGGTAACAATTTTACCATTCTCTACATAGCGTGCAGGCCTTGTGTATTCTTCCAGCACATCAATAGGAGAGAAGGGAGCTTTATACTCGAAAGGATAAATCCTTTTCTTGGGCAATCCGCCAACCATACATTCAAAACTTGTTATTTTCATGCGCTCGTTATAATAACCCAATATCAAATTACTCATACCCGGCGCCACGCCACAATCAACAATGGCAGTAACATCATTTTCTATTGCAAGTTGCTGCAACATCAATGCATTCTCGGGAAAAAAAGAAATATCCACTACATTTTTTTTTGCTTTGATGATGGCCTGCAGGCAATGGTACCCCATAAATCCCGGTACGGCAGAAATCACATAATCAAAATCTTTCAGCAATAAATTATAATTATCATAATTGCTTAAATCAGCTTTTATGGTTTTTATTGAACTGTTTTTTTGTGAAAGTATTTGTAACGATTGGTGGTTAATATCAAATGAAGTAACATCGTATTTAGCCGCAAGATCAATGGCCATGGCACGGCCCACCATGCCGGCGCCCAGTATTGCTATTTGCATACAAATTAAATTTTATAATCCTTGTACCAAATAAAATTGCGCCTTTGGTTAAAGGATATGTAATTAAATAAATGGTTTTCTAAAACGTATTAAGTGAACGGGCAAATATTATGTATTGTCAGCCCGGCCACAGTCAACTTGTTCCATTCATCATAATGGAAAAATATGCCGACAGCCTGTAGAAATGTGCGTATGTAAAATGTTGTTTCAATTATTTAAAAACACCTTTCGCTGTATTATATTTAAATGATGCCAGGTTTTATATTATTTCTTTACCCGGCTTACAAATTTCATCTCGTCAATTAAATTCTTTGCTCCTGCAAATTTATCAATGATAAACATCACATACCTGATATCTACCATAATGTTCCTGCAAATGGCGGGGTCGTAATTAATATCGCTCATGGTACCTTCCCAGGCACGGTCAAAATTCAAACCTATCAAATTACCATAAGCATCCAATGCAGGGCTGCCCGAGTTACCGCCGGTGGTATGGTTGGATGCAATAAAACATACCGGCTGTTTACCTTTTACTCCCCATCGGCCAAAATCTTTTTTATTATACAAGTCAATTAGTTTTTTAGGCAAATCAAATTCATAATCGCCGGGCTTATATTTTTCCATAATGCCATCCATGTACGTTTGAATGTCATATTTAACCCCATCTCTTGGATATGCTGGCTTTACCTGCCCGTAAGTTACTCTTAAAGTACTGTTGGCATCAGGATAAAATGCTTTTTCGGTAAATACATCCATCTGCGCCTGCATGTACAAGCGTTGCAACTGGTTTATGTGCGATTGTATTTCGTTTAAATGGCCGGCTACCTTTGTGCCAAATGTATATTGCATATCCATTGCAATCTTATACCCAATATCATTCTTAATAGCATCGGTTACATCTTTTGCGCTGCCTGCAAGCAAAGCCTGTAAACTTTTAATTTCATAAATTTTTGATTGTGCATAAACCGTTGCAGCCGTTTTTGCATAATCACCGCTATTTTGTTGCAGCAGTTCTTTAAAATAGGGCGAAGTGTATTCATCCTTTTGATCTTTCACATACATTTCCATCAACACGGTAAACAGTTTTTCATCTACCGCAGCATTATAATCTTTGTATTGATCTTCTATATTTTGTAAGGCTTTTTCTTTAGCCGCAGCATAGCCTGTTTCGCCGTTTTCTTCATAAGCATTTACAACTGACTTTAACTGGTTGGCAAAAAGCAGCAATTCAATTTTTGGATAAATCTCGCTGTAATAATCACGGGCATAGGCATAAGGCTCAATATCGTGGTAAGCTTTTTCAAGGTCTTTCAGCAATCCCATATAGGCCACGTTCAGCTCGGGTTTGCTCATCACTATCTTTTCAAAATTAGCTTCCAGTTGTTTGCGTTTTTCTACAGCATTGCTTTTTGTTAGCCCTAAAATTTCGCCCTGCCATTTTTTCCATGCGTTAGAAATTGAAGCAAATTTTTTTGCATACTGAATACCAATTTGTTCATCTTTACGCATAAACCCATCAATAACCTGTAAGGCTTTTGTACGAATGCCAACTTTTGCAGGATCGCTCAGTTTAACCACCTGTTCAATAGCGCTGCTGTGCAGGTACTCGTTGGTGCGGCCCGGAAAACCAAACACCATAGTGAAATCACCTTCCTTTATACCATCTATAGAAATATTTAAAGAGCGTTTTGGTTTGTAAGGCACATTATCGGGCGAGTATGCAGCAGGCCTGTTGTTTTTATCTGCGTAGATTCGAAACATGCTAAAATCGCCGGTATGCCTTGGCCACATCCAGTTATCCGTGTCTTTACCAAAATTACCAATTGATGAAGGTGGCGCACCCACCATGCGTACATCATTATAAGTTTCGGTGATGAACATATAATATTTATTGGCTTCAAAAAACGGACGAATAAGGATATCCTGGTAACTTTCTTTTTTTGTTCCTGCTTTTAAAGCAGCTATGTTTTTATCAATAAGGCTTTTCCTTTCCCTTTCGGTGATATTATCGCCAACGCCGTTTAAAACGGCCTTGGTAACATCATTAATGCTGATGATGAAAGTGGCAAACAGCCCGGGGTTCTGCAGTTCCTGCCCCATATTATAAGCCCAAAAACCATCACGTATATAATTATTTTGTACCGATGAATGGCTTTGTATGGCTTCAAATCCGCAGTGATGGTTGGTTAACAGCAAACCTTTATCCGATACCACTTCGGCTGTACAAAAACCACCAAAACTTACAATGGCATCTTTTAAACTGCTGCGGCTGATATTATATATATCGGAGGCATTTATCTTCATGCCCAATTTCTTCATGTCTTTTTCATTAAGCGATTGAAGAAGCTGTGGCAACCACATGCCTTCTTCTGCAAATCCTTTAAAAAATAAGCTGATACTGATGATGAACAGGAGTATGTATTTTTTCATAACAAGTTTTTATATGGCCAAAAATAAGTAATTAAAAACTTTTATCTTTTTTTGCAAAAAATAATTAGCCTAACGCTCAACATTAACCCAAATCTCCATCATAATAAACAAGCTACTTTATTTAACCCTTTATTAGCATAGCCTGTTTTATTTTTGTTGCAAACCACAATAAAAAGCATGAAGAAATTTTTAGCAATTGCAGCGATGGCATTCATCTGCATAAAACCAATACAGGCGCAGGGAGTAAAAGGATTATTAGATAAAGTGAATAAAGCCGTTACACCTGCCAACGGCAGCAACCTAAGTAATGAAGATATTATCAGCGGATTAAAAGAAGCATTACGGGTAGGTACCGATAGCAGCGCAGCTAAACTTAGTAAACTGAATGGATTTTTTGGCGATGCAGCCATTAAAATTTTAATGCCCGAAGAAGCAAAGAAAGTAGAGAGCACAATTCGTAGTTTAGGATTGGGTAGTTTGGTTGATAAAGCCATACTTAGTATGAACCGTGCCGCAGAAGATGCTGCAAGTGGTGTGGGTGATATTTTCTGGACAGCCATAAAAGGTATGAGCATAAAAGATGGTTTGCAAATTTTACGTGGCGGCGATTTTGCTGCAACCGATTATTTAAAATCGGTAACAACTGCACAACTAACCGAAAAATTTCGCCCGGTTATTGAAACAGCATTGGAGAAAGCTGATGCCACCAAATACTGGAAAGATATCTTCACCAATTATAACCGCTTTTCCACAAAACAGGTTAATACCGACCTTACGGCTTATGTAACCGAAAAAGCTTTAAGCGGTTTGTTTTATAATATTGGCCTGCAGGAACAGAAGATTCGTAAAGACCCTGCTGCACAGGTTACCGATATTTTAAAGAAAGTATTTGCCAAATAAACTTTAACTACCGGTTCAGTTTTTATTAAGCTATCGCATACAACCTGCATAAAAATATTTTACCAGGTACGGCATATTTTATTATAAACGGTATGGCAAAGAAGCGGCATAGCCGTATATTCACAGCCTAAATTAATTGCTATGAAATCAATATTAGCTGCCATATTTGTATGTTTTTCTTTTTCAGTAACAGCACAATCAAACGAAGCCTATTTTTTATCAAATCCATGTTTAACGCCCGATGGGCAAACAGTAATTTTTAGTTTTGAAGGCGATCTTTGGAAAGCCGATGTAAATAACGGGCAGGCAAGCAGGCTTACAGCTATGCAGGGGTATGAAACAAGCCCACGGGTATCGCCCGATGGACGGTGGCTTGCATTTACAGGAAGGCAATTTGGTAATGCCGACGTTTTTGTGATGCCGTTAAATGGCGGAGAAATTAAACAACTTACTTATAATAGCGCCAACGATGAAGTATGCAGTTGGGGTTGGGATTCAAAAACTATATATTTTCAAAGCAACAGGCTTGGCCGAAGCAATGGATTTACGGTTTCAATTAATGGCGGTACACCTAAAACGGTTTTTGGCGATTATTTCTTCCAGTACGATCATAATCTTGCCGAAGACCCCGTAACAGGCGAAATATTTTTTAACGATACCTGGGAAAGTTCTTTCCAACTGCAACGCAAAAGATACAAAGGGCCATTTAATCCCGATATCCAGTCGTACAACCTTACAACAAAACAATACAAGAAATATACTACCTGGCAGGGAAAAGATTTTGGCGCCACCATCGACCGTAAAGGAAATATTTATTTTATCTCCGATGAAGTGAACGGTGAATATAATTTGTACAGCCTTGATGCCGGCAAAAAAAATAACCTCACAAAATTCAATTCATCCATAAAATCGGCATTTGTAAATGCTAATGGCGGCAAAGTAGTTTTTGAAAAAGATTACCAGTTGTGGATGTACGATGTTGCTTCAAAAAAATCTGGGAAATTAAAGATTGAAATTGTACGCAACAGCCTGTTGCCAAATAACAAAGATTATGATGTACGTGGCAAAATCAGCAGTTTTGATGTATCGCCCGACGGGAAAAAAATTGCATTCACCAGCCGGGGCGAAATATTTGTTAGCGACATAGAAGGTAAATTTATTGAACAAATAAATAAGGGTAATGCCGAAAGGGCGCTGGAGGTAAAATGGCTAAGCGATAACAAAACTTTGTTGTTTAATGAAACTCAAAACGGCTACCTCAACCTGTTTACCATTGCTGCCGATGGCAGTGGCGGGTTAAAAAAAATAAGCAGTAATAATCAAGATGACCGTTGCATTGCTTTTAATAAAAAACGTACCAAAGCAGTTTACCTCAGTGGCCGTAACGAAGTGCGCCTGCTAGACCTTACAACTATGAAGAGCGAACTTTTAACCCGGGATGAATTGTGGGGTTTCAATAATGCAATGCCGGCCTTTTCGCCAAACGACCAATACATATCGTTTACCGCTTTTCGTGGGTTTGAACAGGACATCATGCTGTATAATTTGCAAAGCAAAAAAGTAATCAACCTTACCAATACTTCTGTTACAGAAACAGATCCTATGTGGTCGGCCGATGGAAAATATATTTATTTCACATCATCAAGATTAAAGCCCTCTTACCCTTTTGGAATGCAAGACCCGGGAGTTTACCGCATTGCATTGGAAAATATTGATGCACCTTTTCGCTCTAATAAATTTCACGAACTTTTTAAAGATGAAAAGAAAGACACAGCAAAAAAAGCATCTGCAAATACCGATAGCGTGATAGTGAAAATAGATATGGATCGAATAATGGAGCGTATAGAACCGGTAAGCAGTTTGTTTGGTTCGCAGGGATTAGTGGCTGTTCATCAAAAAGGAGATAAGACAACTGTTTTTTACAGCAGCAATCAAAACGAAGGAAAATCTGCATTATGGAAAACAGTGATAGAACCTTTTGAAGAAAACAAAACAGAAAAGGTTGCAGGCACTGATGGTTCATTTGGATATGATATTGTAACAGTGCAGGATAAATTTTACCTGCTTATCAGGGGTGATATTTATAAACTTAATACCGACCAAAGCAAGGCTGATGCGGTGAAGATAAGTTTTACTTTCAGGCGCAACCTGCAGGCCGAGTTTGCACAGATGTTTGAAGAAGCCTGGGCCAAAATGGAAATTAATTATTATGATGAAGATTTTCATGGTGTAAACTGGCAAAAGATAAAAGAGAAATACCAGCCCTTTATTGCCCACCTTAATAACCGGGCCGATATGCGTACACTGCTGAACGATATGCTGGGCGAACTTAACTCATCGCACCAGGGATTTAATACCGGCGGCGACGACGAAAAAGTGGAACTGGCAAACCGTACTATGGAAACCGGAATTGTGTTTGAAAACAATGACCCTTACAAAGTGAAATACATTATAAAGAGAAGCGCTGCCGACCATAGCGATATTGATATACAGCCCGGCGATATTTTACAAAAAGTAAATGATGTGAATGTTGACAGAAGTATCAACCGCTATTATTATTTCAGTAAACCATCACTGGATAAAGAAATAACATTAACTTTTTTAAGAGCTAATAAACCTTTTAATGTAAACATTCATCCGCTACCAAGCCTAGTTAATAACCTGTATGATGAATGGATTGACAGGAACCAGCAGCGTGTAGATGAAAAAAGCAAGAACCGTATTGCTTATTCCTGTATGAAAAACATGGGTACAGCCGAACTGCAAAATTTCATCATTGATATGACTAAAGAACTGAATAATAAAGACGCACTAATTTTAGACTTACGTTACAACACCGGGGGCAATGTGCATGATGAGGTGCTGAAATTTCTTTCGCAGCGTGCCTATCTTAAATGGAAATACCGTGAAGGCAAAAAAACAATTCAAAGCAATTATGATGTAGCCGATAAGCCCATTGTATTACTTATCAACGAGCAATCATTAAGTGATGCAGAAATGACATCGGCAGGCTTTAAAGCATTAAAACTTGGTACCATTATCGGTAACGAGACCTATCACTGGATAATCTTTACAAGTGGTACTTCTTTAGTTGATGGTTCAACGGTACGTTTACCAAGCTGGGGCTGTTATACACTTGATGGCACCGATCTTGAAAAATCAGGCGTGCAGCCGGATATTAAAGTGATTGAAAGTTTTGAAGACAAGTTGAATGGGAGAGACCCTCAAATAGACAGGGCCGTGGAAGAGATAATGAAAAAACTTAAATAAATAATGTTACCTGTTTAGGCGGGCTTCATTTATTTTGCTGCTATACTTGTTTAAGTTATTATTGCAAAAAAATGCCTCTCCGTAGAAACGGAGCGGCTTTTTAACGATTGCTTGCTATATGAAAATTTTAATTTCGACTTTTTGCTGCTGAATGATTCAGCTTTATGGCTTACATTAGCCTTCTAACGATTGGTTGTTTGCTTTTTAGCGGTTGCTGCTGTATGAATAACCAACTTTGTAACACAAAATTAAGATGGTTAGCTTTGCATGCCTAATCAACCTGTGGTTGATTTTATTGTGCCAAAAGCCGGTTAAATACCTAAAATCCTTTACTGTAAAGGCTTTGGTAAAATTAAATGTATGATGTCCAACCGCTCAACCGACATATTATTCCAGTTGATAAAATCGCTTGAAAAAGCCGAAAAGCGGCATTTTAAACTTTATATCAAACGCAGTTCATCCCGTGAAGACTTAAAAGTGGTAAAATTGTTTGATGCCATCGACAAGGCAAAAGACTATGATGAAAAGCTAATCCTTAAAAAATTACCCGGCATTGAAAAACCACAGTTAGCCAATTTAAAATCGCATTTATACAAACAGTTGCTGGCAAGCCTGCGGCTTTTAAAAAGCTCCGAGAGTATCGACCTCCAGTTGCATGAACAGTTAGACCATGCACGGATACTATACAACAAAGGGCTTTACCTGCAAAGTTTAAAGATGCTTGAAAAAGCAAAAGAGCTTGCAAAAAATTACCACCAAGAAAGTTTTTTGATACAGGTGATATCGCTCGAAAAAAAGATTGAAACGCTGCATATAACCCGTAGCGGCGATGCTGCCGCCGACCGCCTTATTGCCGAAGCCAATGATGTAAGCGAACAAAGAAATGAAATTACCGGCCTCTCTAACCTGGCTTTGCAATTATACCAATGGTATGTAAAACACGGGCATGCCCGAAATGAAAATGATGAAAAGGGTGTGCGGCAGTTTTTTAAACATAACCTGAAGGTGGATACAAAAAATCTAAAAGGTTTTTATCAATCATTGTACCTGTACCAGAGTTATTGCTGGTATGCATTCATTCGCCAGGATTTTTTGATGTATTACCGGTACAGTAAAAAATGGGCCGACCTTTTTAACCAGGAACCCATGATGATAACTTTGGAAACAGGGCATTATATAAAAGGCTTGCATAACCTGCTTACGGCAAATTTTAATTTACGAAATTTTAAACAGTTCGATCAGTACCTATCCAGGTTTGAGCGGTTTACTATTTCGCAGGCTGCCACCCGGCACGATAATTTTCGCATGCAGGCATTTGTTTACCTAACAAGCGCCAGGATAAACCAGCATTTAATGAAAGGTACTTTTGGCGATGGCTTAAAACTGGTACCGGGCATAGAAGCAGGGCTGCAGGAATTTGACCTTTACATAGACCGGCACCGGGTACTGGTAATACAATACAAAGTGGCATTATTGTATTTTGGCCATGGCGATTATGAATCTTCCATTGATTACCTGCACAAAATTATTAACGGGCCTGTTGATATCAGGATAGACTTACAATGCTATGCCCGCCTGCTTCACCTGATGGCTCATTTTGAAATGGGCAACGATGCTATTATTGAATCGCTTATACGATCGGTATTCCGTTTTATGAGCCGCATGCAAAACTTAACTGTGGTTGAAGAAGTGATATTTAAATTTTTACGCAACAACGTTTACGAATCGGCCGAAAAATTAAAGCCCGGGCTAAAAGAATTATTAAACAAAATAAAACAGTTTGAAAAGAATCGTTTTGAAACAAGGGTGTTCTCTTATCTTGATATCATCAGTTGGGTTGAAAGCAAGGTATATGATAAACCGATGAATAAAGTGGTGCATGATAAATTCCTGCAAAGCAGGCACAGGTAAAAAACTTAACACTTTTCATCAAAAACTGCTTTTACATTTTGCATCAAAGCAATTAAAATTATAACCATTCACCAATGCCAATATCTTTTTATTTGGTTGCGGCCATAGTAATGAATGATGAATGGCGATATAACAGTATAAACTGCTACAAAGGTTTATAGCTAACAGCAAATAGCCATTGCATTATATTAACTTTACAAAATCGGAAAAATCCTGAATTGAAAGTTGTATTAAAAATTTTAGGGTACTGATTTTATATTCCCGAATAAACCTGGTAATGATTAAGACGATACTGTTATCCTGTATTTTTTTTCTTTTACTGAATCAATCCGGTATTGCACAGGTTGAAGCAGAACATGCAGGCGAAAACAATACAGCCGCCAACACAGTTATTAAAACCAACAGCATTTATGGCGAAATTATTGATGCGGCAACAGGCAAGCCTATTGAAGCGGCATCAGTACAATTATACCCGGCTGATAAAAAGAAGACTATCAACTTGCTTAGTGGCATGCTTAGCAAGGCAAACGGCGAATTTCGTTTTCAAAACCTTCCATTACAAAATACATTCAGGCTGGTAGTTACAGCGCTTGGTTATAAAGACCAGGATAAAATAATTTCTATTGATGTGGTAAACGCAAATACCGACAGTAGTTATTTTGAAAAAAACCTGGGCAAAATCAGCATGGATAACAATGTAAAAAAAATGGATGAGGTGGTGGTAACATCGTCTAAGCCGGCTATGGAAATGGGAGTTGACAGGAAAATTTTTAATGTAGATCAGATGGCCGTTGCCAGCGGTGGTAGTGGGATAGATATATTGAGAAACATACCAAGTGTATCGGTGGATATTGATGGCAATGTGGAATTACGCAATAGTACACCACAAATTTTTATTGATGGCAGGCCTACCGTATTAACGCTTGACCAGGTGCCAGCAGAAAATATTGAAAAGATTGAATTGATTACAAACCCTTCAGCAAAATTTGATGCAGCAAGTGCAGGAGGCATCATCAACATCGTACTTAAAAAAAATAAACGTATTGGTTTTAATGGCGTAGTTGGCATAAGTGCAGGTACGCCCGGGCTTTTTGGCAGCAATATCAACCTTAACCAACGGCAGGGAAAATTTAATTTATTTGTAAGCGCCGGGCATAACCAGGTTGGAGGCAAAGCAAATGGAAGAACATTAAGAGAGAACAGGAACAGCGGCATCACTACTAATTATTTCAATCAATATACAATAACCAACCGCAACCGTAATAATAACTCCATAAGGTTTGGCACCGATTTTTTTATTAACAACCACCATTCAATTACAATTTCGCAAAGTTATGTTGGTGGCAATTCGGGTAACAATGAAAGCCAGCACCAGGAATTTCTTGCCATTGATAAAACATTGCAACGTTACGGCGAACGCAGTTCGGACGGGAATTATAAATACAAACGAAGCAGCAGCAGGCTTAGTTATAAATACAGTTTTCCAAAGCAGGGGCACGAACTTACAGCTGATATAACATATAACCGTGGCAGCCAGTCAAGTTATTCCAATATCATCAACAGTTATTTTTACCCCGATGGATCGGTGTACCAATTACCCAGCAATGTGCATAATAATGGTAACAGTAAACAAAAACAACTAACCCTGCAGGCCGATTATGATAACCCTGTTTCGGATAAAATTAAAATAGAAGCCGGCATCAGGTTTTACAGGAATGATTTCTCAAGTTATTACAATGCTTATGCACGAGATAGTAGTATTGATGTGAAACTGCCGCTGAGCAATGATTACCGTTACACCGAAAATATCAGCGCAGGCTATTTTACTTTCTCATATAAAAGATCATCCTTTTCATACCAGCTTGGTTTAAGGGCCGAGTATTCTGATTTTAAAGGTGAGCTTATCGACAGTGCTTATAAATTTGGCTTCCAATACCCCGAAAGCATGAAGGATATTTGGAATGCCTTGTTTCCAAGCATCTTTGTAACAAAAAAAATTACTGAAGATGATGAACTGCAGTTTAATTACAGCCGACGCATACGCAGGCCAAGGTTTTGGCAATTGAACCCATACATCGATATTTATAATCCTACCAATATCAGGCAGGGAAATCCACAGTTACAGCCAGAATATGCAAATTCATTTGAACTCAATTACAATCATAAATTTAAAAAAGGAAACCTGTTGGCTGTGTTGTATTACCGAAACAATCCCCGGGATATTACGCAATACAGCGATACCATCACTGCCGAACAATACCAGCAACTGAACAATGCTGCCATTGAACCCAATGCTATTTTAAACACTTATGTTAATGCAAATACCACTAACAGGTATGGAGTTGAGTTTACATTGAAATATAAACCCGGTAACGATTTTGAGTTAACACCCACCATCAACATGCAATACCGTACTGTAAATGCAAAATTAAATAAGGTAGATTTAACCAATAAGGGATTCAATTGGTCAACAAAAATTATGGGCAATTATAAGTTTCGTGCAGCTAAGCCAACCTGGTACAATAACCTGAGTGTACAAACAATTGCCGTTTATGAATCGCCAATTGTTATACCACAAGGCAAAAGGCTGGAACAGTTTGTAGTGAATATGGCCATTAAAAAAGAATTCCTGAAAAAGAAAAAAGCCGCCATCACATTTGCTGTGAATGATGTTTTTAACAGCAACCGTTGGGGTGCTATTTATGATACTGAACAATTTTACCAGGATGCATACCGCCGCTGGAATGTGCGAAACTTCAGGCTAAGCTTCAGTTATAAATTTGGCGATCCAAATTTTACACTTATAAAAAGTAGTAACAAACGGGGAGATGATAAAGATTAAACGGCTGTTACCACCTGTCGATACTTGCTTTCTCAAAATCCTGTTTATATTTTTCGGGAATATTATTGCTTACCATGCATCCATTTGCAAGGCTTGGATAAATATCTTCCAACGTACGTACTTCGTTCATAAAAACCCTGCGGTAAATATGGCTCCGTGTAAGTTGTGTATAATCTTCTATACCTGCAGCGCCCAACAGTTCAACAAAAGAGTTAACTGTTTCGGTGTGAAAATTTGCCACCCTCACTTTTTTATCCTGCACCACCAGGCCGGCAACAAGTTTTGGGTCTTGTGTAGCAACCCCGGTAGGGCAGGTGTTTCGGTTACAAACCAATGCCTGTATACATCCCAGCGCCATCATCATGGCACGGGCGCTATTACATATATCGGCGCCCAAGGCCATCGCTCTTATTAAATGAAAGCCGGTAATTATTTTTCCCGAGCCAATTATTTTTATATGATGCCTTATACCAAAACCTCTAAGCATATTATCAACAAAGGCCAGCCCGTCTAAAAATGGGGCGCCCACATAATTGCTAAACTCCTGCGGCGCTGCACCGGTGCCGCCTTCGCCGCCATCTACAGTTATAAAATCAGGATAAATATCAAGCGCCACCATGGCTTTACAAATGCCAATGAATTCGCTTTTATGGCCAATGCATAATTTAAAGCCAACCGGTTTTCCATCGCATGCTTCTCTAACCTTTTGTATAAAAAGTATTAATTCTTTTGGATTATTGAAAGCACTGTGATAAGGCGGGGAAAAAATAGTTGTATAAGGTTCTACATGACGGATGGCAGCAATCTCCGGTGTATTTTTTTTGGCAGGCAAAATACCACCATGCCCGGGTTTGGCGCCCTGCGAAAGTTTTATTTCAATCATTTTCACCTCGGGCTTTAATGCATTTTTTCTAAACACTTCAAAACTAAAACGGCCTTCATCATCCCTTGCACCAAAATAACCGGTACCTATTTGCCATACAAGATCGCCGCCGCTAAGATGGTAACTGCTGATGCCCCCTTCGCCGGTATTATGTGCAAAACCACCAATTTTAGCGCCCAGGTTAAGTGCTTCAATTGCTGCATGGCTCAATGAACCAAAACTCATGGCGCTTACATTCAATACGCTTGCACTATAAGGTTGTTTGCAATCTTTGTTACCAATTATTACCCTTGGGTTATGGTTTAGCTTATGAAAATCTTTGGGCGCCATGCTGTGTGTCATCCATTCGTATCCTTCTTCATAAACATTACACTGCGTGCCAAAGGGCATGGTATCTAAATCTTTTTTTGCACGCTGGTAAATCGTATTCCTGTCTAACCGGTTAATGGGTTTACCATCGGTATCGCTCTCTACAAAATATTGATAAATTTTTGGGCGCATGGCTTCCATTATCCACCTTAACCTGCCAAGCAAGGGAAAGTTGCGCCATAGGCTGTGTTTAGTTTGAATCAAATCGCCAATGCCAACAATCATAAAGGGAGCCAGTATAGCTAATATCCACCAAAAACCCTTCCACAAAAAATAACCGGCTGCACCAAAAGCAAGCAGGCATATAATACAAGTTGTTATAAAAATCTTTCTCATAAAAGGGCTATTTAGTTTTCAGTTATTCCAAAGTTCGGGGATAAAAAATAGGTTCCCAAAAACATTTTGCGTAAATACGAAATAATTGTTACCCGTTTTAAAACCCTTTTTAAAAATGATTTTCCCCTTTTATTTTGAAAATATTGTTTCTATTTTGGGAGCCTAAATTAAATGCCATGCGAAAAAAATCATCTGATGGGGATTTAACAGTGAATGCCATTGCCGGTGCATTCGTTGTATTTTTTGGAATGAATATACCCAAAAGCAAAACCTCAAAATTTTTAGGCTTTGCTATCAAACGTAAAAATCATCAAACCGGCGAAACAACCTGGATGAAGGGTATGAAGACATTTGAAGAAACGGATCCCAATGACAGCATCGGCTCCGATTACTCAAGCCGCCAGCACCCGTTTCAAACTTTTCAATGGGCCGATTATACAGTAACCCCCGGTTTAAAATATTCATATAGCATCATCGCACTGCGTGGCACCGCATCAAACCTTTCAGAAAGTGAAACAGTAAACATCAACATCACTACCGAATCAGAAGACCTGAATACACATGCTATCTTTTTTAACAGGGGTGCCGCCGCATCGCAGGAATATACAAGGCGTTTTCAAAATAAAAAACCAAGTGTAATTGGGCCTGCTGCTTACAACTGGCTTTCACGTGGTTTGTATGAGGCTTTGACTGCTTTTTTAAAACAGGCTAACGGCGCCACGTATGAGCTGTTAGGTGCCGTGTATGAATTTAACTGGCATCCGGTTTTACAAACTTTAAAAGAAGTGGCTGCCACCGGCGCAAAAGTGAAAATTGTATATCATGCCTTTGATGATGAGACAAAAATTAAAAACGAAGAAGCCATCGCAGATGTTGGCATAAAAAAATTATGCGAACCAAGAAAGAATACACTTAAAATTGACCATAACAAATTTTTTGTACTCAAAAAAAACGGGGTGCCTGTACAAGTATGGACAGGCTCAACCAATATTTCTGAAAATGGCATTTTTGGGCATTCAAATGTTGGCCATATCATCAGGGATAAAGTAGTAGCCAAAGCTTATGCAGATTATTGGATGCAACTGCACAACGACCTTGATGGCCCAAGCATAAAAACATGGATGAAGAAAAATAACCCTGCACCGCCAACAGCTGCCTATAACGATTTGTTCCCTGTATTTTCGCCACACGCCGGCAAATCGGTTTTAAAATGGTATGCTACTTTAGCCAATGCCGCACAAGAAGCGCTGTTCATGACTTTTGCTTTTGGCATGAATGCCGAGTTCTTAAAAGTGTACGATCAAAATGATGCTGTTTTAAGGATGGCCCTGATGGATAAAAAAGGAATGAACGACAAAGCCAAAGCAAAGATTGATAAAGTAAGGCGCCTGCCAAATTGCATCGTAGCGGTTGGCAACAATATTAAGACAAACGCTTTTGACCGTTGGGTGAATGAAATTTACAGCATCATAAAAGGGCCAAGGGTTCCTTTTATACACAACAAGTTTATGCTGGTAGATCCCCTGGGCAACAATCCGCTTGTACTTACCGGATCTGCAAACTTTAGCGATGCAAGCACAAGTACTAACGACGAAAACATGATTGTAATAAAGAACGATAAAAGGGTTGCCGATATTTATTTTGGCGAATACATGCGTATGTATGCACACTATGCATTCAGGGAATCGTTAACTTTTAAGCCTACCAATGCAACCAACAGAAGCCACCTATCGCCCAACAGCAATTGGGTGAATGATTATTACGGAAGTACAGGGCGTTCTATCAGGCGAAAATATTTTTCGGGGGCCGATGAGTAGTTTTTTTTATTAATGGACAGGTAACGATTTTCACCCGTTTTTCCTGGTGGAGAATAACAATAATTTTTCGTTACCTGTTTCCATTTCTTTTTTAAAAACAAAACCCAGTTTTTGGAGCAGGCTGATGGAGTTTTTATTATGTGGTATTGTACTTGCAAGCACTTCGGTATGTAAAGGGCTGTTCAACATATCATCTAAAACCACTTTAGCAGCTTCATAAGCATAACCGTTTTTTGAAAACTGCGGCAAAAATGCAAAGCCGATATCGTGATGTTCTAAATATTCCCGCTTGATGAATGTGATTACACCGATGGATGTTTCACTGTCTTTCAATTGCACAGTCCAGTAAATGATATTTTTGTTGTTGTTAATCTTATTTATGTAGGCTACTGCATCTTCAACAGAATGCACATGCCGGTCGCCGATAAATTCAATCCACCCGGCACTGTTTACCAATTCTAATATAAAAGAGGCATCGGCTTCAGATAATTTTTTAAGCGTTAACCTGCTTGTGCTGTAATCATTATTCATTGTAAAATGGATATAGAAAAATTATTGCACCACTATTTGTTTTGAAATGATAAATAAAATCAGCTCATCAAGTGCAATTCCTGCACGGTTGCAGGCATCATCAATCTCTTCTCTTGAAACATTGGCTGCAAATGATTTTTCTTTCAGGCGTTTCTTTACGCCTTTCAGTTCCATACCATCGTAACCGCCGGGCCGCATGAGTGAATAAGCATGTATTAAACCCGATAATTCATCAAAAGCATACAGCATCTTATCCATTTTAGTTACAGGCTCTACACCAAAATGATTAGGCCCATGCGATGCAATGGCATGTATGATATCGGGGTCAATATTTCTTTGCTCTAACTCTTCAATTATTTTTTTGCAATGCTGATCGGGCCATTGGTCCCAGTCGGCATCATGCAGCAGGCCGGCCATTTCCCATTGCCATTGCCCTGTTTCATCAAGCTGTTCTTTTTCTGCAGCCCACGATTGCATCAGGTGTGCCACCTGTTTCATGTGCAATTGCAGTCTTGGGTTAAGCACCCATGTATTTAACAAATTTTCTGCCTCGTCCCTTGTAAGTACATTTCCTTTATTAGCAGGGTTGCCAAAAATGTTCCGGTGTAATTGTAACGACATACATGCAATGTAAAACTTTATTTCATTTTTAAAAGCAGCAACATCAACTGCAACATCGTTTTACAAAACAAAAACATTTAATTTGCAGCCATGACTCCCGAAAGAAATGAAAGGCTCACCAATGTTTTAAACAAACGGCAACCCGATTTAACGGTACTGCTCGAAAACGTATTTGATCCGCACAATATCAGCGCCGTAATGCGTACCTGCGATGCGGTGGGCATACAGGACATATTTATATTAAACACAAAAATTCCGCCGCATAAAAAATGGGGCGCTAAAAGTTCTTCAAGCGCTGCCAAATGGTTAACCATACACCAGTTTACCAATGCCGATGAATGTTTTACCGTTTTACGTAAACACTATAAAAAAATTTATACCACACATTTAAGCAGCGATGCGGTTGGCTTGCACGAGCTAAATTTAACCGAACCCGTTTGCCTTGTTTTTGGAAATGAACATGGCGGCATAAGCGAAGATATCATTGCCAGGGCCGATGGTAATTTTATTATTCCGCAGGTGGGCATTATAAAATCGCTGAATATTTCGGTGGCTTGTGCGGTTTGCCTGTACGAAGCTTACCGGCAAAAAAATGCTGCCGGGCATTATGATACTCCAAAGTTACAGGGAGAGCAATTAGAAGAACTGAGAAAAACCTGGGGCTTTTTGGAAGAATGATTGCAGGGCAATTAAAATTTCTGCATCCAATTATTTTTTTACACACAGATTTATAAACGGCTACACATTTCTGCCAGCATCCTGTTATCTTTATCATTCCAAAACCAATCAACATGAAGAAAATATTCATCCCCGCTCTGCTGTTTTTTTGCACCGGCGTATTTGCCCAAAAAAAATCACTCACACATGATGTTTACGATGGCTGGAAAAGCCTGAATGAACGTATGATTAGCAACGATGGCAAATATGTTGTTTATACCATCAATCCACAGGAAGGAGATGGAGAACTGGTTGTACAAAATATAGCAAGCAAGGCTAAGCAGGTTGTTGACCGTGGCTACAATGCAGTGATAACCGAAGACAGTCGTTATGTTGTGTTCAGGATAAAGCCTCATTTTCAGGATACACGCCAGGCAAAAATTAAAAAGAAAAAACCCGATGATATGCCTAAAGATTCGCTGGGCATAATTGAACTGGGTAAAGATGGGTTGATAAAGATTGCCCGGGTGAAAAGTTATAAAACCAGTGAAAAAGGTTTTGGATATATGGCTTATCAAATGGAAAAACCCGAACCTGATACCAGTAAAAAACTCAAAAAGGCAGTGGTAGATTCTGCAAAAAAAAATATAGATATGTTGGTAAAACTTGCCGATAGCATCATCCGCAAATCGGTTGAATCGGTTAAACATGAAAATCTTACCAAAGAAGAAATAATAAACGCTGCCAATAAGGCGGCAAAGGAAATCATCAAAAAAAGTAAGGATGAGCTGGAAGAAGATTTGAATACAATAACAGATGCAGATGGCGATGAAGGGCCGGGAGGCGCTTCTTCGGCTGAAGGTACCGATTTGATTGTAAGACATTTGGCTGATGGCAAAGAGAAGACATTTAAATTAGTGAACGATTACAGGTTTGATAAAAAAGGAACAAGGTTGCTTATAGAAACAACTCCAAAAAGTAAAGACAGCACTAGTATGGGTTATGTGATATTGTATAACCTTGCATCGGGAAAGGTTGATACGCTTATGCGCCATTTTAACGATGCAAAAAATTACAGCTTTGATGAAGATGGTAACCAGCTTGCTTTTGTGGCAGAAAGAGACAGCAGCAAAAAAGCCTTACAAAAATTTTATAAGCTTTGGTATTATACCACCGGGCAGGATAGTGCAAATTTAATTGTACAAAGAAATACTATTGGTATGCGGCTTGGCTTTACCGTTAGCGATAATGCCGTACCGGTTTTTAGTAAAGACGGGAAGAAATTATTTTTTGGTACAGCACCCATTGCAGCGCCAAAAGATACTACGCTGGTTGATTTTGAACTTGCTCGCCTTGATGTTTGGCATTATAACGATGATTATTTACAGCCCATGCAACTAAAAAATTTGAGGTCTGAATTAAACCGTAGTTATATGGCAGTAATAAAACCTGGCGATGACAAAGTAGTGCAACTGGGCGCAGAAGATGCAGAAAATATAAGCCTGGTAGATGAAGGCAATGCAGACTGGGTGCTGGCCAAAAGCACAAAGGGCAACCGTAAAACCTTGCAGTGGGAGGGAAGGATGAGAACAACTGCCAATGCCATCAGTACCATTGACGGAAGCAGGCGTTTAATTAAAGAAAATTCACTGGGCAATTTTATTACATCGCCAAGTGGAAAATTTGTGTACTGGTACGAGCCCGATACAAAAGCATATTTTACCTGGAATGCTGAAAACGGGTTGATAAAAAATGTAAGTGCAAAAATTACCGAGCCCATTTATGATGTAGAGAACGATGTGCCGGATTATCCAAGAACAGCGGGCTTTACAGGATGGACTGCCAATGACCAATATATGCTCATTAATGATATGTACGATATATGGCAAATTGACCCCAATGGCATAGAGCAACCTAAAAATATAACCAATGGCTATGGTAAAAAGAATAAAACCGAATTCAGTTATGTGAAACTCGACAGGGAAAAACGATTTATTAATGCAGATGAAACCATTTTACTTCGGTCGCTAAATAAAACAAACAAATATGGTGGTTTTTATACCAAACAGGTGAACACGGTTGCCGACCCGGTAAAAATAAATGAAGGGCCTTACAGTTTCGGATTCCCGCTAAAAGCCGATAAGGCGTCTGCTTATATCGTACAACGCTCCAATATTGCATCAAGCGAATTATACAGCAGCGCCGATTTAAAAAACCTTGATCAGTTAACAGATATTGCAGCACAGCAAAAAAATTACAACTGGCTTACCGCCGAATTGTTGCACTGGAAAATGTTTGACGGAAAAATGAGTGAAGGCATTTTGTACAAACCAGAAAATTTTGACCCAAAGAAAAAATATCCCGTCATCTTTTATTTTTACGAACGCAATGCCGATGGGTTATATACTTATAAAACACCTGCACCAAGTGCATCCGTTGTTAACATACCTTATTTTGTAAGTAACGATTACCTGGTTTTTGACCCCAACATTTATTATAAAACCGGCGAACCGGGCAACAGCGCTTACAACAGCGTGGTAAGCGCTGCAAAATATTTATCAAAAATGCCTTTTGTAGACAGTACCCGTATGGCCATACAGGGACAAAGCTGGGGCGGTTACCAGGTGGCATATCTTGTTACAAAAACAAACATGTTTCGTGCAGCATGGGCCGGTGCTCCTGTTGCAAATATGACAAGCGCTTATGGCGGTATTCGCTGGGGAACCGGCATGAACAGGCAGTTTCAGTACGAGCATACACAAAGTCGTATTGGCGCCACGCTATGGCAGCGGCAAGACCTGTATCTAAAAAACTCACCATTATTTTTTGCTGATAAAGTAAACACCCCATTGGTGATTATGCACAACGATGCAGATGGCGCCGTACCCTGGTACCAGGGAATAGAATATTTTACAGCGCTGCGCCGCCTCGGGAAAAAAGTATGGTTGCTTGAATATAATGGTGAAGACCATAACCTGGTAGAAAGAAAAAACAGGAAAGACCTTTCCATACGTTTAGGCCAGTTTTTTGATTATTATTTAAAAGACGGGAAACCTGCCAAATGGATAAAAGATGGAGTGCCTGCAACAGAAAAAGGAAAAGACTGGGGATTGGGTTTTGAGTAATGAGTGCAGCGTTAAAGTTGTTTTCTATTTTTTAATGATAATAAATGAATATCAAGGTAGATGAAAATATCAGTCTAAGGTTTTTGGAAGAACAGGATGCAACAATGCTGTTGAACCTGGTGAATGCAAACAGGGCTTATTTGCGGCAATGGCTTCCCTGGGTTGACAATATGCAAACTGTTGACCATTTTAAAATTTATATAAACGATAGTATAAAACGTACTGCAGAAAAAACAGATTTTGGTTTTGCAATTATTTTTAAGGATCAACTTGCAGGCCGTATTGGTTTGCATCATATAAACCTGCAAAACAAGATAGGGGAGATTGGTTATTGGCTGGCTGATGGCATGCAGGGCAATGGGATTGTAACAAAATGTTGCAAAGCGATAATGCAATATGGTTTTACCCAAATGGGATTAAACCGCATTGAAATAAAATGTGCGGTGGGCAATAAACGCAGCAGGGCTATTGCCCAAAAATTAAATTTTAAAGAAGAAGGCATTTTACAGCAGGCCGAATGGCTGAACGGTAGTTATGTCAACCTTTATTTGTATGCCATGCTTAAAGAAGATTGGATGAATGAGGTAGATGAAAAAAAATGAAATGGATTAGGTTGATTATAATTTTCTGCCCTCAAGATATATTCAATACGCCGCTGGTCGAAGACCCATCTGGCGCAAGTGTTCGGCTTTGCCGATCACTTGATGTCGTTTAGTTTCGCCCTGATTATATCAGGGAATTGAAAAACAAAAGATGATTAAATTTACCTAAGTCAAATTTGTATTCTGATGAGCATTTTTAATGCAAATTCTTCGATGCAATCGGCAGCTTAACAACTGCAACAGAAAAAATGTAAGTTGTTTGTTGCTTAAAATATTTTGTACCTTTAGCTTATGACACATCTCGAAATAGATAAAAAGAAATATGTACTGGTGCCGGAAAAAGAATTCCAGGCATTGCAAAAGATGGCTGCCCTAAAAACAAAACCTCAAAAACTTCTTTCAATAGTACAAGCCCGTGCCTACAGCAAAAAACTTATTCATAAATGGGCAGGAGAAAAGTAATGGTCAAGCCTGAAGCCTCCGAAAATATAGCGGCAATTGCATGGTTTATTGAATCAAAAGGGATGTTAGCTACTGCTGAGAAATTTTCTGATGATGTTTATAACTACTTTTTAGAACTGGCAGATAACAGAATGCGCTACAGGATATGCAGTGAACCAGCAAGGGCATCTTTAGGATACAAATGTGTTCCATATAAAAAGAAATATGTAATTGTATTTATTGAAACTAACAAGGAGTTAATCATTTGTGAGTTTGTTTCTGCTAAATTGATGTATTGGTAAGTGTTTTACTCTTTTAATCAGCTATAGTATGTGGCATAAGAACTCAAAACGCCGCTGGTCGAAGACCAGGCAGCGTATTGTCGGGGGTTTACCTGCGGCGGCAAAAGTGTTCGGCTTTGCCGATCACTTGCTGCCGTTTTGTTTCGCCCTGATTGTATCAGGGAATTGAAAAACAAAAGATGATTATATTTAACGAAGCTAAATTTGTATTCCTTAACCATAACTTGTAACACACAAAACAAAAACCAATACAACTGCTGTATGTAACCACTCTTTTTCATACATCATCTCTACTCCGGGAATTGTGCTTGATGAGAATATTATACCAATTGTATTATTAAATTTAAATAAAGCAATGCTTTTACCGCCATCAGAACATCCACCAACGGCATAACAATGAACTAGCTTGTGATCATCAACAAATGGAAGTTATTGGTTTACAAAAACGGTTTTTACATTTTCTGCTTTCTTTAGTTCCAATGAAAAATTAGTAACACTGCCTCCATTATTTAAAAGTTGAAAACCGCCGGTATAGGCAAGGCCTTCATAGGTGGGAACAGTCGCACTGTACCATTCACCCGGTTGTTGCCCGTGATTTACCGAAGCAATCACACCGGTTTTCTTATCTATCCATATATAACTTTCCTGCGGCCTCAACACAACATAAATTTTGTATTTGTCACCTACATTTTCTAAATAAGGAACCTTTGCGCTGGTGGATTCAAACAGATTGTTCTTTAAATTAACGGTTACATTTTTCTGTGCAGTTTTGTCCCAGTCTTGCATGGTTCGGGTGGTAACATCGCTTATGCGTATGGAAGCAAGCGCTTTTCCTTTATACACATTTCCGGTTCGGGTTACTTCTATTTCAAGATATGCCGGGCGAAACAATCCTAATGGATGAGGCTTTACTCTTAAAAAACCATTGTTCACAATACCCTTGTTGGATGAACTTACTACATTGTCGTGAAATTCTTTTCTTATTCCTTCTCTTGTAGCTTCTGGTACGGGCACACCGGTTTCGTTTTCTATTTTATCGCAAGCCAGGTCCACCACCTGTCCTTCGGCCAACTTAGTAAATTCATCGGTATTGGGTAATGTAGGTGGCAGGCCTACGGCTACCATACCATAATCAAATGCAGCATTGCTAACGAGTTCGCATACCTCGGGGCCGGCCGCTTCCTGCAAATGAGTTACTGGGTTTACTACAGAGGTTGCCAGGTTGGCATTGCAATTAATCTCCATGAATTTCTTTCTTAAATAATTCTTAGTGTCATTATAAAATTCTGCTGTGCCATCAATGGCTTTAGCAATAAAACCGGTAATTCCGCTAAATGCTTTCTCGTACCAGGGTTTATCCTTTTGCGGTTGAGGGCAAATGCTGCTTCCAACAGGAAAAGCTGCCATAAATGATTTTATTATTGCATCATTTGGGTCGCCATTATAACCCGCCACAATTCCGCAGGCATAATATTGGGGGTCGCCATAATAAACGGGTACATAATTTACAGCAGTAATGGTATAATCATCTTCAATATAAATGGGTTTTTCTGTTGGTTTTAAAGGCTTCCAAATGGTTTCCTGTACAATTACATCGTTCGAAATTTTAAATAAAGGTTTTTTGTCTTTGTCCAATGGTACCAAACGGATATAAAATTTCCTGGTTTCATCATGAGGCAGTTGCATTGTTGAAAGCAGTTCCTTGTTTAGTTTAATTCCGTTGGCAGGTGAGGCTGTAATGCCGGGGTTATTTGGATTGACTTCCCTTTTTTTGCCTGGATATTTTGTTGAGGGTTGCAAGCCGGTTTTGCGTCTTTCAATTCCCGGTTGTCTATTGGCGTTATCCATATAGTTTAGGGTAAAATAAACAGAATCGCTGCCATGTGTTTCTATAATGCCGCTGCGAATGATGCCGCTAAAAGCAGGGTCGTATCCGGGAGGAAAGGGGAGCAGCGAAATCTCCCATCGGCCATAAACCGCCTGTGAGGGTATTTTGCGCCACATCAAATTTCTTGTCCAGTTTTTGGTTGCCGGGTCGCTGGTAATATTTTGCGAATAATAAGTGCTCCAATCCCAGTAAAAACATTGCGGCCCTTTGCAATCTGGGTCGGTAGGTAGTTTATATGCATATTGCAACAACGAATATTGATTGGCCAATGCCCTAAGCATTTGCGGCTCAGTTTTAAGATAACGGTTAACGCTTGTATTGGAAGCTACAGGTTTTATTTTGGTATTAACAATCGGGTTTTCTGTGATGGGCTTGTTCTTGATAACAGGTTCCTGGGCTAAGCTTGTTTGAGATAAGAGTACAAGCACAATGAGGCTTTTGAATTTTACAAAAAATAAATTGTAGCGCATGTTATTAATTTTTGCTGCGATTAAAGTTAGAATATTTTGAATGAAAATTTTGAATACCGGTTTTCAATAGTGTAATAATCTAACTTAAAAAATTAAATGGACTGATTATTGATTGTAAACCATCTGGTGATTTACCATTTGGCGCAATTGTTATAGTTTGTCGATCACTTGATGCCATTTAGTTTCGCCCTGATTGTATCAGGGATTTGAAAAACAAAAGTTGATTATTTTTACCGAAGCTAAACTTGTATTCCTTAGCCATGGTTCGTTGAACAAAAAAACAAAATCCAATACATCTGCTGTAAGTAACCACTGCATCTTTTAGCAGTTGCTGCATTTTAAAATAAATTATCGCACCTACGGCGCTCCATTAAAACTACTTTTTATTTTCAACCAAAATATAGCCCCTATGTGGTTTACATACAATCATTTTATTACATTATTGCTGGGGTGATCTTTTATTTTTTTTAGAGTAGTTTTATATCATAATTAGCATGAGCCAACCTGCATCTTTTAATGAACAACAATTGATTTCGCTATTAAAAAACGGCGATATGCAGGCTTTTGATGAATTGTACTGGAAGTATCAAAAGGCAGTGTATCAAAATGCGTTTAAGCTTACCCATGATACATTAATTGCCGAAGATATTGTTCAGGAAGTATTCATCAGCCTTTGGGAAAAACGGGATTCGCTTGATACCGATCGCTCAATTGGCGGCTGGTTGTTTGTATCCAGTTATAACAGGGCAGTGAATGTACTTAAAAAGAAACTGAGAGAATCGCTGGCCTTTAAAAACATGGCTTTGGCTGAAACTGAAGCTGATAAAGAATCTGATTTAACCGGCATTCAACTGGAAATTTTAGAAAAAGCTATTACTAAGCTCTCACCACAAAAACGCAGGGCTTTTGAACTTTGCAAACTGCAAGGCAAAAGTTATGAAGAAACAGCCGCTCTCATGGGCATTTCTAAACACACGGTAAAAGAGCATTTATCGGGCGCCATCCATTTCATTAAAGAATTTGCAACTAAATATCCCGGTGCAGGCGCCGTTATGCTGCTTTTTATACTTGGCCATATTTCCCCATGAAATTTTTTTTAAAAAAACACCCTATCGCATCCCCCCGATTTTTAATTGCATTTGTATTTATAATATAAACCCTTAATTGTGCAGGAAATTAAACAACGATTAAAGAATATCCTGGAAGCATCTGACTGGACGGCTGAAGACCGAAGTTGGTTGCTGCAATACCTGGAAACGAATGATACCACAGAACTAATGCAGTTAATGCAGCAGGACTTTGTACTTAACAGCAGTGGCCACAGTAATATTAACACTGAAAAAGCAAATTATATACTGCAACAGTTGCATCAAAAAATAAATCCTCACCCTGCAAAAATTGTACATACTAACTGGTGGAAAAGGATTGCTGTGGCTGCAGCCATTATTTTATTTATTGGAGCAGGCACTTATTATTTTGTAAAAAACAACGGGCAAAAAGCAATAGCTAAACCAAATGATACAGTTGCAACCATGAATGATGTGCCGCCCGGTGGCAATAAAGCCATACTTACTTTGGCAGATAATACCAGCATTGTACTTGACAATGCACAAAATGGTACACTTGCCAAACAGGGAGCCGTAACGGTAATAAAATTAAACGACGGCCAAATATCTTATAAAGGAAATGGTAATGATAAACTGATGTACAATACCATTACTACTCCACGTGGCGGGCAGTACCAGTTAATATTGGCAGATGGATCGAAGGTTTGGCTCAATGCTGCTTCTTCATTAAAATTTCCCAATGCTTTCCCCGGCAGTGAAAGAAAAGTGGAACTAACCGGCGAAGGATATTTTGAAGTGGCACATGATGTATCAAGGCCATTTCATGTTATAACAGGTAAAATGGATGTGCAGGTTTTGGGTACACATTTTAATGTGAATGCATACAATGATGAAAACGCTATAAGGGCAACCTTGCTGCAGGGAAGTATAAAAGTGAGTGAAGGGCAACAATCTGTTACAATAAAACCAGGCGAACAGGCAATTGAACAGCAATCAGGATTAAAAGTAATCGGTGATGTGAACCTGGAAGAAACTATTGCCTGGAAAAACGGAAGCTTTCAGTTTAATAATACAGATATGGCTATGGTGATGAGGCAAATTGGACGTTGGTATGATGTAGATGTAAGTTACCCAAAAGGCATACCGGCTGATAAATACTGGGGAAGTATTTTAAGAGATCAAAACCTGTCGGATGTTTTAAAAGTACTAAAGGAAAGTGGCGCTCATTTTAAAATAGAAGGGAAGAAAATAATTGTAACACCGTGATGTATTGTGTACGCAGATTTTGGATAGAATGAAGCAGGCAACCTACTAAAAAAGTAAAATAAAGATACAGAATAAAAATCCCGCCAACGTTGCAGGAAGGCGGGAAGATTGTTCAGGCTGAAAAAAAACTGTTCGGAAAATTTGCAAAATCAGAACAGCATCAATAATCATTTATCAAACCAAAACAGAGTAAAACTATGCTTTTTTTTCTTAACCGGGTACGGCCACAAAAGCCGCCTATCACTCAACTGCTAAGAGTTATGAAACTTACAATCATCTTACTCACAACAGCATTATTGCATGTATCTGCAAAAGGTATTTCGCAAAAGGTTACTTACATTGGCAAAGGTGTATCGTTGCAAACTGTTTTTAATGCCATTAAGCAACAGTCGGGCTTTACTGTTTTTTGTAATGCCGATATACTATCCGATGCCGGTAAAGTATCGGTAAGGATTAAGAATGCAACCGTAGAGGAAGCCATGGAAAAAACATTGAAAGGGCAGCCACTCACTTTTAACATCATCGGCAAAACGATTGTTGTAAAAGACAAGCCGGAAGCGCCAAAGGTTGATACCAACAATGGCATAGCCGCAGTGGATGCAAATATTGATGTGCATGGGCGTATAGTAAATGAAAAAGGCGAACCCGTAGCAGGTGTTACCGTAACTGTAAAAGGCACTAAAAATGCAACCGCTGCCAATGCTAACGGCGAGTTTTTATTAAAAGATGTAGATGAAAATGCTGTATTGGTTTTAACGAGTGTGAATGCAGAAACAAGAGAGATAAAAGTAAACGGTAAAACAGACTTAGGTGAACTTGTGGTGAAACAAAAGTTTGGAACCGGTGAAGAAATAATTGTGCAGGTAAATACCGGTTACCAAACTCTTCCTAAAGAAAGAGCCACCGGATCGTATGATATCATTGGTGCCGATAAAATAGAAAAAAGGATTTTAACAAATGTAAAAGATGCTTTGGAAGGGCAGGCGCCCGGCCTTAGTACTTTTAAAGGCGATATGGTGGTACGTGGTGTTTCTACATTTGCACCCGAAATAGGCAATCAGCCTTTAATAGTTATTGATGGTTTGCCCACCGAAAAAAATATTGATGATATAAACATGAACGATGTTGCATCGTTTACCATTTTAAAAGATGCCGCTGCAGCGTCCATCTATGGTGTAAGGGCATCAAACGGTGTTATCGTTATCACTACAAAAGGAGGAAAGTTTACAAAAGAAAACAGGACATCTGTTCAATTTACAATGGACTACAAATGGGTTAAAAACCCTTCTTTTAGCGACTACCATTATGCAACAACCAGTGAAAACATCGATTACCAACTGGCTAACAGCAGCAGGGAAGCAGTACGCAGGAATTTTCCATCAGAATTGGCGTACCTGGATAATAGCTTAAAAGGGATAGGTGAAGCCGGCAGCAGGAGTACCAACCTTACATACTTTGACCCGCTTTTAAATGCACGCTACGAATACTTAAATGGTAACCTTAGCCAGCAGGACTATGATGCATTGCTTAATAAATGGAGCAATACCGATTACCGCAAAGAGTATATGAAACTTATTTGGAAAACACCGCTACGCAAAAGTTATAATTTATCTATAAACAGTTCAGGAAATAACCAAAGCACCTATGCCTCTATAAACTATATTGATGATGGCCAGCAAATCCGGTACGAAAAAAGCCAGTACATAAAAGGCTATCTTAAATCTACACAACGTTTAAATAAATGGTTTTCGATTGATTTAGGCACCGATATCCAGTATAACCACCGGGTAAATGTAAACAGCAGTTATGATGATTTTAATTCGCTGGAACCTTACACTTCCATACTGGATGAAAACGGAGATAAAGTGTACCGGGATTATGTGGATATCATCGGCATGCAGCGTGGCCTTCATGTAAATCCTAAAATTTTAAGCCAGATACAAGGTTTACCACAATTTGAATCTTATAAATTCAATATCCTGGATGAACTGAATGATAACCTTATCAAACAGGATTATTATAATATCAGGAGCTTTGCCTCATTCAATTTTAATATCGGCAGGCATTTTCGCTTTACCTCTTCGGGTATGTATGAGTTTGCAAAAAATAAATCTGAAGAGTTTCGCTCAAAAGATTCTTATTATTACAGGTTCCTTCGCAACAGTTATGCATCTTATAACCTCATCAATTCTATTATCCCGCAAGGCGGCATGTACTCCAGTGTAGAAAATGCAGGTAACAGTTGGGTATGGCGTAACCAATTGGATTTTGATAAAAAATTTGGCTCAGACCATGAAGTGAATGCAACAGCCGGTGTTGAATTAAGGCAAATTAAAACCGGCATTTCTACTACTGCCATTTACTTTGGTTACGATCCCGTAGCGCTTACCTACACCACACTTGACAATAATTATATTTACAATATAGGTTACCAGCAATCTTATATCTATAATAATAATACAGGCCCAGGCGCCGTATTGGATGGCGATGGAGTTAGGTTGAGGGAAAGCGCTATGCAGCCAACATTGAGTGAAGTTACCAACCGTTATGTGGGTGCGTATGCAGTAGCTGGTTATACGTACAAAGGTAAGTATGCATTATCCGGAAGTGTACGGGTTGATCAAACGAATCTTTTTGGAACCGATCCTAAATACAGGTACAGGCCTTTATGGTCGGCTGGTTTAAAATGGAATGTTTCCAAAGAAGATTTTATGCAATCGGTTAATTGGGTAGATATGCTCGACCTGAGGATGTCGTATGGCCTTACAGGTAATGTGGATCAAACTACAACTCCCTATTTAGTGGCCCGGTTAGGTAACCAATCAACTTATACAGCCGATGCGGTTCAGTATGCAACCATCTCTACAGCGCCCAATCCTTTATTGCGCTGGGAAAAAACCGCATCGTACAATGTGGGTATTGATTACAGCCTGTTAAAAGGAAAGCTTAATGGTAAGTTAGATTTTTATTACAGAAAGAGTGATGACCTGCTTGGCGAAAGAGAAGTTAATTTCACTTCAGGATATATGACACAGCGTGTAAATTCCGGCGCCATGTCAAACAAAGGTTTTGAGCTAAGCGTATCATCGCCCTGGTACAGGACAAAAGACCTCATCGTTACAACATCACTTACATTTGCCTATAATAAAAATAAAGTATTAAAGGCTTATTATAATCCTATTTCTGCAGCAAACCTGGCCATTAGTGGTTACCTGGTAGATGGTAAACCATTTGATGCATTATATGCTTATCGCTATGGCGGATTAACCAGTGGCGGTACAGATGGACAGAATGGAGCTCCCATTATTTACAGGGCCGATGGAACAACCTTTCATCACTTTGAAACAAATGGAACCTTAACTTTAGACAGGTCTTCATCCATGCTTCCAGAAGATGTAGTATATATGGGAACTAAAACTCCTCCTATCAGCGCATCTTTAACACAAAATATACGGTACAAAGGATTTGAACTTTCGGCCATGTTCCTGTACTATGGCGGCCATAAAATGTATTTGCCCAGTTATGGTTTTGTAATTACTGATGGTAATGATGATTGGTCAAGCAAGGCCTGGAGGCCGGATAATACAGGCAGCAGCATTCCTAAATCTAAAATTTATTACGACCCATCAGTTAGTGTTGTAAGCCTGGGTTCATTGCAAGATATGTATATACGATCAACAGGAAATGTTGGCAAAGGTGATTTTATCAGGCTAAGGAATATTGCCCTGTCTTATACCATTCCGGATAAGATTGCCCAAAAAGTAAAGATGAACCGCTTTAAACTTACAGCACAGGTTAATAACCCCTGGATATGGAGCGCTGCCGGCAAGCAGTACGATTCTGAAGTGCAAACTTCATTAAGCAATTCCGTAAGCCTGCGTAGTTGGGGATTACCTATGCCAACCACATATTTGTTAAGACTTGATGTTATATTCTAAAAATTATTTTTATGCAAACAAAAATTTTAAAAGTATTCCTGTTATTCCTGGTGATCTCTTTATCATCTTGTAAAAAATGGTTAGACATTACACCTAAAGGAAAAATCCTGCTTTTAAGCGCCCAGGATTATAGCCTGTTATTTGATGCCGTTACTTATTACGACAATACCGATACTAAATACCTGGACGATGAAGGTTGGCGAAATGCATCCAACATATCCAGTGTTTGGAATGCCTGGAACCTAACGGCAGCCAATATGCTTTATTTATCTAATTCTGATTACGACCGAAGCCTTAATGCTACCGGAAACGCAGGTTCGTCAAGTACTTTTTACCAGTCGATGTACGAAAATATTTCTACCATTGCTAATACCATCATTGATGCTGAAGATGAAATGCAAGGCACCGAAACAGAAGTAAAGACTGTTGTTGCCGAAGCAAAAATGTTACGGGCATATTGCTATTTCCTGCTTATTAACGTATATGCCAAACCTTATGATGCGGCAACGGCCTCAACAGATGGCGGTGTTCCTTTAAAACTGGATCCATCCATTGAATCAATACCCGAGCCGGCAAAAAATACAGTGGCAGAAGTATATGCACAAATAGAAAAAGATATCAACGAAGCAATACCGGATTTAAACATCAATGCAAAAACACCTTACCATTTTAATAAAGCTGCAGGTTATGCGCTTAAAGCTAAAGTGCATTTGTTTAAAAAAGAATATGATGATTGTATCACTGCAGCGCTTGAATCTTATAACCTCAACCACCAGGTTTTTAACCTGGTAACGCTGGTAAATGCTACTACGCATAAACCAACCATACCATTACTGGCCACCGGTGAAGAAAACCTTTTCTTTGCCACATCATCCGAATCAACCTATATCTGCCAGGAGTTGATAAACCTTTATAATTCGGGTTTACAGGCCTATGGCCAAACCAGTACAACTAAAGATGTAAGGCTCGACCTGTATAAAAGGCCTTCTTCAACTATAAAAGATTATATGTTTATGCTGGGATGGGTACCCACTGCAAAAGATTTTTCTCGCAATTTGGAAGGGATTAAAACAACAGAAGTGATGCTCATGCTGGCTGAATGTTATGCACGAAAAGGGCAAAACGATAAAGTAAAAGAATACCTGCAACCTTATTTGCAAAGCCGTTATAAGAATTATGTACATACTAACCTTAGTTTACCAACAGATATTACCAGTACTGTAAAATTTATAATCGCCGAAAGAAGAAAGGAACTCCTTGGAGGACATAACCGCTTTTTTGATTTAAAAAGATTAAACACAGAAGTTCAATATCAAAAAGTACCAACCAGGTTATTCCCTGCCGATCCGGTTGCAACAAATACAATTCCGCAACAGACTTATACGCTGCCGGTAAATTCACCACTTTATGTTGTGCCTTTCCCCAGCAAAGTTCTAGAGAACGACCCCCGCTTAACATCCAATACCTGGTAAAAGATTTTATTTAATGAAGATAAATAAATGGAAGATGGTATTAGGTTCTCACACAGCCAAACAACTGTGTGGGAGCTTAATACTATTTTTTTTAATGGCCCCGGCTTATGCCCAGCTGTTTAGCGATACTACTTTAATAAAGCCATTGCCCCGCATTACGGCCTGGGCCGATGATGAACATTACATCGTTATACGCTACAACCGGGAAAAGAAAGTAGAAGAGCGTTATTGTGTAAATCCCTTCACAGGTGCAGAAAAATTAGTTGATGCGCCATCTGTTTCAAAAACCGGTAAAGCCGAAATAAAAAACGGAGATGTTTTTTGGGTAGCAGGTACCGATAAAAAACAAATCACTCATACCGAAGCCGAAGAAAAACTACCGCTCCTCTTTCCCGATAAAAAATGGATTGCCTTTTTAAGAAACAATGATCTATATGCCATAGAAATGGAAACGGGAAAAGAAATCCGCTTTACAAACGATGGCGCCGAAACCCTATTGAATGGCTATGCTTCCTGGGTTTACTATGAAGAAATACTGGGCCGCAGCAGCGATTACCGTGCCTTTTGGTGGTCGCCGGATAGCAGGCAAATTGCTTTTTATCGGTTTGATGAAAGTAAGGTTCCTGTTTTTCCATTGTACAATTCCACCGGTCAGCATGGATTTACAGAATACACCCGCTACCCCAAAGCCGGTGATCCTAATCCCGAAGTGAGTGTAGGCATTGCATCGCTTGCAAAGGAGAACGTGGTATGGGCAAATTTCAATCCAAAAGAGGATCAATATTTTGGCACACCCATTTGGAGGCCCGATGGAGCAAGTGTATTGATACAATGGATGCCCCGTGAGCAAAACAATCTTAAGCTCTATGATATTGATTTAATTACCGGTGCAAAAAAAGAAATTTACAATGAGGAGCAACCCACCTGGATCAATTGGATAAACCGTTTTAAATGGATGAAAAATGGTTTTTTAATGATAAGAGATTTTGACGGCTGGGAACAAATTTATTATCATGCTGCAGATGGCAGGTTGATAAAAAAAATAACATCGGGCAAAAACTGGCGTACAGAAATTGAAAGGGTAGATGAAAAAACAAAAACGGTTTATTTTACTTCCAATGCAGAGTACTCTACCCGGACAGATTTGTATGCCGTGCGGCTGGATGGCACCCATCAAAAGCGATTGACCTTTGGAGATTTTTCGCATACCAAAACATTGCTATCGCCCAATAGCCGTTATCTCTTAACTACCTATTCAAATTCATTAACTCCCTCACGCATTGCGCTGGTTGATTTAAAAACGGGTAAGCAACAGGATATTGCCGACTCCAAAGGCAGTGCTTACAACAGCAGCAAATTGGAGCGAAGAGAAATTGTTTGGTTAAAAACAGATGATGGTTTTGAATTACCCGGGCGAATAGTATGGCCACTAAATGTAGAAAAAGGAAAAAAATATCCTGTTGTTATCAATATATATGGTGGCCCCAATTACCAGGCGGTAAGCGATGAATGGATCAACAGCTTGCAGGAAGAAGATGCCCAGCCCGTAATACAGGTAGGCTTTGCCCACCGTGGCTCCGGCGATTTGGGCAAGGAGGGATTAAATTTTTTGCATCGCAATTTGGGCAAATGGGAAATGCATGATTACATAGCCTGGGTAAAATGGCTGCGCCAAAATCCGTATGTAGATACTTCAAAAATTTTAATTACTGGAGGTAGCTATGGCGGTTATTTAACGGCTATGGCGCTTACTTACGGCGCAAAATATTTTAATTACGGCATTTCAAATTATCCTGTTACCGATTGGTCATTGTACGATTCACATTATACCGAACGCTACATGGATAAGCCTAAAGACAATCCCGAAGGATACAAGTTTGGTTCGGTACTTACACATGCAGACAATTATCAAAACTATGGGCCGGCCATGTTGCTGCTGCAGCACGGCACTATGGATGATAATGTGCATATTCAAAACACCTACCAGTTAGCTGATACACTTCAAAAATTAAATAAGCTATTTGAACTAATGGTTTATCCCGGGCAAAGACATGGATGGCTTGGTTCTAAAACCCGCTACACGGTGCTTACAAGAAAAAGTTTTTTGAATAGATTTCTTTTAAATAAAAATTAGTTGTCAAACATTTATTCTACTTAAGCAAAATGAAAATATTAATAGTAGCATTATTGACCTTCATTGCAAATGGGGTATTGGCACAGGATGTTTTAATAAAAGGAACTGTTCAAAACCTGGATGGCCAACCACTCATATTTGCTTATTACAAAGCAGATAAAAAGGCTTACGAAAGAGTAGCAACGCAGGATGGAAATTTTGAACTAAAGCTGAACATTAGCGAAGCACAGGAAATTGAAATTCGTCCCTATCGCTTTACTAAAAACAGCATTAGGGATACCGTACGAAAATTTTACTATAATGCACCGGAGCTTTTACTCTTTATAGTCCCCGGCGACCAAATTGAATTTAGTGCCGATGCTATGGCCATTTGGAAAGCGGAGGTAAAAGGCGGAAAGTATGAAAAGGAGAATGAGCAGTTTCGTTTAATAACCACTCCATTGCTTAGCAAACAACATCAACTAAAGTTTGCAGAATATGCACTGCTTCAATCCGGCGACAGTACGGGTGCAGCTCAAAAAAATAAGGAATACAAATCACTGAGTACAGAAATAAGAAGAGCCGAAAAGAATTATTTTACAACCCATATCAATAGCGCTGTGGCGCTTAATAAAATGTTTCAAAACATTCGCTCGCTGCAACCCACAGAAGCCGAAAATATTTTTGCCGCTTTTACGCCGGAGTTGAAGCAATCGGCCATCGGAGAAAAAATAAATGCCTTTATTCAAAAAACGAAAGAAGCAGGCCCCGGTGTAATGATGATGGATTTTGAAGGCCGTACATTGGCGGGTGAAAATTTAAACACCCTTAACCTGCGTGGAAAATATGTGTTGCTTGATTTTTGGGGTAGCTGGTGCAAGCCATGCCGCATGAGCAATCCGCATTTAAAAGAGCTGTATGCCCAATACAAAAGCAAGGGTTTTGAAATTGTGGGCATTGCCCAGGAAACAGGTTCATCACTGGATAAAAACAAAGCTTCATGGAAAAAAGCGGTTGATACCGATGGCTTGCCCTGGCCTCAGTTATTAAATAATGAAATGGCCGAAAAGTTGGATTTGACAAATGCTTACAATGTAGGCGCTTATCCTACCAAAGTATTGGTAGATAAAAAAGGGAAAATTATTTGGCGCAGTGTGGGTATTGCTGAAGAAGAAGCATTGGATAAAATGCTGGCTACTATTTTTGATAAAAAAGTACAATAAGAAAATTCAATTCATAATAGGATTGATTCGTGATACACTTAACAAATACATAAGTGCAATCAACTTCCTATTAGCAATGTGCTGCAGCGAATGAAAAAAATATTTCATCAAAACAAGAATGTAACTTTTATCAGGAAGTTAATTGTTCTATAGGAATCAATGCCGGTAATTTAGGAAAAAGGATTTGGTTTATCTGTATAACAATATTTTCAATATTGATATCGCTTCTGTTTGCAAATATCACAACAAGATAATCAAGCCCTGGAATTGAAAAACTATATGTTCTGAAACCTCCATTACCGCCGCTATGGTAAATGTAAGCAGGTTGCTGCCGGTTATTTACAAACCAGCCGTAACCATAGCCCATTCCGTTATGGCGGGGAATTTTATTTTGAATTGAGCGTGTAAGAGCGATATCTTTTTTGTTTAATATTGAAGCCTTTTGCAGGCCTTTAAACCACTTCACATAATCATCAACAGATGTATAAATGGCGCCATCGCCTTCTGTTGAAAAAAACACATGTTCCTCGGCCTGCGATTTTATAAATTGCCCGGTAGCATTGTCTTTATCATATCCTGTGGCTGCTTCAAAAATCTTCTCTTTCTCGTTCCAAACAGTACTGTTATTCATTTTAAGTGGAGAAAAGAATGTTTGCTTCATGAATGTATTATATGTTTTACCACTTATTTTTTCAATGACAAGCCCTGCCAGGCAATAAGCCGTATTGCTATATCTTAATGAACTGCCGGGAGTAAAATATAAACTGTCTTTATCTTTGATAGCATCATACACTTGTTTTGCATAACCATGCTTTCCTTTTTCTACCTGTACAAAATCATAATGGTTTATAATGCCCGAACTGTGTGTTAGCAATTGTTTCAATGTTACTTTTTCTGCAACCTGTTTGTTCATATCAGGGAAATATTGGCTGATGTGTTGGTTAATATCCAGCATCCCTTTTTCCTGCAGGTATAAAATACCTGCGGCAGTAAACTGTTTGGTTAATGAAGCAATATTAAAATTAGTGGCTGCTGTTAATTTAGTTTTTGTTATTGTGTTGGTAATACCGTAACCCTTAGAAAAAATTGTTTTACCATCTTTTACAATTGCCACAGCAATGCCCGGCTGGTCTTTAACAAAAATTGAATCAAGCAGGTAATCTACCTGTTTTAAAGATGCTTGTCCAATAACATTAAAAGAAAATGAAAGTAGTACTGTCAAAATAAATAATCGCATGGTTTATATTAACGAATTGAAAGTGCAGGTTAAAGATTGTGATAAAAGCAATTGCTCTATGTTTTTAATTTCAGTTTTCAAGTTACAAACAAAAAATAAAACTTAGGATTATAAGTTTATCAACAGGCGTTGATATACTTCCACAAAAAAAACTGCATACAAGTAATAACATCA
This sequence comes from Ferruginibacter sp., assembly GCA_019638575.1. Taxonomy (GTDB): domain Bacteria; phylum Bacteroidota; class Bacteroidia; order Chitinophagales; family Chitinophagaceae; genus Ferruginibacter. The sequence goes on along the minus strand of JAHBTN010000013.1, from coordinate 51,832 downwards.
ATCAATTTATAATTTATACTTCTTCCTTTCTATGTACAAATTTATTGATTACCACTAAGAGAAGTATAGAAAGAATGGCTGGCAAGGCAATCAGCAGCAAACCCATACCTGGCTTGTTTTTGCCGGTTATTGGATTATAATTGAAACAAGAGAATAAGGTATTTTGTCCCGGCAGGCGGTAAGTAGGTGTATAAACATTATTGATACTGCCAATCATTAATTCAAGTTCTTTTTCGTTTCGCAGGCCTACAAGTTTTTTACTGATATACCCCTGTGAATTTACGCCAACCAACAATGCATCATGGTCAAATTGTTTTATAGTGTTGTTCCAAACCGGTTTAAAGCCTATTGATGAAATTAGCCGGTTGATGCTATCCGTAATGGCAAAGTTCCAATGAGAATTATTGTTTAGGTTAAACAGGTGGGCCATTTGCCGCATATCAGGTATCAAATCTCTTGAATCGAAACTTACCACCAAAACAGTGTAGTTATTGTTATTTTTATTTAGCTGCAAAGATTCTTTTAATTGTAACAGCAGGGGAGAGCATATCCCTGTACAACGAGTATATACCAGGGCTATTATCACTGGTTTTTTTTCAGCTAACTTATCAATTGAAGTTTGCTCCCCATTTATCAAGGTAATAGGAGCATTATAAATTTGTTTATAAATATTAACCTCTTCCTGCCAGCCTGAAGTAGGTTGGCAATAAACAGTAAACTTGCAAAAAGCAATTAGGATGAACGGGAGAATAAGATTTTTACACATCGCTTGCTAATGTTTACAAAGAAAAGCAGTATCCCTATCAAATAAATGGTTGCAAAGCTGCCACCAATAATTGCTAAAGTTTTTGCTAATGGAAATTCATCGGGATAATTGCTATATCTCCTGGGTATAGAATCGGCCCCACCAATATAAAAGGCAGCTAAAAAACCGATGCCGCCAAAAACTAAAAAAAACAATTTAAGCGCTGATAATTTATTATCGTCCATTTTATTTGAAAACTGGAATGAGAACCAGTAAAAAAAGCCAAGGCTAAAAAGTACATTACCCATGGCATTATAAGTATGAAAATGTGCCGGTACCCAAAGTGTGTTGTGCAATACAAAATTATTAGAAATGGTGGCATCTATTACAGCGCCTAAGCCACCTACCACCCAACCCATTACACCAATAAAAAATAACAGGTTAGCCAACGTCCAATTTATTTTTGTACGGTAAATAGCTACCACAATGCTAAAGACGGTTACACCCGCTGCCGGTAAACTTGCCAGGTAGGAGGCAAGCTGCCCTAATATTTGAAGCCCTTCGGGCTGAACAAAATCCATATACAGGTGATGGAAAAATGCGGTTAAAATAAAAAACAATGTACAGTTCCAGGCTAATGCTACATACCAGGTAGTTTTCCATTTTGGTTTACCACTTATTTCAGCAAACAGTTCATAAATTACCGCCAGTCCCAGGTAAAGCATTTCATTGGCAATGGTATGGCCAAAAAAATATGTGAGGTTTTTTATCAAGAGGGCATCGTTTACAAATGCCCCTTTTGAAAAATATTCTGCAAACAACAAAACCAATAATATTACTGCAGCCAATAAACAGGTTACAATACCCACCAATGTAATCATGGAAATTAAAATAAACGGAGGCGTTTCTGTTTTTGGGCCTTTACGGAAATACTGCCATGCAAACACTTGTGCAAGAGAATATTTTTTTAGCATGCCTGCAATCAGGCTAACACACCAAATTAACCATCCTACACCTAATACTGCAATGGAGAATAAGAACAACGGTGTGGCCCAGGCCTTCAACATTTCTTTAAACGGAAGAGGATAGAGGAAGGTCCAGCCTGCATGAAACTTCCCAATAAATGTAGATGCCCAAAGCATCAGTACACCAATTAATGTAAAAACAAGTGCAATAATATTGGCTGGTTTACTGGTTGTCACATATCGTTCCATGATGAAGTTTACTGCGGCCATACCGGCAACATACCAGATGCTTATCATGGTAAGCCCATGCACCGTCATATCAGTATAAAATGTAACCGGCGATAACTGGATAACATCGCCCTGGTTAAGACGCATTAGAATACCTAGGATGATGCTAATCACAAACAGTAAAAGCACTATTACAACCCACAACGATGTAATTTTTTTTAGCCTTGATGCTATCATGACTTTTTATTTAACAGTAAAATAAGATCTCATTACCTGGTGCGCCATACCACAATACTCCAGGCATAAAATATGATACAAGCCCGGTTCTTTAAATTGATAACGCAACCGGTTTATATAGCCAGGCATTGCCTGGGTTTGTGCAATTAACTTAAAAGCCGGATCATAAATGGCAAAGCCGTGGTTTACATCCAGGCTGGTAACCCTAAATTCAACCAACTCATTTGCATCAACTGTTATGTATGCATCCCCAACAGGACTTTTAGGATCAATGGCATTATTAGACATAATGAAATTAAATTGCTGTGCAGCTACATGAATGACTTTAGATGGCTGTTTATCTGCAAATTGATAATACGGCGATTTCGGAATTGTAACACTTGCAAAGATGCACAGTATAACCAGTAAAATAAGTATAAACCAAAACCGCTTTTGCAAAGCATTAGCCATACCTGTTGATTGGTTATCGTTACTTTTCGATGTAAGGAATACATACACAAATACCGAAATGCTGATAACAGCAAGAATTAAAAACAATACTAAGATTGAATAATGCATATATTAAAAGTGTTTGACTTTATTGAAATAAAACAATCACGGTTATGCAAATCTTTTAAAGTAGTGTAGTAAGAACTTATTCGCTCCTCTGAAGATTAGTAGTTCAATTTTATGAAATAATCGCTAATTAAACTATGATGTTGGTCATAGTGCATTCAAAAATTAAATATGTAGAAATAGAAATTTATATTTTAAGTTACACATCATGTAAATTTCTTGAAACCTATTTGCAGATAAACCTGTATCATCAACTGTAGTATACATGAAATACACAGTAGCACTACATTTCATCATTAAATTATTTTTGCTTTTGTTGAATAAAATTTCTGTAATTTTCATTTGTTTCTTTATAAACTTGATACATAAAGATTATTCAGGCATATTTTTTTTATAGTTAGTTGAACAGAAAATATTTTTAACCAATGAAAAAATATTTTTTTCTATTTGCTTTTATTTTAACTGTGTATAGTGCAGATGCGACTTCTGTATTGGCTTCAACTTTTGGATTTAATGAACTTAATGCCACAACGGCCCTTAGTAATGCAATACTATCAGCCAACGATACCATCATTGTAGATAAACAAAATGCAAACTGGAAAACAGGGCCTCTTATTTTTTTAGGATTAAATAATAAGACTATTATTTTTCAGAAAGATGTGGTAGTTGAAGCCATAGCCGGGGCATTTAATGCAACAAATGCATGCCTTTTTAAATTTCAAAATTCAAATAACATTATCCTGCTTGGTTATGGCGCCAGTTTTAAGATGAATAAAGCAGAATTTATTTTATTAAACAACAGTGAACACCGGATGAACATTAGTTTAATTAATTGCAAATATTTTACTATTAAAGGGCTTTACCTGGACGAAAGTGGCGGAGATGGTATTTATATTGGTGGCGACGGAACTAATTATTGTAAATCTATTTTGATAGAAGATGTGGTTTGCAATAACCATTACAGGCAGGGGATGAGCATTACAAATGTAGAAGACATGAAAGTACGGTATTGTAAATTCATAAACACACAAGGTACATTACCCGAAGCAGGTGTTGATATTGAGCCCTACCAGGTTAATCAGCGGATTGTAAACCTTTACTTTGAAAACTGTTCTTTTCAAAATAACGGATGGGCAGGCCTTGCCGTTGCAGTAAGTTTTTTAGATAGCAGCTCTTTGCCGGTTAGTATCAATGTGGTTGACTGTTATTTTAAAAACAATTGCCTGCCTGCAAACGCTTATGCACATTGTGAAATTTTTCTTGGCGCCGATAATTTTGCACCCGTTAGTGGAAATGTACTTTTTGAAAGATGCTTTATTGACGGCAGCCAGTATGGTGCACTCTATACCAGGAAAACAGCCGATGCATATAAAGTGAAATTTAAAGATTGTACTTTTCAAAATGTAAGCCAGCAGCAAATACAATATAACGAACCTATCTTTTTAGAAGTTCCCAGTTACTCCAGCCCTTGTGGATACCTGGGAGGATTGGAGTTTGATAACGTTTTCCTAAGTTATAATACCAACTTTAACTTTTTTAGGGTTTTTGGCTGGACAACACTTGCAGGTATAAAAGATATCACCGGTAAATTCACAATTGTAGAACCTAACAACCACACACCCTTATATAATAATGTTGCAGACACGGTGAATGTAACTTACACTTATTCCGATCAAACTTTATTACCTGCCACAAGCGTAAGCATTAGTGTGCTACAACAAAATGCAATTGAATGTAATCAAACTCCGGCTATCCAGTCTTTTACCAGGAATTCCGCAAACATTTCTTATCCATTAGGTATTTCTTATGTCAATAGCGGCACTTGTATCATGGGTGATGATGTACATTATCTTGCAGGAGGCATTGTGTTCCCTACATCTTCAAACAAAGTGCAAGACAGTGTTTGGGTACGTGATGATAGGGTTACAGAACCAACCGATACATTAATTACTTCCCTTGCTTCAAGATCTGATTATACTTTAGAGAGCAATAACAACAGTATTATTAAAATAGCAGATTGTAACACGGTAATAGTTGTTGACAGTAACATTTCAACAAAGCCATTTATCATGTACCCCAACCCAACAAAGGGCTTAGTGTTTGTAAAATCAAATTTTACTGCTGAAAAAATTGAATTGTATAATGTAATGGGACAATTATGTTTACAGGAAACAAACATAAAATCATTGGATGTTTCACACCTGGCAAATGGTTTATATTTTGTAAAATTTTTCTACAATAAAAATGTTTTCACTTCACTATTGACAGTAGCAAGATGATTAGCTGATTGCACTGTTATTTTGTATCATTCAACAACCATCCATTGCAACATCAAATACTCCTGCTCACATCAAAATTTTCCAGTTCTTTACTCACAGCATTTAAAAAAGTAGAGCCCAATGCGCCGTCAATAATACGATGATCGTAACTTAAGGAAATATACATCATGTGGCGGATGGCGATACTATCGCCCTGCGGCGTTTCAATTACCATAGGCCTTTTTTTAATGGCGCCTACTGCCATAATAGCCACCTGCGGCTGATTAATAATGGGTGTACCCATGATGCTTCCAAATGTGCCTACATTGGTTAATGTGAAGGTGCCGCCTACGGTATCATCAGGTTTTAGTTTACCGGTACGGGCCGCATTGGCAAGATTGTTCACCTGTTTGGTAAGTCCGGTAAGGTTTAACTGGTCGGCGTTTTTAATAACTGGTACTATCAGGTTGCCGGTTGGTAAGGCAGTAGCCATACCAATGTTAAGATCTTTCTTTACTATAATTTTATCGCCATCAACACTGCTGCTAAGCCAGGGATATTTTTTAATGCACTTTACAATGGCTTCAATAAACAGGGGAGTGTAGGTTATTTTTTCGCCTTCACGTTTTTCAAAATCTTTTTTCACTTTCTCTCTCCACAAAACAAGATTGGTAACATCACATTCTGCAAAGCTGGTTACATGCGGCGATGTATGTTTACTGTCAACCATGTGTTTGGCAATAAGCTTACGCATGCGGTCCATTTCAATCACTTCTACATTACCGGTGAAAACAGCAGGTAAATTATTAGCAGATGGTTGTTCGGCAGGCGCAGCTTGTTGTGCAGCTACCGGGGCCACCTGCGTGGGTTGTATGGTTGGCTGTGGTTTGCCGGTTGCTTTATTAGAAACATAGGCAAGTATATCTTTCTTGCTCACTCTTCCATCCTGGCCGGTGCCGGGAATGTTTTCAAGTTCGGCCATGCTGATACCTTCTTCCTGCGCTATATTTAACACTAACGGTGAATAAAAACGCATTTTATTTGACGATGCAGGCGAACTGCTAACAGTAGAAGTATGGCTCACCGGCTGGTAAGGAATTTCTTCTACCACACTGGCTTCTTCATATTCTTCTTTTTGCGGTGCCGGAGGCTGACTGCCTGATACAGCCGCATTGGCGCCTACTCTTATTTTTGCAATAACAGTTCCTATTGGCACTACATCATTCTCCTTAAATAAAATTTCTTCTATCACACCTTCGGCTGTTGAGGGAACTTCGCTGTCAACTTTATCTGTTGCTATATCCAATACCGTTTCATCCTGCTTAATAGTATCGCCCGGTTTTTTATGCCATTTTAAAATGGTGGCCTCCATAATACTTTCTCCCAGTTTGGGCATTACTAAATCAACTAAACTCATATAATAATTTGTAGTTTGAAATTTGCAAATGAAAATTCAATATATCCTGCCCGGATATTATCCGCAATCGGATTCAAAGGTAATTATTTCCTTTTTAAGTTGTAAAATCATTGAAAATAACAGCCATAGCTATTGTTCTGCCAGAATAAATTTTCGCAGCATGTTTAAAGCATTGGCCGCCGTTAACTGTATATTCCTCATCCTGTCGTAAGGAAAATAAAGTTTTTTAGTTTCTAATTTTTCATTATTGCCTACAGCCACCCAAACAGTGCCAACAGGCTTACCCGGTAGGCCTCCCTGCGGGCCCATGATGCCCGAAACAGCAATCACATAATCCGACTTAATATTTTTTAAAGCTCCCTTTGCCATTTCAATCACCACTTCTTCGCTTACTGCACCCAGGGTTTCGATGGTAGTTTTATTTACCTGTAGCAAATCTTCTTTTGCCTGGTAAGAGTAACTGATTACACTGCCATCATAAAATTTTGATGAGCCGGGAATGGTAGTAAGCAAGTGTGCAATATATCCACCGGAGCAGCTCTCGGCAGTACACAATGTTTTACCTTTTGTTTCAAGCAATTTACTAATTACATTTTGCATGGGTTCATCAACATCGGTAACCAGGTAATCTTTTGTTAGTATTTTTAAAGTGTCAAATAACTGTTGAATTTCTTTTTCATTTTTTTCTTTATCAAAACCGGTAGCGCTAAGCCGTAAACGCACCAAACCATAATTAGGCAGGTAGGCCAGTTTGATATGTGCAGGCAAAGCGTTTTCAAAATCTTTTATCAGCTCTGCTAAAAAACTTTCGCCAATGCCCGAGGTTAATAAAGTTTTATGACAGATAGAAGGAAATGTAAATTTTTTAACCAACAAAGGAATCACATCATCGGTCATCAGGCCCTGCATTTCGTGTGGCACGCCGGGCATGCTTACAAATACTTTTCCATCTTTATTAAACACCATTCCCGGTGCACTGCCCCGTTTATTTATTAAAACCGTACAAACATCCGGTACTTCGGCCTGTTTTAAATTAACTTCAAGCAATGGCCTGTTTAACCGGGTAAACATATCAACCACACGTTGTCTTGATTCTTCATGTACAATCATGTGGCCATTAAAATATTTACAAAGTAAAGGTTTGGTGATATCATCGGCGGTGGGGCCAAGCCCGCCGGTAATTAAAATAATATCGGCATGTTTTTGTTCTTCATCCAATGCTGCCCACATCTCCTCCCACACATCGCCCACGGCTACACGCCGTACCACACGTATGCCTTCTTTGTTAAGTTGCTGCGCCATCCAGGCGCTGTTGGTATCTATTACCTGTCCAATTAAAAGTTCGTCGCCAATGGTGATGATGGATGCTTGTACCTGCTGCATGTAAATTGTGTATCGTTAAAATTAAAATTGCTATGCACGACAACTTATAAGTTACCGGTGCAGGCTTTTTTAACTACATTTATAAAAGTTCAAATGTAATTCTTTTAGTTTTGGTTATTAAATTATTTTGATGATGAGATATGTATTAGCCACTGCATTCTGTTTTGTATGTTTTGTATCTATCGCACAAAACATTGAGGTAAAATTATCTGCAGCAATAAAAAAAATGGAAACGGATGAACAGTTTAAACATGCTGGCATCAGTTTATTTGTTGTTGATGGCAATACAGGTAAAACTGTTTTTGATAAAAATGCTGAAACAGGATTGGCTACAGCCAGTTGTTTAAAAGTGGTTACCAGTGTAGCAGCATTTGAATTACTGGGAAAAAATTATACCTATAAAACTTCAATCGGTTATGATGGCGAAATTTTGAACGATACTTTAATTGGGAATCTTATTATTACCGCATCAGGCGACCCAACCCTTGGAAGTTGGAGATGGGAGGATACAAAAGAAAGTTTTTTTGGCAATTGGATAATCTCCATACTTAATCAAAACAAAATAAAAACCATAAATGGCGATATCATAATTAATGAATCGAAATGGGAAACACAGGCTACACCCGGCGGGTGGGTATGGGAAGATATTGGTAATTATTACGGAGCCGGCGCAAGGGGATTGAACTGGCACGAAAACCAATACGACCTGTTGCTGAAACCGGGCAAAAATATTGGCGACCCTGTAGAGATTACAGGAACAGAACCCTTGCTGCATGCTGAGTTGATAAATGAATTAAAAACAGGAAAAGCGGGCAGTGGCGATAATTCCATCATTTATTTACCCGAAGATGGTTTGATAGGATATGTACGTGGCACCGTGCCTGCCGGTAACAATTCATTTAAAGTTTCGGGCGCCATGCCAAATGCAAGCATTGCTTTTTCATATTACCTGGAAGAATTATTTAAGCAAAACAATATTGCCTTAACAGGAAAAACAAAAAGCAGCACATTGTTTTTTATTGATAAGAAAATATTGCCTGTTGCCACAAAAACTATTGGCAGCATTTTTTCTCCGCCACTCGACAGTATTAATTACTGGTTTTTACAAAAAAGCATCAACCTGTATGGCGAAGCATTTGTAAAAACCATTTCGTTTGAAAAAACAGGTTTTGGCGCTACTGATACCGGCCTTAATATTATAACCGATTTCTGGAGTAAAAGGGGAGTTGAAAAATCGGCGCTGAAGATAAGGGATGGCAGTGGTTTATCGCCTGCAAACAGGGTTACCACAAAAGCGTTGGTTACTGTGATGCAGTATGCAAAAAAACAAAACTGGTTTGCATCATTTTATAATGCGCTGCCATTACAAAATGGTATCAGGATGAAGTCGGGGTTTATAGGAGGCGTTAGAAGTTATACCGGTTACATTAAATCAAAAGCAGGCAAAGATTATACTTTTTCTTTCATCATCAATAATTATGATGGCAGTTCTGCCGCAGTGCGTGAAAAAATGTGGAAGCTGCTTGATATCTTGAAATAATTTTTATAAATCTTAAATTAAAAATCAATGACTGAACAAAATTTTAAAAACCATGCCCGTATATTACCTATATACCATTATGTTGCCCTTTTGGCTATAAGTTTTCCATTGGTGGTAACCATAATAAATTTTATAAAAGCCGTAATTGATGAAAGCGGCAGGGTACAGGCTGCTGCCATGCTTTCGTTAACGGTAGCTGTACTTCTTGCTTTATGGTTTGCAAGATCTTTTGCATTAAAAGCGCAGGACAGGGCTATACGTTCGGAAGTAAACCTGCGCCATTTTATTGCAACAGGTAAACCTTTAGATAGCAGGTTAAGGATGGGACAAATTATTGGCTTGCGTTTTGCCGGTGATGATGAATTTGTTTCATTAGCCCAAAAAGCAGCCGATGAAAACATGGGCCAGAAGAAGATAAAGATGCAGATTAAAAACTGGAAAGCTGATTATCATCGTGTATAAATCGGCATAGATAGAAGTAATGATTGCATGTATTACAACTGTATTCAAAGCCCATAAATTCGAAGACACAAAAATTAATTACCAAGACTGGAGGTTAAGGGATAAATTTAAGACCTAGCCATTCAACCTTTACATTAGTAAACTTAATTTCGTAATTTTGGAATATGAAGGTATATGCAGACACATCAACAATTGGAGGTTGTTTTGATGTTGAATTTAAAGAATGGTCTTTAGCTTTATTTGAAGAATATAAGCAAGGCATAAAGACATTGATGCTTTCTGATTTGACTATACAAGAACTGGAATTTGCAAGAGAAGAAGTTAGAAATAAAATCAACGAATTGGCAATTGAAAACAAAATTTCAATAGGCGTAAATGACGAAGTTATCAACTTGCAGAAACTTATATTACCGAGGGTGCATTAACAAATAAAAGTTATAATGATGCACTTCATATTGCACTTGCAACGTTAAACAATGCTGACGTTTTAGCAAGTTGGAACTTCAAACACATAGTAAACATTAATAGAATTAGGGTGTACAACTCTATAAATCTAAAACTTGGTTACAGAATGATAGAAATCAGGACACCAAGAGAAATTATAAACACTTCAAATGATGAAACAGAATAAAAATTTTGACGCAGTAAAAATGATGAGGGAAATCAGGGAAAAGTTGAGTGAAAAATATTGGAAACACCCAGATATTTTGAAAAAAGAAATGCAGGCAATTAGGGAAAAATACAATTTGAAAATTGCTGAATTGACGACAACAAAATAACACTACTCCAACAAAAGTGCTTGCAAAGGTATGGCTTAACAATATAATATCAGCTATGTACTACTATCAGCAAGGGTTTTTGAGTTGCAAGTTCAGTATCCAACTATAGCTCATAATCTCAACAGTATAATATCCTGTCTACTGGCAACACAATAACAAGTCATGCCTTCACAAATATTCAAACATTAATACATAATTATTGTTTCCTGATTTTTATTACCACGGCTTTTGAAACCGGGGTATTACTTTTTTCTGCTACGCTGTTGATGGGTACTAATACATTTGCTTCGGGGAAATAGGTAGCAGTACAACCTGCAGGGATAGCATAAGGCACCACTATAAATTTATGAGCAATCCGTTGCCTGCCGTCTTCTTCATTTACAAGATCAACAATATCGTTTTGTTTTAATTGCCGTTTATTCATATCAGACTGGTTCATCAGTACCACACGGCGTTCATTATATATTCCACGATACCTGTCATCAAGTCCGTAAATGGTTGTGTTAAACTGGTCGTGGCTGCGTATGGTCATCATCAGTAATTCATCTGCAGCCAGTTCAGTTGCTGCGAAATTTGCAATATTGAAATGTGCTTTTTTTGTTACTGTGTCAAAACTTCCATCACGGTTGCAGTTGGGTAAATAAAAACCTCCCGGTATCCTCACTCTTTCATTATACTTTTCAAAGCCCGGTATTGTTTTTTCAATATCATCTCTTATATGATCGTAATGCAACAGGTATTTATCCCAATCTATTTTACTTTTATCGCCAAGTGTTGCTTTAGCAAGATGGCATATAATTGAAGGTTCACTTAATAAGTTACCGGATACCGGTTTTAATAAACCCTTCGATTGCTGTACCACACCCATTGAATTTTCGCAGGAAACAAATTGCACTTCCCCGTTCAGTATGTCTTTATCGCTACGGCCAAGACAGGGCAAAATCAAAGCTTCATTGCCATGCACCAAATGGCTACGGTTTAACTTTGTACTTACATGCACCGTTAATTTACATTTACGTAACGCATTGGCTGTAAATTCTGTATCGGGAGTTGCTGATAAAAAATTTCCACCCATAGCTACAAAGACTTTTACTTTTTCTTCATACATAGCTTTAATACTTTCCACTACATCGTACCCGTGTTTCTGCGGTGGTTTAAACCCAAAATTTTGCTGTATAGATTGTAATAATTTTTGTGAGGGTTTTTCAAAAATCCCAACGGTACGGTCGCCCTGTACATTGCTATGCCCACGTACGGGGCAGGTGCCTGCACCGGGTTTTCCAATACTGCCTTTTAACAATAATAGGTTTACTATTTCCTTGATGGTATCTACTGCATTTTTATGTTGGGTAAGTCCCATTGCCCAACAGGCTATTATCTTCGTTTTACTTTTTAAAATATCTGCTGCTTGCCGGATATCGGCCATATCTATACCGGAAGCTATAGCCAATTGCTGAACATCTAACTGCCGCAAATGGTTACAAAATTCCTTGTAACCTTCCGTATTATTTTTTATAAACGATTGATCAAATACTTTGCCTGCAGATTTTTCTTCCTCTTGCAGTAATAAAATTTCAATTGCCTGTAAAAGGGGCATATCGCCATTTATTTTTACCGGCAAAAACAAATCGGTTAAAGCGCTGTTGATACCTAAGATACCTTTTAACTTTTGTGGATTATTGAAACCCATTAAACCGGTTTCGGGCAGGGGATTAATGGAAATGATGATGGCGCCGTTGGCTTTTGCTTTTTGCAAAGCGGTTAACATGCGTGGGTGATTGGTGCCGGGGTTTTGTCCTAAGATGATTATTACTTCTGCTTCATAAAAATCTTCCAGCTTTACTGAGCCTTTTCCAATGCCGAGCGATTCGCCCAGGGCAACGCCACTGCTTTCGTGGCACATATTGCTGCAATCGGGCAGGTTGTTGGTTCCAAATTCCCTAACAAAAAGCTGGTATAGAAATGCAGCTTCATTGCTTGTTCGCCCGGATGTATAAAATACAGCTTCATCTGGCGACGATAAACTGTTTAAAGCTTTTGCAATTTTTGTAAATGCCGCCATCCAACTGATGGGCTGATAATGTGTAGCACCTTGCGGCAAATACATTGGTAGCGTAATGCGGCCTTTTTTGCCTATTTCATAATCATTTAATAGTGCCAGCTCTTTTACAGGATTAGCTGCAAAGAATGAAGCACCGATTGCTTTGGCAGTGGCTTCATCTGCTACTGCCTTGGCGCCGTTTTCGCAATATTCAGCAATGGGGCTACGTTCATCATCAGGGTCAGGCCAGGCACAACTGGGACAGTCGAACCCATCTTTCTTGTTTAATTTATTCAATGCTTTTAAGCCACGTAATATCCCTGCCTCGCTAAATACATGTTTAAAACTTTGCAATACAGCAGGTATGCCTGCAGCCACTTTCAATGGCGGGCCAAGTTTTAATCCGGTGAATGTTTCGGGATTTTCGGCTGCCGGTATTTCCTTTTTTTCTTCATTCGTTCTACAGGCGCTTTATTTGGATTTTCGTAATTATCACTTTGGTCTTCGGTGGTTTCATCCAGGCAAACAAAATCTTTTTCAAGTAAAAGATACAATTTTTTGTTTTCATTTACCTGTATCCAGGCATCAAGCCCAACTATATCATTATTATACCAATTTGTTGTAAAAGATTTTGGAACAATCATAGTAAGTAAATTATCTTCAAATACAATTGTTAATGTTGTTACATTTTCATCAGATTTTAAAGCATAAACAAATGATTGGCCGGGTAAAACGGTTGTCTCCTGCAAATAACCTTCATTTGTAAGTTTGCTTACTTCAGTTTTTGTAAGCCTTATACGTACTGAATTTGCTTTAATGCGTAATTTCAATTTTATTATTTTAGCTGTTTATCAACAATAAGAATTATTCACTATCCAATTTCTTTGTTATCATTTTACAATTACTCTTTGTTTTCCAGTGTAGATGTTAAAACGGTTTTCTCTTAAAAATCCAATCAATGTAATATCATTATCCTGCGCCATCTCTACTGCAAGGCTTGATGGCGCTCCAACGGCAACAATCATCTTTATTCCTGCCATTGCTGCTTTTTGCAATAATTCAAACCCGGCTCTGCCACTTAAAAACAAGATACTGTTATGCAAAGGCAGTTTATCATTTATAAAAAAATGGCCAATCACCTTATCCAATGCATTGTGCCTGCCTACGTCTTCTTTAAGTAATAATATATCTCCATTATTATTAAATAATGCGGCTGCATGTATGCCTCCTGTATCTTCAAAAATATTTTGTTGACTTTTTACCTGCAAAGGTAAATTGTAAATTAAACCGGCTGTAATACTGAAATTATTTTTAATGGTTAAATAGTTCGAAACCATCTGGATAGCTTCGATGCTTGCTTTGCCGCATATTCCGCAACTAGATGTACTGTAAAAATTACGTGCTGCAGAGGCAATTTGTGGTATAACATCTTCTTTTAGTATTACCAGCAAACTATTATTATCTGTTGATGCCTGTTTAAAAGATTGTATTTCTTCTTTATTTTTTATAACTCCTTCGGTAAATAAAAAACCTGCAGCCAGTTCTTCATCATTACCCGGCGTACGCATAGTAATGGCTAAGTTTTTTTGCATGCGGCCGGTAGCAGTACTATATTCAAGTTTAATTTCAAGTGGTTCTTCTTTTGCCAGCAAATCATTTTCTTCTGTACAACTGTTCCCTTTAATTTTTTGAATACTTATATGTGCTACCTGTAAATTTTTCATTACTTAAATTTACTAAAAGATACTCAAAGCCATTAACCGTTTATTTCCTTAAAAGCCTTTGTATAGTCCCGATAAGTATCAATACTAATGATGCTTTTCTTATTTTCAGGAAGAAACTTTTCGGCATTTACCTGTTGTAAAAATATCCTCAATGAATATTGCTTTGCTTCATATTTCTCCATCAGAGTATCGGCGCAGCTATATGGGTACCAGGCCAGCATAGGCTCGTACATATTTTTTTTTGCATTGCAAAACGCAGCCGGCTTATTGGTATGGCAAACTTTACTGAAACTGTCCAAATCTACTTTTTTCAGGTAAGGATAATCGCAACCTATAAAGAGTATATTCTTTTTTGAAAATTGAGTAAAGGCACTTAGCAAGGCAGCCATAGGGCCAATTCGTTCGTACTGCGGCATATCAACCAGGTATGGATAATTGGGTTTTAATTTAGCTACCTGTTGTTTATTGCAAGAAATAAAAACTTCTTTACAAAAAGGTTTCATCATATCATACAACCGGTACTGTTGCGGCTTTGTATAATATTGCAACATGCCTTTATCTATACCCATTCGGCTACTGGTACCACCACAAACAACCAGTCCATAAGTATCTTTTAAAATCGGTTTGTTTTCAAGTATATCAAATATCATCTTTAGTAAATTAACAATATAAAGTTACAAGCTAATGGTAGTAATTCAAATTGATACCGCTGCTGTAATTGTTGCTTTTTTTATAAAATAGTTTAGCTAAATTTAAAACCTGCATTTTAAAAAACAACAATTATGAAAAAATATTTATTCAGCGCATTTATTATGTGCCTGTGCTTTTATGTGGTAACAGCACAAACCGGTAAAAAAGTTTTAACAACAGCCGATTATGAACATGCCACACAATTTTTAGGTTTTAATACCAACAAACTTATTGATGGTGGCAATGTGTTTCCAAACTGGCTTGATGATGGAAAATTTTGGTACCAGGCAGATGTTGCAGGTAAAAAAGAATATGTATTGGTAAATCCTGTTAATGGTGAAAAAAAGAATTCAACCGATTTAAATTCTCTTGTGCCGGGCGCCAAACTATCTATGGGCATGAGAGGCCGCAGGGCCGGAGGTACACCCGAACTGGTATCACCCGATGGAACCAAAGCAGCTTATATTAAAGACTGGAACCTATGGGTTAAAAACCTGGATACTAAAAAAGAAACTCAATTAACTTTTGATGGAGTTAAAGATTATGGTTATGCCACAGATAATGCCGGCTGGACACATAGCGACCGCCCCATACTGCTTTGGTCGCCCGATTCAAAAAAGATTGCAACCTTTCAACAAGACCAGCGCCATGTAAAAGACATGTACCTGGTAACTACTAATGTTGGTTCGCCTACTTTACAATCCTGGAAATACCCTTTGCCGGGCGATAAGGAAATAATAAAAATAGAACGTGTAATAATTGATGTAGATAATCCAAAAGTTATTCGATTAAAAATTCCAGCTGATGAACACCGGGGAACTTTAAGTGATGATATTTCATCAAGCGGCTCTTATGATGATAATGTATGGAGTGCTGATGGAACACAACTTGCATTTATCTCCACTTCACGAGATCATAAAGTTGAGAAAGTTCGTATTGCTGATGCAGCCACAGGAAATGTAAAAGAATTGTTTGAAGAAAAAGTAGCTACTCAATATGAAAGCGGGCAGGGCGCTATCAATTTTCAATATTTAAAAAACAGCAACGAAATAATCTGGTATAGCGAGCGTGACGGCTGGGGCCATCTATATCTTTATAATGCCACAACCGGGCAATTAAAAAACCAGGTTACCAAAGGCAATTTTGTGGTTACCCGTTTATTGTGGGTAGATGAAAATAACAAGCTGATGTATTTTATGGCCAATGGCCGTGAAGCAGGCAGGGATCCTTACTTTAGCCATTTTTACCGGGTAGGTTTTGATGGCAAAAATCTTCAACTGCTTACACCCGAAAATGCAAATCATTCTATTTCATTATCGCCTGATGGGAAATATTTTATTGACAATTATTCTACCCCCGATGTGCCGCCTGTTACTGTATTGAAGGATATGAAAGGTAAACTTATCAGTACAATTGAAAAAACAAATATCAGCAGGTTAACTGCTACCGGCTGGCAACCACCTACACCCATTACAGTTAAATCACGTGATGGCAAGTGGGATTTATATGGGCTGATGTTTACACCCACCAACCTTGATAAAACTAAAAAATATCCGATAGTAAATTATATATATCCCGGCCCGCAAGGCGGGGGCGTAGGCAGCCGTTCTTTTTCTGCTGCCCGTGGCGATCATCAGGCACTTGCCGAACTTGGTTTTATTGTGGTAGTAATTGATGGCACCTGCAACCCCGACCGTTCAAAAACTTTTCATGATGTATGTTATGGTAATATGGCCGATAACACTTTGCAGGATCAGATTGCCGGCATAAAACAACTTGCAGCAAAATATCCGTATATGGATTTGGATAGGGTAGGTATTTGGGGACATTCAGGAGGTGGTTTTGCAACGGCTGCTGCCATGTTCCGGTATCCCGATTTTTATAAAGTGGGCATATCAGAATCGGGAAACCATGATAACAGGAATTATGAAGATGACTGGGGCGAACGTTATATTGGTTTACTTACAAAAGATGCCAACGGAAAAAGCAATTACGAAGACCAGGCTAACGAAAACTTTGCTGCCGGCTTAAAAGGCAAACTGTTACTGGCTCATGGCGGATTAGATGATAATGTGCCACCATACAATACTTATTTAGTTGTACAGGCGCTTGAAAAAGCCAATAAAGATTTCGACCTGATTATTTTTCCCAATGCCCGGCATGGTTATGGCGCCGATAGTTATTATATGATGCGTAAGCGCTGGGATTATTTTGTTACCAATCTTTTAGGTGCTGGGCATCCAAAAGAATTTAAAATACAACCAAACTAAAATTATTATCTACTTAATAAAAATGCTGTACCGTTAAAAGGGTACAGCATTTTTTTTGAAATCTATTTCAATATTACTTTACTGAAATTGTTTTTTGGATATGAATGTAACGGTTTGCTTTGCTGTTGGGCGAAGATGCAAAAGGCAACTATAACTAATGGCGGCAGAATGTAATGCTTTAGTGTGCTACGAACGGATTTCGTTCAACGGTTCGGGTATTGCCGAAGGCGGGGATTGTTAGCACAAAAGTTCAATCGAAGAACGAAAGTTGAACCTTGCACAAATGTCCAATCGAAGCCGTTCAGCCCCGCTTTTGGCAATACCTTGTTGGCAGCTGGTGTTCTGTCCGCTCGTCTTTGTAAACCATTGTCAATATTGGGCTTCAGTGTCATTGTCCGTTTATTCTTTTGGTCAGTCTGTGTCGGGTTGTGCGTTGCCTTGTGCGGCTTGCAAATGTGCTTACACCTTTGCGATGGCTTGATTAAAATAGTTCTCCTTTAAAATCGTTTAGCGGAATTTCTAAATCAAGAAGTTCAACTTGAAAATTTTTAGCGGACTGAATAGGTGCAAAATATTTACTGAATGATTTGCGGTCTTTGGTAATATATCCTCGTATATTTCTATTGAACAATTGTGCTATTAATTTACAATCATCCTTAACTATATCCCTGCCAATTTCTTTTACTAGTTCTTTATCATTAAGTAAAATCGAATGAAATGCACCTGCAGTTTTACCATCGAAAAAATCAAATGGAATAATTTTTACAAACTCCAAAGGCAAATTGGCAGGGTCATCTTTTACCGAGTATTCTGCAATAACAATAGTGGATAAGTAAATCTCAATTTT
Organism: Ferruginibacter sp.; assembly: GCA_019638575.1. Lineage (GTDB taxonomy): Bacteria > Bacteroidota > Bacteroidia > Chitinophagales > Chitinophagaceae > Ferruginibacter. Next base: position 33,691 of record JAHBTN010000013.1, on the reverse strand, counting down.
CTTTTCCAGAAAATATTTGAAGTAATCTTTTGCGTTTTGGTGTAAATCGTCATTGCTTTTAAGCAACCGAATACAAAAAGAGGTGTCAAGTAAAATACTATCCATTTGTACCTCCTCTTATTTGTTGAAGCCAAGTATCTACATTGGGAACCGTATTCCATTTTGTCGAGGCTCGTTTAATTAATAAATCCAATTTATGTTCATCATAGTTTGGATTGTACGTGATATAGTCTATTAATTTTAAGTCAAATGGTTTTCCGTCTGAAAGGTTTTGTTTTCCCTTTGCACGAACGCCATAAATTTTGAATAAGCGTTTTTCTCCCTCTAAAAGTTGTTGCTCGGTTGCGCTCACTACCAACTTGCCGTATTCTTTTGTGAGTAAATGAAAATTTGGATTGTTTCCTCCTTCTTCGTTTATTTTACCATACAATACAAATTCCGTTTCAATAAAAGTGGCGGCAATTTTAAAGTATGCCGTGTCTTTATTGATTTTTAAAATCGGTTCTTTGGTTGAGGAACTGTAAAATGATATTTCAAGATTCTTTTCTGCTGCTCTACGCTGAAACTTATCAATAATTTCAGCTCGTTTATTGTCCAAAAAATCAATGTTTCCTCTGCTCTTTATTTCGTTACTTAAACCATTGAAAAGGAGTACACCTGAAATAGGCAGGTAAAACAAATTTCGGGCAGAACCTTCTTCAATACTATAAGAAATATGAGGCCGTTCAGCCTTTTCGCCCCTGGTTGGGTACAAAAAGGTTTCCACATCACTAATGATTTCTTTTATCTCAGCAATGTCAATATCAATGGGTTTCAGAGGCTTATTGCCAACTGAACCATCAATTTTAACTTCTATGTAGCCTTGTTCTTCCACTTTGCAAATTTACAATTTTAAATGGCAGTTTCTACTTCCTCCTTCACACCCCAAACCTCACTGATTTTGTCTTTTATTTTTTGCTCAAAGATTTCAATAAGCCGCTTGTTGGCATTAACCAATTTCATTTCTTCTTCTATGGCTTGAGCGATAGCTTGTTGTTCCTGCATTGAAGGTAAAGGGATTTGAAGTTCTTTGATAAAGCCTAATGAAGCCATTCTAAACGAACCATCACCCAATTTGTAAAATTGGTTGTAAAGCGTTTGCGATATGAAGAACAAGAATTTATTATCGAGTTGTGTATTGTCTAATGGTTGCAAGCCAGCAATATTTTGATTAGTAGATGTTTCAAATTCTAAATAAGCCGTTTTGCCAATTGTTGCACCAACTAAAGCAATCAGTGTCGTATGTTTTGGAAATATTTTGGCACTTGATTTTTGCAAACCCAATTCTGTGATAAATTCTTCACAGTTAAAAATAGGTTGGTCTTTACATACTGTCGAACCAACCCAAGGAACTGTTCCATTTTCCCAATATTCTTTAACTGCTTTGCTTGGAGTACCACCCGATTGAATTTTACATACCTTATCTAACTCCACCATTTCCCAACCAGGGTTTATTTTGATGGTGGGTTTGTAGTTGTTTACAATTTGTTTGGCTCCGTCTATTATTTTTTGATAGCCTTCTATTTCGGTTACTATTTGTTGTTGGATTTCAAGCGGTGGGAGTGGGATTTCAATGCTTCTAAGTAATCCCAACGAAACGTATTTTTGAGCAACACCTTTTGCTTCTGAAAGGAAGAAATCATTTATTTGTTCAGAACCTAAAATGTATTTAAGATAAACATTATTGACTTTAGAATTTTCATCGAACTTTATAAGTGCAACGTTTTTAATCCCAAACTCTCTTTCCTTTTTTACAATAATTGGATTTCCTATTGTACCAATCATTGGCATAATAATATCACCATCTTCTACCAATGAACGTTTATTGATTTTGTCTAAATCTTCTCTTGAAATCAGATTTACATTAGAAAAGTCGATTTTGCCATCAATTATATTTTTGGAAGTTACTAATGGAAAACCCTCCATTACATAGGTTGGACTATCGTGAGTTCCATCACGTACATCACATATGTCTTCAAGTTTTGCTAATTCAAATTCAGTTAATGAAACCTTGGCTTCAAAATATCTTTCGGCACTTAAAACAATATCTTTATTTCCTAAAACAATTTCCTTTTCAACCAAAGTTGCTAAACTCGGCAAATCATCAAAAGCCTTGTCGCTGCTTAAACATTCTTTGTATGCTGCTAGCGTTTGCAAAGCCACAGGCAAGTCGTTTTTATCAATCTCTCTGCGTTGTGCTCCTAAATCAAAACCATCGTTTTCAATTTTTAAAAACAAAATATGTTGGCTTTTTTTTGCCAAGCGTTTGTCTAAAATCAACACAGATGTTTTTACACCGCTGTATGGTTGAAACACACCAGCCGGCAAACTAATTACGGCTATCAAACTGTCTTGCACCAACATTTTGCGTAATTGCTTGTAAGCGGTTTGGCTGGTGGCTACAATGCCGTTGGGCACTACAATTCCTGCCCTTCCGTTGCTGCTCAGGTGTTCGGCAATGTAATCGGTAAACAATACTTCCGCTTTGTTGGCTTGTACACCAAATTTCTTGTGTGGCCGTATGCCGCCTTTGGGCGTCATAAAGGGCGGGTTTGCCAATATCACATCAAAGGTTTCTTGCCAACGGTCTTCACTGCTCAATGTGTCGTATTCGTGAATTTGTGGAGTGGCGAAACCGTGTAAATACATATTGGCTAAACTCAACCTCACCATATCGGGGCTAATGTCATACCCCACAAAATTGGTAGCAAGTTTTTTCCTGTCGTCCGGTTTTAGTTTGTCACCTAAACGCTTTTCGGTGTTTTGGTTTAAGATGTGTTTGTATGCACTCAACAAGAAACCAGCCGTTCCGCAAGCAGGGTCAAGCACAGTTTCGTTTTTCTGTGGATTAACACATGCTGTTACAAAATCAATAATGTGTCGGGGCGTTCTGAACTGCCCTGCATCGCCTTGGCTTCCCATTACACTCAACAAGTATTCAAAGGCATCGCCCAATTTTTCGCTGTGGCTATACTCAAACTCATTGATGTGTTTCAAAAATAGTTTCAGCGTGGCAGGGTCACGGTAGGGCAGGTAAGCATTTTTGAAAATATTACGGAACAATTCAGGAATATTCGGATTGGTGTTCAGTTTTTCCAATGCTTCACTGTAAAGCGAAAGCATATCCTGTCCGCTCAATGATGGGTCAAACAATTTACGCCAACCGTATTTGGCATATTCGCCTGTAAAGAACTTGGCCTTGCCCTTGAATTTCTCAACGGCTTCCTTATCCATATCGTCCATAAACTTATAGATAAGAGCCAGCGTAATTTGCTCAATTTGGCTTTTCGGGTCGGGCACTTTACCTACCAGCACATCACGGCAATCGTCAATATTTTTTTTTGTTATGTTGTCTAGCATGTCTATTCTATCGTGTCACCCCTTCAGGGTTTTAATTTTCAATCCCTTTCGTTCTATAATCATTACACCCCTTCGGGGTTTTAATTTTCAATCTTTTTCGTTCTATAATCATAACACCCCTTCGGGGTTTTCATGCATTCTACAATAATGCCGGCTCTTCTGGCTTATTTTAATACAATCCCGAAGGGATGACAATATTATAACAAAGAAATGCCACAACCTTATTAAACCCCGAAGGGGTGACATTATTCAATCCATTCAAACAAATATTTTTCATCATGCTCAATCTCAAATTTCTTCAAAAAATCAATATACTCTTCTCTAAACGATTTCACTTTATGATGTTCTTCTTGATTCAAAATATAATTGTAAACATTCTCAATATGCGATTGAGAATAAGAAAACGCACCATAACCTTCTTGCCATTGAAACTTTCCTTGTATCAACTTATTGTCATTAATCCACTTACTCGAATTGTTTTTAATATCTCTTGCCAAATCTGAGATAGACATTGCAGGTTTTAATCCAATAAAAACATGGATATGGTCAGGCATACCATTTACAATAATTGATTTATGACCTTTCCCTTTAATAATTCCGGCAATGTATTTATGCAAATCATCTTTCCATGCTTTACCAATCAAATTCTCCCTGCCTTTTACGGCAAATACAACCTGAATATATACTTGTGAAAATGTGCCCGGCATAATTAAGCAGATAAAAATTTATTCAACGGAACGTAGGTTTTAACATAGTATGGTAGTTTGCTTTTCATTTCGTCCGGCACACGGTTAAAATCATCTACATTAAATGTTGGGTTGTGATACAATTCTGTAAATTCTTGTTGGTCTATGATTTCTCTTACACTTGGGTCGGTGATGTAAGCGTAAAAGAAATAGCGTAAACCTTGTAAATCGTTAATGTCGGCAACATTGTTTGTGCTGATGAATTTTTCAAATTCATCACTTAACAAATCGTCTTTTCCTTTTATCTGATTTCCGAAATAAATGAGTTCCAACAATTCACGCCAACCAATTTTGCGGTCAATCTTCAACGACCTACGAAGTTTTTCCAAATCAAAATACTCTTCAGGTTTGTTGTCATATTTCTCCTTTGCTCTGGCTGTCGCAATTTCAACGTCACCCGCTTCCATCAGTTGTTTTATTTCTTCATCGGTTTTTACTTTCTCCTCAAACTGCTGGAAAAACATTCGGTCAACTTTCATTCCTGAAAAGTCAACTTGTTGTTCATTCCAAGTGGCAATTTTGTCGTTCTCTTTGTATTCGTAACCGTCACGCTTTGGTTTAAGTGTATTGTCATCAACTGTTGGAATGTCATCGCCTTGCTCAAAGTTCTTCGGCAATTTCAATACTTGGTCGTACTGATATTTTTCTTCAAAGTATTCGCAAGTGGCAAAGAAGTCAAAGAGTTTAAATGTGGCTTTGTCAATGGAAATTGTTTCTTCTTCTCCTAATTCGTTTTTGAATTTATGCTCAAACGTGTGTACACGGGTTCCACGTCCTTTTATCTGAATAAATTCTGTTGGGGAAAATATTGGTCGCATTAAAGCCAAGTTCAAAATGTTGGGGCAATCCCAACCTGTGGTCATCATACCAACGGTTACACAAACCCTTGCTTTACTGGTTTTGTATGATTCCAAAATTTCATTGCCTTTAACAAAATTGCTGAAGCCCAACAATTTGTCATTACTGTAATCAACGGTCATTTGCTGACTATTCTGCACATTTGAAGTTACCTGAACTGCAAAGTCGCTTTGATACTTGCCAGGGAAATATTGATGTGCATACTCATTGAGTAATTGAGCCAATTTTGCAGCGTGGTTTTGCGAAACGGCAAAAACCAAACTCTTTCCAAATTCTCCTGTGATTGGGTCTTTCAGTCCGTTTTCAATAAATGTTTTACAAAATACCCTGTTCGTTTCATCGCTGAAAAATTTCCGTTCAAAGTGATTCTGCTTGTATTTCACTTCTTCCAAAACATCTTCCTGCTCGCTGGTGGCAACGGTAACCATTACGCCATAACCTTGTTCTGAAAGTAGTTTGGTGGTTACATCGGTTCTTGCATCAACTACAATCGGCTGTCGCAAAAAGCCGTCTTTAGCACCGTCCACAAGCGTGTAACGATACGTTGGAATGCCACTCTCACAACCGAAGGTTGTGTAAGTGTCAAGCAACATTCTTCGTTCTAATTCTCTTGGGTCTTCAATGTTTTCGGTGTCAAGATGTTTTAAATAGTCCTTTGGTGTGGCTGTCAAGCCCAATTTGTAGCCTAAGAAATATTCAAACAGTGCTCGGCTGTTACCGCCTCCTAAAAGTCGGTGCGATTCATCCGAAATAATTAAATCAAAATCGGTTGGTGAAAACAGTTTTTTGTATTTGTTATTCACCATCAGTGATTGAATGGTGGTAACGACAATTTCCGCTTTTCTCCAGTCGTTCCGTTTTTCTTTGTAAACAACCGTTGTCAGGTCGTTCTTCAAATAGTTTGTAAAATCTTTTCTTGCTTGTTCTTCCAGTTCTAAACGGTCAACCAAAAACAAAACACGTCTTGCGTTTCCCGTTCTGTAAAACAGTTTGATGATGGCAGCAGATGTCAGCGTTTTTCCTGTTCCTGTTGCCATTTCAAGCAAGAAACGTTTTTTGCCTTCGCTTACTGCTTTCTGAACGGCTTGAATTGCTTCAACTTGATAATAACGAAGGAAACGAAGTTTTAAATTGAAAATTAAATCCTTCTTTTTCTGCTCGTCTTGAAACTCTGGTATTTGTTTGTAGTTCGGTAACTGTGTCAATACAACATAGTCAGCGTTTACTTCTTCGCTAACTAATTTGTTTGGGTCGGGATTGAACTCATAATATTGTTTAATGGATTCCAGTGTCGGAAAAACTTGAATTTGTTCGGGATTTCCAGTCTCAATATTCCATAAATAATGAAGTGTCCCGTTGGATAGAATTACAAACTTAACTTTCTGAGATTTGGCATAATTTCTTGCTTGTTCTTTTCCAACAAGCGGATTCAAACTTTCTTTCTTTGCTTCTAAAACCAATACGGGATTTTGGTTTTCGTCAACAAGTAAAAAGTCAATAAAACCGTTTTTTGAATGCTCAAAGTCTTCACCCAAATCGTCCATTTTGATGGAAGATTCGAGTTTGATTGTCGCCTTACCCTTGTCCGTGTCAAAGAAACGCCAGCCTGCTTCTTCAAGCAGTTTATTAATCTTAATTCTCGCCTTTGCTTCTTTTTCAGCCATTTAGTTAAATGCAAATTTTAGTCGGTTAAAATACGATTTTTCACCCTTATTGTCCGTCTTTGGCGGGTGGGTGAATTGGTTCTTTTGCAAGCTTGGGTCTGTGTGTTGGCTTGTGCGGCTTGCAATGTGCCAATTGTGCGGTGGCTGAATTTTAAAATTTTTTGTGCGGTGGGAAAAAAATAAAAAACATAGGGTCGGTCAGCGTGTCGGTTTAGATGCTGTCCGTTTGTAATATCGTTTCTATGTCTTTGGTCACCTGTCAAAATGGTTTGCTTTCAGTTAGTTTATAGTCGTCTGTTTGTCGTTGTGGTGTCGTCCTTTACACTTGCTGCCAACTCATAAATATACGCAACTCACCCCATTTTCCAAAAAACTATCCACTACTTTCCAGCAACGTCTCCCCACTGTCTTCGAGTGTGGCCGGGGACATTGCTGAAAAGAGGAAATTAAGAACTAAAGTTGAGATTTTTTTGTCTGGCTCAGATGAAGCCTTAAAATTGTAAGAATAGTCAAGCACAAATTAAAGTATAGAATTACAATAAATTGATGTTCTATATTATTACTCAACATGCATAAAGTCTAATGTTAAGCAAGTCTTTTGTTTAATTTATCTGAAGGCTTCACCGGCAATATAGGTATCAAAAAATTCCTGGAATTTTTTAATTTTTTTATTTTCAATTACGATTATATGCACAAAATCTGATTCATATATTTTTTGTGTATTAAGAGCCTTGCATTTCATATGTCCACTAACTGCTACCGCATTATTGTCAGTTAGAAATCTTTCCAGGTGCAACTCCAAAATTTCTTCTGCTTTTTTTCCAATGGCTATCCAATCTAAAAACCCTTTGTGTCCGTATCTTGTTCCTCCTGCAGGATTATAAGGGTTATCAGGTTCACCCCATTCAACGTTCTTATGCAGTAAATCCAGGATTTTGTTTATTTCCTTTGCTGCAAAAGCTTCATAGAGTGATTTAACAATTTCGATATTACTATTAGGCTCATCCACTGATTAGAATTATGATAAGTTAAGCATATTAGATTGTGAGTTATAAAATTATTCCCAACGACCAAAGCATTTACGATTTCAGAATATAGGGATTAAATATACCCTGTTCGTTGCTATTGTGTAATTTGAAAATATCGTAATTAAAAAAGAAACAAAGTATTACTTTACGCATATGCATAAATATTAAACTTATTTACCGTAAGTACGACCTAATACATAGCAACTTGCATGTAAGTAGGCAGAATTTTCATACAACGGTGTTTTAAGAATTTAAAATGCACCTTACAAATCACTATCTACATAAAAAATGCAATCCAATAAAAAATAATACAGCATTTTTTATTGTACCGGTTTCAACTTTAAAACCTCTTCTAAAAATTTTTTTGTTTCTCTTTCTACACCTGCCAGGTCGTTCGATTTTAGGTGAGAGCCTAAAACATGGTTACCGGTATTGGGCATTGCAACAGCCCTGCGTAAAGCGGTATCAGTTCCTAACTGGGTAAACATTTTTTTTAATGCACTTACTTTCACTACATCATCCTGGTGCTGCTCATCTTTGTAATAATATAAAAGCAATACCGGTTGTTTTACTTTGGCAAATGTTTCTTTGTTCATGGTTGTTTCTAAAAGTTCTTCCAGCGCTGCTACGGCTTCAAGCCGGTACACATTGCTCCAGTACTGTTTATATGCAGGCCTTGTATCTTCTGCAATATTATATTTACCGCCTTTCACCAGCCTTGCAATCTGCACACCCCAGTGGTCGTTCATCATCCATGCATTGGGATCATTGATAGCAATATTAGGCGAATAAAGTATGAGTGCAGCTACATCGTTGGGATAAGTAGCTGCAAGCTGTAAAGCCAAAGTGCCACCGGTGCTGGTGCCCATTAATATCACTTTATTGCCTAACTGCTTACCAATTGCCAAGGCTTGTTTGGCGCTCTCCCAATAATTATCAGGCGTAAGGTTAACCATGTTTTCAACCGTATCAAGCCCATGCTCGGCTAATCTTGATAAATACAAATTACAGCCGAAAGTTTTTGCCACTTCACGATGCGTTGGGTTTCCTTCTTCCTGCGAAGCAGTAAATCCATGCAGGTAAACGATAGCATATTCTGTTTTTGTTTTGTTGCTGTCATTTGCCCATACAACCCTTGCCTGGTTATCGGGCCTTAACTTATGCTGTGCTTCGTTGTTGGCAATATATTGGTCAAGCCCGTTTAAGGCAGGTACCACAGGCATGGCTTTATCGTACTTGGGAGTGGCAGGCCGTGGGCCAAATAAAATAACAATGATTAAAACTCCAATAATGTACAGCAATATTTTTAACCAACGCATAATTTTAATTTAATGATGTAAATATTGTTTTGGCTGCATGAAAATAGGCATAGCATTTTAATTATGCAAGATAACAGGCAGAATTAAAATAGTGTAAAACCCCTAATCATATCATGTATTATATCAAATTAAAAATGATTGTAAAAATTTTTAAAAAGACTAATAGAATTAAATCAGCTTAATAGCACGGCTTCATCATTTTCAAAACCTTGTGGTAATAATACCATTTCTGCGGAGTATCCTTTAGCAATTTTTCCATACACATCATCCATTTGCATTACCTGTGCAGGATAAAGGCTGCACATACGCAAAGCATCTGCCACATCTATACCGGCATGCGTAACCAGGTTGTTAAAAGCTTTGTACATGTTTAATGCCGAACCGCTAAGTATGTTATCGGCTGTGTACCTGTCGCCTTCTAATGTATGTTTGTAATAGCCTTCGGTAGTTCCGGTAACGGCATCGGTTATAGCAAATAACCTATTGCCCATTATTTTATGTGCAATGCTGATGGCTGCATAGTCAACATGGTAACCGTCGGCAATAATACTTGCCATTACTTTTTTATGATTAAATGCTGCGCCAACAAGGCCCGGATTTCGATGTTGTAAAGGACTCATGGCATTGTACAAATGTGTAACGGCATCAATGCCATCATCAAAGGCCTGCATGGCGGTTTCATAATCTGCATTGCTATGGCCGGCAAAAACTTTAACGCCATAATCATGTATCAGCTTTACAATATCCTTGTTGCAGGTTTCTGGCGCCAGGGTAATTATTTTTAAAACATCTTTTCCGTATTCTAAAAATTCCTTCACTTCATTTATTGTTGGCCTATAAACCAACGATTCAATATGTGCACCTCTTTTTTCTTTACTAATCCAGGGGCCTTCGGCATGCAGGCCTGCAATACCATTGCCTCCCTGTTGCCAGTACTGCCGTACAGCATCCATACATGTATAAAAAACAGAAAGCTTGTTGGTGGCAACAGTGGGCATGCAAAATGCAGCCCCGCCTTTATTACAATAAGTATTTAATAAACTTAATGATTCTGTATTTGGATATACAGCTAACAGTTTATCATAAGCGCCATAAATTTGCAGGTCGATAAATGCAGGGGCAAGTATACTGTTGGTGTGCACTTCCTTCTCTATATCAGGTGGCAGTTCTGCAACCGGAATAACATCTGTTATTTTATCGGCACTTGTTATTACTGCATGATTGTAAAGCCAATCGTTTCCTGTAAATAGCTTACCCGGTATAAATGCTTTAAATGCTGCCATAAAAAAATTATGGCAGCAAAATTACAACGTATAAACTTTATTTCAGTTTTAGAATTATACCACCTTGTATTTGGGTAATATCATAACCGGCTTCTATATTAAAACCAAAAGTAGGAGTTACAAAATAAGAGGCACCTACAAAGCCGCCAAATACCGGAATTACTTCACTCTCTTTAACTGTGCCGTTTTTGTAGTATTTGTAATTATTGAACCCGGCGCCGGCAGAAAGGCCTGCATATGTATCCAATCCTTTTACGTTCCAGCCGTGGTGCCAGGCAGAACGGCCTGCAACTATAATGGTATGTGTTTTATAATCATTGTACCTGCTGCTGCCATTTGAAAATGATGCACCCACTTCGCCGCCAAGTGTAATAACACCCGGCCCTGCCTGCCAAAGGCCTGCCTCAATGGCTGCTTTTGTGCCAAATGCCGAATTGTAATAATTGCTGTTGTACTCGTTACCGATACCTACACCTGCATTAAATGTTACTGAACCTTTTTGCACAGGCTCCACGGGGCCTTGCGCCTTACTAATAGTGCCAAGGCTTAAGCCTGCTCCTAATAAAATTGCTGATATTAAAGTATGTTTTTTCATACCGCCACATTTACAAATGCTATGCCAACGACAATTTTTATTTGATAAATAGCTGTTAATGAATTGGTTTCGGTAACGAAAAAATGTTACATAAAAAAATCCTTTTTAAAAGCCATATAAAGAATTTAATTAACTTCCCTCAATGAAACATTTCAAATTTTATTCAAAGGAAGATATCTTATCGCTAACAAGAATACACCGTTATGAAACAAAAACCGGTGAGCGTATACAATATATAAAACCGGGGCAGGAGTGGCCGGAAGTGATAGAAGAATCTGCAGCAAAATATGTGTTACTGGGGATCCCCGAAGATTTTGGTGTAAAAGGGAATAATGGCATTGGTGGCACCGATACTGCCTGGCTGTCGTTTTTACATGCTTTTCTCAATACACAGAGTAACGATTTTATGAGTGGAGAAAATATTTTGTTATTGGGCCATTTTGATTTTGGTGATATAAAATTTCTTATTGAGAACAATGCTTATAATGACGAAGAAAAGATAAATGCATACCAACATGCTATTAATATAATTGATGATGAGGTGGAAAGTATTATAAAAGTTATTGCAAGCGCCAAAAAAATTCCAATTGTAATTGGTGGTGGCCACAATAATGCCTATCCAATAATTAAAGGGGTAGCTAAAGGATTATATAAAGCCGAAGCAATACCGCTATCACAAATAAACTGTATAAACCTGGATGCCCACAGCGGGTATGCTGTTACCAATGGAAGGCATAATGACAACGCTTTTCGTTATGCGGAAGAAGACGGGTACCTGGGGAAATATTGCCTGGTGGGACTGCATGAAAATTATATTGCCCAAAGTATATTAATGGATATACATAATAACCCATTTGTAGATTATATCACATACGAAGATATTTTTTTACACGAACGTAAAAATTTTATACAGGCGGTAGCACATGCAACCGGCTTTACCGAAGACAGTTATACAGGCATTGATATTGACCTTAGCTGTATTGAAGATACGCTTAGCAATAACCTTACTCCTAACGGCATTAGTACTTTGCATGCAAGAAAATTTGTAACCTTTACTGCTCAGGATGCAAAAGTTGCTTACCTGCACATTTGTGAAGGAGCCACCCAATTAGCCGATGGAAGAAAAAATGATGCTACGGGAAAACTTATTAGTTACCTGGTAAGCGATTTCATTAAGGAATTATCGCAAGAACAACGATAATACATTCACCTAAAAAAATTATATGAAAACAAAATGGCCGGCAATCTTTTTTACCCTTGCATTATATATTGCTGTATTAGCTGCTTTTCTTATCACTGATAAACTGCCCAAAAGAGGCGCTAATGATATTTCAACGGGGTTGATGGTGGCAGCCATCAGTTTACCGGTAATTATATTCTTCTTTTTAAGAAGTATTTACCTGGCTGTAAAAAAAGATAAATCTTACTGGATTATAACTGCTGTACATCTTGCCTGTTTTATCCTATTAGGCATGTACCTTACATTATAAATTTTTAACTATCAGCAGTTTTTTAGCGCCACCCAGATTATTATAAAAACTAAAACTGTTCCAAAGCATCCACGCCCTAATTTTTTTGCACCATACCATGCAATTAATCCTCTTACTAATTTATTCATAGTAGATATTTTAATAGCGTTTATTTACTTAAAGCTGATAAAAATTTTTTTTGATACTGTAAATGCAATCATTGAAATAAAATCCAATACCATAGTATAATGTGAGCGTATTACTATCATTTAAAAAATTCTCCAAAATGCCAGAGAATCCCCGATGGGTCGATGATAAAACATTCACGGCCCCAATCATTTGTTTTGATGGGTACAAGCCTTATATTTTTATATTTATCCATAAGGTTTAAATCATTAAGCCGGTTCCAAACTTCTTCCACATTTTCAACTTCCAAAAAAATCATAGTGTTTTCAATCCAGTCTTTTACATAAGCATCCTGCAGGTAAAAAGCCATGTTTCCGGTTGTAAATACCGATAAATTGTGGCTAATATTTGTTTCTTCAAATCCCAAGTCAAGGTAAAAACGTCTTGAAACATCAAAGTCTTTTGCACCTATAAACGGACGTATAGATTTAGGTTTAAAATTCATGAACGCTAAATTTTACATTCCTTAAAGTTAAGTTCTTGCTTTCATTTTTTTATGATTTTTTACAGGTACTGGTTTTAGAATGTAAAATATTTGCCGTAACCAAACCTTATAATAAATTTAAATACTATAAACTGAATGTTAACATGTGGCATTCTTGCTTTAACTGGCCTGTACTTATTAAATTTGCAACTTCGTAACCATTTAAAAATTTAAATTAAAAAATATGATGCGTCAACTATTTACTGCATTTCTGCTTGTAGCAGGTTTGTCCTTAACTGCACAAGACAAAAATCATAAACCATCTCAATACAATATCAACAGTGTAATATGGCAGCAGCAAAGTGGCGAATACAGGGCATTGTGCTACCAGGCTTTTAGCCTGGCACGGTTAAGGCTAGAAGAAATTTTAAGAACCAATAAAGACAGCATGCCGCTGGCTATTATTGCAGATATTGATGAAACAATACTAGATAACAGCCCCGATGCTGCAAAAGATATACTTAACAACCGTACTTATAATGACAGCACCTGGAAAATATGGGTAAGCCTTGCACAGGCGAAGCCACTGGCCGGGTCGGTAGAATTTTTTAACTATGCTGCACAGCACGGCGTACAATGCTTTTATATTACCAACCGAAAAGAAGATGAAAAAGCTGCCACCATTATAAACCTTCGCCAGCAAGGCTTCCCTAATGCCGATGAAGTACACGTAATAGCTAAAGGAAATACAAGCGACAAAGAATCGAGAAGGCTGGCAGTAGAAAAAAATTATAACGTGGTATTATTGCTGGGCGATAACCTGAATGATTTTGACGACTTGTTTTACAATAAAGGGGTAGCAGAAAGAAATGCCAATGTTGACAAAGTGCAAACATATTTTGGCAGTAAATACATAATGCTGCCCAATGCCACCTACGGCGATTGGGAAAATGCTTTATGGAATGGTAAAAGAGTAAATGCCGAAGAAAGGGATAAAATAAAATGGAATAGCCTTATTGGGTTTTGATACGCTTCAACAATAAAAGATAACACGCAAATAAAAATTAAACAGCAACTAATAAAAGTAAAAATCCCACTGTTAAGTGGGATTTTTTGTATCCGTTTTAAAAACAACATCAAAAACAAGTTGGTGATGTTTAAATATCTATTGCCTCGCCATAAGCCGCTGCAGTAGCTTCTTTTACCGCTTCGCTCATGGTTGGGTGAGGATGCACTGCATTTAATATTTCATGAGCTGTGGTTTCCAGTTTTCGGGCAACCACAATTTCAGCCACCATATCGGTTACATTCAATCCAATCATGTGGCAACCCAATAGTTCGCCATATTTGGCATCGTAAATAATTTTTACAAAACCTTCGGTGGCGCCGGCAGCAACTGCTTTACCACTTGCAACAAATGGAAACTTACCAACCTTCACTTCGTAACCGGCATCCTTAGCCGCTTTTTCGGTATAACCCACACTTGCAATTTCGGGCAGGCAATAGGTACATCCGGGTATATTATTGTAGTCCATCGGTTCGGGATGGTGGCCGCTTAAATGTTCGGCAGCATTGATACCTTCTTTGCTGGCAACATGTGCAAGGGCCTGCCCGGGTGTACAATCGCCAATGGCATAAATGCCCGGCACGTTTGTTTGCTGATTGGCATCTACAATTATTTTTCCTTTTTCGGTTTTAATTCCCAATGCTTCAAGGCCAATGTTTTCAATATTAGCCACCACACCAACGGCGCTTAATAAAATATCAGCTTCCAGGGTTTGTTCGCCACTTGCTGTTTTCACTTTTGCCTTTACGCCGGCACCGCTTGTATCAACACTTGTAACTTCAGCGCTTGTCATAATCGTCATGCCCTGTTTCTTAAATTGCTTTTCCAGTTCTTTGCTTATCTCTTCATCTTCTACCGGTACAAGGCGTGGCATAAACTCCACCATGGTAACTTTAGTACCCAGGCTGTTGTAAAAATAAGCAAACTCACTTCCTATGGCGCCGCTGCCGCAAATAATCATGCTTTTGGGCTGCTGCTGTAATGACATTGCTTCACGATAGCCAATAATTTTCTTCTTATCAATAGGCATGCTGGGTAATTCTCTTGCACGGCCACCGGTTGCAATAATTATATTTTTTGCTTCAAGTACCTGTTTGCTTCCATCGGCTGCTGTTACTTCCAGTTTATTGGTGGCAATAAGTTTACCATTGCCCATCACCACTTCAATCTTATTCTTCTTCATCAAAAACTGTATGCCTTTGCTCATCTTATCGGCTACGCCACGGCTACGGCTGATAACGCCGCCAAAATCGGCAGACGGGTTATCTATTTTAATACCATAATTATTGGAATGTTTTGCATATTCATATACCTGGGCGCTTTTCAACAATGCTTTTGTGGGAATACATCCCCAGTTTAAACAAATACCACCAAGGCTTTCACGCTCAACTATTGCCACTTTTTTCCCAAGCTGACTTGCTCTTATTGCTGCTGGATAACCGCCGGGGCCACTGCCAAGTACTATTACATCGTATGCCATAATAAGGTTTTAGATTTTTTTGATTTGTGATTTGTTGATTTTACTTTTCTGTAAAAACAGTGCAAAATTAACCTGAAAAGGGTGATTCGCCAAAAGCTAATTTAACCGCATATTTTACTTTTTTAAACCGTATGCCTATAATAGTTTAAACAATATTTAGCCTTTTAAAAACTTAATAAACTTGCAGAAAATGATAAAGGTTAATTTCAACCCATATTAATGCTTTAAAAAATCAAAAACACTATAATACAGCTCTCTAAAAACATAAATCGTTATTTTTGAAAAAAAATCCGTTCTTCTTTATCCAAAATAAAAAAAGTATGGCTAATATCTTAATCATCGATGATGAAAAATCAATCCGCAAAACACTTACAGAAATACTCAGTTACGAAGGTTATAAGATAGATGAGGCCGGCGATGGAGAAGAAGGCCTTAAAAAATATACTGATAAGGAATATGATGTTGTATTGTGCGATATAAAAATGCCCAAGATGGACGGCATTGAATTTCTTGATAAAGCAAAAGACGTAAACCCAGATGTGCCGGTTATTATGATTAGCGGGCACGGAAATGTAGATACTGCTGTGGAGGCTGTTAAAAAAGGCGCTTACGATTATATAAGCAAGCCACCCGATTTAAACCGGCTGCTTATCACACTGCGTAATGCATTAGACAAGCAAAGCCTTGTTACCGAAACAAAAGTACTAAAACGTAAGGTAGGCAAGGCTTTGGAAATGATTGGCGATAGCGGCCCCATCAACAAAATAAAAGATACCATTGAAAAAGTGGCGCCAACCGATGCCCGTGTTTTAATAACAGGCGAAAACGGCGTAGGAAAAGAATTGGTAGCCCGCTGGATTCATGAAAAAAGCAACCGTAATAACGGCCCTATGGTAGAAGTGAATTGCGCCGCTATACCCGGCGAGTTGATAGAAAGCGAATTATTTGGCCACGAAAAAGGCTCCTTTACATCGGCCATAAAACAACGTATTGGTAAATTTGAAACAGCCAATGGCGGCACTTTGTTTTTAGATGAAATTGGCGATATGAGCCTGAGCGCACAGGCTAAAGTTTTACGTGCCTTACAGGAAGGAAAGATTACAAGGGTAGGAGCCGATAAGGATATTTCGGTGGATGTAAGGGTGATTGCTGCCACCAATAAAGATTTGCTGAAAGAAGTGGATGAAAAAAAATTCAGGCTCGACCTGTATCATCGCCTGGGCGTAATTATCATACATGTACCATCACTAAACGAACGGCGAGACGATGTACCATCATTGGTGGATCATTTTTTGGATATAGTAGCCGGAAATTACGGGCAACCTAAAAAGCAAATTGATGATGACGCTATAGAAGCTTTAAAAAATTATAACTGGACAGGTAATATACGTGAATTAAGAAATGTGGTGGAACGATTAATTATCTTATCAGGTAAAACCATCACTTTAGAAGATGTTCAGAATTATGTTTTACCCAGGAAGTAATATGGCCAATGATTGAAACAGAAAAATAAAATGAAAACCATTTATTGTATAAGCGGGCTGGGGGCAGATGAAAGAGCTTTCTCAAAATTAAAAATAAAAGGTTTTGATATAAAAGTAATCCGATGGCTGGTACCGTTTAAAGGAGAATCATTAAGCGCCTATACCGCCAGGATGCGACAGGGCATTACTGATGAAAACCCAATATTGATGGGACTTTCGTTTGGTGGCATGTTGTGTACCGAAATTGCCAAGCAGGTGCCTGTACAAAAAATCATCATCATCAGCAGTATCAAAACATCAAAAGAATTGCCACTATGGATGAAGGCGATTGCAATGATAAGGCTTAATAAAATTGTGCCCATGCAGTCAACAAAAATTACACAACCCATACAAAACAAGATGCTGGGAGTAACAACTGCCGAAGAAATAAAACTGGTAGCATCATTAAGAAAAGCAGCCGATATAAAATATACAAACTGGGCCGTTAACGAAGCCATCAACTGGAAAAATAACTGGCAGCACCCGGCCATTTACCATATACATGGCGATAAAGACAGGATGTTTCCCATTAAATATATAAAAGCCGATTTCACCATAAAAAACGGCGGTCATTTTATGATTATGAACAAGGCTGATGAAGTGAGCGATTGCATCAATGCCATCCTGGAAAAGGAAAAATAGCTTTGTTAAACTTATGAAAACATTATTTACGTAAACCTTTGCCAAAAGTATTATTATGGTATTTTTGGCAATCCTAAAAATTAACGCATGAGTATAGGTTGGATTGTTTTTATTATTGGCGCACTTGGCTGGCATATTGGAATGTATGGGATGTTTAAAAAAGCCGGTATGCCGGGATGGAAAGCATTGGTACCTTTTTACAATACCTGGTGCATGCTGCAAAAGATGGAACTGAAAAAATATTGGTTCTTCCTGCAGTTTATACCTATTGCAGGGCAGTTCATCACTATTTGGATATGTATAAAATTTGTAGAGTACTTTGGCCGTTTTGGTTTTTGGCACCATGCGGCTGCCGTGCTGTTTCCGTTTATTTATTTTCCATACCTGGGTTATTCAAAAAATGAAAGATATGCCGGCATTGCCGTTGTAAAGAATTATAAAAAATCTACAGCAAGAGAATGGATTGATGCTGCCGCCTTTGCAATTGTAGCTGCTACCATCATTCGCACATTTGTTTTTGAAGCTTATACTATTCCCACTCCATCCGAAGAAAAAACATTGCTGGTAAATGATTTTTTATTTGTAAGCAAGATGGCTTATGGCCCCCGAATTCCCAATACACCTATTGCCATGCCATTCATGCATCATACCATACCGGGGCTTAATGTAAAATCTTATGTAGAATGGATAAAGATCCCCTACACAAGATGGTTTGCAAGGCCGGTTAAACGAAACGATGCCGTGGTATTCAATTTCCCGGTAAACGATACACTTATAAATGATGAAGAAAACTTTGGCAGCAAGGTTACTTATTACGATGCCGTTAGGCAATTAGGAAGAGAAAGGGTTTGGCAGGATTATGGCGACCTTATTATAACAAGGCCGGTAGATAAAAGAGAGAATTTTATTAAACGCTGTGTGGGCATTGCAGGCGATACCATACAAGTGATTAACGGCAAGCTTCATGTTAATGGACGACCCGAAGATTATTTTCCGCATGCCGAACGTTTTTATCAATTGCAAATTCCCGAAGGCATTTACCTTGATGAGGATAAATTGAAAAGCATGGGCATCAATATACGTCCATCGCAGGGCGATTTGCAACAACTAAAAAGCAATTTGTTTTTGGTGAACATCACCAACGAAGAACATAAGAACCTGAAATTACCTCCCGGTTATATCCTTACAGATTTTATTGCTGATATCAGCAATCCTAATTATCCGTACAAACAATTGTTTCCGTATTACAACGATAATAAAAGCTGGACGGTTGATAATTACGGCCCCATTTGGATACCGGCAAAAAATGCTACCATTCAACTAACGCCTGATAATGTAATTCGCTACCAACGCTGTATTGAAGTGTACGAAGGAAATAAATTTGAAAACAGGAACGGTAAGATTTTTATTAATGGTAAAGAAGCAAGCAGCTACACTTTTAAGATGAATTATTACTGGATGATGGGAGATAACAGGCACAACTCACTCGACAGCCGTTACTGGGGTTTTGTTCCCGAAGATCATGTGGTGGGCAAGGCTTCGCTGATATGGTTCAGTTACGAAAACGGGCCAAGATGGAACAGGTTATTCAGGTGGATAAAATAAACAGCATGGATTATCCATAAATACAAATCCTCTTTGCAGCGATGCAGGGAGGATTTTTTATTACCATAATATTGTAATTTCAGGCAATGAAAAAAGAACCTTTTGAATTTGAATTCCAGGTGTACGATTCCATTGATGAATTAAATGAGCAGGATGCAGCATTGCTAAACATGGCACGCAATGTAACGGCTGCTGCCTATGCACCATATTCAAATTTTAATGTGGGCGCTGTGGCAAAACTTTCAAACGGCGAAACGGTGGCCGGCACCAACCAGGAAAATGCATCATACCCTGTAAGCCTGTGCGCCGAAAGATCGTTACTGGCAACGGCTGCATCAATGTATCCCAACATTGCAATCGATAGCATGGCCATCAGCTACCATAACTTCAACGGGCAAAGCAACCATCCCATTTCGCCCTGCGGCATGTGCAGGCAAAGCCTTGTTGAATACGAAGAAAGGGTAAAGCAACCCATACGCTTAATTTTAAGCGGCCTGCAGGGTAAAGTAATTGTAATTGAAAAAGCAAGTCTGTTGTTGCCGCTTTCTTTTGGCAGCATCGATTTAAAATAATACCTGCACACCATTTGCAATTTTAGCTTCATGTTCCAGTAGCCATTTCTTTCGCCATAAATCGCCGCCATAACCAACCAACTCTCCATTGCTGCCAATTACACGGTGGCAGGGAACGATGATGCAAACACTGTTATTGCCATTTGCAGTACCAACTGCTCTTATGGCTTTTACATTGCCAATCTTTTTACTTAACTCAAGATAACTGATGGTGCGGCCAAATGGAATATGGCATAACTGCGCCCACACCGATTGCTGAAAATCGGTACCTGTTTGCAGTGTATGGATGCTAAACACTTTCCTGGTGCCTGCAAAATATTCATCCAACTGTTTAATGCAATTTTTTATGATGGGAGTTTTGGGTTTTACAAAACTCAGTGTGGTTTCATCCACCTTTACGCCTTTCCATGAATTTACAAACAGCACATCGGATATGGCATTGCCGCTGCTTCTTATTTCAAGCGCCCCCAACGGCGATTTATAATATACCATTTCAATATTCATACCCGGTATAAATGTAAAACAATTTACAAGGTAAAATAATAAAGTATCTACCTTAACCTTTTAATAAATGGAAATATTCTACATCAACCGGCTTTACTGCCGTTTTTTACAGGCATTGATGGTTGCAACAGCACTACATCATTATTTTCATTATAAACACCCAACACAAGGCATTCGCTGAAAAAATTACCAATTTGCTTAACAGGAAAATTAACCACAGCAATAACCTGTTTGCCTTTTAATTCTTCCTTTGTATATAGTTTAGTTATTTGTGCCGATGATTTTTTGATACCTGTTTCACCAAAATCAATGATAAGCTGGTAAGCCGGTTTTTTTGCATTGATAAAATCAACCGCTTCTAAAATGGTGCCGCACCTGATGTCTAACTTTTCAAAATCTTCCCAGCTTATCATATCGGTTCTACATTAATTACTGCATCTAAATTCATAGGGCCAAAAATATGGGGGAACTCGTCGTTAACCGATTCAGAAAATTCGTAGGTGAAAGGTTCAAGCAATGCATGTTCATCAATATGCAACAGCAAAAGGTCTTTCTCGTTTTTAAAATATCGTTGCAGCACACCTGCAACCTGTGTGGCTTTACTGGCATGTATAAAACCTTCGGTACTTAGCGATGCAGGTTTGTAAACACCTTGATGCAAGGCATTTTCCCAATCAGTTTTTTTTAACACATGATAAATCATTCGTCGAGCAGGTTTGAAAGCAGTATCAGTTCATTCATCTTGTACCTGTTGCGGTCGTTATCAAAACACTTGCTCAATTCTTCCAACAAGTATTGAATTACTTTTTTATTATTCAACTGCCTGAAATACGATGGCACCGGTGGTACAGAAATACGTTTAAAATATCCTTCCACATCCTGGTGGCTGTACATTTGGCCGTTCAACGGGTCGATATAAAAATTTATTTTTTCTGACGCATGGCCGGTAGGATTCAGCAAATCATGTGTTGGATCAAAATAAGCAAGTATAAATTGGCGGGGAATATTTATAGCTTTAACCGGGATATCCAGCAATTGGCATAAAGCAATATAAATAATACCATTGCTTAATGCATTCCCTTTTTTAGTTTCAAATGTTTTATTAATTAAATAATCATCGGGAGTGTCATAAGAAAATTCAACTCCTTTTTGTTTATAATAATTATAAAAGATACTGGTAACTACATTTGCCTGTTCAATCGGGGTAAGGTAATTGTTCAGTTCGAGCCAGGTGTTGCGGCGCAGTTTTTCAATTTCCTGGTAAACCAGGCTGGTATCCAATGTGGGATAATGATAACGTGCTACCAATAAAGCGCCTTCAAGTAAACTATCATCTTTGGCTGCCCATTCGGTAAAATCATCGGTAAGATCCCTGAAGTGAAGCCGGTGTATCAGCAATTCTATCCGTTCCTGAATTTCCTGGTTGCTGGTGTTTTCCCAAAGGTTCTCCAGGTTTGGAATAATATCTTTTCCAAAAGTAACAATACGTTCGCTCACCGTGCTGTACACATCTTCATCGGGGTCGTCTATTAAATGAAGCAAGGCCGCTATTTCTTTATTTTCTTTCAATACGTGGTTTAAATTTTAATGAAATTCGTATTTGCGGTTGAATTTAAGAAGTTAAAATTTTCCACAGTTGTGATAAAATAAAGATTGCCTGTATATTTAAATTGATGTATGAATTATTTTGCCCGGTAAAAATCAAGATCATGAAAATCGTAACTGAAATCGGTTAATGGCGATATAGCTCTCATCTTTATACCATTTGCCTTTCCCTGTTCATCTAAACTAAAATTTACAAATGCATCTGCATCCATACTTCTGTCCTGCCATTTTACAACAAAACTATTTCCTTTGTAATAAAACATTTCGCCATTTAGTTTGGGCGACCGTTTTGATGTAAACCAAAGTTTCCCGTTTTTAACAGCAATATAGATATCGCCAAACCATACATCGTGATAGGTGCCGGTATATAAACCGATATCGGGCCTTGCCGTAACATCGGCTGATTGAATTTCTTTCCAAATTGAATCAACAAATTTATTGGCCATGGCAACTTGTTCTTTTCTTCCTTTTGAATATTCTTCAACCCTGTTGGTGCCTGTTATGCCAAAATATGAATCTTTAATTTGGTTGGTGACAGATGAGAATGCAACACCTTCCTGCTGATTGGTAAGCACAATAATACCTAGGTTTAATTCGGGAAACATAGTGATTTGTGTTACCATTCCTTCCAACCCGCCGGTATGCGTAACTTTTTTATAACCTTTTTCATCGGTTAAAAAAAAGCCAAGGCCATAAGCAGCAAAATGAGTGTTATAAGGGCCGGGGTTATACACTTGTATGATTGTTTGTGGCGATGTTATTTCTCTATACACATTTTCAGAAAATAATCTTTTTGATAAACCATCTCCATATTTACCATGGTTAAGCCAAAGCTGTACCCATTTGCATAAGTCGGTAATGTTTGAATTGATACCGCCTGCCGAATGGCCCACCTTTACAGTGCTTCGGGCTATCACCTGCACTTTACCGTTTACCGGTGCATGTGCATCTATCACATTGCTTTTATCTTTTAACCGGTCAAAAGAGGCGGCCGATTTATCCATACCAAGCGGCTTAAAAATCTTTTGCTCCACAAAATCATCCCAGCTAATACCCGAAACCCTATTCACAATTTCGCCGGCAAGTATGTACATTAGGTTATCGTAATCATATTTAGTTCTAAACTCCGAAACCTGTTTTAAAAAACGCAGGTTATAAATTATATCTTTTAAAACAAAATCGCTTGAATCGGGAAAGAACATCAGGTCGCCGGCACCCAAACCTAATCCGCTCCTGTGTGTAAGCATATCCCTTATGGTAAAGGCTTCGGTAACATAAGGACTGTATAATTTAAACTCAGGAATGTAATCTCTTACTTTATCATCCCATTTTATTTTTCCTTCATCTACCAGCATCCCTAAAGCCGTGCATGTAAAAGCTTTGCTGTTTGATGCTATACCAAAAATAGTATTTTCATCTGCCGGCAATTGTGTTTTTAACGAACGTACGCCATTGCCCTTGGCATAAATTATTTTTCCGTCTTTGATGATTCCCACGGAAATGCCTGGCACATCAAATGCTTTAATAGAATGTTGCACTAATGTATCAATTTGTGCAGTGCTTAATGGCTGGCTATGTGCAGTGGCAATACAGCCAAATATTGCGGTGATGAAGAGTAATTTTTTCATAATAGCAGTTTTGGTAAATGTAACAATTTTATGGTTTACATTTTTACAGTAAAATACAATGAGAAAATAAACTTAAAACAGGGAAGATTAAAAATTAATTATTGAATTTAGTATGAAACTGCTGCCAAATAATTATTGTTGCGAAGGGTAGGGCTTATTGAAAATAGCCCTGATGGAATCGGCTGAGTTTTTCAGTGAATCTTTATTTATCTCTTTTGCTGTAATCATCCATTGTGGCTGTAATATCCACTTACCGTCTTCAAAAATTAAATAATAAACTTTTAGCAATGTACCGCCTGAACCTTCTTCTTTTACAATTATTTGCCTGGCTGCATCATTTTCTTTTGTTGTTACAGGTACGGCAATACTGCTTTCCATTACAGGTGCAACAAATGGTTCAACCTGCTGCCGGTCAAAATCTTTATTAGCAACCGGTTTCTTATTTGTTTTTTCTTTTGATGAAACAGAAGCAATTACATTGTTTATTATTTTAGTTGAACCGGTCTCAGCCAAATCTTGCGTTTTTTTCTTTGGGGCATCAATTGTAAAATTATTTTGGTGTGCAAAATCTGCATCGGTTACCGAATAATTATTCACCGGGAGAAAAGGTATGTACCTGGCCGAATGAAATGGTAAACTGTTGTTCCCGTTTTGCAGCAACATGGCCAATATCAGCAACAGGACTAAGACAATGCCCGCTAAGGGAGCCATTAAATTAAAACGCATGTTGCCTGCAACAGCCTTTTTGTTCGAAAAAAATTCTATTCGTTTTAATAAATGTTTTTTATTGTTTGCAGCAGCAAGTTGAAATGCAGGAACAAACTGTTTCATTTTTTCGGCCTGCAATAAAGTTTCGGCATACAGTGCAGGCGAATATTCAAATGCTATCACTTGCAGGTCGCAGTTTAATTCCCTCTGCAGCCTTATTTGCCTGCAAATATTTATTATAAAAGGGTTAAAGAAAAAAACTGTTTCGGAAAACAACAAAAACCAGTTAAGCAGGTAATCGTTAGTGCGTATGTGCGATAGTTCGTGCAGGATAAGCGTTTCGGCCTGTTGCAGGCTGATATTGTTTACCAGGACCACCGGTAAAAGAATAACAGGTTTAAAAAAGCCGAAGGTTACAGGTGTAGTGATAGTTGTACTTAACCAAAGCGTAACTTTTCTTTTTATGCCAAACTGATGTGCTTTTTGTTGGGTATAAAGTTTTAGATCGATGGCCGGCTTTGTAATACCGTTTTTATATTGATGAAAGAAAAACCGCCAGGTGAAAACAGCTTTTACCAGTTTTGAAATTAGTACCAGTACATACAATACAAAAATCCAGGGTGCGGCATATTGAATTGCAGCATTGTTGCCAACTAACAATAAGTTTTGCGATATGATGGTAAATAGGCCGCTCGTTTGTGTGTTAAAGTAATAAATACAGAATGTACAGATGGAAATAAAAAGTTGAGCAGCCAGCGTGAGGTATAACAAATTTCTCCTGGCAAGCGGCGCATTATTTTTATGCAACAGCCTGTTTGCAACAAAATACAAACCCATCAGCAGTGCTGCCTGCCATAAGCTATGTAGCAAGGTTAAGCAAAAACTATATGAGAAATGTATCATAAGCAACTATCAATATCGTGTATAAAAATATTTACTGTTCTTTTTTAAGCCTATTAATAAGCTGTTGTATTTTTTCCAGCTCTTCTTCGCTTGCATTATGCCCGCCCAATGCCTGCAAAACCAGATCGGATGAGGAACCGGCAAACAAAGTGTTTATCATCCTGTTCAGGAATTGCTGTTGTGTTTTTTCCCTGCTTACGGCAGGTTTGTACACATGTGTTTTATTACTGTCGTCTCTTGTAACCAAACCTTTCTCAAACATTATCTGCATCAGTTTAAGCGTGGTGGTATAACCAGAATCTTTTGTCTTCAACAATTCTTCATGCACCGTTCTAACCGTAGCAGCTTTTTCGTTCCATAAAACCTGCAGTATTTCCAGTTCACTTTCGGTTGGTTTGTTGTTTTTAATAATTGTCATTGTACGATTGTTTTCGTAAGCAATATACGATTTTACTCGTAAATACCAAATCCGTTTATAAAATTTTAACTTGAATTAACTTTTAGGGGATGAAGTAATTGTTTCTACAAAATCACAAATAAGATTTTGATTAACGGTTCACAAAAAAAATCCCTGCCAAAAATTAGCAGGGATAACTTTTTAAAGTTGTTTAATTTATTTTTTGGTATTGTTTACATTAAGGCTTACATCGCCCAATGCGTCAATAAGCGATTTGTATTTTACAGCAATATCGTTGCTTACTTCTTTATTGTTTAAAGTAAGTTTACCTTTTGCTATTGAAAGCGAAAAATTATCTTTTTCAATTACTTTATCGGCAACAAGTGCATCAACTAACGCTTCTACAGGCACTTTCACAGCATTGGCATCGGCTGTAACTGTTACTTGTGCAGTATTGGTATTATCAGCATTTTTAATGATGCTCATTTCAGTTGTCACTTCTTTCATCTCATGCTTTGCTGTATCGCTACCATGTAAAGTGGCAAGGGTAGGAGCAATCACCAATGAAACAATCGACATCAGTTTAATAAGGATATTCATTGATGGGCCCGATGTATCTTTAAATGGATCACCAACTGTATCTCCGGTTACAGATGCTTTGTGCGGTTCAGATTTTTTATAAAACATTTCTCCGTTTATATCAACACCGGTTTCAAAAGATTTTTTTGCATTATCCCAGGCACCGCCTGCATTGTTTTGGAACATGCCCATCAATACACCGCTAACTGTTGCGCCAGCTAAAAATCCGCCTAACGCTTCGGCACCAAGCCCCGGAATAAAACCAATAATGATGGGAGAGATGATGGCGATGGCACCCGGCAGCATCATTTTTTTGATAGATGCTTCTGTAGAAATGGCCACACATTTATCGTACTCAGGTTTGCCGGTACCTTCCATAATTCCCGGAATAGATTTAAACTGACGGCGAACTTCTTCCACCATCGCCATGGCAGCTTCGCCAACTGCACGAATAGCGAGTGATGAAAATATAAAAGGTATCATACCGCCAATAAATAAACAGGCAAGTACATTTGCTTTATAAATATCTATATGTTGGTTGCCCGGCATGGCTACACCCACAAAAGCTGCAAACAAAGCCAACGCAGTTAATGCAGCAGATGCAATGGCAAAGCCTTTTCCGCTTGCGGCAGTTGTATTACCAACAGCATCAAGTATATCAGTTTTTTCACGAACTTCTTTTGGCAGTTCACACATTTCGGCAATACCACCGGCATTATCAGCAATAGGGCCAAAGGCATCAATTGCCAATTGCATAGCAGTAGTACTCATCATACCGGCAGCAGCAATAGCCACACCATACAAGCCTGCACATTCATAACTGCCCCAAATACCACCGGCTAAAACCAATATTGGCAATAAAGTACTTTCCATACCTACTGCCAATCCACCAATAACATTTGTTGCATGCCCTGTGGCGCTTTGCCTGATGATGGTTAATACAGGGCGCTTGCCCATGGCTGTATAATATTCTGTAATCACACTCATTAAAACGCCTACACCTAATCCAACCAATATGGCGCCCATTACACCATTACGGGTAAACTCATGGCCACGCAATTCCATATTTACAGGAAGTATATAATATACAAGCGCAGCAGAAACGATACCTGCCAAAATCATAGAACCCCAGTTACCCATATTTAAGGCTTTTTGTACTGTAGCTGTATTTAAACCAGCATTGTTGCTGATTTTTACAAAGAAGGTTCCAATTATAGAAAGAATTACACCTGCACCTGCAATAAGCATTGGTAATAAGATAGGAGATAGCCCATAAAAATTATCGCCTGTTGCAATTGTTTCCTGGCCTAATACCATGGTAGCAAGTACAGTGGCAACATAAGAACCAAACAAATCGGCACCCATACCGGCCACATCGCCTACATTATCGCCTACATTATCGGCAATAGTTGCTGGGTTTCTTGGATCATCTTCGGGGATACCGGCTTCTACCTTACCCACTAAATCGGCACCCACATCGGCAGCCTTGGTATAAATACCCCCACCCACACGGGCAAACAAGGCAATACTTTCGGCACCCAAACTAAAACCTGTTAAAACTTCAATCGTCCTCAACATACCTTCAGGATTAGTATCAGTACCGGGAGCAAAAAAATGTTTAAGGATGATGAATAATCCACCAAGGCCTAAAACAGCAAGACCGGCAACACCAAGTCCCATTACTGCACCTCCGGTAAAAGATACGTTCAGTGCTTTTGAAAGACTTGTTTTAGCAGCCTGCGTAGTACGAACATTAGCTTTGGTAGCCGCTTTCATACCAATGTATCCTGCAGTGGCACTGCAGATAGCGCCTAAAATAAATGAAATGGCAATGCTCCAATGCGAATGTGCATTACTTTGGCTCATGAAACCCAACAGTAAAGCAACAATCACTACAAAATATGCCAATATCTTCCATTCAGATTTTAAGAACGCCATTGCTCCTTCGGCAATGAAATTGCTGATCTCTTTCATGCGGTCGCTGCCGGCATCTTGTTTGTTTACCCAACTGAATTTGATAAGTGTGTAAAGCAGACCTAAAATTCCCATTGCCGGAACGGCATAAAACAATAAATTGTCCATAAGTAGTATTTGTCCTGTTTTTTGGACGGCAAAAATAGGGCAAATGAAGTGAAAAACAGGAATTAAAGCTTGGGAATTTGTAAATGTGGAAATAACGAAGACTATTAAAAGGTTCTTGTTTTTTTACAGGGAAAGATTTAAGGATATAACTGCTTCCAGGCATCGCCTATGCAATGGCACAAATCCCTTGCTGTCATTGCTTCCTGCGAAAATTTAGCTGCCGCTATATCTCCGGCAAGGCCATGCAAATACACACCCAGTAACGATGCCTGTATCGGGTTATAACCCTGAGCCAGCAAACCTGTGAGTATGCCGGTAAGTACATCGCCACTGCCGGCAGTAGCCATACCGGGGTTACCGGTACTGTTGAAATAACCTTTTTGGCCGGGGCAGGCAATAAAACTATAATGGTCTTTTAATACAATGTGCATGTTAAATTCATTTGCTTTTGCCATGGCTAATTGTAACCGTTCAAAACTATTTTGTGTTTTCCCAAAAAGCCTTTCAAATTCTTTTGGATGTGGAGTTATAATTGAACCTGCCGGAATTGATGTTAACAATGAAGGCTCTTGGGCAATAATATTTAATGCATCTGCATCTATCACTATTGGTTTATTGGCAGTATTGAAAACATGCTGCAACATTTCTTTATGCGATGGAAATAAACCGATACCCGGGCCGATACCAACTGCATTAAATTTTTCAATTGAAAGTGGATGTTGAAGAAAATTTTCTCCTTTCACTTCGCACATTGCTTCGGGTACTGTAACCTGCATAATTTGATAACCGCATTGGGGTACACAGGCCGTTAATTTACCAACACCGCTTTTTAAACAGCCAAGTGATGATAATACAGCAGCCCCCATCATTCCATAGCTTCCGCACAATAAAACTGCATGGCCATAATTGCCTTTGTGTGCAAAGTTTGATCTTGGCTTAAAAATACTTTTGGCCATTTTTTTATCTACCAATTCATAACCGGCCGATGCAACTTCTTCAAAATTTTGATGTAAGCCAATATTAAGTAAATGCACCTGCCCGCAATAAGTTTCGTTTTCGGGCAACAGTAAAGCCAGTTTATAATTTTGAAAACTGAGTGTATGCGTTGCCTTGATGATGGTATTGCCGGTTGAAGTTGTATCTGCAAATAAACCGGATGGCATGTCAATCGAAACCATCAATGCATCCTGCAAGTTTACATATTGTACCAGTTGGGCGCTTATTCCGTCAAGTGGTTTGTTTAGGCCAATGCCAAACAAGGCATCCACCATTACATCATCTTTATTAATTGTTGGGAAAAATTCTGCTGATTGTATAAAATGAATATCGGTTATGCATTGGTGAAGCCGCTCCAGGTTTATTTGAAAATCTTCGGTGCCTATTCTTCCAAATTCAAGAATGTAAACAGTAACCTTGCAATTATTTTGAATAAGCAATCTTGCAAGAGCAAGCCCGTCGCCACCATTATTTCCTTTGCCGCAGAAGATACGGAAATGTTTTCCTGCAAATCCATTTTCAACAAACCACCGGTAACATGCTGTGGCAGCCCTTTCCATGAGGTTGATGGAAGTGATGGGTTCATTTTTTATGCTGTAAGCATCCCATTCTTTTACCTGTGCTGCCGAAAAGATTTTCATGCTGTTAAGTTACAAAACCTATGAGGTTTTAAAGATTTTGATATCGGACAAAAAGAGTTATAGTAGTCGGTCTGGAAGTTGCTGGTAAGGCGACCAGCAACGGCGAAAATGGGTTAAGAAGAAATTTCAATACCTGTGCATCCCGGTCTGAAGACCGGGGCGAAATAAATTTTAAATAAAAAAGGGCTTAACAAGCCATTTGGTGGTTTATTAAGCCCGGTTGTAAAAGAGATGAAATTATTTAGTCCTTTCCCCTGTCCAGGTTCCAGATCCATAACAATTGCTGTAAGTGCCGGAGATCGTTTGCCCATTAGATGAAATAGTGCCTGTAATCATGGTTCCTTTATAAGTACAATCCGGCAGGTGTATAACTGGGTCTTCCGAAAAAGCTGACAGCTGATTATTAGTAAGTGTTCCAATCATTTTTGGAGGAGGAAAGGGGTCACCATTTTCTTTATAATCGCCATTCATTACGCCTGCATTTATTACCATATTAAACGTTCCGGACGAGTGATCGCTTCTAAATGTACCTTCATAACACTTAACCAATGAATCTGATTTTTCTTTAAGTAACGATATTCCCGAATTTGGATGTCCTGCAATATTAATACCTGTAATAGTTGGGTTGCCGCCTGTTGCAGTCGTTGAAAAAACAAATGAATTAGCACCTGAAGTAAAAGTAATGGTTGAAGCCTGGTTTTGTGCAACTGTCTGGGCAGAAGTATATGTTGATGTAACGCCGTCAATTTCTAAAACTGCGTTTAATGTATTGTCGTTATTTACATTTATTTCTATATTCCCTGATGAGCCAGTGAAAACTCCTTTATAGACTCCGTAGTTACTGTTATTAAAAGCTACTTTAGCATTTGGTATATTTGAAAAGCTGCCGCCCGGGTTGTTATCATCGCTTTTTTTGCAGGCACTAAACATCAAAACGGTGAGTGGCAATAGGAGTAATAATGATTTCTGTTTCATATTATTTGCTTTAATTGGTTTAATAATGTAAAAATGAAAATTACTGACGGGTAAAACAATTCCCCTTTCGGGGAATGGTTACGGTAACCTGAACTTCATCAATGCCTCAATCTTATTGCTTACTTTAAGTTTTCGATAGATGTTTTTAAGGTGTTTCTTCACAGTTTCGGCAGTAATGCCAAGTTCGGTGGCAATGCCCCTGTACGACATGCCCCTGGCTAAAAGCCCCAACACTTCTCTCTCCCTGGGTGTTACATTTTTAGTAGTACTTTTCATACAGGTGATATTACCTGTAAATATGAAAAAGCTATCCTTAAATTTCAATTCCCTTTTAGGGGTATTGCAAAAGAAATTTTATAAAGTAACAGTTACGGAAAAACGATATCACTTTTACTGCTGCTGCATAAAAAACCCCCGCAACTTAAGTTGCGGGGGGAAACTAACGCTGATATGAGAAGGGTTAATTCTGCCTGATTATTTTTCCGGTTACCGAATATTCTCCTATGCTAACCCTGTAGAACAGGATCGGTTCACGAATACCGGTAAAGTTTACTTTATTACTGTTTCCTTTTGCCAGCATCTTGTTAGTAGCCGATATCAACTTTCCTTCGGCCGTGATGAGTTGTATGGTTGCCATTCCACTCACCGGCGAGTTGATTTGCACTGTAAAGTCTCCACGGTGTGGGTTGGGGTAGGCATTTGAACGCAGCGTTTCAGTTACCTGTATTGTTTTTGCAGTAACCCCTTTTTCTTTCAACCCGTTTTTGCCTGTTTCTGCAAATGTTGTTGGTGGATTTACCGAAAGTTCGTAACAGGTAAACGACAATGTAGTTGTGCTGATGCTGATGGAGTAACTTGTATTGGCTGCCAAAACATACTCTTTGCTGGTTGCAGTTGTGTTTACAGGCACCAATGCAGGCGTGTTACCGGCTGTTACATACAGGTCGAAATTATAGTTTATCGAAGGATGTGTAACAGATAAGATATAGTTACCATCGCCATTTGTTGTGAACTTGAACCAATCGGCAAGGTCGGATGCTGTTGCCAGTCTTGCAGCAATGATATCTCCCACATTGATAACTTTTGCATGGCTCTTATTGTTATTACCTTCATACTGGTCGGTACCATTATCAACAACATTGATGGTTTTTGTAGTGGTACAACCTCTTGCATCTTTAGTGTAAACAATATAAGTGCCGCCACTTAAGTTTGTAAACAAACCCGAAGCCTGGTAGCTCACATCATCTAAACTATATTCATAAGGGGCGGTTCCTCCCGAAGCGGTTGCAGTTATTGTTCCCAGGCTGATACATCCATTCACATTTGTTTTTACAAGCGTTAATTTAAGGCTTGCAGCAGGTTGCGAAACATTGATGGTTTTTGATACAACGCATCCGTTGTCGTTATCTGTTACCTTCAGGGTATAATTTGCTGCTTTTAAATTATTGATGTCTTCGGTGGTTTCATTAAAGCCACCGCCTGATGTCCACAGGTATGTAAACCCTAATCCGCTGCCACTGGTTATGGTAGCATCAATCGCTCCGTTTAATCCGCCACGGCAGGAAACAGGTGTTACCACCTCAGATACATTTATCTGCGGATAAGGCTCAAGATTCACTTCTAGGCTTGCAGTACAGCCCTTAGTATCGGTTACGGTTAAATTATATATTCCTGCATAGAGGTTATTTGGATCCTGCACATTGGAAGTATATCCGCCCGGGCCGGTCCAGCTATAAGTTTTAGCACCTGTGCCTCCGCTGGCAGTGATGAATATCCGGCCGTTATTTGATGAGCCGCATGGCCGTACAGTATTATCAACTACCACTACAAGTAATGTGGGTTGCGTTACCGTTCTGTTCACAAAGTCGGAACAGCCATTGGCATCTTTAGCGCCAATTACATAAGTGCCTGCAGGTAAATTGATGAACACGTTACCAGTTTGCCATGCACCACCATTGATATTATAAGTATGTGGTGCCACACCTCCGGCGCCAGTTACAGTAATACTTCCTGTTGATGTGCCGAAGCAGCTTACGTTTACAATCGCAGTGGTGGGGTTTATAGGAGAGCCTCCTGTTATGGTATAAGCGCCATTAACGGTACAGCCATTTGCATCGGTAACAACCACTGAATATGCGCCAGCCGGAACATTGCTGATGGTTTGTGTTGTTGCCCCGTTATTCCACAAATAAGTATAAGGGGTTATGCCGCCTGTGGCAGTTGCTGTGGCGCTTCCATTGCAAGAAGCCGTTGTGCCGCTCATGGTAACCGTTAGTAAAGCCGGTTCGGTAACAAGGTAGTCGCCTGTTACAGTACATCCATTAGCATCAGTAACCACTACAGAATAAGTGCCTGCAGCTAATCCGCTGACAGATGCAGTTGTTGCTCCATTGCTCCATGCATAAGTATAAGGAGTTGTTCCGCCGTTCACATTAGCAACAATGTTTCCATTGTTTGCTCCAAAGCAGGTGATATTGGTTCCTACCAGGCTGATCGCTAAGGCAGCAGCAGGCTCTGTGAGTGTAACATCAAGCGATGCTGTTGATCCATTTGCATCAGTAAGCGCTAAATGATAAGTGCCTGCCGACAAGTTACTGATGTCTTCTGTAGAAGCGTTGAATCCAGCATCACCTGTTTTTGTCCAGGCAAATGTGTAAGGTGCAAGGCCGCCACTAACAGTAACGTCAATGGCTCCTGTATTCTGTCCATAACAACTAATGTTTGTTGCCAGTGTTAGAGCAACACTTACATTAACCCCATTACATGAACCGGGTAAGGGCTGAAAGCCGATGGCAGGATCATTATCTGTACCGC
>JAHBTN010000012.1 GCA_019638575.1 Ferruginibacter sp. | reverse complement strand
CTATCTCCAACAATATAATATACCTGCATTTTTTGCAGTTTTTTATTACCATTGTACAAAAGTTTATCACCTGCTACAGCTATAATGAAAAGTATTTTCACATTTTTAATTTTAATAACTGCTATTGGTTCGTTTGCTCAGGGGGATACAATAAAAGCCAGGAAAGCAAAATCAATGGTAAACAGGGAAGTTATTGTAAAAGCAATTGTTGCAGGCTCCAGGCTTATTGAAAAAGACGGGAAAAGCATTTTGATACTTAGTTTAGATAAACCTTATCCAAAAACTCCATTAACAGTTGTTTTTTATAATAAAGCCTATACGGCACTAAATCCACAGTACTTGCTTGATGGGAAAAAAGTAATTGTAAAAGGTACTGTTTCCAAATATAAAAACACATCTCAAATAGTTATTAGTGATATACAGAATTTTATTGTGTTACCCGAATAGGTATTGTTTTATTTAAAAAGATAGTCTTTTGTTTTAAAGTTGATGTTAGTGCAAAAGAAATCATTGCATATAATCGGCCTGGCGTTTAAGCATGGTACGGTACTTTATAAATATGCTGTTTTTGGTTACAAAGCCAAGGTATTTGTTATTATTATCTACAACGGGTAAAATACGCAGGTCCTGGCTATCCATAATTTGCATAACGTCGGTCATTGGGGTATTAAGATGAATAACTTTTTGTGCCGGTTGTGCAATGTCTTTAATCAATCGTTTACTGTCTTCTTCATTATTACTTACTAATAGTTCAAGCAAATTATCGCTATCAATAAGTCCGGTTAAAATACCTTCGTCATCTACAACCGGGAAAATATTTCTTTTGGTATGAATGATATCATTGCTGCGCTCTTTAGGTGTATCATCCGGCTTAAGAATTACAAAATCTTTTTCTAAAAGATATTTTAATTTAATGCTTCTTAATACACTGTTGTCTTTATTTTCATGCGATAATAAATGGCCTTGTTCAGCTAGTCCCCTGGTATAGATAGAGTACTTTAAAATGGCTTTGTTGATAAAATAGGAGAGTGCTGAAACAATCATAAGCGGCACCATCAAAACATAACCACCCGTAATTTCTGCTGCAAGAAAAACACCTGTTAATGGGGCATGCATTACACCGCTTACCGATGCAGCCATACCTGCAATGATAAAATTAGTGATATTCAAATGTACTATCCCGGTTTGATTAAGTCCAAAAGCAAAAACAAAACCAAATAAACCACCCACAACTACTGTGGGGCCAAACATGCCACCGTTGCCACCGCTTGCCATGGTGATAACACTGGCAAATGTTTTTCCTGCCATCGACAGGGCAGCAAATAAAACCAGCGCCCAGGCTATATTTTGGTATTGGCCAAAAAGGCTGTTAGCAAGTAAAGAAGTATAATCGCCATTTAAAAGTTTTTGAATAGTGATATATCCTTCGCCATACAGCGCCGGTAGTAATGCGATTAATATACCTAAAGAAATTCCTCCAATCCATGCTTTGTTATAGCGGTTTTTTATTTTATCAAACAACTTAAAAATTTTGCTGTTTAGTTTACTGTAAAAAACCGAATACAAGCCAATTAAAACACCCAGCGCTATATAATACCAAAATGCTTCTACAATCCAGTCTTTTGTTACCAATGCAAACAATGGTTCGCTGTATAGGAGTTTTGATATCACTGAAGCAAGGGCTGAAGCCAATAATAACGGAATAACTGCCGGTATCGAAAATTCGGGAAGTATTACTTCTATGGCAAAAATCATTCCTGCAATGGGACTGTTGAATGCGCCTGCAATACCGGCAGCCGCACCACAAGCAAGTAGCAGTGTGGTTTCACGGTAGTTAAGCCCAAATAACCTGCCTATATTAGAACCAATGGCAGACCCACTGGCAACAGCCGGAGCTTCAAGGCCAGCAGAACCACCCAACCCTACAGTGAATGCACTTGTTATTACCTGGCTGTAAATGTTATGAAAATCAAGTTTACTTGAGTTTCGGGAAATGTTGTAGAGTATAGCAGGAATACCATGCTGAAATTTATGCCTGCGAATAAAAATACGTATATAGAGGATGGTTAAAAATATACCAATAAGCGGAAAAAAAAGATAGAGATAATATTTGTATTGCCAATGAAAATCGTTCTGTAGAAAACTGGCAATATAATGCGTAAGTTTTTTTAATAAAGAAGAAGCAACACCACCCAAAACCCCAACTACAGCAGCAACTATGATGAGAAAATTAGTTTTAGAAATTTTTCGTTTACGCCAGTCATTAATAATGACAAGCCACCTGGTTAAAAATTTATGGGTTGATTTTACATGCAAAACATTATTTGTTTACGCCAATGCAAATATAATTGCATGATTTTTTATTGTATTGTTAACTGTAAAGTTTAAAATCTGGTAAATAAATTCTCTTACGAATATTTAAAAATTCAATCCTGAACTTTATTGTTTAAAAAAGTTAAGTCTATTCCGATTCAAAAAGCCTTACAAAATGATTTTCCAGGTGGTTACGCATACCATTCCTGAATTCTTCGGGAGTGCCTTTTTCAAGAATTTCTACAAGCCCGCCATGCGATACAAAGGTTTTAAGTTTTGACTGCTGCTTTAATAAACCACTGTTGTGTACATAATCAAAAACGGGCAGCAGCAGGCTTTGAAATTTTTTAAGCGTTTCGTTACCGGTTATTTCGTACAGTTTGCCATGAAAAGCAATTTCATGGTCTATATTAAATAAATGAAATTGTGCAACAGGCGGTTCATTGCTAACAATCTCTTTCAACTCTTCAATATCTGCTTTTGTTACACGGTGAAATAAAAAATCTGCCATCCCTATTTCCAATACAAGCCTAATTTCAAAAATCCCTTTCAGGGTTTCCTGGCTAAGTATATGCGGATTCATACTTTTTCCCAATATGCCAAAGAGGTCGGGGCTTGTAATTACCGCTCCTTTCTTTTTCTTCGATTCAATAAGTCCCATCATCCTAAGCCTTAATAAAGCTTCCCTGATTACGGTACGGCTTACGCCAAGTGTTTCGGCCAATTCTACTTCTTTGGGGATGCTGTCGCCCACTTTCAGTTTCTTTTCCTGTAACAGCTTTACCAGCCCATCTTCTACTTTATCAACTAATGAACTGGTGTCGATTGATTTTAGGCTTTCATTTATAATTGTGTTAGTCATATTTAATAGTGCTTGTTCAAAAATAGGCATTAGATTTTACATCGTCCTTTGTTTTTTGCTTAAAATCAGTGAGTTAAAAAAATGGCAAAAAAAATTTGGTGATTAAAGATAATTAATTTTATCTTTATTATGTCATACATAATAAAAACACATGCTATGCTATCAAAACTAAACTATCTAAAAAGCTTATTAACTGTTGTTGCTTTTTTTCTTTTTTCAACAACACAAGCGCAATCAAAAAAAATTTCCGGTAAGGTTTCTTCAGAAGAAGACAATAAACCATTATCGGGTGTAAACATCACCATTAAAGGAAAAACTGCGGGCACACAAACCGATGCAGACGGTTCATACAGCATTGATGCTTCGGAAGGTGAATCACTTATTTTTTCTTTTATTGGTTATGGTACTCAAACCATCAAAATTGGCAGTGCATCCACTTATGATGTAGTGTTAAAGGCTGTTGCCAGCAAATTGGATGAAGTGGTAGTGGTGGGTTACGGTACACAAAAAAGAAAAGAAGTTACAGGTGCAGTTTCTTCGGTTAATAGCCGAGCATTTGAACATACACCAACTACAAATGCAGCCACTGTATTACAAGGTAACACTCCGGGTTTAAGGGTGCAGCAACGAACCGGCCAACCTGGTACCACACCTTCAATATCATTTAGAGGTGGTACTGAATTTGGTGGTGGCGGTACTCCATTGTTTATTGTAGATGGAGTTATTGTACCTTCTTTATATGGTATTGATGTAAATGATATTGCCAGTATGGATTTATTGAAAGATGCTGCTACTACAGCTATTTATGGAGCAAGAGCTGCAAATGGCGTAGTATTGGTTACCACAAAAAAAGGTAAAAGAGGCAAAACACAAGTTGTTTATAATTTTAGTTATACTACAAACTATATTAGGCGCAATGCATCTGATTATTTAGATGCAGCTAATTATATACGTATGAACAGGATTGGTATCCAGTCGAGATTCAGAGGAGATTCATTAGATAATAATACAGGCGCTATGAATAATGACCGTAACCAATTAACAGGTGCATGGGGTTGGGCAGTAAATAGCGGATGGAGATCGGCCGAAGGCTTATATACTACTCAATTGGTAAGTAGTACAAACAGGCATTTATTGAATGACCCAAGATGGAAATTATTAATAGATCCCAATCCTTTCAATGTAAACTTGATGGACAGTATACTATTTACCGATTTGAGTGCAAGAGAGAGGGAAGATATGTTACTGCGCCAGGTAAATACACTTGAACATAATTTAAATTTTTCAGGCGCTAATGAACAGGGCTCATATTCATTATCACTTGGTACTGTAAAAGATGATGGTATGCTGATTGGCTCATCATTAAAGCGAATCAATATGAATTTCAATGGCGGATTAAATGTAGGAAAAAATTTGAAGGTTACTACTAATATTGCCGCTTATAATGTTAAACAATCATTACCTTATGGCGGGTTTAATAATGTTGATCCTGAAGGTGGCGGATCAGGTGGGCTAATGCAACGTTTTGTAGGTGTTGCCCCAACAGTGAGATATGTGAATGATACATCAGGAGTAGAATTACCCGGCCCTAATGATGTAACATTAGGTAACCCCAATTACTGGAGTAACCTTACAGATAACAGTACTAATCAACAACGGTTTTTGGGTGGTATTAACCTGGAATATAGAATTCTTCCTTATTTAAAATTGTTAGCAAGCGGCTCGGGTTATTATCAATATACCGCTAATGATTTTTTTACTAAAGCTTACCAGCAAGGTAATGGTGGTGCCATCAATACCAGCAGGGCTGCAAGTTTCAGTAACCAAAAAATTATACAATACACTACCAATGCTTTTGTACAGTTTGAAAAAAGGTTTAAAGGGCACAACATTACAGCATTGGCCGGTGGTGAATTTTATGATTATAAAAGCTATGTGAACTCTGGTTTTTCAAGAGGTGCACCTACCGATCTTATTCCCTGGTTAGTAGCTTCTACATCGCCTAGTGTACAGGGAACCACAATTATCAATCCAGCCGGTGCATCTTCTAATTTTAATGCATGGGAAAGGATTTCTTCAGGTATTGCAAGGGTTAATTATACATACATGGATAGATATTTATTAACTGGTATTGTACGTGTGGATGGATCGAGCAGGCTTAAAAAAGGAAATTATTTTGGAACCTTCCCGGGTGTATCTGTAGGCTGGAACTTACATAACGAAAATTTCTTTAAAGGCTCTGTTGTAAATAAATATATAAGCAGCATTAAGCCCAGGTTTAGCTACGGTGTTAATGGTAATGTAAATTCACTTGGTTTATATGCAACTGCACAAGTGTATAATAATGCCGGAACTTATAATGGTTATGGAGGAACTTATGCCGCTTCTTATATTAATCCTGATGTAAGATGGGAGCGTACAAATACTTTAAACTTTGGTTTGGATTTAGGTTTACTAGATGAAAGAGTAACAGTTAATGTTGACTATTTCATTCGTAATGTATATGATAAGATTGCAGGTTTAGGAATTTCTGCACAAACCGGGTTTACCAGTTATAATACTAATCTTGGCCAATTGCAAAACAGGGGTATTGAAATTGCAGCAATTGGAAAAATTATAAAATCTAAAAGTGCCGATGGATTTAACCTGGAGGTTGGTGTGAACTATTTTCATGTAAAGAGTTATGCAAAAAAGCTTCCTTACAATGCATTACCCGGAAACAGAACAAGTGGTTTTTTTGTATGGGATCCCAATAACCCGGGCCAACAAAAATATGTAGGCGGTTTGGTAGAAGGACAACGTATTGGATTAGACGAAGTATGGGCACCAAAATGGGATGGTATTTATACCGACCAGTCACAAATTACTGCCAATGCCAATGTTTGGAATTCGTTTCTACCATATAATAATAAAAAAATAAAACAATTAGGAGATGCTCAGTGGCACCAGGTATATAATAATGATACAATTGATTCGAAGCAGTTTGTATATGTTGGCCGCACCACCCCTCAGCACACCGGTGGTTTCTACCTTGCTAGTTCATTCAAAGGGCTTAGTTTATATGCAGGATTTGATTATGCTTTTGGGTTTGTTATTTTAAATAATGAAGTGTTACGTGGCCTTAGCCAGGTACAGGGTTCTCAAAACCAAACTACTGAGGTATTAAATTCATGGTCGCCAACTAATACAGGCGGTACACTTCCAAGATTTTATTGGGCAAACCAGGGCAGGAACTATGCAACAGATGCAAGCGGAAATAACCCCCCGGCTAATATGTGGGAGAAAGGAGATTATGTAATGTTAAGGGAATTGACACTTTCTTATGATTTGTCGTCTCAAATTATTGGAAAATATCTTGCCAATAAGATTAAAGGATTAAGTGTAAATATTACCGGCAGTAACCTGGTTTATTTTTCAGGCTACAGTGGCAATTTCCCCGAAGTAGGAGGTATGGACCAGGGAAAATTCCCAATACCAAAACGGTTAACCTTTGGCGTTAGGTTAGCATTATAATTCATTCAAATCAATAAAAATAATTACAATGAAAAAGAAAATATTTTTTATCATCGCCATAAGCTTCATAGCAATGTTGGGGCTGGTTTCTTGTTCAAAAGAACTGGATGATGTTATTCCACAGGATGCAATCAGTAAAGAACAGGCATTAAAAGATCCGAATGCGGCCCGAACCCTTTATTATGGAATTTATTCACGGTTTAGAGCATATAACAGTACAATTTTTCAGTTAGGAGAAATGAGGTCTGAAATTTGGGCCGATGGGTTATTCTCTGAATCGGCTGATGGTGGGCTACAAAACTTATATACACACAATATAAGTGCTACCAATGTACCATTTTCAAACTGGGGCGGCTTTTATAATCTTATTTACAACATGAATAATGTAATAAAGATAATTCCTCAAACAACATTGCCCCAGGCTGAAAAAGACAGGATTTTAGCAGAAGTATATGGGCTTAGGGCTTATGTATATTATTTGATGGTGCAAACATGGGGAGGTGTACCGTTGAATACCGAACCTGTAGAAACAATTAACAATGCTGCTGAAACTTACAAACACAGATCAAGCGCTGATTCAGTTTTGGCTCAAGTGAAAAGCGATATTGAACAATCTTTAACACTATTTGGACCTTCAAATGCAATACCATCAGGAAAAAGAGTATATTGGAACAGGTTAGCTTCGCTTATTTTAAAAGGAGATGTATATATATGGTCGGGCACACATATGGGTGGTGGTGCTGCAGATTTTAATATTGCTAAAGCAGCACTTACCGAAGCTAAAAACATGCAGAGTGCATTGTTAGACTTGCAGGCAAATTATGCGGATATATTTGATCCTACTAAAAAAGTGAATAACAAGGAAATTATTTTTGCTGTTAATTACGAGATACAACAAAGCGAAAATGGAATTTTTGGCAATTTCAGGGTCAATTCAATACAGGCGGCTACTTTATCTTTTACACAATCAACTGCTCCAACAATAGCAACTGTTTATCCTTACGTAAATGGAGCAAACAGGGTGGGAATTAGCCTTCCTTTAATTTCAACACTTACTTCAGCACCGGCCGATCAAAGGATAAGCAATACATTTAAAATAATGTATAATAATTCTGCACCTTATGCGATAAGAGGAATCATGCTAACAAAATATATAGGAACATCAGCAGGTACATCTCAAATTTATAACAACGATTATCCTATTTACAGGTTTGCAGATGTGCTGTTACTGTTAGCAGAAGCAAAAACAAAATTAGGTGAAGACCCAACTGCAGAAATTACAGCTATCAGGGCTAGAGCTTATGGTGCTGGAGCTCCTGTATTTGTAAATGGCTCTATCACTCAAAATATGGATGCTATTCTTGCAGAAAATCTGCGAGAATTTATCGGTGAAGGAAAACATTGGTTAGCTTTAAGAAGAGCGGGTGACAGTTATGTGTATGCCAATATCAACCCGGCTTATCTTTCACCAACTTCTCAGGCTAAATTTTTGTTACCAATTTCTGCAGCTATGATAGCTAATGACCCTTTGTTAACACAAACGCCAGGATACTAATAAAATTTATTTAACTCAGTTTTTCTCATAAGCAAGCAGTCGTTTTACACCGGGGGAGTCTTGCCCCCGGTTTTTTTTTAAATTTGTTTAAAATCAAATGATAGAAGATGAGTAAAAAACATTTACAAGGACTGATAGCGGCTCCTTTTACACCCATGCACAGCGATGGTTCGCTTAATGTAAACATCATTCCGGCATATTACAAAATGCTTAAAGCTAATAAGGTGAACGGCGCTTTCATCTGCGGTTCTACCGGCGAAGGTGTTTCTATGACAGCCGATGAAAAAAAGAAAATGATGGATGCATGGGCTGCCTGTTCAAAAAATGATGATGCTTTTACAGTAATGCCTTTGCTTGGCGGAACAAGTATTAATGATTGTAAAGAACTGGCGCTATATGCAAAAGAAGCAGGCATGGATGCAATTTCATTTACTGCGCCTTTTTATTTTAAACCTGCCGATGTTAACATGCTTGCACAAGCCTGTTACGAAATTGCATCGGTGGTACCCGGTATGCCATTCTATTATTATCATATTCCTGTATTAACCGGCGTAAATTTTTCAATGATTGATTTGCTGAAAGCCGTAAATGGAAAGGTTGAAAATTTTGCCGGCATAAAATATACGCATGAAGATTTTATGGATTTTCTTTCCTGCACTTTATATGCCAATGGCAAATATGATATGCTTTGGGGCCGTGATGAAAATATGTTGCCGGCATTGGCAATAGGCTCAAAAGGCGCTGTGGGCAGCACTTACAATTATGCTGCTCCGCTGTATCATGATTTGATTGATGCTTTTGAAAAAGGGCAGTTACAAAAAGCCCAACAATTGCAGGAGCTATCAATTGATATGATACGCCTGCTTGGAAAATACGGGGGCATCGCTACCGGTAAGGCTTATATGAAACTAATTGGCCTTGATTGTGGTGAGTTTCGCCTGCCGGTAAAAAATATGACAGCCGAACAATTTGCTGCATTTAAAAAAGATACAGAGCAGATTAATTTCAATAGCTTTAAATCTGTAATGCCAACATAGGTTAAAGCAATATTACCAAATGAAATGTTTAACGATTATCTTACTTGTTTTATTTATGTCTGTTCACGCTGAAATCTTAGCACAGCAACCGGGTATATCTTCTGTAAAATGGAAGATAGCAGCACAACTTCCTGCCGCTAATGGTGAAACTGTTTCAATTGGATTGGCAGGGCCGCTTACCGGTGTTACTAATGATGTACTGATAGTTGCCGGTGGTGCTAACTTTCCCGATGGATTGCCCTGGAACGGCGGAAAGAAAAAATACCATAACGACATTTTTGTTTTGCAACATAAAACAAAAGGTAAGTTTCATTGGCTCAATTCATCTTCACAAAAAT
The DNA here is from genome assembly GCA_019638575.1 of Ferruginibacter sp. Classification (GTDB taxonomy): domain Bacteria; phylum Bacteroidota; class Bacteroidia; order Chitinophagales; family Chitinophagaceae; genus Ferruginibacter. The sequence continues at coordinate 106,955 of JAHBTN010000012.1, read as the reverse complement.
TACCGTTTACTACAGCTTACGGCGCCAATGTAAGTACAAAACATGGAATTGCTTACCTGGGTGGTGAAAAAGAAAACGGTATTTCTAATAAGGCTTTTTTATTGCAATGGAACAGTCAACTGCAAAAGATTGAAATAAATAATTTACCCAACTTACCAATCCCGTTAACCAATGCTTCGGTCACAGTTTATGAAAATGTTATTTACATTGCCGGAGGAGAAACAATAAATGCTGTATCGGATAATTTTTTTTCATTAAATCTTAATGATACGGCAAAAGGGTGGAAACAATTGCCCAGCCTGCCTTACGCAGTATCAAGCGCTGTATTGGCAGTTCAATCAAACGGAAAACAACAAAATATTTACCTTATTGGTGGCCGAAAGAAAAACACAAATGCTGTAAGTGATTTTTATAATTCGGTTTATGCATTTAATCTTTCAACTGGTACATGGCAGGAAGAAAAACCAATCCCTTCACCAAAAGCTGCAGGTACAGGTATTGCAGTTGGTAAAAATAGTATCTTATTATTTGGCGGCGATGAAGGCGAGACTTTCAATAAGACCGAAACTTTGATAATGGCCATTGCCAACGAAAAAGACGAACTGAAAAAAAAGGCATTGATTGAACAAAAAAATAAATTGCAAATGGCGCATCCGGGTTTTAAACCCGAAGTGTTGTTGTACAATACTGTTACAAACAAGTGGAGTAAATTAGCCAATATACCTTTCCCTTCTGCTGCAACAACTACTGCCGTGCTTTGGGGAAAATGTATTTTTATACCAAGCGGCGAAATAAAAGCAGGTGTTAGAACACCTCAAATTTTATTAGGAACCATAAAATGATTGCATGTCATGCCGAATGAAGATAAGTTAAAAGATATTTCAGGGGCATCAGTTGCCGGTAAACCTGTAGGCGTTTATCCCTGGCTGGTAGTAGCCTTGTTATGGGTGGTGGCATTGCTTAATTATATGGACAGGCAAATGCTCTCTACCATGAAGCCTACCATGCAGATTGATATTCATGAACTGCAATCGGCTACCAACTTCGGTTACCTCATGGCCATCTTTTTATGGATATATGGTTTTATGAGTCCTGTTTCGGGAATTATTGCCGACAGGCTTAACAGGAAATGGCTCATTGTTGGCAGCTTGTTTGTTTGGAGTGCGGTTACTTTTGCCATGGGCTATGCCACCACATTTAACCAGTTGTATTGGTTAAGGGCAGTGATGGGTGTTAGCGAAGCATTGTATATCCCAGCAGGACTTGCATTGATAGCCGATTACCATACCGATAAAACCAGGTCGCTTGCAATTGGTATTCACATGACGGGTTTATACATGGGGCAGGCCATTGGTGGGTTTGGCGCTACCATTGCTGCAACGTTTTCGTGGCAACAAACTTTTCATTCTTTTGGAATAATAGGTATTGTGTATGCGGCAGTTTTAATTTTCTTTTTAAAAGAAAAAAGAAATACAGTGAGCCACAGTTGCAGTCAATACAAAATAATAAACCTCCATTATTAAAAGGGCTTTCGGTGTTGTTGGTTAACATTTCTTTCTGGGTGATACTTTTTTATTTTGCAATTCCCAGCTTACCGGGATGGGGCGTAAAAAACTGGCTGCCTACTTTGTTTGCCGATAATTTACATATTGATATGTCAAAGGCCGGGCCTATGTCAACCATTACTATTGCAGCCTCTTCTTTCCTCGGTGTAATTTTTGGCGGCATATTATCCGACAGGTGGGTGCAGAAAAATTTACGGGGAAGAATTTATACAAGTGCCATCGGTTTGGCATTAACCATCCCTGCTTTATTGCTGATAGGTTTCGGGCATTCTATTTTTCATGTAGTTGGCGCCGCTTTCTGTTTTGGTTTTGGTTATGGTATGTTTGATGCAAACAATATGCCCATACTTTGCCAGTTTGTTTCTGCAAAATACAGGGCTACGGCTTATGGCCTTATGAATATGGTGGGGGTTTTTGCCGGTGCTTTTATTACCGATTTGCTTGGTAAATCAACCGATGAAGGAAACCTGGGTAAAAGTTTTGCTATGATGGGGGCAGTTGTAGTAGTTGCTTTAATCATCCAGCTTTCGGTATTACGCCCAAGGGCAAACGATTTTGACGCTATTAAATAACCAGTGTAATTATGAATTACAGTATTGCAGATTTACAGGCTTTGCATGATTTTTATTTAAACCAGTTATTGAATGATACGGTGCCTTTTTGGTTTCCCCGTTCGTACGATTATGAGCATGGCGGTTTTTTGTTGATGAGAGATGATGATGGCAGCCTGATTGATGATGATAAAGCAGTTTGGATTCAGGGAAGGGCTACCTGGCTGCTCGCCACTTTGTATAACACTGTTCAAAAAAAACAGGAATGGCTTGAGGGTGCAAGGCTGGGATATGATTTTTTAAATAAACATTGTTTTGATGAAGATGGACAAATGTTTTTTCATGTAACCAGGCAGGGAAGCCCCTTACGTAAAAGAAGGTATTTTTTTTCTGAAACTTTTTATGTGATTGCCGCAGCCGCTTATGCCAAAGCAAGCGGTGATGAATCGGCAGCAGAAAAAGCCCGTCTTGTTTTTGGTAATTGTATCCGATATGCAACCACAGCAGGATTGTTACAACCAAAATTCACAGCAGTAAGGCCATCAAAAGGCATTGGCGTACCTATGATAATGATGAACACTGCACAGCAGTTGAGAGAAACAATTGGTGATAGCCGTTGCGATGAATGGATTGAAAAATGGATAAAAGAAATAGAAACTGATTTTGTAAAAGACGATATCAGGACGGTGATGGAACAGGTGGCGCCCGATGGCAGTATCATTAACCATATTGATGGCCGTACATTAAACCCCGGCCATGCTATTGAAGGTGTATGGTTTATCCTGCACGAAGCAAAATACCGCAACAACGATAAACATTTAATTGATTTGGGTTGCCGGATGCTTGATTATATGTGGGAACATGGATGGGATAAGGAACATGGCGGCATCTTATATTTCAGGGATGTATATGGCAAACCCGTACAGGAATACTGGCAGGATATGAAATTCTGGTGGCCGCATAATGAAACTATCATTGCAACATTACTGGCTTACCTGGTAACAGGCAATGAAAAATATGCAGCCTGGCATAGACAAGTGCATGAATATGCCTATAAACATTTTCATGATAAAGAAAACGGCGAATGGTTTGGATACCTGCATCGTGACGGAAGCCTGGCCCAAACCGCAAAAGGAAATTTATTTAAAGGCCCCTTTCATTTACCAAGGCAGGAGTGGTATTGTATGCAGATATTGAACCAATATCTTAAACAAGATAATTCCTAAAATATGATTTCTGTCATATGGCTTTATCATTTAGTTTAACTGCATTACTGTAAGCACAAATATTTTCATATGATATAGAGATGTAGCATTATAAGCTCATCTGTTTTTGAAGTATAGTAAACACCGGTTTTGATGTTGCAAGTACATGTATATATAAAAAAACTGATGTGCATAATTATACATTTTTATAAAGAGAATTGTTACAAACAAATGACTATTTCTAACCCGTAAGAGATACGGTTTATTTAAAAAGATATGATAACTTCGGGTTCAACAGAAGAGCCTGTTTATAAGTTGATGATACTTTGAAGTAGGTTTACTTTTATTGCATTGTTAAGCCTGGTGTATTAAAATATGTTGTTTAACAATTACGGGTTCAAATCTTTTAAATAAATAACTAAAACCGGTATCAAAAAGTAAAACCAAAGTGAAATGAAAAGAAAATTATTATCGCTGTTGATTTTTGTTTGTTGTGCAGGTTTTGTTAGTGCACAGCAAAAAGTGCCTGTATTTGTTTCGGGTACCGAAGGGCATAAGAGCTACCGCATACCTGCAATTATATCATTGCCCAATGGAACCTTGTTGACTTTTTGCGAAGGAAGGGTACATGGTGCAGGCGATTTTGGCGATATAAATATTGTAATGAAACGTAGCAACGACAAAGGTAAAACCTGGAGCCCTTTACAAACAATTGTTGATGCAGATTCGCTGCAGGCCGGCAACCCTGCTCCGGTTGTGGATTTGTATGATCCTGCTTATCCTGAAGGCCGCATTTTTTTGTTTTATAATACAGGCAATAACCACGAGGGTGAAGTACGAAAAGGAAAAGGCTACAGGGAAGTATGGTACAAAACATCAACAGATGCCGGGCTTACATGGAGCAATCCGGTAAACATTACCACACAAACACACAGGCCAAAACAACCGCAGGTAAATGCAGCTTATAATTTTACAGAAGACTGGCGCAGTTATGCCAACACGCCGGGGCATGCCATGCAATTTGTTTCGGGCAAATACAAAGGAAGAATTTTTATTGCTGCCAACCATTCAGCAGGCGGTCCGCAACCAGGGTTTATGGATTATAAAGCGCATGGTTTTTATACCGATGATCATGGTAAAACATTTCATCTTGCCGAAACTGTAAACTTGCCGGGCAGCAATGAATCGATGGCTACTGAAATTAGTAATGACAGGTTGATGATGAACAGTCGTAATCAAAAAGGAGATATTAAAGCAAGGATAGTTTCTATAAGCAGCAATGGTGGCCAAAGCTGGGATACCACTTATTTTGATAATACACTTATTGACCCTGTTAACCAGGGAAGTATTTTAACCATCGGCAAAAAAAACGGTAAAGCCATTGTTGCATTTTGCAATGCAGCCGATGCAAAACGCAGGGATAACCTTACGCTTCGTATCAGTTACGATGATGGAATGACCTGGAGCAAAAATATTATAGTTGATAAAAGCAAAGACAATACAAGAAATGATTTTACAGCCTATTCCGATTTAGTGAAAATTTCAAAAAATAAAATTGGGGTATTGTACGAGAGAGATGGCTATTCGCAAATTGTATTTAGTGTAATAAAATGGAAATGACAAAGCATAAATTAAGAATTAAAAATTAAAAAAAGCATGATGAAAAAATTATTTCTTTTACCGTTATTGTTTTTATTGGTAAGCAATAGCCTGCTTGCACAAAAGGGCAAACATGAGTTTAAACTTGGCAAGACAGAATTTTTGCTGGACGGTAAACCATTTCAAATTATCAGTGGTGAAATGCACCCTGCACGTATTCCACAGGAATATTGGAGACATCGCATTAAAATGGCAAAAGCAATGGGCTGCAATACCATTGCAGCTTATATTTTCTGGAACTACCAGGAAATATCTGAAGGTGTTTTTGATTTTAAAACCGGCAACAGGGATGTGGCAAAATTCATTCGCACCTGCCAGGAAGAAGGTATGTGGGTTTTATTTAGGCCCGGCCCTTATGTATGTGCCGAATGGGATTTTGGCGGACTGCCACCTTACCTGCTTAAGATACCTGATATTAAAGTTAGGTGTATGGATACAAGATATATGGAAGCAGCAAACAGGTATATAAATAAACTTGCAAAAGAAATAGTGTCGTTACAATGTACAAATGGCGGCCCTATTTTAATGGTACAGGTAGAAAATGAATATGGAAGTTATGGCAATGATAAAACTTATATGGAAGCTATAAGAACTGCCTGGATAAGAAACGGAATTACTGTTCCATTTTACACATCAGATGGCGCTACTTCTTATATGCTTGAAGCAGGTAATATTGATGGTGCAGCAATAGGTTTGGATAGTGGCAGCGATTCGGCAGACTTTGCAAGGGCAGCACAACGCAATCCCAATGTACCTGCTTTCAGTGGCGAAACTTATCCCGGTTGGTTAACACATTGGGGCGAAAAATGGCAACGGCCCGATACCAACAACCTTAAAAAAGAAGTGGAATTTTTGCTGAAGAATAAAAAATCGTTTAATTTTTATGTAATACATGGCGGAACAAATTTTGGTTTCACTGCCGGGGCTAACGCATCTTCTGCAACCAGTTACCAGCCCGATATAACTAGCTACGATTATGATGCACCCATCAACGACCAGGGAAGTGCAACACCCAAATATTATATGTTGCGTAACCTGATACAGCAATATGTAGATTATAAAATTCCCGATGTGCCTGAACCAATCACATCTTTTCAGTATCCTGCCATTGAAATGAAAAAAGCATACAGTCTTTGGGATTATAACCTGCCTTCAACTTATTCGCCACAACCCAAACCAATGGAAATGTATGGCCAAAACCAGGGATTGATTTTGTACAGAACAAAATTAATTGGACACAAAAGTGGTAAATTAAAAATTTGGGAACCACATGACTATGCATTGGTATTCCTGGATGGTAAATTCATTGATACCGTTTATAGGGATGGAGGAAATTGGGAAGTTGACCTGCCTAAATCCATTGTCCCAAATCCCGAACTGGAAATTTTGGTGGAAGGTATGGGCCATATCAATTTTGGACAATTTATAATTGACCGGAAAGGCATAACCGACAGGGTTACCCTAAATGGGATGACACTCATGAACTGGGAAACAACTTTATTCCCAATGGATGAAAAATTTATGGCAGGCAAAAAACCTGCTCCTCAGCAAAGCAACGAAAATAAACACTGTACTTTTTACGAAGGAAGTTTTGAGTTATCTGAAATTGGTGATACTTATTTTGACCTTAGTAGTTATTATAAAGGATACGTTTATATAAACGGCCACAACCTTGGCCGCTACTGGAACATAGGCCCGCAAAAACGATTGTATTGCCCGGCATCATGGCTTAAAAAAGGAACCAATAAACTGGTAATTTTTGAAATGATGGAAACAACAGCCATGCCTGTAAAAACAAAATACTTTTTAACCAATTAACTGGCCTGTAATGCGATTAAAAAAATGGATTTTAGTTCTGCTTATTTCTGTTCCGATGATGTTAAGCGCACAAAACCCTGTTATAATTCCGCAACCGGTAAGCCTGCAGCTTACTGCCGGTAATTTTGTCATTGATGGACAAACGTCAGTTAACTTCAATAAAGACGATGCAGCATTGCAACAGGCAGCTTTATTTTTCAGAACAGCCATTTATGATATCAGCGGTATCAAATTACCTTTTCATGCAGGGATAAAAAAAATCATCGAACTAAAATTCATCAGTGATGCATCGTTGGGCGATGAAGGATATTTATTGCATATTACACCTGCAGGTATTCAAATTTCTGCCAATAAAAAAGCAGGTATCATTTACGGCATGCAATCTTTGTTTCAAACATTGCCTGCCATCAGAACAAATGCTGCATTGAGTATTCCATGCATGGATATAAAAGATTATCCCCGGTTTAAATGGCGGGGCATGCATTTGGATGTAAGCCGTCATTTTTTTGGCCCCGAATTCGTAAAAGAGTATATCAACCTGTTAGCATCATATAAAATGAATACGTTTCATTGGCATTTGGTTGATGACCAGGGATGGCGCTTAGAAATAAAAAAATATCCGTTGCTAACACAAGTGGGCGCATGGCGTGTAGATGAAACGGATAAGGTTTGGGGCGACAGGCCACAGGCAAAACAAGGGCAGGCGGCCACTTACGGCGGTTACTATACGCAGGAGCAGGTGAAAGAAATTATTAAATATGCTGCTGACAGAAATGTAACCATTGTACCCGAAATTGAAATGCCAGGGCATGTAGCATCGGCCATTGCAGCTTATCCTGCATTATGTTGCACACAGCAACCACAGTTACCGTTAACAGGAGGCAATTACACAAATATGTCTTCAAATTATTGTGCAGGCAACGATAGTGTGTTTTTGTTTTTGCAGGATGTGTTAACCGAAGTGATAAATTTATTCCCATCCAAATATATTCATATTGGCGGTGATGAAGTGGATAAAGAACCCTGGAAAAAATGCCCACGCTGCCAGGCAAGGATAAAAGCCGAGGGTTTAAAAAACGAAGAAGAACTGCAAAGCTATTTTGTAAAAAGAATGGAGAAATTTATTATAAGCAAAGGCAGGAAGATGATTGGTTGGGATGAGATACTGGAAGGAGGTCTAGCCCCCGAAGCTACAGTAATGAGTTGGCGTGGCGAAGCCGGCGGTATACAAGCCGCAAAGATGGGGCATGATGTAGTGATGACTCCCGGTTCTCCTTTATATTTTGACAATTACCAGGCCGGCCCCGAAGGCGAACCGCTTGCCATTGGCGGAATGAACACTTTGAAAAAAGTATATGATTACGACCCCGTGCCAAAAGAATTAGATGCCACACAGGCAAAATATATTTTAGGTGCACAGGCAAATATTTGGGCAGAGTTTATTACTACTCCTGCGCATGTTGAATACATGCTGCTGCCACGTATGCTTGCACTTGCAGAAGTAGATTGGAGTCCAAAAGAAAAAAGAAACTGGCAAAATTTTAATGAGCGCCTGCAAACCCATTTCAGGAAATTTGAACAAAGAGGTATTAATTATTGTGCCGGAAATTTTACAGTTAATATAAAACCTATATCTCAAAACGGTAAACTTAGCGTAGCGCTTTCAACAGAAGCGCTGAATGGCGAAATTTATTATACTATAGATGGAAGCCTGCCAACAAAAGAAAGTTTAAAATATACAACACCTGTAAGCATTACTTCTTCAGCAACCGTAAAAGCAGTAACGGTATTAAATGGAAAACTGATGGGTTTAAAACCTGCCGAACAATCTTTTGTAATGCACAAAGCCATTGGTAAAGATGTTATTTATACAAACCCGGTAAGTAAATATTATATGGCCGATGGCCCCAATTCATTAACAGATGGCATTAGGGGTACATCTGCTGTAAATAAATACTGGCATGGGTTTTCGGGGAAAGATATGATTGCAACAATCGACCTGGAACAGGAAAAAGAGATAAGCTCCATATCGCTTGGTTGTTTGCAACATTACAGGGACTGGATTTTTATGCCATCGGCAGTAAAGTTTGAAATTTCGCTGGATGGAAAAACATTCACAACAGTGCAAACGGTAACCAACACAGTGCCTGTAGATGAAAAAGCTTCGGTGATAAAAGATTTTACAGCAACTTTTGCGGCAAGTAAAACAAGGTTTGTAAGGGTTACTGCAACTAATACTGTTTGCCCCAAGGGACATCCCGGCGAAGGTAAACCGGCTTGGATTTTTGCAGACGAACTGATGGTGAATTAATGAAGTGCTTTATGAGCAGTTTGAAAATGATTTTTGAAATTAAATTGGTGTATAGTTATTTCTTTTTCAATTTTCGTAAAGCCTTTCCTTTGTGTGCTGCAATATGATCGGTCTTGTCGCTCTTTATCTCATACTGCGGTTCATTGGCGCTGGCATGGTGCGTATAACCCTTGTAATTGAAATTAGAAAGATGTATTTTAATGATGGTTCCCGAAACCCGGCCTGCTTCCGAATTCCACGAAACATGGTCGCCAATGTTAAAAGTTTTTTTCTTCATACTCTAAAATATAAGATGAATGATTAGAATTACAAAGTTCGGAATTATAATAATGGTAATGCTGCTCATCAAAAGCAACCCGTTATTTGCCCAAAGAGATACAATGGCATTGAACAATGACTGGCAATTTACAGTTGATAAAAAGGCCGAAGGCTTATCGGCAAAATGGTACCAACAGCTTTTGCCCAATGCCCGTACCGTATCGCTTCCACATACCTGGAATGTGGAAGCAGAAAATCAAAATCATTATGGCTGGGGCTGGTATCAAAAAAAGATGACTGTACCAGCCGGTTGGAAAAATAAAAATGTTGTGCTTCAGTTTGGCGCCATCAATCATACTTCACAAATTTATATTAATGGGAAATTGGTTGATTCAAACATCGGCGATGGCTACAATAAATTTTTTATAAACCTTAACGGGAAACTTAATTATGGTAAGGAAAACATCATCACAGTTGCCTGCAATAATGAATATGGGAAAAACAAAGTGCCATTTGGCAGTTCGTTCGACTGGCCCAATGATGGCGGCATCATCCGTAAAGTGGCGTTGATAGTGAGCGGCAGGCCATCTGCAAAATATTTGCATGCAGCGCCTAAGCTAAACCTTGTTGATAATTCCGGTAATTGCATACTCAAACTTGGTTTTGATAACCCCAATCAAAAAATACAGCTAAGCATAAAGGTTACCGAAGAAAACCAACCAACACATAATATTGTTTATACTGCTACTGTAAATCCTACCTGGCAAAACAATGAAGCAGTTGCAACATTCATGCTCACAAAAGTTAATCCCTGGCATTTTGATTTTCCAAACCTGTATCGAATTGATGTAACAGTGCTGAATGGAAAAAATGAAACAGATAAAATATCCACCAATATTGGTTTTAGGCAGATAAAGATGGAGGACGGGAAAGTGTATTTAAATGGCGAACATATTAAATTGATGGGGGTGGAGTGGACAGCAGGCAGCAACCCGGATTATGGATTTGCCGAACCTGATTCTGTTATTATAGCCATGGGCAAACTGATGAAAGATGTGAATTGTATTTTCAGCCGGCAGCATTTTCAACAGGATGAATTGTTTTATGATTTCTGCGACCGCAATGGAATTATTGTTCAGCAGGAAGTGCCGCTGTGGGGGCACGAAACGCCGGCCAATGATACTATTCGCTCCATTTCAATGAAACAGTTAGAAAGGATGGTGAGTAATTTTTATAATCACCCCAGCATTTTTTCGTGGGGAGTGGGCAATGAGTTGCGGGCAAGAGATGCAGATATGAAACGCATGATTGCAGATTTATTAAAACGCTCAAGAGAATTAGACCCATCCAGAATGACAGCTTATGTAAGCAATACATTAACGCAGGGATTTTACAATAATCCAAAATTTATTCCCGATGCTGGGGCAGATGGCGATTACCTGATGATGAATGAATATGGCGGCAGTTGGTGGGATATCCCAACGGGGAAAATAAATTATTATTTAGACAGCGTGCATTTGAGTTACCCCACTAAACCTTTTTTTATTTCGGAGTTTGGTTTGTGCGAACCCAATTTTAAAGGAGGCGATGAAAGAAGGGTGGAGGACCTGATTTATCACATGAGCATTTACGAAAGCAAACCTTATGTGGAAGGTGCCATTTATTTTGATCTTACCGATTACCGCACTCATTATCCGGGCACCAGCGACACTACAAAATTCAGGAGAAGGATACACGGCATTTATGATATGTATGGCAATCCCAAGCCATCCATGAAGGTATTGAGGGAGCTTTCTTCGCCGGTAGAAGTACAGGGGGTACGAAAATGGAAGAATGGGAAACTAAATGTTTTAATTTTTGGAAGCATTGGATTGCCACAGCATACTGTGAGTGGATACAAAATATACGTATCCGATAAAGAAGAAAATTATCTACAAGGCAAGAGCTATGATTTGCCCACCATTCACCCGGGAGAAAGAATTAATTTTGAAGTGGATGATATGTACAAGGGTAAGGCGGTAATTACTGTTATGAGACCTGCAGGTTATGTGGTAACGCAGAAAATATTTGAATAAATAATGCAAGTAAAATGATGAAGCGAAAACTGCTTTTCTTATTGTTCTTTAGTATTTCTTTATTGGGTGTTGCACAAAAGCCCAATGTAATTATTATCTATGCCGACGACCTCGGTTACGGCGATCTCAGTTGCTATGGGGCCACTAAAATACATACGCCGCATTTGGACAAGCTAGCAAAGCAAGGCATTCGTTTCACCAATGCACATTCTACATCGGCTACCTGCACACCGTCCCGCTATGCATTGATGACAGGGCAATATCCCTGGCGCAGAACCGGAACCAATATTTTGCCAGGCGATGCAGCATTAATTGTTCCCACCAATAAAATAACATTACCTAAAGTTTTTAAGCAAGCAGGTTATCAAACAGCTATTGTAGGAAAGTGGCATCTGGGTTTGGGTGAACAAGTTGAAAAAAACTGGAATGGCGAAATAAAACCCGGCCCCAATGAAACAGGATTTGATTATTCATTTATTTTTCCGGCAACAGCCGACCGGGTACCATCGGTGTTTGTAGAAAATCATCATGTAGTAGGTTTAGATTCCACCGACCCAATACAGGTTGATTATCATAAAAAAATCGGGAACGATCCTACCGGTGCTGAACATCCCGAATTATTAAAAATGAAGGCATCGCCCAATCATGGGCACAACAATACGATTGTAAATGGCATTGGACGAATTGGTTTTATGAGCGGAGGCAAAACAGCCCGTTGGACTGATGAAGAAATGCCCCTAACCTTTTTGGAAAAAGCAAAAACATTTATTGATGTAAACAAAAGCAAACCCTTTTTTCTTTTTTATGCACTTACCGAACCGCATGTGCCTCGTATGCCCTCCACCATGTTTAAAGGTAAAAGCGGATTGGGTTTCAGGGGCGATGCTATTTTACAATTAGATTGGGCTGTGGGAGAAATAATGAAGCAGGTAAAAGCAACAGGCATTGAAAAAAATACCATCATCATTTTTAGCAGCGATAACGGGCCTGTATTGGATGATGGATATGTGGATGGCGCCGTTACTGAACTCAATGGGCATACACCCAATGGGCCTTTTCGTGGAGGCAAGTACAGCGCTCTTGAAGCCGGCACTTGTGTTCCCTTTATTATGAACTGGCCGGGCAAACTTCACTCAAAAACTTCCGATGCCCTTATATGCCAAATGGATTTACTGGCAAGCTTTGCTTCCCTGCTTCATGTGCCATTGGCTGATAGCGTGGCAACCGACAGTAAAAATATGTTACCTGCACTGCTGGGTAAATCCAGCACCGGCCGAAGCGAATTGGTAACACAGGGCGGTGCATTAAGTATTATAAAAGACGGCTGGAAATATATTGAACCCAATAATGGCCCGGCCAATACCGGCCCGCTGCTCACCAATATTGAAACAGGAAATGCCCCACATACGCAGTTATATCATCTTGCAAAAGATAAAAATGAAAGCATAAACCTGTCAGGCTCTTATCCCGATAAGGTAAAAGAATTGGCATCCCTGCTGGAAAAAATTAAACAAAATAAACCCTGATATGGGGAAGTTTGCCGCTTCTTCCATTGTTGTGTTTCCTCTGTTCGGTTTTCTTTGCAACAATGCCAGCAGCTACGGCTTCTCGTTAGTCACTAAATGAAAAGCAGTCCGGATACAGGATTGGAGAATAAGGGGTTTAGGTGTGTGAAAGATATGAGGCGGGCAAACTAATTTAATTGTAACTAACAAAATTTAGTTAAGATTTTTTTTTGACCCGGCGACAGTGCTACTATTGAACATCGTTGCGTCGCACACTTGTACTGCAGTGCTACTATCAGCAATGGCCACAACTTAATAATCTAATCCGAAACCGATAAATAATTATTTTTGACTAATGCCTAAACCCATTCAAAATTTTGGCCGTACCTGGAGCTTTGTACCCAAAAAAATTGCAACTCCTGCAACTGTTGACGAATTGGCGCAATTGATAATAGACAATCCAAAACTAAGGCCAATGGGTTCTAAACATTCCTGGTCGCAGGGAATAGTAACCGATGAAACATTGGTATCGCTTGAAAAACTCAATCAGCTACTTGAAATTGATATTGAAAATAAAAAAGTAAGAACAAGGGCAGGCATCATCTTAAAAAATTTGCTTACAGCATTAGAGCAAAAGGGCCTTGCCATGGCAAACCTCGGCTCCATACATGCGCAAACCCTTGCAGGCGCCATATGCACCGGTACACATGGCACGGGCAAAAATTTTCAATGCCTCGCTGCACAGGTGCATAGTTTTGAAATGCTGGATGGTCTTGGGCGAAATCATTTGTTTGAAAAAGACAATCCTGAATTTTATGCCCTGCTCACGGGCATGGGTAGTTGCGGCATCATCCATACCATTACATTAAATGTGGTCAACTGTTTTCAAATGCATGCCATTACCGATTCTGCAGGTTTTGATGAAGTGATAGAAAATATAGAACAATATATTTCCGGCTACGATCATTTTAAATTCTGGTGGCTGGCGCCTTCGCAAAAACTAATTCTGTTTAAAAACAATCGCACCGATGCCAAAAGAAATGACAGCAACTTCAAGCGCTTTGTGCAGGATGATTTAATCTCTGTTTGGATGTATCGTTTTTTGGTGTGGGTGGGTAAACTCAACCGCAAAAAATTTATTCCCGCCATTAATCGCTTTCTTACAAAGGCAGGTGGAAAATTTAATGAACGCATTTGCAAAAGCGTAGTAGGCTTTCTTACACCACTGCCTCCCGTGCATAGGGAAACCGAATGGGCCTTTGATGCTAAAGATGCCCGACGCTTGTTGCAGGAATACAAAAACCTGTTGCAGCAGAGTGGCGGCTATTATAATTTTGTACAGGAAGTACGCTTTACAAAGGCAGATGATTTCTGGCTGAGTCCTGCATATAAGCGGGATAGTATTTGGCTTTCCATGTACAATATGGATAGTAAAGAAAACTGGGAACAGCAACTAAGCCATTTTGAAAACTGGGCCATGCAAAACGGCGGTCGTCCGCACTGGGGAAAGGATGCAAGCTGGGATAAAGCTTATCTGGAAAAACAGTACGAAAAATTTTCCGACTTCAAATCCCTGATAAAAAAATACGATCCGTATCAAAAGTTTTTGAATAAATGGAATGCCTTTTTTTGTGAGTAGGGTAGTCCAAAGATTTATTCTTACATTGCTTAAAAGGAATGAAATTAAAATGAAGATTAAACGGATACTTTTTACTTCAATCTTTATGATGGGCTGTTTTGCTTTAAAAGCACAACAACGCCCCAATATCATCTTAATCCTTTCTGATGATCATGCCTATCAAACCATTGGGGCTTATGGCAGTACCATGATGCCTACACCGGGTATTGACCGTATTGCTAATGAAGGGGTGCTGTTTAATAAAGCTTATGTTACCAATTCTATTTGTGGTCCCAGTCGTGCTGTGATACTTACGGGTAAGTACAGCCACAAAAATGGTTTTAAAGACAATGAAAATTCACGGTTCAACGGCGCACAAAATTCATTCATTAAAGAGCTCACAAAGGCCGGTTATCTCACAGCATGGATTGGCAAATGGCATTTAGAAACCATTCCACAGGGTTTTAGCTACTGGCAAATCTTTCCGGGACAGGGCAGTTATTACAATCCCGATTTTATTATGATGGACAGCAGTAAGAAAAGAGTAGAGGGCTATGCAGCCAATGTGGTGGAAGATGAAGCTGAAGCCTGGCTAAATAAACGAGATACTACCAAACCGTTTTGTTTGGTGATTGGTCACAAAAACACACATCGTACCTGGTTCCCCGATACCTGTGATTTAGGCAGATTTGATAATAAGACATTTCTGCTACCTGAAAATTTTTATGATACTTATAATAACCGAAAGGCTGCTGCCGTACAGGATATGACCATTGCTAAAACAATGATTCTGGATTATGATTTAAAAATGTATGAAGGCGAAATTAAAATCGGCACGATTACAAGAATGAATCCGGCTCAACGGGCAAAATTTGATTCCTATTATCAGTCCATTTATAAAGATTTTAAAAAACAAAATCTGAGTGGTAATGCACTTACGGAGTGGAAGTATCAGCGCTACATGAAAGATTACCTGGCTACTGCGGCTTCTCTTGATCGTAATATTGGACGCACATTGGATTATCTGGATAAACATGGTCTTGCCCGGAATACAATTGTTATTTACATGAGCGATCAGGGCTTTTATATGGGTGAGCATGGATGGTTTGACAAAAGATTTATGTACGAAGAATCTTTTCGCACTCCCATGGTGATGCGCTATCCCGGTCGCATCGCCCCCGGCAGCATTGACAGCAATATGGTGATGAATGTAGATATTGGTCCCACTTTGTTACAGGCAGCCGGTGTTCCCATTCCTAATGATATGCAGGGGCAATCCTTTTTATCGCAGGTACTCAATAAAAAGTACAAAGGCCGTAAAGCCATGTACTATCATTATTACGAAAATGGGGAGCATGCTGTATCGCCGCATTTCGGCATCAGTACCGGGCACTACAAACTCATTCGTTTTTATAAAAGAGTAAACAGTTGGGAATTGTACGACTTACAGGCAGACCCACACGAAATGAATAATGTGTATGGAGCGAAAAATTACAAACGAGTTCAAAAGAAACTCATGCAACAATTAAAGAAGATAATTGAGAAATATGAAGATAAGGATGCGTTGAAAATTTTTTATGAAAAAATAAATTAATTGATTTTGAATTCCTCTTTTGTGATATTGTTTTTGAAAAGGCTCTTTTACATAATTGTATTATTATTTTCTGTTAATACTTATGCACAGGTTAAACTCCCTGTTTTATCCGATACCCTTTTTCCGACTTACTATCACCAGCGGGCTTCTTTTTTTAAAAGCATGCCGGTAAGGAATAATGAAATTATTTTCCTGGGCAACAGCATTACCGATGGTGCGGAATGGTCGCAATTGTTTAATGATAAAAGAATCATCAATCAAGGCATCAGCGGCGACATCAGTGCCGGTGTACTTCATCGCCTGGATGCAATGGTAAAAAGAAAACCCTCCAAAGTATTTCTATTGATTGGAACCAACGATTTGGCCAGGGGAGTCAGTGCCGACAGTGTGCTGAAAAATATTTTATTGATTTCTGACTATCTAAAGCAGGAATCTCCGGCTACAAAGTTGTTTGTACAAAGCATTTTGCCGGTAAACGATGCTTTTGAAAAATTTAAAGGCCATACCAAAAACACTGCTCTAATTCAACAACTCAATGCACAGCTCAAAGCCAATGCTGCGGCAAAACATTTTCAGTACGTTGATTTGTTTAGTTCATTTGCCGATGAAAAGGGAAAACTCAAAAAGGAATTTACCAATGATGGTTTGCATTTAATGGGAAATGCATACCTGCAATGGAAACACATGATTTACCCACTGGTATATGGATTGCAACAAAAGCCTTCGCTCATACCATTGCCGCAGCAATTGCAGTGGAAGCCCGGTGTCTTTGCATTATATCAATGCAATAAGATTGTTGTAAAAGATAAAAGCCTCTTTGCCGAAGCAAAACAATTACAGCAGTATTTGCAAACGCTCGGTTTGCAAATGGAAATTGCTTCGGAATCAAAATCAAATGAACAGGTGATTGAATTGAGCCTGGAAAATATTAATGCACCACAATATAAAGATGAAGCCTATCGATTAGCAGTATCCGAATTTAATATTCAGATAAAAGCCAATACGGCTCATGGAATATTTAATGGCATACAAACCTTAAAACAATTGATGCGTGATGGTAGCGGGGTGGATGCTTGCGAAATAACCGACTGGCCTGCATTTAGCTGGCGTGGTTATATGATTGATGTAGGCCGCAATTATATGAGTCTGCCTTTATTAAAACAACAAATTGATGCAATGGCTGCGGCAAAGCTCAACATTTTTCATTTTCATGCTACCGAAGATATTGCCTGGCGCATCGCCATTAAACAATATCCGCAACTCACCGCACCCGAACACATGTTGCGCAACAAAGGCATGTACTATACCGAAGCCGAAATAAAAGAATTGATAGCTTATTGTAAAGAACGGCACATCACCTTTGTGCCCGAAATTGATATGCCCGGCCACAGCGCTGCATTTAAACGGGCCATGAAAACCGATATGCAAAGCGATAGCGGCCTGCTCATTGTAAAAAATATTCTTAAAGAGATTTGCGAAACCTATGATGTGCCCTATATCCACATTGGCGCTGATGAAGTAAAGTTCACTAATAAGAATTTTGTTCCCGAAGTAACAAGATTCATTGAAAATTTGGGTAAGAAAGTAATTGGCTGGCAACCGGGGGGTAATTTTTCTAACAGTACGATTCGTCAGTTGTGGATGGATGACAATGCACATCACACATCAGACAATCAAGTTCAGTTTATTGACTCCCGGCATTTATACCTCAATCACATGGATCCGCAGGAAGCAGTAACCACTATTTTCAATCGCCGGATTGGTGATAAAGAAAAAGGCGATGCATCTCTGTTAGGTGGCACTATTTGCATGTGGCACGACAGGGCAGTGGCAAAAGAAGAAGATGTATTGCGGATGAATCCTGTTTATCCCTGCATACTGACCTTTGCCGAAAGAAGCTGGCGGGGCGGAGGCAAGCAAGGCTGGATTGCCAACATAAGTGATGGTGATGTAAAAGCATTTTTTGATTTTGAAAACCGGCTGCTGGATTTTAAAAAAGAATATTTCAGCGATAAACCTTTCCCATATACAAAACAAACCGGATTGACCTGGAAACTCTACGGCCCTTATGAAAATAGCGGGGATGTTCATAAAAAGTTTTCACCTGAAACAAATTCCTTTGCTGAACTAAAAGAACCTGTGTATAAAGAAGTAACCGGCGGCACTATTGTACTGCGGCATTGGTGGGCACCACTCATCAAAGGAGCTATTGACAGTGCTAAAGAAAATACAACCTGGTATGCTACCACAAAAATCTGGGCTGATGAAGCAGGAGAAAAAAAAATTTGGATTGGCTTCAATAATCTTTCCCGTTCGCCTGCTACTGATTCACCTCCCAAAGATGCATGGGATAGCAAGGGCAGTACTGTTTGGGTAAACAGTAAATTAATTGCACCACCTCAGTGGCTACATGCCAGTCAAAAAGGCAATTCAGAAATTCCATTAATTGATGAAGGCTATGAGTACCGTAGTCCGACAAAAATTTATTTACAAAAAGGCTGGAACAATGTTTTAATTAAAGCACCAATTGCCGGGTTTAAAGGAAAAGACTGGCAAAACCCGGTGAAGTGGGAGTTTACATTCATTCAATTGTAATTATAAAACTATCCTAATAAAATAATACAAATTGCTTTGTATAGGTTTGATATTTGCTATGCAGTAACTTAGTAAAACAATTTTTATTTTAATTATGCAGTTATGAAAAAAAAGAACCTGCTGTTTATACTATTGGGACTTGCGCTTAATATGCAAATATTGCAAGCGCAAAGTTCTACAGAATATAATAACCAGGGCCTTGCTAAATTTAAAGCTAAGGATTACAGTAATGCCCTTTTAGATTTTAATAAAGCAATTGAGCTTGATGTAAAAAACGAAAAAGCCTGGCATAACCGGGGCCTTACCAAATATGCACTTAAAGATTATAAAGGCTCAATAGAAGATCATACAAAAGCTATTGAACTAAACCCGGCATATTCAAATGCCTACAACGACCGGGGCATTGTAAAATACAGGTTGAACGATATTACAGGCGCCCTGGCAGATTATAATAAAGCCATTGAATTGGATGCGGCTTATTATACAGCATATAAAAACAGGGCAGTGCTTTTTTATGCTGAAAAGAAATTTGATGAAGCCATTAAGGATTATGAAAAATGTATTGCATTAAAACCTGCTGATGTAGATGGTTATATGGGGCGTGGAAACGCTAGAAATATGCTGAAAGATTATAAAGCTGCTATCAGTGATTTTAGCAAGGCAATTGAATTAAATCCAACACTTGCTGCCGCATTCCTTAACCGGGGCAATGCCCGTTTTATTTTAGATGATAAAGAAGGTGCACTTTCTGATTTTAAAAAAGTGGCAGCTTTGCAACCCGGCAACGCTAATGTATATTTCAACCTGGGAGTTATTTATGCAGGTTCTGATAAAAGTGAAGATGCCATTGCCTGCTTTAAAAAATACAATGCCATTTTACCCAACGAGTGGAATGGTTATAAAATGACTGCCGATGTTTTTTATACCCAGCTGCATAAATACGACAGCAGCGAATTTTATTATAACAAAGCCTGGCAGATAAATAAAAATGAAAAAGATATTTTAGAGAGATATGGTTACAGCTTGCTGAATCAAAAAAAGATACCCGAGGCCATTGCTATGTTTAATAACCAGGTAGCTTTTTTACCCGATGACCCCTGGGGATATTATAATTTAGGTGCTGCATACAGTGTGGGCAAACAACCTGTTGAATCTTTAAAGAATTTAAATATTGCACTGGATAAACGAATGGTGGAACTACCCATGTGGGAAACTGATAAAAACCTTAACAATGTACGTATGCTGGAAGGTTTTAAAACCATGCTTAAAAAATATTTCAATAAAGATATACTGGCTAAATATCCTTCGATGTTTGGATTTTAAACTTTATTGTAAATCGAAATAATAAAAAAAGGAGCATTAAAATAGCTCCTTTTTTTAATTATCATTTACTGTATTAATCTACCAGTAAAAGTTGGTTGGTGATTGTTTCTTCACCAAAAACAAGTTTACAGAAATAAGTACCGCTGCTAAGTTTTGTTGCATTAAACTCTTTGGTATAAACTCCTGCTTTTTGAAACCCGCTTTGCAGCACTGCAATTTCTTTTCCTGTTATATCATATACTTTAAGCGTTGTAACCCCATCTGCAGGTAAGTTGTATTTAATTGATGTCTTTCCTTTAAATGGATTTGGTGAGCTGGAAAGTATTAAAATGTTCTTTTGTAAATCTTTCACCCTAATTACCACTTCGTTTGAATAAGTAAAGTTACCATCAAAATCAACCTGTTTTAAACGATAGCGGTATATCTTATCAAGCTGTATATTATTATCAATGGATGAATAGTTTTTTGTAGAAACACTGTTTCCTGCACCATTTACAAATCCAATGTTAACCCAGTTAGATGAAGAGTTATCATCAATCCTCTCAATATAAAAACCCTTGTTGTTTGATTCTGACTCGGTGCTCCAGGTTAAAGAAACAGTAAGATTATTGTTAAGCTTTCCATGCAACCCGGTACTTGTAATAGGAACAACACCTAAAATACTGAAGATACCATTGCCTGTTAATGATTGCCCGTCGGGATTGGTTACCGTTATGTTTCTTGCGCCTTGTGCAGCGCCAACCGTATTAATATTGATAGTTATATGCGTAGGATCGGTATAGGTAACACTGTTAACTGTTACATCGCCACCCGAAACAGATGCAGTAATATGATTGAATGGTAGGGCAGGTGGTGCCAAATCTGATCCGGGGTCATAAAAACCGCTGCCACTTACAGAAGTACCGGTTACTACAATGTTAACTGATGTTTGGCCAGGATTTGTACTTGACGGGAATGTGCTTGTTGGTGTTGCCGGCGGGGGCGCTAATATTTTAGTAACATTGCAACCATACACATTGGTGCCTGAGCAATATTGGTTCACTGTCCACATAGTCATATCATCTAAAGGATCAAGCGATACATAAGAGTAATCGCCCCATCTTCTGCCCGGGCCCGGATCTGAGGGAGGGTTATAAGCAGTAGAACTTGCTGTTAGTAATGCGGCTGTTTGTGTTGTGCCTGCAGCATCGCCGCTTAAATGCACGGTGGCGGCTGCATTTGCCCGGTCGTTATTTCCGGCTGTAGTCATACTAAAAACTGCATGGCCTTGCCCCGATACCATTACAGTAGGAAATGAATACCAGCGAGGGTTACTTGCAGTTGCCGCCGGGTCAAAAATTGTACCCGACTGAAAAACAGTTGGTGTACCGGTGAGGTTTTGTAGTTCGTACCACCTGCTGCCGTTACGGCGTATGGTGCCTGTTGTAGCTGCTACGCCTGATGTGTTTACCGAAATGCAATGTGCCGTCCAAAGCCTACCACCTCGTATAACTGCTGCAAAAAGCCTGTCGTCTACTGCATCAAGTTGCCCGCTTGTGCCACCTGAATTTCCATAATGTGGTACAGTGCGTGGCGATGAAGTGGTATTTACTGTTACTGTTATATTGGCCGATATGGTGGGTACTCCGGCTGGTGTACTTATTCTTCTTATTTGTAGTATACCATAGCTCAATACATCTACACCAATAAAATATCCTTCTGTTGCCGATAAATCAAAATTATCTACCCCTTGTGGTGTATAAGGGCCGGCAACAGAAGATGTGGCAATTGCGCTAAAAATATAAACCGTATAAGCGCCACCGGCCATTACATTGGCACGGTTCATTACATATGCGTTTGTTCTTAAAAAACTTCCTGCCAGGCTAAACATATTACCACCTATATAAATCCCATTTATATCAATACCAAGGGTAGGATAATCAAAAAACGTGTTTGCCTGTCCTACGAATTGTGAAAATGTCCAAACGGTAGAACCTGTAATGGTAGAACTGTTGCTAACGGCAACCAATACCCTGTTTGCTACCGGTGTTCCTCCGCTTGCATTAAGCGGCACATCTATAATAATAATAAGCCACCTGGCAGATACCCTGTCGTAACGGATACGGGGGTCGGATGTAAAAACCTGGGTTACAGATCCGCTAACAGGTGTCATCACCGAACTGAAAAATACATCAGGGTCTACATTTAACACGCCATCGGCTGTACCGGTTGTTTTATTAAAGCTTCTAATGCGGCCATTAACTGCCAATATATATTGTGTAGGGCCAATGGAGCCCATATCATCCGGCGGAAAAGCGCCTGTTTCTGTTGGGCCTGTAACTCCATTAAATGAAGTTCCGGTTACAAAAGAACTTGCTCCACCATCGCCGGTAAAACCGGTTTCGCTATAAGGAAATGTTGCTTGCGGTTTCGATAAAGGATTCTGAGGCAGGTTATCCCTTTCAAGTTCTTCAAACTCGGGCCTTACTCTTGGTAGTTTTGCCGGTGCCAGCGCCTGCCTCT
Source organism: Ferruginibacter sp. (assembly GCA_019638575.1). Classification (GTDB taxonomy): domain Bacteria; phylum Bacteroidota; class Bacteroidia; order Chitinophagales; family Chitinophagaceae; genus Ferruginibacter. The sequence continues at coordinate 84,376 of JAHBTN010000012.1, read as the reverse complement.
GCATGATAGCATCGCTAGTTTCATTTTTTACTGGCTGTATTGTTTGAAAACTTGTAGCAGCCTGCTGTGCAAACAATGAAGAATTGCCAAAGAATAAGAACAGGATAAAAAATAAGTTGTAGTGTAGATTCTTTTTCATAATCTTATTATTTGATGATTGTAAGGAAAAAAAGATTCCATTCAGAAAGAAAAACTTTCTTAAAGTTAAATATCTTTTTTTGTTATTTATAGCCTTGCTGCCGGTAATTTTACATCAGGGCTTGCTGCTCTTTTTAATCACCACTTGTTCGTTCAACTTGTCAAACATTTTCTTGTAAAACTCTTTAAAGTCGGGGTAAGTTGAGGCCAGGTAAAACGATCTTTTAAACTCAACAGTTATGTGCACATTCAGCAGGTTAGCTTCGGTTTTTAAAATACGGGTAAATACAATGCTTTTATCGGGTGTTGTTAAGTTGATATTTTGAGGCAGGCCGTCAAACACGTAACCCTGTGGAATGGTATAGTTACCAAATATATTATAGGTTTGTGGCACACCATAATCAATATCGCTAACCCGTTTCTCAGCAAGAAAAGGGTTTGTTTCCAGGTCAGAGAAAAGGTTAATTGAAAAATACTGGTAGGCGCCCGAACTATTAAGTTTACTGTTGAAATTTATTTTTTGTTCTAGCGGCAGCGAATCGGCATCTGTGTTATTTATGGTGATATCATCAATAGAAAGAGACTGGTATGGTTTAATAAAGTAATTTTCTTTAAACTTTTGTTTATCCGAAAAATAGCTTTTGCACCTTTGCAAACGGGCATAGTCATAACAATTTACAAGACCATTGCCTTTCATATTTCCATTTGCATCAATTTCTGCCTGTACGGCTGCCATTACTTTATACTTGTATTTGCCATTTAAGATTTCTTTCCACATTCCTTCTTCGCCTTTTAATAACAAACCCTGTGTGTTTACAACAGCTGCAGGTACCAAATTGTAATTGATATATTTATCAGTTGCATCTAATATAAAAGATTTATTTTCTGCTTCCACATAGGCCATTACTGCATTAAATTGTTTAATGGTAGGATATCCTGAAGATACAAGCCCGTTAAGCCTGGTGCTGAAAAGGATAGGGGTTACTTTAATACCGGCTTTGTTAAGTATATTGATAAGCAAAAGGTTTATATCGGCCGAATTGCCTGTTTTAGATTCCCAGGTTTTATTGATACCATTATCGGTATATACATCATAATCGCCGTTCCATGTTATTTGTTCCCTGATACGGTTATACAGGAACTTCATCTTTTCTTCTTTATTGGTATACTTAGCCGATTCTTCAATAAGGCCCGAGGCGCCCTGTACGTTTTTCTGTAATTGTAATCCAAAATCTTCATCTTCTTTTAAGTTCTTAATTACATCTTTCCATTTAAGGCTAATATCAATCACATTATTTTCTGAATATGCTACTTGCGAAAGATTAAATTCCAGGCGTTGCATATAATCTACGGCAGCGCCCATGTATGGTTCGTCCTTAATACCAACCAGGTTTTGCATGATATAATCTTTCTTGAAAGAATTTGTTTCTACCACACCCTGGCTGGATGTAATAAGGTCCTGAACCACTTCCTGTTTTCTTTCAATTGGGTCAATCGTCATCGACTGTTCTGAAAAAACAAATATCTGTGGAATGGTAAGTTGATATTCGCTGTAACGTACAGGTATACGTCCCTGGAAATACCAGTTACGCAACTGGCTCATGGTTTCTCTTTCCATAGCATACGAATATTCAATAACACTGCCGGGTTTTACTTCGGGGAATGCAATAATCATTTTTGAATAATATGCATCTATTTTTTTTGAGTAGATGCTGCTTTTCTTCACATCTGTACTTATAACCTTACCGGTTTCATCCAGGTTATATGTCTTGGCCTTCAACCGTAATATGCGTTCTTCATTATTGTGAGTGTAATAAGGTATTTCAATATTGGCCTGTTCAATACCTTTTTCTTTTAAAATTTTAATCCTGGTGCGGCGTTCATACACTGTTTTAAATAATGAATAGCCTTCGGTGCCCCGGTCGTAATAAGTATTGCCATAATCAATCAGCACAAGCGCTTCGGCGCCTTTGTCAAAATCACAGTCTTTCATTTCAAGGTCGGCCTTGTCAATCTTGCCAAAAGCAGGTTGCCCTTTTTGTGCAATAGTTGTAATGGAGCAAGAAATAAATAGCAGTAAAGTAATGATAGCAGTTTTCATTGATAACTTTTCTTACTAAATTATACAATTAAATCAGTAATAAAAAGGTATTCAGTAATTTTAAATAAAAACTATTTAATGAAACAGGTGATTGTCTTTTGTTTTTTGTTGTGTTCGTTTATTTCAGGTGCACAAAACACATCAAATTTAATTGAAACAAATGCTGATGATAATACATTGCTTTGGGAAATAAGCGGCAATGGTTTGGCAAAGCCAAGTTATATTTTTGGTACATTTCATTTGTTATGTAAACAGGATATTAATTTCAGCGATGCCTGCCGCCTGGCAATCAGCAACAGCCACGAAGTTTATTTTGAATTGGATTTGGATGATCCTGCAACTTTATTTGGAGGTTTTATGTTATTGAATATGAAAGATGGCAAAAAACTTGATAGCCTGCTTACGGCAGATGAATATAAAAGGGTTTCTGCATTTTTTAAAGATAGTTTAAAAGCATCGCTGAGTATATTTAAAAATATGAAACCTTATTTTTTAATAGCCATGTTGTATCCTAAAATGTTGCCCTGCGAAAGTGTAAGTGGCGTAGAAGAAGGAATTATGGCTATAGCAAAAGAAGATAAAAAAGAAATAAAAGGGTTGGAGACGATGGCTTTCCAGGCTTCTGTTTTTGATAGTATTCCATACGAAGTGCAGGCTAAAGAATTGCTGAATACAATTGATAGTATGGATAAATCAAGAAAATATTTTGCATTGATGAACAAAGCATACCTGCAACAGGATATGTCAGCAATTAAAAAACTGGTTTTTGATTCTGAAATGGGAATGAAAGACAACGAAGATATTTTGTTAAATAAGCGAAATAAAGACTGGGTTAACAAGTTAAAAGATATCATAAAAAATAATCCCGTTTTTATAGCTGTTGGTACCGGTCATTTAATTGGTAATGACGGAATCATTCAATTATTAAAGAACGAAGGTTACCAACTGAGGCCATTAAAGAATAAATAAAGGGTAAATAATTTTCATGAAATAACTTTGATAATATTAACAGCTTTGGCATCCTTAATTTTAGTTTGATAGTTTAGATTTGCAGCAATGAAAAGACATTTTTTATTACCCCTTTTTTGTTTAGTATTTTTTTCTTGCGAAAAAAATATTGATTTTAATTTAAAAACTGTAGAACCGGTTTTAGTTGTAGATGCCCAAATTGAAAACGGTGCAGCGCCTACTGTAGCTTTAAGTTCCAGCTTTGATTTTTTTAGCGAAATAAGCCCGCAGTTATTGTCAAATTCATTTGTACACAATGCAGAAGTAACCATGAGCAATGGAACGCTAACGCATACATTAAAAGAATATACGGTGCCGCTGGGCAACGGCTATTTTATTTATTATTATGGCATCGATTCATCAAACCTGGCAACCGCATTTGTAGGTGAATTTGCCAAACAATATTCATTAACTATTAAAGTGAATGGAAAAACATATACAGCAAATACAACAATACCGGCGCTAACAAAAATATTTGATTCGCTTTGGACAAAGTTGCCACCTCCGGGTGTAGATACATCTAAACGGTTGTTAATGGCAAGGGCTATCGATCCGCCGGGCCTTGGCAATTATATACGATATTTTACCAAACGAAACAGCGGGCCTTTTTTACCGGGTTTTAATTCGGTTTTTAATGATGATGTTACTGACGGTACTACCTACCAGGGTATTGTGGAGCCGGGAGTTGACAGGAACAGCAGCATACCTACCGGCGACGACAGGCTTTTTGCAAGGGGCGATACAATATCTTTTAAACTTTCAAATATTGATAAGGCAACTTACACATTCTGGAACACATGGGAATTTAACCAGCAAAGTATTGGCAACCCTTTTTCGCAACCGGGTAAGGTAATTGGCAACATCAGCAATGGAGCGCTTGGCGCTTTTTGTGGTTATGCATCATTGGTTGGTACTGTTATTGCCAGGTAAAATCTTAATAAACTATTTTCACCTACATTCGTTATAAATTAAATTATACATCAGATATTTTATGGCATCAGAAAAAGTACATTGTTTAATAATAGGCTCGGGGCCGGCAGGTTATACGGCTGCTATTTATGCTTCACGTGCAGGATTAAACCCGGTATTGTACCAGGGCATACAACCGGGCGGACAGTTAACTATTACAACCGAAGTAGAAAATTATCCCGGTTATCCTAACGGGGTACAAGGACCGGAAATGATGGTAGATTTTGAAAACCAGGCAAAGCGCATGGGCGCCGATATCAGGTATGGGCTGGCAACCAAAGTTGATTTTTCAGCAAGGCCATTAAAGGTAGAGATTGATGAAGAAAAATGGATAGAGACGGATGCATTAATTATATCAACCGGTGCATCAGCAAAATGGTTGGGCATTGAAAGCGAGCAAAGGTTAAATGGTTATGGTGTAAGTGCCTGTGCTGTTTGTGATGGCTTTTTCTTTAAAGGAAAAGAAGTGGCCATTGTAGGTGCAGGAGATACTGCAGCAGAAGAAGCATTATACTTGTCTAAAATATGCAGCCGTGTGCACATGATTGTTCGCAGGAATGAAATGCGTGCCAGTAAAGTGATGCAAGACAGGGTGATTAACACAACCAATATTAAAATTTACTGGAACAGCGAAACAGATGAAATACTTGGCGATAAGAAAGTAGAAGGCATGCGTATCAGGAACAATCAAACAGGGGATAAGCAGGAGATAGTATTAGATGCGTTTTTTGTAGCCATAGGCCATAAACCTAATTCGGATATTTTTAAAGGCTGGTTAGATATGGATGAGGCCGGTTATATAAAAACCATCCCGGGTACATCCAAAACAAATGTAGAAGGGGTTTTTGCAGCTGGCGATGTACAGGACAAAGTGTACAGGCAAGCTGTAACAGCGGCCGGCAGTGGTTGTATGGCGGCCCTGGATGCAGAAAGATATTTAAGCGAAAAAGGATTGCATTAAGAAGCTGCACTTTTATTATAAATAATAAATTTCATGCGCCTATGATAACAATTCATTTAAAAGACCTTGAGTTTTTTTCTCATCATGGTGTGTACGAGGAAGAAAAGATATTGGGCAACAGCTTTATTGTAAATGCATACGTTTGTTTTGATGCAGATGAAAAAATCAACAGCATTCACCAAACAATTAATTATGTATCCATCTACCAGCTTATAAAACAACGTATGCATATACCCACAGCATTGCTTGAAACCCTTGCACAGGAGATGGCGGAAGAAATTTACAGGTTCGATAACAGGCTGCAGTCAATATCTATCAGCATTGAAAAAAAGCATCCGCCCATGCTGAATATAAAAGGTTCGGTTTGCGTTAACTATGAAAAAAAGTTTAATTGAAATTTTTATTCGCTATAATCATCTGTACCTTTTCGTTCCTGTTTATAAATGCACAGGATATTGAGGTTTTGCTTAAAGAAGCTGCCAGGCATGAGATGGTCCCCGACGAAAAAGCCTCTTTTAGTAAGTATAAAGAAGTATTAAAAATTAACCCATCAAACATTTTGGCTTTAACTAAATGCAGCGAACTATGCAGCCGCATTGGGCAGCGTGAACTTGCCAACCCTAAACTAAGGGATGACTATTACAAGTGGGCTGTAAAATATGCAGATGCTGCATTAAATATTGCACCCGATAATTCGGAAGCAAACTGCGTGATGGCTATTGCACTTGGCCGCTCGTCGATGACAAAAAGCGGGCGTGATAAAATTGATAATGCAAGGGAAATAAAAAAATACCTGGATGTTGCTTTAAAAAATGATCCGCACAATTTTAAAGCATGGCATGTATTGGGCCGCTGGCAGTACGAAATAAGTAATCTAAATGCTGTAGAACGTGGTATAGTAAAGGTTTTTTATGGCGGTATGCCTCTGGTTACCTTGCAGCAATCCATTGCTTCATTTGAAAGAGCCCGTAGCCTGCGCCCCGAATTTTTATTGAACTATCTTGAAATGGCAAAGGCATATAAAGAAAACAACCAAAAAACTAAAGCCATTGCATACCTGCAACAAATGCTTAGCTTGCCTATACAAACTGAAGATGATGCAGCTATAAAAGAAAAAGGCAAGATTTTATTAAAAAAATGGCAATAACATCTGCTTTACGTTTTTAAAAACTTTCCTACCTGTTTTATAGTAACTTTAATTTTCAAAAAAAATAAAACTGATGATAAAACAAATTATTGGCTTAGTGCTTTTTTTTGCACTACAAATAACAGCACTGGCACAAACAGAAAAAGTAGAATCAAAATACGACCCCTATGCATTATTTGCCCCTAATTTTTATCCTGTAGGCAGTACCATAACAAGAGCTGCAACCGGCGAACCCAATACCGGTTACTGGCAAAACAAAGCCGATTATCAAATTAATGCAAGTTTAAACGATGTTACCCATGTTATCAGTGGCAGTGTAATTATCACATATAAAAATAACAGTCCGCATGCATTGCCATTTTTATGGTTACTGCTCGATCAAAACCTTTTTAATAAATCAAGCCGTGGGCAAGCAAGGATGCCGGTTGATGGCCGCAGCCGTTATGGCGATAGCAAAAGCTCTTTCAACGGAGGGTATAACATCACATCGGTAAAACTATTAGACGATAACAGTAACGCCAACTATATTATAAACGATACCCGTATGCAGATACGGTTGCCAAAACCAGTAAAACCGGGAGGGGATGTTATCCGCATAAAAATTGATTACTCTTTTGAATTACCAAAATACGGTGCCGACAGATGTGGAATATTAAGTACTAAGAACGGTGATATTTTTGCTGTGGCACAATGGTACCCACGTATGTGCGTATACGATGATGTGGAAGGATGGAACACTTTGCCTTACCTTGGGCCCAGTGAATTTTACCTGGAGTATGGTGATTTTGATGTAAAACTTACCGTACCTGCCAACCATATAGTGGTATGCAGCGGCGAATTGGTAAACGAAAAAGAAGTACTTACTGCAACTGAGCAAAGCAGGCTGGCAGCAGCAAGAAAAAGTGATAAAACAGTGATGATACGCACACAGGAAGAAGTTACCAATCCTTCATCGAGACCGGCGGGCACTACACTTACCTGGCATTTTAAAATGAATAATGCAAGAGACGTGGCATGGGCAAGCAGTAAAAGTTTTATTTGGGATGCTGCCCGTATGAATTTACCAAGCGGTAAAACAGCGCTGGCTATGAGTGTTTACCCGGCCGAAAGTGCCGGTGCTAAAGGATGGGGCAGGTCAACAGAATATACAAAAGGAAGTATTGAAGGATATAGTAAAAGATGGTATGAGTTTCCTTACCCAGTTGCAGTAAATGTAGCAAGCAATGTAGGTGGTATGGAATACCCGGGCATTGTTTTCTGTGGCTCAGGTGCAAGGGGCGGTGGTTTGTTTGGTGTTACCGATCATGAGTTTGGACATACATGGTTCCCGATGATTGTGGGCAGTAACGAACGTAAATACGGATGGATGGATGAAGGGTTCAATACATTTATCAATTCGCTGGCTGCCGAAGATTTTAATAATGGAGAATACAAAGACCAGCCAATGAATATGGAAAGCGGCGCCAGGTTTATGTTTGGCAGCCATACCGAACCCATCTTTAGCACACCCGATGCTTTACAAGAAAGAAATATAGGAGTGGCTCTTTATTATAAACCTGGCTATGGGCTAACTTTATTGCGAAATGAAATTTTAGGCCCCGACCGTTTTGATTATGCATTCAGGGAATACATTAAACGATGGGCTTTTAAACATCCTACACCCTGGGATTTTTTCAGAACCATGGATAATGCCGCCGGTGAAGACCTTAGTTGGTTTTGGAAAGAATGGTTTATAGAAAACTATACGTTTGACCAGGCCATTACATCTGTTACTTACGATAGAGGTAATCCTGAAAATGGCAGTATAGTTACTATTGCTAATTTAGATAGGATGGCATTGCCGGTTAATATCAGCTACGAAACAAAAAGCGGATTAAAAGGTTCTTTAAAATTACCTGTAGAAGTGTGGAACAATACTAATACCTGGAAAGTGAAACTCCCCACTACAGAAGAACTGAAATTAGTAGAACTAGATGCGGCAAAGGTTTTTCCTGATATCAACTTTGCAAACAATGTTTGGAAGAGTAATTAAATTGGATGCAGTTGCAGGGCTGTTATCGGGCATATAGGGTTGCATTGTTACAAATTATTTCCTGAAGGAAGTAATGGAGCAAATGATATTTAAGTAACCGGGAAAATTATTAAATTTGAAACATGGAAGCATTGAAAATAGAAATATTAAACCCAAAAGCATTACAACTCATAAAGGGAATGCAGGATCTTAAACTTATTAAAGTGAGTGATGAGCCGGTTTCTTCCTTAAAATCTTACCTTAAAAAAATGAGGCAAAGTGCTTCTGATGTACCAAGTTTAGATGCAATCACCAAAATAGTTGACGAAGTAAGAGCAAAGCGTTATGCAAAAAAATAAACCGCTTAAACTCATCATTGATACTAACCTGTGGATTAGTTTTATAATTTCTAACAAACAAAACCAACTCGATACATTTCTATTTAATAAAGCAGCAAGGCTTCTTTTCAGTGCTGAACTTATCAATGAAATACATGAAACAATATCAAAACCAAGGCTAAAAAAATATTTCAAGAAAAATGCACTTGAAGAAATGTTTTCTGTATTTGATCCATTCATTGACTTAATTGAAGTTGAAAGCATTGTTAACATATGCAGAGATCCTTCAGATAATTTCTTACTTGCGCTTGCTAAAGACGGTAAGGCTGACTACTTGTTAACAGGAGACAAAGATTTACTTGATCTTAAAAATTTTGGCAAAACACAAATAAAAACAATTGCAGGTTTCATTGCCGAGTTAAAAAATAAATCAACATAAGAAAAACTAAAAGCATCTCCATTAAGAATCCAAATTTATATTATGAAATATTAGTTGTAAAGACATTCTTGAATACTTTGTCGCATTTTGCCCAAAATTTGTCGTAGGTATACATTGCATTTATTAATTGCCCAATGTAAGTTTGTGTTTGATATTTCAGCATTCAAATAATTTAGTAAACATTTTTTTATAGGGTTTGTAATGAGCAATAATATAAATGATATAAACAGTTACATTAAGGATTTTCCAGAAACTGTGCAGGTACAATTGCAAGCCATCAGGCATATCATCAGCAAAGCTGTACCCAAAGCAAAAGAGGTTATCAGTTATGGCATACCTACGTTCAGGCAAAAAGCAAACCTGGTGCATTATGCCGGTTATAAAAATCATATTGGTTTTTATCCGGGACCCAAAGCTATTGCAACATTTAAAAATGATTTAACAGCTTATAAATTATCAAAAGCTACGGTGCAGTTTCCTTTAGATAAAAAACTGCCGGCAGCATTGATAACTAGAATGGTGAAATTCTGCGTAAAACAAGATGTAGAAAAAACAGCAAAAAATGCAAATCCAAAAAAACTTACAACGGTAAAATAAGTTTGAAATTTTTTGGGCAGTTAATCTTGTATAAAATAATTCATCATTTATTTATCTTCCATTTACCGCTTTTTAAAAAAATATACGCCATTGTAAATATCACCGACCAATACACAAACTCATTGGCCCATGCAAAAGCAAGAGAAATAAAATGCATTTTAATAAATACCCAACTATGGATAAGATAGAAAGTGATGGCAACAATTTCTATAAGCAGGTTCATTTTTGTTTTACCGGTGCCGGTAACGCCGTTTAGCCAGATATTGGCAAGGCACATGAGCAACAGGTCAGCTGAAACTACACGTAATACTGGAATGCCTTGATGTATAAAATCCTGGCCCTGGCTAAATATGCTGAAGAATGCACCCGGGAACAAGTTTGCAAGCAGGCAGATAAAGACACATAATATCATGCAAAGCTTTACAATTTTATTGATGGCTGTAATCACAAGATCATCCCGTTGCTGCCCCATCAAATTACTTACCATTACATTGCTTGTGCTGGCAAAAGCCCACACAAAAATACCAGCAAGGCCAAATACATTACGCATGGTATTGCTGATGGCTTTATAATTTTCGTTGTGCAAACTTTCTATCAGCATAAAAAATACAAGCCAGGTAGTTACACTTAACACATACTGCAAAATCAGTGGCACCGAAATGGAAATAATCTTTTTTGTTATCAGCTTATCGTACACAAAAGATTTTAGCAAACCATATTGTTTTTTTAATCCTGTGCGATAAAGCACAACTATCACCACAATGAAGCCGGTTATTTCTGCAATAACTGAAGCAACAGCAGCGCCGTTGAAACCCATAGCCGGGAAACCGTGGCGCCCTTTTATTAAAAGATAATCGAGTACGATGTTGATGCCGGCTTCAAAAGCAAATGCAATCATCAGGTACCTGCTGTTGAGTGTTGAAACTAAAAATGCATTGCCCATTTGAAAAAGAAAAAGAAACGGCAGTCCCAAAATCCTGATCTTTAAAAAATCTATTTGCAATGCAAACGACCTTTCATCTGTAATTGGTTGCAGTATCAATGGCGCAATAAACCATGTAATTAAAATGCCTGCTGCTGCAAACTGTAAACTTATCCTGATGCCCTGGCTAAGTATGCTGTTAAATGCTGCATGGTTGCCACTGCCTGCATATCTCGAAAAAACTGCCTGCAATGAATTGTTGAGTCCATTGCCTGCCACAGCGAATATCAGGTAAAACACTCCCGTGATACCTGCATTGCCAAGGGCTTCAATACTTAAATCGCCCAGGAAAATGCTGTTGGTAAGCATGTTTATCTGTGGTATCAGTATGGCAAGTGTAATAGGCATGGCAATCGACAGTATTTGTCTATTGGTAACCGTTACTTTCAAATTGTTTGTAATTGCAGTACTATCCATAAAGTCAGCAAAAATATCTTATTTTGCCACCCAAATGCAACTTGTGACCCCATCTTTTAATATACAACAGTCCCATATTGATTACCAAACATCCCGTTTGTTTGCAGAAGCAGGCCCCATGGGGATTTCATTTACCGTACTCAGCAGCGATAATTGTTTTGTTGCTGTTGTAGTTTATGCTTTTTCGCCGGACATCAGCAAACAGGAGATGGCAGAAAAATTCACCACAATATTTAAGACCGAAAAACTACTTCAACAAAAATTCAACAAGACATATTTATACTGGTCGTTTGCACAAAGCATATTGGTGCCTGCCGAACTGATGAATGAAGAAAGAAATTCAAAAATGCTTGACCTTGTTTTTGGCGATTCAAAAAAAGGCGTTATCCATTCCGATTTCCTGTACAGGCATAACCTGCATAATGTGTACCGGGTACCTGAAGTGATAGTTGATGTGTTTTCAAATTACCTGCCGGTTGCCATACAATCACATTTTTTTTCAACCTTGGTAAACCGTGATATACCTGCAGGCAATAACCTTTATACAGTTTTTTATCACAACAGCATCAGCATCATGCTTTGCAAGGATAGAAAGTTACAGGTGATACAGAATTTTGATTTTATAAATGCCGATGATTGTATTTATCATTTGCTGAATGTTTGCAAAAGTTTTGATGTGGCCGGCAACTCGGTACACCTGCATATTAGCGGCATGATAGATAAACGGTCAGGTTTGTACTCGGCAGTAAACAAATATTTTTTGCATACGGTATTTGATGAATTACCCGTTGGGTTTACATATACAGATGCTATAAAAGAACAGCCACCACATTTTTTCAACTCATTATTTCATTTGGCAGCATGCGTATCATAAGCGGCATACATGGAGGTAGAAAAATACATCCACCGGCAAAGATGCCGCATACAAGGCCTACCACCGATATTGCCAAAGAAGGTTTGTTCAACATCATACAAAATAACCTGGAGATTGATACACTGGAAGTGCTTGATCTTTTTGGCGGCACCGGCTGCATCAGTTACGAACTGGCAAGCAGAGGAGCATCAACTATTACTATTGTGGAAAAAGATAACAAGATGTATGATTTTATAAAGAAAACATCAGCCGAACTGGAGTTTGAAAATTTTAACGTAGTTAAACTGGATGTGTTTAAATTTATAGAAAGCAGCGCCCGGCAATATGATTTTATTTTTGCAGGCCCGCCTTATGCATTGGCAACTATTGATGAACTGCCCGTAAAAATTTTTGAACATAATATTTTAAAACCCGGCGGTTGGTTTGTTTTGGAACATACGCCACGAAATGATTACAAGAAGTTTGCCCATTATAAAACTGAGCGTAATTATGGCACTACAATCTTTTCTATCTTTATAAACAACTAATTTGCTGCCATCATTTGTCCATACAAAAAATAATGAACAAGGTAAACAAAAGACTGGCATAGCAGTTATAAAAGAAAATATTCAATACTGATGTTAAAGAGTTTCAGATACCTTTTTTTACCAATCTCCTGGATATACGGAGCAGCAGTTTGGATAAGAAATAAACTGTACGACAAGAATATCTTAAAATCATCTTCATTTAATTTTCCCATCATTTGTGTAGGTAACCTTGCAACAGGCGGCACCGGTAAAACACCAATGACGGAATACCTTATCAGGCTTTTAAAAAACCATTATACGGTTGCTACGTTAAGCCGTGGTTATAAAAGAAAAACCACGGGTTTTGCCATTGCCGATGAACATACCACAGCGCTTGAAATTGGCGATGAGCCAATGCAGTTTCATCAAAAATTTCCTGGTGTAACCATTGCCGTTGGCGAAGAAAGGGTAGTGGCCATACCGCAACTGCTGCATGAAAAACCACAAACACAGGTCATCATACTTGATGATGCATTTCAGCACAGGCAGGTGAAAGCCGGTTTAAACATCATGCTTACAGATTGCGCTAACCTTTATACCCGTGATCTTATTTTGCCTGCCGGCGATTTAAGGGATGTGAGAAGCAGCAGCAAGCGTGCCGATATCATCATCGTTACAAAATGTAAACCACAGCTTGATGAAGCGGAAAAGAAAAAGATAATGGAAGAGATACATCCTTCAGTTGGGCAAAGCGTTTATTTTACAACCATCCGTTATGGTACTTCGTATCATCTTTTTACAAAACAGGAAATAGATATCTCACCCGAACATGGCATACTGCTTGTTTGCGGTATTGCTAACCCGGCGCCGCTGAAAGCTTTTCTTACAAAAAATGCCAACTCGTACGATATGCTGCGTTATCCCGATCATCATATCTTTCACAGCAATGATTTAAAAGACATTAAAGAGCAGTTTGAAAAAATAAAGGCAACAAAAAAAATTGTATTAACCACCGAGAAAGATGCTGTAAGGCTGCAAAAATTTGAACCCGAGTTAAAGGATTTTCCATTGTACGTGGTACCTATACAACACTATTTTTTGTTTGATGAAGAAGATAAGTTTACAAAACAGGTTACATCATTTATTGAAAGTCATTTGCCCAAAAGATAGCCATGTTTACAACAGCAAGCAGTTACCTGGCAATTTCAATTTTCACTTTTTTATTTTTAATTTTTTCATGTTTTATTAATTCAAGTGCATGCCCAACCTTGGTTTTGCGTACAGCTACAAAACTGAAAAAATCCTTTACTTCAATAATGCCGATGTCTTCTTTTTTCAATTGACCTTTTTTTGAGAGGAAACCTACAATGTCAATCTTGTTTACTTTATCTTTTTTGCCGGCGGCAATAAACAAAGTGCTCCATTTAGGTTTTTCCGGTACAGGGTATTCGCCGGTCAGTTCAATATTTTCCACTTCACCAATGTAATCGGGCAATTTTTCCTGTGCCGATAAAATTAAAATTGCCGTACCGCTTGCATCCATACGGGCAGTGCGGCCATTGCGGTGAATAAACGCATCTTCGGTATTGGGTAAATGAAAATGTATAATGTAGCGTATGTTTGGTATGTCAAGCCCACGGGAAGCCAGGTCGGTTGTAATTAAAAGATTGCTGCTTCCATTGCGGAATTTACATAAGGCGCTGTCCCTTTCTTGTTGCTCCATTCCGCCATGATAAAAAACATTAAGAATACCTTTTTCTTTAAGCATGTTGCTGGTGCGTTCCACCGCATCACGATGGTTACAAAAAACAATGGTGGAACGGTTGCCCAAATAACAGATGAGTTTGAACAAGGCAGGCACTTTATCTTTATCTGCACTAAACACAGTTTTTATATCCAGCAACTTTTCAGTGTTTTCCTGTTCAGGTAAAAAATTAAGCTGCGCCGGGTTGTTTAACCCGATAAAATCGGGAACAGGTGCAGCATAAGTTGCCGAAGTAAGTATCCGCTTGTTTATGTTTTTTAATGAGCCGATGATGAAACTCATTTCTTCTGTAAAGCCCAGTTCCAGTGATTTATCAAATTCGTCCAATACAAGTGTTGTTATATTATCTAAACTAAAATTATTTCTTCTGATATGATCGGCAAGACGGCCTGCTGTGCCAATGATGAGTGCCGGCGCTTCTTTTAAATTATTTTCTTCGGTTTCTCTTTTATGACCGCCATAGCAAAGTGTTACTTTAAAACCTGTCTGCATTTTCCTGAACACATCATCAATCTGAATGGCCAGTTCACGGCTTGGTACTATTATCAAAGCCTGTGGCTGATTAATAGCCGGGTTTAAATGTTGCAATACAGGCAATAAAAAAGCCAGTGTTTTACCGGAGCCTGTTGCCGATAACAAGATGGTATCGGTATTTTTTGCATTGGCTTCAAGCGAAGCCTGTTGCATTTCATTCAGTTTATCAAAGCCAAGGCTGTTAAGGATTAGCGGTATATTAATTTGTTGCATGGCTGCAAAAATACACTTAGTTGAGTGGATAGACTAATGTGTTCTTGTACCTTTTGATGAACTAATTATAATTTTTTTTTGCTGAAAGGTGCCTATTATAAAGGCAATCGTATAAAAACTGTATCACCGCAATTTATATGTACCAGTGTATCTTTTCCTATGCCGGGGGTACTTAGTTTTTCTGTATGAATAAGGTATGTGCCAATTTTTGGATAAGCTAAATAAGCTGTATCAATATATACATTGGTGGTAAAAACAGAATCGGTAGTTACCTGGTAAGGTTCGGAAGTTGAATTTGTAATCGATAATGTGCCTGTTTCTGTTAATACCGAATAACCATACAGCACAACATTAGTAATTAATTTTCGGTTAAGGGTGGTTTGGCTGTTTAAATTAGTCTTACAGCCTTTTGTTGCCAACCAATAATAAATCTCCGAATCAAGATTGGTAAAATATACCACGCCTAACGAATCGGATATTTTAATGATACCAGTATCCTGTGCATCTTTATACAACCTTACTGTAGCGCCTGCCACAGCATTGCCCAAAGTGTCTTTTAATGTAATGTACAATCCCGGCCTGGTATCAACATCTGTTTTTTTTGTGCAGGTTGCCATTAATATTACACTTATAAAAACTGAAATGAAAAAAAGATGTTTATTTTTCATTCTACAAATATAAAATTACCTGGTGCTTTAATTTTAATGTTGATTTATTTTGATGCTATTGCAAAAGATAGTTGATAATTTAATTATCGGATTTTTGCATTTCTTTCCAGTTTTGATCTTTAAAGATAAAGGCCGGATCAAGATTTGGATCGTTGGTAAGTATAAAACTATTGCCATCGCCACGGCTCCATGCATGTGAGTAGCCTGATGAAAGTTCATACGTGCCCGATGCATCTTTAAAATTTTCAACTTCCCTTATTGTTTTAATAAAATTGGTGTGCATCCTGTCTTGCGAACTTTGAGTGGCTTCCCAGTTACGCATTTGGTTATCCATTTCACTTAAGCGGGCATTGCCTTTTGCTATCGCCTGCTCACCCATCCTTCTTGTTTGCTCATCCATCATGCGTATCTTGCCTATGTGTTCAACATGTTTTCTTTGCCGCACCGATTTCCAAAAACCACTCACTGCATTATTCCAGGCAGGGTTGCTCCTGAAACTACCCATTATCAAACTAAATTGATTTTTTGCCTGCTCGCTTTCGTTGCCAGGATATTTAAAAACTGTTATTTTTGAAACCTCTGTGGTATAGGTTTTATCGTAGCTGCCATTATACATATTGGGTATAATGGTTTCCATAATATTTACTCCCAAAACAACCATGCCTTCGGTGCCATTGGGCCATTTAACTACTGCATTGATGGCCGATTGATAGAAGTTAATATTACCTGCGCCATACTGCTGTAACTCTGCCGTCTTGGCTGCATTCATGGTAGCCATTTGTTCTACTACTAATTTGTTTGCTGTTACGCTTAGTACTTCAGCATTGCCAAGTTCTTCCTTTGCAAAAATTGTACGCAGGTAATTTTCTGCATCAATGGGTTGCCTGTATGCACAGGTTGATGTGGAAGTGTTGTTATTTTGATTGAACTGCATCATTTGCTGATTGCCGCCCCATATAAATAACACATCAGGATACATTTGAAGGCTGTATTTATTATCGGCCGATGAAGCTTTTAAAGTTTTACTGGTTCCTGCACACATGGTACCCGGTGCGTTCCATATCACCTGTTCGCTATGCTGCCATCCTTTAGGCAATAAAATACTGAATGCTTCCTGCGGTTGGCTAAAACCAACTTTATCAAAGGCACGTACCCTTTCAAAAAGCATATAATCGGCGCCCTCTTTGTACTTACCTGGAGTTTTTCCTGTGGGGTTATTGGCATCATTCGTTGTATTAGACTGTTCATTACAACTTTGCATGGCAATAAAAACAAGTGCTAAAATTAAAGCAGGTATCTTATTAGCTATTTTCATATCAATTTTTTTATTTACAAAATATAACTTTTAAAACGATGTACCTATATCGGAAGCTAAAAAAATTACAATAAGTTGTTATAATTTAAAAAAGAGGATAATGCCAGGAGAAGAAGATTATTTTTCCTTGAAGTTGAATTTTAAGTTTTTTAGCAGTGTGATTTAAATTTCTTTCAGCAAACTATCAAGATCAAGCGGCTTTGTATACATATCTATTGTTCCGTCTTCTTTGTATGCCCACATTTCTTTTGGCCTGTCCCAATATAATTCTACCCCGTTTTCGTCGGGGTCGTTTAAATATAAAGCTTCCGAAACGCCGTGGTCGCTGGCGCCGGTTAAAGGGTAATATGCACGACGTAAACGATCGTAAATAATTGCAAGGTCTTTTCTGGTAGGATACAAGATGGCTGTATGGTATAAACCTACACTGTTTACAGGCGCAGGCGGCATCCCTTTGCTATGCCAGGTATTTAACCCAATGTGATGATGGTAGCCGCCGGCAGAAATAAATGCTGCCTGGTTGCCATACATGGTAGTAAGTTCAAAACCTAACAGCCCGCAATAAAAATCAAGCGATTGTTTTATGTCGGCTACTTTTAAATGAACATGTCCAATTCTTGTTTGTGCTGGAATGATATAATCTTTATCCATCTTAATTATTTATATTGATGAATGCACGATTTGTATAGGCCATTAAAATACAACCTTAATTTTTTCGGCCACTAATTCTTATTCAAATCCCAAACCAATGCGCTTGCTCCCAGAATAGCGGCATCAGATTCGTGCAGTTGACTTAATATAAGTTCCACTTTGTTTTGAAAAATCGGTAACAGGTTTTGTTCCATATGTTTACGGGTAGGGTTTAATAAAAGGTTGCCGGCCTTGGTTAAACCTCCAAACAAAACTATACGTGCCGGTGAAGAAAACATTACAAAATTAGCAAGCGATTCTCCCAATATTTGCCCGGTGAATTCAAAAATCTGGTTGGCTATTTTATCTCCTTTCATAGCACATTCATAAACCGATTTACTGGTAAGTTCATCAAGGCTGTATTTGCGAAGCAGGCTTGTTTCTTCGGGGTAGTGGGTAAGCATTTCAATAGCTGTATCTCTTACACCTGTTGCCGATGCATATGATTCTAAGCTTCCATGCAGGCCGGTACCCTTATGCAGCCTGCCTCCGGGCCTGATAGTAGTATGCCCAAGTTCACCGGCAAAACCATCATGCCCAACCACTATTTTGCCATCAATAACAATACCGCTGCCTACGCCTGTGCCAAGCGTTATGGTTATAAAATGCTTACAGTCTTTACAGGCTCCAAAAAGCATTTCGCCCATGGCTGCGGCATTGGCATCGTTAGTTAATCTTGTTGGCAGGTTAAATTTTTTACTCATCATATCGGCAATGGGTATAATACCTTTCCAGCGCAGGTTGGCAGCATATTCAATGGTACCCCTGTAAATATTTCCATTGGGGGCGCCCATACCAATACCAATAAAGTTTTCAATACCACCTGCATGTTTTATCATAGGTTGCATCTTTGTATAAATGTCATCTATAAATTGGCCTACTTCATCATGCTCATTACTTAGTATGCGGTCCTGCTCCAGTATTTTTCCATTATTATCCACTACACCAAACTTTGTAGTGGTGCCGCCAATATCAATTCCAATTGCAAATTTATTTTTCATGAAACTTGTTTATTTATTATTGAAAGTAAATTAAAAAGAGCAACAGGAAAAATTTTCGTTTTAATTGGTTTGCATCAAAATGATTGGTAAATTGAATGCATAATTATACAGCATGGAAATTATACACGTTAGTGCAGAATGTTACCCATATGCAAAAGTTGGCGGATTGGCAGATGTAGTAGGTACTTTACCAAAATATCAACTGAAGCTGGGCCATTTTGTAAAAGTGGTGATACCCATGCACCGTACTAAGTTTTTATACGAGCATGAATGGACAGTTGAACATAAAGGCGGTTTTATGATGGGTAGTAATCATTTTGACTATACCATCATCAAAGAAAAATCAAACGAACTGGATTTTGATTTGTATTGTGTAGATATTTATGGCCTGCTCGACAGGGAAAATGTTTATAGTTATGATGATGATACGGAACGCTTCACTGCCTTCCAGGTTGCTGTGGTAGACTGGATTTCTAAATGGCAGCACCGCCCCGATGTAGTACATGTGCACGACCATCATACAGGCCTTATCCCTTTTATGATGAAGCATTGCTATGCATACAGCCATTTGGCAGATGTGCCAACAATACTTACCATACATAATGCACAATACCAGGGTTGGATGAGTTGGGATAACAGTAATTATATTCCAACTTTTGATACCTGGCAATGGGGCTTGCTTGATTGGGATAATATGATTAACCCTCTTGCCTGCGCCGTTAAATGTGCCGACAGGGTTAGCACCGTAAGCCCAAGTTATATGGAAGAATTAAAAACAAATGCCAATGGGCTGGAACAGTTATTTAAAGCAGAATTCTTTAAATGCTCGGGCATATTAAACGGAATTGACACCGAGGTTTGGAATCCCGAAAAAGACACATATATTCTTGATAATTATTCGGACAAAGATGCTGATGCCGGTAAAAAGTTAAATAAGAAAAAACTTTGCAAAGATTTCAACCTTAATCCCAATTTGCCATTGTTTATTTTTATAGGGAGGCTGGTAGGAGAAAAAGCTGCCGATCTTTTACCGCAGACAATATCAGATTCATTGCACCAAATAGGTAATAAGATGAGTTTTTTAATACTTGGCAGTGGCGACAGGCGGGTAGAAGACCAGTTAACATATCTTACGGGTAGCTTTGCCGGTTATTATAATTCAAAAATAGGATACAACGAGAAACTAAGCCACCAAATGTATGCCGGCGCCGATTTTATTTTAATGCCAAGCAGGGTAGAACCCTGCGGCTTAAACCAAATGTATGCTTTGAGATATGGTACTATACCAATGGTGAGAAGTACAGGCGGATTAAAAGATACAGTAATAGATTTTGGTGAGCCCGGTGGTTATGGCATACGATTTAATCATGCAAGCGTTTGGGATATTACTTACTCAATACACCGTGCTGTAGAATTATATGATGATACCGAAAAGATGACTGCATTACGCAAACAGGTAATGGCTATTGATAACAGCTGGGAGCAAAGCGCCGAAAAATATATTGCTTTATATGAAGCCACACAAAAAAAATAAAATTTTATGATAAGTAAATCTGTTGTTGCCGTTATATTAGGGGGTGGAGCCGGAAGCAGGCTTTATCCACTAACATCTGCACGCAGTAAGCCTGCAGTGCCTATTGGAGGAAAATACCGCCTGGTTGATATTCCTATTTCTAACTGTATCAACTCAAACATCAATCGCATGTTTGTGCTAACGCAGTACAATTCTGCTTCACTTAATAAGCATATTAAAAACTCTTACCAGTTTAGTAATTTCAGCAGTGGTTTTGTTGATATATTAGCTGCCGAGCAAACACCCGATAGCCTGGGATGGTTTCAGGGTACAGCCGATGCCGTTAGGCAATCGCTAAAGCATATCATGAACAATGATTTTGAGTATGTACTTATTTTAAGTGGCGACCAGCTTTACCAGATGGACTTTAATGAAATGTTTCAAAACCACATAGATAAAAAAGCCGACATTTCCATTGCCACTATCCCTGTTGCCGACAGGGAAGCACCTGAGTTTGGCATTTTAAAAACCGATGCCGATGATTTCATCACTTCATTTATAGAAAAACCTGCAAAAGAATTATTGCCACAATGGGAAAGCGAAACCGGCGTTGCAATGAGAGCCGAAGGCAGGAAATACCTGGCATCGATGGGTATCTATATTTTTAACCGTGAATTTTTGTTCAACCAGTTGCTGCGGGAGAAAAAAGATGCTACTGATTTTGGTAAAGAAATTATTCCGGCTTGCATCAACTCACAAAAAGTGGTAAGCTTTCAATACGACGGTTACTGGACGGATATTGGAAATATATATTCTTTTTATGAAGCTAATCTTGCACTGGCGCTGGAGATACCACCATTTAACCTGTTTGATAATACTAAAGCAATATTTAGCAGGGCACGCATGTTGCCGCCAATGAAAATGAGTAATACACTAGTAGAAAACAGTATCCTGGCCGAAGGTTCAATTATTCATGCTTCCAGAATTGCTCATAGTGTAATTGGCATAAGAACCAGGATTGGTAAAGGATCAGTCATCATCAATTCGTACCTGATGGGCAGCGATTATTACGAAACCATTTCAGAAATGGCTTATTCACTTGAAAAAGGTATTCCAAAACTTGGTATAGGCGAAAATTGCCATATTGAAAATGCCATACTGGACAAGGATTGCCGAATAGGTAACGAAGTAAAGATAACCGGTGGCGCTCACCAGGCTGATATAGACCATGCATTATATACCATTAAAGACGGTATTGTTGTAATTAAGAAAGGTGTGGTTTTGCCCGACGGGTATGTTATTTAAACTACTGTTATAAAATTAGCTTCCATATTGCCTGCTGGCTGTATGAACCCCAGTCTTTGGTAGCTTCTATAATGGTAGATTCCAAATCCTTTGGGTTTTTCTTTTTACCTTTTGATGGAGGGGTAATTTTCGTGTAGTCTACACCGTTTATTTCAATCTTATTGGCCACCCAACTGCTGTACATGCGTGGGATGGTAACTCCCAAAATCATTCCCGGTAAACCATGCAATCCCATGGGGCCGCCGCTTACAAGAATTTCATCGGTATAAAAAGCAAAAACATAAACACTATCGAACAAAATGCCCACGGCTTTGCGGCAGTTAAAACCTGCAATGTTCCGACTTTCATTGGTCATCTTCCAGTTAATGGTTAGCAGGCTGTCGGTTAAAAGGTAATTGTTGCCAAAAATCATTTTTTGCTGTACAAATTTATCATTAGCATAATCGCTGTACCAGGTATTTTCTTCTTCATCATTGCCCCAGGGTGATCTTGTTTTATCGTCTTTACGGTTAAACAGGTAAATGCCTTTATTATCGTTAAAGGTGAGTTGGAAGTAGCTGGTTGATAACCTGGGTATCTTATCCTTAAACATCTCGGCCCATGAACCTTCGCCCATGGCTTTGTGGTTATTGATAACAACAGTGTATTCAATAAGCCCTTTATCAATAAACTGCTGTGCTTTGATACAGGTTGATGAGAGAGTTACAATTAAAACTATGATGATGTATTTCATGATTTCGCTATTTTTTAATTAAAAAAGCCTGATGCCGGTTTCCCGTTTTTAGAAAAATTCCAGGTGAGGGTAAGCATCCAGTACCGTTTTAAAGTATTGTAATAAGTTTCTGAATAACGGAATTCGTTAAAGCTTCTGTCGTAACCACGCCTTTCATTTAAAATATCAAAAACAGATGCAGAAATTTCCAGCTTTTCTTTAAAAATAAATTTGCGTAAGCTGGCATTCCAGATGGTAAATTTATTTTTAACCGGGAAATTAGGGTCAACCTGTTTGGCAGTAAACTCAACGTTATTCTCTAACCTGAACTTGTATGGCAATGTTATCCTTATGTTTCCGTTCAAACTTCCTTGCCAATAGCTTGCCAAGGCAAGCGTATTGATGCTGTTTTTTGCATTTACTCTTGAAATATTTGCATCAATTGAAATATCATATTTATTTTCTTTTTCTTTGCCCACATTAAAATTTAAACCATAACTGGAATTGGTATTTATAGCTTTTTGGTTGTTTAAGAAAGAAATGTTTCTTGAAACATTAGCATTGGGGCCAAATCCTATGCGAATATTGGGTTTCTTAATCTTAAAATTATAATTAGAGTAAAGTCCAAAATAGTAATTGCCGTTTGCATTAACGGTTCGGTAGATAGATTGTGCGGCGCCATAAATTGTTCTGTCGCTAACAAAAGCATTCTGGGTAAAGTTGCCGTAAATACCGGCCCACAAGCCCCGTTCCTGCAAAACATTATAAAAATTGTAATTCAGGTTCAGGTTATGTGTAAATGATTGTTTTAAATCGGGGTTGCCAATGTATTGGTTTAATGGGTCGGTGTTATCAGCTATCGGTTGCAATTGATCAAGTGTAGGCACCCTTGTGCTGCCATTATAGTTAAACCTAATGCCTGCATAGCCTTTCAGTTTTACATACAAAGAAGCCGTAGGGAAAAAATTAGTGAAATTATATTTCCTTACAAGCCCGGTGGTCTTATTGTTTTGTTCAAAATTGCTGAAACTTACAGATGAGCCTACACTAAAATTAAATTTCTTTTTTACATATCTGATACTTACGCCTGGTTTGTTGTTTACCTGTTTAAAAAAATACGAATTGCTTAATGAATCTATCTTGTTGTTGTAATCACCTTTGATATCTTTTGTAAAACTTGCCCGGTCGTTTGTATTGGCAGCTACACTAAACCCATAAGTAAACGAAAGGAAAAGCTCTTTGGATAATGGTTCGGTATAAGTGATGTTTGCAGAAAAACTGTTGGTTTCATTATCCCGTTTGTTCTTCTGGTCAATCGTATCATTGTATTGCGGAATACCATTGGTAAAATAATCGTTTTCCGAATACAGGAAGTTTTGGTTTTTAGTTCCTGTAAAGTTATAACCCAGGTTCATGGTTAACGTACGGGCTGTTTTTTTGAACTTATGCTTCCATAACAGGCTGCTGTTAAACGAAGAATTGTCAACATCACTGTTTGTTCTGCGTGTGATATTGTTTATGGGTAATTTTTTATCACTGATTGAATTTTGTGTATAGTTGTTGTTGGTTTTTGTGTTATTAAAGTTGCCTTTTGCGGTAAATTTAAGGGAGTTGGCCGAGTCGATATTGGTTTCAAAAGTAAGGTTGAGGCTTTGCTTTATTTTTGAAGTAAAACCATCTGTAATGCTGTTTGAATTATAAGATGAATCGCCGGTGAAATTTGTAGTATAATTTCTTTCGCCGCTTGGGCTGTTTACCTTGGTTATTTTATAACCGCTGTTAAATGATTGTTTGTTGTTGTTGAATTTATTGCTGTAATGCAAACCTCCATTCCAGTTTTTGGGTATGCCGCCGCGGCCGTTATAGTAACTGTCTCCATCATTGGTAGAGGTTATCATGATACCGCCACCGTCTAATTCCTCAAATGTTGTTCCATCATTCCCGCCATAATTCTGGTTGTCCTGCCAATCTAAATTAGTTTGGCCCGTATTGCTCATAATGCCATAAGCAGCCAGTTTACGTTTTCCTTTAAAGGCGTTTACCATCACACTGTTGTTATAATAATTACTAAAATCGGTACCTGCCTCTGCTTTTCCAAAATACCCCTTCTTGGCATTGTCTTTAAGTTTAAGGTTAATCGTTTTATCTTTTACGCCGTCGTCAATCCCTGTAAATACAGCCTGGTCGCTTTTTTTATCAAATACTTCCACTTCTTTCACCACATCGGCCCGCAGGTTTTTTGTTGCAATGCCGGGGTCATCGCCAAAAAATTCTTCACCATCCACCAACACTTTTTTTACCTGTTCGCCCATAGCGGTTATCTTTCCATTTTTATCCACCTGTATACCTGGTAGTTTTTTCAAAAGCTCTTCTACATTAGCGCCGGGCCTTACTTTAAAGCTATCTGCAGTATATACAGTGGTATCGCCCTTTATCCTTATTGGAGTACCGCTTTTAACTACCACTTCTTCAAGTAATTTACTTTTTGATGTTAAATCTATAGTAGGTATTGTGGTTTCGGACCCTTTTACATCTGCATTAAAAATGATATCGGCAAAATAGGGGTGAGTTGCCATGATGATATAATTACCTGCAAGAATATTCTTAAATGTAAATTTTCCGTTTGCATCTGTACGTGTAAACTTATATAAAACAGAATCGTTAGGATACAATAAAGCAATTACAACATTTTTTACAGCTTCGTTTTGTACAGTGTCTTTAACATTGCCCGAAAGTGAAGCAGTTTGTGCATTTACAGATAAAAAAGAAGTACAGGTTAAAAGCAAGATTAGGGTTAGCCTGGCCATACAGTTGTTTAAATTGAGTAAATATGAATTAAAACTAAAAATTTAGTTAAAGGTGGTTTATTTAATTTAGAATTACTAAATCCTAATTCTTAATTTTACGTTAAAACAAATTTCTATACTTAGTTAACATTATTAAACAGGTATTCCATAAATGGCAACATCCAAATTATCATCGGCAAAAGTTGCAAGGAATAGCAAAAAGAACCTGCCTATAGCTCCGGTACTTAAATACGAGGAGCAACATTTTATTGATTCAAAAAAACCTGTTTGGAATTATTCTTTATTTACCGACGAAGACATCACAAACTTTAAAAACGGAACGCTTTATAACGGGTACCAAAAATTTGGCAGCCATAAACTAAACGTACTAAAAACAAGTGGTTTTTATTTTGCAGTATGGGCGCCTAATGCAACTTTTGTTTCGGTGATTGGTGATTTTAACGGATGGAAAACTAAGTTGCATCCGTTGTTTGTAAGGCTTGATAAATCAGGTATTTGGGAAGGTTTTATACCGGGTTTTAAAGAAGGAGACAATTACAAATATTATATAAAAGGTTTTAAGGGAGCCGAATCAAAAAAATCTGATCCATACGGCCAATTTTGCGAACTGCGGCCTTCCAATGCATCTTTAGGATGGCAAAGCAAGTATAAATGGAAAGATGCCGCATGGATGAAGAAAAGAAAAAAGAACAATGCATTAAATGCTCCCTGGAGTGTTTATGAAGTGCATCCCGGCAGTTGGATGAGGCCAGTAAAAACAGATGAAGAAAGTTTTAACAGCTACCTGCAATTGAAAGAACACCTGGTACCGTATGTAAAAAAAATGGGCTTTACGCATGTAGAGTTAATGCCTGTAATGGAATTTCCTTATGATGGTAGTTGGGGGTACCAGGGCACGGGCTTTTTTGCAGCCACCTCACGCTTTGGCACACCCGATGAATTTCGGGAACTAATAGACGCTTTTCACCAGGAAGGTATTGGTGTGATACTAGATTGGGTGCCATCGCATTTTCCTTATGATGCACATGGTTTGTTTATGTTTGATGGTACCCATACCTACGAATATGCCGATATGCGTAAAGGTTACCATCCGGATTGGAACAGCTATATATTTAATTACGAAAGGGCAGAAGTGCGTTCGTTTTTAATCAGCAGCGCCAGGTTTTGGTTAGACCAATTTCATGCAGATGGGTTAAGGGTAGATGCGGTGAATTCGATTTTACGGCTCGATTTTTCACGTAAAGAAGGGGAGTGGGTTCCAAATAAATATGGAGGTAATGGTAACCTGGAAGCAATTGAATTTATCAAATTATTTAATGAAACGGTTTACCGTGATTTTCCCGATATACAAACTATAGCTGAAGAAGCAAGCGACTGGCCTAAAATTTCAAAACCCACTACAGAAGGCGGACTTGGATTTGGAATGAAATGGATGATGGGGTGGATGCACGACACACTTGATTATTTTAAGTTGAATCCCATTATGCGGCAGTTTCACCAGGATAAGTTCAGCTTTAGCATGATGTATTTCTATGATGAAAATTTCATGCTTCCATTTAGTCACGATGAAGTTGTGCATGGTAAAAGCCCAATGGTATATAAAATGCCCGGAGATGAATGGCAAAAATTTGCAAACCTGAGATTGCTTTATACTTATATGTATACTCATCCCGGAGCTAAACTACTTTTTATGGGCAACGAGTTTGCTCAAACATCCGAATGGAATTATAAAACTGAACTGGATTGGCCGCTTTTGAAATATCCCTGCCACCAGCTTATGCAGGATTGTGTTAGGGATTTAAACCTGATTTACCGTAACCACCCTGCCCTTTATCAATTACAGTATGATACAAAAGGCTTTGAATGGGTTGATCTGGCGCATAAAGCAGAATCAGTAATTGCTTTTGTACGAAAAGGTAAAAATAAAAAGAACAATATGCTTGTTGTTTTAAATATGACCCCGGTGGTTAGGCACAACTGGAAGCTTAGAGTAAAAGGAAAAGCTGCATGGACCGAAATTTTCAATAGCGATTATGAAAAATACTGGGGTGCCGGCCACGTGTTTAATCCTGCCCCCCAAGCCGTACTGGTAGATAAAAAAAGGCAGATTTATGAAATAAATCTCCAACTTCCAGCGTTAGCAGGTATAATCCTGGTATAATTGAACTAATCTTTGCTATTTTTATATCCTTATGAAAAACTCAATAATCATACTCCTTTTATTTTTTACGATATCATCTTTTTCGCAACCTGGCGATAGTGCAGTTTTGTTTTTTAATAAAGGAATGCAGGAAATGAGTGCAAGAAGGTACCTGGTGGCGTCTAATGAATTTAATGAAGCAATTCGTATAAATCCTTTATATTCAGAGGCTTATTTACATAATGGTTTTGCAAATAAAGAAATGCGTCGTACCGATGCCGCTAAAATGAATTTTGCAAAAGCGTATGAGTTGGATAATAAGAATGAGAAGGCAGTATCAGAACTTGTTGAAATATTTTATAATTATAGACAATATCAACAAGCAATAGATTTTGCGCAAAAATGTAATTCTTGCAAGGATAAGGACCGGATAATAGCTATGTCGTATTTTCAAATGGAAGATTATGGCAAAGCCGAAAAAACTTTACTTAAGGTGATTGAAAAAGATCCCCAGGATGCAGAAGCAACCTATACTTTAGCCCGTACATATTTGGAAATGGGACTTGAAAGAAAAGCTATACCTTATTACGTAAAAGCATTGCAACTTGATAATACTAGAAGCAAATGGTATTTTGAACTAGGGTTATTGTATTATAATAATGAAGATTATAAAAATGCAGTGATTAGCTTTAATAAAGCATCCGAAAATGGATTTATTAAAAGTAACGACTTTAATGAAAACCTGGGATTTGCATATATATACAGTGGTAATTATGATAGTGGAGAGAAATTACTTATTGAAATTATGAGTAGAAAACCCGGTGATAAAGAATTGATAAGGGATGTGGCTGTTGCTTTTTACGACAGAAAAATGTATGATAAATGCTTGGAGTATTGCCAAAAACTTATGGAAATGGATATGAAAGATGGCAAAGCATTATACCAGGCCGGGCTTTGTTTTCAAAAAAAGGGAGAAGTATCAAAGGGGCAGCAAATGTGTGATAAAGCAATTGAATTAGACCCTTCATTGGCAGGGTTAAGACATAAAAAGATGATAATGGGTTTATAATTCTATAAGATTTTAAAAATAGTGATTGATATTTTAAAGCCGGTAGATGTTTCTGCCGGTTTTATTTTAAAAAATACTTTAAAAAGTAAAATCATATTTTAATTAATTAGTATTGATACATTTATCCACTATTATACTCTTTTATTCACTTACGTTATGAATTGCGGCTGTTTTTGTGTATCTTTGCACACATTTTTATAAGGAAAACTGGCATTAACCTTTCGTTTGCAACTTTTTCCAAACTAAAATTGTCAATAAGTGTTTTATTACTGTACTTAATATAATTCAATGAGGCAACTTAAAATCGCTACGCAGATAACCAACCGTGATTCACAGGCAGTTGAGAAGTATTTGCAGGAAATTTCTAAAATTTCGATGATTACTCCCGAAGAGGAGACCATCCTGGCCCAAAAGATTAAAATGGGCGATCAGCGTGCATTAGATAAATTAGTGCAGGCCAACCTGCGTTTTGTGGTATCGGTGGCAAAACAATACCAGCACCAGGGGCTTTCGCTAAGTGATTTGATTAATGAAGGAAACCTTGGCCTTATAAAAGCAGCACAGCGTTTTGATGAAACCAAAGGATTTAAATTCATTTCATACGCTGTATGGTGGATTCGTCAATCAATATTGCAGGCTTTAGCTGAACAGGGAAGGTTAGTACGTTTGCCGCAAAATAAAATCGGCACATATAATAAAGCCAACAAAGCATATATGGCGTTTGAGCAAGAGCATGAGCGTGAGCCAAGTACCGAAGAATTAGCTGAGTTGCTTGAAATGAGCGAAACTGAGATTAATAATATTTTCCAAAGTAATACCAGGCACACATCGCTGGATGCTCCTGTGCACGAAGCTGAAGATGTAGCCATGGGCGATTTATTAAAAGGTGTTGATGAAACAGATGAAGATGTGATGCATGATTCTTTAAAAAATGAAATTAGAAGGGTATTAAAATCATTAAGTCCACGTGAGGCCGAAATTGTAAATGCCTATTTTGGTTTAGATGGTGAAAATGGTGTAACTATTGAGCAGATTGGACAGAAATACGATTTAACAAAAGAGCGTATCCGTCAAATAAAAGAACGTGCAATTAAACGTTTACAAAAAGCCCGTTACAGCGGCGCCTTAAAAGCTTATTTAGGATAATTCCATAATAAATAAAAAAGTAAAATCCTCCAGCGTTTTCCGGAGGATTTTTTTATGCTTCATAATTTTCTGAAATTATAAGTAAATAGAGTTTTCAGCATCTGCTTATAATTGCACTTAAAATTATTGCTGCAGTTTAACTAAAATATTCAATCCTGTTGACTAGTAAGAAAAACTAATTTACTTATAATTAATATTATGTTAAATAAAAAATTTTGATACTTGAGACACTACCCTCTATATAAAAAGAATGTTGCCCATTACTATTAGGCAACATTCTTTTTAACCTTATATATTTAAAAGAAAATTTTATGATTCATTTTCTGATTCGGGAGCATCTGTCGATTTTGTATTTTCATTGGTATTATCATTTTCTGAATCATCTTGTAAGTTTTCTTCTTCTTCCTCTTTTTCAGCCAATTTAGTGATGGCTGCAATCTCATCACCTTCGTCAACCTTTATAAGTTTAACACCTTGCGTTGCCCGGCCCTGTTCGCTAATTTGTGATACCGGCATACGAATGGTGATGCCACTTACACAAGTTATCATCAGGTCGTGTGCTTCAGTTACAGCCAGTAAGCCAACCAGTGAGCCGGTTTTGGCAGTAACATTAATTGTTTTTACTCCTTTTCCGCCACGGTTGGTAATACGGTAATTGTTTTCACCTGTTTCTGGGTCATCAAGGAAGGTCCTTTTACCATATCCCTTTTCGCTAACCACTAATACGGTACTTTCTTTATCCTCTTTATTTACGCAAATCATACCTACTACCTCGTCTGTTGAATCATCTACATCAATTCCTCTAACACCAATGCCTCCACGCCCGGTTGGCCTTACTTTTTCTTCCGGGAATCGTATTGCTCGGCCACTTTTAACAGCCATCATTATTTCACAATTACCATCTGTTAATTTTGCTTCTATTAATTGGTCTCCTTCATTGATAGTTATTGCATTAATACCATTTTGACGAGGGCGGCTAAAATCTTTAAGTCTTGATTTGTTTATTATACCCTGCTTGGTACATAATAAAATATAATGATTTTTTACAAATTCTTCATCTTCAAAACTCTTAATATCAATAATTGCTCTTACATTATCCTCAGGTGGTATCTGAATCATGTTTTGAAGCGCCCTGCCCTTACTTGTTTTATCGCCTTCGGGTATTTCGTACACTTTTAACCAAAAACATCTGCCCATTTCGGTAAAGAATAGTAAACTGCTATGTGTGCTGGCTACAAACAAATGTTCTATATAATCTTCTTCCCGGGTACTGCTTCCTTTGGCTCCACGGCCTCCACGCCGCTGCTGGCGATACTCTGTAGCTGAAGTTCGCTTAATATAACCTAAATGTGAAATAGTTACCACAACATCTTCATCTTCAATAAGGTCAAGCATATTAATCTCATCTCCCACATATACTATTTCCGACTTCCGCTCGTCGCCAAATTTGGCTTTTACTTCTTCCAGTTCCTTTTTAATGATATCGTATCGCAGGTCTTCATTGGCCAATATCATTTTTAAATGTTCAATCAGTTTCAGTATTTCTGCATGTTCTTCACGAATTTTATTAATCTCCATTCCGGTTAACCTTTGCAGGCGTAGTTCCAGAACAGCTTTTGCCTGAATTTCGCTCATGCCAAACTGGGTCATCAACCCTTCCTGGGCAATTGTTGGTGTTGCCGATTCACGAATGAGTTTAATAACTGCATCCAGGTTATCCAAAGCAATGATGTATCCTTCCAGTATATGTGCTCTTTCTTCGGCTTTACGTAATTCGTACTGGGTACGCCTAACTACTATTTCATGACGGAATTGTACAAATTCACTGATAAGTTCTTTTAGGTTTAAAACTTTTGGCCTTCCTCTAACCAGTGCTACATTATTAATACCAAATGATGTTTGTAATTCGGTTTGTTTATACAGGTGATTAATAACAACCTGTGCTACCGCATCTTTCTTTAGTTCCACTACCACACGGGTGCCTTCCTTGTTGTTGCTTTCATTGTTTACATCGGCAATCCCTTCAATAGCTTTATCATTTATTAATTCACCAATTTTTGCAGTTAATGCATCACGATTTACCTGGTAAGGAACTTGTGTTATAACTAACTTTTCCCTTCCATTTTTCCCTACTTCAATCTCTACTTTACCACGTAACACTACCCTTCCACGCCCGGTTAATAAACCTTCTTTTACACCTTCAAATCCATAAATAATTCCACCTGTTGGGAAATCGGGACCCTTTACAAATTTGATGAGTTCTTCTGCCGTAATTTCTTTATTAGCTATATAGGCAATACATCCATCCACTACTTCGCTTAAATTATGCGGCATCATATTGGTAGCCATACCTACGGCAATACCACTGCTACCGTTTACCAATAATTGCGGAATTCGTGTAGGCAATACTGTTGGTTCCTGTAACGAATCGTCGAAATTAAGCTGGTAGTCTACCGTTTCCTTTTCGATATCTTCCAGCATAGCCTCGGCAATTTTTTCCATTCTCACCTCGGTATAACGCATAGCAGCCGGGGGGTCGCCGTCTTCGCTGCCAAAATTACCCTGCCCATCTACCAATTTGTATCGCATAGCCCAATCTTGTGCCATACGCACCATTGTATCATATATGGCTTTATCACCATGCGGATGGTATTTACCCATCACCTCACCCACAATACGGGCCGATTTTTTGTAAGGTTTATTGCTGTTATTGCCCAGTTCGTTCATGCCATATAAAACACGGCGGTGAACAGGTTTCAACCCATCTCGTACATCTGGCAATGCCCTTCCTACAATTACACTCATAGAGTAATCGATATAGGAAGTCTTCATTTGCTCCTCAAGATTTACCGGTATTATACGCCCACGGTTATTAAAATCGGCGCTTCCGGATTGCTGGTTTTCTTCGTTCAAATTCTCGTTGTTTTCCATATAATTTTATAGACAGCGAAGTTACCAAAATATGCCCGTAATTTGGCTTAAAACCGCATGTTTTTAAGGGGTATTTTCACACATTTTTTGGGTAGATGTGGATAGATTTATTCAGCAATAAATAAACTGGTTTTTTGTAAAAATCTTACTAATAAATAACCTGCTTTATTCCCATCCGTTTGCAAGCACATCGGCTATATGCATAGTCTTTATAGGCAAATTTTTGTGTTGTATAAATCCATCAAGCTGCATCAGGCAACTGAGGTCGGTAGAGATGATATATTGGGCGCCGGTATCAAGTGCGTTATTTATTTTTTGGTCGGCCATAGCAGCAGATATGGCATCAAACTTAACCGAAAAAGTGCCACCAAATCCACAGCATGTTTCCACATCTTTCATTTCAATAAGCTCGAGCCCTTTAACATGGCTAAGCAGTTTGCGTGGGCCGGTTTTTATTTTGCATTCACGTAAGGCGGCGCAACTGTCGTGATAAGTGGCTTTGCCATTCAGTTCTGCATTAAAGTTTTCAATCTTCAATATGTCGGTTAAAAATTCGCTGAATTCAAAAATGCGTTTACTTAAATCTTTCACCTGGTTGTGCTGCGCCGAGTTATCAAATATCTTGCTGTAATAATTACGAACAAAACCAACACAGCTTGCACTTGGGGCCACTATATAATCAACCCCTTCAAAATCTTTCAGGAATTTGCTGCACACGGCCCTTGATTCATCCCAGAAACCAGCATTAAAAGCTGGCTGGCCACAACAGGTTTGGTTGGTATTATACACAACATCGCCGCATGCTTTTTCCAAAACTTTTACCATGTTAAAAGCTGTTTGCGGATAAAGCTGATCAATAAAACAAGGTATAAAAATCTGGACCTTCATAATTTATTTCTGTTTCTTCTGGTATTCTTTAAGCGAAAGCCTGGCATCTGTTACAGGATCGTACACTTGTATTTCAAGCGTTTTGGGGTTTACAAAAAAATGGTAATAAGTTTCAAATCTTTGTTCGCCATTGTAACCAGCCAGTACCGATATATCGGGCTCATCCTCTGTTGGTTCATCCATCATAAAAGAAATACCATGAGTATGATTACTGAATGAATCAATATAATTATTGCTTTTTATAACAAAGGGCAGTTTTAATAATGCTGCTGTAATCTTTTTTTCAAGCGCTGTATCAGAAAATTTATGGATATAGTTGTTGATGGAGTCGGCTTTTGTTTCAGCAGTAACTGTATCATTTTTTGTTAAATCATCACCGGTAGTTGTATCATTACAAGCAGCAAATGAAAAGATGAAAAGAAAAGATAAGAAATACTTCATGTTTATTATTTAAAACTTTCTACCATTGCCATCATTTGAATGGCAGAGGCTGCAGCCTCCTCTCCTTTATGGCCATGATTGCCGCCGGTACGCTCGTCAATTTGTTGTTGGTTTTCTACTGTTAATATTCCAAATATTGTTGGCACCGGTAGTTGCAGGTTAAGTTGCAATATGCCATCGGTTACTGCATGGCAAACATACTCAAAATGTGGTGTATCTCCTCTTAATACACATCCCAGTGCAATAAAAGCATGGGGTTTGTCTTCTTTATATTTATGCTGCTCCCAGTATTTTTTTATGGCAAAAGTAATTTCAAATGCGCCCGGCACCTGTATTAATTTGTATTGAACATTGTTTTCTTTTAAAATTTTTAAACATCCAGCTTCCAGTTTATCAATTGTAGCTGCATTCCAAAGGGTGCGTACAATTACAACACAGGCATCCTTTGGTAACCGGATGCCTGTTGTATTATATAAATTTGATGAGTTTACTGACATAATGTTGTTGTAAAATGATTAATGGTATTACCCATAACAATTACAAACTTCATAATTATTTTGTAACACCAAGATAAGCCAGGTATTTATCAACATCGCCAGTGCTAACATGCTGGCTGGTGGGATATTTATCTTTAATATTTTTAAATATCTCAATAGCTTCTTTTGATTTACCAATGGCATCTGCATACCTGCCTGCAATAAATAAAGCTTCTGATGCCATACCATCATCTAAACCAGAAATAGAACCTGCTTTTTTATAATAATCCAAAGCATCACCGGTTTTTTTCTGTTCAGAATATGCATGGCCCAGTAAAATGTAGGCTTTACTTTGTATTTGTGTTGCACCATTGGCGTCAAATTCTTTTAAATGTTTTATGGCTTTGTCATATTGTTTCAACTGCAGGTAACAGGCGCCAATCATATATTGTGCACGGTTGCCCGATTTGGTGCTGCTGTAACTGCCTGCAATCTTTAGTAAGCCTGTAATACCTTTTGCTTTATCACCATTTAAAACCATGTTCACCGTGTCTTTATTATAAGATGATGAGCTTGCCATGGTGCCAAATAATTTCTCTGCCGGAAAAATTAGGTCGCTGGCTGTTTTTTCGTTGGGGATAGAAATGAAGTTCTTGTATCCCAGGTATCCAGCCAGTGCTGCTATTACTACAGAGCCTATGATTATGATATGTTTACTGTATGCTGCCCAAAAGCCTTTAGCCCTTTCTACTACATCTGCAGCTTCGGTTGTTGCTGCATTTTTTTTCTTATCTGCCATTTAATTTAATTGTGAATTTTTAATTATGATGATTGTGTGTTTGTTTTTCTTAATCAGTTATGAATGGATAATCTTCCTGTATATATACGTCTTTCAGTAATTCATTGTCATCGGGCCAAGGGCTTTCTTCAGCAAACTCTACCGATTCTTCCACTTCTTTTCTCACCCTTTCTATAATTTCATTTATTTGTTCATCCTTAACCTTGTATTGGGTTTTCAATATGTTCAAAACATGGTCAATAGGGTCTTTTTCCTTGTATTCTTCCAATTCTTCCTTGGTACGATATTTTTGTGGGTCGCTCATACTGTGCCCTTTATAGCGGTATGTTTTAATTTCAAGTAAGGTTGGCCCGCCTTTTTCCCTGGCACGATCAGCAGCCCTTAATACGGCATCATGTACTGCTTCGGGACTCATACCGTCAACACTATCGCTTGGCATTTCATAAGCATCGGCAAGTTTATAAATATCAAGTGTTTTACTGGTACGGGCTACCGATGTACCCATGGCATAGTGGTTGTTTTCGCAAATAAAAACAACCGGCAGCGACCAAAGCATCGCCATATTAAATGTTTCGTGCAGCATGCCCTGCCTTGCAGCGCCATCGCCAAAAAAACAAAGCACCACATTTTTTGTATCACGGTAGCGTTCGGCAAATGCAAGGCCGGCGCCTGTACCTATTTGTGCGCCCACAATACCGTGGCCGCCAAAGAAATTTTCTTTTAACCCAAAAAAGTGCATACTGCCACCCTTTCCTTTACTGCATCCGGTGGCTTTGCCATACAGTTCGGCCATACAACTTTTTGCCGATACGCCTTTGGCAATGGCAAGGGCATGGTCACGGTAAGCGGTAATGAATTTATCATCGGGGGTTGTTGCAGTCATACATCCTGCAGCAACAGCTTCCTGCCCAATGTATAAGTGGCAAAAACCACGAATTTTTTGCATGCCGTACAACTGGCCTGTCTTTTCTTCAAAGCGGCGCAAAAGCAGCATCAGTTCGTACCAATATAAATACGTTTCTTTTGAAAATTTTGTAGCCAATGGGTTTTAAATTTTGAGGAGCAAAGATAAGGGAGAAATGCCAATTTGAGATACCCTGAACAGGCTGATTTTTGATTTGAAGATACAGGCTTATAAACGCCTGCCATCAACAGTAAAATTAGCAACCAATTACCCATATTTGAAATGTATTTGTTAGATGATAGCCTTTTATCACTAACCTGCATTTGCCTACACCCATTTTGACGTCAAATGATTTGTAGCTGTTTTAATATTCAGGTATCTTGCAGCCCTCAATGTTGCAGCTTAAAAAAATATCCCTTACTCAATTTAAAAATTACCAGTTTACCTCTTTTGATTTTTCTGAAAGAGTTGTTGCTGTTTGCGGCTTAAATGGCAAGGGCAAAACCAATTTGCTTGATGCTATCTATTACTGTTGCTTTGCAAAAAGTTATTTTTTAAAAACCGATGGGTTAAATATCCGGTTCAATAATGATGGGTTTAGGCTGGAAACATTTTTTGATAACAGCAAGGAACAACAAAAGATAGTTTGCATCAACAGGATTGCCGGTAAAAAAGAACTGTTGCTGAATGATATGCCTTATGGAAAATTTTCGGAACATATTGGTAAGTTCCCGGCTGTTATGATTGCACCCGATGATGTTGGAATGATAATGGGTGGCAGTGAAGAAAGAAGAAGGTTTATGGATATGGTGCTTTGCCAGGTAGATGTCCGATACCTGCAAAACCTGGTTACTTATAATAAGGTGTTACAACAACGCAACAGTTTGCTTAAACGCTTTACCGAACAGGGAAAAACCGACTGGCCGCTTTTGGAAGTGCTGGATGAACAATTAGTTGAACCAGGGAATTTTATTTATGATAAAAGAAAAGCTTTTACTGCAGCATTGATTCCGCTGGTAGAAAAATTTTATAAGCTGATTGCTGGTAACAAAGAAAATATTACAATGGAATATGAAAGTAGTTTGCATGGCAGCGGTTTTTACGACTTGCTGAACAATTTCAGGCAAAAAGATTTTTTATTGCAACGCAGCAATGCCGGTATTCACAAAGATGATTTAATTTTTAAACTGGATGGACAAGTGTTTAAAACAACTGCTTCGCAGGGACAACGAAAAAGTTTATTGTTTGCATTGAAACTGGCAGAGTTTGAACTGTTGAAGGCAAACAAGGGGTTTGCCCCCCTCCTGCTGTTGGATGATGTTTTTGAAAAGCTTGACGATAACCGTATGCAACAACTACTGCATTGGGTTTGTAATGAAAATGAAGGACAGGTGTTTATTACCGATACGCATACCGACAGGCTGCAACAGGCATTTGAAAAACTGCAGGTTAATTACCAGCTTATAGAATTGTGATGAAGATGAATGTTTGTTTAAAATAAGCAGAGCTGCATTTACAAAACATTTCTTAATCGTTTTTATTGATTAATTTTATTGTATGGCAGAAATTTCTTTACAGGATGCAATACAACAATTTTTACAGAAGAGTCGTCTTAAAAACGGCATTCAGGCATTATGTATTGAAGATGTTTGGGAACAGTTGATGGGTAAAACGGTGGCTAAATACACCGATAAAATTCAAATCATCAACAGCACTTTAATTATCAGCACAACTGTGGCCCCTTTAAAAAATGAACTGCTTTACCAAAAAGAAAAGATTATTGAAAGAATAAATGAATCGCTTGGCGAAAAAGCAATTACAGATGTGCTGGTAAAATAGTTCTATAGCTTACTTAAATAACTTTTTCATTTAAAAACAGGCCTCTCTCAGCATTTGCATATACAACAAACCTTTTTGCCTGGCAAAATCAATATTGCGTTGGGGAATGGCCTCGGGGTTTTTATAATTCAGTAAAGCCGCATCTATACTCGATTCCCGTAAAAGGTGCAGCATAGGATATGGCGACCGGTTTGTATAATTGGCTGCATCATCTTCTGATGCACCTGCAAAGCAATACAAGGGATGAAAACTTGCCAGTTGATAAATACCTTCGTATCCTTCTTGTTTTAAAAATTCTTCCGCAGTTGAAAAAAGATCCAGGTAGTCATCAAAGTTTTTAGTAGCATTTGTAAGTATAAGCAACGTTGTTTCTATACTTTCATCATTATCTAACCGTTTAACTTCTTCGTCTAAAGCCATAAGACATGTTTGCATAGATATGCTGTTTTCAACCCGGTAAAAGATTGTTTTCTTTTTTACCACATTGGCAGCAAAGGGGCAAAAGTTACATGCTATTACTACATCCCTTATCCAGTTTTGTGTTTGTTCAATAACTTTTGCTGTTGAAGGCATCATTAATAATTTGATTGTACATCAAAAATAACCAATAATAAACCTGTGCCGGTAAATCTAAAATTGTTTTCTTTGCTTAATTATGAGTTTATATATCACTTCTCTTAACTCGGGCAGCAATGGCAATTGTTATTATGTAGGAAACGATACCGATGCGGTTTTAATTGATGCAGGCATCAGTTGCCGTGAAACAGAAAAGCGGATGAAGAAACTGGGGCTAGATATACGGAAAGTGAAAGCTATTTTTATTTCGCATGAGCATGGCGACCATATCAAAGGATTAAGTACGCTTGCCAATAAATACAAGTTGCCTGTTTTTATTACATCCAAAACTGCTGCAGGCGGGCCTCACTTAATAAAGCATTTATCCAAATCATTTATTGCAGGCAAACCTATTGCTATTGGAGAACTGATGATAACAGCTTTTGCAAAATATCATGATGCTGCAGACCCACATAGTTTTATCATCAGTTATAATGATACTAAAGTTGCTGTAATGACTGACCTTGGAAAGGTTTGCAGCCAGGTGGTGCATTATTTTAAGCAATGCCATGCCGTATTTCTTGAAGCGAATTATGATTGCAATATGCTGGAAAACGGAAGGTACCCACTGCACCTGAAAAACAGGATTCGTGGAGGAATGGGGCACCTGTCAAATGATGAAGCATTGGAACTTTTTACAACCCACCGCTCTCCTTTTTTATCACATGTCATCCTATCGCATCTTTCAGAGCAAAACAATTCGCATGAAATAGTTTCATCGCTTTTTGCTCCACATGCTGATGAAACAAAAATAGTTATTGCATCAAGGCATACTTACACTGATGTATTTTTAATTAACCCCATGCAGCAAAAAGATAAAAAAACTGCGATGGTTTTTCGTAAGCCATCGCAGTTGCAATTATTTTAAAAAATAATTTTTAATAATTTGGTTTCACTCCCATATTGTAAAACATAAAGCTCCACATATCAGCCTGCTCCTGTATAATTTGTTGTGTACTTCTTCCAGCGCCGTGGCCTGCCTTGGTTTCAATCCTTATAAGTACTGGGTTTGGTCCCTTCTGACTTTTTTGCATGGTAGCGGCATATTTAAAAGAATGTGCAGGCACTACCCTGTCGTCGTGGTCGGCAGTGGTAATTAATGTGGCCGGGTAATTGGCAGGTTTTAAATTGTGCAAGGGCGAGTAATGGTACAGGTATTCAAACATTTCCTTACTATCGGCCGAGGTTCCATAATCGTAAGCCCAGCCTGCACCGGCAGTAAACTTATGGTAACGCAGCATATCCATAACACCTACTGCCGGAAATGCAACTTTACACATGCCCGGCTGCTGCGTAATGCAGGCACCTATTAGCAAGCCACCGTTGCTGCCGCCTCGTATTGCAAGTAAGTCACATGAGGTATATTTATTATCAACAAGGTAACTGGCTGCTGCAATAAAATCATCAAATACATTTTGCTTTTTTGTTTTGATACCCTGGTTATGCCACTCTTCTCCATACTCGCCACCACCCCGCAGGTTGGGTACTGCATATATGCCACCATTCTCTAACAAAATGAGTGTGGATGTAGAAAAAGCCGGGGTAAGGCTTATACCAAAACCACCATAGCCATACAAAAGGCATGGATTTTTACCATTCAGCTCCGTATTTTTTTTACGGGTGATAATCATTGGTATTTTTGTTCCGTCTTTGGATGTATAAAACACCTGTTCCGATTTATAATCTTCCGGGTTAAATTTCACTTTGGATTCTTTGTATAAAGATGTAGTGCCCGTGGCGATATCCAACTTGTAAATGGTTGGCGGGTTAATGTACGATGTAAACACATAAAACACCTCTTTTTCATGTTGCTTTGCATAAAAGCCGCTTGCTGTGCCAAGCCCCGGTAATTGTATTTCTCTAATTTGTTTTCCTGTTCTGTCAAATTGATAAACTTTATTAACTGCATCTTTCATATAGGTTGCAAACAACGAACCACCACCGGCAGATACATTCAATACTTCAGGTTTAGCTGCAATGATGGTTTTCCACTTTCCTGTATCTGAAGGATTTTCAACAGGTACTGCAACAAGCCTGTTTGTAGGAGCATCAAAATCTGTCTGTATATAAAAATAGTTGTCATCTACATCTACAATGATATACGTGTTTTTCATGTTGGTAACAATTGGTACAACAGGCGAACCGGGTTTGCTAATGTTTTGCACAAACAAAGCATTACCATAAGTTTCATTGGCTGTTGATATAATCAGCCATTTTTCATCTTCGCTTAAATAGCCACCCATGTAACGTACAGGCGATGCATCGCTGCCATAAATAAGTATATCATCTTTTTGAGGGGTACCCAGTTTGTGATAATACAATTTGTGATTTTCGTTTTTTGCTGATAATACACTGCCGCCCGAGCGTTGATAGTTGCTGTAATAAAAACCATCGTTGCCTTTCCAGCTTGCACCACTGAATTTTAATTCCAGTGTATCGCCGGTTTGTTTTTTTGTATTGGCATCTATAACAACTATCTTTTGCCAGTCGCTGCCACCTTCAGAAATATTATAAGCAGCCTTGCTTCCGTCTTTGCTGAAAGCTATGCCAGCAAGCGATGTAGTGCCATCGGCCGAAAAACTATTGGGGTCAAGAAAAACTTCTGCAGTTGCATTACCGGGCGCTTCCCTGTATAAAACATTTTGGTTTTGCAGGCCTGTATTCTTATAATAATAAGTGTATTGCCCTTCTTTAAAAGGTGCCGAATATTTTTCATAATTATACAAGGCTTCATATCTTTTTTTGATAGCATCCCTGAAAGGTATTTTAGAAAGATAGCCTTGTGTAACTTCATTTTCTGCTTTCACCCATGCCGCTGTTTCGGCGCTTGTGTCATTCTCCAGCCAGCGGTAAGGATCTGCTACTTTGGTGCCAAAATAATCATCCCAAACCGTTGTATCTTTTCTTGTATCGGGATAAGTGATGCTGATAGCCGGGTATTCTTCCATGGTAACGCCTTTATTGTTATTACAGGCTGTAACTGCCGATAATGTTGCCATAATAAAAACTATTTTTTTCATGTTTGAAGTTTTATTTTGAATGTAATTTATTTGTAAGTGTGATGATATTTTTTGTACTGCACTATTTCAGTCAGCAAAATTTTTACCTTTTGCCATAACCAAAAAAACTATGGCCGTAATAAACCCCATCAGTACAAAACCGATAATCCATAAAGCTTTTTCACCATCACTCACAACTTTGTTTTTTGCCACACAAATGATTCCAATAATACGGTAACAAAGACCAGTTACGCCAACTACAATTGCCGAAATTAAAACCGATGGGTTAAATATGGTAGATAAAATAATAAGCGGCGATGGTTCATTTTGAGATTCGTTATGCATTAAAGAAACTAAATTGAACAGGGCATTAAAATAACTAATGATAAGTGAAATAGTTGCAATTATTGAAATGATAAACAGCAATAAAAATATATTATACTTAGTCATGGTAAAAATAGAATACCTCAATATAATGATTTCATTTCAAATTACCTTTATTGAGCCACAAACTGTAAACTAAATTTCGGGTATAGAAAACATCATTTTAAATACCTGCTAAGAGCCAAAAATTTGGAGGAATGGTTAAAATAACACTCGATTAATAAATAAATTGTTAATACAGTATTGATTAAAAGCGGCTTCCTTTTGTAGCAATATTTTTTTTTAAAATCTTACAATTGCCTGCTACAGCTATTTTCAGCAAAAAAGGAAGTATTTAAATATGGATTTAACTGATGTTAATTGTAAAATTTTGAAAAGTTATTTTTATGTGAAAAGCATTATAGTGGTAAGATTATTGCATTAATTTAATGTCTATAAACAATGAAAAATTTATGTACTGAAATTTTATCATTTAAATTTTTAAAAATGAAAACATTAAAACAAACTATTCCGGCAACATGTAAATATGTTTGGGGTTTACCTGCTGCTTTTATTTTTTTTACCGGCTTGTTGTTAAACAATACAGCCAGTGCCCAGCGGCCCGATAGAGGTAATGCAGAAAGAAGTAATTCGGTAAGAGAGCACAACCCCAGGCAAAACAATAATGAAAACCGATCTTCTGATTTTAGAAGGGCCGAACGAAGGCCTGATATGCAGGCAGGCAGGGATAACAACCGAAACCAAAATGCCATGAGGCCGCAAAGGGATTATACCCCAAGACCAAGGCAGGATGCAAATCAGCAACAGGATGTTAACAGGCAAAACAATAACCAGGGCCAAAATAACCCTCGTCCACAAAGGGATTATACACCAAGGCCAAGGCAGGGTGCAAATGCAGGCCAGGATGTTTCTGCACAAAATTCAAACAATAATCAAAACGGCCAGCGCCCTCAAAGGGATTACAAACCCAAACCAAGGCTGGATGCAAATACCGCAAATAATAACAGGAACAACAACTCAGCCTATAACAATACAAACAACAATAACAGGCGCAACCGTAATGATGTTAACCGTAATGTAACCATCAACAACACAACAATTAACCGAACAAACAACAACTATTATAATGGAAGAGACAGGCATATTTATACAAGCAGCAGGCCTGGCTACACTCCTGTTTACAGGCACGATATACGTCCGGTGTACAATGCCTATAATCCAAGTTGGCGTTATAGCTGCCTGCCGGGCAGGTACAGTTACTACAGCAGTTTGCCTGCTGCCTATTTTACAATAAATTTTGGCGGATTTGGTTATCGTTATTGGGATGGGGTTTTTTACCGTCCGTACAATAACTTATTTACTGTATGTGCACCGCCTATTGGTATTTTTATAAATGTTTTGCCGGTAGGTTACCGCAGGATTTATGTACACAATTATCCTTATTATTATTATAACGGCACTTATTACGATTACAGGGAAAGTAATTATTATGTGGTGTCTCCACCGGTTGGCGCTATCGTTGAAAGTTTACCTGACGGATACGAAACAGTAGTTATTGATGGTGAAACTTATTATACCATTGATGGCGCACAGTAC
Source organism: Ferruginibacter sp. (assembly GCA_019638575.1). GTDB lineage: Bacteria > Bacteroidota > Bacteroidia > Chitinophagales > Chitinophagaceae > Ferruginibacter. Next base: position 41,138 of record JAHBTN010000012.1, on the reverse strand, counting down.
AAACCTAAAGTGATGGACAATGGCGAAATATGGTACGAAGTGGTGAAATCTAATTAATACAAAGCACAGGCATAAAAAACCGGGAAGTAAATTTACTTCCCGGTTTTTTTATGTAGAACAGTTTTTATAAACTAAGAGCTCCCCTACGGCCACGGTTGTTGGTAATTCGCAAACTACCGCCCAATATACCACCGGTACCAATCCTAATCCTGGTTGTACCTTTTTGGCCGTTGATGTAAGCTGTAACTAAATCTACCCGTAAAATTTTAAAGATATTTTCCAGACCGACAAAAATCTCCACATAATTGCTTTTGCTGTTTACGTAAAAAGCATTGCCACCTGCCACAAGGTTCCAGTTAAGGCGATTAAACAACGGGATTTTATTGGTGAGTAAACCGTTAAAATGATGTTCTAAATGTGCAAAGCTGTAAAATGAACTTGATGTACTGTTAGCATAATATGGCGATAGCTGAAAACTGTTAACATATTCACTTGCCCTGGTTGACCTGTTGCCGTTAAAATGCTGGTAATCCTGTATATAAACATTGGCAGCATTCAAAAAACCGCCAATACCTATTTTATATTTTAATAACCCGGCCAGTTTAAAGTTTTTATCATCATTAATGCTGAATTGCCATTTATCAAAATTTACATCGCTGCCAAAAATATTCTTAAACCCTTTGGTATAATTAAAATTAAATGTAGGGTAATTTGAACCCAGTGATATTTTACGATTAGGGTATTGAATATATTTTTGTCCGGGTTTAAAGCTTATATCTGCACTAATGATAAAAGCCTGGTGTTTTATAAATTGGGTATTTAACTGTTCATAAGGATAATTGGGTGTAAGGTTTTTGCGTACACCTTTAAATACCAGTAAACTGTCATGGTTATTAAGAGGTATCCTGTTTTCGTACAAGGTATTAATGTTGAACATAAATCCCGATTCGAACCGTTTATTATAATTGATAGAGGCATATATGTTTTCATATATCTTCATAAAATTATCGCCCCAGAAAATAGTGTTGATTGTGTTATTCAATGTGGTGATAGGATTGTTCTTATTAAACTGGCTTACTCTTTTTCCTCCCGATAAGGTCCAGGTTTGCCTTTTAATTTTTTTATCAGTATCCCAGTCCCTGGTTCTAAAATACAAATCGGCCCAGGCATTAAGATGTGTATTGCCAAAGCCATACCTGAAGCCCGGTTCAAACGAAAAATTTGTTTTTAGCTTTTTAATATAAGTACTGTAGTATGGCAGCAGGTTCATTACTATGCCTTCGGCAGTATTGTATTCAAGGCATTTAAGTAAAGACTCTATGCCCCAGTTGTGGTTGCCTTTAACTGTATATTTCGTACGATGTATTCCTTTCCAAAAAATATCATACAGTTTTAATTTTCCCTGGTTTTTGTTTAGCGAATCAATTGATGACCTGCTTAAAACTGAGTCTTTAGTAACCTGGAAAACGCTGTCTTTAACCTGGTAATCCATTCTTTCTTCGGGCTCTAAAGGTACTGGCCTTATGCTATCCCAGTATGCAACAGGTTTTTTAGTTACACCGGTATCGTACTTAATGATTACATTATTAAAACGGTTTTTTGCAAATACAGGATTTATTTTATAATCAGAATATACCGAAACAAAATTTCCAATAGCATCAACACCAAACTGTTTAAAATTAAAATGTATCAGTTGATTTTTTATACGCCATACATCATCAGCCACCGGCACATGTATTTGTGTAATACGCAGTGTATCTACAATTTCAAGCTGCGATGTTTTGGTAAGCTGTAGGTCGAGGCTGTGAATGCGCCAATCACCATCTGTAATATTGATAGTTCCTGAAAATACAGGTTCGTATTTGCGCCTTGGTATTACCTGTATGCTGTTAATCTCTTTTCCATCTTCATAAAAACTACCCAGGTACTTAAATTTATACATGCTTATTGCCGCATCGGCAATGGGCGAAACAAAACCACGGGGATTGAGCCTGTCTAAAAAAATAGATACATTATTTTGGTACATGGTGATGAAGGTGGGAAACGTAAAACCAAAGCCATCGCTGCCACTTACCCTGCTGCTGATAACTTCCAGTTTAAATTTATTGGGTTGCTGCATATATACTTTTGCAACCGATTCCGAAAGATAAAATATTCCCTGCCGGTTACTGTCGAGTCCCATATTTTTTACATCTTTATCATCAATCTTTCGACCTAAAATCCTGTTGGGTAAATTCCTAAGCTTCATCATGTCTTTGGTATAAAGGCCGCATTCAAAGCCTTTCACCTGTTCATAATAATAAGGCCTTTTTTTTATGGCCTGTCTTATAATTTCATAGGCCGGGTCTTCGCCATTAGTTACCACCACTTCTTTCATATCAAGTTCCTGGCTTTTTAAAATAAAAGTGAGTTCTTCATCTGTATTTTTTATAGTGATATTTTTTTCCTGTTTGGCATATCCAATATGCTGGCATACCACTGTGTACGTACCCGGTAAAACGTTAAAAGAAAATTTAGCCTTATTGTTTGCGCTAGCGCCGATGGAAGTACCTTTTACAGTAACAGAGGCATAAGGCAGCAGGTCGCCTTTATCTGAAAATATGGTGCCGTAAATTTTTTGTGCCGAGGAATAGTTTGCAAGCAATAAAAAAAAGAACAATAGGTTTTTGGGCATAAGCGGTTTTAAGTATCAACAAATGTAAAGATGATTTTGTTATTGAAACTTTAAGATTGCTGCCGGTATTTTCATTTGCGTACATAGCTGCCGGCCAATGCTGCAAGGCCTGCCACTAAAGCCCCAATGATAGCTGTTGCCAGCACCAATAGCATAGGGTTATCCATTTTTAAAATAAGTTGCGATACTTTATGTGCCAGCAGGTGATGATTGTTATTGCTTATCCAAAAACTTAAGCCACCCCATAAAAGAAACAATGCAATGAATCCTGTTACAAAACTTTTGCCCGGCTTTTGTGGTATAAGAGCAGCCACTGCAAAGGCTGCTATGGCTATGCTCCACCAGGGCATAAACAGGCAAAGGGCAAAACTTAATAATGCAGTAAGTATAATAGATACCAGGAATTTCATTTTTTATTTGATGGGTTTTAATTTTTAAAAACTATTTATTCAATCACAACAAAAATGTTTTTACAATCATTTACTAAAATTCATTTTTGCAATGATGCGTTTATCATTTTTATCATTAGCTGTCATCATCCATAGTGTGTAATATTTGCCAGCCACCCATTCATCTACAAAATTATCGTAGTATTTGCTGCCCGGGTTGCCGCTTTGCCCGCCGGGATATACACCATATGCTTCTGTTTGTGGCGTAAGGCTTATCACCATGCGCCAGCTTGGGCCATGATCTGTTTTGGTGGCATTAATATTCCTGTTACCGCCACCAATGGGTAAATTTAATCGGCTGAAAGGCGCCAGTTTTGCCAGGTGATTTATTCTTGTTGCCTTGTATTTTTCCCAATCTAAATTACCGGCACCATCTATCTCCTGTAATTCAACTGCAGCTTTTTTAAATGCTTTTGTGATATCATCGGCAAGGGTTTCTTTTTGCGGTGTGGTAATATCATCTAAAAACTTATAAGCAGTATCTTTTAATACTTCTTCCAGCAGTGTGCTAAAAAACGGATGCATGATAAGCTTTGGTGCTTTGGCATATTCATCTGCATAAACCACGGTATCAAAATTATTCCATAACACTTCAAATATAGTGGCGCCCTGTGTGCCCACATCATTACGGCAGTTCCAGTTTTTAAAAATATCGTAATATTTTTTTTCTGTTGCATTCAAATCAGCTTCCTTTATATTGGCAACAATAAATGGTTTGGCCATTGCAGCGCCAATATCAAAATTATCAGTTTGCAATGCCATCATATCTTGTGGAGTAATGCCTGTCATGGCATGTAATCGCCTGTTAATAGTAATGCCCCTGTACTCGGGATAGTTTCTGCCCAGGTAATAAGGATAAGTAACATCATCAACCGGTTTTTGATTAGCGCTGCTTACAAATCCACGTTCGGGATTATATTGATATGGCACTTCATCCTGTGGTATCATGCCCTGCCACAGGTAACTGCTATCGGTGCCGGGCATTACAAAATCGCCCTGCCCTTTCCATTTAGCAGGCCATTCGCCCTGCGTACGAATAGCTATATCGCCGTTTTTACAAGCAAACACACAGTTTTGGCCTGGTGTATGAAAATAAACAGCAGCTGCATTATAGTCATTGTAATTCTTTGCACGGTTTATAAGATTAAAATATTTCAACTCTTCACTGGAGTCATGTGCTTTCCATCTTACAGCATAATATTTATTGTTTGTGTTGCGGCCACCTGAATAAGACTTATCGAACATAACGGGGCACCAGTTATTACCCAATTGTACATACGCAACCGAATCAATATAATCGGCTTTACCTTTTATTTTAATAGTATCAATCCTGAATTTTGTTGCATGATATCTCCCGTTAAAAAGGTATTCACTGCGGCTGTCGTCTTTAAATTTAATTTCATAATAATCTCTCACATCTCTTCCGCCGTTGGTTACACCAAAAGCACAACTGTCATTAAAGCCAATGATAACTCCCGGCGCTCCGGGGAAAGAAACTCCGTAAGCATTAAATGCCGGTGTTGAAATTTGAATTTCGTACCAAAGTGATGGCAGGTTTAACCCCAGGTGTGGATCGTTACAAAGTATGGGTGAACCGCTTTTTGTTTTGGTACCACTTACTGCCCAGTTGTTGCTGCCATTATCCCGGTCGGGTTTAAATGATTCGGCAATTGCCAGGTCATGATTATTAAAATAAACCGAATCGGCTTTTGGCGGCGGTACAGGGAAAACTTTTTGTGCAGCAAAGGCTGTTCCTTTTGGTATGATAGGGTCAAGAGAATCTTGTATCAACGGAAATAATTTTGAAAAATCATCGGCATTAAAAAAACTTTTAGCGTTGGTCATTTCAAAATCTTCATCACGTGCCGATAGGTCGTAACTCATGTATTTTAAAAACAACATGCTTTTAAGATTAGTCCAGGGTTCGGGCTTGTATCCAATCAGTTTATATTCTATGGGCAAACTGCTTTCGGTTAAACTGTTTATCCAGGCATTAACACCGGCAGTATAAGCATCGCACTCGGCTTTTAAAACCGGGTCTTTCTCCGATTCTTTTAATGCAATTTCTGCAGCATATACCATACCCAATCTTCTAAATTCCCTGTCATGATCCAATCCTTTCTCTCCCAAAATTTCGCTTATCCTGCCGCCTGCAGCAAAAGTTTGTAACTCCATTTGCCAAAGGCGAAATTTTGCATGCAGGTAACCCTGTACAAAGTATGCATCGTTTTCCTGCTCGGCAAAAATGTGTGGCACCAACCTGTCGTCAAAATACACTTCTACCTTACCATTTAAAGATGGAAAATTAAGGTTGGCAGAAAAATCGGTGTTTGCAGGTTCTGCATTTTGCCAAAATCCATGTTGCGGACTTAAAAAATTTCCAAAAGCAGGGGCCTTGGTGCCGCCTATGGTAAGCCTTGTGTTTAATGTTGTAATCAATGCTACTGTAACGGCGCTTGCAATTATAAATGGCACAACTCTCATAGTGTAGTGTTATTTAATGTAAAATAGCAAAATATAACCTAATATGCTGTATTATCTTCTAATATTAATCAAGTTCTTTTTTCATAATCATAAATATCGTAACCAAATAAACAATTTTTGCTTTTTTGTGAATAAAATTTATGTCAATGGTACGATGTTTGTTTTAATATAACAGTATCCTACAGTTCAAACTAAAATATTCATACTATGAAAAAAATATTTTTTGGATTACTGACTTTTCTTGTTGTATCAATTGTATTTACATCCTGTGGTAAAGATGACCCGGGAGATGCTCCAACACCGGTTACAAAACCTGATGGTGTATGGACAGGAACAGGGCAATATGGAACTGCACCCGGTGGTACACAATATGCTTTTACAATGACATTTAAAAGCGATGGAACATTAACTATTGTAGGTGATAACAGTACAGGCATTGACAATGCTGCCGGTACCTGGGTGATGGTGAATGATACCATGCAGGCAACTTTTAAATATAACGGCTCCAGCGCTATTTATATGGCAGCGGCAAAATTTGCTACCAACGCCACTACCATGAGCGGCACTATTGGCTTGCAACCAGCAGTAAGCGGTGTGGGTTTATTTACGGTAAATAAACAATAAGCTAAATTTTATTTTTAAAAGCACCCGGCATTTTTGGCCGGGTGTTTTATTTTTGCTGCATGAAAGAAATATCAACCGATGTAAAAAATATTCTTGGCCTGCAATTACCCACCGACCCACGATGGGTTGATTTGGCCGGCCTTGAAATGGAAGAGATTTTATCCGACCATGCTTACTGCGAACAAAAAGCTGCAACAACCTGCATTTCATTAATTACAAAAAACCCCGAGAAGGAATTATTGGTGGAAGAACTAAGCCCAATTGTAACCGAAGAATGGGGGCATTTTAGGATGGTGATTGCAGAACTTAAAAAACGAAACCTTAAGTTGGGCAAGCAAAGAAAAGATGTATATGTAAACAGCCTGTTGCAGTTTCAGAAAAAAGACGGCAGCCCCATGGAAAGATTTTTAGACCAAATGCTGATTATGGCATTGATTGAGGCACGCAGTTGCGAACGGTTTAAAAGGTTAAGCGAGGGTTTGGATGATGCTTATATGCGGAACTTCTACCGCAAATTTATGGAAAGCGAAGCCGGGCATTATACTTTGTTTATTACTCTTGCCGAGCATTATATTGATAAAAAAATTGTGCGTAAGCGTTGGGCCGAATGGTTGAAATATGAAAAGCAACTGATGAAAGAAATGGAATTAAGGGGCGACAGGATACATTAATGCCAATGCTGATTTTTTTATTTAAGATGATAGATGAACCTTATTGCCGCCGGGATATAGGGCAACCATTGTTCTGTATAAAAATAGTTTTCGGGGAAAATTTGAAAATGATCTCTAAGTTTGTAATCAATTCTTGTATAGCCTGCCGGTACATTTCTAAAATAAAGCTTCCTGTATTTTAAACCAATTCCTACAAGGCCTTCCATTTCAAATTTTCCGTTCCTTGACAGGCTGAATTTTTTCCCGATAAATGCGCCTGCTCCAAATAGCTGGTTATGCAATTGAAAAGGATAATTGCGAATTGTATCTGCTAGAAGCTTGTTTTCAAAATCCCTTTTATCATCGTACAAGTAATCTTTAAGCCTAAATTCGATTCCTATAAAAAACGGGCGCCTGGTTTTTATAAAATACTTGCCGTTTAAAATGGCTTTAAACCCATGTACGTTTTCAAAACTTTCTGTCTTTGAAAAAATGCCACTATATAAATAATAACCTTCAGTCCATAGTTCTACCCTTTGCGAAACCCGGTAACCGATACCTAAGCCCACGGCGCCTTGCAGCGGTTCTAACAATGCCGATGGATTAAAAGACAGGAACAACCCTGTTCTTGTTTTGGTGCTAACTTCAATTCTGTTTGGTACAATCGTATAGTTTTTCATTACAAGGCTGTGCTTGCTGCTAATCTTATCATACCTGTTCTGCCATTTTTTAACACGGCTTTCAGCTATTTTAAAATGACCGTCTTTTTGTTCTTTTATTTTTTGGTAAACCGAATCCTGGTTAATTAACAAGCCTTTGCTTTGTTGTAAGGAGATGGTTTTACTACGGGCCATTTGCCTGCAGGTAGAATCTACATGAGCTAATTTTCTTTTAGCATTTTCAAGGCCCTTTTGTGCTTTAAGCAGGTCTGCTTCAAGTTCATCGGCATAACGCTGGTTGATGGTAGGTTTTTTTTGTGCATTTGCATTACTTGCACAAAACAACACAAATACTAACAATATTTTTTTCATAACGCTTAGTTGCAGGTAAAGATTGTCAGGTTGTAAAAAACGCTGCTTCTTCTTCAAAATTGATATAGGGATATTGTTGCCGGAGATTTTTTACTTTCTCAAAATTTGCCTGCAGGAATTTTTTGTGCTGAGCAGATGTAGGGTTAAACGGCTTATGGTTTTTTGCAGCCATTATCACTGCAATCTCTTTCATTAATTGTTGCGATGGTTCATCAATACAAGTGGTAATAAATTTTTCCCAAACATAGTTGGTGGCAGCATAGTTGGGATGCACCATGTCTTCGGCATAAAAACGATAGTCACGCAAATCGTCAATAACCAGTTCGTACGCCGGGAAATAAAAGCAGGCTTTATTTTTTTCTACAAGCTGGTGTACGGCATGTATAAGAGTTGCCTTGCTTCGGTTATTTTCAACAAAGCCATCCCGCAGGTGCCGCACCGGGCTAATAGTGAATATGATTTTAAGGGATGGGTTAAATGCTAAAATTTTTTCGATGGTATTTTGCAGATCAAAAAAAACTTCATCAACTGTAAGCATGCGTTTAACAAATTTATCGGTTGGCACTTTATGGCAATTTGCCACCACTTCATCATTACTCAACTTATACACAAATGCTGAGCCAAGCGTAATTAATAACCAATCGGCATTTTTAAGAAATTGATGTGCTTCGGCTTGCGACTTGTTTATTTTTTTTAAACATTCATTTATGTCAGGGCTTGAAAAACGGCTATGGTGTTCCCAACTGTTCCAGCATTCGTTTTGGTAAAACAAGTTATTTTCATTGTATTGCCTGTTTGGGATATATGATGCAATGGATTTAGAAATGCTTACCGGGTTAAACAAGATGCCGTTTGGATTTTCAAGAATAGTAAATTTATGACCGGCCAGTTTTGCACCAACCTGTTCGGTAAAACAAGAACCTACCAGCATTAAATTATGCCGGTGATTAATTTTTACTTCAAAAGGTTTGGGTGTAAATTCTAAATGAAAATCCATGTGCTAATTTAAAATGGAAATGATAAAGATTATTTTATAAATGCCACTTAAAAATTTGATTATTTAAATATTTCTGATGCTAACCTGCTGCAATTATTTAATGCCTGAAAATTCAAATCATCTAATAAATCAAGTTCTCTAAAATATGGTATCATCAATTCGGTGTCCATATTGCCTACCAGTTCATCATCGGCCATGGGGCAGCCGCCAATACCTTTTAAAGCGCCATCAAAGCGTTTGCAACCGGCTTGCAGCGCTGTATCAATTTTTTCTTTCCAGTTGGCCGGAGTTGAGTGCAGGTGAACTCCAATTTCGGTATTGGGTAAACTATCAACCAGGTGTTTTGTCATTTTAAAAACCTGTTCTTTTGTTGCCAGCCCAACCGTATCGGCCAGCGAAATAATTTTTATATCCATTGATACCAGTTTGTTAACCCAGTTAAAAACTGTTTCTTCATCATATACATCACCATAGGGGTTACCAAAGCCCATAGAGATATAAACAACCAATTCTTTTTTACATTTTATACAAAGGTTTTGTATATCCTCTACCCTGCTCAACGACTGGGTAATGGTAGAATTGGTGTTTCGTTTTTGAAAAGTTTCTGAAACAGAAAAAGGAAAACCCAGGTAAGATATTTCATCAAATACCACAGCATCGCCTGCTCCTCTTTCATTGGCAACAATTGCTAAAAGTTTAGATTTGCTATCATTTAAATTCAGTTTAGTAATTACTTCGGCTGTATCGGCCATTTGTGGTATGGCCTTTGGCGAAACAAAACTTCCAAAGTCAATAGTATCAAACCCAACTTGCAGCAATGCATTTATGTACTCAATTTTTTTAACGGTGGGGATAAAATGCGGCCATCCCTGCATGGCATCACGGGGGCATTCAATCAGCTTGATAAATTGCTCACTCATCCTGCAAAAATAATTAAAGGCGGCCAGCCAATTTAATTTTATTGCGAAGGCCGTTGAAAAACCTGTACCTTTCTTTTTCTCCAACCTTGCTCAACATGGTAGAACGCTTAATAAGATTTTGCAGGTTGTTATGGATAAAACTATTGAACTTGATATCAGTAGTGGATATGAAGTTAAGTACACTGTGATTCAGGAATGTCATCTTTTTTAAATCAAGTTCGGCAAAAACGGTATTATCTGCTGTAACCAGGTCGTTCCAGAAAAGGTTGTATGCTGCTGCGCCTGCAACCGGCGATTCTCCAAACCTGATCTTCATACCTGATTCTGCCTGTAACTCTAAATGATTTATCAAATCAAGTAGTGCCACATAAATAGTTTTGATGTCTTCTTCCGATTCAAACATATTGGCATCCCGGTAAAATTCAATTTGCCTGATGGTGCTATTGATACTTTCCTTGTTCCATATTTCTGTAGTGGGAATTTGTATATATACGTTTTCAATCTTTTTCCCCAACATCTTGTGTTCCTGCACCGCATCTTTTAATGAAAATTTCATCCCTTTCATATTTTCATATTGCAATATCGAACGCCGCTATAAAAAAGATTTGAAAGCCATCAGATCTGGTATCATAAACTGGTCCATTATCGGGATATCTTTAGCCAGGTAATAAAGCTGTTTATGTGTAAAGCTATTGATATGTGTTAGGTTACGGAAAACGTTTTCGAGCCATTGCTCAAAAGAATTGGTTCCAGCAACCGGAAGCTCTCCTGAAAAAATAAATGAATCGGATTGTAAATGAAGAAACTGATCGATTGAAATTTTAAAATGTGTAGCAAGTATTTGCATTTCATCAAGGCTGATTTGTTTTTCTCCCCTTATGCGACGGTAAGCGCTATCATTACTTATTTTTAACAGGGTTGCTATTTCATCTACAAATGAAATATGACTTGCTGTAATAGATTTTATATGCTGGAAAAACAACAGTTGCGAATTGTTTGATTCCATTAAAAATAATTAGTAAATACTGCAATACATCTGTTAATTTATTACATTATTTACCAAACTGCAAGGGTTTTTTGGCAGTTTATGCAGAAAAACCCATAACTGTACAACACCCACGATATTAAAACGAGAAATTACCAATATCTCTAAAAGTCAGGCACTTATCAATTAGGAACCGGCTAATTGCCAAATTAGCTTTGAATTGTAAAAAATAAATCTTCAACTTAAATATAAAAATCATGAAAAAATTCATCATTGTAATTGTGTTAATACTGTTAACATTACAACATTCACAAGCACAGCAACCTGAACATGAATTAGCTACCGTAGTTTTTGGCAATAAACCAGGAACCATTGACCACATAAATGAAATGCCGTTACGCACCAATGCTGTTAGCTTTAATGGGCCAGGTTACGAACATTACAAAAAGAAAAGGCAAAAAAACCTAACTGTAGGTGTTTTAACACTAAGCGCAGGATTGTTATTTTCGGGCATCGGGTTAATAGCAGATTCTAATTACGATAAGGATAATACTTCAGCCTATCTGTTTATTGCAGGTGCTGTTTCAGGCATTGTAAGTATCCCATTTATGATTATGGCAACTATCAATGGCCACAAAGCTAAACTGGAACTCAAAAACCAACAAACTGGATTTGGGGTTCCGGCAAACGTGGACAATCAAATTCCGGGAATAACTATGTCTATCCATATCGGTAAATAACGTTTTAAAATGACTGTAATTTAAGGATATAAGGGCCAGGTAGGTTTGATGAAATTATATCTTACTGGATAGTATTTGCCATTAAACTAAAAGTTGTAATAAAAAAATTTGATACTGTGAGAATCTATAATTAATGCTGTTTGTTTTTCATCATTTAAAACAAAAACCATGATAGCATACCTGAATTATAAAATGTTTAAAAGAAACCAGCTTTGTAATTGGGGAGTTGCATACATCAAATTATGGAAATGTTTAGTTGCACTATTGCGTTTCATTTTTATAATGCTGTTGCTACTGTTGCCTGTTTTAATTAAATCTCAAAACAGCAAGTTTAATTATACCATTGTACAAAGTGGTGATAATATTGGATGGTTACGGCTTGAAAAAAATAAGGTTGCAAACAGTACCTTTCTTTTATTGGTTTCTGAAATAAAAACCCGCTTTATTTTTCTGGTTGCAGTAGCAAGTAAGGAAACATCTGTGTTTGAGAATACTGTGCTGATACATTCAACGCAATACAGGAAAACAAATGGTACAGTTAAAGTAAATAAGCATACAAACCGCATCGGCGATAAATATGAGGTAGTTGAAAATGGGGAAAAACAGGTGCTTAGCATACCTGTTATAACAACTAATTTATTGAGCCTGTATTTTACGGAACCAATCGGCATCAATACCGTGTATTGCGATAATTACGGTTGTTTTTCTAAAATTTCAAAAACGGCTGACGGCGGATTTAAAGTTGTATTCCCAGACAATAACAGCAATACCTTTTATTATAAAAATGGTATTTGTATTAAGGTAAAAATCAGTCATACCTTTTATTCGGCCGAAATAATCAAGTCATCTTAACAAATAAACATGCAAACTACATCCCTTATATTTTATTCCTTCTGCTATTTCATGATGTTTATTCAAATGTGGCTTAATAAAGATGCAGGTAATTGCCGATTGATAAATGAAAATGGTGAAATTGACAACAACCCCATTAATATTATCTGCAACTTTCTCATTTGTATTTTTTGGATGGGCTTTTTGCCTGCTATTTTTTTAGATTTACCGGTTTTAAAAATCTTTATAGGGACTAAATATCCCGCTAGTTACCTGCTCTTCATTTACTTGCTATTGTTGTTATTTTTTGCATTACTGGCTATAAAAATTTCATCAGGCGTTCAACTGCAACCAACAATTGCTGGTAATGTTAACAAACACTTATCCGTTTTTTTTATAACAAGTTATTTTATGGTACGTACAGCCTTCCTCTTTGCTTATGAAATGTTTTTTAGGGGGTTTTTACTTTTTTATTGTATTGATGTAATGGGAGTAACATTTGCAATTGCTGTAAATACCTTGTTGCATATGTTTCTGCATTCATTTAACAGCAAAAAAGAGATGCTGGCATGCATACCTTTTAGTGTGCTGGCTTGTTTGCTTTCTATAATTTTTGGTGCTGTATGGCCGGCAATTATACTCCATATCACTTTCTCAATTGTGTACGAGGTAAACTTATATAGATCATATTGTTCATCGCCTAAAATTATCCATGTATGAAAATATTTATTACAGGCGCAACAGGGTATATCGGGCATCAATTGGCTTTAAAACTTGCCCGGCAAAATAACATAATCCATATTTTAGTGCGTAACCTAACTTCTCCATTTATTCCTGTTCATCCAAACATTGTTGTTTTTGTTGGTGATATCACCAATATTGAATCTGTGTTAAAAGCATTGACAGGGTGCGAACAGGTTTTTCATGTGGCGGCACTAGTTAATTTCTTTTCAAAAGATCCTGACTTTTTTTATAAGATAAATGTAGAAGGCACCCGCAACCTGTTAAATGCATCAATAGTTACCGGGGTAAAAAAACTGGTTTTTACCAGTTCGTGTGCAGTACTTGGTGCAAGTGTAAACACGGCAAAAACTGAGAAAGATCCCCGGATAGAAAGTTTTAGCAATAATTATGACTTTACAAAATTCCTTGCCGAAAACCTGGTAAGGGAATATGTACACAAAGGATTATTTACGGTCATCGTATCACCATCAAAAGTATATGGCCCCGGAATTGAGACACATCCTATTTCAATAAACAGTGTCATTAACAGGTTTATAAAAAACAAAATCACGTTCATACCAAGGCCTTCTGCCTTGCTTAATACTTATTGTTTTATTGATGATATAGTTAACGGCCATATACTTGCCATGAAATACGGCATAGGTGGCGAGAAATATATTTTAGGAGGAGAAATTATTTCTTTTAAAAATTTCTTTCAGGTACTGAGGATGATTTCAGGTTCAAAGGCCAGGGTAGTTGAAACACCCAGAAGCCTGGTTAAATGCTGGGCTATTAGTCAATGGCTGCACTATTTGGTTACCAATAAAGAACCTTTTGTAACTGTAAAAGGTATAAAGCATGTGTTCGCAAATAAGGCATATAGTTCAGAAAAGGCCATAAAGGAATTGGGCTATCAACTAACACCTTTAAATGAAGGATTACTACAAACCATTAAATATTTAAAAATTCAAAATCATGCATAACCCTTACTATACACTTATAACCGGCGCCAGCGAGGGGTTTGGAAAAGCCCTTGCGCTTGAATGTGCTACACGAAAAATGAACCTTATACTGGTTGCACTACCCGGCCCCGAATTAATAAACCTGGCCGATTTTATAAAAAGAAACTACTTCGTTGATGCTATCGCCATAGAAAAAGACCTGGCCTGCGAAAAAAATTGTTGGGAAATTTTTGATGAGATAGATAAAATGAAAGTTCGGGTTAACATGCTCATTAATAATGCAGGCCTTGGAAGTACCATGTTGTTTAGTGAAGGTAATATTGCCTTTTTTCAAAAACAGATAAGACTGAACATTATTGCTACAACTTCACTTACACATCATTTCCTCAATCATTTACAAGCCAATGCTCCATCTTATATTTTAAATGTAGGAAGTTTAAGTTCCTATTTTTATATGCCTAAGAAACAGGTTTACGGGGCAACTAAATCCTTTATTTATTGTTTCTCTAAAAGTTTAAGACAGGAATTGAATCACAGTAAAATAAGCGTTAGTGTTGTTTGCCCCGGAAGTATGAATACCAATATTTCTGTTATTCAATTGAATAATTCTACAGGATGGCTGGCTCGAAATGCCGTATTAAATCCTGAGCAAGTAGCGCCAATTGCCATTGAAGGGCTTTTAAAACAAAAAGAAGTTATCATCCCGGGATTTGTAAACAAATTATTCCTGTTCATGAACAGGATTTTACCTTCAGCAATAAAAAAAATGATGATATGCCGGCAGATGAATTCCTTAAAACCTGTTACTACTGCAGAATTAAACCAGTCACCCTTGCGGTTAACAACAATATCGCCATCAATAACCGCATAAAACAAATAGTGCAAGATTAATTTCTTTGCTTCATCACTTCGTATAAAATAATACCGGTGGCAACCGAAACATTCAATGAATCAAAATCGCCGGTCATAGGTATTTGAAATTGTTCATCGCTTATTTTAAGCAGGGCGGGGTAAATACCTTTTTCCTCGGCACCCATGATGATGGCGCATGGTTCTTTAAAATTACAATCGAATGTTTTCTTAGTTGCTTTCATTTCGCTTGCAAAAACTTTTATACCGTTCATGTGCAGGTCGTCAACGGTTTTCATCAGGCTGTTTACACGGCATACGGCAATTTTTTCCAAAGCACCGGCCGATGTAAGTACTGCATCTTCGTTTAAAGCGCCTACGCCTTTATCTGGTATGATGATGGCATGTACACCAAAACAATAAGCGCTACGGGCAATGCCACCAATATTCCTGATATCTGTAATACCATCTAAAATTAATAACAATGGCGCTTCTCCTTTTTCAACCACAAAAGAAATTACATCTTGTAAATCCTGGTATTGCACTTTTGCAATTAATGCCACACAGCCTTCGTGGTTATATACATTCAGGTTGTTGAGTTTTTCAACCGGCACTTTATTGATTGGTGTTTGTGTTTTTTCTGCAAGCTTTTTAATTTCATCAACCAATTCTCCATGTATGTTGTTCTGCAGGTAAATACGTTCTAATTGCTTACCGCTTTGCATTGCATTGATAACTGCAGTACGGCCAACTACCAAGCTGCTTTTTTTGGGGCGATGATGTTGTTGTTGTCTGAAATTTTTCACAATGCAAATTTATATCTTAAAGTTGTGTAAACGGGTTCCTGGGTTAACGATTACAAAATAAAAAACCCTCTTTTTTTAGAGGGTTTTTATAAAGTAGGGAGATTTTATTTTAATCCAAAAGCTTTCTTCACTTCTTTTACGGCATCTAATTTTTCCCAGGTAAATAGTTCCACTTTTTTCTTTACCGATTTACCATCCGGCGATGTGAATGTTTTTTCCACTGTTTCGTTTTTGCGGCCCATGTGCCCATAAGCGGCTGTTTCGCTGTACATGGGGTTACGCAGTTTTAAACGCTGCTCAATAAAATAAGGGCGCATATCAAAACATGGCATCTTCATTATCTTTTCGGCAATTTGGCCATCGGTTAAATTTACTTTTGCAGTACCATAGGTTACTACGTTAATGCTGGTTGGCTGTGCCACACCAATAGCATACGAAACCTGTACCAGCACTTCATCGCATAAACCTGCTGCCACTAAGTTTTTTGCAATATGCCTGGTGGCATAAGCAGCGCTCCTATCCACTTTGCTGGGATCTTTACCGCTAAATGCACCACCGCCATGTGCGCCTTTACCTCCATAAGTATCTACAATTATTTTACGGCCGGTTAAACCTGTATCGCCGTGTGGGCCACCAATTACAAATTTACCGGTTGGGTTTATATGGTATTTTATCTTGTTGTTGAAAAGATGATTGTACTTGGGGTACTTTGCCCTTACCCTTGGTATCACTATGTTGATGATGTCTTTCTTAATTTTTGCCAGCATTTTTTCATCTGTTGCAAAATCATCGTGTTGTGTTGATACTACGATGGCTTCAATTCTTACCGGCTTATTATTATCATCATATTCTAAAGTAACCTGGCTTTTTGCATCGGGGCGCAGGTATTTAATTTGTTTGTTCTCTCTCCTAATTGCCGCCATTTCTATCAGTATATAATGTGCAAGATCTAAAGCAAGGGGCATATAGTTTTCTGTTTCGTTGGTGGCATAGCCAAACATCATTCCCTGGTCGCCGGCACCTTGTTCTTCTTTTTTCTTACGATCCACACCCTGGTTAATATCGCCCGATTGTTCGTGAATGGCAGATAAAATACCGCATGAATTGGCTTCAAACATATATTCACTCTTGGTGTATCCAATTTTACGGATAACACCACGGGCAATTTCCTGTACATCAAGATAGGCTTTGCTTTTTACCTCACCTGCCAATACAACCTGGCCGGTTGTTACCAATGTTTCGCAAGCTACTTTACTGGTGCTGTCAAAAGCTAAAAAATTATCAATTAAAGCATCGCTGATCTGGTCTGCAACTTTATCAGGATGTCCTTCACTTACCGACTCTGATGTAAATAAATATGGCATGTTATTTTTTTTAAGATTGCAAAGATAAGGTTGTATGGGTTAAAGAACAAAGCCCCCAATAATTTTGGGGGCTTTGTGTGGATATAAAATCAGTTGTTTACAAATTGGAGTAGATAATACGCAGGAACATTTTATAATCTGCATTACTGCCACTTCCCACTTTAACTCTTCCGGCGGCTAAGCTGTTACCATATTGTAACTTTTCTGCAGGGTAAGAGTCATTTCCTAATTGCGGATAGTAAACTTCATAAGGTGCATACAATCGTAATGGATAATTAGGTATATGCCTGGTTACTATTTGTTGTACATACCTGGTAATATTAAAATTGTAATACTTATTGGGGTTACCAAACTTATCTGTTCCTGCTCTTCTAAAGCCACCAAATGTTAAATAATCGATAGTTGTAGGCAGGTATCCAATACCTAATTTAGTATCAGGGTCGTAAGGTTGTCCGGGATTTAGATCATAATAAATGGGTTTCCATTTATCGGTTAACGTAGTATCTTTTAAATCAAGATATAAAAAGGAAGGAACAGACAGCGCTTCATCAAGCGATGGTAAATTAGGTATTTGCTGAATTACAAGTTCGGCACGGTGTATAATTCGGTTATTTAAACTTGATAAACTGGGGATACTTATGTTAACATAAGAGCCCGGTGTTGTTTGTATATAAAGATCTCCCGGTGCCGGAAACTGCATTGTTGCCCCCGAACGATTACGAACAATTTTATTGGCAATAGAAGATTGGGCAGGTTGTGTAGGTGTAGGCGGTAATGTGTAAGTGCCTAAATGTAAAGATTGATATGTTGTATCTATTACGCCTTTGTTTCTTTTTCTGTAATGTACCTCTAATTTTGTTGTGGTATCGGCCAGGTTTACATAAATAAGGCTATTAGCTGCGCTACCTACGGGCATTACAGCCAACCCATGATATGTATACCTGAAAATTGAATCATTATAAAAAGCATTATTACCCGGGTTATTTGCAATACTATCCCTGTTAAATAAAGTATTAGCCCAGCTCATTGGCAATTTTATCCTGATAAGATTAATTGAGTAATCTCTTCCATTGGTATATTTTACAGTATCGCCAAGCCTTCTGATATCTACGGTTGTGGTTGCAAGTAAACCTCCGGTAACCGGTGCATAATTAATATCGTGTTCTTTATATAATGAATCTACAAAAGTATAATCGCTTACTTCACGAACTTCTAATTGTACAGGTATCGAGCTATCGCCCCAAAAACTTTTATATTTTAAACATAATACAATTGAATCGAGCCCTACATCTGAGTAGCCTTTTACCGTATCTCCTGCATTGCCAAAATAATAAGGGTAAAAATCGGGTTTTAATTGAAAATAGGCGCTGGCATTTGTTGTTCCAAAAAGCGGATCGTTATTAATAGCACCAATAACAAAATTATTTAAAAGAGCAACTTTTGTGGTATCATTAAAAATGCCCTGTGTAGTAATTAATGGAAGTGTGTCGGCAAATGTGTGTACGTTATCAACTGCAGGTAATTGGTCACTGCCAATATCGGATGTGTCAAGTTTTGTACAGTTCCAGTTTAAAAGTAATAATAAAACAACAGCAGTTACTGCTAAAGGGTAAAATCGTTTTTGCACAGTTATAATTTTATGAAAAATCTTTTGGTTACTATTTTGCAAGGTCGGCATACAATTGCAAATAGTCTGTTAAATCACTTTCAGCATCGTATTTCATCACTTTTTTACCTTTTACTTTTGAAAACAACTCGGTTAGTTTTTTATCTACTTTGTCTGCCCCAAAAGTTATAGCATCGGCATAAGTGGCGCCACCTTTAAACATGGCCAGGTTATTATTTTCTTTAAACGATTCCAATTCTTTTTTGGTAACATAATCGTTAATAGTTGCCATCTTCAAAAAATCGCTGCCGAGCTTGTCTTTAAAAGTTTGCTGGCCAATTGTGTAAATTATTTTACTGTTACTAAAAACGGGTTCTTTTTTATAAGCATTTTTAATAAACATTGGTATCAGCCCTGTCATCCAGCCGCTGCAATGAATTATATCAGGGGGCCAGCCAAATTTCTTTACTGTTTCAAGGGCCCCTTTGCAAAACAAAACGGTTCTTAGTCCATTATCATCAAACCAGGCATCTTTTTCATCAGTAAAAACCGATTTACGTTTAAAATAATCTTCATTATCTAAAAAATAAACCTGCAGCCTGGCATTGGGTAGCGATGCTACTTTTATCACCAACGGGTAATCATCATTATCTATAGTAACATTTATACCCGATAAGCGAACCACTTCATGTAAACGGTGCCTTCTTTCATTTATCACACCAAATCTTGGCATAATACATCGTATCTCCATACCGCTGTCATTAGCTTTTACTGCCAGCTTATTTACAATTTCAGCAAAATCGGTAAGCTCCAGATAGGGCGACATCTCATTTGCAATAAATAAAATTCTTTTCTTTGTACTCATTTACACGAAGTTTACTACTAAATAGGTTATAAACGGGAGTGCAAAACTACGATAATTATTCGGGAAATACAGCAACTACACAGTAATATCACACATTTGTATGCATGATGAGAATTTTTAAAAAAGCTTTTGATACAAAAGAATACCTACTTCAAAATAAAAAAATGGGGGTTTCTATAGGTTTTGTGCCTACTATGGGCGCCCTGCACCAGGGGCATATTTCGCTTTTGGAAACCGCAAAAAAAAATTGCTCCTTAGTTGTTTGCAGCATATTTGTAAACCCTACCCAGTTTAACGATAAAGCCGATTTTGATAATTACCCGGTTACTATTGAAAGTGATATTGATAAATTGGAAAGAGCCGGTTGCGATGTACTGTTTTTACCAACTGTTACGGAAATGTATCCCCAGGGCGAAACCGTTAATGGTAAGTATAACCTTGGTTACCTTGAAACAGTACTTGAAGGTAAGTATCGGCCCGGGCATTTTCAGGGTGTATGCCAGGTGGTACACAGGTTGCTCAACATCATCCCGGCAAATAATTTATACTTAGGCCAAAAAGATTACCAGCAATGCATGGTTATTAAAAAGATGATGCAGTTAACAAAAATAAATACCAATGTTATCATATGCCCTACCCTGCGTGAAGATGACGGTCTTGCAATGAGTAGCAGGAATATGCGTTTAAATGAAACAGAGAGGAAAAAATCAGCAGCAATTTTTGAAGCCTTATCGTTCATAAAAAAGAATATTGTACCCGGCGATATTAATCCTTTAAAGAAACAAGTATTTTTAAGGCTGGCTGAAAATGGTTTTAAACCCGATTATGTAGAAATAGCATCTGCCGACAACCTCAGCATTATTGATGAGTGGGATGGCAAAATAAAACTTGTTGCACTTATTGCTGCTTTTAATGGTAAAGTAAGGCTTATTGATAATCTCCTGTTACAATAATTTCAAAAACTTAAATCATTTACTTCATAATCACTTCGTAATTTGTATCCTGATATGCAAAAAGGGTTTTTCTACATAGTACAGTATATCTTCTTCTTGGGAATAGGCATATTCCTGGTATGGTGGAGTGTTCATAAATTAAGTGATGAAGCTTATGTAGAATTTATCAGGAGTTTAAAAACGGCCAATTACTACTTACTAATACCTGTTTTTATAATTTTAACCATTAGCCATTTAAGCAGGGCTATCAGGTGGCAAATCCTGATGCGGTCGATGGGATATACGCCAAAGTTGAGTAACACATTTAGTGCTGTAATGATAGGTTACCTGGCAAATTTTGCAGTACCACGCCTTGGCGAAATATTAAAATGTACCATCCTGGGTAAGTACGAAAAAGTGCCACCCGATAAACTGGTTGGTACCATACTTGTTGAAAGGGCTGTTGATATACTGTCGCTTATTATAGTGGTTATTATTGCACTTATATCACAAGTAAAAGTAGTGGGTGGTTATGCAAAAGCAATATTTATAAAATATATTTTTTCGCAAAACACAGGTGCATTTGTTATTAAATTTTCATTAATGATTTTGTGTTTTATTGTGTTTATTTTTTTGATGCGTTTTATTTTCAGGAGATTTGCCGATGTAAAATTTATTCAAAAAATGAAAGGCATATTTAATGGAATTCTAACAGGATTACTGAGTATAAAAACGATGCAGAATAAAGGGCATTTCATTTTTCACAGTATATTAATCTGGTCTTGTTATGTAATTGGCACTTATATAGGTTTTTTTGCCATCAACGAAACAGCAGGCCTGCCCATGATGGCCGCTTTCCCGGTTTTGGTATTTGGTACAGTGGCTACCATCCTAACTCCCGGTGGTATTGGGTTGTATCCCGTTTTTGTAATGGAGGCCATGAAACTTTATAATATACCGTCAAGTTTTGGTACAGCCAATGGATGGTTGCAGTGGTCGGCACAGTTTATACTGATACTGATAGTAGGTTTTATCTGTTTACTAATTTTACCTTATATAAATAAACGAAAAGATGAGAGCCATAAGCAACATACCGTTGAAAGTGTTTAACCTGCCTCAATTGCAGCATCAACTTAAAAGATGGCGTTTACTTAATAAAAAAATAGTTTTTACAAATGGTGTGTTTGATATTTTGCACCAGGGGCATATTGCATCACTTAGTGAAGCGGCTTCGTTTGGCGATGTGCTAATTGTTGCCGTAAATACCAATGCATCGGTTAAGCGGTTAAAAGGCCCCAACAGGCCGGTGAATGATGAAAATGCAAGGGCTTTATTACTTGCATCGCTTTTAATGACGGATGCTATCATTCTTTTTGATGAAGACACTCCATTGAATTTGATAACTGCCATCATGCCGGATGTATTAGTAAAAGGCGGCGACTATACCATTGATAATATTGTTGGTGCCAAAGAAGTAATGGCCAATGGCGGTGAAGTAAAAATTGTTCCTATACTGGAAGGTTTTTCTACCACGGGTATTATTGAGAAGATGAAAAACACCAGGTAGCATAATTTTATAAAGCCAACAAATGCACTTTTCATTTTCCACTTTATTATAAAATTTTCGTTTTGCATAAAAGAAAAATAATATTCAGGGATATAAGCTGGCTCTCGTTTAACAACAGGGTTTTGCAGGAAGCTGCCGATGAAACGGTTCCTTTACTTGAACGCATACGTTTCCTGGGAATTTTTTCCAATAACCTGGATGAGTTTTTCAGGGTAAGGGTTGCCACATTAAAACGTATGTTTGAATTTGGCAAGAAGATAAGGATGCACCTGGAACTTCAGCCGGGCGCCATTTTAGATGAAATACATAAAACAGTAGCAGAGCAGCACAAAGAATTTGACCGTATATGGAACGAGATATTACGTGAACTGAAGAAAGAAAGAATATTTTTGGTAACCGACAAACAACTTAGTAAACAACAACAGGCATTTGTACTTGATTATTTTAATGAAGAGGTACGCAGCGATATTATTCCGTTGATGATTGAGAGCATACAGAGTTTCCCGGTACTTAACGATAAATCAATTTACCTGGCCTGCAGCCTTTCAAAAAAAGATAAATCAATTCCCCAAAAATTTGCATTGATATCTGTACCGGCAAGGCGTTTATCAAGGTTTATCATTTTGCCATCAAAAAACAATACAGATAAATATATCATCCTGCTCGAAGATGTGATTCGGTTTTGCCTGCCACATATTTTTTCTTTTTTTGGCTACGATACTTTTTCATCGCATATCATTAAAGTAACCCGTGATGCAGAGATAGATATTGATAATGATATTTCCACTTCGCTCATCCAAAAAATAAAAAAAGGATTAAAGAACCGTAAATCGGGCAAACCCGTAAGGTTTACTTTTGATAAAGAAATAGATCCCGTTTTACTTACCTACCTGGTAAGGCGCATGGGCCTGCAACAAAAAGATAATATTATACCCGGCGGCCGTATTCATAATTTTAAAGACTTTATTGGTTTTCCCGAATCGGTTTTTGAAAAAAAGAACCTGCGTAAAAAACCTTTCCTGCATCCTGCACTAAAAAATGCAGCCAGTGTTACCAAAGTTGTTTTAAAAAAAGATGTGTTGTTAAATTTTCCCTATCATTCTTTCAATAGTGTGATTGATATGCTGCGGGAAGCCGCTATTGACCCCGAAGTGATAAGTATTAAACTTACCTGTTACAGGCTGGCAAACCGAAGCAAAATTATTAATGCTTTGGTAAATGCGGTACGTAACGGTAAAATGGTAACCGTAATGCTTGAACTGCGTGCAAGGTTTGATGAAGAAGCAAACCTTGAATGGAAGGAAGAACTGGAAGAAGCCGGGGTAAAAGTGTTGCTGGGTGTGCCTGATATGAAAGTGCATGCAAAAATTTGCCTCATAAAAAAACGGGTAAAAAATCATACCATACATTATGGTTTTGTAAGTACCGGCAACCTTAACGAACAAACGGCAAAAGTTTATGGCGATACCTGCCTGCTTACAAGCGACCGCAACATTATGGCCGATGTAAACCGCATATTCCATTACCTGGAGCAGCCCAAAAGCAGGGGGCATTTTTTACGCATTTGCAAAACTTTGCTGGTAAGCCCCACCGGTATGCGAAAGCAATTAATACAACTCATCAATAAAGAAATAAAAACTGCCCGGTTAAAAAAGCCGGCAGGCATCACCTTAAAACTAAACTCGTTAAGTGATGAAAAACTTATTGATAAATTATACGAAGCTGCAAGAGCCGGTGTTGAAATTAAAATGGTAGTGAGGGGAATTTTTTGTTTGCCAACCGAAAACAGGAAATTTAAAAAACCAATACAAGCTATAAGTATTATAGATGAATACCTGGAGCATTCACGAATAATGATTTTTCATAACGATGGAAAAGAAAAAGTATTTATTTCATCGGCCGACTGGATGGTACGCAATATTAATCATCGTATTGAAGTGGCTTGCCCCATTTTTGAAAAAAACATACAACAGGAAATTAAAGATATCATGCAGATACAACTAAAAGATAACATTAAAGCAAGGATATTGGATAACGATTTAAGCAACCAGTATGTTAATCCCCGAAACACAAAAAAAATACGCAGCCAGGTAGAAACCTATAATTATCTTTATAGAAAGTGAGTGTATGCAGTTTGTGTAAAAACTTTTCAATACTTTTTTCATTGATAAATTAAAAAGATATTTTGAGATTAGCAGCCATAGATATAGGAAGTAATGCTGCCCGGTTATTGATAGCAGATGTGATAAATAATGAAAACAAATCTCCTGTTTTTAATAAGCTGAATCTTTTTCGTATTCCATTAAGGCTGGGTTTTGATGTTTTTGAAACAGGCACCATATCAAAACAAAAAACTGGTATGCTGTTGCAAACAATGAAAGCGTTTAAACACCTGATGAATGTATATGAAGTGAAGTACAGTATAGCATGCGCTACAAGCGCCATGAGGGATGCAAAAAATGCAGAAGATATTATACGCAAGGTGAAATTAGAAACCGACATACAGGTTAAAGTGATAAGCGGAGATTTTGAAGCCGAACTGTTATTTGAAAGCCATATTGCCGAAACATTAGATAAAGACCATAGCTATATGTACATTGATGTGGGTGGTGGCAGTACCGAACTGTCCTTTTTTAGTAATGGAAGTTTGTTATTCAGGGAATCGTTTAACATTGGCACTATACGACTGTTACAAGGCGCTGTACATGAAAAAACATGGGAAGTGATGAGAGAAATTATAAAAACTGTTACCAAAGGGCAAAAAGAAGTTGTGGCAATTGGCAGCGGTGGCAACATCAATAAAGTATTTGCCATGAGCAAAACTAAAGAAGGCAAACCCCTTTCGCTTGAACTGATAAAAGATTATTACAAGGAATTAAGCAGCGTTTCGTTAGAAGAAAGGATAAGGCTTTATAATTTAAAAACCGACCGTGCAGATGTAATTGTGCCTGCACTACTCATATACAACAATGCCATGCGATGGGCCGGCGCTAAAGAAATTTATGTGCCCAAAATTGGATTGGCAGATGGGCTGATACAATACTTGTGGAAGAATATGAAATAAGCAATATTTTTAAATGATTACTGTTGTATAAACATCTACAGCAAAAATCAATGTGCAAAGTCTTTTTCAAAATTCCCTTTTATCCTTTCGATAGATGGATTAAAATAACCGAATTTAAGCTTTGGAAATTCCTCCTTTATTAGTTCCATCATCTGTTTTATGCCCATACATTCGCCGGTATCGGTAACTCCAATTTTTCCCAGGTACCAATCGGGGTCAATATTAAAATTGCGCCATTGTATCATGCACAAATCAGTTTCTTTAATAAGCTTCCTTAATGCTTCATATTCTTCAACACTGTCTGTCATGCCCGGAAAAACAAAATAATTGATACTTGTCCAGCCGCCAAAACTCCGCATTATTTTTAAACTCTCCAGTATATCTTCAAACTCGTAATTATTGGGCAGGTAGTATGATGTATAAATATTTTTACGGGCCGAGTTGGTGCTTACCCTAATGCTGTTTAACCCAACTTCACATAAAGCTTTTACAGCTTTGGGCATGCTTCCGTTGCTGTTGATGTTGATGCTGCCTTTTTGTGTATGCTTCCTTATTTCAATAATCGATTCCCTGATGGTTTCCCACATAAGTAAGGGTTCGCCTTCGCAACCCTGTCCAAAACTAATGATAGGAAAAGGTGCAGTCTCCAGGTGTGGCACGGTAAATTCAACTATCTCTTCGGCAGTGGGTTTAAAAGTCAACCTGTCTTGTGTACTAAAAATGGTTTCCGTTTCGGGTTGAAAAGAGATGCAACCGATACAGTTTGCATTGCATGCCGGCGATACAGGCACCGGGCATTCCCACCGGCCAATAGCAAGGTTTCTTGCAGCGGGGCAGGTGTATGTCATGCAGCAATTTTCCATCAGGTGTTTTACCAGCCTGTTATGCGGATAGGCTTCCAACAATTTTTTTGTTCCGGTATTAATCATTTGCTCATCATATCCTTCTGCTTCCTGCCTGATATCATTTTCTATCCTTACAGCAGTAACATAAATTTTTTCATTACTCCATCCTGCTGCCGTGTAACAAAACAACGGTAAAGTGGGTGCATTTTTTTCTGTTTCGTATGCTGCCATGTATAAACCTGTATATGCCGGTGGTATAAAAGCCGCCACAGCCCATCCTTTTTCGCAAATACGCATCTCCCCTGTTTTTACATCAATGCCAATGCCTTTGCGGCCCGGCAGTTCGTATAAATTACCACCGTTGGGTAATTCAATCCATTCATCAGCAGGTACAGGTATGGCATCCCAGCCGCTGCGGCCGGTTACATAAAGCGATGTGTCTTCAAAAATATTTCCCTCGCCATCCGAATATAAAATGTATGGGCTGTTTGTTAACATAAAATCAAAGGTTGATTTTTTTACTATTGTTTATTCAGGTGAAGCATACAAAATCTGTTGAATTCATTTTCATCAACCGGGTTAGTATCAGTATCAATTTCGTACTGTAATAATTTATTCGAAATAAAATCTACAGTAAGCAAACCGTCTTTCAGCACAAGATTATCAATATCGGGCCAACTGTATTCAACTTTCTTCAAAATCCCTTTCAATTGAACACCTGTATCACATACCAGCAAGCCTGCTTTTTTTTTGCGAATGAAATTTACAAATAAAAATAAGGCTGTAAAAACAAAGAAAGCAACTAGGCCCACATGCTTCATCCAGAAACCAGCATAAAACAAGGCCATGGTGAAACTGAAAGTTTCAAAAGCATTTTTTTGTTCCCTGGTAAAATAAAAAAGTGCGGCAATAAGGATATAAAATCCCACCAGTATAAAAAGGCCTGTCTTTATGGCCTTGTCGTTAGCGCTTACCGCCATCAAGCCTGCAATTGAAATATGCAAAAAAAATAAAAACCAGGTGAACAGCCGGTATGCATTTGCATTATTGTCTTTTAGTGTAAAACTGTAATTCATCCCTGTGGGTTTGAAGCTACCAGTAAATTACACATTTTAAACAGGCACCTGGCGCCAACATTCTCATCCCACTCATCGTGGCTAACACCCACTTCATTTAAATCAAAACCAATAAATTTTCTGCCGCTTTGTAATATTCTTTTAAAAATATAAAACACCTGTTCTGTTTCAAAACCGCCCTGTACCGGAGTGCCTGTATTTGGGCATAGCTTCGGGTCTAATCCATCTATATCAAAACTGATATAAACTTTTTCGGGCAGGTGGCTTACCATTTCATCTACAATCTGTTTCCAGGTTTGTCCTTCGTACTGTCGTTCTTTAATATCTTTATCAAAATAAGTAACCACACGCCCTTGTGAGGCATGTATATAATCAACTTCTTCGCTGCAATAATCCCTAATGCCCACTTGTACCAGCTTTTTTAATTGTGGTATTTCTTCCAGGGCATTGTACATGATGGAGGCATGAGAGTAAGTAAACCCTTCGTATGCCTTGCGCAAATCACAATGTGCATCAATTTGTAACAATCCAAAATCACCGTGTTTTTGGGCAATAGCTTTAAAATATCCCAAAGGTGTGCTGTGGTCTCCACCCAGTAAAGCAACCAGTTTACCCTGGTCAAGCAATTCTTTGGTGCGTTCAAAAACCCAGTTATTTAAAAATTCGCTGCCTTCATTTATCTCTTTAAGCGATTTGCACATGAATTTATTATCAGCCACCTTTTCGCCATGCGAAATATAGTTGATGTATAATTCAGCTTCTTTGCGCAGGTAATCACTTTTAATCAAAACTTTTTTATCATGCGGGCGCATATAGAAACCCTGTTTCCAGCCATCTTTTACATCGGGGTCGTACAGGTCTACCTGTATGCTTGAATTGAAGATATTTTCCGGCGCACGGGCTGTGCCTGCACTATAACTTACCGTAACTTCCCAGGGTATTGGAATAATTATTAACCTGGCTTCTTCTTCAGTAAAAGGTAATCCAAAAATATTGTTATCGGGGTTGCCAACCGAGTTAGGATCAAAAGTAGAGAGATCTGTCATCTGGTGATTAATTTAAATAAAAAGCTTTTTTCAAGGGTAAAAACGCTGCAAATATAAGCGACTGTTGAGGAATGAAAGAGTATTAAGGGCAATATTTCCTTTTAGGCCGGTTTTATGTTTCATATTCATCATGTATGATGTAAAATGAGTTAAACAATACCAAATTGCTGCAACAAAATGGCAATAAAGACTTCAATTGAATTACCTTTGCAACGAAATTTTTTTTATGAAGAAGACACATATCATTTTCTTAATTGCTATTGCTGTTCTTATTGTGGCGCTTATTGTTTTTTCTGCAGGCGATTTTTCAACTTACGAAAGTATCAGTTCGGCAAAAAAGAAACAAGGCACTTTTGTACACCTGATTGCCAAGCTTGATAAAACAGAGCCAATTGAATACGATGCTATAAAAAATCCAAACTACCTTTCATTTTATGCTGTGGACAGCCTGGGTGGAAAAACCAAAGTGATTTTTCGTAACAGTAAACCCACTGATCTTGAAAAAAGCGAACGCATTGTAATGAAAGGAAAAATGGAAGCGGATCATTTTGAATGTAAAGACATCCTTTTGAAATGCCCCAGTAAATACAAAGACGATAAAAAACAATTGGAAAAAACAATAACCAATCAACAGGATTCTGCGTATTAACCTATACAGGATATCACTTCACAAATAAATTAAACAATGCAGTTTGAAGGCGAACATTTATTACCAGGGCAAATAGGCCATTTTTTTGTATTACTTGCATTTGTTGCATCAATAATTTCTACTATTTCATTTTTTACTGCCGGTAAAAAAACAGATTTAAACGAAAAGAATTCATGGCTTAGGTATGCAAGGATAGCTTTTACAACGCAGCTAATATCTGCCCTCATCATTTTTGCCACCATTTATTATATATGTGCCCATCATTATTTTGAGTACATGTATGTATATAAACATGCATCTCTTGAACTGGAACCTAAATATTTACTTGCCTGTATATGGGAAGGACAGGAAGGTAGTTTTCTGCTGTGGGCTATCTGGCACAGCCTGCTTGGCATCATCATCATGCTAAAAGCAAAAGATTGGGAAGCTCCGGTAATGACAGTAATAAGTTTAGCACAGTGTTTTTTACTGGTTATGCTGGTAGGTATTTATGTAGGCGATGTACGCCTGGGCAGCAACCCTTTTACTTTAACAAGAAACGAAATTACAGGCCCCATCTTTAGTCAGCCAAATTATTTAACCTTTATTAAAGACGGGGTTGGCCTTAATGTGTTGCTGCGTAATTACTGGATGGTTATTCATCCGCCTATTTTATTTTTAGGTTTTGCTTCTACCATTATCCCATTCGGGTATGCTTATGCAGGTTTACAAACAAAACGCTATGGCGACTGGATAACCCCTGCCCTGCCCTGGGCTTTGCTTAGCGCCTGCGTGCTGGGTACCGGAATTATGATGGGTGGCAAATGGGCATACGAATCATTATCATTTGGCGGTTACTGGGCATGGGATCCGGTAGAGAATGCATCGCTGGTACCCTGGCTTATTTTAATTGCCGGTTTGCATACTATGGTAATTTATAAAGCAACAGGACATTCTTTAAAAGCCAGTTATCTTTTTTCTTTCCTCACTTTTATTTTTGTTTTGTATTCAACCTTTTTAACCCGTACCGGTATATTAGGCGATACATCGGTACATGCATTTACCGATGCAGGACAAGCAATTAATGTGATGATATTGCTTTTTGTGGCCGCATTTGCATTGCCATCATTGGGGCTTTTTATTGCCAACCTTAAAAAGATGCCATCACTGCAAAAAGAAGAAAGTACCAATTCAAGAGAGTTTTGGATGTTTATTGGTTCGCTGGTGTTATTTTTAACTTCTGTTTTTATTATTGCTAAAACATCGGTGCCTGTTTACAATAAAATTTTTGGTACCCATATTGCACAGCCCGAAAATGTAGAATTCTCATATAACAAAGTGGTTATTTTGGTAGCCATTATCATTGGCTTGTTAAGCGCTATTGCACAATATTTCAAGTATAAGAATACTTCATCGGCATATATTTTAAAGAAAATAGCAGTGCCAACTTTAATAGCGGCTGTTATCACTGCATTGCTGGCATTTATTTATCCGCTTACTTATTATAAAATGGGAGCCGGATTTTTAGGCGCCGCTTATGTAGCATTGTTTGCATCCATCTATTCGGTAATTGCTAATGCTGCTTATATATGGACCGGGTTAAATGGTAAACTAAAATCGGCAGGTGGTTCGGTGGCGCATCTTGGATTTGCATTGATGCTGGTGGGCATACTTATTTCATCAAGCAATAAAGAAGTTATAAGCGATAGCCGGGCAAATGGTATTCATTTACCCATTAGTGGTAAAGACCCCATGACAAAAGAATCGGATAATCCCCAGGAAAACCTTACACTCATACGGCAGGTACCTGTAAACATGGGCCCTTACGAAGTTACTTACCTGAAAGATTCATTTGGCAACGAAAAAGGCCGCCGTTTTTATGAACTGCTTTTTCAAAAGAAAGATAAGGTTACCAAACAGGTTAAAGAACAGTTTACCTTATGGCCCGATGTGTACATCATGAAGGATAATAACATGAGCAGCAACCCCGATACCAAATCGTACCTGGGTAAAGATGTGTTTACTTATATATCGTATGCAATAAATAATAAAAACCAGGAAGAAGATACAACGCAGTTTAAGATTAGCGAATTGGGAGAAGGAGATACGGCTTATTACAGCAACGGCATTATTATTTTGAATAAAGTTGTTAAAAACCCCGATAATGGCAAGTATCACTTTAAACCAACCGATGCTGCTTTAATGGCTGATGTTACATTGGTAAGTAAAGACAGCATGCATTACAAAGGCATGCCGGCAATACAGGTTGATGAATTTGGCGTAAACCAGATTGATGATACAGTATATGCACAAAACCTGTATTTAAAATTTGCCGGCGTAACCGATAATCATAAAATAAAACTGGGTGTTAAAGAATCGGATAAATTGATTGAATACATCACTCTTAAAGCTTATGTTTTTCCATATATTAACCTGGTATGGCTGGGGCTGGTAATAATGGCAATAGGTATTATTATGAGTGCTGTAAAAAGAGCTAAGCTCTCTACTTTTTATGCCGCTGTGGCTTTAATTGTTGCCGGTGCCGGGCTATTTTATATGTTTCTTTTAGCAAATTAGAATCGCAATCGGCTAATAACTGCCTGATAACTTTTTCTACTTTTTTATCGGCATCGGTATAAATATTTGCCGTATCAAAAAACTTGTTTACCAATGCAGGGTTTTTTAAAAACGAGTCAACCATTAATGGCACCTGGTAAAGCAACTGTGTATCGCATCTTGATTTAATTGCTTTATAAGCAGAGTCAATCCTGGCTTCCGAAACAGAATCCCGGTAGTGCTGCACCTGTTCGGCAGAAGGCCCATTTTCTTTGTATTTACAGCTAAAAAATACCACGGCCATACAATAAACCGAAAAAATTAAGGTTACCTTAAGCATCTATCTGCATTAATTATTGGTCTGTACCTGTAAATTTACAATATGCAAAGGCAAAAGCATTTAGTGGGTTTTAAAAAAAGCATAATTCTGTTTATGCTTATGCTTGGTGCAGGTAAGTATACAGCTTTTGCCCAGCAAAAAGGAATTAATGATACGCTTACAACTTATGCCGTAGTATATGATGGCGATACCATTGAAGCTAAAACATTATTCCCCGTAGAAATGTATGCCCGTATTGCCGATGGTAACCAGGAGTTGCGTGCCAAATGGACGAGGCTACGCAATGCAATTATTGTAACTTATCCTTATGCCGTTCGTTCGGGACAGGTGATGAACGAAATAAATGCAAAACTTATTGGCGTATCTGATAAGGCCGAACGTAAAGAAATTATCAAAAGCAGGGAAAAGGAATTGAAAAAAGAATTTACACAGCCACTCACCAATTTATCTATTTACCAGGGTAAAGTGCTGATGAAACTTATTAACCGTGAAACAGGCAATAACTGTTACGAAATTATCAAAGAATATAAAGGCGGCTTTACTGCAAGGTTTTATCAAACCATCGCATTTTTTTTCAGCAGCAATTTAAAACAACCTTACGATGCTTTTGGCGATGAAAGAGAAATGGAAATGATTTTAAAAGAAGTTTGCCAAACCTATGGATACAGGTATAATACTAATCGTATTTATGCTTCTGCAATTATTAATTAAGTTTTTTAATTACATTCATCTTCATTTATTTTCTTAAATAATTACAATTTTATACACTTTAACAATTTTGATGTGAATAAGTGTGTTAATCCTGATTGAAGTCATATAATTGATATGGGTAAGTAGGTTAAAATGATATAACTTGCGCCAATAATTTTCAATAAAGTATGAAGTTAGATGTTATGGCTTTTGGGGTACATCCCGATGATGTGGAATTAAGTTGCAGTGGCGTATTACTTGTTGAAAAAAAGAACGGGAAAAATACAGGCATTATAGATTTAACGGCAGGCGAATTAGGTACAAGAGGAACAGCCGAAACTAGGCAGGCTGAGGCCACCGAAGCTGCCGCTATTTTAGGTGTAGATGTGCGGAAGAATTTACTGATGGCTGACGGCTTTTTTAAAAATGATGAAGCACATCAGCGTAAAATAATAAGTGTAATAAGGCAATATAAGCCCGAAATAATTTTATGCAATGCGCCCGAAGACAGGCACCCCGATCATGGCCGGTCGTCGAAACTTGTTGCAAATGCTGCATTTTTATCGGGATTAAGAAAGATTGAAACTGTTTTTGAAAATGAAGTTCAACATGCATGGCGGCCTAAATATGTTTTTAGATATATACAGGACAGGATGCTGAAACCGGATTTTGTAATTGATATAACAGATGTTTTTGAACAGAAGATTGACGCAATAAAAGCATACAAAACACAGTTTCATACAGAACAGCCTGCCAATGGGCCGCAAACATATATTTCTACACCCGATTTTTTAGACAGTGTTATTTACCGGCACAAATGGTTTGGCAAAATGATTGGAGTAAAATATGCCGAAGGATTTATAACCGAAAAAACACCGGGGCTTAAAAATTTTGATGCATTTATTAAACTTGATACATAACAATTGCTATTCTGAAAAAAAATAAACTATGGCTACACCAAAATTCTTAAATGTTAAAGGATCAACTTTTCACCAGGAGCTTAAAAAAAGAGTGAACGATTATTTTGTAGAAACAAAAAAATCGGTGCATGGTAATTTCAGCCTTTATTTTAAGGCAGTATTATTATGGTCGCTGTACATTGCCCTGTACATACATGTATTGTTTTTTACACCGGCAAACTGGATAGCCATATTGGAATGTTTTGCATTGGGAGGTTTAACAGCTTCAATAGGTTTTAATGTTATGCACGATGGTAGTCATGGTAGTTTTAGCAAAAGTAAATTTTGGAATAAAATTGCAGCCTACTCTGTAAATGCACTTGGCGCAAGCGGCATTATGTGGAACAATAAACACAACATCATACACCATACCTACACAAATATTGATGGTGTGGATGATGACATTGAAATAAAACCCATGCTGAGGATGTGCAGTTCGCAAAAGAAATATTTCATACACCGGTTTCAGCATATTTATGTTTGGTTCTTATATACACTGTTGCTGCTGGTTTGGGTGTTCGAGTCCGACTTTCGTAAATATTTCAGTAAAAAAGTTGGCATAGTGCCTATAAAAAAAATGAGCACATTTGAGCATATCGCATTTTGGGTAGCTAAAGCAGGTTATTATTTTATGATGATTGTGTTGCCGATTATGTTACTTGGTTTTGTAAAATGGCTGATTGGCTTTTTAATTATTGCCATGTTTGCAGGCTTTGTATTAAGCATCGTTTTTCAACTGGCACATACGGTTGAAGAAACTGCTTTCCCGGTGCCGGAAGCCGATATCAACCGCATCGAAAATGAGTGGGCTATTCATCAAATAGAAACAACAGCAAATTTTGCAACCAAAAACAAACTCATATCATGGCTTGTTGGTGGATTGAATTTCCAGATTGAGCATCATCTTTTTCCAAAAATATCGCACATCCACTACCCTGCCATCAGCAAAATAATAAAACAAACTTGCCAGGAATATGGCATAAAATATATCGAATACAGGCGCATGCGCCATGCCATTGTTTCTCATGCTGTGCATTTAAGAAACATGGGAAGAGCGTAAACAGCTTTTATATATAAATTTCCAGCCTTTTTATTAATTACATTTATGTAATTATAAAAAGGCTTTTTATTTAAGAAAAAAAACGGCAAATGTTATTAAAATCTATTGCAGAAAAAACCAGGACAGCAAGAACCTGGCTTGATAAACACCGTGCAGAATTAACCATTGGGCAACGTATTGCCGATAAGGTTGCAAAAGGCATGGGCTCCTGGACATTCATCATCTGGCAAACTATTTTTGTTTTGGCCTGGATGATATTAAATGTGGTAGCTTATTTTCATCATTGGGACCCCTACCCCTTCATTTTGCTAAACCTGCTTTTTTCAACACAGGCCGCTTATGCGGCGCCTGTTATTATGATGGCGCAAAACCGCCAGAGCGAAAGAGACAGGCTGCAGGCACAGGCCGATTATGATACCAACCTGGAGGCAAAAAAAGAAATTGAATCACTGCAGATTCAATTAAGTAAAATTGAAACTGAAAAACTAGACAAGATTATTTTAATGCTGGAAGAATTGAAGAAACAACAATAGATTTCCTGCTCAATAAAAAACATGTCTTTGCATAAACTGCAAAAGATTTTTGCCTGCCGGTTCTTTTTGTAAATTTGCCATTCAAAATAAAATAATGAGCGAAGAAAAAAGCCTCAACTTTATTGAGGAAATCATAGAGGAAGATTTAAAAACCGGTAAGTACAAAAGTATTCTCACCCGTTTTCCTCCCGAGCCAAACGGGTACCTGCATATAGGCCATGCAAAATCAATTTGTTTAAATTTTGGATTAGGCATTAAATATGGGGGCAAAACCAACCTGCGTTTTGATGATACCAATCCTGTAACCGAAGAAACAGAATATGTAGAAAGTATTAAAGACGATATACGCTGGCTTGGTTTTACCTGGGCCCAAGAATTATACACTTCTGATTATTTTGGCAAACTTTACCAGTTTGCCGTTGACCTGGTAAAAAAAGGATTGGCTTATGTAGATGATTCAACGGCCGAAGAAATTGCCGCCATGAAAGGCACTCCTACCGAACCGGGAAAAGAAAATAAATACCGCAATCGCAGCATTGAAGAGAACCTAGCTTTGTTTGCCGAAATGAAAGCTGGTAAATATAAAGATGGCGAAAAAGTTTTGCGGGCAAAGATAGATATGAAGCATACCAATATGCTGATGAGGGATCCTATCATTTACAGGATAAAGCATGCCCACCATCACCGTACTGCAGATGAATGGTGTATATACCCCATGTACGATTTTGCACATGGCCAAAGTGATAGTATTGAGCAAATCACTCACTCCATTTGTACCCTGGAGTTTGTGCCTCACCGTGAGCTGTACGACTGGCTGATTGAGAAACTGGAAATTTATCCATCGCACCAATATGAATTTGCAAGGCTGAACATGACATATACCGTGATGAGTAAAAGAAAGCTGCTGCAACTTGTATACGAAGGCCATGTAAATGGATGGGATGACCCACGCATGCCTACGCTGAGCGCTTTTAGGCGCAAAGGTTACACACCGGGCAGCATACGCACTTTTTGCGAAAAAATTGGTGTCGCCAAGCGGGAAAACTTTATCGATCTGGGCTTATTGGAGTTTTGCCTGCGTGAAGAGTTAAACCTAACTGCTTTGAGGGTGATGGCTGTGCTTGACCCTGTAAAACTTATCATAACAAATTATGAAGAGGGAAAAACCGAAGAGCTTTATAGTGAAAATGGCCCCGATGAAAATATGGGAAAAAGAAAATTGCATTTTGGTAAAGAGCTTTGGATAGAAAGGGAAGATTTTATGGAGGTACCGGTAAAAAAATGGTTCAGGCTGGCCCCCGGTACTATGGTTCGTTTAAAAAGCGCTTATATTATTAAATGCGAAAACTTTATTAAAGATGCTGATGGCAATATTAAAGAAGTGCATTGCTCTTACATTCCCGAAAGTAAAAGTGGCAGCGATACAAGTGGCATTGCGGTAAAAGGAACTATTCACTGGGTAAGTGCCGCACATGCAATCAATGCAGAAGTTCGATTGTACGACAGGCTCTTCACTTCAGAAAACCCATTGGCCGAAGAAGGCGATTTTAAAGATACCATCAATAAAAATTCATTGCAGGTAATAAGCAATGCTTATGTTGAGCCTTCGCTGCAAGATGCTGATTTTGAAAAACGGTATCAATTTATTCGCAAAGGTTATTTTTATCTTGATAAAGATGCAACCCCAGGCAAACTGGTGTTTAACCGTACTGTTACTTTAAAAGATGCATGGGCTAAAGAAGTAAAGAAGAACTAGTGGTTAAGCCAGTTTATACAAACTGCCGCCTTTTTCAAACAGCCTGTCAACTCTTTTTTCTATAGTATCATTTTTTTCAAGCGGTGGTGCATGATGAGGTTTTATTCGGGCATCAAAAATTAAAGGGCCTTTGCATCCCCAGTGTTTGTTTTCTGTAAAACTATCAATGCCATGCATATCGTGCGAAGGGTTGCAGCGTGTAAAAGTTGCCCATAAAAAATTATTAAGGCTTTTACAGATGAAATCGGTGTCATCGCAAATGATTAAAAAAGCTAACTGTTGCAACGCTTTTGTTTGCGATAAACATTGTTTATTCAGCAATTCCATTTCTTCAATGACAGTATTATAGTTTACAAATTTATTTGTCTGCAGGGCAACTACGCCTGGCATAATCATTGCAGGTTTTTCAAATGCCTGCAGGTTATTTAATATTGCCGGTATTTCTGTTGCCAGCTCCCTCATAACATCACCATAAGCTGCCAGCACCACTTTACTGCCGCTGTTTAATCCTTCGCCCGAATAGTCGAGTGTATCAATGGTTGTGTTGGTTTGAAAATGAATATCTCTTTCTAAATTTATGCGTTGCAAAAAATATTTTAAAAAAGATGGGATATCGGCAGCGCTTATTTGTTGTTTTTCATCAGCCGTAATAAATAAAAACTTGGCAAGACTTAATTGCCCAGTTCCCAGTATATGATTGGCAATGGTTAAAATTTCTGCAGGCTGTTTCGCCGGCGAATAAGGCGTATATCTTTCGCTGCCCACAGCCAGTAATAATGGATGCACTCCGGCAGCATCAACTGCATGAATTTCTTTAAGCCCGGGTATTTCCTGTTGTATGGCTTTGCCTGTTAACTTATGAATCAGTTGACCAAAACTTGTGTCTTCCTGCGGCGGACGGCCAACTACTGTAAAAGGCCAAATGGCATTTTTGCGGGCATAAACTTTATGCACTTTCATCACCGGGAAATCATGTGTAAGGCTATAATAACCCAGGTGATCGCCAAAAGGCCCTTCGGGTTTGTTTTCGTTAGGATAAACAAAACCGGTAATCACAAAATCAGCATCGGTACTAATACAAAATCCATCCCGGTAACAATACCTGAACCTGCGGCCACCCAAAACGCCGGCAAATGTTGTTTCACTTATACCTTCGGGCAATGGCATTACTGCAGCCACACTATGTGCCGGTGGCCCGCCAACAAATACACTTACTTTTAACGGCTGTCCTTTTTTATTAGCCTTAGTTTGGTGTATGCCAATGCCACGGTGCAATTGATAATGCAATCCAACTTCTTCATTTAATAAATATTCATTGCCCGATAACTGAATGCGGTACATACCCAGGTTGGCATTAGTTATGCCGGGTTTGTCAATATCTTCGGTATATACTTGTGGCAATGTAATAAATGCGCCGCCATCTTTAGGCCAGTGTTGTATTTGAGGAAGATCGCTGATTTTAATTTCCTGGTATAAAACAGGCTTTACGGCTGCATTTTTTTTAGGAATAGCTTTTAATGCAGCCATGCCAACACTTAAATTGCTAAAAGGCTGCTTTATTGCTTTTACCGGATTATTTTTTATTGCAATTAGTTTTTGAATATTTTCAAATGTATCCTTAAATATGAATTCACTTCTTTGCAGTGTACCAAAAATATTAGAGGCTGCCCTGTACCTGCATCCTTTTACATTTTCGTATAGTATGGCCGGCCCATTTTTTTTATGTACCCGTAAATGAATGGCAGCCATTTCAAGAAAAGGGTCAACTTCTTCGGTTACCCTTATCAGTTGATTGTTTTTTTCAAGGTGCAGTAAACAGGCTTCCAGTGATGGATAATACATTACTAGTGTTTGTACAAATGTAAAACAGAATAAGGGTAAAATTTTATCACCGGTTTATAATTCAGTTTCTGGTGAAGGGCTTGCGTTGTTTACAGGTGCAGATGTATTTTGTACAACCGGCTTATCTGCTGTAGCTGTTGAATTAGTTGCCGGGGCTTGTTCTTTTTTATGCTGAACTTTGTCCATGCTTTTATTTCGCATTCTTGTAGTAAACCAGGCAACAAAAATGGGGATGATGATGGATGCCAGTATCCATTTACCATATTCATCAAAAAATGATTTTACCTGTGACAGGATGGTTTCGTTTGCAGCAAAAATTATCACCGAAATGTTTTTTGCAGGCAGGTTTACCATTTCGCCATTGCGTTCTATAACATTGATAGAAAGTCTAAGCTCTTGCAGGCCGGGAGTTTGAGGTGTAAGCTTCCATTGCCATATTACTTTTTTTCTTCTTTCGGTAATGCTTTGTGTTGCAGCTTCTTCGCCGCCCAAAAGTTCAATGATGAACCCTTTGCTTTCGGCCCCACTCATATCTATCAGCCTTGCCTTCATTTTAGAGCCAAAATCCATAGCTGTATCTGTATATAATGAGTCGGTTGGTTTGTAATCATTTTCCATCACTTCACTTTTCATATCGCCCATTATCTGGTCTTTGCCTAATACAAGCGTGGCTATATATGATTTTTTAATACGCATGGTATCAGCGGCATGAAAAACAAGCAGGTTCTTGTATTTTTTCTTCATTTCATCATAAGCCGATCTTTGTTCGGGTTTTGGCGGATTACTGTTTTTGCCATTATAATCATTAAAGGAGCCGCCTTTGGGATCAACAATTTTAACATCGCTGCTTTCATCAATTACATTTTTGCCGGTATACAATGTAGAGTCAATAGCAGAAACTTTATCAGATGTTCCTTTGCTACAAGCGCAAAATATAATTGCGGCTAATAGTAAAATTTTAAACTGGCATTTCATTAAACAGCTATGTTTTTATTTCCAAATATAACAAATTACGATTTGTGTAAACAATTGTAAAGAGCAACTGTAATTTTTTTTAACATTTATGAAAATAAATAAAACAAAATAGTAAAAATTGAATATTTGATAATTGC
This sequence comes from Ferruginibacter sp., assembly GCA_019638575.1. Classification (GTDB taxonomy): domain Bacteria; phylum Bacteroidota; class Bacteroidia; order Chitinophagales; family Chitinophagaceae; genus Ferruginibacter. The sequence goes on along the minus strand of JAHBTN010000012.1, from coordinate 1,572 downwards.
TATAATTATTTTATATTCACTTTTAATAATTATAGTCTTGTAAAGGTGCAAATTCTAACTGATGAGAAAAATACTTCCATACATTTTATTTTTTGTGGGGTTAGGGATGGTATTCTTTAAACCCATTTACAATCGCCTGGCACCGGCTGTGTTGGATATTAAAATAAGCACACCCCCGGTAATTATGTCTTCAATTTATAAAGTGTATGCTAACGAAGATGCTTTTGATGGTAAATATTCTCTTTTTAAAATGATTATTAAAAATACCAGCAATGTTGATGCAAAAAATGTGGAAGTACAATATAAAATGAGCAATTTTCTCGATTGGACAATTGCAGAGAAAATGCCCCTTGTATTGGCAGGACAAACAGTGGTAGTAAACTGTTATCCAAAATTTCCTGATAAAATGGGCGAAAAAACTACTGATTCGAAAGAGAATGTAAAACTGGTAATTAAAGCTGATAATATTAAAACAATAGAAAACAATTTTACTATTACTGTTAAGAGCAGGAATTCTTTTATGTATAATTTTTTACCTGCCGATGAAATACGTACTGCTGCAGAATACTACGATAATGTGCCCTTGCTGGCTTGCCTGGTAACACCAAACGACCCCGTAATAAAATATTATACACAGCAAATACAACAAAAAATATTAAAAGGCGAAACCGCCGGTGTAGGAAATAATGAAGCAGAAGGTGTACGGTTTTTAAAAGGCATTTATAATGCCACCCTGCTTGCACATATGGTGTATAGTGGCACAAGTGGTGTACCCGAAAGTTTTAATGATGTAAATTCTATAGTGCAAAACATTCGTATGCCACGAGAAGTTGTTACAGGCAAAACCGGTTTGTGTATCGAATTATCATTATTATACGCCAGCATTATGGCCAATGCCGGTATGGACCCTGTCATTTATCTGGTTCCGGGCCATGCTTACCCGGGCTTTAAGATGAACAATAACTATTATGCTATTGAAAGTACTGCTATTGGCGGCGAAGGCCTTGGAGGCAGTAAAACCGCCGACGAAGCCTTTGATATGGCCATGAATAATAAAGAAGCTTTTATACAAAAATTGCAGGAAGGAGATGAAAGATATAATGTAATAGACATAAGAGAAAATATAAAACTAGGAGCTGTAGCCCCTGAACTGAAAGACGATGATTTCCTTAGAAAAAAGATAGATGAGATAGCTGCATCATTTGGCGGTACACCTACACCAACAGTAGAACAAACAATGCCCGGTGATAAAAAAGATGATAAACAAACTGAAGTTTCAATTACCAAAACTGCACCTGTAGCCCCCCCGCCTGCTACTCAACAAAAAGAAATACAAATACCACAAGGGTATAAAGCTTTTAATGGAGTAGTAAATTTTGCGTACCCGGCCGATTGGGAAATGATGGAACCCAACAGGTATTATAGCCCTGCCTGTATAAATATCATTTCAAACCCTGCACGCAATGCCACTGTGGAAGTATATAAGTTCACCGGCATTACCGACCCCAAGGCTGCATTGGAAAGCATTAATGACTGGCAAAAGAAAGCATCGGGCTTTAGCTTGAAATATAA
>JAHBTN010000011.1 GCA_019638575.1 Ferruginibacter sp. | reverse complement strand
TCTCAGATTGCCGCAACTTCTACTTTTTAATTACTAAATGAATCTTACTCGTTAACTACAATTTACATTCATTTACTATCCAAAAAAAATCCTGCCAAAAATTATTGACAGGATTTGTTATTTAGATTTTTGTATTTCTTAAAAGAAAACACTTTTATTTCACTTCCTCAAAAGGCACATCTTCTACTTTGCTTTCGCCGTTTGCATCGGGGGCAGGGCCATTGCCTGCGGCATCGGCGCCGGGTTGTTGTGCTCCGGCCTGCTGCTGTGTAGCCTTGTACATGTCTTCGCTGGCTGCTGTCCAGGCTGCATTTAATTCAGTCATGGCTGTATCAATGGCTGCAAGGTCTTGTGTTTTGTGTGCATCTTTTAATTTGGTTAATGCAGCTTCAATAATTGTTTTTTTATCGGCCGGTATTTTATCGGCATATTCCTTCAGTTGTTTTTCTGTTTGAAAAATTAGACTGTCGGCTGCATTCACTTTATCTACTTTTTCTCTTTCTTTTTTATCGGCTTCTTCATTGGCTTTGGCATCGTTCTTCATCTTTTCAATTTCTTCTTTGCTTAAACCGCTGCCTGCTTCAATACGTATTTTTTGTTCTTTGCCGGTGCCTTTATCTTTTGCAGTTACATGTAAAATACCGTTGGCATCAATATCAAATGTTACTTCAATTTGCGGTACGCCACGTGGTGCCGGTGGTATGCCATCAAGGTTAAAAGTACCCAGGCTTTTGTTTTGACTGCTCATTGGCCGCTCGCCCTGCAACACATGTATTTGCACGCCGGGCTGGTTATCGCTGGCTGTTGAAAACACTTCCGATTTTTTTGTTGGTATAGTGGTGTTGCTGTCAATCAGCCTTGTCATTACGCCACCCATGGTTTCAATACCCAGGCTTAGCGGGGTAACATCCAGCAACAATACATCTTTTATATCGCCACTTAATACTGCACCCTGTATGGCTGCACCTACGGCCACCACTTCATCGGGGTTAACACCTTTGTGTAATTTTTTTCCAAAAAATTTCTCCACTATCTCCTGCACTTTAGGTATCCTGGTGCTACCGCCTACCATTATCACTTCATCAATATCCGATGTGCTCATGCCGGCATCTTTTAATGCCTGTTCGCATGGTTTTAAACAACGGTCGAACAATTTATCGGCCAGCGATTCAAATTTTGCACGGCTTAATTTTTTTACTAAGTGCTTGGGCACACCATCCACTGCAGTAACGTAAGGCAGGTTAATTTCTGTTTCGCTTGAAGATGACAGTTCAACTTTTGCTTTCTCTGATGCTTCTTTTAAACGTTGCAGCGCCAGTGGATCTTTACGCAGGTCGATACCTTCATCGTTTTTAAATTCATCGGCCAGCCAGTCCATAATAACTTTATCAAAATCATCACCGCCAAGGTGTGTATCACCATTGGTGCTTTTTACTTCAAACACACCATCTCCCAGTTCCAAAACAGATATATCGAAAGTACCGCCACCCAAATCGAATACGGCAATCTTATGGTCTTTGCCTCCTTTATCAAGTCCGTAAGCCAAAGCTGCGGCTGTAGGTTCGTTTACAATACGACGTACATTAAGGCCGGCAATTTCGCCTGCCTCTTTGGTAGCCTGGCGCTGACTATCGTTAAAATAAGCAGGTACGGTTATCACCGCATCTGTTACTTCCTGGCCAAGGTAATCTTCGGCAGTTTTTTTCATTTTTTGCAGTACCATGGCGCTGATTTCCTGTGGCGTATATTGCCTGCCATCTATGTCAATACGAACCGTATTATTGTCACCCTTAACTACTTTATAACTCCAATGGCTAATCTCTTCGGTTACTTCATCAAAACGGCGGCCCATAAAACGCTTAACGCTGCTGATGGTATTTTGCGAATTGGTAATGGCCTGGCGCTTGGCAGGATCGCCTACTTTACGCTCGCCATTTTTAAGAAAAGCCACCACCGACGGGGTTGTACGGCGGCCTTCTTCATTGGCAATAACCACCGGCTCGTTGCCCTCCATTACAGAAACGCAACTGTTGGTGGTTCCTAAATCAATTCCTATTATCTTTCCCATAAATTAAAATTTTTAATGTTTGATGTTGAAATGGCAATGATTATGCCAATGGAGTGGTAGGTGAAATTTTGGCAGTAGCCTATAGCCGGCTTATTTATTTCTTTACTTTAAAGCTGAAATGCTTTTGGCTTAAATAACTGATGGTGATAATGATACAGGTGGTAATGCACTGACTTAAAAATGCTTTCCAGCCAAATACTTCTATAAATATTTTTAAAAGGAAATAGTTGAGCGTAAGGTTAAATACAAAGGCTAGCCCATAGCGAAACAACTGTATCCTTCCTTTAAGGTTCGAATCTACAAACACAACATACTTCATCAGGATAAACCCCACCAAAAAGTTTACAATAAATGAAATGAACAGGGCCGCATTATGTGGTTTTAAAGTATAGAAACCAAGTTCTACATTTTGATTTTTAAAAACATACTCAAGCAGGATTTTAAAAAGCGCCAGGCCCAGCAACGTATTGGCCCCGCCACAGGCGGCATAACGGAATGTTTGCTCCGGCATCAGCTTCCTAAACGGCGGGTAAAAAAAATCGATGAATGATATGATGATGTTTTTGGGCAATTTTTTATTAATGGTTAATTGTGAATTGTTAATGGTGAATGGTTAATTGTGAATGATGAATTATGAATGTTGGATGTTGAATGTTGAATGTTGAATGTTGAATGCTGAATTATGAATTATGAATGGTAAATTTTTACCTTTTGATTTTTGAATTATACATTATCAATTATACATTATCAATTATACATTATCAATTATACATTATCCATTATACATTATACATTATCCATTATCAATTATCCATTATCAATTATAAAGCTCTTCCCTCGTTGCTTTCACTCTTTCATCGGCCAGGTATTCATCATAAGTCATCAGTTTATCTATCATTCCCTTTGGCGTAAGTTCAATAATGCGGTTACAAACGGTTTGCATAAACTGGTGGTCGTGTGTTGTAAGTAAAACAATACCGCTATATGCAATCATGTTATCGTTAAAAGAGATGATACTCTCCAGGTCGAGGTGATTGGTGGGTTCATCCAATATCAGCACATTGGGGTTTTGCAGCATCATCTTGCTTATCATGCAACGAACTTTTTCGCCACCGCTAAGCACATTGGTTTTCTTTAAAATTTCATCGCCGCTAAACAACATTTTACCCAAAAATCCACGCAGGAAATCTTCATCCACATCTTTGGTGCCCGGTGGAACATACTGCCGCAGCCAATCCATCAGGTTGTATTTGCTTCCTTCAAAATATTCGCTGTTATCGTTTGGCAGGTAGGCGGTGGTTACGGTAGTACCCCATTCATAAGTTCCGCTATCGGCCTTGGCCTTACCATTTATAACTTCAAAAAAACTTGTCATCGCCATCGGGTCCCTGCTAATGAAAGCAATCTTCTCCCCTTTTTGAATATCGAATTTTATCTTGTCAAAAATTTTCTTCCCGTCTATGGAATATGAAAGGTTCTCTACTTTCAGGATTTCGTTGCCCACTTCCCTCTCCTGTTTAAAAATAATGCCGGGATATTTACGGTTGCTTGGCTGTATTTCTTCGATAACCAATTTTTCCAATGCTTTTTTACGAGATGTAGCCTGTTTACTTTTTGAAGCATTGGCGCTAAAGCGAGCAATAAAGTCAAGCAAGTCTTTACGCTTGTCTTCCATCTTCTTATTCTTATCGCTCAGTTGGCGTGCAGCCAGTTGAGAACTCTCGTACCAAAAAGTATAATTACCGGTGTACACTTTTATTTTGCAACGGTCCACATCGGCCACATGCGTACACACTGCATCCAGAAAGTGACGGTCGTGGCTAACTACCAGTACAATATTTTGATAATCGGCCAGGAAATTTTCAAGCCAACTGATGGTTTCCACATCCAGGTTATTGGTAGGCTCATCCAGCAATAAAATATCGGGATTACCAAAAATGGCCTGTGCCAGCAATACCCTTACTTTTATGTTGGCAGCAATATCTTTCATCAGCATCGGGTGCAGATCGTCTTTTACACCCAGGTCGCTCAACAAAGTGGCAGCATCGCTTTCGGCTGTATATCCTCCCATCTCGCCAAACTCATGCTCCAGGTTGCCGGCTTTAATGCCGTCTTCTTCGGTAAAATCTTCTTTGCTGTACAGGGCATCTTTTTCCTGCATCACTTTCCACATTTTTTTGTGGCCCATCATCACCGTATTTAAAACTGTTTCATCATCAAAAGCAAACTGGTTTTGGTTTAAAACAGCCATGCGCTCGCCCGGCGTAATGTCGATAGTGCCTTTATTGGGCTCTATATCGCCACTTATTATTTTAAGGAAAGTTGATTTACCGGCACCATTGGCGCCAATTATACCATAGCAGTTTCCTTTGGTAAAACTGATGTTCACTTCATCGAACAAAACCCGCTTGCCATAAGCCAGCGTTATATTATTTGCACTTATCATAGTATTTAAAAGTGTGCAAAGATAGGGAATTGCATGCTTCCTGTTTGCATGCATAATTAAGGTAAAATTTGAACTGCTTTGTTTATTTATATTGACTCTTCCCTTCAAAAAATCAAACATTAAACTGCAATAGCTTATTATTTATCTTTGCGCCATGTCAATAACAAGCATCATACAAAAGAATACAATCGATAGTTTATCGGCTTTATTTAACCAGTCGTTTTCAGAAAAAGATTTCCAGGTTAACCAAACCAAACCTGAATTTGAAGGCGATTATACCGTGGTGATGTTTTCGCTGCTGAAAGCTTTACAATTATCGCCCGATGTTATTGGCAACCGGTTGGGCAATCATTTAATAAAAACTTATCCTGAAATTTATACCGGGTACAATATCATAAAAGGATTTTTAAACCTTTCTGTTGCCGATGATTATTGGCTTGCCTTGCTTGATAAAAATTACAACGATAATTGTTACGGTAAAAAAGAAATGAACAGCAAAAAGGTGATGGTAGAGTATTCATCGCCCAATACCAACAAACCGCTGCATCTTGGCCATTTACGTAATATTTTTTTAGGTTGGAGCTATGCCGAAATTTTAAAAGCCAACGGTTACCAGGTTATTAAAAGCTGTATAGTAAACGACCGTGGTATTCATATTTGCAAAAGCATGATAGCCTGGCAAAAATTTGCAAACGGCGCTACACCACAAAGCACCGGTATAAAAGGCGATCATTTTGTTGGCGATTATTATGTAAAGTTTAATGATGCTTATAAAGCAGAAGTGGCCCAACTGATAGCCGCCGGCAAAACAAAAGAACAGGCAGAAAAAGAAGCTCCCATAATGAAGGCTACACAACAAATGCTGCTTGATTGGGAAAACGGGAAACCGGAAGTGATGGAGCTTTGGAAAAAAATGAACAGTTGGGTGTACGAAGGCTTTGATTTTACTTACAAAAATATTGGAGCCGATTTTGATAAAGTGTATTACGAAAGCGACACTTATCTTTTAGGAAAAGATATTGTGAAGCAGGGACTGGAAAAAAATGTTTTTTATAAAAAAGATGATGGCAGTATTTGGATTAACCTGGAAGCCGATGGGCTTGATGAAAAGATTGTACAGCGCAGCGATGGCACATCGGTGTATATTACACAGGATATTGGCCTTGCTGTTCAAAAATATGAACAATACAAAATAGACCAAAGTATTTATGTGATAGGCAACGAGCAAAACTACCACATGAAAGTGCTGCAGCTTATTAGCAAAAAGCTGGGTTTGCCTAATGCCGAAAACATATACCATTTAAGTTATGGCATGGTAGAGCTTACTACCGGTAAAATGAAAAGCCGTGAAGGTACAGTGGTGGATGCCGATGATATTGTTGATGAAATGATAGGTACTGCAAAACAACATACTGAAGCATTGGGTAAAGTGCAGGATTTTACAGGAGATGAACTGGAAGCACTTTACAAAACCATTGGTATGGGCGCCATGAAATTTTATTTGTTACGAGTTGACCCAAAGAAAACAATGGTTTTTAACCCGGCCGAGAGTATCGACTTTCATGGGTTTACAGGCCCTTTTGTACAATACACTTATGCAAGAATAAAAAGTATTTTAAGAAAACTTGAAGCAGATGGTGCCATAACCAACGAACTTCATACAACAAACAATGGTTTATTAAAACTTGAAAAAGACCTTATCATTACTGCCGAACAATATCCTGCAGTTTTAGAACAGGCTTGCACCGAGCATAACCCTTCTTTAATTGCCAATTATATTTTTAACCTGGCTAAAACTTTCAATTCGTTTTACAACGAGCATTCAATTGCAAAAGCCGAAACAGAGGAGAAAAAATATGTACGTATAAAACTTGCTTTGTTTACTGCCAATATTATTAAAAGCAGTATGCAGTTGTTAGGTATTGCTGTGCCCGAAAGAATGTAACGGTTACTTATAATCGTACACAAGATAATCCCAGGGCGCTAATGAAAAAGCCTCTTTATCAGAAAGTTTTTCCGACTTACCCAGGAAAATATTTTCCGGCTCACCGTTTATGGCAGCATCGTTTATATAAAATTTTTGTGGCTTGCTGCTAAAGTTTAAAGCAACCAATACTTTGTGGTTGCCGCTTTGCCGCAGGTATGCAAACACTGCTGTATCGCTGCTGGTGCTTAGTTTTTTATACGCTGCATCATAGGCCAGCGCCGGGTTTGATTTTCGTAAGTGCAAAAGTGTTTTGTAAAAAGGCGCCATAGCATACTGCTTCCATTCAATGGTATCTTTCACAAAAAATTTCAAGCGTTTCTTATTGGGTTCTTCCTGGCCACTGTAAATAAGTGGAATGCTTTGATAAATTGTTTGCGTAAACACAGCAAATGCTTTTGCCGCATCGCCGTACTTTTCATATTCTGTTCCGTTCCAGCTATTTTCATCATGATTACTTGTAAAATACAAACGGGCTGCATTTTTAGGATAGATGGAAATATTATGTGCAAGCACCGAATCGAAATACGATAATGATTTTTTGCCTTCATACAGTTCTTTCATCAAATGCATATTCTGCCAGGTATAGGTTTCATTAAAACCTGCTTCGTGCAGCCAGGGTTTTTCGCCTTCGGCCAGCATAAAAACATTTTTTATTTTACGCAACGAGTCGATGCATTGTTTCCAAAAATCTTGCGGTACTTCTTCAGCCACATCGCATCGGAAACCATCTATACCGGTTTCGTTAATCCAATATTTCATGGCAGCAATCATACTGTCACGCATTTCATTGTTTTTGTAATCAAGTTTATATACATCAGTCCAATCGAATGGCGAAAGCAATTTACCGGTAGAATCTTTTACATAAAAATCGGGATGCGTTTTTACCCAGGGGTTATCCAATGAAGTATGGTTAGCCACCCAGTCGGTTATCACTTTAAAACCCATACCCTGTGCAGTTTTCACAAGCGCCTTCCATTCATCCATCGTACCAAACTCTTCATTCACTGCTTTATAATTTCTAACAGCATAATAACTTCCCAAATTTGATGCAGTCATTTTACGGCCTTCGATGCCGATAGGTGTAATGGGCATGAACCATAAAATTTCTACACCCATATCTTTTAATCGAGGAAGGCTTTTTGCAAAATCTGCAAACGAGCCCGAAGCAGTATATTGGCGAAGGTTAACTTCATAAATATTGGTTTGCTTGCTCCAGGTAGTTTCATCTTTTGTATTGTTTTTTATTGGCGCATTACACGCCTGCATTACAAAAAGCAGTAGCACTGTAAAAAAAGGAATTCGTTTATTAAACATCTGCCAATATTTTTATTTCATCAATTGGTACACTACAGTTTTATAAGAGCCAATATTAAAATCTGCAAGCGCACCTGTTTCTTTAGTGATTACATTTTTAAAAGTTGTAAATCCATCGGTTCTTTCTTTATAATTATCAATACTCACTTTCTTATCAACTTTGGCGGTATTCATTGCCACCATAATTGTTTGCTCATTATCGTACCTGAAATAAACATACAAACCATCATCTGGTAAATATTGCATCATTTTTCCGGTTGTTAATGCCGATGAGCTTTTTCTGAAATTAGCCAGCGTGGCCAGGTGTTGAAAAATTTCCTGGTCGGTTTGTGTTCTTCCTTCTATAGTAAATTTATTTAGTGAATCATTTTTCCATCCGCCCGGAAAATCTAACCGTACATATCCATCATTGGGGCTGGTGGTGCCGGTGGTGGCCAGTTCATCGCCATAATACATTTGCGGAATGCCCCTGCAGGTAAGCAACCAGCTTAATGCCGATTTGTATTTATCCATGTTTTGGTTTACCACACTATAAAAACGGGACATATCATGGTTATCAAGAAAAATAACATTACGAGTGGCATCTTTATAAACAAAATCCTGTGCAAGTGTTGTATATAGCCTGTTTACACCATCGGTCCATCCAAAATCTTTTGTCATAGCATCAGTTATACCCCACAAAGTTTGAAAATCGGTTGCTGCCTGCAAGTTGCTTTTAAAGGGGATATCGTAATTGTTCTGTACAAAATAAGATTGGTTGGGAACGCCATGAACCCAAGTTTCGCCAAACATAGTTAGCTTAGGATATTCATCCATCAGCGCTTTGTTGCAGCGGTTCATAAATGCAAGGTCGTTGTATGCATAGGTATCAATGCGCCAGCCATCTATTCCAAAATTTTCAACCGTCCACAAAGCATGTTGTATTAAAAAATTTGCCACAAATGGATTTTCCTGGTTAAGGTCGGGCATTTGAGGTGTAAACCAACCTGCTTCCATTTGCTTCACATCTTTTTTACTTGCATAGGGGTCAAACAAAACCTGGTCTTTGTAAGTAGTGTTGGTATAAGCAGGCCATTGGTGCAGCCAGTCTTTCATGGGCATATCCTGCACGGTAAAATGATACAGGCCTACATGATTGTATACAGCATCCTGAATCATCTTCATACCTTTTGCATGGGTTGCATCAATTAATTGCTGGTAGGCTTTATCGCCGCCAAGCCTGGCATCTACTTTATAATGATCGGTAAATGCATAGCCGTGTTCGGTACGGTTAGGCATATCGTTTTCAATAACCGGGTTAAGCCAAATAGTTGTAACACCCAACTTATATAAATAATCAAGATGATTTTGAACACCCAGTAAATCGCCGCCATGGCGGTTAAAAACGGTATCCCTGTTTAGCGACTGGTCTCGCATGTCGGCTACACGGTCGTTGCTTTCATCGCCATTACTAAACCTGTCGGGCATTATCAGGTAAATAAAATCTTTAGCCGTTACGCCCTGTGCAAATAAAGTTCCATTGCCGGAACGGCGTGGTTTTAATTCGTAATTCAGAGAGAAGCAATCTTTTAAATCAATAAAAACAAAATCAATTTTAAATGTACCGGGTTTTGTATTGGCAGCAATTTCAAGGTCAATAAAAATATAATTTCTATTTTCAGGCTTGTGAATATTTACAATTTTTACGCCGGGATATTTAATTTGTACGGTAGATTTATCGGCCCAAACATGTTTGCCGTTTTGGCCATGAACCATTAACTGCAGTTTATTCCATTTCATACCCACCCACCAGTTGGTAGGATAACATTTATAATCGCCTGTTTGTGCAAATGATGTTACAACAAAAAACAAAAAGCAGGCTACAAAAAGAAAGTTTTTTTTCATAATCATTTTTTTAATCTTTATCCCTAATAAGAAAAAAGCAAATCAGTGCAGCAATAATCATCAGCACACCGCCAATTTGCACGGCAGCAAGCCTGTCGTTGTTTAAAACATTTTTCATTATCCATCCAAAACCAAGCGATGCAATAATTTCGGGCAATACAATAAAAAAATTAAAGATACCCATATACACTCCTATCTTGTTTTGCGGTAACACGCCACTAAGCATTGCATATGGTAATGAAAGGATACTTGCCCATGCAATACCAACACCCGTCATACTTACAAACAGCATATATTTATTTTGTACAAAAGCCACACTTATCAACCCGATGGCACCTGCCAACAGGCAAACACTATGGGTTAATTTGTTGCCCAGTTTTTTTGCAATGAAAGGGAGAATGAATGCAAATAAAAAAGTTACTACATTATAAAATGAAAGTGTGAGGCCGCCAAAATTGGTACCCTGCCCGTACAATGGATCTGTTTCGCTTGTTGCATGAAAAACATTACGGGCTACAGCGGTATTATAATAAAACCACATCAGGAACAATCCCGGCCAGGTGAAGAATTGTACTAACGAAAGCACTTTCATTTTTTTAGGCATGTTGGTAATGGCTTCATATATTTCTTTTATGCCACCACCAAATCCTTTGTTTGATTCTTTTATTTTTTCTTTAAAGCCGATGTCTTCTGGCGGATATTCTTTAGAAGTAATAACAGTGTATAAAACTGCTGTGAAAAAGAAAAAAGCACCAATATAAAAACTCCATTTAACATTATCAGGAATAATACCACTTGCTGCCGTATTGCTTAATTCAAACCAGTTAGTCATCATCCAGGGCAAGGCCGATGCAATGCTGCCACCCAAACCTATCATCAGGCTTTGCATAACAAAACCTTGTGTTCGTTGTTCTTCATTTAATTTATCGGCTACAAAAGCCCGAAAGGGTTCCATGGCTACATTGCCAAAAACATCCATCACCCAAAGCAAACCGGCAGCCATCCATAATACACTGCTATGCGGCATAAACACCAGGGCAATGGCACTTAAGATAGCGCCAATTAAAAAATATGGCCGTCTTCTTCCAAAAGTAGGGTGCCAGGTACGGTCGCTCATATAACCAATAATGGGTTGCACAATTAACCCGGTTAAAGGAGCAGCTAAAAATAAAAGGGGTATGTCATCTGCATGAGCATGTAAATGTTCATAGATGGGCCCCATGTTGGCACGCTGCAAATCCCACCCAAACTGGATGCCGAAAAAGCCAACACTCATATTTATGATTTGCGATAAACTTAGCCTTGGTTTTGCTGTGGCCTGTATGTTTGTCATAGCAATCGTTTAATTATCAATTATTTTTTGTGTAAAAAATACACGCTGCTAAAAATACAATAAATTATCTGTTGACAAAATTTTGAAAATTCTATTGTGTATTTTTTGGATTTAATTATATAATGTGTTTAATTTACACATTAAATTGCATGCTACATGAGAAGACTCGTATTTTTCTGCCTGGTATTTTTTTGTGGATTCACTGCAAATGCACAGCGTTTGCTAAGCTGGCTACCCGAGTTTGCAACTGACAATACATCACTAAACATTACTGTTGACTGTACAAAAGGCAACCAGGGTTTATTAAATTTTGAAGGCGGTAATTCAAATAATGTTTATGTACATGTAGGCGTAATCACCAATTTAAGTACCGGCCCCAACGATTGGAAATATGTTAAGTTCACCTGGGGCTCTACCGACCCCGCAGCACATGCTACTGCACTGGGCAGCAACAAGTATCAATATTCAATCAGCAATATCCGTACATTTTTTGGCGTGCCTGCCGGTGAAACTATAAAAAAAGTTGCTATTATTTTCCGAAATGCATCGGGTAATCTTAAACAGGTTAACTCTGATGTAAGTGATATGTATATACCTGTATATGCAAATGCAGAATATGCCGTACGCCTTAACCTGCCTCCTTTTGAACCCAGGTATATACCCTGGATAGAGCCGATAAATATAACCGTTGGCGGCAGTATTAATATCACAGGTGTTGCATCTGCCAACAGTAACCTTACATTAAAATTAGATGGCAGTAGTATAAACACAGCATCTAATGCAACTACCATTTCTGCAAATCCCACAATCAGTACAGCCTGCGCACACCAGGTTTTTCTTGAAGGCAATAATGGGTCGGTTACAGTAAAAGATTCTTTTAGTTTTTACATTGCTCCTACCGTAACTGTTGCAGCTTTACCGGCAGGAGTACAGGAAGGAATAAATTATGATGCCAATAATACCACTGTAACATTGGTACTGTTTGCCCCCAATAAAAACAATGTACAGGTAATTGGTGATTTTACAAACTGGACTGCCGATTGTGCCTACCAGATGAAGAGAACACCGGATGGAAATTATTACTGGCTAACCATCAGTGGGCTTACACCCGGCACCGAATATGGGTACCAGTACCTGGTTGATAACAGTATTAAAATTGCCGATCCTTATTCTCAAAAAATATTAGATCCCGATAACGACCAGTATATTAACTCAACCACCTACCCTAACCTTAAACCATATCCAACAGGGTTAACAACCGGACTGGTTGGTATACTGCAAACTGCTGAACCTGCATACACCTGGCAGGTAAATAATTTTACAAAGCCTGATAAAAGAAACTTAATAGTATACGAATTGCTGATAAGAGACTTTACAGCCGAACACAGTTACCAGTCGTTGATAGATTCGCTGCAATATTTAAAAAACATCGGCATCAATGCCATTGAACTAATGCCCATCAATGAGTTTGACGGCAACGAAAGCTGGGGTTATAATCCTTCGTTTTATTTTGCGCCCGATAAATATTATGGTACAAAAAATAAGCTGAAAGAGTTTATTGATAAATGCCATCTTAACGGTATTGCGGTAATACTGGATGTAGTTTATAATCATTGTACCGGTAACGCACCTCAGGCAAAATTATATTGGGATGCGGCCAATAACAGGCCTGCTGCCAATAATCCCTGGTTAAATGTAACGGCACCACATCCTTATAGTGTGTTTAATGATTTTAACCATACATCTACTGCCACACAATACCTTGTACTGCGTTCGCTTAATTTTTGGCTGGATGAATATAAGATTGATGGATACAGGTTTGACCTGGCAAAAGGATTTACACAAACAGTAAGCAATACCACTACAGTTGAAAATTATGATGCAAGCCGTGTTGCCAATTTAAAAAGATATTATGACGGGGTTGTGCCGAGTCATCCAAATAGCTACATGATTTTGGAATTTTTAGGCACTTTACCTTGCCAAGAAGAACAGGAATACGCTGCTCATGGATTTATGCTTTGGGGAAATAATAATGCAACTTATAACCAATGTACTATGGGTTATGTATCTAATTCTGATATTACACCTATTGTTTACAGCAGTGCGCAAAAAGGTTATAACAACCCTGCCGAAGTAGGATATATGGAAAGCCATGATGAAGAACGTACCATGTATAAAAACCTTACTTACGGAAACTCTTCAGGTTCGTACAATGTAAAGAACTTAAATACGGCACTTGCTAGGGAAGAATCAGCAGCTACTGTTTTCTTCACCGTACCGGGGCCCAAAATGATTTGGCAGTTTGAAGAACGGGGATACGACATACCATTGAATTATGGTGGATCGAATGTTGCTAACAAACCTCCGCATTGGGAATATATGACCGTACCGGAAAGAGTTCATCTTTATAATACTTATAAAAGCATCATTCAATTAAGGCTTAACAACACGGCTATTTTTAATAACACAAACTTTACGTATGATTTTAACAGCGGCCTTGTAAAAGTTTTTCAAATAGCCGACCCAAACAGCGCCGGTAAAAAAATAACAGTTGTTGCCAATATGGATGTGGATGTTAAAACAAAAACCATAACCTTTCAATCAACCGGCGATTGGACAAACTATATCAGTAATGGTACGGGCAGTGGCGTTAACGGTGCAACCGGAAGTAATTTTAATTTAACATCTGCTTCTCAAACTATTACTTTACAACCGGGCGAATACCATATTTATATATCGGTGCCGGTATGTACAACACCAATGCCTACCGCTACAAGCCCGGTTAATTATTGCCAGAATGCAACGGCTGTTCCCTTGCAAGCCAATGGTACAAATTTATTATGGTACACTACTGCCACTGGTGGTACTGGTAGCCCAACGGCTCCAACACCATCTACCACAACAATAGGCAGTACTACCTATTATGTTACGCAAACTATCGGCTGCGAAAGCCCACGTTTGCCAATTGTGGTTAATGTTACTGCAAACACACCTGCACCTACCGTTACAAGCCCGGTTAATTATTGCCAGAATGCAACAGCAACTGCATTAACCGCAACAGGTACCAATCTTTTATGGTACACTACAGCTACCGGTGGTACAGGAAGCAGCACAGCTCCTGTTCCTTCAACAGCTACGGTTGGCAGCACATCTTATTATGTTAGCCAAACTCAAAGTTGTGGCGAAAGCCCAAGGGCCGAGATTGTTGTTATTGTGAGTGCAGTACCTGCAGCGCCTGTAGTTTCATCACCGGTTGTTTATTGCCAAAATGTAACTGCAACAGCATTAACTGCAACAGGTACCAATCTTTTATGGTACACTACTGCTACCGGTGGAACAGGTAGCAGTACAGCCCCGGTTCCGTCAACAGCTAATGCAGGCAATACTGTTTATTATGTAAGCCAGTCAAACGGAGGATGTGAAAGCCCAAGAGCTGCAATAACGGTAACGGTTAATGCCGCACCACCGGCACCATCAGTTAACAGCCCGGTTAGTTATTGTATTAATGCCAATGCTACTCAATTAACTGCTACAGGAACAGGCTTATTGTGGTACAGTTCTGCAACAGGTGGAACGGGAAATACAACAGCACCTACTCCATCCACCAATACTGCAGGAAGTACCAATTATTATGTTACCCAAACAGTAAACGGTTGCGAAAGTCAAAGAGCTGTAATTACTGTAAATGTTTTAGCTGCCACAGCAGCGCCGGTGGTTAACAGTCCTGTTACTTATTGCCAAAATGCAATTGCCACAGCACTTACTGCAACCGGCACTAACCTGCTTTGGTACAGCACTGCTACAGGCGGTACAGGCAGTACGGTAGCCCCCATACCTGTAACAACAACAGCCGGCACCACTGCATACTATGTTAGCCAAACACAAGCCTGCGGCGAAAGCCCAAGAGCTTTAATAAATGTGGTGGTAACAGCTACGCCTGCGCCACCATCAGCATTACAGGCATCGTCAATAACATTAAATGCTGCAGTATTAAATTGGGATTTGGTACCAGGACTATACTACACAGTTGATTATAAAAAATCAAGTTCATCCAACTGGATAAATCTTGCAACATCAATAACAACCGCTACAGCATCTTTAAATAATCTTGAACCGGGTACTGATTATGATTGGCGTGTAACAGCTAATTGCTCTCAAACCATCATCAACAATTATTCAGTTGCACATTTTACAACAAGCACACACAATAACCAAATAACCCATATTAAGAATGGTTTTGGAATTAAAATTTCACCAAACCCTGTAAATAGTAGTGCTATCATAGATTATATAGTTCCGGGTAATGGAACAGTAAACATTACCGTGTTAAATGCATACGGACAAAAAATGCTGGTACTTTACAATACTATGCAATTAAACGGGCAGTACACGCTTGCATTAACAAGCCAGTTAAGCGGTCTTGCAAAAGGATGTTACTTTTTACGCCTTCAGCAAAATGGTAAAGGTTACTTTGTTAAGTTTATTAAAATGTAATACCGGGAATAAAAAATAATTATTCCTGCATATAAAAATTAAATAAAACCCTAACTGATAAACCAAAACAACATGGATATAAAACTATCAGCAAATGGAAAAAAAGCTTCCACTATAAAAACTTTTCAAACCATACAAACCGAAGTAGAAAGCAGCACGGGCATTGCCTTGTCAGTTGATTGCGTCATTTTCGGTTTCGATGAAAACAAACTGAAAGTATTACTTATTCGCAGCGACTTGAAAAAATTTCAAAGCAAATGGTCGTTATTAGGCGATTTGGTTGGGATAAAAGAAGACCTTGACAATGCCGCTTACCGTATATTAAAAGAACGTACTGGCCTAAACGATGTTTATTTAGAACAGGTACATACTTTTGGCGCTGTAAACAGGCATCCTGCCGGGCGGGTAGTTACTGCAGCCTATTGTTCGCTCATTAATGTACAGCATTATAAGTTAAACATACTGGATAATGAACTGCACTGGCATGATGTACAAAGTGTTACCGACCTGGCTTTTGATCACCAGTCGATTTTTGATACCTGTTATAAATGGTTGCAGAAAAGAATACAGGAACATCCTTTAGGTTTTAACCTGTTACCCAAAAAATTTTCGTTACGTGAACTTCAAAATTTATACGAAGCTATATTAAATACCAAAATGGACCGGCGCAACTTCCGTAAAAAGTTTTTTGCTATGGATTTTTTAATTGATATGAATGAGATGGAAAAAGATGTACCGCACAGGCCCGGAAAGTTATACAAATTTAATTTTGACAAATATGCCAAAAAGAAGAAAAAGTGGATTGGGATAGATTTTTAGATAACTTTTCTGCATTTGTACAAATTATTAGCCTTTATCTTAATAAAAAAATTTAACAAAAAAATGATATTATCGGAAAATACTTTACTTTGCGTAAGTTTTACACGATAATATAAAAACTTGATTGCATACTTTAAAAACAAAAGCTTGTATTATGAGAAAAATTCCTATTAAAATTTTTCAGTTTTTGCTGCTTTCTTTTTCTATGCTGCTATTTTCTTTTGCAGCATCATCTCAGAACAAGGTAACTGGTAAAGTAACTGATTCGAAAGATGGGACACCAGTGGCCGGTGTTACCGTTACAGTAAAAGGTACAAAAACAGCCACACAAACAGATGGCAACGGTAATTATTCGATAAATACCGTACCTACTGCCACTTTAGTATTTACGTCGGTAGGCTATAGCCGCCAGGAAATAAGTATTGGTGGCAATACAGTAGTAAATGTAACTTTTGTAAAAGCCAACCAACAGTTAGATGAACTGGTAGTGGTTGCTTACGGCACAAGGCGCAAAGGCGACCTTACAGGTTCTGTTACATCTGTATCGGCAAAAGATTTTCAAAAAGGCGTAGTAAACTCATCTGAGCAATTATTGCAGGGTAAAGTTGCCGGCCTGGAAGTTACCACCGGTGGCGGTTCGCCGGGTGGCGGAAGCCGTATCCGCATCAGGGGCGGTGCTTCATTAAATGCAAGTAACAGCCCATTGCTGGTTATTGATGGTGTACCTGTAGAAGGTAATGGTATATCAGGTTCAGGAAACCTGTTAAATACTATTAACCCTAACGATATTGAAAGCATGAGTGTTTTAAAAGATGCATCTGCAACAGCATTGTATGGTTCAAGAGCATCAAACGGTGTACTCATCATCACCACTAAAAAAGGCAACAAGGGAAAAGTAAGATTTAACTTCAATACTCAATTATCAACCGGTATTGTTGGTAAAACAGTTAAAGTGCTTTCGGGCGATGAAGTGAGGGATATCATAAATAAAGATGCTGCTTTAACAGGAAACACTACATATCAAACTTTACTGGGCACGGCCAATACCGACTGGCAAAAAGAAATTTACAGGCCTGCTTTTGGCTGGGACAATAATATTAGTGCAAGTGGAGCATTAAAAAATATCCCATTCAGGATTTCGGCCGGGTTCTTAACACAAGACGGTATTTTAAAGACAGATAATTTTAAACGATTAAGCGGTTCTTTAAATTTAAGCCCTAAATTTTTTGATGACCACTTAAGTGTAAACCTTTCTTTAAAAGTAAGCAATACCAAAAACAGGTTTGCCGATGGTGGTGCAATAGGCTCTGCCATTGCGTTTGATCCAACTCAAGATATTAACAGCGCTTCTGGCAAATTTGGTGGATATTACGAATGGCTGGATGGTAATGGGACGCTTATGGATCTTGCAACACGTAACCCGGTAGCCTTGTTAGATTTAAGGAATAACCGGTCAAACGTAAACCGCCTTATTGGAAATGTACAGTTAGATTATAAACTGCATTGGTTACCCGATTTACATGTACTCGTAAACCTGGGTATAGATAATGCATACGGAAAAGGTGATGATAACACCGATTCGTTGTTAGCTACAAATTATAAAACTGGTGGCCGCAAAGTTCACTACGAGCAAGGAAAGAAAAATACCATTGCCGATGTACAGCTTTTCTATACAAAAGATATTAAAAAATTAAAAACAAAGTTTGATGTTTTAGTAGGCCATAGCTACCAGGATTTTATTACTAATGTTAAGAATTATGCTGCATTTAGCTATAGGGCAATTTCAGATCCTACCAAACCTCAGTTAAAAGACACCATTGAAAATTCGCAACCTACATTTTTAACAGATAAGCCAGAATACAGGCTAGAATCTTATCTTGGCAGGATAAACCTGACCATTGCTGATAAATACCTTATCACAGCATCATTAAGAAGGGATGCAAGTTCTAAATTTTCGAAAGATAACAGGGTAGGTTATTTCCCTGCTGTAGCAGTAGCATGGAGGCTTAAACAGGAGTTCTTTAAATCGTCTAATGCTATCAGCGACCTTAAATTCAGGTTTGGCTGGGGTTCTACAGGGCAGCAGGATGGAATACCTTACTATTCATACTTACCTTACTATTCTTATAGTACTGCATCAGCCCAATATCAATTTGGAAATACTTATTATAGTTTCTTAAGGCCTTCGGCTTATGACCCCGACAGGAAATGGGAAACCACTACAACAACCAACTTTGGTATTGACTTTGGTTTTGCCAATAACAGAATTTCAGGCTCATTTGATTATTACTACAAAAAAACAAAAGACCTGTTAAGCGTTGTACCGGTTGCTCCCGGTGCTAATTTCGATATTCAATTACTTACTAACGTAGGTAATATGGAAAATAAAGGTGTTGAATTTACTCTTAATACAACTCCTGTTAAAAAGAATAACTTAACATGGGACTTTGGTTTTAATGTAACCTATAACACAAGAAAAATTACCAACTTGCTTAAACAAGATGATCCAAATTTTAAAGGAATTGAAGTAAGCGGTATTGCCGGTGGTACCGGAAATAATATAGGAAGGTTTAATATTGGATATAGCCCTTATACTTATTATGTATATAAGCAAGTATATGATCCATCAACCGGTAAGCCTATTGAAGGACTTTATGAAGATTTAAACCGAGATGGAAGCATAGATGAAAACGACCGTTATTATTATAAAAAACCTGCGGCTGATGTATTTTTTGGTGTAAACACACAGGTTACATTTAAAAAATTCTCGCTGGGCTTAACAGGGCATGGCGCTTTGGGAGCATACCTGTATAATAACTTCAATTCTAATAACGGTGTATTACGTCAAATTAAAAATCCAATTGCATTTGTTGGTAATGCTTCAGCCAATTACTTAGTAACAGGTTTTTCAAATAATCAATACCTAAGTGATTATTATATCGAGAACGCCTCTTTCTTCAGGTTAGATAATATTAACCTGGGTTACAATGTGGGCAAGATATTAAACAACAAAGCCAGCTTACGTATATCAGCAAGCATACAAAATGTATTTGTAATATCAAATTACAAAGGCCTTGATCCCGAAAATGCAAATGACAGTGGTGTAGATAACAATATTTACCCAAGGCCACGTACATTTTCACTGGGCTTAAATTTAGATTTTTAAAAAATTAAATAACGATTGATATGAAAAATAAACTAATTAAATATGTAGCAGGTTTGCTGGTGATGGCCATGGCTGTTAGTTCATGTGCTAAAAAACTGGATCTATACCCTACTAATGACCTTACGCCGGAAAAAGCCTACGCTACGGCCGCAGGTTATAAGAGTGTGCTGGCAAAAATTTATGGCACACTAAGTATTACCGGTAATGCCGGCCCTGCAGGCAACCCTGATATAAGCGGCGGGCTAGATGAAGGTTCGCAAGTGGCATTCATTAGGATGTTATTCAATTGCGAAGAGTTACCAACAGATGAAGCTGTAGTATCTTGGAACGATCAAACCATCCATGATTTTCATAACCTTAAATTCACCAGTGCCGATCCATTCTTAAAAGGAATTTACGCTAGGCCGATATACAATATCACTTTGATAAATGAATACTTGCGTGAAAGCACCGATGCTAAATTGGCCGAACGTGGTATATCAGGTTCCGATGCTGCTGATATAAAAAATTCGGTTGCCGAAGTAAGGTTTTTGCGTGCCTTTAATTATTGGGTAATGATGGACCTTTTTGGTAAATCAACTTTTATTACAGAAGATGATAAGGTGGGAGCCAATTTACCAAGAGAAATAAGCCGTAATGACCTGTTTGCATATATTGAAACCGAACTGAAAGCTATTGATGGCGACCTGGCCCCTGCACGTACTATTGAATATGGCCGTGTTGACCAGGGTGCTGCCTGGGCATTGTTAGCCCGCATGTATTTAAATGCTGGCGTTTACACAGGTACTACAAGATATACCGATGCTATTACCTATGCAAAAAAAGTGATTGATGCTGGTTATACTTTATACCCTGGCTATGCAAGAGTGTTTATGGCAGATAATGATAAAGCTAAAAACGAGTTTATGTTTGCCATTAATTGTGATGGAGTCAAAACACAGGCTTATGGTAATACTACATTCTTTGTACATGCAGCTTGTGGTAACGATAATGCAGAATATGGTGTAGGTGGCGGTTGGTTTGGTTACCGATCTACAGCGGCACATGTTAGCCTCTTTACTGACCTTACCGGCGCAACCGATCAGCGTGCCATGTTCACCACATCTAAATATGGTACAGGCCCGGCACAGCTTGTAATAAACGATGTAAGTAATTTTGAACAAGGGCCGCATGTAAAAAAATATGTAAACATCCGTTCAGATGGCGGGCCGGTTTCTGATTCTAAAAAAGATTTTGCCGATGTTGATTTTCCCGTGTTCCGTTTACCGGAAATGTACCTGATTTATGCCGAAGCTGTTTTACGTGGTGGCACAGGTGGTGATGTTGCCACAGCGCTTTCTTACATGAACCTGATTAGGGAAAGAGCTTATGGCAATACATCCGGTAATATTTCTACCGGCCAGTTAACCTTACAATATATACTTGATGAAAGAGGAAGGGAATTATATTGGGAAGGGCATCGCCGTACAGACTTAATACGCTATGGCTTACTTACAACAGGCGCTTATTTATGGCCATGGAAAGGCGGTGTTTCAAGCGGAACAGCAGTAGATTCTAAATACAACCTGTTCCCCATCCCGGCTTCTAATTTAGTTGCTAACCCCAACCTTACACAAAACCCAGGCTATTAATCAGAAAAAATAAAAATTGTTTTTTATGAAAAATATTATCAAACTATTATCGGGCGTTATAGCAATAACTGCTATTATGCTATCTTGTAAAAAAGATGAGAACAGGGTGTATTTCTTAGGAGGTACCAATCCTCATCTTTCTGCAACTTCTACAGATCCGCAAGTGTTATTAAAAATAAATAAAGATAACCCTGCCATTACATTCAATTGGACAAACCCCGATTATGAATTTAACACAGGTGCCAGTTCTCAAACTGTTTCGTATATCTTACAGGTAGATACTGCTGGTTCTAATTTCAGCAATCCAAGATTACAGGAAAAAGCCATCAGTGCAAATTTATCTGTTACACTTACAGTAAAAGAAATAAACATCTTTTTAACGAAGATGGAACTGCAATACAACCAACCACACCAAATGCAGTTCAGAATAAAATCAACATTGGGTAATGGTAGCGTGCCTTTATACTCAAATGTACTTACCATTACAATCACCAACTATCTTGATTTTGTTGTAGAGCCACCAGGCACCGAAGCTAACTTATATCTTGATGGTAATTTATGGGTTGTAGGCGATGCAGTTGCTTCTGGCTGGACCAATCCTTTACCACCTCCTTATGATGTAACACAAAAAATTGGAAGAGCTTCACCTACCGATGTATTGCATTATGTAGGTACCATTACTTTCAATGCTACCGGTGGTTATAAACTCATACAGGAACAAGGCGTTTGGTCTTCGCAATACCATGCATTAGACGGTACAGCAAAACTTTTTGGCGATTTTGAGAAAAAAGATTCAGACCCTCAATTCCCATCACCCGGTGCCGGTAACTATAAGATAGAAGTGAATTTTCAAGCAGGTACTTATACATTAACCAAATTATAAGTAAACACGATTGCCTTAAACGTTAAATAATTTTTTATGAAAAATATTTTAAAACTTCTTGCAGCTTCGTTTATCACGATTGTATTCTTTGCTGCATGTAATAAAACCGATAACCTGAAAAAGGTGGAATCCTTACCGGTTTATGCCGATGGTATTTCTCCTGTGCTTAGCAGTTCGGTTGCAAGTGTAGCCCCTACCCTTGCCGATTCTAACAATGTTGTAATTACATTTTCCTGGACCGATCCAAAATATGCAACCGACTTATCGCATACAAAATATATCCTTACAATTGATTCAACCAATAAATCTTTTGGTGCAATCAATAACACTAAAACAGTAGTAGGTGCTTTATCTACAACCATGACAGGGCGTGAATTAAATGCCTACCTGCTAAACATTGGTTTTAAAGTTGGTGTAGAGCAAAGTATCGATCTTATACTTACCTCATCTTATGCCAATAATAACCAGCGTTACCTGTCGAATGTTATTACTGTTAAAGTAAAACCATTTGCTGATCCATCAGTACTTTTCACTCAAAATACATCTGTAACATGCCAGTTGGCAACAGCTTCATCCCCTTCCAACACTTTTTCGTGGACACCCACATTTAAAGGTTTTACCGGCGTTGTAAATTATACTTTGCAATACGATTCTGCCGGCAAAAACTTTGTGGCACCACAGGAAGTTAATATTAATTCGGATTTATCAAAAACATTTACGCAAGGTGAGATGAATGATATCTCTTTTGCCTCTGGTATTCCGTATGGTAATAGTGGTAAAGTTGAATTCAGGGTTAAAGGAGTAACAGCAAACGGAACTACATTATACTCAAATGTTGTAAATGTTACCATACAAAGTTATGTTCCTATTTTACGTTTGTATTTACCGGGCGGCTACCAGGCTGCTACAGGCAATGGTAATAACTGGGATCCCGGAACAGCACCCGAACTTATAAGAGACCTGCGTTCGGCTGTTTTCAATAAAATGTATTACATCTATATTTATTTACCTGCCGGCTCTGAATTTAAGGTTACTGCAGGCCGTAGCTGGGATGTAAACTATGGCGGAAGCGGTGGTGTGTTATCTCAAAATGGTGCAAACTTTTCAGTAGCATCTTCTGGTTACTATAGGGTATCGGTTAACGTAAGTAATTTAACATATAACATTATGCAAGGCAGGATGGGTTTTGTAGGTGGTGCAACAGGTGCAGGATGGAACCCTCCGGGTGTGTTTCCTAATTATGCTTTAGGCAATGCAGGCACCAACTTATTTGTTGGTCTTACCGATTTTACATCGGGTGGATGGAAACTGATAGATAATGACCAATGGAATAATGGCAGCAATACAGTTGACGAAACAAGAAGCTATGGATCTACCGGTGGCGATGGAAGCACTTTGGAAGTTAACGGTACAAACTTTAATGATTATGCTACAGCAGGCCGTTACCGTGTTATTTGGGATGGACGTGACAGGGATAATGTAAAATATTTTACAAGCCCCGGCACCGAAATGAGAATTGTTGGTGATGGCATAACAGGCGTTCCTGCATGGAACCCAGGCGCATCACCACAAATGACTTATATGGGTAATGGTATCTGGACTAAAACACTCGACTTAGAAGCTAATAAGGATATTAAATTTTTAGCAGGAGCCGATTGGGGTGCATTTGATTATGAAGATAATAGTGGCGGCAGCCAATCGGTTGGTACGCCAAGAGCTATTAAATGGGAAGGTGGCGCTAACTTTAAAACACCTGCAACAGCCGGTACATACACAATTACTTTAAATGAAAATTTACAAACAGTAACCATTAACTAATTAACCATTGAAAAACCTGTAAAGCCGTAAAAAACTATTTGGCTAAATAGAGTTTTGCATCGGTATTTTTAAAAGGGTTGACAGGTTTGTCAGCCCTTTTAAATTTAGTGTTATTGGATGCAGGATTGAAAAGAAAATTTTAAAAATTAATACAACATGCAACTTAAAAATATCTGCAGTAGCAAAACATCAGTTATTATTATATTGCTTGCCTTCGTTTTCTTTATAAGTGAAAAATCTTTGGCTCAAAACCCGGTTAAGGAAATTGGTAACATCACGTCGGTTCAAATAAAAGGGCAACAGGTAAACATCACTACTCAAAATGCACATGCACTCATTACAGTTTATTCTCCCCATATCATCAGGGTGCGTATTGATAAGCAAAAATTAAAACCCGATCAGTCTTATGCCGTCATCATGCAGCCGCAAACAACTGATGCAAAAATTACTGAAGATAAAAACCAGGTGAACATCAGCACCAATGCAATCAAAGTAAAAATATTAAAAGAGCCATTCAACATCAGCTTTTATACAGCAGCCGGCGATTTAATAAATAAAGATGAAGAAGGATTAAATACATCATGGGTTAGCGAAGAAGTTACTACATATAAAACTATGCAGGATGCTGAAAGGTTTATTGGCCTGGGCGAAAAAACAGGCAATTTAGACAGGCGGGGAAATGGTTATACCAACTGGAACACAGATGCATTTGGTTACAGTACCGGGCAAGACCCCATCTATTCCAGCATCCCGTTTTACATCGGCATTCATCATCACATCAGTTATGGTATTTTTTTAGAC
This sequence comes from Ferruginibacter sp., assembly GCA_019638575.1. GTDB lineage: Bacteria > Bacteroidota > Bacteroidia > Chitinophagales > Chitinophagaceae > Ferruginibacter. The sequence continues at coordinate 96,969 of JAHBTN010000011.1, read as the reverse complement.
AACTCATATCAAACCGATTTTAATTTTGGCGCCAGCAACAACCGCTTCTCTTCTTTTGGCGCACGTGGAGGCGAAATGAATTATTATTTCATGTACGATACAAGCATTGCAGGTATCATCTCTGCATACACTTCATTAACCGGCCGCATGAAAATGCCGCCCCTGTGGAGTTTGGGTTACCAGCAAAACAGGTACAGTTATTATCCCGATACAGAAGTGCTACGCATTGCACAAACATTAAGGGAGAAAAAAATTCCTGCAGATGGTATCACCCTTGATATACATTACATGGATAAATACCAGTTGTTTACCTGGGATAAAGAACGTTTCCCCAATCCTGTACAACTTACCGGCAAACTTAAAGAAATGGGTTTTGAAACAACAGTGATAGTAGATCCGGGGATAAAGATTGAACCCGGGGCGCCTGCATTTGAAAGAGGGTTGAAAGCCGATGGATATTTAAAATACCCCGATGGTAAATATTACAGCGGGCAGGTATGGCCCGGCTGGTGCTACTTTCCTGATTTTACTTCAGAAAAAGGACGCAGCTTTTGGAAAAACGAAATGAAATTTTTTAATGATAATGGAGTGAAGGGAATATGGAATGATATGAACGAAATAGCCACCTGGGGACAAAAAATGCCCAGCAATATCATTTTTGATTTTGAAGGAAGAAAAACATCTCTTTTGGAAGGACGTAATGTTTATGCACTTGAAATGACACGCAGCAGTTATGAAGGAGCAAGGATGTTTTCGAACGAACGGCCCTTTGTACTTACCCGTGCAGGCTATGCAGGTTTGCAACGCTACACTGCAATTTGGACGGGTGATAACCGATCGGAAGATGATCACATGCTGCTGGGAGTACGGTTAATAAACAGCCTGGGCCTTAGCGGCGTGGCATTCACCGGTATGGATATCGGTGGGTTTACAGGCAACCCGTCAACCGGCCTGTATGCAAGATGGATACAGTTAGGCGCATTCATGCCTTATTTTCGCAACCATACTGCTATCAATACAAAATCATCGGAACCCTGGGCCTATGGCGAAGAAGTGACGGAAATTTCACGCAATTATATCAGCCTTCGTTATAAATTATTGCCCTACCTGTACAGTACATTTTACGAAGCAGCACAAACCGGTATGCCGGTAGTAAGATCGCTTGCAATAGAAAATACTTTCAACCCAAAAATTTATGATCCTGCATTTCAAAACCAGTTTTTGCTGGGTCATTCATTATTGGTAATACCGGTAGAAAGTAATAAAAATTTTATAAAAGCATATTTTCCACCCGGCAACTGGTATGATATGTACAACGATAAACCACAAACGGGAGCATCTGAAAAAATAATTGAGTTAAGCACACATAAATTACCGGTTTATATAAAAGAAAGCAGCATCCTGCCCATGCAATCGCTGGTGCAATCAACTGCATTTATGCCTTCCGATACGCTGATGCTGCATATTTATAAAGGTAATATGCAAAACAGTTATGTATATTATGAAGATGACGGTAAAACTTACGACTATGAAAAAGGTGTTTTTTATAAACGTACAATGGATTATAACGCACAGCAAAATGAGTTGATATTACAAAAACCTGAAGGAAGTTTTCATTCAAAATTCAAAAACATCATGTTGGTATTACATGGATTTAAAGATGCAAAAAATATAACTGTAAATGGTAAACAGGTGTCATTACAACCGTATGTAAATACCTTCATAACGCAGGTATCTTCATTTGATCCTATTGGGCAACAGCAGCAAGCCGATGCTGCCAATACCTTTAATGTTGTTATAAAAAATGAAGATGAACAAATAAGGATATCTTTCTGATATGCGGAATAAAAATTTTAAAAAAACGGTACTTCAAAAGATGCCAAACAAGTAAGTAAACAAAACTAAAACCATTAAAGTATATTTGCGCCATGAAAAAAGAAGTAACTAAAATTGGGGTATTAACTTCCGGTGGCGACAGCCCGGGAATGAATGCCTGCATACGGGCCGTGGTTCGTTCGGGGCTTTATTATAATCTGGAAGTGTATGGAATCATGCGGGGATACAGTGGCATGGTAGAAAATGATATTATTAAAATGGAAAGCCGCAGTGTAGCCAACATCATACAGCGTGGGGGCACTATTTTAAAAACATCACGCTGTAAAGAATTTTATACCCCCGAAGGAAGGCAGCAAGCATATAACAACCTGAAAAAACTTGGTATCAATGGGCTGGTTATTATTGGTGGCGATGGCAGTTTCAGGGGCGCACAAATATTCAGCAATGAATTTGATATACCCTGCATTGGTTTGCCCGGCACTATTGATAAGGATATTGCCGGTACAGATTTTACCATCGGTTTTGATACGGCAGTTAATACGGCTGTAGAAGCAATTGATAAGATAAGAGATACCGCCGATGCACACGACCGTTTATTCATCATAGAGGTGATGGGCCGGGATGCAGGTTACATAGCCTTGCACAGCGGCATTGCAACCGGCGCCGAAAACATTCTTATCCCCGAAAAGAAAACAGATATAGACAGCATCATCAAATCGCTACAGGAAAAAGAGAAGCGGCAGAAACTTGTAAACCTGATTGTGGTAGCCGAAGGCGAAAAATTTGGCGGCGTAGAGTTGGAAAAGATGATTAAAGAGCGGATGCCGCTTTTAGAAACAAGGGTTTGCATATTGGGGCATATACAAAGAGGCGGCTCGCCAACCTGTTTCGACAGACTGATAGCAAGCCGTATGGGCTACTCAGCCGTAGAAAGCCTTATAGAAGGCAGGCACAATATTTTTGTGGGCATACTTAATAACAAGATGCACTACATACCGCTTGATGAAGCAGTAAAAAAGAAACAACATATAAGCGAAGAATGGTTGAAGATTGTAAAAATACTGGCAACATAAAGATTGAAGCGGATAAAGATTGCAGTATATATTTACATCCTGCCGTTTGTAAAAAAAGCAATCGCCTGCCGCACACTGCTACATCAAAATAAAAATAATCAACAATAAACTAAATGAGTAAACACATAAGCAAGTACCTGCATAAACAAATGGACAAAGAAGCAGGTCTTTCGCACTCACAGAAAAAAACAAAAATAATCGCCACAGTAGGCCCGGCCTCCGAATCACCCGAAAAACTTTTAGAACTCACCAAAGCAGGCGTAAATGTATTCAGGCTAAATTTTTCTCACGGCACTTACGAAAACAAAAAGACGATTATCAATCATATAAGGTCGATCAATAAGTTGGAGCCGGTGAATATTGCTATACTAGGCGATTTGCAAGGCCCTAAATTAAGGGTTGGCGATCTTGAAAACGGGCAGATAGAACTTGTTGAAGGCGCTGAAATTATTTTCAGCACAGTAAAACAAGTTGGTACATCAAAAAAAATCTATGTTTCCTATCCGCAATTAACCACTGATGTAAAAATAGGAGAACGAATTTTTTTGGATGATGGAAAGATGGAAGTAAAGGTTAAAGAAATACTAAGCGATACCGAAATTAGTGTAAGCATAACTGTTGGTGGAGTGTTGTTACCCAAAAAAGGTGTAAACCTGCCCGACTCTGAATTAACGATGCCATCCATGACGGAAAAGGATTTTTCCGATCTTGACTTCATTATCGAAAACGACCTGGATTGGGTGGCTTTGTCGTTTGTACGTAAAGCATCAGACATTACCGCTTTAAAAGCAAAAATTGCTGAAAAGAAAAGCAAGCTTAAAGTAATTGCAAAAATTGAAATGCCGGAGGCATTAAAAAATATAAGGGATATAATTGTAGAAAGCGATGGTATCATGGTGGCCCGTGGCGATTTGGGTGTTGAACTCCCGGTAGAAAAAGTACCCGTGATACAAAAAGAACTAATTAGAAAATGTATGCACCGTGCCAAACCGGTGATTGTGGCTACGCAGATGATGGAAAGTATGATGGATCGCATACAACCTAACCGCAGCGAGGTAACAGATGTGGCTAATGCAGTAATGGAAGGCGCTGATGCAGTGATGTTGAGTGGCGAAACCGCTATGGGCGAATACCCGGTACAGGTGGTGGAAACCATGTGCAGGATAATTATGGAAGTGGAAAAATCTTTGTATGATTATAACCGGGATGATATCCTGTCGCCACAACCCCACTCCCCTTCTTTTTTAAGTGATGCCATTTGTTACACGGCATGCAAACTTGCCAACGACACTAATGCACGTGCATTGATTGGTATGACACAAAGCGGTTACACTGCATTTATGTTGAGCAGTTACCGGCCAAAATCTCCATTGTATATTTTTAGTAAAGAAAAAAGCCTGATTGCACAACTGAGTTTAAGTTGGGGCGTACGTGCATTTTATTATGCCGAAGAAGAAAGCCTTGATGATATTATTTTTGACCAGATAAATATTTTAAAAGAGCGTGGTTTTTTAAACAGTGGCGATGTGGTGGTTAACACAGGAAGCACTCCCGTAGAATCGCACCTGCCTACCAATATTGTAAAAGTATCAACAGTGGAGTAAAACAATTGTGTTTACAAACACTGCGATATAAAAGTTTTGCAATTCAGAATGAAGTAGCATCACCTGTTCAACCTCATCAATCCCACATACAAATGATGATGCCTGCAATAATATTGCCAACAATAGAATAACCTGCATTAATAAGGAACAGGCCCATGGGCGATTTTTGGTACAAGTAATTAATGCCAATGGTGGTGGAGCAAAAGCATACACCAGTAAGTGCGCCAAGTTTTAGGCCACCCATCCATCCTGCCCCTCGTATATGCAATCGCTCAGCAATGATGGCAATGGCTAGTGCCTGGATGAATAATAAAACTAATGATCCACCTAGCATCAGGCCCATGCCTTTTTTAGCGCCAGGCGCATTCACATCAATCTTTAAATAAGCAATCCATTTTTTTGCAAACACTGCAGGCGAATACCAAAGCGATCCTAATACCCAATAAGCAATGGCCGCTACTCCAATAGCCGGCCAGTTTAAGTAATCAAACAATGTACTCATGATTGAACAGTTTTGTTGAATGAAAATGAAATATACAAACTGTTTTTTGCTGTTGCAAGTAAAGGGAAGGAATTATATTGAGTGTTGGGGGTTGGGGGTTGAGGGTTGTTGGTTGTTCGTTGGGGTTGGCGGTTGTTGGATGTCGCCGTTGTTGGTCGCCTGACCAACAACATATTTGATAACCTGACCAACAACAAATTTGGTCACCTGGCCAACAACAAATTAATTTCATCACCTGTTAAAATGAATATCATAAATAAACAAATACTTTAACTTACAACATTATTTAAAATATAAATATCCTGGTTATGAAATATTTTATCGCAATCATACTACTTTATCAAAGTTTATTTTTATTCGGACAAGAATCAAATAAAAAGATTAAAGACTATGACATAGAAATGCATACTAACAAAATCATTGGAAAACAGTTTAACCAATTCAATGTAAAAACTCCGGGATTTACTGATTTCTCAAACACAAACCTAAAAGGGAAAATTGCTTTTGTAAATTTTTGGTTTGAAACTTGTCCTCCCTGCATCGCAGAGCTTGAAGGTTTTAATAAACTGTTTGATACTTTGAAATACAACAAGAACTTCATTTTTGTTTCTTTTACATATGACCCTGACTCTACAATACAGAATTTAAAAACGAAATACAATATTCAATATCAAGTATTCCATATAGACCGTGATGAGTGTTACAGGCTTAATTTCAATACCGGTTTCCCGGCAAGTTTTATACTTGACAGGAATGGGGTGGTGAAATTTGCAAAAATTGGGGGCGTTACAGATATTGAATTATCCACTAAAGATGTAATGTCAAAAATTTATCCAAGAATAATTAAAGAGTTTTAATGCTTGATGATGTTGGTTGTTGGTTGTTCCTTGGCGGTTGTTGGATGCCGCCGTTGTTATACGCCGCCGTTGTTGGTCGCAGCCGTTGTTGGTCGCCTGACCAACAACAAAAATTTAATCGTTGCCGTTGTTGGTCGCCTGACCAACAACAAATTTGATAACCTGACCAACAACATTTTTACCCAACTATTTTGTTATTTTACTTTTAGCCAAGCATCCATAAAATGCAATTAAATAATTCCTTATTTTATGGTTAACATCATCCTATCCTGCTTTTAGAAAATATTGTAACAATATATTTGCCTTCAGTTCATTTTCAAATGGCTTATCCATAATACCTAAAAATATACAGAGTATTCCAGTTACATTAAAAATTAAAACCAGTTTTATTAAAGGCTATGATTTTAAAAAAGATTATACTCATCGTTTGCATAGCATTATATTCAATTACTGCTGCAGCACAAAATAAGTTAAACATAAAAGTAGTGAATGCTGCCGGTAACAAACCCCTGGAAGCTGTTAGCATTTCAATCAATAACAAACCAATTGCCACTACAGATAAAAACGGAATAGCTCCATTGCAATTGGAAACCGGTAATTTGAAGTTGCATTTTTCTTCAGTGGGTTTTGAAGCTGCCGATACAACAATAACTATCCCCTATCATGATACTTTAATTGTAATGCTTACTGCATTACAGAAAGAAATGGATGAAGTGATTGTTGTTTCATCAACAAGAAACAATCAGCGGATTGAAAATTCGCCATTGAAAGTTGAAGTACTTGGCCATGAAGAGATGGATGAAGAAAGCGCCATTAAACCTGCAGGCATAGCAAGTATACTGGGCGATGTTAGTGGGGTACAAATACAGCAAAGCAGCGCCATTAGCGGAAACGCAAACATAAGAATACAGGGGCTTGATGGCAGGTACACACAAATACTAAAAGATGGAATGCCTTTGTACGACGGCTTTAGCGGTGGTTTTGGAATTTTGAGTATCCCTCCGTTGGATTTAAAACAAGTGGAGTTGATTAAAGGCTCGGCCTCTACTTTATATGGCGGCGGCGCTATTGGCGGACTGGTAAATATTATTTCACGAAACCCAACTACAAAACAACAAGCTGTAGTGTGTATTAATCAAACCACATTGAAGGAAACAAACCTCAATACTTTTGTTTCTAAACGTTACAAAAAAGCGGGATACACTTTTTTTGGAGGATACAATTATCAAAAAGCGGTTGATGTAAATAAAGATGGCTTTTCTGATGTGAGCGATTTGAATGGGTTGGTGCTGCACCCCAGGTTATTTTTTTATCCTGATGAAAAAACTACAATCGTTGCAGGCTATACCGGCACTTATGAAAAAAGAGATGGCGGTGATATGCAGGTGCTTGATGGAAAAACAGATGCCACTCACCAATATTTTGAAAATAACCATATAGCAAGACATAGTTTTGAACTAACCGCCCAAAGATTTTTGGCAAATCAAAAAAAGTTTGAATTTAAAAGCAGTTTAAGCTCCTTCAACAGAAGAATAAACAGCAACGAAATAGATTTTACCGGTAGGCAATTGAATTATTATTCCGAACTGTCTTTATTAGTGCCCTATAAAGAAAACAGCTTAGTAGCAGGCATAAATTTTACAGGCGATCAATTTAAAAAGATTACCCAAAACATTCAGCTAAACAATTTCAATAATAACACAATTGGTTTCTTTGTTCAAAATACCTGGAACATAAAAGAGCATACAACCATTGAAGCGGGTTTACGAAACGATTATCAATTTACTTATGGCAATTTCCTGTTACCTCGTGTAGCATTGTTTCATCGATTGAGCGAGCATTGGGCAACAAGATTTGGTGTGGGCTTTGGGTACAAAACACCTAATGCCTTATCGCCACAAAACACTGATTTTGCCATACAAAAAATACAATCGCTACCCACAAATATTAAAGCCGAAAAATCTATTGGCTATAATGCAGAACTGAATTACAAAACTACCTGGGGCGATGGCAACGAATTGTTCATTAACCAGGCATTTTTCTTAACGCAATTAAACCGCCCAATCATTGCAACCGTATTACCAAATGATGATGTAACATTCAGCAACCAGGCAAAACCTGTCATTACAAAAGGTTCCGACACATACATACGCACAGTCATCAACAACTGGGAATTATATGTTGGTTATACTTTTACCATTGCCGAAAGAAAATACTTGGCACAAAACCAATTTGTGCCACTTACGCCCAAACATCGTTTTGCATTTACCATTGTAAAAGATTTTGAAAAACCCGGTCTGCGGTTTGGTATAGAAGGTTCGTACACAGGGCATCAATACAGGGACGATTACACCCAAACTCCCGGCTATTTATTTATGGCAGCCATGATAGAAAAAGAATTGGGTAATCATTTTAGTGTGGTATTGAATGGCGAGAATATCTTGGATTATCGGCAAAGCAAAACAGAAGCACTTTATTCGGGCACAATTACCAATCCCGTTTTCAATCCGTTGTGGGCGCCTATAGATGGCAGGGTGATAAACTTATCTGTAAAATGGCATCTTTGATTTTGAAGTTAGTATTCATTGGCTGTTGTTGGTTGTTGATTGTTTGTTGCTGCAGTTGTTGGTCGCCTGACCAACAACAGAAAAATTAATCCCGCCAAATCAAATCACTTGCAATTTTTCTTCTTCCATATCAAGTTGATACAAATGTTTGCGGATGATTTCTTCATCAAGATGCACATCGGATTGATTTTTTTTAATCAGCCATTCTCTTTGCTTATTTAAAATATCAAGGTAAATGGCTTTATCAGAGGCTGGCATGGTAGGATCAGCATCAGGATGACTTTTATTTTTTAGTTTATCTGCTAACTGCCGGAAGAAAATACTTTTGTTCAACTCTTCCGCATAATTGTTTGTCATATACTGATAAGTATAGCTTGCCAATTCTTTTTTAATCATATTATTTATTTCTTCCTCACTCATTGATTGATGCCGGTCGCCAATATTAAACGCTTTAATTATAAATGGCAGTGTTAAACCCTGTACCAAAAGCGTTGTGAGTATCACAATAAAAGTGATGAACAAAATAAGATTGCGCTGTGGAAATGCAGTTCCGTCATCCATATATAATGGAATGGAAAAAGCGGCAGCCAACGACACCACACCTCTCATGCCGGCCCATCCCAAAATAAAGGGAGGTTTTAGTCCGGGGTTTCGGGTATCTGCTACTGTAATAAAATTTTTTGCAATCATGGTAAATATAACAGCGCCGTAAGCAGTCAATATTCTGCCCACAATTAACACAGCAGAGATTAAGAGGCCATAACCAATCGCCGATGAAAGACTAACTCCCTGCAAGCCGGAAGTAATTTCTGGTAGATCTAAACCAATCATCAAAAATATCAACCCGTTTAAAACAAATACCAGGCTTTCCCAAACAGAAAATCCCCGTAGCCTGGATGTGCTACTCAAAAAAACATTGCGTTTAGCAGAGAGTAACAACCCTCCGCTTACCACTGCCATAATACCTGAGCTATGCACTTCTTCCGCTGCCAGGTACATTACATAAGGTGTAACAAAAGTTAGTACTACATCCATCCTGGAATCGGTTGGGAGAAATTTATGTGCTTTCATAAACAGCCATCCAACAATTAACCCGATAGCAATTCCACCCAAAACCATCCACCCAAAACTGAGAGCCGCCCGATACCAAATAAACTGACCGGTTGTTACTGCAAGTACTGCAAAGCGAAATATTATTAATGAAGAAGCATCATTCAACAGGCTTTCGCCTTCCAGCATAGATGCCATTGACTTAGGAAGCTTTACAAATTTCAAAATGGCTCCTGCACTTACCGCATCAGGTGGCGAAACAATGCCGCCCAATAAAAAACCCAATGCAAGCGAGAAGCCAGGAATAAATGCATTGGCAACAAATGCAACAGATAAAGCAGTAAGAAATACAACCGGGAAAGCAAAGCTACTGATTACACGCCGCCAAAACCAAAGCTCTTTCCAGGAGATAGCCCAGGCTGCTTCATATAACAGTGGCGGAAGAAAAATAATCAATATCAATTCGGGATTAATATGCATAACCGGAATGCCCGGCAGGAAACTAATAAGCAAACCGGCAACAACAAGCAGTATAGGATATGCAACTTTTATTTTGTTGGCCAGGATGATCAACAAAATCATAGCAATAACAAGTACAAGAAAAAAAGAGAATTGTTCAATCATTCAGGTTGATTAATTTTTTAAAGTTGATTTAACTAATGTACGATAAATCACCATTTTTTAATGCCTAAAAAGGTTGGTGAAAATAAAATTCAAACTTGAAGGAATGATAATTTTCAAATAATCCATTATTATAAGCACTTCACCGTTTTTTTGATTTCACATATTCCACTGGTGTCTTATTTGTATGTAATTTAAAAAAGTGACTTAAGCCCTGCAGCGAAGCAAAACCCAGGTTAAAAGCAGTTTCGCTTACTGAATTGTTGGCAATTAATTCGCTTTTGGCTTTGTTGATAATAATTATCACACGTGGCTTTCAGATATTTTTGGTAACCGGTGGCGAAGGCTGGTACCAGGAAGCAGGAAAACCTGCCCAATTTTAAAAGCCGGTGATGTGGTAGATACACATGATGGCGTAAAACACTGGCATGGCGCCACCAAAGACAGTTGGTTTGCACATATCGCCATTACCGCAGGCAAAGCGGAATGGTTAGAGCAGGTGGATGATGAAGTGTACAACGCAATCAGTTAACTTATACTCAGGGAAATAATTTTTTAATTTACAGGTAGTATTCATTAAGCATATTTTTTCTTTCCCCTGTTTCAAGGTTCAGGCAATCAAATTTTTTATACTGGCAGAATGATCCCATATCCTTATCTCCATTAATGAAGACAGCACCTACCAACAACACATACTTACATGGATAATTTGTTTCTTTTACCAGAGCCTCAATGCGGTTATCAATTGCCTCGTACATTACTTCGGTGGCTTCAAATATTTTATTGGATGCTGCTTTAATTCTTTCGGCTTGTTGTAGGAATATTTGTTCAATGGTGTTTTGCTGATAATCTAAATCGGTGACAGCACCGGCAATAATTTCATTCTTTAGCAATTTTCCAACTGCTGCAGATGCTGCTCCACAGCAACCGGAGTTTTTAGACTGTCCGAACCGGTGAATTTCTCCAATTGTACCATCTTTGGTTACTCCAATATGAGGTGCATAAAACACAAGCACTGCACCATCCTCTGGTACGTGATGTGCAAAGGCGTTCATGCCGGTAATTCCTGCAAATGGAAAACCGTCTAAACCACCTAAATGAAATGGCCCTAACATTTCATAGGCTCTTGGTGGGTATTGTATGGCATTAACATCGTCGCAACACATACTGTCTGCGTGCATCAATTGATGTGGTTTTAAACCTAATTCTCTTTCAATCGTGTCTAAAAGGCGGTTAACAGTATCAATAGATGTTAATGCTTTGGGATACCATTTTCTTACGGATGCTAAATGTTGGTTGCTCATATATTTAGGTATAATTTTTTGATGATTTTATTAAATGCCACAGATGCACAGAGGAGTTTATGTTCAAATTAAATACCGAGATACACATATGAATTGATGCTATAATATTAATCTTTTATAATTCAATTTTATTTCTCCAAAATTTACCAAAAGAGCAATCTCATTCCCCGATACTTTTAAGTAATTAAGGGTTTGGGCTATGTGCTCTTCAGCTATGCTTTTTACTCCTTTTACTTCTAATATTATCTGATCAAATACTACAAAGTCTGCAATAAAATGATGTGGCAGGATGGTTCCTTTGTAATTAACGATGTACTCTTTTTCCCTTTCAAAAGGAATACCGGCCTTAAGAAATTCTAACTCTAATGCATCTTTATAAATAACTTCTAAAAAACCTGCGCCAAGTGTGTTGTGAACTTCCATACAGGCACCAATGATTTGATAGGTCTCTTCTTTTAAGGGAAAGTAATTCATGGCTCATATTTTAGTTTCCACAAAATAAAAATTGCCATAGATGAACAGATAAGTTTTTCTTTTTTGCCACAGATGCACAGATGAGTTGCTGTTGCCACGGATGCACGGATCAGTTGTTGTTGCCACAGATGCACGGATGAGTTGTTATTGCCACAGATGCACTGATTAATTGTTGTTGCCACAGATGCACGGATGAGTTACTGTCGCCACAGATGCACAGATGAGTTGCTGTTGCCACAGATACACAGATAATCGATTATTAATACAAAGCAACGAAATTCATTTGCTATAAACTTCTACAATGAATAAAGGCTTTATCTACTGATACACTATTATACTTTGATTATATCTGACACACGAGTAAATAATTGATCTACTAATTCTCACCAGTCCATCTGTGCATCTGTGGCAATACCTTATCAATAGCAATCAAGGACTGCAACATTTATCTGTTACATAATGATATTATTCTGTGGCTGAATAGCCGGTGGTAAATCTTTTTCACCCAGCATCTCCCTTAAATCAATTTCTATATTCCTGCTGATCTGGGTAATGGGAATATCGTTGGCACTGCCTTCGAATGGGTTTTCAGTGCTTTCGCCAATTTGTTCCAAAACCAAAAAAACCCAACCCACTAAAACACTTAATGGAATAGTTAACCAAATCACCCAGTCACCCATATTTGCCATCAATTTGGATAATTCACCAATAAATCCCAAAGGAATAAGAAAGCATAACAGATTGGTAAAATATAAATTGATGCTGGAAAATTGCCGGGGATACGGAAAGTTTTTAATTCGCTCTGCTTTCCCTTGCTGGTCAAATAAATCTTTTAACTGATTTTCCAAAGCAACATAATTATAATCCAAAATGAAACCCTGCTTGTTGAGTTCTTTGAGTTGCGCCGATTGTAGTGCCAACAATTGAGTAGCTCTGTTTTTTGTGGACAAAATATATTGTCTTTCTTTTTCCGATAGAAAAGCTTTTAGTTCATCATCTAAACTACTTTCCCATTCCGGAACCTGGTAATATTTTAAATATTCTTTGTTGTAACTTTTGGTTTTGACATTTTCCCAGCTTTTGGTCTCACGAAGCTGAAAACGCAATGCGGTGAGCCATGCAAAATGACGATAGATTACTTCTTTGTGCAAATCTCTTTCGTTCACATCGGTTCGAATAAAGTCTTTTACCATCATCCCAAATGCACGACTGCTGTTAATAATCGCACCATAAATAGTTCTGGCTTCCCACATTCGGTTATAGGTTTGAGTATTTTTAAATCCGGAAATAAAGGCTGTTGCAGTACCGATTAATGCTACAGGAACCCACGGAATTGCAATCCATTTCCAATCTAAGTAATAAAACAAAACAGTAGGTACAAGGCTTAATAAAAGCATTTTGAAAATCTTTTGCCTTGTCCAGGGAATGAAGTGTTGTAGTTTATAATGAGAAGAAGTATTCATTTGATAAAGTGTTTAGTGACCTGCACCTGTAATTTTCAATTCATTTAAATCCAATTGCAGTTCTGCCTTTCTGATTTCTTCATCACTGAAATATTTTTCTTTGCGAAGTTTGAAAAGTTCTTTGCGTTGTTGTGCATAAATATCCAGCAATACATGATGATACAGTTCTATTTCATATTGTTCGGTTTCGTCGCATTCTAAAGATTCCAATCGCTGACTGGTGTTGATTATCGTTTCTTCCAAATTGGTTTTGTAAAAACCTACCAACTCATTTTCTTTAGCCTCATTGGTATATCTTTCATTAATGATATTTAACGCTAGTTGATTCAGGCGTAACTGAATACCTGCCTCCTGTTCGTCCTCAGGAATAATATTATCAATCTCTTTTAGCTTAATAAGCCTGATGATAAAGGGAAGCGTCAATCCCTGGAAAACCAGTGTAACAAATATGACAACAAATGTGATGAATATAATCAGGTTTCGATGAGGAAAAGCTGTGCCATCTGTCATCAGCAAAGGAATGGAAAGCGCTGTAGCCAATGATACTACACCACGCATCCCTGCCCAACTGATCACCAAAGGGCCTTTCCAACCCGGCGAAGGATCCTGCCTTGCTTTAGCACTTAGCCACCGGGGCACAAATGCAGAAGGATACACCCACAGAAAACGCAATACAATAGTGATGGTACTAATGATTAATCCATATTTAATACCATCCATAACAGAATACTCGCCCAGGCCGGCAACAATTTCAGGAAGGGACAAACCAATCAATACAAACACCAGTGCATTCATCACAAATATCATAGTAGTCCAAACACCTAACATATTCAATCGGGTGCTTCCGGTTTGAAATACTTCATGTGAGCGGTACGACATAAACAAACCACCACTCACCACTGCCATCACTCCCGAAAAGTGAAACTGCTCTGCTAAAAGGAATAGGATATAAGGCGTCATTACGGTAAGCGCAGCATCAATGGGCGGTGTGGTTGGTAAAAACCGATGAATGACATACATAACATGAGCTCCTGCCAATCCAATTACAATCCCCATTCCAGCCACAAGAAAAAACTGACCCGTAGCCTCCTGCATAGAAAAAGCCCCGGTTAACACAGCAGCCAATGCAAATTTGAAAACAATCAATGATGATGCATCATTCACTAAACTTTCACCCTCAAGTATCGTCATCAGCCTTTTTGGAACCCCCATACCTTTCAACACTGTTGCCGCAGCTACTGCATCGGGTGGCGAAATAATGCCACCCAATAAAAAACCCAGAGCAAGTGTAAACCCCGGAATAATTGAAGAGGAAGCATAAGCAACTATGGTGGATGTAAAAAATACTAAACCAAAAGCCAGCAAGGCAATTGGTCGTTTCCATTTCCAGAAATCATTCCATGAAGTGTACCAGGCCGCTTCATATAAAAGTGGTGGCAGAAAAATTAAAAAGATGAGCTCCGGATCCAGATGCAACTGTGGAACTCCAGGTATAATGCTAATGACTAATCCTGCAATTACTAAAAAAACAGGATAAGCAACCCGTATCCTTTTAGCCAGCATCACCAGGAGGAAAACTGCAAAAAGTAAAACTAAAATATAAAGTAAAGTATGATGCATATTTGAAAATTATACGTTTAGTTTTTAGATATCAGACAAGCGTACATCATCTCACCATAAACCGATTTTTGCTCACCCAATTTTTTTATGGTTTTGTAGCCTAATTGCTGAAACAACGCTTTCATATTTGCATATGGAATAGGAAAAGGCACCCAGGCATTGGGCTGTGACTTTTCGTACTCCACCATCACAAACAATGGATTATCCTGAAAACATCTTTCCAGTTTTAAAATTAAAGATTCCTTTGATGATATATAATGCAAAGCATTTGCCATCATAATGCCATCCAGTGCCGGTAAATTCAAATCATCTGTTTCAAAATTATTCTTCTGAAAACGAACTGATACAGCATTACCCATTGCATGGGGAAGATATTGTGTTTTAGAATCAATGGCCACAATGTTGCTTTTTGCGGGTAATACATTTGCCAGCACTTCAGTAAATACACCTGATCCACAACCCAGGTCAGCCCATTGTTCAGCATGATTTGGATGATGAAATGCAGTAAAGCCTTCTAATAATGTTTTGTATTTATTCATGCTGAAATAAAACCTGCCGGTTATTTGGCGCTGGATTATTTTGCCTGCCCAATGTCCAACCGGTCAAACTTCCCTTCTGCGTTTTGATGAAATTTAAAATATACTTTGAAAGTACCCCATTGCCCGGCTTTAAAATTTCCATACACATCTTTACCCTCGTTTTCTACCTTATCTATCGAAAGAAATTTTTCCTCCCCCAGGGCTTTGGCGAAGAAATTTTTGAAATCCACTTTATTGCCATCATCAGTCATGGCAGGATTTGGGGTAAAAAAACTGTACCAGCTCTGGTCGCCGGTCTGCAAGGCTTCAATAGCTTTTCTTACGGTTTCGTTTGTAATTTTTGATAAATCCATTTTGTCAGATTTTTTAGTTTGGGTAGAATTAGTTTTGCTTTTAGATGGCGAAGATTCCGAAGTCTTTTTATTTTGTCCGCAAGCTATCATAGCACTGCATAGCAACACAGGTAATATAACCTTTTTCATATTTAGTGGAGGTTTACGTTAATAAATTCATTCCACCTGCATCCTTATTTTTTCAATGGATGTTGCAGATAAATGATTAGCAGGTTGAGCAATAAAAACGGAAGTTCTATGGCCACTCCTTTCAAATCCTTATCCAAAAGATGAAAACATATAATCATCAAAATACCGGCAGCCATCAAAAAGTTGCCCCACACAAATGTTTTGGGAAACAAAATGAGCACAGCACTTAACATGGTAACCGCACCGGTTATCATCAATCCGGTTTTGTTAAAATTCCATTTGCTAAACATTTCGACCATTTCGGCCTTGCCCGAAAACATGGCATAGCCTTGCTTCAATCCCATATATACGGCTACGAGCATCAAAATGCCATTGAGAATTTTTAGAATCATAGTAACTGGTTTTTATTTTATTTCTATAATTTAAACTACCACCATCAAAAATCTACAATTCCTACCTATTTATCATGGTGAACTTTACGGATTTTTTCAACTCTGTTTATGATGCTGCCTGCGAAACGCTCCCGGTGTTTGCCCGGTAAACTTTTTAAAAAACTTTGAAAAGTTAGAAGGGTCGTAAGTAAGGGTGAGGGCAATATCTGCAATGGAACGAGAAGTAGTCAGCAGCAATCTTTTTGCCTGTTCAATTATTTTTAAATCATAAAAATGGCAGGGATGATGCCCCATCGTTTGCTGAATGGTATCGGTAAGATGCGTATGCGACATAAACAATGCAGCAGCAATTTCATTCAACTCCATCATTACTGTTTCCCTGCCCGTTACAATATCATTGAGATGATTGTCCAAAAAAGCAAAGTAGGCCTTAGTAATTTCCTTACTTCTTTTCTCCGGTTTATTAATCCTGGTACTCATTATGCAGGTAAAGGTCGCTATCTTTTTTTGGACAACTGTAAAGATAATACCCCATTCTATTTTACAAAATGAAGCATAAAATAATTTTTGAATACGGCATTTAAACATGCCTATCCAACCAAATAGTATAAAATGAAAATTATTAATGAGTTTATCTATTGGCAACAAAACCTAAGGCAAATATCCAATACAGATTAGCTCTCAGCTACTGCCATTATTGGTAACTTCATCAACAACAATACAACCCAAGTATTTCTTTGTAAAACATGCCCCGTCATTAATTTTATTTTTATACTTAAACATATTCATTTCCTATTTACGAAAACATTTTTTCTCATTGCGGAAATAGATAACAGCTATATAAAAATACTTTTGCCGATAATTTATTTATGATGAAAATTAAGTATGCCATAGTTAATGTGGCTATAATATTAACTGCTTTAAGTTCGCAAGCACAAACAAGAACCAACGCTCAACAATTAATATTTACTAACGAAGATTCTTTACACCAGGGCCTGTCCAAACAAAAGACGGTTATTTCGGGCTATGGATCTGCTTTTTATCAAAGAGATTTTGTAGCCCAACAATCCAAAGCTACTTTAGAAAGGATTGTTTTGTTTGTAGGGCATCAGTTTAATTCCAAGATTTCATTGTTTACAGAAATGGAACTGGAGAATGCCGTTGTAGTTGGCGGTAAGGAAAAAGGTGAGATAGCAATGGAGCAGGCTTTTTTAAAGTTCAACATCAATCCCAGGCAATACCTGATTGCAGGGTTATTTGTACCAAGGATTGGAATATTAAATGAAAATCATTTACCGGTAAATTTTAATGGTGTAGAAAGGCCCATGGTTGAACAATTTGTAATTCCTGCTACCTGGCGTGAATTGGGTATTGGCTTTTATGGCAGAACCAATAACCTGCCATTAAATTACAGCATTGCCCTGCTTAATGGATTAAATAGTGCAGATTTTGAACATGGCAGTGGTATAAAAGAAGGCAGGGCCGAAGGAAGCAATGCATTTGCAAATAATTTGGCTGTTACCGCTTCTTTACAATACAACTGGAAAGATTTTAAATTCCAGGTATCGGGATATACAGGCGGTACGGTTGGCCTTAACAAGCGTGGTGCCGACAGCCTGCATTTAAGCAGCGGCGCATTTGGCACTCCTGTTTACCTGGCAGAAGCTAATGTACAATACAATAAAAATGCATTCTCTGCAAAAGCGCTTTTTGTAAACATCAGTTATCCTGAGGCTGCTAAAATAAATACAGCTTATGCAAAAAATATAGCAACAGATATGTATGGTGGCTATGTAGAGTTAGCTTATGACTGGTTATATAAAAAACAAAAACAATCCAACCTCACAACTTTTGCCCGTTATGAAATGCTGGACCTTAATGCCTCCATACCGGCTCCACCAAAAGCTATTTATGATGGCACTTTAAAACAGCACCATATCATTGCAGGCATTAGTTATTTACCAATAAAAAATGTAGTTATAAAAGCAGATGTTCGGTTGTTGCATACTGGTAAACAAAATCCCAATCTCATCATCAACCCTCCGCCCAATGCACTGCCTTACAAACAAAATAATTCGTTTTTAAATATTGGTATCGGGTATTCATTTTAATTATGAACAGGAAAGAATTTTTAAGATACGGATGCAATACTTGTTTGATGGGAGCATTGGCAATGTTGGCTCCGGCTTTGCCCGGATGCAGCCCTGCTTACTCAGTGTTTAAAACAGAGGCACATGATAACCAACTTAATGTTCCGTTAACCATGTTTGAAAAAACAAATACCCTTTTTGTAAGGCCCAAAGGATGGCAATATGATATTGCCGTACATAAAAATGAAGATGGCCAATACCTGGCATTACTGCTGCAATGCACCCACATGGATAACCAACTTACCCCTTCACAAAATGGATACTTATGCAGTTTGCATGGCAGCCGGTTTAACAGCCAGGGCGAAGTATTAAAAGGCCCGGCAGAAACCAATTTAAAAAAATATACAACAACAATAAACAACCACAACTTAATCATCTCAATTTAAAAATTACTCAATGAAAAAAATCTCGTTATTATCTTTTATAATTTTATTTGTTAGCCTTGCAGCCTGCAATAAAAACAATGATACTGTTACAGATAATTTTGAAACCTTAAAAACTGAAGTTCTTGCAGATTTTACCAATGTGGTAGCTGTAAAGGGATATGCCGATTTAGATAATGCTGCCACTGCATTAAATACTGCCATTCAAAATTTAAATACAAATGCTACCGAAGCAAATTTAACCGAAGCAAAAAATGCCTGGAAAAACATGCGTAGTGTTTGGGAAAAATGCGAAGGCTATTTATTTGGCCCTGTAGAAGATAATGACTACGACCCAAATATGGATACATGGCCAACAGATTATGTACAGATGGACTCTTTACTTGCAAGCAGCAATCCGCTTACAGTAGCCGATATTCAAAATATTACTTTATCACTGCGTGGATACCACCCTATTGAATACATCATATTTGGCGACCACGGAAGCAGAACTGCTGCAAACATTACTGCCAGGCAAAAAGCATACATGGTTAGCTTATCAACCGATTTAAAAAATACCTGCCACGAATTATATTTAAGCTGGACAGCCGCACCAACCAATTTTGCACAGCAGGTTATTAATGCCGGAAATGGCAGTGCAGTATATGCAAAAAAGCAAGAAGCCTACCTGGCAATTGTAGAAGCAATGATTGGCATTTGCGAAGAAGTGGGTGAAGGTAAAATGAAAGAACCGTATGTAGCAATGGATCCATCAATAGTAGAATCGCCTTATAGCGGAAATTCTGTTAGCGATTTTAGGGATAATATTATAGGGTTACAAAATGTTTACCTGGGAAATTTAGGTGCAGCAAACGGTAAAGGAATAAATGATTTAGTTGCCGCAAAAAATATTTCTCTTGATAACAAAATACAAAACCAAATTTCAGCAGCCATCAACTCATTTAACAACATTACTGTTTTTTATGAAGAGGCCATCATTTCTCAAAGGATACAATGCCAGCAAACCATGGCTGCACTGGCTACATTAAAATCAACTTTGGAAGATGAATTAAAGCCTTTCATCATTCAAAACATACAGGATTAAATTTTATAAGTTACTTTGAAAAAACTATATGTCATATCTATAATTGTATCAGTTGTTTTACTGTTTACAATGTGCAATAAAGCCGGCATTTTTAATGAATCGGGTTACGATGAAAGATTAAGTGGCGGTATGGCAACTGTATTTGATGAAACATCAAAATCTTTTGGACACGAAATCCCTTTATTAAATGAAAGGGATTTAGCTGTTCATGAAATAGGAGATGCAGCTTTTGAACAAACTTTTGTATCGGCGCCGGCCCCTGTTAACAGTGGCTTGGGGCCTATATTTAATAATGTAAGCTGTATCAGTTGCCATCATAATGATGGAAAAGGTACACCAACAGCAGGTTTTGTAAATTCTTCTTTATTGTTCAGGTTAAGTATTCCGGGTACCGATGCAAATGGAGGCCCCTTGCCTATACCCGGTTTTGGCGGACAGTTACAGGATGTTGCCATTTTTGGTAAGCAACCCGAAGCAAATGTAAATATCAGTTACAGTAATGTAAATGTTACTTATCCTGATGGAGAAATAGTTACACTTCGTAAACCAACATATACGGTAACCAATGCCTATCAGGCTTTGCCATCAAATTATCTTATATCGCCACGCCTTGCTCCGCCTGTTTTTGGTTTAGGTTTATTGCAAAACATACCCGAAGCAACAATCCTTTCGTTTGCAGATGAGTTTGATGCTGATGCTGATGGCATTAGTGGTAAACCAAACTATGTGTATAATTCATACACACATCAAAGAGAATTAGGCAGGTTTGGTTTAAAAGCAAATGTTCCAAATTTATTAATGCAGGTAGCAGGCGCCTACCACCAGGATATGGGTATAACCAATTATGTTTTCCCATTTGAAAGTAGTTACGGGCAATCTCAAATAGATGCATTGAATGATGACCCCGAATTAGCTGATAGTTTATTAAATCATGTTGTGTTTTATATAAAGACATTGGCAGTGCCTGCAAGGCGCAATACCACCGATGCCGATGTACAAGCAGGCAAACAATTGTTTACGCAACTTAATTGCAGTGGTTGCCATAAACCGGTTATACAAACCGGGGTTGACCTAAACCTTAGTGCAATAAATAACCAGCGCATACAACCCTTTACCGATTTGCTTTTGCACGATATGGGTGATGATTTGGCAGATAACCGCCCCGATTTTTTAGCCACCAGTAAAGAATGGAGAACAGCCCCACTTTGGGGAATTGGTTTATTTGCAAAAACCAATGGCACACCATTTTATTTACACGATGGAAGGGCAAGAACAATTGAAGAAGCCATTCTTTGGCATGCTGGTGAAGCCCAGCAATCAAAACAAAAATTTATGCAGTTAAGCAAAACCGATAGAACAAAACTGCTTACATTTATACAATCTTTATAAAAGGGCAATACAATCTTTAATCTTATTGTTGTTCTTTGGCATTCATTTTTTTGTAGCAGTTCTTGGTCGCAGCCATTGTTGGCCGCTTCCGTTGTTGGTCGCAGCCATTGTTGGCCGCTTCCGTTGTTGGTCGCAGCCGTTGTTGGTCGCCTGACCAACAACATATTTTTTTATTTCATTTGTCGCAACATCCTCGCCATAAAAAATCCTGGAAGAATGACGTTACATGAAGAAAGAAAAAGATTGACACATATTTATTATTACTCCGTCACTCTCGCCGCTACTACTTTTGAAACGGATTTGCTTCCATCTTTATCAACCTGAACAATACGTACAAATACTGTTTTCCCTTTATCATCATTCAATGTATCAACTTTCTTGCAACTTGCGTTCAATAAAATTATCGCTAAAAAAATTGCCCCCAATCCAAATAAATACTTATGTTTTTTGTTACTAAACAAAGGCAAAAACAAAAGTGAAAGTGAACCAGCAAAACCGAGCATCAGTATTTTTTCTAATGAAGAACTAAATGAATACTGTAAAGGTTTATCAGAATTGCCATCTATTGCCTTGGACTTTACCGTTCCAACACTTTTAAAATCCTTACCGTCGGCAGATACCTGAATGTCAAAATAATCATTATTACTTTCGGTATTTGTAATCCACGAAACAAACAACTGATTGTTGCGAACATAGGCTTCTATGTTATTCATAGTTATCGGCACAACATTATTATCTTCAATTAAAGCAAAATAATTTCGGGTTTGCCCAAATACGGTCGTGAAATTTCCACCGGCAAACACTTTACTGCCATCCACATCTGTACCCCACACCGATTCGTTCAAAATAGGATTCCATTGAGTAGCAATCCCTGTAGCAAGGCTCAGGCTTGCTAAGTAAGTTCGGGATGCGCCACCAATTGATAGAAAGTGCCCACCGGCATATAGATTATTTCCATTTATTGAAATTGTATTAACAGAATTACTGGCATTGGGATTCCAGGCTGTGGTTAATCCGGTGCTGGCATCAATGGCGGCGATATTATTTCTTGTTTGCCCTCCAATAGTATTGAAGTTTCCTGCCACATAAACTGTATTATCTTTAAAATCCAGGTCATAAATATATTCATTGGTATTCATACCCGGGTTCCAACTATTAACTAATCCACTTGCCAGGTCCACTGCCCCAATATGATATCTTGATTGTCCTGAAATGGTTGTAAAATATCCACCGATATAAACTGCATTATCACCTTCTACGATTGCATCCACCTGCACATTTACATTCGGATTCCATGAAGTGGCATTACCTGTTGTGGGATCCAATTGAGCGAGACTGTTTCTTGCCTGCCCACCAATATTTGTAAAGCTGCCACCTGCATAAATATAACTGGCTCCGGCAGCTATTGAAGTAACCCCGGTATTATTATTCGGATTTGGGTTAAAAGAGGTTGCATTTCCATTCGTGTTATTTAATCCTGCAATGTATCTCCTGGATTGCCCGCCAATAGTAGAAAAATTTCCTGCTGCATAGATGGTGTTTCCCTTTATTACTAAATCGGTTACAATATTATTTGGATAGGGTGCCCATGAGGTTACACTCCCGGTAGTTACATCTACTGCTGCCGCAAATCTTCTATCGCTCCATCCTACCGAAATAAAATCACCACCTGCATATATATTACTTCCACTATAAGCCATTGCTAATACACCCTGGTATATACTTGGGTTCCAGGATGTAGATTGTGCAGTAGTAAGATCCAGGGCAGCAATGGAATTGCGATACTGGCCTCCAATAAAGTTAAAATATCCTCCTGCATACAATAATCCATTATTAACTGATACGGTTTCTACAATGTCGCCCGAGCCTGGATTCCATGTCAGCACATTTCCAGTGGTAGCATTCACAGCACCAAGATAATTTCTTGTTGCCCCACCGAGTTCTGTAAATTCACCGGCAACATAAAGCGTATTTCCTGAAAGCTCCAAATCCAACACAACATCATCTACACCCGGATTCCAGGCTAGTGCATTTCCATTGGTTGAATTAACAGCACCAAGATATTCTCTTGATTGCCCACCCAGCAGGGTGAAGACGCCTCCAATATAGATAGTAGTACCATTCACAACAATTGAATGAACATAATCATCTGCATCCGGTACCCATCCCGTAACAATGCCTGAAGCCTCCGTAACTGCGCCAACATTATACCTGATTTCCGAATTAATTTCACTGAATTCGCCTCCCACATATACGATTCCTGCGCTTACTGCTATTGTATTTACTGCCCCGTCAGTATTAGCTATCCATGTACTAACATTTCCTGTAGTTAAATCAAATGCTGCTAAATAATCCCTCGGCTGTCCGCCAATATTTCCAAAATCTCCACCTACATACATAATATTTCCATTGATGGTAAGTGTTCTTACATAGTTATCGGCCCCGGGGTTCCAACTGTTCACAGTACCATCGGCATTAATACGAGCAATATTGTTTCTTGCAATTCCACCTACTTGTGTAAATTCGCCGCCAATATACCAGCCGCCTGCACCATCCGGTACCACAGTATTTACGGCACCATTCGGTTTGGCATAATTTAAATCGGGAAGCCCTGAGGTAGTACTGATAGATGAGCCATTGGGAACATTAGGGCCAAGTCCCCAAAAACTGCCACCCAGGTAAACAGTGTTTCCACTATGAACTATCGAATACACTTGCCCATTGGTGATGGGCATATTTTCATGAACGATCTGGGCACTACTATTGTAATGGAATGGCACTAACATCGTAACTAACATGAGCAGCTTTGTTAGCCCCTTAATAGAATAATTTTTCATTGCAAAAGTTTTATTAGATGAAAAAGCAACTTTAGTTTACCGATTAAGGTTATATTTCTTTTACTATGTATCAAAATAATAGAAACTGGATATTGTATCAAATAATCCAAATGGATAATAATTGTTAAAGAGAAATTATTGTATTCTTCCCAGCAACTATTCCTTATGAGATAGTGTGCAAGCCAGGGATATTGCGTATTGGATAAAGTAAAAACTCAAAAGAATATCTTGTTGTTTACTTAACAGGTATATCAAGAAATACGAAATTTTATTTTGAATAATTTTGGATAAAGCCGTACAACGCCGCCGTTGTTGGTCGCCTGACCGCAGCCGTTGTTGGTCGCCTGACTAACAACAATTATATCGTTTCATCCCATTTTTCTCTCTATAAACTTCTTCAAATTCTTCCGGGCTCCATTCTGTATTTTCTTTTGAAAAAAACGGTTCCAGCCTAATAGCCAGCCCAAAAATCCCATTGCCTGCTTGCTCCATTTATGTAAACTAAATGCATCGCTGTGTTCTGCAATTTTTCCATCAGCAAAACGCATATTGGCCTTTATCCTGTTCACCACTTTTTTACCTGTTTTGGAAAAAGTATAACTGGCCACCCATTCGCAGGTACTGTATTCTTCATCAAGATGGGTGATATTGGAATAGGTTAATGAAAAATCTTTTGCATTCTTACAAAGCATTTCCCACATAGCCCTCACTTCATCGCCCCTTAATAAACCAAAAACAGGGTCAAAAAAAACTATATCATCGCTGTAACAGGCATTCATGCCATTATAATCCAGCTTTTGAAAAGATGAATAAAATTTGTTGATGAGATCTTCATTATTACCGGCCATATACAATTTAGTTTCGTTAAATTTAACACTCAAAAAAATATGAAATGAAAAAATATTTCCTGTTGCTTATAACTACCCTGTTTTCATTAACAAGCCTGTGGGCACAGGATGCCGATTCGGCCTGGGTAAGAGATAACTATTATAAAATAGAAAAGATGGTTCCCATGCGTGATGGTATCAGCCTGTTTACCGCTTTTTATATTCCCAAAAACAATTCCGAAAAACATCCCATACTACTAAACCGTACACCCTATAGCTGCAGGCCTTATGGCGAGGATAATTTTAATCCTCGTTTATATTCTACTTACTGGATCAATTACCTTAAAGAGGGTTATATCATTGCCATACAGGATGTACGTGGCCGGTGGATGAGTGAAGGAGATTTTGTAGATGTGCGCCCTTTTAATCCTAATAAAAAAGGTAAAGAGATTGATGAAGCAAGTGATACGTATGATGCCATTGATTGGATGATTAAAAACATACCTGGTAACAACCAGCGTGTAGGTGTATTTGGAATATCTTATCCCGGCTTTTATTCTACCATGGCAGCGCTTAGCGGCCACCCGGCTTTAAAAGCTGTAAGTCCGCAGGCACCGGTAACAGATTGGTTCATGGGTGATGACTTTCATCACAACGGCGCTTTCTTTTTTTTAGACGGATTTAATTTTTATACCGGTTTTGGAAAACCAAGGCCTGTGCCTACTCAAGTTGCTTCGCCGGGATTTAGAATACCTACACAAGACTATTATGATTTTTATTTAAGAACAGGCGCTATCAAAAACTTTACAAAAATAATGGGCGATAGTATAAAGTTTTGGAACGACCTGGTGAACCATCCTAATTATGATGAATGGTGGCAAGCCAGGAACCCACGCAATTTTGTAACCAATATTAAACCTGCCATACTTGTTGTAGGTGGTTTGTTTGATGCCGAAGATTGTTTTGGCGCCTGGAACCTGTACAAAGCCATTGAACAAAAAAGTCCGCTAACCGAAAACAGGTTGGTAATGGGCCCCTGGTTTCATGGCGGATGGGGTGGCCGCAGTGATGGCACATATTTAGGCAATATAAGGTTTGGTAAAAAAACAAGTGAATATTATCAACAGAATATTGAAATACCATTCTTTAATTTTTATTTAAAATTGAAAGGCACAGTACGGGATATTGCAGAAGCCACCGTTTTCTTCAGCGGCGAAAATGAATGGAAAAATTTAAAGACATGGCCACCCGAAGGCGTATCGTATAAAAAATTATACACTGCAAATGGTAATGGCTTATCATTTATTGAAACAAAAAATGCGGCAACCACATACAGCGAATACATCAGCGATCCTGCACACCCGGTGCCTTATACCGAAGATGTACACCCCGGCCGCACAAGAGAATACATGACAGATGACCAGCGTTTTGCCAGCCGCAGGCCCGATGTACTTAGTTTTAGTACCCCTGTTTTAACAAGCGATATTACGCTGGCAGGCCCGCTGGTAGCCGATTTATTTACCAGCATCTCAACAACCGATGCAGATTTTGTGGTTAAACTGATAGATGTTTTTCCTGATGAATACAGCTACGATGAAAAAGAATTTGGTAAAGGCAATGGCCAAAATTATCCTATGGGTGGTTACCAGATGCTTGTTCGTGGTGAAATAATGCGTGGCAAATACCGCAACAGCTTTGCAGTACCCGAACCCTTTACACCCGGCAACATCACCGAAGTAAAATATACATTGCCCGATATAGCACACACTTTTAAAAAAGGACATAAAATAATGGTTCAGGTACAAAGCAGTTGGTTCCCTTTATCTGACAGGAACCCACAAAAATTTGTTGACATTTATCATTGCGATGACAGCGACTTTCAAAAAGCTACCATCAGGATATATCATAACAGCAGCATCATTCTGCCAATATTAAATAACCAGGAATGAAAAAAATAACTTTTTTGCTGTACATATTTTTTATTCCCTTTTCTTTTGTACAGGCACAAAATAATTTTGTAAAAGAAAATTTTACAAAGATTGACACCAACATCACCATGAGGGATGGAGTAAAATTATACACGGTAATTTATATACCAAAAGATCAATCACAGGCATATCCCATTTTAATGGAACGTACCCCCTACTCTGCCGGGCCTTATGGCGCCAATAATTTTCCACGAAGAGTTGGCCCCAACCAATCGCTTATGCATGAAAAATACATTTTTGTTTACCAGGATGTAAGAGGCAGGTATATGAGCGAAGGTGTAAACCTGGAAGTAACGCCTTATATCGCTATTAAAAAAACAAAAAAAGATGTGGATGAAAGCAGCGACACTTATGATACGGTTGATTGGTTATTAAAAAATATTAAAAACAATAATGGCCGTGTGGGTTTATATGGTATTTCGTATCCGGGTTTTTATGCTACGGCCAGTTTACCCGGCGCTCATCCTGCTATTAAAGCGGTTAGCCCACAGGCGCCTGTTACAGATGAATTTATTGGTGATGATGCCAACCATAACGGCGCTTTTTTCCTGTTGGATAATTTTGGTTTTATGAAATACTTTGGTATGCAAAGAAACGGGCCGGTGCAGGAGTACAGCACTCCTGTGTTTAGCTCTTCCACAAACGATGTGTACCGCTTCTATCTTAAAATGGGTACCATTAAAAATACCAACAGCAAAAAATATTTCGACCATAAAGTACCAATTTGGAACGAATACCTGCAGCATGATACTTATGATGATTACTGGCAGGCAAGAAATATAAGAACACATTTAAAAAACATAAACATACCCACATTGGTGGTAGGTGGCTGGTTTGATGCAGAAGATTTATTTGGTGCATTGCATACTTATGAAGCCATAGAAAAGCAAAGCCCTAAAAATAACAACAGGTTGGTAATGGGGCCCTGGACCCATGGCGCCTGGGCCGGTAGCCAGTGGACAAAATTTGCCACTCATGATTTTGGATCAAATACCAGTAAATATTTCCAGGACTCACTGGAAACAACATTCTTTAATTTTTATTTAAAAGATAAAGGAAGTTTTAATGCAGCAGAAGCAACAGTTTTTGAAACTGGATCAAACCAATGGCGGCATTACAATATATGGCCTCCTAAAAATACTAACCATGTTAATTATTATTTTAACAATGGTAATCAGCTCTCCCTGCAAAAAGAAAATGCAGCCACCGGCTATGATGAATATGTTAGCGACCCAGCAAAACCTGTTCCTTACACCGAAGGTATTTATGGCAGGCGCAATAATGAATACATGGCCGAAGACCAGCGCTTTGCTTCGCAAAGGCCCGATGTAGTTGTTTTTGAAACCGGGGTATTAACCGAAGATATTGTTTTATCTGGCCCCATAACAGCCGATTTGTTTGTTAGCACTACCGGTACCGATGCAGATTTTATTGTTAAACTTATTGATGTGCTTCCCGATACGGCATCTACACCCAATGGATCGCCAAGAGGCTTAACCATGGCAGGTTTGCAAAGATTGGTGAGAGCCGAAGTAATGCGTGGAAAATTTCGTAATAGCATGGAAAAGCCTGAACCATTTGTGCCGGGAAAAATCACCCAAGTGAAATTTGATTTAAATGATGTGGCACACTGTTTTAAAAAAGGTCATAAAATAATGGTACAGGTGCAAAGCAGTTGGTTTCCACTGGTTGACAGAAACCCCCAGCAATTCATGCGTATACCCGATGCAGATGAAAAAGATTTTCAAAAAGCAACCATCCGTATTTACCATGATGCAGTTAATGCAAGCAGGATAATATTGCCTGTTTTAAAGTAATATTGCTATAACAATTATAATTAAATGTACAAGATGAAACAATTATCAACCTTACTTAGCCTCGGCATAGCATTAAACAGCATTGCACAGGTAAACATTGTACCTATGCCTGCCGAGGTAAAGTTGGGCAGCGGCACATTCACTTTAAATAAAAACACGGCGCTGATACTTGAAGGAAGTGGCCTTGAAAAATCTGCAGTTGTTTTAAACGATTTCCTGCAAAAACAATTTGGTTTTTCATTAAAGGTTAAAAAGCAGGCTGCAAATTCTAATGCTATTCGCCTTAATTACGAAAGAATGGATTATGAAATTCCGGGAGCATATTCACTTACGGTTGATAAAAATGGTGTTTACATTGCCGGCGACAATGAAGCAGGTGTTTTTTATGGTATTCAATCTTTATTGCAGCTGATACCTTTTACAAAAAACAAATTAACCATACCACAGCTTACCATTAATGATTATCCCCGGTTTGCATACCGTGGCATGCACCTTGATTTGGGCCGTCATTTTTTCCCGGTTTCATTTGTAAAAAGATATATCGATTACCTGGCCGCATACAAATACAATACCTTTCACTGGCACCTTACCGAAGACCAGGGCTGGCGTATTGAAATAAAAAAATATCCCGCACTTACCAAAGTTGGTGCATGGAGAAACGGAAGTATCATTGGCCGCTATCCCGGCAAAGGAAGCGACAATAAATTTTATGGCGGTTTTTATACACAACAGCAAATTAAAGAAGTGGTGCAATATGCAAAAAGCAGGTATATAGAAGTAATTCCCGAAATAGAAATGCCCGGCCACGGAAGTGCTGCCATAGCTGCTTATCCCTGGCTAAGCTGTTTTCCGCAAAAACCTACCGAGATACCTGCCAATATGATTTCGAAAAAAAGCGTTGAAGAGCAAAAGAACGGCCGTATAAAATTAGTGCAGGAAACCTGGGGTGTTTTTGATGATGTTTTTTGTGCAGGCAAAGATTCTACTTTCATGTTTCTTGAAAATGTAATTGATGAAGTGATAAAACTTTTTCCTTCAAAATATTTTCATATTGGTGCAGATGAATGCCCCAAAACACACTGGAAACTTTGCCCTTATTGTCAAAAAAGAATGAAAGACAATAATCTTAAAGATGAACATGAACTGCAAAGCTGGTTTGTACAGCGTATTGAAAAATACCTGAACAATAAAGGAAAAATAATGATTGGCTGGGATGAAATACTGGAAGGCGGCCTTGCCCCCAATGCTGTGGTTATGAGCTGGCGTGGCGAAGCCGGCGGTATAGAAGCGGCAAAACAAAAACACCAGGTGATTATGACACCCGGTAACCCTGTATATTTCGATTATTCGCAAAGTAAAAATGAAGACAGTGTAACAATTGGCGGCTACAATCCAATAGAAAATGTATATGCCTACGAGCCAATACCCAAAGAACTTTCGGCACAAG
Source organism: Ferruginibacter sp. (assembly GCA_019638575.1). Taxonomy (GTDB): domain Bacteria; phylum Bacteroidota; class Bacteroidia; order Chitinophagales; family Chitinophagaceae; genus Ferruginibacter. Next base: position 66,663 of record JAHBTN010000011.1, on the reverse strand, counting down.
AAGGAAAATATGTGTTAGGTGCACAGGCAAATATGTGGACCGAATACATGGAATACCCAAGCAAGGTTGAATACATGATGTTTCCACGTATGACCGCTTTAAGTGAAGTATTATGGAGCCCCAAAGAAAAACGCAACTGGAGCGATTTTGAAAGAAGGCTTCCAACAGTATTTGAAAGGCTTAGCAAACAAAAAATTAATTACAGTAAAGCATATTATGATTTAAAAGCAACGGTATTACCTGCGCCTGATTATAACGGTGTACTTTGGAAATTAGAATCAAAAAATAATATGCCCATAACCATCAATTATAACAATGGCGATTCGGTATGGGCTTATACTAAACCGCAACTAATTACCAATGGTATCTTCCTGGCAAATGCATCTACCAAAGAAATGAAGGTGTCGCAAAAATTTTATTTCAACAAAGCCACCGGCAAAAAAATAAGTATTGTAAACCCTCCATCAAAATCATATTCGGGCAACGGCGCTTTTACTTTGGTTGATGGCGTACAAAATGAAAAAGGCATGAGCAAGTCTTCCGAATTTTTAGGTTTTAACGGAACCGATCTTGATGTTACGATTGACCTTGGCAAAGAAACCGAAGTTTCAAAAGTAACCCTGCATGTATTAAAACAAACCGGCAGTTGGATTTACCTGCCCAAAAAAGTGGAGGTAACCTATATACCATATACAGATACAACAGTAGTAACCCGGCATCCACCGCTTGAATCTGTTAGTATTGATATAAACCCTGATGATGACATGGATAAGATTGAAATAAAAAAAGAAAAAACATGCAGGTATATACAGGTAAAAGCTTTCAACTATGGTATCATCCCAACAGGTAAACCGGGCGGAGGCAATCCAGCATGGCTTTTTACTGATGAGATAGAAGTACAGTAGGTTTGCTTTACTGCCTTTTAAAAGTAAAATATTACTTCGTTATTTTTTTAGATTGAATATTTAGAATGTAATAAATAAAGCGGTAATTTTAATCAACACAAAACTACTATGACCAAGATTGACCTGACCGACTCATTAGAGAAAATACCGGTTAAAATTTTTGCCGATTCAAAAACAGGCTCTGCATTTGTGGCTAAGCAAATTGCCAACCTGATTAAAGAAAAAGAAGCTGCCGGAAAAAAAACAGTAATTGGCCTTGCCACCGGCTCATCTCCCAAATCGTTATATGCCGAGTTGGTGCGAATGCACAAAAATGAAGGGTTAAGTTTTAAAAACGTAATCACTTTTAATCTCGATCAGTATTATCCCATGGATAAAGATGCCTTGCAGAGCTATCATTATTTTATGCGGAAAAATCTTTTTGAACAAACCGATATCGACCCCAATAATTATCACCTGCCCGATGGTATGATACCCAAGGATAAAGTAAAAGAGCATTGCCTCAATTATGAAAAACAGATTGAAGATGCCGGTGGTTTAGATTTACAGATTTTAGGAATAGGCGTAAATGGCCACATAGGCTTTAATGAACCGGGCAGCGGCATGTACACCAAAACAAGGCTCACTACTTTAGATAACAGTACCCGTATTGCCAATGCTTACGAATTTGGCAACATGAGCGAAGTGCCACGTATGGCCATCACCATGGGCATAAGCACTATCTTAAAAAGTAAAAAAATAATACTGATGGCATGGGGGCAAGCCAAGGCGCCTGTAATAAAAAAAGCAGTAGAAGATGACGATACGGAAGATGTACCTGCATCGCTTTTACAAAACCATGATGATTGCACATTTGTGATTGATGAAGTGGCAGCCAGCGAACTAACCCGTTTTAAAAGCCCCTGGCTTACCGGTGAGTGCGAATGGACAAGCAACATGATGAAACGTGCCGTTATAAACCTGGCGCTTAAACTTAACAAACCTGTACTAAGCCTTACCAATTTTGATTACAATGATAATGGCCTTAGCGACCTGCTTGTTGATAAAGGCGATGCTTATGAAATAAACATGCAGGTGTTTTATTTATTAAGAGACAGCATTACCGGTTGGCCCGGAGGCAAGCCCACACAACGTACTAATCACCCCGAAAGAACCGAGCCTTTCCCTAAAAAAGCTGTTATCTTTTCTCCGCATCCCGATGATGATATCATTAGCATGGGCGGCACATTTATGCGCCTGCACGACCAGGGACACGAAGTGCATGTGGCCTATCAAACCAGCGGCAATATTGCAGTAACAGATGAGTTTGTTACAAGGTTTATAGATTTTACCGTAGGTTTTGAAAGTATGTTTGATATTGATGAAACCAAGAGTAAAAAAATTCTGGAAGAAGCCACTGCTTTTTTAAGAGTAAAAAAATCTACCGATAAAGACACAGGCTCCATACGTGAAATAAAAGGACTAATTAGAAGGTGCGAAGCCAAAGCTACCTGCAAGTATGTTGGCCTTACAGATGAACAGGTGCATTTTATGAATCTTCCTTTTTATGAAACAGGCACCATTGAAAAAAGCCCAATGGGTGAAGCGGATGTGCAACTTACTGTTGACCTGCTGAACAGATTGCAACCACAACAGATTTACTGTGCAGGCGATTTTGCCGATCCGCATGGAACACATAAAGTTTGTTTTGATGTGGTAATTGAAGCCTTAAAAACTATTAAAGCCAGTAAAGCCAAATGGATAGATGACTGCTGGCTATGGTTGTATAAAGGCGCCTGGCAGGAATGGGATATCACCGAAATTGAAATGGCCATTCCCATGAGCCCCGACCAGGTAGTTAAAAAAAGGCATGGCATCTTTATTCATCAATCGCAAAAAGACAGTGTGCCTTTCCAGGGTAGCGATGACCGTGAATTTTGGCAGCGTGCCGAAGAACGCAATGCAAATACAGCCCAGCTTTATGCCCGCCTTGGACTTACCCAATACGCCGCTATGGAAGCATTTGTAAGATGGCATTTTTAATTTCGCCAACAAATAAATATGGCAAGGCATAATACAACCGGCAGTACAGGCGAATTGATGGCCGAAACTTACCTGTTGAACCAGGGGTTTACCATCCTGCAAAAAAACTGGCGGCATTCAAATTGGGAAGTTGATATCATTGCACATAAAACCGGTGTACTGCATTTTATTGAAGTAAAGACAAGGCGAACTGAAAAATATGGTCATCCCGAAGATGCGGTAAACGATAAAAAAATTCAAAACCTTATCAACGCTTCAGAAGAATACCTTTACCTGCACCCGCAATGGAAAAGGATACAATTTGATATTCTCTCCGTATCTATTTTAAAAGATAAACCGGTTGAATATTTTTTTATTGAAGATGTTTATTTATAACAGCAGGTTTAATTTTTACTAAGCGCCTGCATTTTTTCTACCAGTTTGTATGTGGCGGGGCAATACTCAATATTTTGTTTATGTACATGTATATAATCTACCATGCGCTTTTTTGAAAGGTGCGGAAAGCCTGAACAGTCGGCAGGACGTATTTCGTAGATGGAGCATTTGTTATCCTGCAGGTTTAAAAACTGGCAGGGCTCGGTTTTATTAAGCATATCTCCTATTTTGTCTTTACGCAGCCATTGTTTTGTAAATGCTTCGGGGCTTTGGTTAAAATGTTTAGAAATACGTTTAATATCTGCTGCATTAAAAGTAGGACTCATGGTTTTGCAGCAATTGGCACAGGTAAGGCAATCAACTTCTTTCCACACTTCTTTTTCTGTATCAGCAGCAAGTTTATCTAACCCTCGGGGTTGTTCTTTTAAGACCTTTGATAGAAATTTTTTTAACCGTACTTTATTAAAACGAACTTTTTGTTTAAACGAACGAAGATTTACTGCCTGCATATTGTTTTTTAATAACTATTAACGAAATTCAGGTTGCTAAAATAAGTTATTAATGGTTTCATTTGTATGTAATTGAAAAAACCTTTTAAACTTTATGTGGGAACCTTATAAAAAAGGATACAAAGCATGGCTTCAACTGGAAAAATCGCTTGCAGAAAATTCAGTGGAAGCATACCTGCGTGATATTGATAAACTGACAGATTATTTACAGGCAAAAAATTTGTTAGTAAACCCCGGCGAGGTTCAACTAAAAGATCTTGAAGATTTTGTTCAATGGATTAGTGAACTGGGAATGACAGCCGCATCGCAATCGAGGATAGTATCGGGTTTGAGGAGTTTTTATACCTATTGTCAAATTGAACAACTTGTAACAACCAACCCTACTGCTTTATTAGAAACACCAAAACAAAAAAGAGCACTGCCCGATACTCTTAGTTTTGAAGAAATTGAAAATATCATTGCACAGATAGATCTAAGCAAACCCGAAGCCGGCCGTAATAAAGCTATTTTGGAAACACTCTATAGCTGTGGCTTACGGGTATCGGAATTGGTAAACCTGCGGTTAAGTTGTCTTTTTCTAGATATCGGTTTTATACGTGTGATTGGTAAAGGAGATAAAGAAAGGCTGGTACCTATTGGAAGCGCTGCAGTTAAATACATTAATATTTATAAAAACCAGATAAGGGTACATCTTAAAATAAAACCCGGCCAGGAAGATATTCTTTTTTTAAACCGAAGAGGCAGTAAGCTTAGCCGGGTTATGATTTTTTTGATGCTGAAAGAACTGGCTGCAAAGGCTGGTATCAAAAAAAATATATCGCCACATACTTTCAGGCATTCATTTGCCACACACCTTGTTGAAGGCGGTGCCGATTTAAGGGCTGTACAGGAAATGCTTGGCCACGAAAGCATTACCACCACCGAAATTTATACACATTTAGACAGGGAGTATTTAAGAACAACATTACATCAATTTCATCCTGCATTTAAATAACACTTTAGTATTTGAGAATATTATAAAAAGAAAACCGGCCAGTTGTGCCTGTTTTTTATTAAACTTTTCAGGCTACAATCATGGCCGGCATAAAACAACCATTACACTACTGAACTATGAAACTGCTTTCATTAACCAAACTGTTTTTTGAGTCGAATATCCTTATGAAATAAATACCTGCTGCCCATTTGCTGTCGCAAACTATTTGTTCACTTTGCTGTTTGTTAACTGCATTAATACGTTTGTAAAATACGGTGCGGTAAACTGCATCGGTAACCTGTAACTGGTATAAGCCTGTTTCTTTAAGGTTCATATTAAGTTGTATGTTGTTGCCATGTATGGCAGGGTTAGGATAAACTTTCATGGTATTTTTTGTTTCAATTGATTTCAACTTCGTTTCATTTTGATTACTGATTTTTTCCCCTTTTTTTGATACGGCTCCCATCATAACAACAGTAATTTCTCTTCTTGTTGTTGGGTAAGCTGCCTTTACAGTTACCGTATCAAGCTGTTTTACTTTTTTAAGTCCTGTGGTATCAGTTTCTTCATTGTTAATTATTTTATCATCTTCATTTTTTAAACCTGTAAAACTAATACCCCCTAAAACCACATTCGAAAAATCGGTATTCAACTGTATTGTTAAATAATCTTCTTCGTTTACAGTAATGCTTGAATTTTGATAACCCATTGCAGATACCATTAACACAGCATCTTTTAATACCCTGATTGAAAACAATCCTTTTGCGTTGGTAACAACACCATTCTTTGTTCCTTTTATTAAAATGGTGGCATTGGGTATTGGGTGGCGGTTTTCGTCTGTTACTATACCATCAATAATTTTTGAACTAACCTGCTTTACACCTCCAACCCTTGTAACCAATACTTCGCCATTGGGTAAGCTGCTGCGCTTTACAGGGTTTTGTGCTACGGGCACTTCTTGTAATTTTCCCTGCGCCTTAACAGCATTTGATTTGGCAAAAAACATAAAGAACATAACAATATAGTTCCAGTACCAATACATCTTCTTTTTAATTTGCATTGGGTAAGTAATGGGCCTGTCTAACTGCGAAGTGAGTACACGGCCACAAACATTATTATGAGTAATGGTTGTAAAATAATTCAGCACTTCAGTATCTGTCATTGTACTAAAATCAACTACTTCTTTAGCACAGGCCTTGCAAAAACGGCCTTGTTCTGTTGCAGTCATATTTTGCCAGTTCTCGTGGCATGGTTTGGGAATGGAGATTTGCAGTTTTTGCATAACAATTTGCTTTGTTATACAGATGCACTTTTAAAAAAGATTACATAAACCAACTAAAAAAAAGGAAAGGAGAAAGTAAAAAATAATTATTTGCCTTCCAGTACAACATCCTGTTGCTGGTAATTTAATTTATCGTAAACCGTATTGGTAACTTTTTTTCGGTAATTCTTAAACATGCTTTGCCAGCGAAGTTTTAGTACGCCCAATATGCCTTCTTTAACGATACCTTTATTCATTTTGCTGGCGCCCAGTTCACGGTCAATAAAAGTGATGGGCACTTCTGCAATTTTAAAACCAAGTTTCCAGGCGGCAAATTTCATTTCTATCTGGAAAGCATAACCTACAAAACCAATTTCATCAAGGTTAATAGCTTCAAGCACTTCTTTTTTATAACAAACAAAACCGGCGGTAGGGTCTTTTACCGGCATCCAGGTAATAATACGGGTATAAAGCGAAGCGCCTTTTGAAAGTATGATGCGGTTGGTCGGCCAGTTGGCAACAGCGCCGCCATTTATATAACGGGACCCCACGGCAACTCCGGCGCCTTGTTTACAGGCCTGGTATAATCTTTCTAAATCGGCAGGGTTATGAGAAAAATCGGCATCCATTTCAAAAATATACTGGTAGCCTTTATCAATGGCCCATTTAAATCCATAAATATATGCAGTGCCTAAGCCTAATTTACCGGTACGTTCTTCTAAAAAAAGCTGGCCATTGTATTTTGGCAACAGCGTTTTAATGATGGCGGCTGTACCATCAGGCGAATTATCATCAACAATAAGTATATGAAAATTGAGCTGCAAAGAAAAAACCGCATCGATGATTTTTTCGATGTTTTCCTTTTCATTAAAAGTAGGTATGATGACGAGTTTTTCCAAGCGCCTGAACAATTACTTGACTTCAAATTTACAATAAATAAAGGTATGCCATATTAACATCTTCTCTACAAAACCCCTTTAGTTATTTTTTAACAAGGTACGGTTGAGTATTTCTGTGAGCTTTTGCTTGGTATGTAATGGAAAATCGCCTCTCATCATCCAATCATAATACTGTGGTTCTGCCTTCAATACATCGGTAACCGATTTCCCTTTATGCTTGCCAAAATTAAAAATTTCCTGGCCTTTTTCATTATAACTAAACCTACGGGCATAATCTACAATTTTTTCCTCTCCTATCACCTGTAAGATAGAATCTACCGAATTACCCAGGTTGGTATATTTATCAACCTGCGCCATAAATACATCTATAGTAGCTTCTACATCGGCTTCGGCGCTGTGGGCATCTGTTAATTCTTTATTACAAAAGAATTTGTATGCAGCCGTTAAAGTACGGGGCTCCATGGTATAAAAAATATGCTGCACATCTATCATTTTCCTTGTACTTAAATCCACATCCATACCTGCCCTTAAAAATTCTTCCATTAAAATAGGTACATCAAAACGGTTACTGTTATATCCACCCAAATCGCAGTTTTCGATAAACATCTTAATTTCGTTAGCAGCCTGCTTAAAAGTGGGTGCATCTTTTATCATCTCATCTGTGATACCATGTATATCGCTTGCATCTTTAGGAATGGGTATTTGCGGATTTATCAATTTACGTTTAACCTGCCTTGTGCCATCGGGCAATATCTTAATGATAGCTATTTCTACAATACGGTCGGCAGAGAGGCTTACACCGGTGGTTTCAAGATCAAAAAAAGCGATAGGACGGTTTAACTTTAGCATTATAGGATTTATATTTTTAAGATTTACAAAATCAAGATAAAGAATTACAAATTTGAAAGGCAAGATAATATAAATAGCATTTCGCCGTTTACTGTGGGTGAATTATCTTTGCCGCAGTCAATTACTGCAATAATAGGTTTTTTTAATTCAAAATTATTACGATGAAAAAAATATTTTTTGTTTTAGTATTGTTGGTTTCGGCAGCCGCCATCATCAGCAGTTGCCGCCCAAGCCAGAAGTTGGGTTGCCCCAATAACCAGGGTATTATTCATTAATAGGCCTCCGTAATTATGAACTGGATTGTTTTGCAGGATGAATCCCAACTTGAGCGTTTAAAAGAATCATCAAAAAAAAGGCCACAGGTTATTTTTAAACACAGCACCCGGTGCAGTATCAGCAGCATGGCCAAAAGCCGGTTAGATAAAGCCACAACAGTAACAGGTATCGATTTTCATTTTTTAGACCTTCTTAAACATCGCTCACTCTCTAATAAAATTGCCGAAGACTTTAATGTTTACCACGAATCGCCGCAGGTACTTCTTATAAAAGATACCGAATGTATCTATGATGAAAGCCATAACGGCATCAGCATAGATGAGATTGTTGAGCAGGCATTGGCCAACTAATTTTTTGAAGGGATTCTTTTCAGCGTCTCTAATAAATACTTCCAAAATTTTTGTACCGAACTTACCTGCACTTTTTCATCGGGCGAATGTGCACCCCTGATATTGGGGCCAAATGAAATCATTTGCATAGAGGGATAATTTTTTCCTATAATGCCACACTCAAGCCCGGCATGTACAGCGTTTACATGTGCTTCTGCAGTAAACATTTCTTTGTACAGGTTACTCATCAGTTTTACAAAAGGCGCACCCGGATTGGGCGCCCAGCCCGGGTATGAGCCGCCGAAAGATGGCTTTGCCCCTGCCAGCTCAAAATTATAACAGATAGTATTTGCCAGTTCCATCTTCTCGCTATCTACCGAGCCACGAGTTAAACACATTATTGTAAATACTCCATCTTTTACAATTACCCTTGCAATGTTGTTTGATGTTTGTACCAACCCTTCAATTTCGGGACTCATTCGGTATATTCCATTTGGGCAGGCAGCAATTGTTCTTAATAAAGCATATTGTGCAGCAGTGTTCATCAATAATAAAGGAGTTGTTGTTTTTTCAATTCCTATTTTTAAGCTGGCATCAGTACTGCGGTTTTCATTTTTAATAAACTGCTCCTGTTCTTTTATAAACAAAAGCAGTTCTCCAGATTTATTTCCCGGCAATGCAATAGTGGCAACAGATTCTCTCGGTATGGCATTTCTTAAACCACCGCCGTCAATAGCGCTTACCCGTAAATCAAACTTAACAGAAGCATTTAATAAAATACGGTTCATCACTTTGTTTGCATTGGCCCTGCCTTTATAAATATCCATCCCCGAATGGCCGCCGGTTAAACCGCTAACTGTTATAGTAAACCCTTCAAAACCTTGCGGCGTATTTTCTAATTCATATTTTCCTTCGGCACTTACATCAATACCACCGGCACAGCCAATAGTAAGTTCATCATCATCTTCCGTATCCAGGTTCAATAATATTGCTGCATCCAGCAAACCACCTTTTAATCCCAAAGCGCCTGTCATTCCTGTTTCTTCATCAATGGTAAATAAAGCTTCTATTGCCGGGTGCGGTATATTATCAGCCGCAAGTATTGCCATAATTGCCGCCACGCCAATGCCATTATCAGCGCCCAGGGTGGTTCCCTTTGCTTTAACCCAATCATCTTCAATAAACATATTTATTCCCTGTGTTGCAAAGTCAAAATCTGTATCGGCATTTTTTTGATGCACCATATCAAGATGGCTTTGCAGGCAAACTACCTGCCGGTCTTCCATGCCTGCGGTGGCAGGTTTTTTTATAATAACATTGCCCACTTCGTCTTTTTGTGTTTGCAGGTTTAGGCTTTTTCCATAATCCATTATAAACTTAATAACTGCTGTTTCTTTTTTTGAAGCCCGTGGTATTGCATTAAGCGCTGTAAAGTTTTTCCATATTTGTGTGGGAGATAATTCGCTAATGGTTTTACTCATAATATAGATGTTTAATTATCCTGCAAAATTTTATATTTTTTCAATCGTACTTCATCAAATATAGCTGATAAAAACTGTTTAATTAAATGCTCCTGTCAAGCGCTTTAATTTGGGCTTTATACTTTGGCGGCAGCACAATATTTTTTATCAATCCATCCATTTTTAAATGCCGGCTTAATTTGTAAATCTTTATTACAGGTTTTAGCCATAAGCTATTTTTATAACCAAGCAATTGCATAACTCTTGCAGGTACAACAAGTTTTTGTGTCTCCAGCAAAAGCATATACCTGAAACCGCCCAGATGCTTACGGTATTGTTTAAAAAGGTCAACCGTTAAATCGCTTTTTACCAGGTCGGCTTGCAAATGTTCCTCGTGGCTAATCAGCCATTCATTATAATTGGCCGGAAGTTTCTGCAGGTTCATCCTTGTTCCCATACGTAAAAAAACATCATACAGTTCTTCTTTTTCATCTGATGATAATTTTCTTTCGAGCAGTTCGTAAGAAGCAATAGAATAATGGATGAGCATAAATAAAACATCACGGTAAGACCAGTCGGGGATTTTTGCGTTTCGTTTACTTTCAACAGCTGCATGGATGGAAGTTATTTTGTCGATAGCAGCATTAGCCACTTCTGTTTCAGAAAAAACAATCTGCCAGGCATAACCAACAGTAGAAAATAAGCGGCCAATTGGGTCCCCGGGAAGTTTGCCAGTAAAGTACAGCCAGTCAACTGCTTTGTTTAATGCAAACTCGGCAGAAGCGCCGGCAAAAATAAAAAGTATGGTATCCGATTTACTCCAAACTTTTCTTACAATGGAATTTTCATTTACAAAATATCGGGGTGCAGGTTCCATCTACAATAAAACTTAATCATTGCCTAAGTTAACATAAAAGCATTTACGCCGGAGAGCATTTGGTTTAATTTACAAAAAGAAAACAGTTTACATTGTTTTTAATTCAAACACATTACAAAAATTAAAAACAAAAAATATAGGTTTTGTTTTAAGATGAACTTTGTAATATGGTTTGATACAGATCCTGCTTAAAGCAATACAATTATAAATCGGTAATGGGTTTATATTTTGGAACCAGCATTTTCATAACAGCCCATGCTACGAGATAGGCTACGGCGCAAATAGCAAACATAATGCTATAGCCTGTTTCGATATGGCCAAGCTTTTGGTAATAATCGAATAATGCACCGCCTAATTTTGAAATCAATACACCTCCTATTCCACCTGCCATACCTCCAATGCCTACAACAGAGGCTACTGATTTTTTAGGAAACATATCAGATACGGTTGTAAATAAATTTGCCGACCACGCCTGATGTGCCGATGCACCAATACCAATCAGTATCACCGGTATCCAAAAACTTATATGGCCCATCGGTTGTGCAGCCAATACCACTAATGGAAACAATGCAATCAGCAACATGGCTTTCATGCGGCCATTATAAGCGCTGTATCCCCGCCTGATAAAATATGCCGGAAACCAGCCGCCACCAACACTTCCAAACATGGTCATACTATATAAAACAAAAAGCGGTATAGAGATAGCTGTACCTTCCATACCATATTGTGCATATAAATATTTTGGCAGCCAAAAAAGAAAGAACCACCAAACACCATCGGTCATAAATTTTCCAAAAACAAAAGACCAGGTTTGTTTATAGCCAAGCAATTTAAACCAAGCAACTTTTTCATTTTTATCAATTGCTTTCACTTCTTCTTCCGTATCGGAGTAAATGTAATCTAGCTCTGACTGTGATAATCTTTTTTGCTTTTCGGGCTTATCATAATAAATCCACCAGACAATGATCCATAAAAAACCAATAGCGCCAATCATGATAAAAGCCCATTGCCATCCTAAATGAAATGCAATCCAGGGAACGGTGAGTGGTGCAAGCAGTGCCCCAATATTGGCGCCCGAATTAAAGATACCGGTGGCAAAAGATCTTTCTTTTTTTGGAAAGTACTCCGCAGTAGCTTTAATGGCTGCAGGGAAGTTGCCCGATTCACCAACGGCAAGGATAGCCCTTGCTATCATAAAACCCAGTATGGAAGCCGGTATTACCATTCCCAGCGAAGAAAAGATACCGGTGAATAAACCACCAATTTCAATTGCAAACGCATGCATGATTGCAGCCAACGACCATATAACAATTGCCCATGTAAAACCTTTTTTAGTGCCAAGTTTATCAATAAAGCGGCCGACAAATAACATAGATATGGCATAAGCAAATTGAAACACTGCAGTGATATTTGCATAATCGGTATTTGACCAGTTAAACTCTTTTGATAAATCGGGCGCCAGTAAACTTAGTACCTGCCTGTCGAGATAATTGACTGTGGTAGCAAAAAACAACAATGCACAAATTGTCCATCTGTATTTGCCAATTTTTTGCATATTCATATATATTGGGTTTTATTATTTTCTGCAATCATTAATAAGTGCAATCACTTTTTTTGTTTCGGCAGTAAGCAAACTATAATTTTTTTCCTCCATAATTTTTTTACTTACCAGTTTACTGCCCATACCTACAGCACATACGCCTGCATTAAACCAGCCCAGCAGATTTTCTTTGGTAGTATCTACCCCGCCTGTTGGCATAAACAATAGCCCGGGAAACAAATCTTTTATGGCAGCCATAAAATCGCTGCCCAACACATTACCGGGAAAAAGCTTTACCAGCCTGGCTCCCAGGGTTTCTGCCGCAATTATTTCGGTGGCTGTCATACATCCCGGTATCCAAAGCATATTATTTTTATCGGCCACTTTTGCAACAGTTTCTACAAGGCCGGGACAAATGATATAATCTGTGCCGGCATCAATAAATGCCTGAGCCATATCAGCATTTTTAATGGTGCCTACACCCAGTATCATACCTGTTAATTCAGTTTCGCAAACTTTTTTTAATGCTTTAAAATTTGACAAAGCCGTTTGTCCCCTGTTGGTATATTCAATGCTGCGTATGCCAGCATCGTACAATGCTTTCATTACATCAACACTAATTTTTTCATCGGCATGGTAATACAAGGGCAGTACTCCCTGCCCTGTTATTTGATTTATTATCTCTTCGGGTTTATACATTTTTTATGGTTGCGGTTATTTCGTTTACTGTTTGATTGGTAGTATCGCCTTTTATAAATAATTTATTATAAGCTGCTGCTGTTGCAAAATTTAATGCCTGCTGTGGTTCATGGCCATTGCTTAATCCATAAATTAATCCACCCATAAAACAATCGCCGCTGCCAACTTTATCAAGCACTTTATCAGATGTATATTCGGCCGAAACAAAAAGCTTATCCGTAAAAAGTGTAGTATAATATTGTATGCCTTCATTCCTGTCGAACCGGAAAGTATTGGCTACAGTTTTTACTTTTGGAAATTGTTGCTGAATGGTTTTTGATGTGATAGTTGCCTGTTGAAGATAGGATTGTTGTTCATCCTTTTTAATTAAAGATTCATCAATAGGAATACCCAGCATTACATTTGCAGCCCACAAATTGCCCATCACCAGGTTACAATATTTTACCAGGCCGGGCATCACTTCAATGGGTTGCTTACCATATTGCCATAATTTGTTTCGGTAATTAAGATCAACCGAAATAGTAATGCCTTTTGATGATGCAGCCTGTAAAGCTTCTTCGCAAACATCGGCAGCAGATTGAGACAATGCTGCAGCAATAGCGCTAAAATGAAACCAGGTGACCCCTTCAAGCACTTTATCCCAGTCAATCATTCCTTTTTTAAGTTGTGCAAACGATGAACCTGCACGGTCAAAAATCACACCGCTGTTTTTTACATCAGTACCTTGCTGCAGGTAATACACCCCTACCCTGTTGCCGCTGTAATGTATTGCAGCAGTATCAATATTTTTTTTGGTTAAATAATTGGCAAGCTGCTTTGATAAAAAATTATCGGGCAGGGCTGTGCAATAGCCTACCTGCTGCCCCCACAAGGCCAAAGCCGTTGCCACATTGGCTTCGGCGCCACCAACAAATGCAGGCGCTACATTGTGTTGCAACCATTCTCCATCGGCAGATGGAGAAAACCTTAGCAATAACTCACCAAAACATAAAGTCTTACTCATCAGAAATTGAAATAGTTTTTTGCGTTGTTATAACAGATGTCTTCAATAATTTTTCCTATCAGAGGTATATCATCCGGCAATTCGCCGTTTTCTATTTCCCCGCCAAACAAGTTACATAATATACGCCGGAAATATTCATGACGGGGGTAGCTCATAAAACTCCTGCTATCGGTAAGCATGCCCACAAACCTGCTTAGTAAACCCATATTGCTTACTGCATTCATTTGTTTTATCATCCCGTCTTTTTGATCTAAAAACCACCATGCCGAACCAAATTGTATTTTACCTGCCACCGAGCCATCATTAAAATTACCAATCATGGTTGCCATTAATTCATTATCGGCAGGGTTAAGGTTGTATAAGATTGTTTTTGCTAACTGATTGGTTTCATCAAGCCTGTTCAAAAATTTTGATAAAGCCCTGCCCTGCGAAAAATCACCAATTGAATCCCAGCCTGTATCTGCACCCAATTGCTTCAGCATCCTGCTATTATTATTTCGCAATGCACCTAAGTGATATTGCTGCACCCAACCTTTTTCACAATCCCATTTGGCAAATTCGACCAACATAGCCGATTGAAATTTTAATTTTGCCTGGTAATCCAAATCTTTACCACTCCTGATTTTATTAAAGGCATTTTTTATTTCCTCTTCGGTATAATCCTCTGCATAAATTTGTTCTAACCCATGGTCGGAAACCGTACAGCCAAGCGTAGCAAAAAAATCGTGTCGTTTTTTTAATGCCTTCAAATAATCATTGTACGATGAAACACTATCTCCTGTTACTTCTTCCAGCTTTGATACATAAGCATTAAATGCTGCGGCATCATCTGCATTCATTGCTTTATCGGGCCTAAAGGCGGGCAATATTTTTATTTCAAAATGATCGTTTTTAATTTTTTGATGATGTTCCAGCGTATCGGTAGGATCATCGGTTGTGCAAAGCACTTGTACATTCATTTTCCTTAGCAGGTTGCGAACCGAGTAAGCTGCTGTTTGTAATTTTTCAGAAGCCTCGTCATAAATTTCTTTTGCGGTACCGGCATTTAATATTTTGCTGATGTTGAAGTAGCGTTGCAGTTCCAGGTGTGTCCAATGATATAAAGGGTTACGCATGGTATAAGGCACGGTGGCAGCCCATTGTTGAAATTTTTCAAGATCGGTTGCATTGCCTGTGATATATTTTTCATTAACGCCGTTGGTACGCATGGCACGCCATTTATAATGATCGCCATACAACCAAACCTGTGTAAGGTTTTGGAAATTTATATCGTTAGCAATTTGAACAGGTGGCAGGTGATTATGATAATCAATAATGGGTAATTGCTTAGCAATATCGTGGTACAATTGCTGAGAAGTTTTGTTTTGTAACAAAAAATTTTCGTCTAAGAATTTTTTCATCATCAACAGTTATAAAGCGATTTATAAATACCCATTTCCAGTCCTCTAAGTTCTGCCAGCCCTTTCAACCGCCCGATAGCGCTGTAGCCGGGGTTGGTTGTTTTATGCAAATCATCCAGCATCTGTTGCCCATGATCGGGACGCATGGGTATGGCCGTTTTTCTTTTTTGCATTACAGCCAGCAATTCTTTTACTACGCCATACATATCTACATCGCCTTGCAAATGGTTAGCTTCGTAAAAGTTGCCGGTTTCGTTACGTTTTGTGCTTCGCAGGTGAATAAAATTTATTCTTTCAGCAAATTGTTTTATCATTTGCAGCAGGTTGTTATCGGGTCTTACACCAAATGAACCTGTACAAAAACACAGGCCGTTATGTAAAGAAGGAACAGCTTTTACTAAAAACTCCATATCGGCTGCAGTGCTTAGCACCCGTGGTAAACCAAGTATTGAAAATGGCGGATCATCAGGATGTATCACCATCATCACACCGGTTTCCTCTGCAACGGGTATTATTTCTTTTAAAAAAAATAACAGGTTTTGCCTAAGCTTTTGGGTATTAATAAAAACATAAGCATTCAAAACTTCTTTAAACTCATTCAACGAAAAACTTTCTTCGCTACCGGGCAATCCTGCAATTATATTTTGCTGCAGTTGTTTTTTTTGTTCGTCATCAGCAGCATCAAACCATACTCTTGCTGATTGTATTTCTTCTGCTGAATATTCTTCTTCTGCATTTTTTCTTTTGAGGATAAAAAGATCAAATGCTGTTAGTGCTGCTTTTTCAAACCGCAAAGCCTTACTGCCATCATCCAATGTAAAACTTAAATCAGTTCTTGTCCAATCCAGTACCGGCATAAAATTGTAGGTTACCGTTTTTACGCCGCATGCAGCCAGGTTGCGTATGGTTTGTTTATAATTTTCAATATACTTTTCAAAACCTGTTGTTTGTGTTTTAATAGCTTCATGCACCGGAACACTTTCAACTACAGTCCAACACAAACCAAAGGCTTCAATTTCATTTTTTCTTTTCTGTATTTCATCAATCTCCCAAACAGCGCCATTGGGTACCTGGTGCAATGCACTTACAACAGCAGTACAGCCAGCCTGTTTAATATCAGCCAGGCTTACGGGGTCGCCGGGTCCATACCAGCGCATTGTTTGTTGCATTAAATATTTTTCTTCATTCATCTTATAAGCTCACTCCTCTTTTCCATGGAATAAAATCATCCTGGTTTAAGCTAACAGCTTTGGGAATCACTTCGCCGCTGGCTGCTTTTATACAATACTCAAGGATATCTTCACCCACCTGTTCGATAGTTTTATCTCCTTCAATAATTGGCCCGCAATCAATATCAATAATATCGCTCATCTTTTTTGTAAGCTTACTGTTGGTAGATACTTTTATGGTTGGGCAAACGGGGTTGCCTGTTGGTGTTCCCAAGCCTGTTGTAAATAAAATTAATGTAGCGCCACTTGCCGCTTTACCAGTTGTTGCTTCCACGTCATTACCGGGTGTACAAACAAGGCTCAGCCCGGGTTTTGTGGCAGGCTCGGTATAATCCAACACATCTACCACCGGCGATGTACCGCCTTTTTTTGCGGCGCCGGCACTTTTTATTGCATCCGTTATTAAGCCGTCCCTGATATTTCCCGGCGATGGGTTCATGTGAAAACCGGAGCCTACACTCATTGCCGAATCATTATAGTTTGTCATGAGGCTGATGAATTTTTTGGCAGCAGCTTCATCAATGGTACGGTCAATTAAATTTTGTTCTACACCGCATAGCTCAGGAAATTCGGCCAGTAATATTTTTCCGCCCAGTGCAACCACTAAATCGCTGCAATAGCCCACGGCGGGATTTGCAGATATGCCGCTGAAACCATCGCTGCCACCGCATTTTACGCCAATGCACAACTTACTAAGCGGTGCAGGTTTTCGTTGCAACTTATTTATTTCAATTAAACCTGAAAATGTTTTTTTTATGGCTTCTGCAATTAACTGTTCTTCACTTTGAGATTGTTGTTGTTCAAAAATGTATAAAGGCTTATCAAAATTGGGATTTAACTGCTGCAGGTAATTTGTAAAATCCTGCACCTGCAAATGCTGGCAACCCAGGCTTAGCACAGTAACGCCGGCCACATTAGGATGATTGGCATAAGCTGCCAGCAATTTACCCAATATGGCTGCATCCTGCCTTATTCCACCACAGCCTCCCTGGTGATTTAAAAATTTTATACCATCCACATTTTCAAAAACACGTTGTGCTGTATTGTTATTATTTGCTGATAAATCAACCGAAGTAATATCATCGCCGTTTTTAATAGCCTGTACTAACTGGTGAGCATATTGTTTATATTTTCCTGTTACAGCATATCCCAATTCATTGTGTAAGGCTTCTCTTATCACATCCATGTTTCGGTTTTCGCAAAATACAGTTGGAATGAATAACCAGTAATTAGCTGTACCCACTTCACCATTGCTGCGATGGTAGCCATTAAAAGTTCTGTCTTTAAATTTTGAAACATCGGGCACATGCCATTTATAATCTACTTTACGGTAAAAAAATGGTTCGGCTGCATGTTTTAAATTTGCTGTAGAAATAATGCCTGCTTTGGGTATATCGGCTTGTGCTTTACCAACCATTACACCGTACATATAAACGATATCACCAGTTTTTAAATCGGCTGTTACAAATTTATGTTTGGCAGGTATATCATTTTGCAAAATAAATTCCTCGCCATTATAATTCACAACTTCTCCTTTTGACAGGTTTGTTAATGCAACTAATACATTATCGCCGGGATGAATTTTCAGTAATTTATTTTTCATTGGGCCATGATTTTTTTGTTATGCTGCATATCAATAACAGCCGCCATACCATTTTCTTCAATGTTGTTTAATTTTTCCTGCACCGCATCTGCAAACCCGGTTAAGGAACTAAGATTGTATCCCCAAAGTGCAACATCTTTTAAAACAGTTGTTGCCATTAAGGCAATGGGTACCTGTTTCCATTTTTCATAATAATAAGAAGCCTTATCATCAATGATAGAATAATCATTGCCATTAAAGTTTCCATAATACATGCCTTTTTCACACTTAACTGCTTTCATAAAATAAATATACGAAGCAAAACCCGTAGCTATATGTGCTGGCACCTTATTATATAATGCATAATATTGAATTAAAACCGGCACCACCCTCATTTTCATTTTAGAACTGTATTGAACGGTGATGCTGAGCCAGTGATGCTCAATAAACGGGTTACGAAACCTGTCTAAACAATTTTTAGAAAATTCTTTTGTTTGCGAAGCTGTAGTGGTATAAGGAATAGCCATTGCAATTTCATCCTGCATGATTGATTTTATAAATTCAAACATGGGTTTATTATCCATTGCATCTTTAACGGTAGAAAATCCAGATAAAAATGCAGCGCCACAACTTAAAGTATGTGTACCGTTTAACAACCTAAGTTTTAGTTCCCTGAATAAATTTATATCAGGTGCTATCACTACCGCATTATCTGCTTTAGCAAAAGATAATATTTCTGCAATTTTTGCATTTGCTTCAATGGCCCAAAGCCGGTACACTTCTGTCATCAACATCAGGTCATCGGTATAACCTACATCTTTTTCAATGGCAGTTTTTATTTCCAGATCGGGTTTGCCTGGCACAATCCTGTCAACAAGCGAATTACAAAATGTGTTTGATTTTTCGAGCCAGTCAATAAAATTTTCTTCCAGGCCATTTAAATGAGCAAGTTCGGTAACAATGCTTTCCAGTTTTTTCCCATTGTCAACAATCAGTTCGGTTGGCACTATCACCATACCCGACTGGCTGCTGCCTGCAAAGGCCTTGTAGCGTTCGTATAAAAAAGCAAGAAGTTTACCGGGAAAAGAAACCGGCGGGTGTCTCATTATATCATCCTGCACCAATTGAATACCCACTTCGGTGGTATTTGAAATAATTATTTTCATTTGTGGGTTATGTGCACATTCCAACACTTTATTCCATTCGCTTTTTGCAGAAAGTACCCTGCTGATTGCCGAACACACAATATTTTGCTGTAATTTTTTCCCGTCTTCAACACCCCGTACACATATTGTATATAATCCATCCTGTTTTTCAAATGCTGTGGTATCGCCTCCATCGGTTGATTTAACTACAACAATGCGGCCATTAAAAATTCCCTGCCTGTTTGCTTTATCAATAAAATAATCGGGCAAGCCACGCAGCAAAACACCGGTGCCAAATTGCAAAACCTTTTCAGCAAGCTCCAGCGACTGTTCATTTGGAAGCATTACATTACCCGGCTGAATATTTTTTATATTAAATTTTGATAACCACATAATCACTCATTAATAATGTTAACCAAAGCAAGTTTAATTTATTCCCCATTTTAATTTCCAGCAGGGGTAATCTTTTTCAATTAATTTAGCCGGCCATGTACCGTACCAGGCATAACCAATACGCCTTTCATTTTCTACCTCAGCAATTGTTTTATGCCGTTCACTGTCTCGCCCGGTAAAAAAAGGTTCGTTGGTATCAATATCATAAAACCTTGCCCAAATCACCGAATTACTATCGGGCACTAAAACATTATCCTTGCCACTTTTTTCATTGGGCGCTGCTACTTCAACAAACTTATAACCGGTTATTTTTACTTTTTCAAACCATTCCATTGCTGCTGTAATTGATTTAATGATGGCAGGTGATGGTTTATCAATCTTCATTAAGAACTTAACAATACCCACAGATTCCATTCCGCTTAATGAAACAAGCTCAAACTTGCGTGCCATTTCGGGTTGTAATGTTTTAGCATTGTACTGGGCACACCAGGCAGTTAATTTACCGTTTTGTTTTAACTGTGTTTTTAAAATACACTGAATGCCCCTGTCAATAGCATCCATACAGCGGTTTACATTGATGCCATCAATTACATCAAGCCCGTTTTTTTTGTGCACCACATCATACAAAACTTCCAATGCATTAATCATTGCATTATCGTTGTATGTTACCTGGCTTCTGTAACTGCTAAAATCGGGGTAAAATTGTGGCCAGCCGCCATTGGCATATTGTGCTTTCAATAAATATTCAACACCCCTGTTGGCAGCCCTTAAATAATTTTCATTTTTTGTTGCTGTATATGCTTTTGCCAGGTATCTTATCTCTTTTGTTGTGGCGCCGTTGTCGATGGTTGCATCCTTGCCTTCAGCATAACCGCTTACGAGTTCCACTTTTTCTGCATCGGTAAGTACACGGTTGTAATCAACTTTTTTATCGCCCTGGAAATGTTTTGGCCAACCGCCATTGCTTCGCTGGTACAGCAACATATTTTCGGCAATGGGGTCTGTTGAATTATTTTTTTGAGTATCGCCTACGGAAGAATAAGAAGTAGCACCGCTTTTTTCTTGTTTTTCATTTTCAATATTTGCTATAGTTACAGAAGGGTTCCATTTATAATCGTACACCCATGCTGTTGAATAATCATTCATACTAAACCCGTGCGGTAAATTATTTTTTAACCACACATAATTACCATCATCTTTTTTACAATTGTAATAGTACACCCGCTTGCCCCATTGTATTTTGTTGGGTGGATTTGCCACTCGTTGATAAATATCTGCATCTGCCATGTTTTTATCAAAGCTGCAATTAAGCAAATAAAATTGTGCATCCCTGTGATAGCGCCCTAATTTATAACCGGCATCGCCAATAAACCTGCAATTAAGTAAAACAGATTTTGAACTTTCATACAAACTCCCATCATGCCATATTGCAGCTTCTTTGCTGTGGCAGATGAATGTACAACCCTCTGCCAGTGCCCATCCACGGGGACAATAAAAATCAACGCCGCCTTCCATCACACAGTCTTTAAAATAAAACATACCGTCAGTTGTATTCCATGGGCTAACGGTATCGCCGCCATAAGCACGAAAGATGCAGTTGATAACAATTAACCTGGTGGTTTCAAAAGAGCGAAGAGCCATTTGGTGCCCTTTGGGGTTAATGGTTTTTATTTTTGCTGAATCATTGGCACAGGTAATTGTTTTATCTTTTGCATGATCGTTTCCATAGCTGTTGATAAAAGTTAAATTCTCCAGCACAATATCATTTCCCTTTAGGTTAATGGTAGCGGTACCATAATCATCGGCATGGTTACAGCGCCATTCTTCTCTTGCAAGGCTGATACTGATGATGGTATTTTTTTCATCCTCTCCTTTTAGTGTAATAAAATTTTTATCAATAAATATCTTCTCATTATAAACCCCTTTTTTTATAAGAATTATCCTTTGTTCTTTTGCATCAGCAGGCAGGCTATTTATTGCTTCCTGTATACTTTTAAAATTGGCATGTCCATCCTGCGATACTATGATTTGCTTTTGCGCCATTGCCCAACCACCGGCAAAAACAAATGCGGTAACCAAAAAGAATATTTTATAAAACCGGGCACTCATCTTTTTTTAGCTTGATTTAATAACCAAATAACCAATTCATTTGCTGCCGTAAAATTTTGAAATTCGACAGGCAACTTCCTTCCATCTGCATATTCATTATATATCCAGGGATCACCAACGGCCATCACAACTCCTTTGCCATAATTGGCAACAGCAAAAACAGTTTCGCCGTTTTTTGCTATTAAGGTGGTGGCAGGATGTTTCACTTCAATTGCACTGATTTCTTTCAAAAACATTTTTTTTGTTTTTGCAAAAACGGGGTTGGTATTGTTATAAACAGCGCCGGTTTCAAATACATCGTTCTTTACCATGTTACGGCTGTTATTTGTAAATTCAATTCCAAATTTATTGCTGAGTATATTAAAATGCTGCAGGTCGCAGTTAGAAGAATCGTTTGCCATCAATAATAAAACACCGCCGGCTTTTACCCAACTTGCAATAACAGCAGCATATTGTTTGTTCATAAAATTGGGCGCTTTTGAATCTTTATATCCATCGGGGTCAACAATAATATACACTGCTGCGTTTTTTAAATTTTCGGAAGTTGGCGCTGCATCAAGGTTACAGAGGTTTGCTCCGTAATGCTGCCAAATATTTCCAAAAAAACTAAAACCGCCATTGTCCATTTCATCCCAGGTGTAATGCCAGCGTTTGTTTATACCAAATCCATCATTGCGCCATTCGTTATTAAAATAATTATCCAGCACTACGTTTTTTCCTTTACCCGGTTTTGCAAATGCTGCAATTTCCATTTCGGTACTCGCCAGTATAAAAGCACCTATTCCTTTAGGATCGTTTACCACTACAGGTTCACTCATATAATATTCAAAACTTCCATCACGGTAAGGCTTACCGCCAAGCCCCGAAACACTAACAGTACCTTTTAAATTAGTTTGCCCATTTGCATCCACTTCAATAAACTCTTTAACGATGCTATCGTAACCTTTCTTTGCATTTTTTAAAAAGTATTTAGGTATATAACCATTGCGAACAGCTTTTGCCAATGTATATACCAACATGCAGGAAGCCGATGCTTCTTTATAGTTTTTGGGATTGTTTGGCATATTTACCACATCGTACCACAAGCCCGATTTTTTATCCTGCACTTTTGTAATAGCAACTGCAAACCGGTTTAGTATGCTGATGATTGAATCTCTTTTGGGATTATCGTTTGGAAAATAATCCAACACATCAACCATTGCCATGCCATACCAACCAAGCGCCCTACCCCAAAAATTTGCCGAATTGCCCGTTTCTTTATTGGCCCATTGCTGAGTTTTGCTTTCATCCCAGCCATGATAAAGCAAACCGGTTTTTGTATCTCGTGTATGTTTTTCGATATTGATGATTTGGTTAGCTATATCATCAAACAAGTTTTGCTGATGAGTCATTTTTGCATACTCAGCATAAAATGGTTGCCCCATATACAAGCCATCTAACCAAACCTGCCAGGGATACACTTTCTTATGCCAAAAACTACCTTCTTTTGTACGTGGCTGTTCTTTTAACTGGCTATAAATAAAATCAATTGCTTTTTTATATTTTTCTTTTCGGGTTACATTGTATAACATCATCAGCACTTTACCATTGTTGATATTATCAATATTAAAATCCTCTTTTTTATAATCTTTTATTGAGCCATCATCCTTCACATAAAAATCCATACTATGCTGTATGTACTTAAAATATTCTCCTTGTCCGTTTAATTTCCAAACAGCTTCAATACCTTTTAAAATAACGCCCTGGTCGTAACTCCACCTGGCATTACCCGGTTTTATTTTAAACGAATCGGGCCATAAATTCATAGCAGTTTGCGCCATTTGCTGAGCATACAAAAGTGGTTGTTTCGCCTGTGCAATAACAGTAGCTCCGCAAAAAAACAATATGATGATAATCTTCTTCATTCTATTTTTTCTTACCGGGATTATTTGTCTTTGCAGGTTGAGCAACATTTGGTTTTACCCAATTTACCACTGCATTAGTAGCTCCAAAACCACAATCAAGTTGTTGTTTTGCTTTAGACAAATCGGTGTTTAAAATAAAAATATCTTTTGTTCTGCTGCCCTGTACCTGTGCCAGCAATGCAGCGCCTTCTTTATATTTTAAATTATTTATGCTGATGTTATCGCTGTTTAAAATATAATTTACAGGATTTGTATTTTCAGAAATCATGGTGATATCATTCAATGTAATCTCACTTGCTTCCTGTATATCTATTCCTTCACTGGCTTGTAAAACTGCATGGTCAATCAAAATATTTTTTACATGCATTTCGGGAATACCCCTCACAAAAATTCCTTTTGCTGCTCCGTTGCAGGTGATATCATGAAAATAAAAATTTCTAAACTGCGGTGTGGTTTCATCTACTTTTAAAAATTCAACTTTGGGTGGTTCTCTTTTCTCTCCTGCCAACACTACAGGGTCTTTAGCCATATAATACATATCAAACAGGATGGCTTCGGCTGCTATATCTTTCATATTAATGTTGTTAACAAAAATATTTTCAACAACGCCTCCACGTCCCCTGGTAGTTTTAAACCTCAGGCCAATATCGCTGCCAATAAAAGTGCAGTTGCTTACAAATATATTTTTAGCGCCTCCGCTCATTTCGCTGCCTATTACAAAACCTCCATGCGAACGATAAACTGTACAATTGTTGATAATAATGTCCTGCGTAGGCATACCTCTTTTCCGGCCTTCGGCATCACGGCCGCTTTTAATACAAATGCCATCATCTCCGGTATCAAAATTGCAATCTTCAATTAATGCGTTTTTACAACTTTCCAAATCCAAAGCATCTGTATTGGCGCCATACCAGGGATTTTTTACTTTAAGATTTTTAATGCTGATATGTTCACTCATCACCAGGTGTGTGGTCCATGCAGGTGCATTTTCAAAAGTTACATCTTCAATCAAAATATTTTTGCATTGATAGATACGAATCATATTGGGGCGAAGAAAATCTTTTACATCTTCAAAATCATTGAGTGTTTTGCCTTCGGTAAGTTTACCAATGTTATTGGTAAGAGATCCTTTCAAAGCTTTTTCAGAAGGGTACCATATTTTTTTATCGGCCGATAAAACGCCGCCATATTCTGCCTGGTGTTTTTTCCATTGGCTTTCGCTTAGTTTGTCTTTTTTTAGCGGTCGCCAGTAATACCCGTTTCCATTCATAATACCAGGCCCGGTGATAGCAATATTTTGTAAATTTTCTGCAACAACCGGGCTCTGGCATCTTGCTGTGGCCACACCTTCAAAAGAAGATTCTACAAGGGGATATTGGTTAAAGTGGGAACTGAAAATTACCAATGCACCTTTAGCAAGATGCAGGTTGATATTGCTTTTTAGGATAATTGGGCCGCTAACAAATGAGCCATTGGGAATTAAAACGGTACCACCACCCTGACTGGCACAATCATTAATTGCATTATTGATGGCTGTTGTATTCAATGTCATTCCATCTGCAATGGCGCCATAATTTTTTATATTGAAAGTATCAAGTTTAAAATGTGGTTTATAAATTTTAGGTAATTCAAAAGCATATATTTCTTTAAAGGCCGATGGTTTTAAATATTTTGCCAATGGCAGGTTTTGTTGTTTTATACTTTCGCAAACAAGCGATGCCACAGAAGCTGCACCATATTCACTGAAATGCGTATTGTCTTCTTCCTTGCCTTTATAATTTTTAAAATGATGCGGAGGAATATTTAAAAACAATCGCCTGCTGTTTTCAACACCTTCTTTTACAATTAATGCTTCGCTGCTTTTATGCAGGTCGATAAGCATTACATGCATTGAAGCAGCCACTTCTTTTACCACTGCGGGATAATCACCATGCTGATCAACAAACCTGCCGGCCGAATCAAATTTTCTACGCATCACCGGTGTTATTAAAATTGGTGTTGCACCTTTACTGCGAACATCATTTACAAAACGAACCAGGTTTTGTTTGTATAAAGTATGTGCCGGGGCCGAGCGAACGCTATCATTAACCTTGCTATCGTTGTGCCCAAACTGAATCATAACAAAGTCGCCTGCTTTTAAGCGGCTCATTACCGTATCCCACCTATGTTCATTAATAAAACTTTTTGTGCTGCGCCCGTTTACCGCATGGTTTTGAATTTCCACTTCGTCATTCATGTAATTAGGAAATAATTGCCCCCAACCTCTTTCAGGATTATCATCAACCGGTTTATTGGCCATTGTACTATCGCCCACTAAAAAAATGGTAAGCTTTTTATTGGGCGTTAAAAAGGCAAAACAACTAAAAATAAGAAAAGGCAAAACCAGGCTTTTTTTCATTGCAATCAATCATTTTCGTACATCAAGTTTAGTTAATTATCGGCTGGTAAAAGACTAATTAATAGGGTTTATTTATGCAATCGTTCCCGATAACGATACCGATTTTTTTATTTTATGTTTTGTTTATTTTAAATGCCTGCCTTGCCAGTAATTTCCAATGCCCGTGCAGCTTTTGCCATATTAATAAAACACCTAAATGCACTTCGCCGGGCATGCCACTATCATTTGTTTTTGCATTTAAACGGTGCCTTACCATTGCCACATTTTTGTTGATGGTTATTGTTTGATTGGCAAATTCCAATGTTACAAAATCACTTTTACCCGAAACAATTTTTTGAACAAATGATTCCTGGTTATCTATGTGCCCGCTTGAGTGGCCATAACTAAGTGATGGCAATGTAAGGTTGTGCAGTGTGGCAGAATCTGCATTTAACATGGCAATGCGTAATTGTTCAACAACTTCGGCCACTTGTTTTTCAGTTTTTGTTTGTGCATTGGTTGGCATTGCACAAACAACTATAATGATTACACTAAATATTTTTTTCATCTTTATGCTTTATTATTTTAATACAGATGGTTAGATACTATACAGCTTTTTCTTTTCAATACTTTTAAATGCGGCTTCAATAATACTTATAACATTCAGGCCTTCCTGTGCGGTAACCGGCAATGGTTTACCATTTCTTATTGCAGCATACATGCCATCATAAAAATCCATGTAATTCCCTTTTTCAGAATCAACATACTCCCTGATAATTTTTCCTTCTATTTCAGTATGCAATAATCCTTTTGCCGTAACGGGTTCTGTTCCCCAATCGGGCGATGAAACATCTTTTTCATTTTGCAAATCTGCTTCCTGCACATCTGCACGTGGCTTAATAAAACTTCCTTTGCTACCATTAATAATATAGGCAGGTAAAATTTCCCTTACCAAATAACCGGCTTTTAAACGCACCCTTAAATTTTTGTAAAACAAAATCATCTCTACATAATCTTCCACTTTTGATGCCGGCCTAAGATTAGCGGCATCGGCAAAAACAGCAAGTGGCATTCCAAATAACTGCAAAGCCTGGTCAATTAAATGTGGGCATAAATCGGGTATAATACCTGCGCCGGGGCCCGGTATTTCTTTATGCAACTTTGGGCTTAAGTTTTCATTGTACCTGTCAAAATGAATTTCAGCTTCAACAATATTGCCTAACAGGTTTTGTTGAACAATTTTTTTTACGGTTTTAAAATCACTGTCCCACCGGCGGTTTTGATATACCGATAATTTTTTGTTTTGTTTTTCGGCCAATGCAATCAATTCAGCGGCTTCGGCAACAGTGGTTGTAAATGCTTTTTCTACCACTACATGTTTGCCGGCCAGCAATGCTAGTTTTGCAAACTGGTAATGTGTGTTGATGGGTGTGTTTACAATTACCAGTTCAATTGTTTCATCGGCCAGCATTTCCTGCACCGAGCGAAATGTTTTTATGTAGGGATATTTTTCTGCTGCCAGGTTTTTTGTTCTTTCTACAACAGCATACAATTCAAAGCCCGGGTGTTTATGAATGAAGGGTGCATGAAAAACCCTGCCACTCATTCCAAATGAACATAAAGCTGTTTTTATTTGTTGCATTGCCAAATTATTTGTTGTAAATATCCCATTCTCCCATGATATTTTTGAGGCTAAACTTTTTTACTTCATCACCTGTTAATTGTTTGCTCCATGCAACTCTTGCTGCAGCATTTGCGCCCGGGCCTGTACTGTTATATTCGGCAAACCTTGCAGTGGCTTCATTGGCGGGGTTTTTCCAGTTATTCCATCCACCGGCAATAATATGTTTGCCTAACCAGCAATTAATATAAGTTACGCTTGCAGTAGGGCTCCATGGCCTGCCCAATGATACTTTATTAACATTACTATCGGCAGTTAGTTTACAATTAAAAAAAACAAAACCAAAAGGGATGATACTGTTGGTAGATGCAGCCGTAACATGCGAATTCTTTTTACTGTGGATGGTACAGTTTTTAAATACAGCTGTTGCTGCACCAAAAATAAAATCGGTGGTGCCTTCAATATAACAATCTTCAAAATATTGTTTTACACCCGAGCCACTTAAAAATAATACATCCTGGAAACCAACAATACGGCAGTTATTAAAAGAAACCCTGTTGCCTTCAATACGCATTGCTACAGCCTGCCCGGCGGTAAAGCCTGCATTGTTTTCAAAAGTCAGGTTTTGAGCATGAAAGTTATTGCCAAAAACAAAAAACGATGCACAGGTCCAGGTATTTAATGTATCGCCATTTGGCAGTTTGGTGCCGGCATGGTTATCATAACTTAAAATAGTACTGTCTTTATCTTCGCCGGTAAGTGTTATAAAATTTTTACGGGCATCTACCACAATCACTTCTTTATATTTTCCTTTTTTTATAAAGATTGAAACAGGGTTTAAATTACCAGATGGTACCGCATCCAATGCTGCCTGTACGGTTGTGTAGTCTCCACTGCCATCTTTAGCCACAATAATTTTTTTTATTTGCGCAAATGAATATTGCAAACTGAAAATTATTATTATTAAAACGGCCAAAGTTTTTTTCATACAATTTCTTTTTTGATAAAAAAAGGCTGCAGCAATTTGCAACAGCCCTTTTAAAAACTAACGCTATGAGAAAATTTTAATAATTAGGATTTTGCGATAAATTAAAATTAGCATCCCGTGCAGGTTGTGGTATGGGCATCAGTTCTGATTTACCGGTTGTGAAACCCGTAGCATACCTGCCCAACGGCGATGATGTACCCGAAGCTGCAATAGCGCTGCTAAGCCAAACAACTTTTTTAGTACCCGATGGTGTAGAAACAGGCGCTGTTTTATATAAAGAATTATACCAAAGTCCGTTAATATTATTATCATCAGAAGTTGTGTTGCTAAAATAATACATGGCAATGGGTAAGGTTGCTGATTTACTGTAAGCCGGGAAACCAGCCATATAAGTTGGATCGGACATAGCAGTAAGAGTTGACATTTTTGCCAGGTTGGCTTTAGTTTCTCCAATTGCAGTTCCTAATAAGTTCCATCTTAACAAGTCAAATTTTCTAACACCTTCTCCGCCCAGTTCAAGCGACCGTTCCCGTACCAATGCCGAAAAGAAAGTTGTTTTACTTAACCCGGCCAGGTCAACAGTTGCATCGGGTGAATTGATGGGTTTTCCATAACCTCTTCTTCTAACCATATTGATGGCATTATATGCAGCAGCCGTAGGCCCGTTTATTTCATTTTCGGCTTCGGCAAACATCAGCAATACATCCGAGTAGCGAAGTATCTGCCATTTTAATCCAAGATATTGCACAGCGCTTGTTGGGTCGATGGTTGGATTTGTAACCCAATCCCTCCTGTACTTTCCATCACAGATGGCCACTATCGCCGTTCCTGTTTTTACTGCTCCATCGGCACCAACACTATATGCAGCACAGGTTACATCTCTTCTTAAATCGGTTGAATCGAAGAGATAAAAATAAGTTGGTACAATATTAATACTCTTGTTACCCTTACCGTTAACTGTAGGCCCATTATAATATCCAAGCTTGGTATCTTCGGCACCTGTTAAACCAATGGCACTTGCCTGGAACATAAGTTCACCATCAGGATCACTTACAGCATGCCCACAAACCTGGTCTTTCCACAAAGCTTTATAACCCGGATTTAAATTATGTTGGCCCGATGAAATGATATCATTACATTCATCCCTTGCAATTTTGTAGTAAGTTAAATAATCCGATCCTCTTTTAATTGTTCCATCCTGCCTTAAAGAATAACCGCCTCTAAACAATGCAATTCTTGCACGCAAACCTTTTACGGCACCTTTTGTAATACGTTCATCTGTTTGATCGCCAATAGCGCCTACTTCATTTCGCCAGGGCACTAAATCTTCGGCAGTTTTTAAATCGGCCAATAATTGTCCATACAAAGTATCCCTGTCAACCCTTGTTGGGAAAGGGTTTCCTGCTGCCTGTATATAAGCCGGTTGAAAATGCTGTGGCAAATCACCCCAAATCATGATAGCTTCCAGGTAAAACTGAGCCCTTAAAGTAAGCGCTTCACCATACATACGCTGCAATTGTTTTTTCTGTTGTTCTGTACCGTTAGTGTATAGATTCATTTTGGGGATATTGTCAATGCAAATATTTGCATATTCAATACCCTGGAAAAGCTGGTTAAATGGTTTTTCTAGTTGAGCATTGCCCGAAGTTGCTGTATAGCGGGCAATATCCCTGCGGTCGTTATCGGCGCCACCGGTTGGCCCTTGTGTTTCGTCATTATCAACCGTGTAATACAAACTTAAACGTATGCCAAAACCCTGGTCGCCTACAAGGCGGCTATACACACCGGCTATGGCCTGGTAGGTACTGGCAACATCGCTGAATACCATATCGGAGCCAACTTCGGTAATTGGTCTTTGATCAAGATATTTTTTACAGCCTGCTAAAAAAAACAGTAACCCTGTAATTATCACCATTACTGCAAAGCGGTTAAAAATTTTTGTGTTCATATAGCTGAATTTAAATTGTATTAATTAAAATGATGCATTGATTCCAAAAATAAAACTGCGGCTTTTGGGATATGCCGAATAATCGAGGCCGGGAGTAAGGCCGCTGCTTCTTACGCTTACTTCAGGATCGTATCCTGAATAGCTTGTTAGTACCGCAAGGTTATTGGCTGTTACATACAAACGTAATTTGCTCATGTGTAACCTGGTTAATTTACTTACTGGAAATGAATAGCCAACTGTAATATTATTTAACCTAAGGAATGATCCATCTTCGATTGCCCATGATGAAGGATAAAATGCACCTGCACTTTTTATAGGTTGCCATATTGTAGCATTAGCATTTAATGCTGCAATTCTATCGGGCGAAACACCATAGGCAGTTGAACCGGATACCCATTGGGTGGTTTGCCCGTTGGCATCAACAATTTTCCAACGGCCATTCATAATATCAAGCATATTGGCATTATTGGTATAAGCATTTGATAATTCAATCTTATTAGCATTGTATATATCGTTGCCATAAGAAAAATTCACAAATAAACTCATATCCCAGTTTTTATAAGTGAACTGTTGGTTTAGTCCGCCTGTAAACTTTGGTGTGGGGTTTCCTATAATTTTCCTGTCGTTGTTTAAATCAACAAAACCATCGCCATTAAGGTCTTTAAATTTAATAGAACCCGGTTGAACAACGGTGATAATGGCGGCATCATTTACTACGCCTGCTTTAAGTGTATAAGCGCCGGTAGTGCTGTTGTAATCAAAATCATCCAGCGTATAAAAACCATCGTTCACCAATCCATACATAGAGCCAACAGGGTTGCCTATTTGTTCAATATAATCGGTAGGCTGCCCAGATACACCCCAACTTGCTGCAGGATAAAAATATTGCTGGTTAATGCCCAGTTGTTCTATTTTGTTTTTATTGAACGACATATTGAAATTTGCCGACCAGGTGAAATTATTTGGTTTTCTGAGTATTACTGCACTTAGTTGCAGGTCAACTCCTTTATTGGAAGTTTTACCAACATTTTGCAATTGAGAAGAGTAACCATAGGTAGATGCCACCGGTACATTCAACAATAAATCGCTTGATGTATTATAATAGTAATCTACACTTAAATCAATACGCCTGTTTAACATGGTAATATCCAAACCAAAATTCCTGTTAACGGTAGCTTCCCATTTTAATTCAGAATTTACAAGTGATGTAGGGTAATAACCGTTAATAGAATTATTGTTAAGCCCATAATAAACATTTCCGTTGTTGCTGTAAGTTGTTAAGTACAAATAATCCTGAATGCGGTTGTTACCAATTTTTCCAAAACCTGCACGCAGTTTAAGGTCGTTGATGAACGTAACATTCTCCATAAATTTTTCTTTTGAAATACGCCATGCAGCAGATACCGAAGGAAAGGTTCCCCATTTATTTCCGGGCCCGAATTTTGAAGCCCCGTCTTCTCTTACATTAACAGATAAAAGGTATTTATCTTTAAAAGAATAGTTTATCCTGCCAAAGAAAGACAAACTGGTATACCTTGTTTTTCCCAGCCGTGGATAACCATTAAAGGCTGTTCCCATATCCAGGTTTTTAAATGCTGTTTTATAGGATGTGAATGTTGGAAAATGGCCATACAGGCTTGACCTGCTTTCGGTACGCAAATCATAGGTTTCTTCTCCAAGCATAATATCTATGTCATGGTTTTTCCTGATACCTTTTAATGAATAAGTTAACACGTTTGAATTGGTAAAGGTTTTAGCTTCAACAGAATCTAAACGTACAATTGGTTCAGCCCCTCCCTGTGTAACTGCATAAGGCGCCAGCGAATCACTGAACTGCCTGTCAATTCTTTTTGAATAATTGTAACCAACAGTGGTTTTAAAAGTTAGGTTATTTAATATTTTCCAGCTTACATTGGCATATACATTAAAAACATTTGATGATTTTTTCCGGTATTCTGAGTTTACCAGCAAAATAGGATTTACCAGTATTAACCCGTTACCAGCCGAAGGATCGGCATAAGGATCCTGGTCATCTATGGTTTGATCGGGAGAAAGAAAGGGTTTGTATTTTACAGCATTTCTAAGCCTATTATAAGATGTTCCCTGGTCGGATGAAACACCTGCGCCATACACATCGGTATGCGTAAATCTTGTTCCAACAGCTAATTTTATATTGTTGGTTATTTTATAATCGGTTTTTAAATTAAGCAAATGCCTTTTATACCTTGAATTTAACACAACCGCTTTATCATCATTGTAAGTATAACCAAAATCGTAAGTAATTTTCCTGGTGCCGCCACTGGCCGATAAGTTATGTGTTTGCATAAATCCTGTATTACCAAAAACTTCTTTCTGCCAGTCAACCACATCTACATCTTTATATACTGATAAAGTATCCCAGGTGGTTCCATAATTATTTGTAAACGATGTGCTATCGGTACCGCTGCCTCTTGATCTTTCTGACTGGTAATAAATAAAATCATAGGGACTCATCACTTTCAGTTTTTTTGCAAGAAATTTTACACCTACATAACCATTATAATTAAGCTTTAGTCTGCCGGGTTTTCCTGATTTTGTGGTAATGATGATTACACCATTACCGCCCCTTGCGCCATAAATGGCAGTAGCCGCAGCATCTTTTAATACATCAATACTTTGTATATCCTGTGGCGATAGAGCTGAAAGCCCATTTTCAACCTGAATTCCATCTACAATATATAATGGTGTATTATCACCTGTAATTGACATGCCGCCACGAACCCTTATATTAATTTGTGCATCCGGCGATCCTTCGGCAGTGGTAGCAGTTACACCGGCCAGCCTTCCGTTTAAAGCTTCTGCAGCAGAATTAATGGGAATATCTTTTAAATCTTTTGCACCAACCGATGAAACAGAAGCAAGCAGGTCTTTTCTTTTTACCGTTTGATAACCGATTACAACTACATCATCCAGCGTATTAACAGCCTTTTGTAATGTTACATTTACAACAGCAGCATTACCTACAGCAACTGTTTTTGCAGCAAAACCCACTGATGTAAAAATTAATTCGGCTTTACCGGAAACGGTTATAGAAAAGTTTCCATCTTTATCAGTTTGCGTTGCTTTTTTAGCTCCTTTTACAGTTACATTTACACCAGCAACAGCAACACCCGATTCATCTGTAACCTTTCCGGTGATGGTTTTATCCTGGGCCATCATAGAAAAAGGAATAAAAAATAAAATGGTTAATAAAAGCAAAAGTTTGTTCATATAGCAATATTTAAAATTTTAAAAAGAAAAACAGCAGCCCTTTTTAGTTTTGTGTTAAAAACTTATTCGTATTTTCAGCAAGAACAGGTAACAAGACTACACAGTTTATTTAATAATTTCTTAAACCTGAATTGATTTTTTTACGCAAACGATGCCGACAACGATTGCAGCATCACCGGGCTATGAAGAAAGACGGAATTTTTGAAATAAAAATTAAAGAACCAGGGATGCTTATTAAAACAATTATCTACAATTTTTAAGAAAAAAAATGTACGAACCCATCACCATAAAAGATATCGCAAAAGCGCTTGGATTATCCACTTCAACCGTTTCTCGTGCATTAAGGGGCAGCTACGAAATAAGTGCCGAAACAAAAAAACTGGTAGTAGAATATGCTGAACAATTTAATTACCGCCCCAACCCTATTGCCCTTAGTTTAAAAGAGCGCCGAAGCCGCTCTATTGCTGTTGTAGTTTGTGAAATAGCTAATAATTATTTTTCGCAGGCTATCAATGGTATTGAGTCGGTGGCATATAACAGGGGTTATCATGTTATCATATCGCAAAGCCATGAATCGTATGAGCGTGAAATTGTAAATGTGGAGCATCTTGCATCAAGGTCGGTAGATGGTTTATTGGTTTCACTATCGGCAGAAACAAACCAGTTTGACCATTATAAAAACTTACACGATAAAGGTTTTCCTATAGTTTTTTTTGACAGGATAACCGATGAAATAGAAACACATAAAGTTGTAGCCGATAATTACCAGGGCGCTTACAATATAACCAAACATTTAATTAATGCAGGTTATAAAAAAATTGCACATCTTACCAGTGCTGCACATTTATCTATTTCGGTTGAAAGGCTTGAGGGTTACAAAGCTGCATTAAGGGATAATAAAATACCATTTAATGATTTGTATGTTAAAAACTGCAACCATGGCGGTATGATTTATAATGAACAAGAAGATGCAATAAAAAGCCTGTTGAATTTAAAAGATAAGCCCGATGCCATTTTTAGCGGCGGTGATAAATTAACTGTTAGCTGCCTGGCAGTATTAAATGAATTAAAAGTAAAAGTTCCGGATGAAGTAGCGTTGGCGGGCTTTTCAAACTCACCACTTGTAGAGTTAATGAAACCGGGCTTAACCGTAGTTAAACAACCGGCTTTTGAAATGGGGCAAACTGCCACAGAACTGCTCATTAAATTAATAGAAAGTAAAAGGCCTGTAACCGAATTTGAAAAAATTGTTTTACAAACCGAAGTTTTTGAAAGGGAATCATCTGCAAAGAAAAAACCAAATAAGAAATAAAAAACCGTAAACAACCTTTCGGCTATTTACGGTTTGTGGAGCTGCAGGGAATCGAACCCTGGTCCAAACACATTCGTCGTAAGCTTTCTACATGTTTATTTTTGCATTGTTTGTAGGGAAACAGCAGGAGCAAAACAAACCAACTGTATCCTTAGATGAATAATCTTAAGCCATGGTCACATCATTCCAAAGCGGCATCCTGTATTGTTTTTGAGTCGGCGGCGGAATCTGGTAACAGGAAAACCTGTTCGGCGGCCCTAATGGTTACTAATCTATCGATTAAGCAGCCATGGCATACTGTGTATTGCCATTTAAAATTTTCGTATTCTGATTAAACTGCTAATTACGCAACGCAGTACATGCTTACACTTACAAAGAACTATGCTGTCAAAACCGGTCAGCCCCCGGATAATTTTATCATTGCAAAATTATGAAAATTTACTGCCTAATTAAATGAGAGAATTTATTCTATAGCCTCCTGCAAAAAAATATCTGCCAACCAACTTAAATAAATTGTTAACAGTCAAAAAAAATTATAATTTTTTTAAGAAATATTTACTACTTTGTTAAGCAATTCCAAACTTTACAAAGCACCGAAAATTACAATTATGAGAAAATTATTATTACTCTCGTTTTCATTAAGTTTATTGTTTACAAGTCTTAACACTTTTTCTCAACAAAGAAAAAGTAATAAAGACATGCGTGTTGAATTTGAATTGGAGCGTACTAAAGACCTTTCTACAGGAAAAGTTCCCTGGCTTAAACTTTGGGACGCCATTGAGGGCACCAAGCAGGCTAAAAGTTCTGCAACCAATTTAACAACGGCATTATCATGGATTGAAAGAGGTCCAGACGGTGATTTCACCGTAGGTGGAAACCCCCGCCCTACAGGACAGCAAACATCCGGAAGGATTAGGGCATCTATGATTGATTCGCTTGACCCAACACATAACACAGTATGGGTTGGCGGTGTTGATGGCGGCTTATGGAAAACAACAAACATTAATAATAACCCGGCCAACTGGACGTTGGTGAATGATTACCTTGAAAACCTGGCTATAGCTGCAATTTGCCAGGACCCAAGGCCCGGATTTCAAAATATAATGTATTTCTGTACGGGAGAATCTTTTTCAAATGCGGATGCTGTAAGAGGAGTTGGAGTTTTTAAAAGTATTGATGCTGGCGCTACCTGGACATTGCTTACAAGTACCACATCTTACCGTGACGGAACAAGAATATTATGCGATTATTTAGGTAATGTTTATCTGGGAACCAGAAATACAGGATTATTACGTTCAACCGACGGTGGCACAACATGGACAACCATTACTCCATCCGGTATTGGATCTAATGTTTGCGATCTTGAAATAAGTTCTACTTCAGGGCCCGGAAGGTTACACGTGGTAACAGGTATCTTTAGCCAGTCAGGTTATAGATTTACTGATAATCCCGAAACTGCAACATCTGCTTCGGGATGGACGGCAGCTACAACAGCTTTTACAACTTTTAACCAAAGAACTGAACTGGGCATTAGCGGCAATGTTTTATATGCCTGCCCCGATAACGCAAGCCACCAGGTACCAACAATCTGGAAAAGTACCGATGGAGGTGCAAACTGGGCTGCTACCCCTACCCAACCATCTTCTACCTGGGCAAGCGGCCAGGGTTGGTATTCATTATCATGTGCCATCAACCCCGCAAATTCAAACGAAGTTATTGTAGGTGGATTAGATCTTTGGAAATCTACCAACAGTGGTTCCACCTGGACACATCTTACAAGTTGGGCAACAAGCACTACAGGTTTTTATGTTCATGCCGACCAACATAATATACAATGGTGGGATGGTGGTACTAAATTAATGTTCAACTGTGATGGTGGTGTGCACTTTTCAACAAACGGTGGAACAACAAATAATGACAGGAATAAAGGTTTAAGGATAAAACAATTTTACTCTGTAGCTATACACCCAACCAAACCAAATTATTTTATTGGCGGTACACAGGATAATGGTATGCACCGATTAGACCACCCGGGTTTAGATAGTTCAGCAGAAGTGGTAGGCGGAGACGGATGTTATTCTGCCATTGATCAGAGCAATGGTGATTACCAGTTTGGATCGTATGTATATAATGTATATCGCAGAAGTACCAATGGCGGTTTAAACTGGACTACACCCGTAAATATTCAAAGTACCGGAAGGTTTGTTAACCCATGGGATTATGATAACACAAATTTTAAGATTTATGCCTGTAATAATGGAGGAACATTTCTTCGTTGGAATAACCCACGAACCGGCTCTTCAACAGAAGTAGTTTCGGTAAGTTCTTTCTCGGGGCAAAATGTTTCAGCAGTGTATGTATCGCCCTATACAGCCAACAGGGTGTATTTTGGTACGGGTAATGGGCGTATTGTTCAGGTTGATAATGCCGATGTTGGTACATCTATAGCAGGAACATTAATTAATGGAGGATCAGGAATGCCTGCTGGTTATGTAAACTGTATTGTAGCCGGATCGGATGACCAACATTTAATTGCATGCTTTACTAACTATGGGGTGCAAAATGTTTGGGTCACCACAAATGGTGGAACCACCTGGACAGCTATTGATGGCAACTTACCGGACATGCCTGTAAGATGGGCTTTATTTCATCCTGATACAGACACAAAAGCATATATAGCTACCGAAACAGGCGTTTGGGAAACTGATTTAATAAATGGCGCTTCTACTGTTTGGAATGCTAATAGTACTTTCCCAACTGTAAGAACCGATATGATTAAATATCGTTCTGGTGATAGAACAATTGCAGCAGGAACTCATGGCAGAGGTATTTGGACTGCTATTATACCTACAACAACTGCAAACCCAGAGGTTACAATTAACCAGGCTGCAGCACAACCAGATCCTACTTCGGCTTCACCAATTAATTTCACTGTTGTATTCGACCAGGTGGTTACTGGTTTTGCAACTGGCGATGTTACTTTAAGCGGTACAGCAGGCGCTACAACTGCAGTTGTAACAGGAAGTGGTACAACATACAATGTAGCAGTATCCGGTATGACATCGAGCGGAACTGTAATTGCAACTATTGCTGCGGGTGTTTGTACAAATGCAGGTGGAGATCCTAATAACGCATCTACCAGTACAGATAATACGGTAACTTATAACTTACCGCCAAACCCGCCAAACGTTACAATCAACCAGGCAGCTGCACAACCAGATCCTACTTCGGCAACACCTATTAATTATACGGTTGTATTCGACCAGGTAGTTACAGGCTTTGCTACTGGTGATGTTACTTTAAGCGGAACAGCAGGCGCAACAACAGCTACTGTTACCGGTAGCGGTACTACATATAATGTAGCTGTATCTGGTATGACATCGAGCGGTACTGTAATTGCAAGTATTGCTGCCGGCGTTTGTACAAATGCAGGCGGAGATCCTAATAATGCATCTACCAGTACAGATAATACAGTTACATTTAATTTAGTTGCCGGAAGTTGTACCAGTGTAGATTCAATTGCAAATGATACAGTTTGTAATAATGCTAATGCAGGGCCTTATAATTTTACAAGCCCTGTTGCAGGAACTACTTTCAGTTGGGTAAATAATAATACCGCAATTGGTTTGGCTGCCAGCGGCACCGGTAATATACCTGCATTTACAGCAACTAATGCAACCAATGCACCAATAACAGGTACAGTTACTGTTACGCCTTCAATATCAACTATCGTTGTAACCGGCGCTTTAGATGCTGCTGATGCAACATTATCCAGCCGAATTTTCAGGGATGGTATAGCTTCAACTTGTGCTGCTCCTAAAGCTTACCCGGGAGGATTTGGTACAGGGCCTTATTACTATGAAACACATACTTATGTAAACAATTCGGCTACCCCGGTTTGTGTTACAGTTTCTATAAGTTCCACAACATCCAACCAGGCACATGTAGTGGTTTACAATGGAAGTTTTGATCCTTCTAACCAGGCTGCAAATTATATAGCAGA
The DNA here is from genome assembly GCA_019638575.1 of Ferruginibacter sp. GTDB lineage: Bacteria > Bacteroidota > Bacteroidia > Chitinophagales > Chitinophagaceae > Ferruginibacter. The sequence goes on along the minus strand of JAHBTN010000011.1, from coordinate 27,426 downwards.
TAATGGTTCAAGTACAACAGGTCCGGCAGTTTCTTTCTCATTCACTGCTCCTGCAAATGCAACCATTGTTTTTGTTGTGGAAGAGCCACAACCTTCACAAGTTTGCCCATCATTTACTATGACAATAGATGGACTTGTTTGTACCGGTCCATCAAGGTCATTTGATATAACTGTTAACCCATCAGGCCAGGTAGATGCAGTACCTAACCAAACTTTATGTAAAGGAACTGCTACTGATCCGGTAAACTTTACCAGTACAGTACCTGGTACAGTTTTCAGTTGGGTAAATGATAATACCAATATTGGTTTAGCAGCAGCAGGTATTGGTAATATACCTTCATTTATTGCACAAAATAATACCTCAGTTCCCCAGGTAGCAAATATTACGGTAACACCAACATTTGGTACAGGTGGAGTGCAAATGACACAAACATTTAATTACACAGGCGCAGTACAAACATGGGTAGTTCCGGCAGGTGTTACATCAATTAATATTAAAGCATGGGGTGCCCAGGGTAATTCAAATGCAGTTTCGGTAGTTGGAGGATTAGGAGGTTATGCGGATGGAACACTTGCAGTTACTCCTGGCAGCACATTATACATTAATGTTGGTGGTGGAGGAACACAATCAATTACAGGAGGATTTAATGGTGGTGGAGATGCCGGTACCAGCCCCTGCAGTACTGCTCAAGGCGGCGGTGGCGGTGGTGCATCTGATGTAAGAGTAGGTGCTAATACTTTAGCTTCCCGTACAATTGTAGCAGCCGGTGGTGGTGGTGCAGGCGGAAACCGTTCTGCAGGTTGTGGCCGTGGTACCGGTGGCGGTGGCGGTGGTGGTTATTATGGCGGAGGCGGCGCAGCAGCATGGCCTTTTGCTTCTACTGTTTTACCTACAGGTGGTACTCAAACAGCCGGTGGTATTGGTGGAACATCTACTTATGGAAGTGCTCCGGGAAATAATGGTTCACCAGGTGTTTTAGGTATTGGTGGAAAAGGAGGTAATGAAATTTCAAGTACTCAAACTGCTAATGCAACTGCATTAGCTGGAGGTGTGGGTGGTGGTTTAATTGGCGCCGACGGCGCTTACTCAGCCAACTGGACAGGCCAAAGCGGTGCAGGCGGTTCATCATATATTGGTGGTGTAATTGCCGGTACAACTACACAAGGAATTAATAATGGTAATGGAAAAATTGAAATTTCTTATTCTGCAGGTGGTACTAATTGTCCTGGTACAGCAATAACATTTACTATTACAGTAAATCCAAATGCTAGTTTAATAATATCAGCAATACCTGGTGCTACACTTTGCGAAGGAGACCCTGCATTACTTACTGTTTACGATGCCGGCGGATCTACTCCTCCGGGTACATTGTATCAACAAACAGGTACTGCAAGCAATGGTTCACCTTCTCAGGTGTTTGAACCAGCAAATGCAGCATACTCAAGCCAAAGTGCAGATGACTTTACAGTTCCTGCAAATACATCATGGAATATAACCCGTGTTACTGCAGATGGTATAGGATCTGGAGCTCCAACATCTATAAATGTTTTTGTGTATGAAAATTCAGGAAGTAACCTGCCTGGTTCAGTAGTTGCCAGCTATCCAAACCTTACTACATTTACTCAAACAGGAGGTAACTATGTAATTAACCTGCCTTCAACTTTAACATTGAGCACAGGCACTTACTGGCTATCTGTACAGGTAAATATGAGTTTTGCAACAGGCGGCCAATGGTTCTGGGGTAATACCGGAACTACCAATATTGGTAGCGAATATGCATGGCAAAACCCCGGTGGTGGATTTGGAACACCTTGTACCGGATGGGGATATGGAGCTACCGGTTGTAATGTTGGTGGTGGAGTAAACAGGAACAATTTATTCTCTGTTTATGGATCTGCAGTAACTACCGGTGCTGTTTCTACAGGTACCTTCTTATGGAGCCCTGCAGCAGGATTAAGTTCTACAACAGGCAACCCTGTGGCTGCTTCACCAATGGTAACAACTACATACAAAGTAGTACGCACCACCGCTGCCGGCTGTAAAGATTCAGCTAATATCACATTAACAATTAATCAACGTCCTAAGGTTACTGCAAACCCTGTTAGTACCGTTAATTGTGCAGGTACAACTGCAACCTTTACTGTAACCGGAACCGGCACGGCCTTAACCTATCAGTGGCAGGTAAGCACAGCAGGTGTGGGAGGCCCATGGGTGAATGTAACCAATACAGCACCATATTCAGGAGCCACCACAGCAACACTTACAGTAAACCCTGTAACAGTGGCTATGAGCGGATATGCATATCGTTGTGTACTGAGTGGTACCTGTCCTCCGGGCATACCACCACTGAATGTATCAGGCGCAGCTGTATTAACAGTAAATCCATTACCGGTAGTAACGGTAACACCAACATCAGGATGTGGTGGTGTTAAAGGAATAAACGGCTTAGAGTTAACTGCAAGCGGAGCCGATACCTATACATGGTCACCAATAACAGGATTATATTTAGATGCACAGGCAACCGTGCCTTATACAGGCGGTGATGCAGCTACAGTATATGCAGCACCATCAGCATTAACAGTATATACCGTTACCGGAACTTTAAATGGTACAGGCTGCTTTAGCTCAGCTACAGCATTGGTAAACTATACACCACCTGCACCAACAGTAACACCGGCTTCGGTTACCATGTGCTTAGGTGATAATGCAGTAATGCTAACCAGTTCATCATCATCAACTTCAAAAGTATCCTTTAACTCAGGAACAATAAGTGTAGCAATACCAGAGGGTTCATTCCCTAATCCACCAGCAGGTGCCGGTGCTTCAACCATAGCGGTATCCGGTATACCTTCAGGAGCTACCATTTCAAGGGTTGATGTTAAACTCAATATCACCCATGCTTATGTAGGTGATGTGATAGGAGTGCTTAAAGCACCTAATGGTCAGGTATTTAACCTGGATGCGTTGCTGTCAGCAACCAATAACCCGGGTGCTAACTTTGTGAACACAGTAATCAGTTCAGCAGGCACAACGCCATTATCAAGTGGTTCAGGGCCATTTACCGGAACCTTTAAGGCCGATGCGGTTGGTGCTACATTCATAGCCTTCGGCTTTACTTTACAGGGTGGCCCTAATGGTTATGTACCAACCACACAAAGCTGGAATGACCTGTACAGCACACCAAACGGAGACTGGACAGTGGCATTTTATGATGCAGGAGCACCAGACCAGGGAACATTAACCAACTGGTCTATTGATATCACCTACGTAGAAGGTGTACCATCAACAGCAACAACATGGACTCCGATTGCAGGATTGTACAACGATGCTAATGCAACAAGCCCGTATGCTGGTAATCCACAGGATACAGTTTATACTAAGCCTACACCAAGCGGCGTGTACAATTATTATGCAACAGTACAAAACCTGATAACTGCCGATGCAACACCAACCACTCCAATGGCGGGTGGCAATGGTAACTACCTGGTAGCATTTAATGTGAGAAACAATAATGCTATACCGGTAACATTTAGCAGTATTTCAAGTAATACATGGGGATCAGGAACTGTTACTGCTAATGTATATTACAGTACAACAGCAATTGCAGGTAATCCTGGCCCAATAAGTACTGCTAACGGATGGAACCAGTTTGGCACTGCTTCAAACGTAACTGTAACAGCAAATACATTAAACCCATTAATCAGCGGTTTAACACTTGTTATACCTCCGGGTGCTACTTATGGTATTGCACTGGATATGACTGGTGCTACTTATCCTGCCTATACCAATGGCTCTGGTATTGTAACCTACTCAAATGGTGGTTGCGATATCATTACAGGAGGTAATGTAGGATGGGGCGGCCCTAATGCACCGGCTACACCTGTTAACAACCCAAGAAACTTCAATGGAAGTATCACTTTCAGCGGGACTGCAGCAGGTACATGTACCTCGCCTGCACGTAAAGTAGTAGTAACAGTTAACGACCCAACAACTGTAACTACACAACCTGAAAACCAAACAATTTGTACCGATAAGGTGGCAACCTTTACAGTTAAAGCTGCCGGTACAGGTCCATTCAGTTATCAATGGCAGGAAAGTACCGATAACGGTAATACTTTTAATGACATCAACGATGGTGGTGTTTATAGTGGCACTAATTCTGCTACTTTAACCATCACTGCTCCGCCGGTAACTATGAGTGGTTATTTATACCGTGTTATTATTACAGGAGCAGCACCTTGTAAAGAAGCAACATCATTTGTAGTTTCATTAACAGTGAATCCATTACCGGTAGTTGTTATAGCTGCCAACCCTACAAGGTTGTTGCCGGGCTTAACCACTACTATCACCTCTACCGTAACACCTAATGCTGTTGCAGCAGGTGGTTATGTATGGACAAGAAATGGTGCAACAGTGGGAGGTTCTACACCAACCTTACCTGTTGATGTGGATGGCTTGGGAGATTATCAATTAACTGTTACAGATATTAACGGATGTACAAGTTCATCAAACATAGTGTCAATCCTTGATTCTGTAAGCGGTAAATGTTATATCTATCCAAACCCAACCAGTGGCCAGTTCCAGGTAAGGTACTACAGCGTTGCCAACAACGTACTGCCAAGAACATTGACAGTGTACGATGCCAAAGGCGACCGTGTACTTACACAGGTTTACAATATTGGAAGGCCTTACGACAGGATGGATGTTGACATGCGTAAGTATGGCAAAGGCCTCTACTGGGTTGAAATTGGTGACCGCAACGGTAACCGTTTAACCATGTGTAGAGTAGTGATTCAATAACACAATCACTTACTAATATTAAATCCCCCGGCTTAAAGCCGGGGGATTTTTTTTAAAATTTAATTTATATCAATTACTAAGATTTCAAAATAAATAAAGTTCAATACCGCCTGTATTAAAATACATTAATACAAAAGTTACGAAGCACCCAATTTGTAATATCTTCATTTATTAAACATACTATGCTACCTCAGGAATATTATACACAAAGGATAGTTGAATTAAAGGCAAGTCTCGTTACACTCACTAAAAGAAAATCATTATTTGCATGGCTTCGCCTTGCAACCATCATCAGCATGGGTTTATGCTGGTATTTTTTTCAACCACTTGGCTGGTTGTACATACTAATACCGGTGCTGCTGCTTGCCATCCTGTTCACAAGGCTTATCTATATTGACCTTAAAAACAAATCACACATTGAGCATACAGGTTTTTTAATTTCCATTAATGAAGCAGAGTTAAAAGCCCTGGCACATGATTATTTAAGCTTCCCCGATGGAAATGAATTTATCAATAAAGAGCATTTATATGCCAACGACCTTGATATTTTTGGGCATGCTTCACTCTATCAGTTCATAAACCGTACAAATTCAGAAATGGGTAATGCCACTTTAGCCAACTGGATGCTTAATCCTGCGGATAAAAAAAATATCATGCAAAGGCAGGAAGCTGTGCAGGAATTGAAAGTGCTGCATGAATGGCGGCAACAATTACAGGCACTGGGTGCCGGTAAAAAAATACAGGTGGCCACTAAAACACGCTTGCAGCAATGGTTCCAGGAAAAAGAACAGTTTATTAAAAATAAGGCATGGCAGGTTTTGCAATACCTGCTGCCCGCCTTTATCATTACAGCCATCATCCTAAACATACTGGAAATGTTGAGCGGTTATGCAAGAAACTACTGTTTATTGATTGCTGCAATCGCAGCTTTTTATATCTATAAAAAAGTTACACCCATTCACCAACAGGTTTCAAAAATTACAGAAGAGCTGGAAGTATTAACGGAAAGTATCCAATTAATTGAAGAAACAAATTTTAAATCCGGTTATCTTAAACAACTGCAAAATCAATTCAAATTTCAAAGCAGTAATGCTTCTTTAAAACTTAATCAGTTAAAAAAAATACTGGAACGGTTTGACCTAAGATATAACCCGGTTGTTTTTATACCGCTTGCTATCATTATGCAGTGGGACCTTCAACAGGCAATTGCATTGGAAAAATGGAAAAATAAATATCATACAGATGTATTAAACTGGTTTAATGCCCTGGGAGAATTTGAAGCACTAAACAGCCTGGCTATCCTGTCATTTAATCACCCGGGCTGGTGTTTCCCCGAGATTAAAGATGAATTTTTTTTTATTGAAGGAAAAAACATAGGACACCCGTTAATAGAAAATGAAAAATGTGTAACTAATCAAATACATATAAATAAGACAGGTAAACTGATGCTGGTTACAGGAAGTAACATGGCTGGCAAAAGCACATACCTGCGAAGCATTGGAATTAATACCGTGCTGGCTATGGCAGGTGCGCCTGTTTGTGCATCTTCCTTCAGCATATCGCCTGTACAGGTAATAAGCAGCATGCGTATTACTGATAACCTGGAAGAAAGCACATCTACCTTTTATGCCGAACTTAAAAAACTAAAGACTGTGATTGATAAAGTGAATGACAATGAAAAGGTATTTATTTTATTGGATGAAATTTTGAGAGGGACCAATTCTTTTGACAGACATACCGGCTCAGCTGCATTAATAAAACAATTAATAAAGCACCATGCAGTTGGTATAATTGCCACACATGATATTGAACTTGCCGCTTTAAAAAATGAGTTTCCTGAAAATATCCTGAACTATCATTTTGATGTACAGGTTAGCAATGATGAACTGTATTTTGATTACAAGCTAAAAGACGGAATTTGCAACAGTATGAACGCATCTATACTGATGAAAAAAATCGGCATCGAACTTTAATGATTAAAGCGCTGATATTTTTATTTTCCCCTGCCCCAACCAAACCAATCGTTACCATTTGCATATAACATTAATGCAAGCAAAATAACCATACCGGCAATTTGTGCATACTCTAAAAATTTTTCACTTGGTTTGCGGCCGGTTACCATTTCGCCTAATGTGAATAATACATGCCCGCCATCCAATGCAGGTATGGGCAACAAGTTCATAAATGCAAGTATGATGGAAAAGAATGCCGTTATATTCCAGAAATGTTCCCAATCCCATCCATCGCCTGAGAAAACAGAACCCATAGCTTTAAAACCACCTACACCTTTATAAGCGCCGGTTGATGGGTTTAATATTTTTTTAAACTGGTCAACATACCAGCCTAATTTTTCGCCGGCCAGTAATACACCTGCAGGCAGGGCTTCAAAGAAACCATATTTTTTTACATCGTATTTTAAAACACCTGCTGTATCCAGCGATTCTGGTTTACCTATTATCTTCATGCCCACAGGCAGGCTGCCAATGCTATCGATAGCCCATTGGCTTGTTAACTCTTGCTGGCCCCTTGTAAAAGTAATGGTTACAGTGCTGTTTTTCTTTTTCTCCAACTCACGGGCCACATCGGCTACATAAGGAGTAAGTACGCTATCAACTTTTATAATCTTATCCCATCTTTGCATACCAAGTGTAGATGCTACAGAAGATTTTTCGGCGCCGCCAAACCACAAAGGAAACCTTATACCCAGTAATGGTGCATCGCTCCGCTTTTTCTCAACCAATTTACCTATCAAACTTTTTGGTAAAAGTATATTTTCGGTTTTGCCATCTCTTTCAACAGTTACACTGTCGCTTACAATAAGGTTTGGAATAACGCTGTAAAAATTATCAATTGTCTGCCCGTTTACCGAAACGATTTTATCTCCATCTTTAAAACCAAAACTTTGCATCAGGCTGTCTTCAACAGCAATACCGTATTTAAGAGAATTGTTGTAAATCTTTTTTTCGCCCCAAACCATTAGTATGCCTGCGTAAATAATAAAGGCTAGTATAATATTTACAGTAACACCGCCCAGCATAATGATGAGGCGCTGCCAGGCCGGTTTGCTCCTGAACTCCCATGACTGTGGTGGTAGTTTTAATGCTTCTTTGTCCATACTTTCATCAACCATACCGGCTATTTTTACATAGCCCCCCAATGGAAGCCAGCCAATACCGTAAACAGTTTCGCCTACTTTCTTTTTTACAATTGAAAACCAGGGATCGAAAAAAAGATAAAATTTCTCTACCCGGCATTTGAACCATTTTGCTGTAATGTAATGGCCAAACTCGTGCAATATTACAAGGATAGATAATGATAAAAGTAACTGCGCCACTTTAAGACCTACACTACTCCAGTTAATAACTAATAATTCCATTTAAGCTTTGTATTTAATGTTGAATATTGCTGATAAAGTACAAGAGTGCGACGCCAATGAAGCTATATAGAAATTCAAAAGCCCGGTACAAAAAATACTTTTATAAGTTTATCAACGAAGCGGCAAAATTACGGGCTTCGCCGTCGCTGTCAAAATATTCCTGCAATGTTGGTTTTTGGATGAATGCCACATGTTGCATAGTTTTTTCAACCATGGCTGTCATATCAAGAAAGCCAATACGGTTGCGGAGAAAGGCCCACACTGCAATTTCGTTTGCTGCATTTAAAACACAGGGCATGTTGCCGCCGGTGTTGAGCGCTTCAATTGCCAACGATAAATTTCTGAAAGTTTTAACATCGGGTTCTTCAAAAGTAAGGTTTGGATTTTTGCGGAAATTAAGCCGTGGAAAATCGTTCTTCACCCTGCCCGGGAAAGCCAGTGCATATTGAATAGGTAATTTCATATCGGGCAATCCCATTTGTGCTTTTATGCTTCCATCTTCAAACTGCACCATGCTGTGTATAATACTTTGCGGATGTATCACCACTTCTACCTGGTTGGGTTGTAAGTTAAAAAGCCAACGGGCTTCTATCATCTCTAACCCTTTATTCATAAGTGTTGCAGAGTCGATAGAAATTTTTGCACCCATGCTCCAGTTGGGATGTTGCAGGGCGTGGTCTCGTTTTACATTAACCAGGAAATTCGGTTTCTTTCCTAAAAAAGGGCCACCGCTTGCCGTTAGTATCACTTTTTCGATGGGGTTGCGTACTTCGCCAACAAGGCATTGAAAGATGGCTGAATGTTCGCTATCAACAGGAATAATTGGTACTCTTTTTTCAACTGCCTTTTGCATTACAATATCGCCTGCAACCACAAGGGTTTCTTTATTGGCAAGCGCTATGGCTTTGCCTTTTTCAACCGCTTTTAAAGTAGGTTTTAACCCTGCAAAACCTACAATGGCTGCCAGCATCATATCATAAGTATCAAAATCTGCTGCTTCTTCCAATGCGGTTTCGCCGGCAAAAACTTTTATATCGGTTGATGATAAAGCATCTTTTACTTTTTGATAACGGGAATCATCGCCTATTACAACCGCATTGGGCCTAAACTCCATGGCTTGCGTGATAAGCAATTCATCATTGGTTTGTGCAGTAAGAATTTCAACTTCAAACAAACCGGGATTTGCCCTGATGACATCGAGCGCCTGTGTACCTATGGAGCCAGTGGAGCCAAAAATTGCAATACGTTTTTTTGTTGGTAGATCCTGCATCAGCATTTAGTGATTATTCAGGCAAATCTAACTTAATAATTGTTGCAACGCAATTTTCACTTTATTAAAATTGAATTTTTGTATAATATCTGTCATAATCCTTTGTATATCGGTATTACACAGGTTACCAATTGAGCCTTGGTGGGTATGCACAGGTGTACCGGAGAATGAAAATGTTTGATCCTGTATGCTTGTGCCAACCTGTTTATAAGCATCCCTGAATGGTATGCCATGTAAAACAAGTTTGTTTACTTCTTCTACACTGAACAGGTATTTATATTTCTCATCGTTCAGTAAATCTTTTTTCACTTCTATATTGCTTAACATCAGCCCGGCCATCTGCAAACAATCATTTATGTTTTTAAATGCAGGGATGATATGTTCTTTTATCAACTGCAAATCTCTGTGATAACCCGAAGGAAGGTTTGTAGTGATAAGCATAATTTCATTTGGCAATGCTTTTATGCGGTTGCAATGCGAACGGATGAGTTCGAAAACATCGGGATTTTTTTTGTGCGGCATGATGCTGCTGCCCGTGGTAAGCTCATCGGGAAATGATATGAAAGAAAAATTTTGGTTTAGAAACAGGCAGGCATCCATTGAAAGTTTGGCTAAAGTGCCAGCAATATTTGCCAATGCCGATGCTACAACCTGTTCGGTTTTTCCCCTGCCCATTTGTGCATACACCACATTATAATTCAAATCATCAAAACCTAATAAATCGGTTGTTAATTTTCGGTTGATGGGAAATGAAGAGCCATAGCCTGCAGCAGAGCCAAGCGGATTTTTGTTTACTACTGAATATGCAGCTTGTAAAGTAACCAGGTCGTCAACAAGGCTTTCGGCATAGGCGCCAAACCAAAGCCCGAATGATGAAGGCATGGCCAATTGTAAATGTGTATAGCCGGGCAACAGGTCTTGTTTATGTTTTTCGCTGAGCGAAATCAACAGGTCGAAAAATGTTTTAGTGTTGCAAACGGTATTTTCAATTTGAGATCGCAAGTATAATTTTAAATCAACCAAAACCTGGTCGTTCCTGCTGCGAGCGCTGTGAATTTTTTTACCCATATCGCCTAACCGTTGTGTTAGCATCAGCTCTACCTGCGAATGTATATCTTCCACGCCTTCATCTAATTTAAAATTGGATGCAGATGCTTCATGGTATATTTTCTTCAACTCTTTTTCCAGTAAATGCAATTCATCATTTGAAATCAAATTTACTGTAGCCAGCATTTTAATATGTGCCAGCGAACCCAATACATCAAATGGCGCTAATAAAATATCAAGTTCCCTATCGTTACCAACAGTAAATTTTTCTACTGCGTCCAGCGAAGCCTTTTCCTTTTGCCATAGTTTCATTGTGTGATGGTTTGATGGTTATACAATTTGCTCCAGTATTTTAATGTAAGTTTCAATCCCATTTTTAATTTCATCAAGATAAATGAATTCATCGGCGCTGTGGCTTCTTGCGCTATCGCCGGGGCCACATTTTAAAACAGGTGCATGTATCAAAGCAGCATCAGATGTTGTTGGCGAGCCATAAGTTTTTTTACCAAGGCTGATACCGGCCTGCACAAGCGGATGAGTTTTATCAATTTTTGATGAACGCAAACGCATACTGCGTGGTTGTATGGTTGACTGAACATGTTGTGAAATTATTTGCATTATTTCTTCATGTGTATATTCATCTGTAATCCTGATATCAACAACAAAATTACAAACTGCAGGCACTACATTGTGTGCTTTGTTTTCTGTACAGATACTTGTTACCGACATTTTAACCGGGCCAAGTGTTGTAGAAATTTTTGGAAACCGGTAAGTGCTAAACCATTCTATATCTTTCATGGCTTTATAGATGGCATTTTCACCTTCTTCCCTTGCTGCATGCCCGGATTTGCCATGTGCTTCGGCATCCAAAACAAGTAAACCTTTCTCTGCTATGGCAAGATTCATTAGTGTTGGTTCACCTACTATGGCAACAATGATTTTATTAAATGGCGATCCCTGCTGCTGCATGTTTAATAATTTTTCAATACCATTAGTACCACTTATCTCTTCTTCAGCAGTGGCGGTTAACAGTATATTGTAATGCAAATTTTTTTTATCATAGAAATATAAAAAAGCAGCAATCAAACTTACAAGGCACCCGCCGGCATCATTGCTGCCCAAGCCAAAAAGTTTTCCATCTTCTACAATAGGCGTAAATGGGTCTTTAGTGTATTGAGGGTTAGGCTTTACCGTATCGTGGTGCGAATTAAGCAACAGGGTTGGCTTTACCGCATCATAATATTTATTGACGGCCCAAACATTGTTCAACAATCTTTTCGAAGGAATATTTTTTGATGAAAGAAACTGTTCAATAATACCGGCCGTGGCTTCTTCTTCTTTTGAAAAAGATGGCGTGCTTATCAGATTTTTCAATAAGCCTACAGCATCATCGTATAGTTGGACTATGTTCATTATTTAAATAATGTTCCTTTAACTTGTTGCGTACAGTTTTGAAGCAGGTCGTTGCCATCGCCTATCAGCACTTCATGTACGCCATTGTCAATTGCGTTAAAAGCGTTTTCTATTTTTGGCAGTATACCGTCTGCAAGTTTATTATCATGCAATAATTGTTTGTATTTGTTTTTATCAATTAAATGGATGACTGAATTTTCATCGTCCACATTTTCCAGTACGCCTTTCTTTTCAAAACAATAGATAAGCCTTGTATCATACATTTTAGACAAAGCCACAGCCAATGCCGATGCAATAGTATCTGCGTTGGTATTTAAAATTTGTCCATTGCCATCGTGTGTTAACGGCGCCACCACCGGCACCATCCCATTATCAAGCAATAGTTGCCAGTTATTAATTTTCAATGCGTCGCTGCTGATATCTCCAACAAAACCGTAATCAATTTCTTTAACCGGCCGTTTAACTGCAGGAATACAATTTGCATCGGCGCCGGTTAGGCCAATAGCATTGCAATGCAACTGTTGCAATTTTGCAACAAGCTGTTTATTGATTAAGCCGCCATAAACCATGGTAACAAGATCAATAGTTGCTGCATCGGTAATGCGCCTTCCATTAATATAGTTTGGCTTAATACCCATTTGTGTGCCGATGGTTGTTGCAATTTTTCCGCCACCGTGCACCAAAATCTTTTTTGCATCAATGGCAGCAAATTTTTCCAGGAACGATTGCAGCATTGCTGCATCATCCAATATATTGCCACCGGCTTTTATCACAAATAATTTTTCCATTACATTGATTTCAGTATTTCGGCCAATACCGCCTGTGCCGCCCAAACCCTGTTGCCAGCCTGTTGTGTAACAAGACTGTTTGACCCGTCTAAAATTTCATCACTTAATTCCACGTTCCTTCTTACAGGCAGGCAGTGCATAATTTTTGCATTGTTGGTATTGCTTAATTTATTATTAGTAAGCATCCAATCACTACCTGTTGAAATAATTTTTCCATAATCATGATAGGCGCTCCAGTTTTTTACATACACAAAATCTGCAGCTTCCAGCGCTTCATCCTGTTCATGAACAACAGTTGCATTTCCTGTAAATGCCTTATCAAGTTCGTAACCTTTAGGATGTGTAATTACAAATTGGGCCTTATCCCAGGCATTAATCCATTGGGCAAAGGAGTTGGCAACACATTGTGGCAGGGCTTTTACATGCGGCGCCCAACTTAAAACAATTTTCGGTTTTGTGGTTTCCTTATAAGCTTCAGTAATGGTAATAATATCTGTTAAGGATTGCAAGGGATGTAATGTTGCACTCTCAAGACTTACAACAGGCACACCTGCATATTTTATAAATTGATTCATCACCATTTCGGCGTAATCATCTTCCCTGTTTTGTAAAGACGGAAATGTACGAACACATAAAATATCGAAATAACTGCCTAAAACTGGTGCGGCATCTTTTATATGTTCAACGGTTGTGCCGTTCATTATGGCACCTTCAGTAAATTCCAATGCCCAGCCATCTTTATCCACATTAAAAACTATGGCTTCCATACCCAGGTTAGCTGCAGCCACTTGTGTGCTTAACCTTGTACGCAACGAAGGATTTAAAAAAAGTAAGCCAATTCTTTTTCCTGTACCAATAGTTTTTGCAGCAAAGGGATTTGCTTTAAAACTTAATGCCTGTTGTACCAATGCATCTATATCCTTAACATCATTTACAGAAATAAAATTCAACATGTTTTGTTACATTTTTATTTGTGAAGCGAAGGCGTATTCACAGTTGATAACTCTGTTTTAATAGCCTGCAAAAAAATATCCGCTTCAGTTTTAGTGATATTTAATGCCGGCAAAAGCCTTATCACATTGGGTTTGGCTTCGCCGGTAAAAATCTTATGTTTCATCAGCAGGTTTTTCTTTACCATATTTAATTCGCCGGGCAATTCAATGCCAATCATCAAACCTCTACCTCTCACTTCAATGATGTTGGGCAATTTTTTTAATTCACCAATAAGGTAATTGCCAATGTTTTTTGCATTAATCATTAAATCATCTTTTTCAATTACCTCTAACACTGCCAATGCTGCTGCACATGCAAGATGGTTGCCGCCAAATGTAGTACCCAGCATAAAATGCCTGGGTTTTATTTTTGGTGATATAGAAATAGCGCCAACCGGAAAACCGTTGCCCATCCCTTTTGCCATGCTGTAAATATCTGCATCTACGCCTGCATAATCGTGCGAATAAAATTTACCACTACGGCCATAACCGCATTGCACCGAATCGGCTATAAACACAGCATTGTACTCTTCGCAAAGGCTTCGTATCTTTTTTAAAAAAGAAACAGATGCTATATTGATACCCCCAACACCTTGTATTCCTTCAACAATTACCGATGAAATTTCATTTGCTTTGAAAGCTGATTCCAATGCTTCTTCATCATTGAACGGAAGAAAAATAACATTATCTGTTTCATTAACCGGCGCAACTATATTTGGATTATCGGTAGCTGCTACAGCTAAAGATGTACGGCCATGAAATGCTTTTTTAAAAGCGATGATTTTTTTGCTGCCATTATAAAAAGATGCCAGCTTCAATGCATTTTCATTTGCCTCTGCACCCGAATTACATAGGAATAACTGGTAATCTTCTTTGCCCGAAACCTTACCAAGCTTTTGCGCCAGCTCATCCTGCAATGGTATTTTTATTGAATTAGAATAAAAAGCAACCTTGTTCAATTGCTCTTGTATGCGTTGTACATAATGCGGATGCGTATGCCCGATGGAGATAACTGCATGCCCACCGTATAGGTCCAGGTATTTTTCATCTTTATCATCCCAAACATAAGCGCCTGCAGCTTTTGTAATGCAGATATCATTGATGGGATATACATCAAACAGTTTCATTTAAAAATAATTTGCTTTTAATTTAAGCCCGGTTGTTTCATCCAAACCAAACATCAGGTTCATATTTTGAACAGCTTGCCCGCTTGCACCTTTTAATAAATTATCGGCAATGGAATGAACAACAAGTTTACTGCCTACTTTTTCCAATTGAATAAAACATTTGTTGGTGTTTACCACTTGTTTTAAAAAAACAGGCTCCTGGCTAACAACAATAAATGGATGGCCTGCATAAAATTTTTTAAATAATGTAGTAACCTCGTTTAAACTTAAGGAACAGCTTAGTTGCGAACTGATAAAAATGCCCCTTGTAAAATCGCCCCGCCAGGGAACAAAATTTAATTCAATATCGGCCGAGGGATCTAATTTTAAAAATGATTGCCCTATTTCTGCAAGATGTTGGTGCGACAGTGTTTTATATGCCTGTACATTGTTTGCACGCCAGCTAAAATGTGCCGTATCGCTCAAGCCTTGCCCGGCACCAGTTGAGCCGGTAATGCCTGTTGTATTTATCTCCTTCAGTAAACCTGCTTTTGCCAAGGGCAATAAACCCATTTGGATGGTGGTTGCAAAGCATCCGGGGTTAGCAATATTTTTTGCTTTTTTTATTTGTGCCCTGTTTAATTCCGGCAAGCCATACACAAATTTTCTTTTACCGCTTGTTTCGCCCAGCCTGAAATCCTGGCTCAGGTCAATAATTTTTATTTTGGCATCAATAGCATTGGCTGTTAAAAATTTTGATGCTTCGCCATGGCCTACGCATAAAAAAAGTACATCAATCTTTTGGCTAAGTGCCGAAGCAAATTTCATGGTTGTATCGCCATGCAAGTCTTTATGCACTTGGTATAAAAATTTACCGGCATTACTTTTACTGTGTACAAAAACTATTTCTACCTGGGGGTGATTTAATAATATCCTTACCAGTTCGCCACCGGTGTAGCCTGCACCGCCAACAATTCCTACTTTAATCTTATTTGCCATCTGCTGTTTGTTTTACTGCATTATAAATCATCGTTTGGTTACCAAAAATTTTTGAGAAACCTCTTACATCTTCGCCTGTCCATCCCGAATTCATTTCGCCATACTTACCAAATTTGCTGCTCATCAGGTCGTATTCAGATGCAATACCGGTTACCTGGAAACGATAAGGCATCAAATCAACAAAAACTTTACCGGTTACATGCTCCTGCGATTTTTCAAAAAAAGCTTCCATATCTCTCATCACGGGGTCAAGTATCTGTCCTTCGTGCAGCCAGTTACCATAAAAAAGTGCAAGTTGTTCTTTCCAGTTCAATTGCCATTTGGTAAGTACATGTTTTTCCAATGCATGATGTGCTTTTATGATAATCATTGGTGCGGCAGCTTCAAAACCAACACGGCCTTTAATACCGATGATGGTATCACCTACATGTATATCTCTGCCGATACCGTAAGGGCCGGCAATTTTTTGCAATTCTTGAATTGCTTCAGTTGGGTGATTGAATTTTTTATTGTTAACATAATAAAGTTCTCCTTTTTCAAATCCTAATTCCAATTTTTCGGTTCCTGTAGCGGTAACCTGTGTTGGCCATGCTTCTTCGGGCAACATGCCATTGCTTTGTAATGTTTCTTTGCCACCAACACTTGTTCCCCACAGGCCTTTGTTGATTGAGTACATCGATTTTTCGAAGTTCATATCTACAGCTTTGCTTTTAAGGTAAACTATTTCTTCTTCACGGCTAAGTTTCAAATCCCTAATGGGTGTACAAATCTCTACACCCGGTATCATAATGTTGAAGATCATATCAAACCTTACCTGGTCGTTGCCGGCGCCGGTGCTGCCATGGGCAACTATATCTGCGTGCAACTGCTGTACATGCTCAGCAATAAATACAGCCTGGCTTAATCTTTCGGCGCTTACGCTTAAAGGGTATGTGTTATTCTTCAATACATTTCCAAAAACCAGGTACCTTATTATTTTATCATAATAACTTTTTACAGCATCAATTGTTGTATGTGTTTTTACACCTAATTTATAAGCATGTGCTTCTATCTTCTTCAGTTCATCTTCACTAAACCCACCTGTATTCACAATCACCGAATGAACTTCATATCCTTTTTCATCAGTTAGGTATTTAACGCAGAAACTTGTGTCGAGCCCGCCGCTAAAACCCAGTACAACTTTTTTAATCATTTCTTTTGATGAGTTTTCATTTTTGTTTTCATTATTCGCTATATCCATTACAATCAACTTTAAAAATTAAAAAAATAACGCAGTAAAGATTTTGATGCCGAACCGCCTCCGTCTTTCTTTTGCAAAAAACTAAGTAGTTTACTCTGCTTTATCCGCATGAAGCGTTCATAAAGCTTTGATTGTTTTTTAAAAGCTGCTTTTGTTTCTACGGTGGTGTAATGGTCGGCCGGGTCGAACAACATCGCTGTACACATACAGTTTTTACGATCCTTACTCATCAATATATCGTAGTTCACACAGCTTTTGCATCCTGCCCAAAACTGTTCATCAGAGGTGAGTTCAGAATAGGTTACAGGCTCGTAACCAAGATCGGAGTTAATTTTCATCACAGCCAACCCGGTAGTTAATCCAAATATTTTTGAATCAGGATATTTTTCCCTGCTCAGTTCAAAAATTCTTTTTTTAATAGCTTTTGCTACGCCTGTTTTACGAAATGGAGGCGATACGATTAACCCGCTATTGGCAACAAATTTATTATGCTCCCAGGCTTCTATATAACAAAAGCCAACCCATTCGCCGGCTTCGGTTACTGCAATAACTGATTTACCTTCATTTATTTTTTGCTCGATATATTCTGGAGACCTTTTGGCAATGCCTGTTCCTCTTGCTTTTGCAGAGGCGGCCATCTCATCGGTAATGATGCTGGCAAAACGGCAATCGGATGCATTGGCTACCCTGATTATGATATGACTGTTTTCCAATTGTAAAAAATTGAAAGAAATGAATAAGATTGTTAATGGAAATTTTCGGAGATTTTTTCACTGACAGGGGCAGCTTTTAACTGCTCGTCCTATCAGCATCCACGTCGGGATGGTGGAGTTGATGCAAACAATATCTCACCGGTAATTAATATACCCGGTACAGGAAATGTGAAATTGAAATATGCCAGTTGATTGTTCAATGTTTTATTGTTTGCCTTTTTGCAGCACAAAAGTATATAATTTTAAAAATATCGGGCAAAAAATATTATTTGTTGCAGAAATTTCTATTGAACAAAGTCTTTAAGTTTATCGGCAATTTTCCTGTCGTTACTTAATCGGGGTACTTTATTTTGTCCGCCTAACTTACCGATGCTCTTCATATAATCTATAAAACCGTTCTTTTTTACCGGTGAAATTTTCAGTTGCTGTAAAATATTACCGCCAATAAGATCATCATAATACACATTTTTTTTACGCAGGTTATCATCCAGTTTTTTTGAAAATAATTGCATGTCGGCAGGTGTATTTTCAAATTCAATAAACCATTCGTGGTAACTTTTACCTTCGCCATTTGCAATCATTGGCGCTACAGTAAATTCAATAATTGGTATATGTTCTTCTTCGGCCACCTGTAACAATGCAGATTCCACTTCTTCGCTTATCACATGTTCGCCAAAGGCGGATATAAAATGCTTGGTACGGCCGGTAACTACTAATCGATAAGGATTTGTGGAAACAAATTTTACCGTATCGCCTATATTGTATGCCCACAGCCCGGCATTACTGTTAATGATTAATGCGTAATTAACACCGGTTTGCACTTCTTTTAATGTTAACCTTGTTGGATGCTCATTAAATATCTCGCCTGCCGGAACAAACTCAAAAAATATCCCGCTGTTTGTATTTAGTAATAATCCTTCTTCTTTTTGTGAATCCTGGAAAGCAAAAAAACCTTCGCTTGCAGGAAACAATTCTATCGTATCCACTTTTCTTCCGATACTGTCAAAGAGTTTTGTTTTATATGGTTCAAAATTTACACCGCCTTGTACCATCACGCTGAAGTTGGGAAATAATTCGCCAACCTTTTTGCCGCTTTTTTCAATCAGCCTGTCAAAATACATTTGCATCCATGGTGGTATGCCGCTTATCAGCGTCATGTTTTCATGGATGGTTTCATCAACTATCTTATCTAACTTTTCTTCCCACTCATCAATACAGTTAGTGGTAAATGTTGGTAACTGGTTCGATCGTAAATATCTTGGTACATGATGATTTACAATACCGCTCAACCTGCCTGTAGGGATACCGCCCACTCTTTCCAAAGCCGGCGAACCACTTAAAAAAATCAGTTTACCATCTGCAAATTTTGAATTACCGGTTTCAGCCATATAGCAAAGCAATGCATTGCGTGCCGAGTTAATATGGTTGGGTATTGAATCTTTTGTAATGGGAATATATTTTACACCGCTTGTAGTTCCGCTGGTTTTTGAAAGATAGATGGGTTGCCCTTTCCATAATACATTGTGGGCGCCTTGTTTTATTTTTTCAATATACGGTTTAAAAGCTTCGTAATCCCTTATAGGCACCTGGTTTACAAAATCTTCATGTGTTTTTATTTTATTAAACTCATGCTCTTTGCCAAAAATAGTTTTTGAACCTGTTTTAATAAGATGATTGAAAATTGCCTGCTGATCGGCAATGGCGGTTTCCATCCCTTTTTTAACCTGCTTATGTATAAACCCGGCAAATGGTTTTGCCAGCATGGATTTTATCTTCATTTCTCTTTCTTCAATCGTTTAAAACCAAAATTACATTGTTTTTATGTTTGAAGTTTGTAAAAATTATAAACGGAAAACATTGTGAATAGTGTGTGATAAATTGTTTGATTCAATTACATCTCGATATTATTTACAATCGCATTTCCATTCTGTATCCAGGTCAATTACCGTTACCACAACAAGTGCATCGCCCTTTGGTGCAAAAACAATTCGCACATGTTGTTTATCATGCGTATAACCTTCCACGGGGTAAGTCATTCCTCTTTTATCAGCTTGAATCTTTTTGCGGTTGATAGTTCCGTTTTTTAAAATCTCTCTTACTTCACTTTCGTCAATCTTTCGGCAATCCATCCTGCATTTTGCATGCTTGCTAAAAATTAATTGGCTGGTATTCCTGTTAAATCCGTCAATTTCATCTTTATCTTTTACATCATCGGTTAAAACCGGAATAGTTATTTTCTCTGTTGGTTGTTCAATATTTGGTTTTTGAGTAGATGCCCCACGTTGGTTTTTCTTAATAAAAAATAACAATGCTGCAGCCGCTATCAGGAAAATGTATGGCAGGTATTTTTTTATCATGCCGCAAGTTAGCTTTTATACTTTAACCGGCTTAGCTTCATTTTCGTTAAATTTGCAGCCGATGAACAAAACGGTAGCATTACATACACTGGGTTGTAAACTTAATTTTTCCGAAACCTCTACAATAGGCAGGTTATTAGAAAATGACGGCTTCGAAAAAAGAGATTTTGACGAGGTGGCCGATGTGTATATAATAAATACATGTTCTGTTACCGATAATGCTGATAAGGAATGCCGAATGCTGCTTAGGCGTATTCAGCATAAAGCCCCCGAAGCCATGGTGGTGGTTACCGGTTGCTATGCACAACTGAAACCCAAAGAAATTGCCGAAATGCCGGGTGTTGACCTGGTTTTGGGTGCAAAGGAAAAGTTTAACATCACTCATCATCTAAAAGAAATCACCAAAGGCGATAGTGCCAAAATTTGCAGTTGCGATATTGAGGATGTAAATGAATTTACAGCATCGCATTCTATAAACGACCGCACCCGTATATTTTTAAAAGTGCAGGATGGCTGCGATTACAATTGTTCGTTTTGCACCATACCGCTTGCAAGAGGCAAAAGCCGCAGCGACAGTATCAATAATGTGCTGGCAAATGTAGAAACCATTGCCGCACAGGGAGCAAAAGAAATTGTATTAACTGGTATTAATTTAGGTGATTTTGGAAAAGGATTTACAGGCGGAAAAAAACGGGAAGAAAATTTTTTAGAACTTATTAAAGAATTGGATGAAGTGGAAGGAATTGAACGTTTCCGTATCTCTTCCATTGAGCCCAACCTGCTTACCAATGAGATTGTTGAATTTGTAAGTAATAGTAAAAAGTTTATGCCCCATTTTCATATTCCATTACAAAGTGGAAGTGATAAAGTGCTTGGATTAATGAGAAGAAGATACAAGAGAGCTTTATATGCTGAAAGGGTTAACCTTATTAAAACCATGATGCCGCAATGCTGTATTGGTGTAGATGTAATTGTTGGATTTCCGGGAGAAACAGAAGAAGATTTTATGGAAACCTTTAATTTCCTGCACCAACTAGATATATCTTACCTGCATGTGTTCACTTATTCTGAAAGAACAAACACACTGGCTGCCGAAATGAAACCGGTTGTACCCGTAAATACCAGGCACAGCAGGAACAAAAGATTAAGAAACCTTAGTTACCAGAAAATGCAATACTTTACAAACCTTCATATTGGGCTAACTAGAAAAGTGTTGTTTGAATCTAAAAACAAGAATGGTATGCTGGAAGGATATACCGATAATTATATCAAAGTAGCAACACCCTATTTAGACGTGTGGGAAAACAAAATTATTGATTGGAAAATTTAAGAAATTTTCAAAATAGGTTCACTACCGTTTACCTAAATTCCAGGCAACTTATCATTTTAATTGATTCAGAAAGATAATTTACTTTATATCACTGCATGGATTATTCTTAATAACCTGATTAAAAAATTTTGCAGAATATTATTTACCCTTATCTTTGCCATCCAAAAAATTAAAAGGGAGCATAGCTCAGTTGGTTTAGAGCATCTGCCTTACAAGCAGAGGGTCCGCGGTTCGAACCCGTGTGCTCCCACTAAAATCTCACATATTTTGTGAGATTTTTTTATTTTAGCCCGGGTTTTTACTGCATTTTAAGCTACAAAATGACAATTAGGCCATTTTTTTGATATCCTGTTAATAAAAAACATAAAAATGGTTCGCTTGTAATATATAAATCATTACCTTTGCCACCCGAAAAAATCGGGACTAAATTGGGATAATTATGTTAGCAGTAGTTAAAATAGCAGGCCAGCAATTTAAAGTTAAAGCAGGCGATAGCTTATATGTGCCTCATATAGAGGGAAAAACAGGCGATTCAGTAGAATTTTCTGAAGTTTTGATGACAGGTACCGATGGCAACATTGTTGCAGGGCCTGCAGTAAAAGCAGTTGTTAAAGCCGAAATCATCAACGAAATGGTACAAGGCGATAAAGTGATTGCTTTTAAAATGAAAAGAAGAAAAGGCTTCCGTAAAAAACATGGCCATCGTACACAGTACACACACATTAAAATAACAGCAATCGCTTAATAGTTATTTTCAAAAAAAATTAAACTGCAATTGTTGCAGGTGTAAAAAAAAATAAAAAAGAAAAAACATGGCACATAAAAAAGGCGAAGGTTCAGTAAAAAACGGCCGTGATTCGCAAAGCAAAAGATTGGGTGTAAAAATTTATGGTGGTCAACCAGCTCTTGCAGGAAATATTATTATTCGCCAGAGAGGAACAACATATCATCCAGGAAAAAATGTAGGCATTGGAAGAGACTTCACCATTTTTGCAATGACAGATGGCTTGGTTGAATTCAAAAAAACCAAAGGCGATAAGACAATTGTATCAGTTACAGCGGTAGAAGCTACAGCATAATTTTTTAATATTTTTTTGGTAGTTTAAAAAAACTTTTTATTTTTAAGTATTATTTACTAACCATTAAATTTTAAAAAATGGCAACAAAGAAAAAAGCTGCTAAAAAAGCTGCTCCAAAAAAAGCCGCTAAAAAAGCTGCTCCTAAAAAGAAAGCCGCTCCTAAAAAGAAAGCTGCTCCTAAAAAGAAAGCTGCTGCAAAAAAGAAGTAAGCTTCTGAAACTTGCAAAGCTAAATAACATTAAAGTCCCGGTTAATCCGGGACTTTTTTATTGATGTAATGCTTTGTGGTAAAGGCTTTCATTAAAAATTAAATTTAATAACAGATGCATTTCTTATGCTAAAAAAATTCTGTAGCCCTTAAAAAATTACCTTCTTTACTTATTCTTTTTGAAGACAAAAATTCAGTAAAAACAATTTCACTTTTTTTATTTTTTAATATCCTACTACTCATTATTTTCTTGCAATTTTTTCATTTTTAAATCCTCTTTTATATAATCACTACATTTACATTTCCAATTTTTTAAAGATGGATAATTACCAAATTGCCGATATTTTTTCGCTTTTAAGCAAATTAATGGACATACATCAGGAAAATAATTTTAAGGCAAAATCATATGCTTCAGCTGCATTCAATATCGAAAAACTTCCAATGCAATTAACTGAAATGCCTAAAGAAAAAATTTCTGAAATAAGAGGTATTGGTGAATCTACTGCAAGCAAGATTATTGAAATTTTAGAAACAGGTGAACTGGTTGCATTAAAAGAATTAATTGAAAAAACACCTACTGGTGTAATAGAGATGTTGAACCTGAAAGGGCTTGGCCCCAAAAAAATTTCTACCATATGGAAAGAGATGGGAATAGAAAGCATTGGTGAACTTTTGTATGCATGCCGTGAAAACAGGTTGAAACTTTACAAAGGATTTGGTGAAAAAACACAACAGAACGTAATTGAAACCATCGAATTTTATTTAAACAACCAGGGTAGTCATTTGTACGCACAGGTAGAAGCAGTGGAACCACAGATTACGGCTTACCTGCAAAAATTATTCTCCCCACAAAATATTGCCCTTACCGGCAACTATAAAAGGCAGCTTGAATATGTTGATGAGCTTGAATACGTGGTAAACAGCAGCAATGAAATGATAAAACCAAAATTCCTGTCGGCACAGCCACCTGAATTACTGGAAGAAACCCCAGGATCATTATTATACAAACTATTAAACGGCCTTAAATTAAGGTTGTACACCGGAACAGGGAATTTTAGTAAGAACCTTTTTGAAACTAGTGGCAGCAAAGAATTTATTGATGCTTTCAATTCTATCTGTGGAGCACCAGTTTATTCAGCTATTGATACTGCAGATGAAAAGGCGATATTCAGTATTGCTGGTATTAACTACATTCCAGCATATTTAAGAGAAACAGCAAAAATTATTGATAAGGCAAAAGCAGGCCCTTTACCCAATGTTATACAGCCATCTGATATAAAGGGAATAATACATAGCCATAGTAACTGGAGCGACGGGTCTAATACCCTGGAAGATATGGCGATTGCAGCAAAAGAGCAGGGCTTTGAATACCTTGTAATAAGCGACCACAGCAAGAGCGCTTTTTATGCACAAGGATTATTTGAAGAAAAAATAAGTGCACAGCATAAACTGATTGACGAACTGAATAATAATTTAACCGGATTTAAAATTTTTAAAAGTATAGAGAGTGATATATTGTATGATGGAAGCCTTGATTACAGCAATGCTGTGCTGGCAACTTTTGATATTGTAATTGCATCGGTACACAGCATTTTGAAAATGACTGAGGAAAAAGCTATGCAAAGATTGATTGCAGCCATTGAAAATCCCTACACAACCATACTAGGCCATATGACGGGCAGGCTATTGCTAAGCCGTAAAGGTTATCCCGTTGATCATAAAAAAATAATAGATGCCTGCGCTGCCAATAATGTAGTTATTGAATTAAATGCACATCCAAGCCGGTTAGATATTGACTGGAGGCAGATTGATTATGCACTTGAAAAAAATGTACTTATATCCATTGACCCCGATGCACATAGTATTGAGGGATTTAAAGATATAAGATACGGTGTGTTAGTTGCTCAAAAAGCAATGGTAACTAAAGAACAAAATTTAAGTAGCATGAATTTGCAACAGTTTGAAGAATTTGTACAACGCAGAAAGAACTCTATCATGCTTTAAATATTACACTGCAAAACTTGTTCCGCATCCGCATGTAGAACTGGCATTGGGGTTTTTAAAAGTAAAGCCCCTGCTATTCAGTCCGTCCTGCCAGTCAATTTCCATACCCATCAGGTATATACCATGGGTTTTATCCATAATAACAGGAATGCCATCTATAAGGTAAGATTCATCTTTCTCGGTTCCTTTATCAAATCCCAATATATATGTCATACCACTGCAACCGCCGCCTTTTACACCAATACGTAAACTTTGGGTAACATCAAATCCTTCTTCCTGCATCAGGCGTTTAATTTCAGCTTTTGCTGTTTCGGTTAATGTAACCGGCATAACTGTAGTAGTTTCCATAAATAATCTTTGTGTAAAATTAATCAAATATTATAACCTGTTTTTACGAAATAAGGCAAAAGAAGAATAAACGCCGGTTAAACAATCTACTAACCATAATTAAAACGTTGTGTCATATATATTAGTAAATGGCCTGGTGTGTGTTGCATTCCTTAATTTTGCCATAAATCATTCAAATATGGATTTATCTGCTGCTATGGTTCAAAACATTATCCTGGGAGCCATCTTTATGTTTCTTATTGCTATTGCATGGCTTTTAGCCGAATTTAAGGGGATGAAGGACAATATTAATGAACGAATGGGCATCAATAACGAAGTGATAAAACTTAAACTTCAGGCCCTGGAGCGATTTACACTTTTTGCCGAAAGATCAGCGTTAAAAAACCTGGTTTCCCGAACACCGTCTGCCGGCACAACTGTACTTGACCTTCAACTTTCATTATTGGAAACTTTACGCACCGAGTATGAATATAATGTAAGCCAGCAAATATACGTTGACCCTAAAATGTGGAAAGCAATCGGGAATTTAAAAGACCAGAACATTTTTATCATTAACCAGCTTGCTGCAACATTACCATCAAATGCAAACGGTATTGAATTATGCAAACGTATTCTGGATTATGTAGCCAGTACTGATGCAGATTTAAGTGCCACAGTTTTACAGGCATTACAATATGAAGCAAAAAAGATTTTATAAAATATGGCTTCCAATAAAAAAATATTTACTGATTCGGGTATTGAAATAAAAGAACTATACACTGAACCTGTAAACCGGGATGAAATGCCAGGAGCATTCCCCTTTACAAGAGGCGTGCAGCCTGATATGTATCGTGGCCGTTTGTGGACCATGCGTCAATACGCCGGCTTTTCCACTGCAGAAGAAAGTAACCAACGTTATCATTATTTATTAAGCCAGGGTGTTAGCGGATTAAGTGTGGCTTTTGATTTACCCACGCAAATTGGTTATGACAGCGACCATCCGTTGGCTGATGGTGAAGTTGGAAAAGTAGGCGTGGCTATCGATAGCCTGGAGGATATGGAAATATTGTTCAGGGATATTAAACTTGATGAAGTTACCAGTTCAATGACTATAAATGCCAGTGGCTTTATACTGCTTGCATTATATATTGCCCTTGCAAAAAAACAGGGCGCCGATCTTAAAAAAATATCCGGAACTATTCAAAATGATATTTTAAAAGAATACGCTGCAAGAGGTACATATATTTATCCGCCTAAAGCATCCATGCGTATCATCACAGATATTTTTGAATGGTGTGCTAAAGAAGTTCCAAAATGGAACACTATTTCCATATCGGGATATCATATTCGTGAAGCAGGCAGTACTGCTGTACAGGAAATAGCTTTTACATTAAGTAATGGAAAAGCATATGTAAAAGCAGCTTTGGAAAAAGGATTGGATATAAATGTTTTTGGCAAACGACTTTCATTTTTCTTTAATGCACACAATAATCTTTTTGAAGAAGTAGCCAAGTTTAGGGCTGCACGGCGAATGTGGGCCCAGATAATGAAAAGTCTGGGCGCCACAGATGATAAAGCAATGATGTTGCGTTTTCACACGCAAACTGGTGGCAGTACACTAACAGCACAACAACCATATAATAATATAAGCAGGGTAACTGTTCAAACATTAGCTGCTGTGTTGGGTGGCACACAATCATTACATACAAATGGTTTTGATGAAGCTTTAAGTTTACCAACAGAAGCTGCCGCCGCCATTGCATTACGTACACAACAAATAGTAGCATTTGAAAGCGGAACACCGGATACTGTTGACCCGCTTGCCGGAAGTTATTTTATAGAAAGCCTTACCGATGATGTAGAAGCTGCTGCCTGGAAACTGGTTGAAAAGATTGACGCTATGGGTGGCAGCGTAGAAGCAATTGAACAGGGTTTTATACAGGATGAAATTGCAAAGAGCGCTTATGAATATCAACGTACGATTGAAAAAGGTGAAAAGATAATTGTAGGTTTAAATAAATTTCAATTAGAAGAAATTACAAACATTCCTGTATTTAAAGTTGATGAGAAAGTACAAACTTTACAAATTGAAAAATTAAAAACACTAAAAGCAAAGAGAGATAACAATAAAGTAAAAGTATGTTTACAAACATTGAATAAAATTGCTTCAGGCAACCAAAACCTGATGCCTGCTGTTTTGGAAGCAGTTGAAAATTATTGTACCCTTGGTGAAATTTCAGATGAACTGAGAAAAGTGTTTGGCGAATACAAATAAGTTTTCTTTCTTAAGAAAAAAAATCCCCCGGCCTAAAACCGGGGGATTTAATATTATTTAGTGATTGTTATTATTGAATCACCACTCTACACATGGTTAAG
>JAHBTN010000010.1 GCA_019638575.1 Ferruginibacter sp. | reverse complement strand
TGCCTTTGGTTCTGTTTATCTTGCAGACGTTTTAAAAGACGGGTGGAAAAAATATTTACAACCCATTGCAATCGCAATTCCTCTACTATTATTTATTCCAATTTATAATGTTGCATTTCCAAATAAAAGCCCGGAATACATAGTTCAGCATTCAGAAAACTACAAAAAATTAGGTTTGTTACGTTGGGAAGACGGCAAAGACCACTTATTACCACAAGATTTTGCAGATATGCTTGGGTGGAAAGAATTAGCCTTAAAAGTTGATAGTGCTTATTTAAGACTACCCAATAAGAATAATACACTTATTCTATGCGATAATTATGGACAGGCAGGAGCAATAAACTTCTATACAAAACAAAAACTAAGAGCAGTTTCATTTAATGCTGATTACATAGATTGGTTTGATTTAACCAAGAACTATGAAAATTTAATTAGAGTAAAGGAAGCAGAAGAAGTAAATGTAGAATTACAAGAAACATCTCAGTTTTTTCAAAGTTCAACTCTTGCAGACTCAATAACTAACCAATATGCAAGAGAATTTGGAACAGGAATATTTATTTTCACAGGTGCAAAAATTGACATAAGACAAAGAATTAAAGATGAAATTGATGAAAAGAAAAACTACCGCTAACATAAACTGTGCAAATAAAAACCAAATAAATTCTAAGGTTTTACCGAACAGTAATTTGGTTGATGAATGGTTCCGTTTTTAGCCCATGTAAAACCTGTTTAAGGAGTTTATTCATCACCGCAATCAGCGCTTGTTTGCCCGTTTTTCCCTTGGCTTTTAGTCGTTCAAAAAGTTGGTGGCAGGCCGATAAATTTCAACTTTAGTTCTTAATTTCAACTTTAGAATAAATCCAGGTAGCAGTTCAGGTCTGATGACTCTGACGAGTATCAGACTCCGTCAGAGCAGACGGAATTAAAATTCTCAACCTGCATAAAGCCCTGTCCGTTGGCGGCATATTGATCAACACCAGTTTTAAAAAAAACTTATGAAACGATTAAAACTTATTTTGATTTTATTATTCCCTTACATAACATCTTTTACATTTGCACAAACCCCGGGAAATAAAAAGTTGGTAACAACTCAAAAACCTAAAGTTCAAAAAATACAGCCAAAGGGGAACTTATCAGAAAATTACAACCCTGATTTTTTCTTATTAATTGATTCAAAATTAGGAGAATGGAAAAAATCAGGAAAAAAACTTAAATTAAAATCATACGATGATTATGAATATGGAAGTGAGCTAAAACCATATGGGATAGACTCCATTGGTAATCTTTATGCTATTGGTGCTCTTACAAGAGACTATAGCTATTTTAACCATGTATTTCGCTTTGCCAATAATGAATGGAAACTGTTTGAGCAAAATATGCCAGAGCAAATTGAAAGCCTGCTTACCGATGGCAAAGGAACTGTTTATGGAATATCTAAAACCAAAATTTATCAAGCTTCTGGCGATAAATGGGAAGAAATTTTTAATGGAAACTTTAAAAATTACAATGTTTTTGCGGGTAATGATGGTAATATTTATATAAAGGACCAGGTTTACAAGAAAAATAAATACCAATATTCAAGGTTGTACAAAGTAAAAAATGGAAGCCTGGAAGTCCTTCTTGATAATGGTAAGCCATTGGATAACGGGTTTGATATTTATGAATACTTATTTATTGATCATAATGGACTTCTCTATCAATATGATAACAAAAAAATGAGAATTGGAATATGGGATAGCAAAGAATGGAAATATACTGACAGTATTGAAATACACTTAGATGATTCCTGGTGCTTTGATAAAAATAACAATCTTTATATTGCATGCAAGCAAATGTTCGAAAACCTGAAGATTTCTAAATTAGAAGGGAAAAGCTGGAAACAATTGCCAATCCCTGATTCAATTGGCAAGAAAAACAATTACTGGAAATTTATTTCTGACTATACCGGGAATGTATATCTACAATTTGACATAGAGTTCGAAGAAGCAAACTTATATCGTATCAATAAAGATACTTTAGAAAATTTGGGCAAGCAACAAGAAAGAAAGCAATATAGTCAGGGCATAAAAACATTTCTCATTGCGGGAGATAAATATTTTGCATTAACAGAAGATAAAGAATACATATCGGAAGAAGGGTCATTCAAGGAAGTAGTTGAACCCGTTTATTATTATCCTGTTTTGGATGTAAACATCCGGAAAATGGCTTATATACCCAACTATGAAGCGGTAAGTGAGCCATATAAGAAAGAATATAAGAACCTTTTTAAATGTTTTCTTTTTGAAGGGAGTAAGGGTAAATATGGTTTACAAACCATGGATGGAAGAATTATTGCAGAAGACAATTTTGATAAAATATATATTGGATATACACCTTCGCATTTGCTGGAAGTAAAAGGGGAAGAATTTTTACAGCCTTTTGGCACTTTGTATTGCTATATATTAATAAGTGGTAAAGACACATTGTATTCTTATATTGGTAATTACGATTCTGAGTTACCCGAAAATGGAACATTGTCAATGTTTAAAGGTAAAGTTTCAAGTACCTGTAGTAATTGTAATGGCACGGGTGTTATAAAAGCTCATCAAGAAACAATAACAGTAAAGGGTAATTGGATTCCATCTTCAGGAAGTACATTTACATCTACTTTATATGATAAGCGTTGGGACGGAAATTTAAAACAATACGTTATGCATGTTACTACTAAAACTACTACAACCGGGGGCGGATCCTATGCTCCAGATAAATTAAAAACTATCAACATACCGGAACATAAATGCGAAAAATGTGAAGGCAGACCTCAAAAATACAGTTACCAGGTTTATAAACTGAATAGAAGTACGATGTCTTATTATATAACATGGGACTAACATTTATTTAAATCATTGAACTACATCTAAAAAAAATTTGCTAACTAGTAGCTTGAAAAAGTAATTACACAGTTGTAAAACAAATCCCAGCTTCAGACAGAACATTTTGAACGGATTAGACTTACAAATCTCAACTTTAGTTCTTAAATTCAACTTTAGAATTTAACCGGGAAGCCCTCTCTACCGACAGGCAGGGGTTCTGGTCTGATGACTCTGACGAGTATCAGACTCCCTCAGAGCAGACGTCTCGATAGACATCGGGATAATTCCCAACCTGCATAAAGCCCTGTCCGTTGGTAGCAATGTTCCTTCCACAGCACGTCTGGCCAATACCATCTTTGAACTTTATCTCTTAATCTCAACTTGCTCGGCTTCGCAAAATGTAAAAAGGCTACACCGGTATTTTTATTTACATAAAGCTTGTAGCACATTTACATTTTGCGCCCACGCACCATCAGACCTCAAATATCGAAGGAAAAAAGAAAAAGGAAGAAGGAAAGGAATGCCGCCTGTTGGTGTCTTCATTTTTCTTCTTCGTTGTTATAAGACCAATCCTTTGATTAAATAGACATAAACCTCAACACATTATATTAAATTTACAAAAAAGATTCTCTAAATGACAGATGCTCAAAATATTGACATTTCCAGAATTCTTAAAAGACTTGAGATGATTAAAAATCTCATATCATTAGAGGAAGAGGATGAAATCAGTACGCATATATTCAAAATAGAGCAACAAACTTTGCCCACTGCATTAGAAAATATCATTATCGATCTCAAACAGAAATCGTACAGCAAAGCTATAATTGCTATTGAAGCATTTATTAATCAACATAGCAATCTTACCATTTATACAGACCCAGAAATAGAAGGCTTAAAGATGTAGGCAAAAGCATTGGAAGCAGAATTAAATAAACTGTCCGATGAAAAAGCTGACCTGGAGAAAGTAATTCATGAATTTGGCGTAAGGCACAATACTGAATTGGGAGAGTTGATTTTACGAATTCTTCGCTTCAAAAAGGACAAATCAATAGGAACACCAAAAGAAGCAGAAGCAGAAAACGATTATAACGATTATAGCCGTGAGTATGAGATAAGCAAAAATGAAGAAATAGCTGAACTTACTAAAGAGCAACAAATAGAAATAAAGAAGCTATATAGGAAAGCTAGTAAACTTTGCCACCCTGATGTAGTAAGTGAAGAACAGAAAAATCTTGCGGATAAATTGTTTGCAGAATTAAATGCTGCTTATGAAAGAAATGATTTGGTAAAAGCAAAAGCAATTTTAGAGAATTTAGAGTATGGAGATTTTTTTATAAGCAGGTCTGATGTAATTAGTGAGAAACAATTGATGAAAGCTGAAATAGAAAAGCTTCATTTGCGTATAAAAGAATTAAAAGAAGAATGCCAAACTATTAAAAAAAGTGAGATCTATAAAACTATTAGTAGTATTGATAACTGGAATGATTATTTTAATAGTATTAAGGAAAAGTTAGTAGAACTAATAACTGAATTTGAAAATGGAGAACAATAAAATAATAAAATTTAAGGGAAACATATTGCTAAGAGCGACTAATGCTATTGAAATTACCAATAAGCTATTAAACATAGATTTACGAAAAATTCACATTTTGCATTTCGATGATCATAAATTATTTTTGAAGGGAATGGAATTGTACCTTCGTAAATATTTTCCAAATCTAACCTCAGAAAAATTCACAAATTCCCAAACTGCATTAAATTATATAAAAACTTCTTTTAAGGAAAATATTCATCTTGATTTAATAATTACTGGGTTAAATCAAAGGCCAGATATAAATGGATATGAGTTTGCAAAAGCTGTTCGTGAAATAGAAAAGCCAGCTAATAAAAGAACGTATATTTTACTAGTATCAATGTACGACTTAGAATTCCCCCTTATCAAAAGAGGATTAGAAGAAAAGATTTTTGATAAATATTTCCCAAAAAGTGCTGATTTAGAAATTATTGAAAGTATAAAATTGATATTAGGCAATTAACTACTAAGCGGATCTACGTGTAAACACTGCCACCAACAAAAGTTTTTGCCACAAGGCTGGCGGTTGGAATAACAATCAGCAGTTGTACCATTATCAACTAATATCGGGCTTGGACGAATTCTATATGGCTTTTAGTTATTAACTTCAACATCAGTAATTTTAATCAGCTGCAGTTGTGGGGCTGACACAGCAACAATTCCAGCCCTGCGGCAAGTCTCGAACGTTGTACGATATTTTCTAAACAAGCAAAAATTACAATGACAATTAAAAAATTAATACTTTCAGTTCTTGCAGGTGTTTTTTCAATAAGTGCCTTCGCACAGGATGACAATAAAGTAACTATTGGAACTATTGACAGCATCCAATCAAAAATTTTAAATGAGAAAAGAAAAATTTGGGTATATGTGCCAAACAGCGGGCAGGCTGATTCTAAACAGAGATTTCCTGTATTATATTTATTAGACGGCGACGCTCATTTTTATTCAGTAGTTGGCATGATTCAGCAACTCAGCCAGGTTAACGGTAATACTGTTTGTCCTGAAATGATTGTGGTTGGTATTATAAATACCGACAGAACGAGAGACCTTACACCAACTCATGTAGTAGCCGACCCACCCTTTATGGATAGTACATTTTCAAAAACTTCAGGAGGTGGAGAACAGTTTGTTTCCTTTATTGAAAAAGAATTGATACCTCATATTGATTCTTTATATCCAACAGAACCATATAAATTGCTAGTTGGTCATTCATTTGGAGGTTTAACGGTTATTAACATAGCGGTGAATCATACAAAATTGTTCAACTCTTACATTTGCATAGACCCAAGTATGTGGTGGGATAAAATGAAATTTTTAGAAACGATAAAGAAATCTATCACAGAAAAAAACTTTACAGGTACTACCTTATATTTAGGAATTGCAAATACGCTGGATGAGAGCATGGATATAACAAAAGTACAAGGCGACACTTCAGGTGAAACCAGGCATATCCGTTCAATACTTGATTTAGATAAATATATAAAAGGTAAAAAGCATAACGGACTTAGATACGAAAGTAAATATTATAGTAATGATGATCATGGATCCGTACCTCTAATTACAGAATATGATGGGTTGCGATTCATTTTCGACAAATATCGTTTCAAGCCTTCGCTTAAAGATTTTTTTGATTCTACAATTGATTTGGCAAATAAGTATGAACAACATTATCATGAAGTTTCAAAACTATTTGGCTATAAGGTCTCCCCTCCTGAAAATTTGATGAATGAATTGGGATATGAATTTTTACGACAAAAGCAATATAACAAAGCAGGTCAGTTTTTTAAAATGAATGTTAACAATTATTCTGAAAGCGCCAATGTTTACGATTCTTATGGCGACTATTTCTTGGCAATTGATAACAAATCAAAAGCGATAGAATATTTCAAAAAGGCTTTGTCGATAAAAGAAAATCCGGAGTCTCGAAAAAAATTAAATAAGCTTTTGGAGTAAAAACTTGGTACAACAGGCGGTTTCACAATATGGCGGGGCGATGAATAAATACTCTGCTATGGGTTCCCTATTGGGCTTCTGTTCCAGCCGACGAATAAAGCCAAGCTATAGTTCTTTTAATCATCTTTTGTAACTTTACTCAGTAGCAGTTCGGGACTTCACGATTTTCAAATACTACCACATCACCAAACCCGAAACCATTAGTGGCAACTTTATTGAAATATTTCAACCTTATAAAATTCTTGATATGAAGCACACTATTTTAACCGCATTTCTTGTTTCAATCCTCATTATTGGATGTACAGAGCATGCATCAAAATCAAAAGATGCCCCCATTTCAGACCTCGGACACATTGATGTAATCCTGGATTCGGTAACATGGAATGCCATCAAAAATGATTCCTTTATTCAAAATGAATTTGGCGTATTAAATGTTGACACAGCTTATTATGGTGGTAAGCCTAGTTACGACTTGTATTTATTAGGAAATCTGAATTTTTTGCACCTCAGTCTTGCTAAAGCTTTTTGGAGTAATCAACAAGGTGCCGGCGTATTGGTGTTTCAATCTCAAAAGCCGGGTCAGAAAGAACCCCTGTTAAACTCATGGAAACAATTTTATAAGGACTCCTTGTTTATCCATAGTTTCAAAGGAAGTGATTTTACTTTAGATGAAATAATGGCATGGTATAAACATGATACAACCAAACCTAAGGAAGCACAAATCTTTGCAAATCTAACTTCCTATTCTGCGGATGCATATAAAAACTGGGGCATCACCGACTCCATTGTGAGTGCCGGGTTGGCTATGAAACAATTTATGGAGAGTTGGGGTGGAGAGCCATTAAAAACAAGGCTCTTTAATTCTATCACTGAACTATACATGACAATTAATCAACAAGAATTTAAGGAGATAAAATCTGCTTTATTAGCAGTAGGTTATAAAGAAAATAAAAACAGTTTTACCCATTCAGCAAACCCTACTATTTATATTACTACCAGTGAAGAAAAAGTAAAATCAAAATATACTAAAGTAAAGTTCAGGCT
Source organism: Ferruginibacter sp. (assembly GCA_019638575.1). Lineage (GTDB taxonomy): Bacteria > Bacteroidota > Bacteroidia > Chitinophagales > Chitinophagaceae > Ferruginibacter. Next base: position 125,729 of record JAHBTN010000010.1, on the reverse strand, counting down.
AAGTCGTTCGATTGCAGAAAAAGAGATTGTTTTTGGCTCAATGGCTAAATTAAAATTAATAGGCACTGAAGGATGGTTTGTATTTGAGTAAGTAGCTTAAATAATTATTTACTGCAAGGGCTGGCAGACGCAATAACAATTGGCTGTTGTACTACTATCAGCTAATATCGGGTTTGACAGAATTCTTTTGGTCTTTTATTTGTTAACTTCAATATCAGTAATTTTAATCAGCTTCAGTTACCGGGCAGACACAGCAACAATGCCAACCCTGCGGTAAGCCTCGAACGTTGTGTGTCATTTTAAATCGACTCTTCACTTATGAACAGATTATTAAACATTGGTTTTATTTCGGTCGGACACTGGACACTTAATAACGATGCGATTAAATACAACTTGACCTCACACCATACGACAACAAATGTTCTGTATAGTTTCATTTCTAACGGTGACATAAAATATATCGGCAAAACCAAAATGCAGTTGTCACAAAGAATGTATGGCTATCAGAATCCAGGCCCTTTACAGACAACTAACATAAGAGTAAATGCAGCTATTAAAAATTTGCTTGACAACGACCAGCCAGTTGACATTTTTATTTTAACCGACAACGGACTTTTAAGGTATGGTGACTTTAGAATTAATCTTGCTGCGGGGCTTGAAGACACGTTAATTTACGAGATATATCCTGACTGGAATTTATCCGGACGAAACCTAATTCCAGTTGACACAGAAAGTGAAAAGCCAGAGCTTTCAAAAGAGCCAAAACCAACTGCTGCACTTATTCCTGTTTTGACAACTATTAATATTTTACTTGGACAGGCTTATTACAACCAAGGCTTTTTCAATGTTGGAAGAGAATATTCAGAAATGTTTGGGGCTGACAATGCTACTATTGACATACAACTTGGCTCAAGTGGCGACACTACAATTCAAGGGTATATCAATCGGACAGCAAATAAAAATGGAACACCAAGAATCATGGGCGGCAAGGATCTTCGGAACTGGATAAAAAATAATTTTGAACCTAACGACACAATGAAGGTTGACATTATTTCGCCAATCGCAGTTCGATTATATTGACACGAAGAAAAACAAACACACAACATTGGGTTTTATGCAAGATGGGCTTGACATTGTAACATCAGCCAATTACAAATCCCAGATTTAGTTCAGTCGGGTAAAAGATTCTCAACTTTAATTCTTAAATTCAATATTAGAATAAAACAGAGCAGCGGTTGGGCAGACAGAATATACATTCCCAACCTGCATAAAATCCTGTTTGTTATTCGCAACTCATAAGATACATCTTCAATAAAAAAGATAACTATGCAAAGACAGGTTTTGTTTTTCTTGTTGATAATCTTTCAGGCAAAAATATTCGCCCAATCAGACAGTCTTGTTTTAAGAGATGTAACACTCGACAATACTGCACCTGCCGGCATGTCAGAATTAATCATTCCTTCAGAAACCTCATTTTTAGCCGGGTTCATGTACAGGGCTAATGGATCTCAAAAGCATCCTACAATATTGCTTTTGCATGGGCTGCCGGGAAATGAACGCAATCTTGATATTGCGCAGTTTGTTAGAAGTAAGGGCTGGAATGTTCTTTACTTTGACTATCGTGGATCATGGGGCAGCCAGGGAACATTTAGCTTCAAGAACTGTGTTGAAGATGTAATTAATGTAGTAGAATTTTGTAAAAAGTATCAAGACTCTTTAAAAATTGATACTTCAAAGATTGTATTGTTTGGACATAGTATGGGTGCCTGGGTATGTATCAAAGCACTTGAACAATTACCAACAGTTAAGAAAGGGTTTGCGTTATCCACATGGAATATTGGTACATATTATAATTCCATTTCGCCTAAATCAGGCCGTAATCTTTTCATGTTAAATACCACTCTTGAAGGCCTGTATAATTCTGTTGACCAGAATAAAGGTTTTTACAATCTTATCAACGACAATTTTGAATCATTTAAAGGGAAACAGATTTTTATGATTGATGAACACAAATTCAATAGCCCATTAGCAGAAGCCATTAAAAAGTCTAATCCTGCATTTTTCGAGTACTTGGTTTGGAAAACGGACCATTCGTTTACCAATAAAAGAGTTACACTAATGAACACACTTATGGCGTTTTTAAATCAGTAAGCAGTTTACAATATTGGGTTTTATACAAGATGACGGGTTTGTCTTTATAACATCAGCAATTGCAAATCCCAGATTTAGTTCAGTCGGGCAAAAGATTCTCATCTTTAATTCTTACATTCAACAATAAAATAAAACAAGCCAGCAGTTCAAACAGATGGAATTTAAATTCCTAACCTGCAAAAGCCCCGGGCATTATCAGAAACTGCTTCTTGTCAATTAAAAAATGGGAATTCATTTTAACATACCGGGAGAAAAGCCATTGACTGATGCAGTGCAATATTTTTGGCAGGTAAACAGAAACAATTTCAATTGTAACCAGGAAAACATTGTGCCGAAAGGGGTTGTTGAAATTGTTTTCAACTTCTTTCCCGAAACAACATTCATCGGCAAACTTTACAATAAAAGTTTTACCATGCCCAAATGCTTTATACAAGGCTATCATTATAATAATATTGAATTAACCCTGCCCCAAAGCCAGTTTCTTTTTGGAGTTGTTTTGCATACAGCAGCTACTAAGCATATCCTGCAGGTACCAGCAGGCGAATTGGCCAGGCAGTGTATTGACTTAACAGAAGTGGATCCATCGTTCAATTTGTTGTGGCATCAGCTTGCAGAGAAAAAAACTTTTAGTGATAAGGTTACTCATTTATCTGACTGGTTAATAAAACGTATGTGTTGTTTAACCCCTCGTGAACAAGCGCTGAACGAGATGTTTACTTTAAAAAGCGATATCGCACTATCTGTTCCCAACCTGTGTGAATGGCTTTGCTATTCGTCCCGGCACCTTTCAAGAATGTTTTATGAACTTACGGGAATGAATACCGAACATACTTTGCTTTATTTAAAATACCTCAAAGCCATTAACCTTATCCACTATTCGGGCTTATCACTTACGCAAATTGCCTACACTTGTGGGTTTTCAGACCAGTCGCATTTTATTAAAGTCTTCAAATCATTCACTACCCTCACTCCTACCGAGTATAAAATCAGGAAAAGCGTTATAGCCGGGCATTATTTTGAGCATGTCCGTTAAATACAATTTTACAAACTTGCTTATTGGCATTTTTATTCAAAAATGAACCAGCATTATGAATAGTAAAATCATTTTTTATGCCTTAGCGTGCATTTCTTATTGCCTGATTATTGGCGCCGGTGTTTATGAGCATTTTTCGGAATGACCGGTAGCTTTTTCCGAACCTCCCAAATCACTCATGATGTACCAGGGCAATTATGCCCTGCAAGCCGAACCATTCTGGAAGTTTGTACACCCTGTTACCCTTGTATTATTATTAGTAACATTGGCGCTGAACTGGAAGACAGAAAGAAAAAAATACATCTTGTTTACATTGGTTATTTACATTATTGCGCTGATAGCAACTTTCATTTATTATGTACCGGAATTAAAGAGTATTATCGGAATGCCCTATTCAGCAACAGTTGATGCTGCTATGCAGAAAAGGGGCAGTTTATGGATTACACTAAGTTTAATAAGATTGACTTTTATTTTCGTTTCTGCCTTTGTGCTGATAATGGGATTAACAAGGCCTGAAAAAAAGTTGAATTAATATTTGATGCGATTATAGGCCAAAGTATTGTACTTAAACAGGATGGCTACAAATCAACAAATACATTACTTGCGAAAAAACCTGAACGATATGTGCAATGCTATGGCAATAGGGCAATTTTAAACTGGCAACAGAACAACCAAAACTTGTTTTAAGGTAAATAAAAAAAATGAATTTTACACTACCACACACAATAGAAAGCGGCCAGGGTGAAAAAATGATTTTTAAAGAAATTATTAAGGAACCGGATGGTGATAAAGTGATTATTGAAGGATTCTGCAAACCCAAAGCAGGGCCGGCTATGCATGTTCATTATAAACAAGATGAAGCACTCACCGTAGTTAAAGGTAAAATGGGTTGCCAGATTTTAGGACAGGAACCGGTTTATTATTCTGTAGGGCAGACAGCCACATTTCAGAGAAATGTTCCACATCGCTTTTGGAATGCAGGTGAGGACGAACTTGTTGTAAGCAGTTGGGTGAAACCTGTAAACAGTCTTATTTTCTTTTTGACCGTCTTATATGCCGCACAAAAAAAATCGGGAACCGGGCGACCGGAAATGTTTGATGCTGCCTATTTAATGACAAAATATAAGCATGAATATGGTATGCCACAACTTCCTTCATTTGTAAAAAAAGTAATTATGCCAACAACATATTTTATAGGACGACTACTTGGCAAGTATAAAAAATTTGATGGCGCTCCTGTGCCATTAAAATAGAAGTTACCTGTAAAATAAAAAGGCAAACACACCCCAACAAGTTTATTGTAGTCGTTATTGAATTTAACCCAGTTACAGGTGAAACACAAATGTATAACAAGGGATTAGCTTTAACAGGCATTGGAATAAAACACAACACTTCCCACAAATTCCACCCCAAAAAATCGCCAATCAAATTTTGCTTGTCCTTTTAATAACAAATTTCAGTTAATCAACAGCTTAGCTTATAATGCTTATGGGATTCGATATTATTTTTTGAATAAAATGATATATTTATTGTTTATCAATAAATATTTATTATTTTTGCTTCATTAATTTTAATTTCAGCAATCATGAAAAAAACAAACAACTTCGTATTTTGGGCCATATATATTGTGGCCTGGCTCATTTTTGTAGGCTTATGTATTGAAGCAGGAGGCTTACTGGTAAATTTCTTTTTCAGTTTGTATAAGCCCGAATTTGTACAAAACCTGTATCAAAAGTTAGACCTAACAGTAATGTATAAAGAAAGTAAAGCAGCTTTTTTCGGTATTTATAGTTTTATTCTAATCATTTCAATTTTAAAAGCCTTCCTGTTTTACATTGTAATCAGGTTAATGCACAAAATGGATTTATCAAAACCATTTAATACTTATGTTGCAAATCAAATTTCGCAAATAAGTTATTTCACCCTTTCAATTGGACTGTTAAGTTTTATTGCCAGGCAATTGACAAAAAATATAATGCATCATGGCTTTGTGCCCGACAACCTAAACCAGTTTTGGGCCGATAGCCAGGCATTTATTTTAATGGGCGCTGTAATTTATATTATTGCAACTATTTTTAAAAAAGGAGTAGAAATTCAAAACGAAAACGATTTAACTGTATAACTATGCCAATCATTGTAAATTTAGACGTGATGATGGCAAAACGTAAAATTTCTCTGAATGAACTTTCGGAGAGAGTTGATTTGACATTATCTAACCTTTCTATCTTAAAGACCGGGAAGGCAAAAGCAATCCGTTTTAGCACATTAGAAGCAATTTGTAAAGCACTTGACTGCCAGCCGGGAGACATTTTAGAATATGAAAGCGATAAGAAAAAAACACCCAACCGCTAACAAATCATTTGTAACAACTGTGTTGCACAAGTAATTATTTTTATTAACTACTATCAGCAACATTTTAGGTTTATCGTTCATTATTAAGATTTAGTTATTAATTTCAACTTATAATATGGTAAATCAGTTGCCTCAGCTGACGGATTATAAAGTATTAAACAGAATAAAACTTTTTCTTTTGTCTGAATTAAATTTAATTACTACAAAATACACAGTCTAAAAAACAAATATTTTTTGAATAAATAAATGAAGATGAAATCGAAAATTTTTACCAGGATTATAATATTGACAATATTGTCAAACTTTAGCAGTTTTGCACAAGACAATCAAATTCCGTATGGCAATAACCCAGAATCGGGCCATTATGTTAATGTGAACGGCATTAAAATGTATTATGAGATTTATGGAAAAGGACAGGCATTGCTATTGATACATGGTAACGGAGGCTCTATCAAAAGCAGTTCCAGCCAAATCCCCTTTTTCTCTAAACATTATAAAGTAATAGTTGTAGATAGCCGTGGACAGGGAAAAACCAATGACAACAGCGATAGCTTGACTTATTCATTAATGACAGAAGATTTCAATGCTTTACTAAATTATCTGAAAATTGATTCAGCACTTGTATTTGGCCAAAGTGATGGTGCTATTATTGGCTTAATGTTAGCAGCCCGCCATCCTGAAAAAGTAAAAATGTTGGCGGCGATGTCGCCTAATATTCGCTCTGACGATTCTGTTTTTTATACAAATGCAGCAGCATTAAATCATAAATTTTTTGAAACCCTTCAAAAAAAATATATTGCAGGTGAACCCGGCGCCGAACGTGAATTTAAATTACAAAGATTAATGGCGTATCATCCACATATCAGTGCAGATGAATTGAAAAATATTAAAAGCCCTGTTTTATTAATATCTGCTGACAGAGATTTAATCCGTTTATCGCATATAATAGAAATATTCGAGGCCATTCCAAATTCAAACTTATGTGTATTGCCGGGTTCTACTCACTTTGCAATAAGGCAAAATCATGTTGTATTTAATGAAACTCTTTACAGGTTTTTTACCGAACCTTTTATAATGCCCACATCAATAGAATATTTGGAAAAAATATTTGATCGTTATAAGTAAATTTAATTTTAACTACAGCCAACTAATGTAATTACAAATTGGTAGTTAATCTTATTACAAATCATATCATTAGTTCTGGAATGTATTAAAATCTGTATGAGCCAGATATTCATTATTCAGATTTAGTACTTAACTTCAACTATAAATTTTTATACTTATAAGCATGAAGTCAATTTGGTGATATACAATCATTAACCTAAAATTTAAAACCATGACATCAAAATCTGCAACAGACTTAGTAAAGGAGGCAAAACTCCAGATTGAAAATCTGACTCCGCAACAGGTTGAATCGGAGTTGACTTCCGAAAATGTTGTCCTCATTGATATTCGCGAAAGCGAGGAATTAATTCAAAATGGAAGGATTGAAAATTCTGTACATGCACCCAGAGGCATGATAGAATTCTATGCTGACCCATCACTTCCATATCATAAACCGGAATTCGACAAAAACAAAAGAATAATTTTACATTGTGCCTCCGGAGGACGTTCAGCTTTAGCTGTTGCCACATTAAAACAAATGGGATACCAAAATGTAGCACATTTAGACGGGGGCATTAAAGCTTGGAAAGACGCAGGGTTACCTGTTAAAAACTAATTCAATGCATTGCTCCTCTTACTCCCCAAAATAACAAGTGACTAAGTTTTAGTGGCTTGTTAATATTTAAAGATTTAAGCCAGCTTACCTATAAAGAATACCGGATAAATGAAAAGTTATAGTAAAGGGCAATTTTTTTACAATGTCTTTTAAATACAATTTGTCTATTTTCAACAGTTACATATTTGTAACCAAAAAAGAATATGAAACAAATTATTTTATTTGCATCCCTGCGCTGGCAAGCGGACTGTTATTTACCAATATATATTATTCCATGATTGACGCCAAATCATGGGGTAATGACATTCCCGGGTTAATAGAAGCAGCAAGTGAATATTTTAAAGCTGTAAACACGAGAGATTTTTCCAGGATCTTCTCTCCTATCAACCAGGTTTTAACAGGTGTAGCATTTATTTTGTTTGCAGGAATTTATTTTTTGTTTTTAACATTGCACAAAACTTACACTTCAAAATAAAACTCAACTAAAAAAATAAAATTATGAGAGACATTATGCTAATACTCCATTTTATAGGCCTGGTTATGGGCCTGGGGACAAGTTTTGCACATGCATTCCTGGGAATGGCTGCCTCAAAAATGTCTAATGACGAAGCGACAAGATTTCGAATGCATGCTCTTGTATTAAGCAGAATGGGATATATTGGTATTACTCTTTTAATTATTTCGGGCCTGTATTTAATTACACCTTACTGGCCAATTTTGGCATCAACTCCATTATTAATTCTCAAATTAATTTTAGTATTACTGCTTGTTGTATTAATTATACTTTTAAGCATTACAGCTAAAAAAGCAAAAGAAGGTAATACAGAAGCTGAGTTAAAAAAAATGGAGACAATTGGTAAAATGACCTTTATTGTAGGGTTGATAATTATAGGTCTTGCTGTTTACGTTTTCCATTAATCAACAACATTTGTGGCTAAATAAATACTGATAGTTGAAAAACTGTTGAAGAAAGAAAATTTGTATACTGTGATGACTTTTATTTAATATTAGGTTTCAGCATTTCTTGCTTGGCATTTTTTGTGGTTAGGTAATAAAAAATTGTGGAGTTATACAGCTTCGTTGTAATAAAACATTTATGCAAATCCAACAAATAAATAAAAACAGGCTTACTTTTTTTACGGCCATAGGAATGATAGGTATGATTGCTATCCTGGTTGGATTTTTAAAAACATTTATCATTCCCCTTATTTCCGGAACTAAAACATGGCCCTTGGCTATTTATGCGCATGTCTTCCTTGTCTTTGGCTGGGTAATCATTTTTTTAACCCAAGCGCTGCTTATACAAAACAAAAAATATAAAACACATATATTCATTGGAAGTTGGGCAGCTTTCATGGCAGTGGGGGCAGCAATTTCAATCATCCCTGCTTCACTATTTCAAGTAGAAAGAGAATTAAAAGATGGATTAGGGCAAACAGCTATTTCATCTATTGTAGGTTCCTTCATTTCAGCAACTATGTTTTTGATACTGGTAACACTGGGAATATTGAACAGGAAAAGGCCTCAGGTACATAAACGGTTTATGCTGCTGGCAACCATTATTTTGATTTGGCCGGCATGGTTTCGCTGGCGCCATTATTTTCCTTCTGTAGAAAGGCCAGATATTTGGTTTGCGGTTGTGCTTGCAGATAGCCTTATTCTTGCTGCATTTATTTGGGATTGGTTAAAAAACAAATACATTCATCCTGCTCTTTTATATGGTGGGTTATTCATTATTGCAGAAAATATCATGGAAATTTTATTGTTCGACAGCAAAGGTTGGAGAGTATTTGCAAATGCCCTCTATACCATTTTTAGTTAGTCATCTAAAATCCTTGCATACACAAATTAAGATAAAAGAAACTTGCTGTAGCACTAATGTATAGTTGTAGGCCAACCGGAAAACAACTTCTATTTAATGAAACTTTTATTATTTTTAATATGCCAGGAGAAACTGCTGCTATGCTTTGTATCTCACAAACCAGTGCTTTTCAAAAAATACAACCGTGATATACATATATGTATTACTGATTGGATTTAGTTGTTTGCCACTTGTCTTTATTCTTATTCAAAGAAAAGGGTTTCGCAAAATTGTAAAAGAAGGTATACAAACAATAGCGGAAGTAAAACAAGTGCAGCGAAGAACAGTTTTCAGAGGCGGAACATTTGAATGGGTTGTTTTTTGGTATCTGCCACAAGGCGCCAATCAATACCGTTCCGGCGGATTCAGCTCTAAACCGGGAAAATACAAGTTGGGAGATCAACTTAACATTTATTACCTGCCTCAGAAACCAACAAAATATTATGTGCCGGAAACTACATCTGTAAAATGGATATTGCTTATTACGCTGGCATTAATAGCCTTTGTGATCTTTGCCTGTTTTAAAATTGATAAAATGGCTGGCTAATGAAAAAAAATTAATTATGACAAAATTAAAAACAGGTTATAAGCGTATTACCCTTTTTGTGTTAGTAGTTTTTTGTCAACTATCTTCAATGGCGCAATTGCAGGAAGTAGAAACTTCCAAAACCAACTGGGTAACTGTTGGCGAATTAAAATGGCTATCCAATACAAAAGCCAGTCTAAAATATTCCGCCAATGGAAATGATACCAGCTACCTGCTTTACCTGCAGGATGAAGTAAAACTAAAGAACAACAATGACAGAACCATTTACCAGTATTTCACAATCAGGTTTAGTGGTAAGGATAATACATTAGATAAATTATATGACTTACTGATTTCTTTTTTTGAAAAAGAAAACTGGAAAAACAAACAATACGAAAAAACTTTCCGGCTGGGCAGTGAAATGGTATTGGTGCAGCGTTTCCCGAAGGTTACAACCAAAGCAATTGTTTTAGCCACTAAAAACAACAGTATTGTATTTACGGATAAGGAATTGAAAAAATTATTTGACAGGTAATATCCCTGGTATAGAGATAGTTTAAGAAGAAATACATTAAAACGAACTCAATTTTTCATTATGAGAAAAATATTAATAGCACTACTTGTTTCAGCAATACTATTTAGCTCATGCAATAAGGTGGCTAAAGAAAAAACAATTCTTGTGGTTTTAGCTCACCCGGACGATGAAGATGCAATGGGCCCCTTACTTGTAAAATATGGCAAGCTTGGTAAAGTTTATTTAATCATAGCTACAGACGGACGGTTGGGAATTAAGCCCGGGTATCCTACAGGAGATTCTTTAGTTTCAATCAGGCAAAACGAAAGCCAATGCCGTTGTAAAAAGATGGGCATTGAGCCTCCCATATTTCTTGGCTTTCCCGACGGCTTTGATACCCGGAATGGCGTAGGTGCTTACATGGATCAATCAATGCAATTGAAAGAGCAATTGACACAAAAAATAAAGGACATAAACCCAAGCCTTATAATAACATTTGGCCCTGACGGAGATACAGGGCATTCTGATCACCGAATGATTAGCAATATGACAACAGAAATTATTTTAAAAGAAGGTTGGGTTGAAAAGTTTCCCCTTTATTATATAGGGTGGACAAAAAAAGATGATGAGAAATTTAAAATGATTGGAGGTCTGAATACAGTAAACAAAAAGTATTTAAATGTTGCAATCAGTTATACACAAGAGGAGGAAAACATCGCAATGCAAGCCATTTTGTGTAATAAAAGCCAGTTAACAGAAAAAGAAATGCAAGAATGGATAGACGTTGAACAAAAAGACTCTTCTAATACCTTTCATTTTCGTCAACTGGTAATAGCCACTGGAAAGAAAACTGAATTTTAAGAACTAAAATCTTGAGTTATGCGAAAATATTCTTTTAGTCTTTGCTTATTGTCATTCACAGTAATATGCAACCTGGCAACGCAGGGCCAGATTAAATATCCTGATGCAAGAAAAGAGCCATTCGACACCGTTATTTTTAACCAGAAAATCAGTGATGAATACTACTGGATGAGCCGTAAGCAAAATGAAGCAGAGATGCTTGCGTATAGCAAAAAACAAGGTGAGCTTACACGGCAGGTGCTGGATAGTGTACCGGGAACAGAATGGTTGCAGAATCAGCTTGGTGAAGTATTTGATGAATTGGAACCTGAAATATGGGCACTAAAACCGGCTGGAGGATATTTATATTATAATAGAGATATTCCCCAAAAAGGAACAACGCTTTGCAGGAGAAAAACGGCCGATGCAGAAGAAGAACAACTGTTAAGCCGTGTAAAAATTAACGGGCAATCTTATTCCATCCGAAAAAAAGCTTTTGCATACAACAAACCTTTGCTGGCATTGATGCTTACACAAAACGGTGAAAAAAATCCGCAGATACGGATTTATGATCTGGATAAAAAAGAATTCCTGAAAGATAGTATTGCCCCTGTGATGTTCAATGATTCAAGAGGTGTATCCATGAACTGGTCGCCTGATGATGCCATGCTATTTTATACGCAGGCTCCACCGACAACTATCACTGCAGAAAAATATTACCAGGGAAAAATTAAACAGCATATTATCGGTGAATTACAATCGCAGGATAAAACCATCTTTGGCTATGGTGCCAGTAAAGCCATTACGCTTACGCCTCAGGAAACACCTTATATCTACAGTTTCAAACATTCGCCTTATTTAGTGGCCCGCATTCGCTCAGGCAAGGGCGATAATTATGCTTTTGCCGTTCATTACACCCAACTAAATGGCACGCAAACCCCATGGAAAAAATTGAAAGATTATATCAACCTGGGTGATGCATTTGATGCAAATGATAAATTTTTGTATGCAGCTACCACCGGTAATCCACGATACCGGATTGTGAAAATTGATATGTCAACCGGCGCTACGCCGGAAGATTTTTTACCGGAGCAGGAAAATGTAATTGCAGGAACAGACGACCAGTACAATAAAGCAATCATTGCCGGAAAAAATGTGTTGTATGTACTGATGCGAAAGATTGGCGACATGCAAATATTGAAAGTGGATTTAAAAACAAGAGAAAAAACTTTTTTGCCGGTAAAATCAAAATCCACTTTTAAACAACTGGCATTAATGAATGAAAACGATTTGTTGTTTTGCCAGTCATCCGCTGTTCAAAGTGAATTGTTCGGGTACTATGATTTTAAAACAAACCTGGTGCAGCATTTTCCCTTTGCCAATAAAGTACTCAACAAATCGGATGAGTTGAATACAGAAGTACTTTATGTTCCGTCCCGTGATGGCAAATTGATCCCGTTGTCAGTAGTCTATTCAAAAAACACCGACCTGAAGAATAACAATGCCTGGCTGATTGAAGCCTATGGCAATAGCGGCGCATCGCACGATGTATCTTTTGACCCTTACATGTATCCCTGGATCAAATCCGGAGGTGTGTATGCTTATGCACATGTTCGTGGCGGAGGCGAATTGGGTGAAGATTGGTACAAAGACGGGCAGTTTCCTCAAAAAATAAATTCCGTCAACGATATTGTGGATATTGCCGCATGGCTTTCTAAAAATAATTTTTCGTCCGGCTCCAAAATAATGCTGATGGGTGCCAGTGCCGGAAGTTTCCTGGTTGGCAATGCAATCAATCAGCGCCCCGATTTATTTGCCGGAGGTATTTTTATTGCCGGGCTTCCTGATATGGTTTTATATACAGGTGCAGCTGGTGCCAGGGAAGAAAAATCAATTGGTCCGAAGGATACAGAAAAGGGTTTTGCATCTAATTATGAACTAAGTGCATTGTATCATATTCCAGAGCAAAAAGCTTTGTCGGCTATGCTGGTAATACATGGCGCTACAGATTATATTTTAGATATACAGCCGGCAGCAAGGTATGTTGCGAAGTACCAGGCTTCGCAAAAAGGAAGCAGACCGGCTTTGTTTTTAGTGAATTGGGAAGGCGGGCACACAACGATGGATCCCAATGAACCGGTTTATATTTTGAAATTTGCTTTATGGCAAACCGGGCATCCGGATTTTCAATTGAAAAAATAAAACCAGTAGGTACTAAAAATTGGTATTGGGTATTCAGCATATTGAAACAGGATATTTTGAAGAGTGTATTTCAATGCTGCCATTATTAAATAAAATAAAGTTGGTAGCCTTCAATTAACAGGGTAAACTATCAAAGTTTTTGTAGGCTTCTCCTAAATTTAACCGTATCACCGCTCAATCACTTACTAATTCAACTTTACTATTGGTGCCGGGTACATCACATGCTGCCATGTCTGCCGATGATTGTACGAGACATATCGCTAGAGATTTTTTCTTAAACCTCAATACAAAGCCCAACTTCACTTGTTTAAAAAAATGAAAAATAAATTAAGTTTATTACAGAGGTACTTTTGGAATAGTTGAAATAAGCTGCTATTGTTTCATTCAAATGAGAAGTTGAATGCAACAAAAGTTTAGTGAATAAAATTCAGTTTTAGTTCTTAACTTCAAATGCGTATAAATCGATAAAGCTGTTCGGGGCTTGTGAATCTAAGACACTATTAACCGCTGAGCAATAAATAAATTACCGACTTAAACATATACTAATTTATTTATGATTTTAAAAATTCAAAATGGATATCACTACTAACCTGGCAAATTTACATGCTCGATATGGATTGTTTTCAAAAAAATGATTTCGAAAAGAAAGAAGGAAATATTCTTGTTAGGTTAAAGCAATTCAATGAATTTTCTTACCTCTCAAACTTTTACAACGAATATATAGCATGCTTTACTAACAATACCACTCATTCAAACAACACAAAAGAAAGTATTAAAATAGATTTACCGTTTATAGGAGAAAAAGTAATCAAAAAGCAAAAGGCCGAGTTTATTTTTTATTTCGAAGGTAGTTTAGCAAAGGAAGAAAAACTAAGTATCACTGTACTTTCGCATTTATGGTTAATAAATGATCAAAATATAATAAATGCTTTTTGTGGAAAAGAACTTTGGTGGACACATGCAAATTTTAACAACATTAAAAACAGACTAAATCTTTCCCCAAAAGTAGTTTCAAACTCCTACATAACCGATGCTATTAGGTTTGGCAAAGAACAAAGTAAAAAAAACAGGGAGTTAGCATTTGAAGAAATATTACTCCTTAATCCGCAGGTTGTAATCTGTGTTGGAACAAAAGCAAGAGACACAATAGGTATGAGGTATTTATCACAGGAAACTAAATTTCACTTTATTAAATTTCCAAAATACCATAACGAAAATGAAATCTACAATCATTTAAATGAAATTTTAAACCCACTTTGTAAATAATTTACTATGGATTCTACATATCGGGATACAATAATTGAATGCTTAAAATATCTTACCGAAGTAAGAGAAAATTTCTTTTCTAAAATCATTAACATAGAGATGGCTGGTGATTTAAAAGAAATTAATGAAGTTTTTTCAATAGGTGATGTTTTTCAATTTGAATTAGCACATCTAGAAACGAGCAATGATTCAAATGTGCAAAGATTTACAGGGTTATTTAAACTACTTGATAAAACTATTGATATAACCATGAACCTGAATTCTATTAGTGATGAGGATATAGAAGGACATGATGTTGCAACTGAATAAAAGCTTACCTATTTGCCTTGATTCAGTTTGTTCTACTACTTGTGCTGAGACAGGCTATTACATCTAACGATGCACAACTCCAACAGCGCTTTTTTTTAAATTTTTTCATAAACAAAAAAGCTATGTGAAACAACTTTCACATAGCCCTCTTCAAAATCAATACAGTATTAGCTTTGAGCAGATTTTAACAATCACTTTCAGTACATTACCTTAATTCTTTACAAAACTTCCGTTCCAGTGATTATCGCCAGAGCTCACAAAAACTTTGTATGCACCTGCGGCCATATTAGGCAATAAAAGCCATTGCGACTGATAATTCAATTCTTTGTTGTATATCAGCCTACCATTCATATCAAATATCTGTACATGCATTTTTGAAAGATCCATTCGCCCTGCCTGCAGATATACCTGGCTTTTCACTCCTAATGTGGGGAATAAATTTTGAATAAACAATGCAACACCTTCCGGTTTCACAGATATGATATTGGAATAAGATTTATTTCCATCTCTATCTTCCTGTTCTATCCTGTAGAATAACGAACCACTATTACTATTTACATTGGCATCCTCCCAACGATAAATAGTAGGCGTTTGAGAATTGCCATCTATGTGGCTGGAGTTTTTTCTGCCAATTGTATAAAACTGTAAATCGCTGTTGTATTTTCTCTCAATATTAAAATGACTGTTATTGTTTTCAGTTTGTGTCAACCATTCCAGGTTAGCCGCATTATTCTTCCATTGCCCGCTAAGATGCAAACCGGTTACCGGCAATGCCGAAGTTGGTGTACTCAGTGTCCATCTTGAAAAACTATTGATCCCGTTTTTACTTACATAATTTGTACCCGTATTTCTCACATCGTGCCCTACATTCAACCAGTGTAAGTTATCTTCACTTTTAAACACATCAAAGTCATTTTCATCCAACCCGTTTTTTTCTGCATCAAAATAGTAGATACGTAAGGTGGCATTCAGCCCCGTATTGCTAGCCGGGAAAATATCAAAATACCTGTGAATGCTGCTGCCGGCGTTGTTGCTGTTTACCTGCGACTTATGGCCTCGCTGTATGATTGTGTTTCCTAAGTTTTGAGATGAAGTGATAACAGCACCGAGATAGCCCGGATTTGCTCCAACGGGTGCATTGAGTACGGCTGTACACACTACTTCTCCTCCATTGATACCGGTAATGCGGCTTTCTTCGCTCTCATCTTCCAAATATCCTGTTGACCCTAAATCTATAATGTGATTGTTCAGTTCTATCAGGTTGGATGTAAAAACAATTTTATTGGAAACATTTATATCATTATCAAGCGTAAGTAATCCTGTGCCTGTTTTGGCAATTTCCATTTCTGCAAAGTTGGGGGCTGATGTTCCCGATATTTGATTGTTACTATTGCCTTTGAATACAAATTTTCCGTTAGTAGGTGCAGAAATAGTACCGTAATTTACAAGATCCGTATTGGGCAGGCTTACTATTGCATTGTCATTAAGAAAAAGAGTGGCGTTGGCAGAAACGTACAATTGAGCTTGAGCTAAACCTGCCACGCACAGTATGCTAATGATAAGGAATACTCTTTTCATTACTTTTGATTTATGGTGAAGAGAAAATTGATGAATCATTTTATTTTTTCCTCGAGCAACTGAATTTCTTTTTGCATCTCCTCAATTATTTGTTGTTGATTTAAATTTGTTTGTTTTTGTTCCTCTATCATTTCTTGTTGCTGTTGTACTGCTTTTACCAACGGCATGATAAATTGACTGTATGAAAGGCTGTAGTGATCGTGATCGTTTGCCGGCTTATGAATACCATCAAAATCATAATCCAATGAATTGGCTGCTTTTTCTACATCCTGCGCTAGAAAGCCGGTATGCAATTGTGCTGTGCCGTTATAAGATGCAGTGTGTGCATCACTGTTCGTTAAAACACCTGTCTTTGTATAATTGGCTAATTTGTCTGCATCAAAATAATAGGTAACGGGTTTAAGTTGTTTAATAAAGTTTAACCCCGGCACATCTGCTTTTATATTGTATTTAAATCTTGCATCGGAAGGGAAAGACCATGCTACCTGTCCTTCGATAACAGTAACACTGGTATTGCCGATACGTACCTTATTGCTGGCATTTACAAGTGCAAAGGCCCCAATGGCTGTTGAATTGGTTTGGTTTTCAACGTTAGTACTCGCTCCATATCCAATAACGGTATTATTATTTCCGGTTTGATTTTGACTAAGCGAATTATATCCAATAGCGATATTATTACTCCCTGTAGTATTAGTTGGCAGGGCATTATAACCAACAGCAATATTATTATTGCCGGTGCCATTACTTCCTAGTGCACTAGTTCCAATAGCGGTATTAGAAGTTCCGGTATTATTAACTATAAGCGCATCACCTCCAACAGCAACATTATAATCTCCGGTATTATCACGTAATGCTTGAAAACCAGTAGCGGTATTAGATTGTCCTGCATTATTGGCCAATGCAGCATATCCAGTAGCAGTATTGTTACTTCCGGTAATGTTACCCTTTAGCGAAAAAATACCGTAAGCTGTATTATAATTTCCGGTAGTATTGGTATATAACGCCTGGTATCCATTGGCGGTATTAGAGATTCCGGTAGTATTACTGCTTAGGGCATCTTTACCAGTGGCGGTATTAGCACTTCCGGTAGTATTATATCTTAGGGCATTTACACCAATGGCGGTATTTTCAGATCCTCCGTTATTTTTGAAAAGAGCCTCACTTCCAACTGCAGTATTATTAACACTTGTTTGACTGCTGTATAGCGCCTTAAATCCGATAGCAGTATTATCACTCCCCCCCATGCTAGTATATAGTGCATAAGGTCCATTAGCTACATTGTGATATCCATTAATATTGTTTTTTTGCGCATTGTATCCGATGGCAGTATTTTCAGTTCCGATAGTATTGCTATAAAGTGCACTGTCTCCAATGGCAGTATTACGAAAGCCTGCAGTATTGCTATAAAGTGAATTATATCCAATAGCAACATTATTATACCCCGTATTATTAGAATGAAAAGCATTTTTGCCCATTGCTGTATTATAATATCCATTTTGAGTGATACCGGCTCCTATACCCCAATAAGTACTACTTTGGTTAGTTGCATCAAGTAAGCCGGCTTGTATATTATTTACCCTAAAATACAATGACCGGATGTCAGTAGTACCTACAAAATTATTAGAGCCATCTGTACCACTATTGCCTGTTAAAGACCAACCCGCCGAACCGGTAGGAATAATAGGCGTCCAGGCTGTACCATTATAGTAATAAAAACCCGGCGTGTTATCAGTTTGATAAATCAACAAGCCTGTAGCAGGCGAAGCGATACCGTTACGGCTAGTCATTGACATTCTGGGTATGAGCATACCTTTGCTGCTGCTAACAATGTCTAATTGTGCCGAAGCATTAGGTGAGGTGGTGCCAATGCCTATGTTTTGTGCAAAGGCGCCGCTTAATAAAACAAAAGAGAAGGAAAGTAGTGCTAACTTTTTCATAACTGTGTTTTTTATTCAATAACAAAATTGACGAATAGAGTCACACTAACCTATACCCTAATGATGTGATATTTTGAAAAGAGAAACAGTAAAACAGTGAACCATACCAGGAAGAAAAATCAATTGGTAATAAGGAAATGAAAAAGAGTTTTGCATCTTATTATGAACCAAGTGCATTATATCATATACCACAGCAAACAGCTTTACTTGTTGTTCTGTTTTTCAGTAAAAAAACCGAAGTAAAAAATAACACTTATTATTTTAAACAGTCAAACTACTTTTATTATTCATCTTTAGTACTTAATTTCAATTCTAAAATAAACTCCTACCCTATTTGTAACTAAAACAAAAAATAAATCTATTTATCTAACGAATGAAAATAACTAAATTATTTAAAGATTTTATTGACAGTGAAAAGGCTGGCGGGTTGGTTTTAATTGCATGTACAATACTGTCGCTTTTACTGGCCAACTCAAATTTTGGAACAAATTATCACAACTTTTTTCAAACCCAACTGGCAGGGCATAGTTTTGAACATTGGATTAATGACGGGCTAATGGCAATCTTCTTCTTGCTTATTGGCCTTGAGTTAGAAAGAGAAATATACAAGGGCGAACTGTCAAACATAAAAGACGCATTATTGCCAATTTTTGGAGCAATTGGCGGAATGATTATTCCGGCAGCATTGTTTTTAGTTTTTAACTTTGGAACTGCAACTCAATCCGGCGCTGGCATTCCTATGGCTACAGACATAGCTTTTGCCCTGGGTATTTTATCATTATTAGGAAACCGGGTTCCTGCATCACTTAAAGTATTTTTAACCGCATTAGCAGTTATTGACGATTTGGGTGCAATAATTATCATTGCTATTTTTTATACAAAAACACTATTGTGGACAAACCTGTTTATTGCACTCGGTATTTTTGTATTGCTTTTGGTTTTTAACAGGCTAAAAATAAGAAACCTGGTTCCGTATCTTATTGGGGGTATAGTGATGTGGTATTTTATGTTGCATTCCGGTGTTCACGCCACTATTACCGGTGTATTAGTGGCTTTTGCCATTCCATTTGGTAACGGCAACGAAAAATCATCTTCATTTATCCTGCAACATTTTTTACATAAGCCTGTTGCCTTTATTATTTTACCAATTTTTGCATTAGCAAATACGGCTATTATTTTAAATGGCAACTTTTCGCAAATATTAACCGAAAATTACAGTCTGGGAATTGCCCTTGGGCTTATAGCCGGTAAACCATTGGGCATTTTTTTATTGTCGTTTTTATCTGTAAAATTTGGGTTATGCAAACTTCCAGGCGACCTAAATTGGAAAACAATTTTTGGAGTTGGTTTATTAGGCGGAATTGGATTTACCATGTCAATTTTTGTAACCTTACTTGCATTTGATAATGAAACAATAATAAACAATGCAAAATTGGTAATTCTTATCTCTTCATTAATTGCTGGAATTTTAGGATTTATAACATTAAAACTAACATTAAAAACAAAAGCGATTGAATAAACACTTTAAACATTTGTTTTTATCAATATACTCTTTTAAAATGTAAGAACCGGTGTTGTAAAAGCACATCATGAAACAATAACAACAAAGTAAATGTGGATTTCGATTGCAGGCAATACAATTACATCTGCTACATATGAAAATTGTTGGGGCTGAAACTTAAAACAATATGCAATGTATATAAATACCTAAACCGCTACAACCGGGGGTAGATCTTATACTCCTGATACTAAAAAAACTATTACCATACCAAAATGTAAATACAAAAATTGAGAAGGCGAACCACAACAGTATGGTTTTGTGATAGAATGAGAAAAAAATTAATAAATATTAACACTGCATTTTATCTTATCATGGTTAAGCACATTTTTGAATGGATTCAATAAACTTTTACTCTTTCAAAACCGACAGTTGAATATAGCTTGCCTGGTTTTTATTACTATATTAGGTATTTAAGAATAATTGAGCCAATAGAAAATAATTTTGAATTAGAAAGATTATTTTTAAATATTCTGGCTATAAGTTAAATAACCAGGTTAGCCTTAAATGGATTAAGTAACATGAAACACAAAAATTTATATTAAGGCCTAGTGAGATAATTTTAAAATAACTATACTTTGCAAAAAAATAAATTAAATTGAATGCGTAAGCACAATATATAATCTAAAAACAAATCTACATATGGCTCATAAATTCAGATTTGCATCTTTTTTAATTGGCATTTTTCTTACGATGGCAACCTTTGCACAAAAATCAACCGTAAAAGATTACCTGGGTGTTGCCGGCCCTATTTCTTTTGATAAAGGCTCTTATAACCTGGCATGGACATCTCACCCAATGGATAACTATTATAAACAGGAATACCTTTCCAAAGGCGAACAACTTGAAAAATTCAAACGCCTTATTCTTTTTGAAGTTCTTGTTACTGACAAAACATTGCAGGATATTGTTGCTGCAAAAATTGCCGAACTCAATAACATAAAAGCTACTAATCCATTAGCCCAGTACCAGGTATTTAAAAAAACAAACGAAATAATGCTTGATTTCCTGGTTAGTGAAAATACACCGGATGGAAAATCAGTAAGTATAATTGAAAGAAATGTATATCGCTACAAAATTGTAACAGTAGCAAAAGGTCGTAAAGCTGTTTTATTGTTTGGTGTAAGCGACAGAGCTTATGGAAATGATGTAGACAATTTCCTGGTCAAATTAAAAGCAAAAGCAAACGACCTGCGTAATGCTGTTGGTACATATAATATTCCTGCAATTTCTATCGCACAATAAAAAATTAGCTATAAACATTTATTATACCGGGAGGATGAATTTGTTATTTTTTTGAGGCTAAGATTTGTTGGTGAAAGTAATCTACGGCATTGTCAAATAAATGTATCCCGGGTATGGTTATATTGAGTAACCCCTACTGTGTTTACTCATAAAGTTTTTTGATGGATGGATGAATTTTGTTGAAACATTCCTATTGATAATTTAAATAATTTGCTTTTAATTTGACATTTATTTGATGGTTTTAAAGAGAAGACTGAAGTTATATAAAACAGGATGATTTGAAACAAGGTTTTTTGTTTTACAAAACAACCCTTACCTATTGAAATATTGCTTTTCCTAACTGTTACCTGCATTTGTATTTTACTGCATTTTAAAATCCATTTAAACTTGTTTAAAACAAAGTTTAATCAGCAATTATATTGAAGCTGTGAAAAAGAAAATGGAAATTCTGAACATTGAAACACTGGAAATGTTTGAAAGGCTTATTAATCTTGATACAAAGCCTTATGCCCTTGATATGCTTGTTATGCCCGGTACTCTTGAAGATAAACACAAAAACTGTGAGACAATACCGGCGCTAAGAAGGCAATTTAACCTGATATATCTTTTATTACAAGGCGAGCATGATGTAAAACTTGGTGCAGACCATTTGCAACTAAACCCAAACGACCTGGTAATTGTTCCGGAAAATACACTTTATGCCAGTGATCATATAAAAGACTGTAAAGGATATTGCATTCATTTTAAAACCGAATTTTTAAAACCCCAGCTAACAAAACCAATTACTGAAGAGTTTCCGTATTTTCATTTTGATGCACCGCATATCCTAAACCTAACAAATGACGAAAGCAGGATTATACAGGGTGCATTTAAAAATATTATTGAAGAATATGACCGCACTTCTCCCGAAAAAGAATTCCTGCTATGTAATCTTATTCTTATATTATTACTGAGAGTAAGAGAAATTTACAGAACACATGTAAAAGTATTAAAGAAGAATATTAACAGGCGTGAACAACTTGCCAATAGTTTTAAACTGTTAGTTGAAAAACATTTTATTGAAAAAAGAACTGTTAATGATTATGCAGAGATGTTACATATTTCGCCTAAACATCTTTCAGAAGTTGCAAGTGAAATTTTTGAGCGATCGCCTTTGCAAATTATACACGATATTCTATTACTGGAAGCAAAAGTACAGTTAAAGGTTACCGATAAATCAGTATCAGAAATTGCCTACCTGCTTAAATTTGATGATCAACCTCATTTTACAAATTTTATTAAAAAGAGAACGGGTGTATCGCCCCAGGAGCTTCGTAAGAAACTCTGATTTATACATACATTACCGAAAAATTTACAATGCAGCCCCTCCTACTTTGATTTTATTTGCAGTATAAAATCTATAAACAATGAGTACAACAACAAACATCTCAAAAATGGCTGAATGGAAAAACTTCAGCAAAGCTGATGAAGTAAGAGAATTTCCAAAAGGAAGGCTTGAACTTGTCAAAATTGGCGGTGCCACTATTGGCCGGGGCATTTTTGAACCAGGCTGGCGATGGCAAACATCTGTTAAACCTATTGCTAATACCCATAGCTGCGAAGCACCGCATTTTCAATACCATGTATCAGGCATTTTACATGTGGTAATGGACGACGGAACAGAATTTGATTGCAAGCCGGGTGATGTATCATTATTACCTCCCGGGCACGATGCATGGACTGTTGGCAACGAACCCGCTGTTGTAATCGACTTCCAGGGAATGATTGACTATGCTAAACATCTATAACATCTCTTTACCTGTTAATTGGGCAGAGTAATCTTAATTTCTCTGCCCAATTAAGTTTTTTTTAAAATCCTACTAAAAGTACAAATATAGTATTGGTAACTGTACGCTGCTATTTTCATAATCTGTGTCAAATTCTTACTCTTCCTTTTATCCTTTACAAATTTTTATTTATATAATTTAGTACCGGAGAGATATACTTTAATAAAGAATCAATCTGATTCTAAACTGTTTTATTTAGTATTTAAACCGATAACTGAAATTAACTATTACTTCTTAAACGAAAACTTTCAATCTGCAACAAAATATTGTATTTTAGTTTTTATTTCAGTTTGTTATTTTAACCAACAATTTAATTGGAGAGCGTTTTTGGGGCTTTAACACATACCATAATTATTAATAGTAAACCTGTTTATAAAAAGTAATTTCAATAAAAACTTTAATTATTAATAAACCCAAAATAACAATTATGAAGTTTATTAAAATAATGCTGATAGCTTGTAGTTTTACAGTAACAACACAGGCACAAGTTATTTTTCAGGATGCAGAAAACGGAAAGTATGGTTTAAAAGATGCTAATGGCCAGGTAATTGTTGAACCAAAATATGAGATGTTGTATGAGTTTTCTGAAGGCTTTTCGGTAGTTCAATTAAACCAAAAATGGGGATATATTGATACAAAAGGCAAAGAATTAACAACACTTAAATATGATGATGCCCGAAATTTTTCAAACGGTATGGCTCGTGTAATGACTGGTAATAAGTGGGGATATATTGATAAAACGGGTAAGGAAGTAATACCTTTTAAATATGAATGGGCAGACAATTTTTATGACGGAATAGCTACAATTAAATTAGCTGGTAAATACGGTTGTATTAACAATACCGGTAAGGTAGTGATACAAACACAATACGAAAAGGAAATTGAATTTACCGAAGGCCTTGCAGTGGCAAAACACCAGGGTAAATTTGGATTTATTGACAGGAAAGGAAACATTGTAATTCCTATAAAATACCAGGTAGCCAAAAAATTTATAAATGGATTGGCACCTGTTGGCTTTAATAATAAATGGGGTTTTCTTGATAAAAAAGGAACAGTCATCATACCATTTAATTACGAAGCAGTTTTTGACAAGTTTACAAATGGTATGAACTGGGCAAAGATAAAGTTGAGTGGCAAATGGGGAGCAATAGACAGTACGGGGAAAGAAGTTACCGAATTTAAATATGATAATGCCAATGTATTTTCAGAAGGATTGGCTGCCGTACAAATTGATAAAGCATGGGGATATATAGATGCAGGTGGTAAAGAAGTTATACCTTTTATATTTGAACGTGCAGGCTCTTTCACTAAGGGTAAAGCCGAAGTAAAAAAAGATGGTAAATACTTTACCATTGATAAAACAGGTAAGCCAGTTGAGTGATATGTTTTTTAAACAATGGGAATTTTAAATATGTCATGGTAAAGGATACTGCATTATTGATGGATGTATATATACCAGTAAAGTATAATCACAAGGGAATTATTTTTATATAGTACAAACTTGAGGATTTGTTAACCCATCAAATTTTAAAAAATGCATCAAACAGGAATGCACTTATTATGGTAGCAGCAAAAATAGTTAAATGGCACTATGAAAACATACCTCATACCGAACTTGGCTAAACCATGTAATTGGTTTTAAAAATATTTACACTGATATTTTATTACATTTAAACAGATTGTACTGACTTATTAAAATGAAAATTTAAGTTTAAGCTAAATGAAATATAATTTCAATACTATAATCTACAGGTCATAAAAAAAACATGGCATATAATATAAATTTAGCAAGCAGAATCAGGGAATACCTATCGCAAGCAACTTCCCTGGTTATTGAAGAAAAGAAAATGTTTGGTGGCTTAGCCTTTTTGGTTAACGGTAAAATGTGTATAAACGTAAGCAACCAAAACCTTATGTGCCGCTTTAACCCTGCCTTGCAGGAAGAGGTTGAAAAACGCAAAGGCTTTCAGCCAATGATTATGAAAGAACGGCAATTTAAAGGCTATTGTTATGTAAACGAAACCGGCTATAAATCAAAAAAAAATTTTGAATATTGGATGCAATTATGTTTAACATATAACAAGAAAGCTAAACCCGGTAAAGCCAGGAATAAATGAACTAATATTAACGAAGAATCAAAATAGCTGCAATTTAATTTTGCAAAATTCAAAAGGTTAGCATACCATTCATTTTCTAAAATTGTAGCAATGCCATACCAGTGCAACTGTTTTTGCTTAACCTATTGCTTAATTTAATTAACTTCATCCATAAATTTTCAATATGAAATATGTAAGCCGGATTATTTTTATTGTTATCAGTACGGTAAGTTTTTTACCTACCTATGCACAAAAAAATATAAAAAAAGCTACTGTACCGAGTGCATCAATAGATTATCATCGCTTAGCAAATATTGATACCTTAATTAATGGTTATGTAAACCGTGGATGGGTGCCGGGTGTTGTGGCCCTTGTTGTAAAAGATGGTAATATCATTTTGCATAAAGGATATGGATACAGCAATATTGCTTCTAAAAAAAGAATGGAGCCAAACAGTATTTTCAGGATTGCTTCTCAAACCAAGGCAATTGTGAGCGCTGCAGTGATGATTTTATACGACCAGGGAAAGATATCTCTTTTTGACCCGGTATCAAAATACCTGCCGGGTTTTGCTAACCAAACTGTATTGGATCATTACAATGCAGCCGATACAACATACACTACGCTGCCGGTAAAAAGAGCCGTTACAATAAAAGATTTGCTGACACATACATCAGGTATTGATTATTCTTTGATTGGTAGCGAAAAGATGAGGGCTATTTATGCAAAAGAAAAAATTCCTGTAGGCTTGGGTGTTTTTGAACCCAATCTTGTAGATGAGATGAATAAACTTGGTAAACTGCCACTTGCTTTTCAGCCCGGTAAAGAATGGCGGTATAGTTTAAGTATTGATGTTTTGGGCGCCATTATTGAAGTGGTGAGTAAAACCAACCTGGAAGATTTTTTACGAAAAAATATTTTTGAACCATTAAATATGCAGGATACCTGGTTTAACCTGCCTGCATCAAAAGCTGATAGGTTAACTACTGTTTATACCGAAGACTCTCTGCAACATGTTGTTCCCTGGACAAAAAATAATTTTGGGGTTGACCCAAATTATCCGCTTGTAAAAAAACATTATTTTTCTGGTGGCGCAGGATTATCATCAACAGCGATGGACTACGCCATTTTTTTACAGATGATTATGAATGGAGGTTCGTACAACGGGAAACAAATTTTATCAAAACGGGCAGTGCAGATGATGCTGCATAACCAGTTGGATTTTGCTTTTAACGGTAAGAATTATTTTGGACTGGGTTTTGAAATTATAAGCGACAAAGGAAGCGCTGATGAACCACGTAATGAAGGCAGTTTTGACTGGGGCGGATTTTTTGGCACTACTTACTGGGCCGATCCCAAAGAAAAAATGATTGTATTGTTTATGACGCAGCTAACACCTAATTCGCACAACGACCTGGAATCAAAATTTGAACAAATATTATACGGCAGTCTTAAATGAATTGGGTTGGCTGATATTTTATAATCATTTATAAAAACAGTTGCGTTCACCAGTTGAAAATATACACTAAAATATTTTTAAAATAAACCACTGTTAAGTACATCAAATCAATTATTTCTTTGCAGTGGTAGTTTCTGTTTGAAACGAGCGCCTGTATTCTAATGGTGATAGTTTTTTTGCTTTTTTAAACTGCCTGAAAAAATAAGCGGCATTATTGAAACCACAATTATAACATATTTGCATTACCGACTCAGAAGAGTGGCCAAGTAGGTTGCTTGCATGATGAATTCGGTAAAAATTCAGGTGCTCGCTAAATGTACGGCCTGTTTCTCTTTTTAAAAAACGGCAAAAACTTGTTTTGCTCATATGCATGAGTGCTGCCATTTTATCAATAGTGCAATCCTGCGAAAAATTTCTTGCCAAAAAACCATGCATCTTTTGCAGCCGCAGGTATGCAATATGCGTTTGCCCTGCTCCCGAGCCAGGTGAACCCAATAAAACACAATCTTTATGTTGTATTATTTCATGAAGCAATGCCAGTAATTTATTAAACTTTTGCAAGCCTGCATGTGTTTCCATTTCAACAATCAACTTACGTATTGCTGCCGTGGCTTTCAATTTTATTCCATATCCCGATGCCGTCTCCAACCGCTTCAAACCATAAAACTCCGGCAAGTGATACAGGTTTTCGAACAACAATTGGTTGTATTGTATTACCACTACTTTCGATAACAACTTATTACCGCTACGCAGGTAATCATCTTCAAAAAGATGAGGTATGCTTCCTTTAATAAAAAAAAGGTCGCCTTGCCCAAAGCTTTCTTCAAAATCTGCCAGTAACAATGTACCCTGTCCTTTTTGTACATACACAATTTCATGCTCAGGATGATAATGCAAAGGCACATCAATCAGTTGCTGGGTATAAGATTTTACTTTTAAAGAAGATTTTTCACCCGTATCAATATGTTCCAGGAATGGCTTCAAATTTCAATTTATTTTTACAAAGGTAAATATAGTACATAAAATTGCTAACCGGGTAGATGAAACTTTCAATAGCTTATAACAAATTTGTAAAAGACAAAATTTACAGCACATGAATTGTAAATTATTAATGGTATGCCTGCTTATAACTTTTGCTTCTTGTAATGCAGATGGGCAAAAAAATATCTCCAATAATCCTTTTAACAGTGAAGTGATGTACCATGTGGTGCAACGAAGTTTTTACGACAGCAACGGCGATATGAATGGCGACTTAAACGGCCTAAGGGAAAAACTGGATTACCTGCAGGACCTTGGCGTAACATCAATACTTATGTTGCCGTTATATGAATCGGTTTATTACCACAATTATTTTTCGGGCAATTTTGAAAAGATAGATTCTGAATTAGGCAGTATGCAGGATTATCTTGACCTGGTAAAAGAAATCCATCGGCGTGGAATGAAGATTTACATGGATATGGAAACGCAGTATGTAACAGAAGACCATCAGTGGTATAAAGATGCTTTGGGAAATTTAGCATCGCCATACAGCGATTATATCACGTACGATGATAGTGCACACAAAAAACCATCCACCATTGTTTACAACTTAGATGGGCTTAAAGGTTTTGATGGCAATTATAGAAAAATAACCACTGTAAATATGAACAATGAAAAAGTGAGGGATTATAACATCAAACTTTTTAATCATTGGGTTGATCCTAACGGTGATGGAGATTTTAGCGATGGTGTAGATGGCTTTCGCCTCGACCACATGATGGATGACCTGGACAACAAAGGCAGGTGGAAAAACCTTTTTCAAAATTTCTGGAACCCGTTGATAGAAAAAGTAAAAGCTGTTAATTCAAAAATTGTATTTATAGCCGAACAGGCAAACTGGGGTTCCTTAGGCATCGACTATCTCACAAAAACCGGTGTAGACAGGGTGTTTGCGTTTCGTATTGCATTTGAAATAAGAAACCTTAACAAGAAAAAACTGGAAACCATGTGCGATTCTACTTTTGGATTTACGCCACAGGGGAAAAACCAAATTGTATTTATCGAAAACCACGATATGCCAAGGTTTGCTACCGTTGTAAAACAAAACCCCGGACAGCTACGGGTAGGTGCTGCACTCAACTTGTTGCTGGGTGGCATACCATCAATTTATTACGGACAGGAAATAGGTATGACAGGCGCCGGTGGTTTTATGAAATACGGAATGACAGATGCTAATGAAATTCCTGAAAGGGAAGCTTTTGAATGGTATCAAACAGATACCGGTAAAGGTATGGCATTTTGGTACAAAAACTCAGGCCCATGGTGGGATAGCAGCAATGTAAAACCTAATGATGGTATTTCTTTACAGGAAGAAAAAGCAAATTCTAATTCACTTTGGCATTACTATAAGCAACTGGTTAGTTATAGAAAAATGGATGAAGCAATTAATAAGGGTACCTATCTTACAGTTAAAAATAACAACGATAGCGTATTCAGTTGCCTGCGTATTTTGAATGATAAAGCATCGCTGATAATAGTTAACTTGTCATCACAGCCTGCAACAGCTAATATGGATATGCAAGCTTTTCCATTTCAAAATAAACTGAATCTTGCTTTTGGCAATGGAAATGCTCAAAAAACAGAAAATAATATCAGCATCAGCCTGCCGGCTTATGAAACAACAGTATATCATCTTTTAAAATCCAATAAATAAGTTCTTGAAAACACAATTTTTAAATAATACATTGGATATTGCTGCCGATTTTCAACAATTGGAAAATGAATTTTTTGTTCCCGGTGCCATTAAGCATTTTGATAAAAATTCAGGAAAGGGTAAACTGGAATGGCAATACAACAAATACCAGCTTGATTGGTTTTTTAATAAGATAGATAAACACTTAGCGCCACAAACTTTAAAATCGGCGCCCTTCCAGGATTACGACACTCATCCGCAATGCGATTTTGATATCAGCTTTATAACCGGCCGCACCATCAGGTTAAGGATGAAAACATCAGCAACCGCTTACCCCGAAAAGGAATCGTTGATGATAAGTAAACAACTGCCGGTAGCAAAAAATATAAAAAAAACGCTGATGCCCGGCGCTATAAAATATCAATTGCCATTTGGTTCTGTTGTTTTTAATACAAAACATTTTTCGTTGCAATTTTTCAATAGGGATAATCAAATACTAACTGCTACACAAACCGCACAGTCATTAAAGGGTATGCATTCAAAAGCAATGCCTTTTTGTTTTATCAGGCGTTCGGCCGATTATTCAAGAAGTGTGGCAGCATCATTCAGCCTGTTGCCCGGCGAAAAAATTTTCGGCTGCGGCGAATCATTTACAAGGCTTGATAAACGAGGACAAAAAATTTGTTTGATGACATCTGATACACAAAGTACGGCATCATCGCAAATGTATAAACCTGTTCCTTTTTTTATGAGCAGCCGTGGTTATGGTATGTTTGTACATTCATCAACACCGCTTACATTCGACTTTGGACATACACATCATGGCACAACCACATTGTATAACGGTGATGAAGAACTTGACATGTTTTTTTTCTTTGGATCACCAAAAGAAATCCTTTCTGAATATACAGCACTCACCGGCAGAAGCCCAATGCCGCCATTATGGTCATTTGGGTTATGGATGGGTACCTTTTCATTTACATCAGAAAAACAAGTATGCGATGTAGCAATGAAAATGAGGAAAAAAGATTTTCCCTGCGATGTGATACATATTGATGCCGGTTGGTTTGAAAAAGGCATCAACTGCGATTTTAGGTTTAACAAAAAGAAATTCCCACATCCTCAAAACATGATGAAATCTTTATTACAAAACGGTTTCAGGGTTTCGCTTTGGCAAATTCCATACTTTACACCGCACAATCCATTGTACAAAGAAATTATTGAAAAGAAACTGTACATAAAAAATGCAGCAGGCCATGTACCAACCGAAGATGCCATTCTTGATTTAACCAATACAGATACAATAAAATGGTATACTGATAAATTAAGCGCCTTGTTAAAAATGGGTGCATCAGTTATTAAAGCCGATTTTGGCGAAGCCACTCCATTAAACGGATTGTTTGCATCCGGCACTACAGGTTTTTACGAACATAACCTTTACCCGTTACGATACAACAAATTGATAAGTGAACTAACTAAAAAAGAAACAGGCGAATCAATAATATGGGCAAGAAGTGCATGGGCCGGCAGCCAAAAATATCCTGTACACTGGGGTGGCGATGCAGAAATTTCGGATGCAGGAATGGTGGGTTCATTAAGGGGCGGCTTATCACTTGGCTTAAGCGGTTTCTCATTCTGGAGTCATGATATTGGGGGCTTCTCGGGCAGCCCGGTTGAAGAATTGTATGCACGATGGTCGTTTTTTGGATTGTTAAGTTCGCACAGCCGTGTGCATGGGTTTCCGCCACGTGAGCCATGGAAATTCAGCAAACAGTTTCAACATCAATTTAGAAAAATAAGTGAACTGCGTTATCGTTTGCTCCCATATATTTATTCGCAGGCATGTATCAGCTGCAGGGAAGGCTTACCATTGATGAAAACTTTATTCCTTAATTATCCCAACGACCCCACAACCTGGAATATAGAAGATGAATACCTGCTTGGTGACGATTTATTAATTGCACCAATAATGGAACAAGATAATGCAGGTAGGTTACTTTATTTGCCCGAAGGGAAATGGATTGATCTGCAATCAAAAAAAATATACGAAGGGAAACAATGGATAACAATCAATGCCGGCGAATTGCCCGGTATCATCATGGTTAGGTATGGTGCATTGCTACCATGTACAGGAAAAATTAAATCTACCAATGAATTAGATTGGGATAAGTTGCAATGGTATGCCTTCTGTAATAATAACGAAACTGCCCAGGGCCATTTATTTTCGCCCGGAATGAAAAATCCTATACATATAAAATCAAACAATCAGCAGGTTGTTGTTTCCACAAAAGAAAAATCATCATTCATCATAAAAAATTATTCAGCTTTTTAATTAATATTTTTTCATCAATAAATTTTTAATACCATGTCAACAGAAAATCTAACACTTCCTAACCTGGATAATACCATCCGCCTTTCGGAAGAAACAATAAATGAATTCAGAACAAACGGCCATGTTTTAACCCGGCACCTGTTATCAACCGATGAAGCTGCCCTTTACAGGGAAGTGATTGTTGCAGCGGCTGATAAGTATAACACCGAAAAAAGAAAATTAGAAGACCGTGACACATACGGAAAAGCTTTTTTACAAATAATGAATTTGTGGCGCCACGATGCAGAAGTTAGAAAATTTGTGCTGGCAAAAAGAATGGCAAAAGTTGCAGCCGATTTATTAGGAGTGGATAATGTTCGCATTTACCACGACCAGGCACTTTTTAAAGAACCGGGTGGTGGCCCTACTCCATGGCACCAGGATCAGTATTACTGGCCAATAGATACCAAAAACACCATCACCATGTGGATGCCATTGGTGGATATAAATGTAGATATGGGCATGCTCACTTTTGCTTCCAAATCGCAGGATGATGGGCTTGTTTTTGATTATGAAATTTCTGATGAATCTGAAAAATTATTTACCGATTATGTTGAGGAGAAAGGTTACAAAGTAAGCCGTGCACAAGATATGCAAGCCGGCGATGCCACCTGGCATTATGGATATACCATTCACAATGCGCCGGGCAACAAATCAAACAAACGCCGTGAGGTGATGACAATTATATATGTTGCGGATGGAGGCAAAGTAACCGAACCAATCAACAAATGGCAGGTTAACGACCGCAAAACCTGGTTGATGGATCAACCGATAGGAAATATAATTGATTCGGAAATGAATCCAAAAGTTTTGTAATAAAGATGAACACAGGATCTTTGGCAGCCATTACAAACGGCGATGGAAAATTTTTTATTGATGAAATAACTGTAGGCAACCCTCAGACCGATGAAGTATTGGTTGCCATTAAAGCATCGGGTATTTGCCATACCGATTACGATTCGCTTAATTGGGGAAAAACATTGATACCGGGACATGAAGGAGCCGGCATTGTTGCTAAAGTAGGTAACGGTGTAAAACATGTAAAAGAAGGTGATGCAGTTGCATTAAACTGGGCAATCCCCTGCTACAACTGTTTTCAATGTAAAAGAGGCAATGAACATCTTTGCGAAAAAAATTCATTTGTACTTTCAGGTAATAATCCTTTTAGCGAAGGGCATGCACATGCAGCAGGTACACTTTATAAAAATAATCCAATACCACGCTCTTTTAACCTGGGTACACTTTCGGCATATACACTTGTAAAAAGCCAGGCTGTTATTCCAATTCCGTCATCAATACCATTTCCCGCAGCATCCATTATCGGCTGTGGAGTAATGACGGGGTTTGGTTCTGTGATGAATGCTGCAAAAGTGAAAGCATCAGAATCGGTTGCAGTAATTGGTACCGGCGGTGTGGGATTGAATGTTATACAAGCTGCCCGAATTGCAGGTGCTAATCCAATTATTGCAATAGATACTCAAACAGCAAGACTTGAGATGGCCCGAAATATGGGAGCAACACATTGTTTGCTTTCGGATAAACAAGACACAGAATTAAAAGAGGTTACCAAAAAAGTAAAAGAACTTACTAATGGACGTGGAACTGATTATGCATTTGAATGTACGGCAATACCAGATATGGGTGCTGCGCCGCTAAGGCTTATCCGTCATGCCGGGATGGCCTTGCAGGTTAGTGGCATTGAACAGGAAATTACAATTGACATGCAGTTGTTTGAATGGGATAAAATTTATCTTAACCCGTTATACGGGCAATGCCGCCCACGAATTGATTTTCCAAAAATCATCAATCATTATCTTGAGAAAAATTTATTGCTTGATGAACTTGTTACCGCCACGTATAGCATTCAGGATTTGAGTAAAGCTTTCGATGACATGCTGCTGGGGAAAAATGCAAAAGGCGTTATTATTTTTTAAAATTGAACAGAAAATATTTTTATAGTTAGCTCCTTTAAGCATAAATGAAACAATTATTATTAAAATGAAAAAATTCAGGACAACTGAAGTTTCTAACCCTAAGTACAATGCCGAAGGTTTAAGTTTTATTACTGTAAAATCAAAAAACCTGAAAGGACGTGGAGATATTGTAATTAGCAAACCGGTCGGCAGTAAACAGGATATACCGGTTATCATTTTTTTACATGGAGTTTATGGCAGTGCATGGAGCTGGCCATTATGCAGTGGTGTACATCTGCAGGTAAAAAAACAGCAACAAAAAAAAATGCTCCCACCCTTTTTACTTGTTTTTCCGTCTGACGGGCTTTGGGGCGATGGATCGGGCTATGTACCGCATGACGGTTATGATTTTGAGAAATGGATTGCAGAAGATGTGCCCGAAATTGTTATGCAAAATGTAAAAGGAGTTACTAAAAAATCAAAATTTTTTATCACCGGCTTATCCATGGGAGGATTTGGAGCGATGAAGATTGGCGCTAAATACCATCAGCAGTTTACAGCTTTTTCAGGCCATTCATCCATAACCAACCTGCGGCAAATGAAACTTTTTACTGAAGAAGGGTTGCAACATTATTTGCAAAAAAATGAAACGGATAACGATGTATTTAAAACAATTCTTTTCAATAAAAATAAAATCCGTCCTTTCAGGTTCGATTGTGGCAGGAGCGACCTGCTTTACAATGAAAACTTACAACTTGGGCGACAGCTTGTTGCAGCTGGTATTCCTCACATTTTTGAAGATTGTAAAGGAGGCCACGAATGGTCTTATTGGGAAAAACATATCTTGCGGTCGATTCGTTTTTTTGCCGGGTATCTGTAAATAACTCTACTTCTCCTTAAATATTAAACTGTATTTAATAAATTAATGTGCACAGTTATTAAACTATTGAAATAACCGTTGCATTGTTTATTTAATTGGTTTTAATTAAAATTCCTGTTTTTAAAAAAAACCATTAAGCATTAAGGAACATGAAGAAAATAAACTTAACTACCCTTAACTCCTTTATGGTTCAAAAAATAATACCATTAAGGCATTAAGAAACATGAAGAAAAAAACTTAACTACCCTTAACTCCTTAATGGTTCAAAAAATAAAACCATTAAGCATTAAGGAACATGAAGAAAAAACTTAACTACCCTTAACTCCTTAATGGTTAAATTATTTTAATAACTTCATCATCAAAAATAACATGACAAAAAAAGAAGTCACACAATTATCATATGAAATCACTGGTTGCGCCATTAAAGTACATAAGGCACTTGGCCCCGGCTTATTAGAAAGTGTATATGAACAATGTCTTAAATACGAACTAAAACAAAATGGCTTTGCAGTGCAACAACAGGTTGTGGTACCGGTAGTGTATGAGCAAATAGTTATGGATACCGAATTAAGGCTCGATTTATTGATAAATGATTGTGTGGTAGTAGAATTAAAAGCCATCGAACACATACTTCCGGTACATGAAGCTCAACTTTTAACTTATATGAAGTTATTAAAGAAACCACAGGGGTTGTTGATTAATTTTTTTACCGACAATATTTCAAAATCAATGAAACCATTTGTAAACGAATATTTCATGTCATTACCGGACACTTTATAATCAAGAAATTATCATACTCAACAACTCTTACATAATAAAATGCAGCTGTCTATTATGCCATCAGCCAATCATAATTATTTACAAAACGCATTAAGAAAATTAGGGAACCCTGTAAAATCTAAAAACAGCGCCTGGTTTTTTAAAACCGGTAAGGGCCAATATGGTGAAGGCGATGTTTTTATTGGTGTTACCATGCCCGAACAGCGAAAATTAATAAAACAATACCTGCACCTGTCATTGAAAGAGATAAAACAGTTGTTGCAATCACCCGAACACGAGTGCAGGATGTGTGCATTGTTAATATTAGCAGAACAATTCAAAAAAGGAACAGAAGAAGAAAAAGAAAAAATTTATACCCTTTATCTTGAGAATACTAAATGGATTAATAACTGGGACTTAGTAGATGCCAGTGCCGAACATATTGTGGGCCAATGGTTAGAAACCAGAAAAGAAAAGATGAAAGTTTTAAAAATACTGGCAAAATCAAATAGTTTATGGGAACGAAGAATTGCTATGCTTTCTACTTTTTATTATATTAAAAAAGGCAGTTCAAGAGAAGCAATAGAAATTGCCCGGTTATTATTAACAGCTAAGGAAGACTTAATTCATAAAGCAGTTGGTTGGATGCTTCGTGAAATTGGTAAGCGTTGCTCTGTTATAGAAGAAGAAATATTTTTAAAGCAACACTATCACAAAATGCCCCGTACTATGCTACGGTATGCGATTGAGCATTTTCCGGAAGAAAAAAGAAAAAATTATCTTAATAAAAAAATGAGATAGATATGTGATTACTGTAATTGCAAATTCATGATTTCTAATATTCAAAAAAGAATATTTCTAAAAGTATTTATTTTATAAACATCGCAATTCAGAAAAGAAATTAAAAAAAAGAAAAAATAATATACAACTTTTCTTTCAAGAATAAGATACACGATAAACAAGCGATAACAACATAACTCTTATTTTTATTGTTACAATATAACATGCCTGTTAAATTGTTTCAACTATTTTAACAAAAGTTGCTTTTAATTCCTTTCATATTCCCTTATTTTTGAAACAATCACAGCTTATTTCATTTGTCTGCTCTTTTTTCAGGTATTTGATCTCTAGTATATTTTTTAATCTAAAAATTTTATTATGAACAATCCAATAATGGCAAAGAGTATAACTTATCAATCATTTGCACAGCATAATTACAAACAGATACCCCAACTTAACTATTTAAATGATGAGCAAATAAGAGATATTGAAATAGTAAGCCATGTGCTTCCTTTTAAAACAAATAATTATGTAGTTAATGAATTAATTAATTGGGAAAATGTGCCCGATGACCCTATTTATACTTTAACCTTTCCCAAAAAAGAGATGTTAACAGATGAACATTACAATTTGATGAAAAAGGTTATAGAATCAGGCGCTTCAAAAGACGAGATAAAAAAAGCCGCACATGCAATCCGATTACAATTAAACCCTCACCCTGCTGGCCAGTTGGAGCATAATATACCAATGATTGAAGATTATAAGCTAACCGGCATGCAACATAAATACCGTGAAACAGTGTTATTTTTTCCAAGCCAGGGACAAACTTGTCATGCATATTGCAGTTTTTGTTTTAGGTGGCCACAATTTGTTGGAATGGATGAATGGAAATTTGCCATGCGTGAAACTGAACTGCTTATAAAATATTTACAAGAACATAAAGAAGTTACAGATTTACTTTTTACAGGTGGCGATCCAATGATAATGAAAAACAAAATTTTTTCAACATATATTGATGCCATATTGGATGCAGATATACCCAACTTACAAACTATTCGCATTGGCACTAAAGTACTGGGCTACTGGCCTTATAAATTTATTACTGACGATGATGCAGATGATACACTGCGTACATTTGAAAAGATTGTAAAAAGCGGCAAAAACCTGGCCATTATGGCTCATTTCAATCACCCGGTTGAATTATCAACTAAAGCGGTTAAAAAAGCCATTAAAAGAGTATTACAAACTGGCGCACAAATAAGAACTCAATCGCCTGTTATGAAAAATATAAATGCCGACCCCAAAATATGGGCTGCCATGTGGAGAAAACAGGTAAATCTTAATTGCATCCCCTATTATATGTTTGTAGCCAGGGATACAGGTGCACAACATTATTTTAAAGTACCGTTAGTAGAAGCATGGGAAATATTCAGAAAAGCGTATCAACAGGTAAGTGGTATTTGCCGTACAGTAAGGGGCCCCAGCATGAGTGCTACGCCGGGCAAAATACAAATACTTGGAGTAAGTGAAACCGGTGGTAAAAAAATAATAACACTCCGTTTCCTGCAAGGGCGTAACCCCGATTGGGCTGCTCAACCATTCTTTGCAGAATTTGATGAAAATGCTGCATGGTTAACTGATTTAAAGCCTGCTTTTGGCGATGATAAATTCTTTTTTGAAGAAGAAATAAATCTTTTTCAGTAAAATATGGTACAGCTAAACAATTGAAATCAAATTTATTTTTTAAAAAACAGAAATAAATCTTTTGCATAGGTAGTAAACATCTTTACATTAAGATTATACTTTTATTATAATCTTTAATTTATTAAAAAAGCAACTTACAAAAATGCTTTAGTCAATATGATACAATCTTACAAAAAGGTTGATTATATATTGTTTCTATTAGTTTTTCTTGCCACTACTTCCCTACCCTGTTAAGTACACTATTACATTTCTGTAAATGCATACCTCAATTTTAAAAAAGAACAGCATTTTTAATATTTTCAAATATTAATGCAGGCATAAACGCTTTTATTAACCTATATTTAATTATAAAAACTAAATAATTATGCATACATCAATCCTGCTTAAGAAATTTTTATTTTTTGGTTTTACACTTATGGTTTTACAAGCATCAGCTCAAACAAACAACTCCAAAGTGAGGTTACAAAATTTTCCATCATTAGCCACACCAAAAGGATATTCGCATGCTGCAGTTATTGACCTGGGGCCGGCTAATATGATAATTTTATCGGGGCAGGTACCATTAGATAAAAATGGAGCCCTGGTTGGAAAAGGTAATTTTAAAAAACAAACCGAACAGGTATTTGAAAATATCAAGTCTATCCTAACCGATTTGGGAGGAAATATGAATGATGTAATAAAGATTGGTATTTACTTGACAGACATGAAAAACATTCAGTTATTTAGAAATGTAAGAGACAAATATATTGATGTAAAAAATCCGCCTGCCAGCACGCTGGTGCAGGTTAGTAAACTGTACAGAGATGAAGTATTGCTGGAAGTTGAGGCTACAGCTATAATTTCAAAAAATACTTTTAAATAAATATGTTTATTAGTGGCTATTCCGATATTAATGGAATACAAATGTATTACGAAATTTACGGACAAGGTAAACCGTTGCTGTTGCTTCATGGCGGAGGTTCAACCATTCAATCTACTTTTGGAAGAGTAATTCCTGCGTTGGCAAAGAAACATCAGCTTATTTGTACAGAACTGCAGGCGCATGGTAGAACAGGCGATAGAAATACTCCTTTATCTTTCAACCAGGATGCAAAAGATGTAATTGGCTTATTGGATAATTTAAACATTCAACAAGCAGATATTTTTGGTTTTAGTAATGGCGGAATGACTGCTTTGAAAATAGCTATTTTGTATCCCGATCGTTGTAATAAAATAATTGCCGGCTCGGTATTGCTGAAGCGAAACGGTGCCTTTCCTCAGTTTTGGGAATTTATGAAGAAGGGAACCTTTGAGCAAATGCCACAACAATATAAAGATGCCTTCCTGGAAGTAAATCCAGATAGTACCAAATTAATGGTCATGTATCAAAAATGTGCAGACAGGATGATTAATTTTACAGATTATACAGATGAAGAAATAAAATCTATCAGGGCGCCTGTTTTACTTATCAATGGCAAACAAGATGTGGGCACCTACGAACATATTACAACCATGGCCAAATTGATTCCACATTGTAAACTGGCAGTTTTTCCCGGTGGGCATGGCGCTTATATCGGAGAGATAACTACCCTTAGTGATAATTATGATAATGAAGAATCTGCATTGCCGGTAATTGAAAAATTTTTATCAGAATAAATGAATTGATTGAATTTTTATTTTAATAATTTTACCCGTCTGAAAATTTCTTTATTGTGCATTCTGATATTATTAAATACAATAACAAACAAACACCGGCGGACAAAGAAATTTGTACCACTCTTGCCAGTTTGATTGACAGTTCTCTTAAAGAATCTAAAATATGGCATTCGCATCCTGTTTGGTTTATTGATGGAAACCCTATTGCAGGATACAGCAAACAAAAGCCGGGCATTCGTTTAATGTTTTGGAGCGGCGCCGATTTTGATGAAGAGAAATTAATTATAGGAACAGGTAAGTTTAAAGATGCTTCTGTATTTTATACTTCGGCCGGGCAAATTAACCCTACAGAGATAAAACGCTGGCTCAAAAAATCAAAATCAATTCAATGGGATTATAAAAACCTGGTTAAAAGAAAAGGCAGGCTTGAAATGATTGTAACTACAAAAAAATCAAATAAAAGTTAAGTTGTTGTGCTATTGTATTAAATTAAATTGTTGTAATGGTGCAACTGTTGCAGCATTGCATATTAAACCATCATCATCATTTATTTTGCAGCCACATTAGCAAAAGAAATGTTAAGAACATTTTGTAAATTCATATTATTATGCAACTGAAATAAAAATTACATCATACACAAAAAAATTAAATGAAACAATACTTATTACAAACTTTAATCATCCTAAGTATGATTTACCTGCCCGGGTGCAATAGTTCAAAATCTTTAAACAGCAGTAATAATAATAGTATCGAAGATCTTTATGGCTATATGTGGAACCTAACAGAATTAAACGGAACCACTGTTAATACAGGAAAAGCTGCACTTAATTTTAGGGCAAACAATAGTCAAAAATTTACAGGCAATGCAGGTTGCAATATTATTAATGGAAACTATGAGACTAAAAAAAATGGTTTTATAAAATTTTCTCCGCTTGCAACTACCCGTATGGCTTGTGATCCCCAAATAAGAGAACAGGAATTTATTGAAACACTTGGCAAAGTTGATAACTGGAGCATTAATAATAACCAGTTATTATTAAAAAACGGTAAAACCATTGTAGCCAAATTACAAGGCCGGGTTAAAGAAATTGTTTTGCTTGATGGAGAATGGGAACTCAATTATATCTCGGGTCCAAAAATCACTTTTGAAGGATTATATCCTGATAAAAAACCTTTGTTGGTTTTTAATAAAAATAATGATGATGAAGTTGGAGGCAATACAAGTTGCAATGGATTCAGCGGTAAATTTACTGTTAATGGAAATAAAATATCTTTTGCAGAACCATTTGCAAAAACAATGATTTATTGCCCGGGCGGAGGTGAAGAAACCTTTTTGAAAATGCTTAGTAAAGTAAACCATTATTCACAATCAGAAAACACATTAACTTTACTGACTGATGATGTAGCAGTAATGCGATTTACTAAAAAATAAAGCCTTTAATTTTAAATTTCAACAAGATTGGCATCAATGAACAATTAAAATGCAAGCCTGATTTTTAAACCACCTTTTTATTTTAATCTTCTATAAACAAGAATTTTATAAAAGCGAAACGGCTATTTATAATCAGCCATTTTATTTATTTTTCAAAGCTTTTATTACCGTTTTAAACTAGTCAGGATTCTTTATTTTGCTTTTTAAATTTATACTTTAACTTAGTGGCAATCTAAAAGATAGTTACTAAAATTATAAAGTATGGGGCACCTTCCTGATTTGATATTAGATTTAGCACTTGTGCTTATGACGGCCGCAGTGGTATTGCTTATTTTTAAAAGAATAAAGCAGCCATTGGTGCTTGGCTATATCATTGCAGGATACCTTGTGGGACCTTACTTCAAACTATTTCCTACTGTTGCTGATCTTAGCAATATCGAAGTAATGTCGGAATTAGGCGTTATTTTCCTGTTGTTTGGTTTAGGCCTCGAATTTAGTTTTAAAAAATTAATGCGTGTAGGCGGTTATGCCTCAATCACAGCATTTATAGAAATTATCTTTATCACTATAGCGGGTTTTCTGTTAGGCAGATGGTTAGGATGGTCAACCATCGATAGTTTGTTTCTTGGAGGTATGTTGGCCAGTTCATCTACCACTATTATCATAAGGGCTTTTGATGAATTAGGAGTAAAATCAAAACAATTTGCCAATGTTGTTTTTGGTGTATTGATAGTAGAAGATATTGTTGTCATCCTGTTAATGGTATTACTGTCAACCATGGCGGTTACCCAACAAATACAAGGAGGCGAAATTGTATATACTGTTTTAAAATTAGTTTTTTTCCTGGCACTTTGGTTTATCATGGGTATCTTCTTACTACC
Source organism: Ferruginibacter sp. (assembly GCA_019638575.1). Taxonomy (GTDB): domain Bacteria; phylum Bacteroidota; class Bacteroidia; order Chitinophagales; family Chitinophagaceae; genus Ferruginibacter. The sequence continues at coordinate 84,230 of JAHBTN010000010.1, read as the reverse complement.
TACCCTTCTTAAAAAAGCTAAAAAATGGTTAGATGATGAAAATCTTTTGCTTTTATCAATTGGGCTTTGCCTTGGCATGGTGGTACTTGCAGTGCATGTGGGTTTTTCGGCAGAGTTAGGCGCATTTATCATGGGTAGTATAGTAGCAGAAACCACATCAGCCGAAAAGGTTGAACATTTAGTTAAACCCATAAAAGACTTATTTGGCGCCGTGTTTTTTGTTTCGGTTGGTATGATGATAGACCCTCAGGCCATCATAGAATACAAATGGGCTGTACTGGCAGTAACCCTGCTTACATTTTTTGGAAAGATTTTTAGCACTACATTGGGTGCTGTAATATCCGGGCAACCACTAAAGCAATCTGTCAGGGTAGGTTTAAGTATGGCCCAAATAGGTGAATTTGCTTTCATAGTTGCTGCACTGGGTGTATCATTAAAAGTAACATCCGAATTTCTTTTTCCTATTGCTGTTGGCGCATCAGCTATTACAACTTTTACAACCCCCTACTTAATAAAATATGCAGATCCTATTTATAAACTAATTGAAAAAATATTACCGCAAAAACTTGTAATTAGTTTAAACAGGTTTTCATCGGGCGCACAAAACATACAAGCCGAAACCAAGTGGAGATCCTTATTAATATCTTATTCAAAAATTATAATCATTAATGGATTTATCCTTTTATCAATAGGCTTGTTATTGGTAAATTTTATTATCCCTTATTTAAACACAACCATTAATGATAAAAATATAAGCAATATAGTAAGTTCTATCATTGCCCTGGGCGCCGGTGCCCCATTTATTTTTGCCATCATGACACGTAAGCCCGATAACCCGGTATATAAAGAGTTTTGGTTAAAAAAGAGAGTTTATAACCGGGGGCCTTTACTGGCCATTGAAGTAACAAGAATTATCATAGGTATTACCTTAATTACATTATGGGGCCTTTACTTTTTTCAAACTTATATTGCCTTGCTGGTAATAGTGCCAATAACGCTTATCGTATTCAGTATGTTTAGAAAAAGGCTTCATAACTTTTACCAACGCTTAGAGGGAAGGTTTATCACTAACCTTACAGAAAGAGAAAGTGTTGCATACCAATCTGCCTCAGCAAGTGTTAGCCGTAAAAAAGCCGAAATTGAAAATTATCTTGCACCTTATGATGCACATATCATTCAGTTAGAAGTATCGCCAGATGCCACTTTTATTGGCACAGAATTGCAGCAGCTTGCCTGGCGAGAAAAATATGGCATCAATATCGTTTACATTCGCCGGGGCGATAAAATTATTTACCTGCCTCAACGTAACAGTATTTTACTGCCATTTGATGAAGTGGGAGTAATTGCTACTGATGAGCAAATTGCCACTTTTAAAACTTTGTTTGATAAACAGGAAGTTGCTGAAGCAGAAGATATCAATATTGAAGATATAGGTATTCACCAATTTGTAATTGATGACCTGCATTCGTTAAAAGGAAAAACTATAAGAGAGTCAGGTATCAGGGAACAAGCCAGGGGTCTTGTTGTTGGTATTGAACGCAATGGCAACCGAATACTTAATCCCGACTCTACCACTGTTTTTGAAAAAAATGATATTGTTTGGCTGGTTGGTAATATGAAGAAGATTAAACAACTAAGAAGTAATATCGTAAAAAACAATCTTTAAAATAAAAGATACAGCATCATCAATAACCGGGCAGGAAATTTGTAAAATAAAATGAGTAAACTTTGTTTATTGTTTTACATAGATGTTTATTGATGATTTTGTTATAATATTACCGGAAGTACATTTCTTTAATTAAATCTTCAGCTATTATGAATAAAACATGCCTTATTGTATTGGCTGTAATACTCCTTGCAGGATGCAATAATAAAGAAGAAAAGAATAACAATACTTCTGTGATAGGTTGCCAACCATCTATCACGAGCGACAAAGAATGGTATAATTCAAACAAAAAAGCGCCTCTCTTCAATGGTCTTGATGGTATTAACTTTAAAATATCTACAACAAGTGAAGAAGCACAGAAATATTTTAACCAGGGTATGATGCTGGCCTATGGTTTTAACCATGCAGAAGCAGCAAGATCATTTTATGAAGCTGCCAGGCTCGATTCTAATTGTGCAATGGCCTGGTGGGGTTTTGCTTATGTTTTAGGCCCCAACTATAATGCCGGCATGGAGCCTGATAACTATACCAGGGCATATGACGCTATGATGAAGGCTGCTTCATTAACTAAAAACTGTACATCCTTAGAAAAGGAAATGATACATGCCATACAAACAAGGTATATAAAAACAGCGCCATCCGACAGGTCTTCGCTGGATATTGCGTATGCAGCGGCGATGAAAAAAGTTTATGAACAATTTCCATCCAATCCCGATGTAGGAGCGCTATATGCCGAATCGCTGATGAATTTGCACCCCTGGGATTTATATGATAAGCAAAGTAAATTACCCAAAGAATGGACCAATGAACTGGTTGCAGTATTGGAACATTTAATGAAAATAAACCCCATGCACCCCGGCGCTCACCATTTTTATATACATGCTTTGGAAGCTTCTGCCACTCCCGAAAAAGCTTTAAAAAGTGCATACCTGTTAGATACTTTAGTTAGCGGTGCCGGGCATTTGTTACACATGCCTTCGCATATTTATATAAATACCGGCCACTATCATAAGGGTACTGTTGCTAACCTTAGAGCTATAGCTGTTGATAGTATTTACACTATTGCCTGCAATGCACAAGGTGTTTACCCCCTGGCATATTATCCTCACAATTATCATTTTCTTACAGCAACTGCGGCTTTAGAAGGAAATTCAAATCTATCCTGGAACGCTGCATTAAAATTGCAAGCGCATACAGCAAAGGATTTAATGCAGGAACCTGAATGGGGCACCTTGCAACATTACTATTCCATTCCATATTACATTGCAGTTAAATTTGGTATGTGGGATACAATTCTTTCCATTCCCAAACCAACTAAAAACCTAATCTATCCAACAGCAATTTGGCATTATGCAAAAGGCATGGCTTACTTGGGAAAAAATGATATCGTTAATGCTAAAAAAGAGTTATCTGCTATTAAAGTATTGTCAACAGATACCATGCTAAACCAAATTACCATTTGGAGCATAAATACTACAGCAGATCTTGTACAAATTGCCTGTAAAGTTCTGGAAGCTGAAATTGCCGACAGGCAAAATCAATTTACATCTTCTATCACCTTATTATACGAAGCAATTGCAATTGAAGATAAATTAAATTATAACGAGCCGCCAGACTGGTTTTTCTCTGTAAGACATTATTTAGGGGCCATACTGTTAAAGGCAGGTAAATACACCGAAGCCGAAAACGTTTATAAAAAAGATTTACAAACATGGAAGAATAATGGCTGGGCATTGATGGGGTTATACCAGTCATTGGTTTTTCAGAAAAAAGAAAAGGAAGCATTACAAGTAAAAGCAGCCTTTGATGAAGCTTGGCAATATGCTGATATTAAAATTTCCTCTTCATCAGTAATAGCAAATTAAAATTTACTTAAAAACGGGTAATACATTTTAAAGAATTATTTATTAAAAATAGGAATGCGTACAATATTATCATCTACCCTGTGTTTGTTGTTTTACTGCAATGTTTTTAGCCAACCTGCAAATAATAAACTTACAATATCTCATTTAACGGGTAACTTTTATATTTATACCACTTACAGTAATTATGAAGGGAATCCTTTGCCTGCCAATGGAATGTACCTGGTAACAAATGATGCCGTTGTACTTTTTGATACCCCATGGGACACTACCCAGTTTCAACCACTGCTTGATTCAATAAAATTAAAACATGGTAAAAAAGTTGAAATGTGTATTGCCACTCATTGGCATAGCGACAGAACAGAAGGTCTTGCATACTACCAACAAAAAGGTATTAAAACTTATACAACAACACTTACAGATTCGCTGTGTAAACTGAATAATAAAAAACGGGCACAGTATTTAATTACAAAAGATACTACGTTTAAAATTGGCCAATATACTTTTGAAACTTATTACCCCGGGCAGGCACATACGATTGACAATATCGTAATTTGGTTTAAGCATGAAAGAATTTTGTATGGAGGATGCCTCATTAAAGGTGCTGATGCCGATGATCTTGGTTATTTAGGTGATGCTAACACAAATACTTATTATTCTACCCTGCAAAATGTGAAGAAAAAATGCCGGCATCCAAAATATATCATTATTTCGCACAGCGATTGGAATAACTTGCAATCTTTAAACCATTCTATTAAATTGGCCAAAGAACTTAAAGACAAAATCAAAGAGTAAGGAACTTATAAATGTAATTTTATCAACCAAAAGATTAAAAATCATGATTAATAACAGTTTTACTTTTTTAAAAAAGTATCCCCCGGTAGTAATCATAAGCGGCATACTTGCGGTTTTTATATTGTCAACAATGGCAATAGACTTGTTAAATGCTATTGTTAACCAATACAGTTTTTATTTTTCAGAGTCGTTCCTGTTCAGTTCTTTTTGGTGGATTTTTATACCCTTTGTAATTTTTCAGCAATATTTTTCTAAGCAATACAAATCAAAATTTGCTACATTTTTATTGATTATAATTCCCCTGTTCGTTCATCTTTTTGTTTACCCTGCAGTTGTATGGCTGCTTTCAACTGTTTTTTATAACCATAGTTTTGCTTACCTGCAAACACTTTTATATGAATTAGAGTCGTATAGTTTTATTCTACTGATTGTTTATACACTGCCATTTATTTTATTAAAAAAAATAAACCAAGTACAACCAACTCAAAACATATCAAATACACTCACTTTTGAATTACCTGCAAACAAAATAAAATCATCAATACCAGTTAGTGATGGCAGGAAAAAACAGGTGATACAAACTACCGATATTTTATATGTCATGGCCAGTTCTCCATATATACATATCCATACCGGCCAAAAAAAATATGTTCATAATCAGTCTCTAAAATCCATTTCATTACAATTAGATGGCGCCATATTTATTCGTATTCATAAATCATATATTGTAAATATTAAAGCAGTTTCGTTTTACACTTCGAGGCTAAACGGCGATTATGATATTACATTAATTAATGGTACCCGGTTGAGGCTAAGCCGCAATTACGCAGCCCGGTTCAGGCAAAATATGGAAACAACCCATCAGGTTACAGCATAATTACATCAGGTTAGCATATTTTATTTGCAAATGGGCTGCTGCTGATACTATTATTGTAAAAATTTTATCATGAAGTTCATTACACTAATAATTACGGTTGCCTTGTTGTTAAGTTGCAGCGGCCAATCGGGCAAAAAAGCACAGGAAGCTAACCAGGCAACAGCAGGTTCTGTAAACCGGGTGGGTGGCGATTGTGAAGAAGGCTACTGCGAATTAATTTACTATGGCATGCCCAAAGAAATGAATAACACAGATACCAGCGCCGGCTGGTACGAAGCAGGCAAAAAACTGTTGGTTACTGGCACGGTTTATCAAATTGATGGCCGCACCCCTGCGCCCAATGTAATTGTATATTATCACCATACCGATAACAATGGTTATTATTCACCGGGCGATGGTACGCCTTTCAACAGCACCCGGCATGGGCACATCAGGGGTTGGGTAAAAACAGATGCTGCCGGGCATTATGCAATTTATACTATTCGCCCCGGACCATACCCAAAGGTTGAAGACCCCGAACACATTCACCTAATCATTAAAGAACCTAACATTGCCAATGAATATTGGATAAATGATTTGGTTTTTGATGACGACCCAAGGCTGTTGCCTTTCCGAAAAAAACATCCAGAAGTAAACCCCCGTTGTGGCAGTGGTACACTTCGTGTATTGCTGGGCGATAGTATGCAGATTGCAGAACACGATATTGTGTTGGGTTTAAATATTCCTAATTACCCTGTAAAGCAAAATGATTCAGTTTCTTCCGGCTTAAACATTGGCGAAGACCAGCCTTCGTTTAGCCCCTACCATGCTTTTGGTCCCGATAAAGGCTCCACCGCCTGTCCCGTGTGTAAGTATGGCCGTTACCAGGGTATCATTTATTTTGCCGGTAATAATCCTGATTGGGAAAAGGTTAAAAAATGGTTGCAATTTTTAGAAGAGCAAAGCAACATACATGGTAAATATCTTAAAGCCTATTTTGTATACGGCACTGAAGCTCCGGCCGACCGTAAACAACAACAATCTATCCTCGAAAAATTAGGCAATGAATTAAACATCCGCAATACGGCACTAACTTTTGTACCTTACTGGCAGGATAAGAAAACCGAAGTGTACCTCAACAAAATTAATCCCTCAGCAGAAAATACATTTATCATATACAAACACCGGAGCATTGTCGATAAATACATCAACCTGCAACCTACAGCCAGCGACTTTGCCATCATCACCGCAGCCTTAAGCCGTACCCGCAGCGCTTATTTTAATATTCCGGAACCTGCACATGAATAAACAGTAAGTTATTGTTTTTACAGTATTTCATTTTTATATTTGGATGAAAACACACGCATGAAAGTTACTCCCGAACATAATGACCGTATTGCAAAAATGTCGTTTGCATCTGTTTATCCGCACTATATTACAAAATTGGAAAGCAAGGGTAGAACAATAAAAGAACTGCAGCAGGTTATTGAATGGCTAACCGGTTTTAATGAAAAGAAACTACAGGAGATGATTGACAGGAAAGTGAATTTTGAAACATTTTTTAAGGAAGCAAAACTAAACCCCAATGCCAAACTGATTACAGGAGTAATTTGTGGTTACAGGATTGAAGAGATAGAATATCCGCTTACAAAAAAGGCCCGGTATCTTGATAAACTGGTTGACGAACTGGCAAAAGGAAGAAAGATGGAAAAAATTTTAAGGAGCTAATGTGATGTGTTCAATTTAAAAAAATGAATGGGCAAGCAATTCAACTGCAAAATAAATACTACTTTATCCATTGATCAACAAACCTGTCATATTCTTCTTTATAGGTAGCCCCTACCGGAATTGTTTTATCTCCAATTCGAACGCTGTTTTTTAAAAGCGCATCCACACGGGCAAAAGAAACAAGATAGGAACGGTGGATTCTCAGAAACCCGCTTTTTGTGAGTTTTTCCTCCAGCTTTTTTAAACTCATCAAAGAAAGCAAAGGGCCGGAATTATTGACTAAATGTATTTTGACATAATCCTTGTACCCTTCAATGTAAAGGATATCACTTATTTCCACACGTACAACCTGTGCATCTACCTTGATGAAAATATATTCAGAGCTTTCTGTTTGTGTGGCGCTAACAATCTCAATTTGTGGTTCTATACGGCTTCTAACCCTGGTAACTGCTTTGATGAAATCCTCATAGTCAAAAGGCTTTAGGATATAATCTATTGCATCAACCCGGTAACCTTCAAGGGCAAATTCACTGTAAGCTGTTGTGAAAATGATAAAAGGTTTATTCTTAATTTCTCCACCTGAAATCACACGGGCTAATTCCATTCCGGTAAAATCAGCCATTTGAATATCTAAAAAAAGCAATTGAACGGAATTAGTTTGTATATAATTCAGGGCATCAATGGCATTGTCAAAGCCGGCTAAAAGTTCTAAATATGGCGTTTGGTTAACAAAATTGTTAATCATATTCAACGCCAATGGTTCATCATCAACAGTGACACATCTAATTTTCATCCGGGTTTATTTTAAGTAATACTTCAAAACCTTCAGTTTTATTTATGATTAAAGAATATTTATTTGCATATAACAGTTCCAGTCTGCGTTTGGTATTTTGTATTCCTATTCCATGACTTTGATTATTCCCTGCTTCATTGTTAACCGGTCTCTCAAACATCTTATTTTTTGCATAAAATACAACATTTTCCCCCTCTTCAGTAATCCTTATTACTATCGGGCTTTCTGCCATCCCGCTGACTCCATGTTTAAAACAGTTTTCTATGAATGGCAAAAACAACATGGATGCAATCTTCCTGTTTACGTTAGTTAAAGAAGTTGAAAAGTCTATTGTAACTTTTTGTGATGTCCTCATCTTCATCAATTCCAGGTAATTTTCTATAAATTCAATCTCTTCCGCCAAAGATGATGTTTCCTTCGAAGTATTATACAACACATGTCGCATTATCTTGCCCAGCTTTTTTAATGCGTTCCTCGATTGTTCAACATCGGTATATGTTAGTGCATTTATAGTATTCAGGCTGTTAAAAAAGAAATGCGGATTGATTTGCGACTTCAGGAAAGAAAGCTCCATTTCAATCTTTTCTTTTTCCACTGTTATACGCTTTTCATTTTCATCTTCCCATTTATTTATGATGATACCTGAAATATTAACACCCAATACCAATACTTCAACTAAAAAAATATAAAATGATACCGAATGCCCTTGCGATCCCTGGTTTTGCGTGCCGGCACTTGTAGCCGCAGCGCTTCGCATTGCTTCGGGTACTTTTAACCATGTTTCTGCCTGGCTCAGTATTGCAATAATTAAAATGCAGGCTGCAAACAAAATGGAATAATAAAGGAGGAACCTTTTTTGAAATAAAAATTTTGGAGCTAACCAATTCGTGTTAATATAAACGAGGGTAATCAAAAGGAAAAACAATAAAGACTGAAGTATCCAGTAACCTGTTGGCAATGCAATTCCATACGAAAAGGGAATCATGATAAACAGTAAAATTGCCAGCAGGGATAAACCCAGTATCATCAAAAACTTCCTGTATTCCTTTGTCCTGACTTTCATGGCTGCTAATTTCTTACAAATATCAAACATCGTAAAATTTATCGGCGAATTGACTTGTTTTAGGAATGAAAGCATTGATTTAACCTATTAACAGATATATCATGTTCATCTATTAAAACAACTGCTTCATGGAAAAAAGACTGGGTTTCATATATTAAATGTTTACAATGGCGAGTAATAATCTTGTTTTGCACTTTAAAATAGAAATGACATGAACAGGAAAATTAAGTTATCGCTCCTATTGAGCTTAGGTTTACTATTAACAGGAGCAACCACATTTGCACAAATGACCGGCAATATCATTGGAACCGTTGAGGACATTAATACACAAGAGAAACTTGCCGGAGTAACCATTGCGGTTGAAGGTGCTTCTTTTGGTACAGTTACCGATAGTACAGGCAAATTCAAATTGAATATACCCGTGGGAACCTATTCTATCAGCGCTTCCTTTGTAGGGTACAAAACCTATACACAATATAATGTTGAAATAACTTCCGGTAATGACCAGGTAGTTCGGTATGAGTTGCAGCCGGTAGCAAAAGCTCTTGAAGGAATTGTTATTAAGTCCAACAGAAAATCATCTGCTGTTGCAACAGACATGATTACTCCTCTTTCAGTACAGCGATTAACTACACAGGAAATCAAATCAAATCCTGGAGGCAATTTTGATGTGTCAAAAGTAATACAGACATTACCAGGTGTAGGGCTTAGCAATGGCGTAGGCGAACGCAACGACATCATCATTAGAGGGGGCGCACCTAATGAGAATGTTTATTACCTGGATGGTGTAGAAATTCCTGTCCTGAATCATTTTCAAACACAGGGAAGTTCAGGTGGCGCCCAGGGAATTTTAAACGTATCGTTTATTGAAAGCCTTAAGCTGACTACTTCTGCATTTGACCCAAAATATAATGATGCGCTTTCTTCTACATTTGTCATTAATCAAAGAAACGGTAATCCTGACAGGCTTACAGGAAACATAAGGGCAAGTATGACTGAAACGGTTTTAACGCTGGAAGGCCCTCTTTCCCCCAAAACCACTTTTTTAAGTTCTGCACGCAAATCTTACCTGGGGCTTTTGTTTAAGGCGGTTGACTTGCCCATTCGTCCTGATTTCTATGACTTCCAATATAAAGTGAATCACAAGTTCAATGATAAAACAACATTAACTGCAATAGGTATCGGCGCTATTGACAACTTTAGCTTTGCACCAACAAAAAAATCAACACCCGAAAATATATATGTGCTACGTTCAACGCCATTTGTAAATCAATGGACTTATACGATAGGCTTTACACTGAACAGAAAGATTAAAAATGGTTATATGAATTTTATCCTGAGCAGGAATATGTTTAATACAAGGCTTGATAAATTTGAAGATGAAAATAAGATAGAGCAGAACAGGACTTTACTGGTTAAATCTTATGAGGCGGAAAACAAGTTTCGTTTTGATTACAATAAATTCCTGAACGGCTGGAAAATATCAGCAGGATTAGATGCCCAATACGTAGGATACACCGGAAATGTTTTTAACAGGATTGCCAATGAAATAACTGATTCAAATGGAAATGTAATTTCTCCGGCAAAAACAATCCAATTTGAAAGTAAAGTCAATTTCTGGAAATATGGAGCTTATGCCCAGGCAGCTAAACGATTTATTGATGACAGGTTACTGCTTTCCGGTGGAATACGTACAGACATGAACAGCATGACGACAACAGGAAATAATCCGTTGAAAACGCTTTCTCCACGCTTGTCTGCATCTTATCGTTTGGCAGATAAATGGAACCTTAATGCTTCTGCAGGTACTTATTTTAAAGTGCCTGTTTATACAGCTTTGGGATATAAAGATGCTGCAGGCAATTTCATCAACAAAGACATGGCATATACCCAATCCACCCATTATGTGTTGGGAGTAGAATTTCTACCAAAAAATTCAACACGGTTTACCCTGGAGGGATTTTATAAAAGATACAGCAACTATCCTGTATCAGAGACAACAGGAATTTCTCTTGCCAACCAGGGAACACAATTTGGTTCGGTGGGCAGCGAACGCATCCTGACTAAAGGCAAAGGAGAAGCCTACGGTATTGAGGCTTTTGTACAGCAAAAAATGACTAAAAATATTTTCTATGTTGTAAGTTATTCTTATGTAGTAAGCAAGTTTTCAGGAACTGACGGTATTTTAAAACCTTCTTCATGGGATAATCGCAGTTTATTTTCAGCAACAATAGGCTATAAGCTGAAAAAAGATTGGGAGTTAGGAATGAAATATCGTTTTGCTGGAGGGAACCCCTACACTCCTTTTGATATGACAGCTTCGCAGCAAAATTACATGTTGTTAGGCCAGGGTATTCCAGATGCGGCGCTGATAAATCAAAACAGGCTGTCCAACTACAACCAGCTTGATTTTAGGGTGGATAAAAAGTTCAATTTTAAAAAGACATCGCTAGGTTTATACCTGGATATTCAAAATTTACTGATGCAAAAAAACGAAACCAACCCGAATTTTACATTCAAACGAAATGCCGGCAATACCGGATTTGAAACTACCGATGGACAGCCAATCAAGATGGACGGTAGCAATGGCATACCGGTTATTCTTACCAATAAAACCGGGCATCCGCTTCCTTCCATTGGTGTAACATTTCAATTTTAAGGAAACAAAAAAGCTATAAGTGTTTATGAAAAAAAATATTTTATTATTAGGATTAAGCGTGATTTTTATCGCATTTGCTATTCGTAATTTCAGTTTGGATATTGATAACAACGGACATTATTTTGGCAATGGCATTCTTTGCGGGATTGGAATAAGTTTGCTGGTAGTTCAACTTTTAAATATAAAGAAAAATAAAAAAGCAGATTAGTGATAGTACACTTATCGCTACCTGGATTTAAATCAACGACAAATTGGAATCTCAATTTATAGTTTAAACCAATAATCATGCAAAATCATCTTAATCTTTTACCAGCAGAAAATTTTTCTTTGATGATGTCCTGCACATGTACGCCACTAATTTTACTTTGCAACCACGATATCACATCCAGGTAAACAAAGGCTCGGCTCTCCAAAGGATTACCCTCATATTTTTTTAATTTAGTAAGCAGTTTTTCAAACTCGGGTTTTAATGCATGGGCGCCTACCTTGAAAGAGCGCCTTAAAAAAGCAAACATCTCCTCTTCTACCCTGCTAAGGCTTTGCATGTTTGCCATGTATCGGTAAACAGATTTGATGAGGTATTCCAGCAATTCAAAATTACCCAGTTCATAATGGGCAATTAGGTTCAGCAGGCGGGCATAGCATTGCAGGTCGGTTCTTAAATCGCCCCGCTGGTTAATGATACGGTTTAAATAATCAATGGTTTTTTCATTATCGCCACTACCAAAATACAAGCATGCAATTTTATAATAAAAAACCAGCACCCGGTGGGTATCAAGATACAGCCCATACTCCTTCAGCATTTTTTCTAAAAAAGGAACAAGCTTAATACCTTTTGTAAAATTACCCTGCAAAAAATAAAGGTTTATCCTTGCTGTATATAAATATTGGTATGCAAGAATCCTATTAATTTCATTGTGTTGTAAATATTTTTGCCTGGCAAATTGCTCAAACTGTTTTATAGTTTGTGCCAGTTTTTCTGTATTTATTAAACTAAAATGTGCACTCATAAGGTTATGCATGCCTTTAATGTATGCACTTGTTTCAACTTTAATCATGCCGGGTTGTTGTTCAAATAAATCAATCCATTTTTGTGAGTATTTATAATAATGCAAAAAATCCTGGCGTATAAATGCATACCAAACATAACTCTGAAAAAGATACAATCGTTCATAAAACCCTTTTGCTGCCGCTACATTAGCCGGAAGATTGTTTTCAAAAAATATACGGATGTTTTTTAAATCCTTTTCATTTCGGGCATGGCCATTTTTTATATACCAGCCATATAATTGTAACGAAAGATTGGATAGTTGATTAACCAACGTTAGCTGGCTGTTTACAGTAATAGATTCGTTTGATAGTTTCTCCGCTCTGTCCTGCATACTTCTTGTAATAAACAAACTCTCTATCTTTTTCTCAAAAAACAATGCCTGTTGCAGGTAAGTGAGTTGCTGAAATTCTTTTGCAGTTTCTTTCAGCCTGTCAAGCATTTTAAGGCTTTGCAGGTAAAGCCCTTTATTGAACAAAATCCGTGCATGATCCATTTGCTCATGCAATCTTATATCTATATTATCATCTTCTTTTATCAGCCGCAGGCTTGATAGTATTTGTTTGTACAATGCAGCTTTAATGTTCGACAGTTGCTGTTTCTTTACACCCGTTGCTTTTTTAAGCAACAACCGTTCATCGTACTCCGCCATCTTATCCAATGCATCAAAAAGCTGAACGGTTTTAAGGTTTTCAGTAGCTGTATTTCTGCGGGCATAAAGTTTAAAATTTCGTTTTTCGCTTTTTTCAAGCGATTTAACTAATTGAAAAAGGGCATCTGTGGATCGGTTGGGCATTGTAGTTCAAATTTTTTAAAATGCTTTACAGTAAAGGCTTTCAGCCCATTTTGAGGCTGTTACAAAGTGTAAACAGGTATGTAGTTTGATTTTTGCACCCTTCATATCTAAGGTAGTTTTGTATCGTAAAGCCTAAAATGTATCCGCTTTACAAAAATAAGCAGTCCAATTTTTATCTAACTAATTTTTCATTTTATTATGGCAGCAGGAAAAGTTGACATTTTTGACACCACCCTAAGGGATGGAGAACAGGTACCGGGTTGTAAATTAAATACAAAAGAAAAGCTTGAGTTAGCACTTCAGTTGGAAGCCCTCGGTGTTGATATCATTGAAGCAGGCTTTCCTATTTCTTCGCCCGGCGATTTTGAATCGGTGGAGCAAATTTCAAAAGCGGTAAAAAATGCAACAGTGTGCGGCCTCACCCGTGCCGTACAAAAAGATATTGAAGTGGCGGCACAGTCGTTAAGATATGCGGTAAGGCCAAGGATACATACAGGCATCGGCACATCCGACCTGCATATCAAATCTAAATTCAACTCCACCCGGGAAGAAATTTTACAAAGAGCCATTCAATGTGTAAAGTGGGCAAGAAATTTTACAGATGATGTGGAGTTTTATGCAGAAGATGCCGGCCGTACTGATAATGAATACCTGGCAAAAGTTATTGAAGCTGTTATTAAAGCAGGCGCCTCTGTAGTAAATATTCCAGACACTACCGGTTATTGTCTCCCTTATCAATATGGAGAAAAGATTGCTTATCTCGTTAATAATGTTCCCAATATTGACAAGGCCGTTATCTCCTGTCATTGCCATAATGATTTAGGATTGGCTACTGCTAATTCCATTGCAGGTGTAATTGCCGGTGCAAGGCAAATTGAATGTACTATTAACGGTTTGGGAGAAAGGGCCGGCAACACTTCATTGGAAGAAGTGGTGATGATTATAAAACAACACAAACATTTAGGCCTGTACACTAATATTTTAACAGAACAACTGAATCCTTTAAGCCGCAAGGTTTCTGATACAATGCGGATGCCGGTACAACCCAACAAAGCCATTGTGGGAAGCAATGCTTTTTCTCATTCATCGGGTATTCACCAGGATGGATTTTTGAAAAATGCACAAACTTATGAAATCATCACTCCCGAAGAAGTAGGCGCCGACAGTTCTAAAATAGTTCTCACTGCAAGAAGCGGAAGAAGTGCATTGGCTTATCGTTTTCAAAACCTGGGATTCCAGTTTAACAGGAACGATGTGGATGTATTGTACAATGAATTTTTAAAAGTGGCTGACAGTAAGAAAGAAGTGGAAGATGCTGACCTTTCTTCTATCGCAAAAAAATATCAATCAAACGTAGCGCTTGCATAAGATGAGTAAAACATTATTTGAAAAAATTTGGGAAAAGCATATCGTCAAAACAATTGATGGCGGCCCGTCTGTTTTATATATCGATCGCCATTTTATTCACGAAGTAACAAGTCCGCAGGCTTTCACCGGGTTGAATAAAAGAGGCATTAAAGTTTTTCGCCCTGCACAAACCATTGCTACGGCCGATCATAATGTACCAACTTTAAATCAACATTTGCCCATTAAAGAAGAGTTGAGCCGCCTGCAGGTAGAAGCTTTAAAGAAAAACTGTGCCGAACATGGAGTGGAATTATATGGACTTGGCCATCCGTTCCAGGGCATTGTGCATGTAATTGGCCCCGAGCTTGGCATCACTCAACCGGGCATGACGATTGTTTGCGGCGACAGCCATACATCCACTCATGGTGCATTTGGTTCTATCGCTTTTGGTATTGGTACCAGCGAAGTAGAAATGGTGTTAGCCACGCAATGTTTATTGCAGAGCAAACCCAAATTAATGCGTATTAATGTAGATGGAGTTTTAAACAAAGGTGTAGTATCAAAAGATATTGTGTTGTACATCTTATCAAAAATTACTGCAAGTGGCGCCACAGGTTATGCTGTTGAGTTTGCAGGCTCTGCCATCCGTTCATTAAGTATGGAAGCCCGTATGACTATTTGCAACATGAGTATTGAAATGGGTGGCCGATGTGGATTGATTGCGCCAGATGAAACTACTTTCAATTACATAAAAGGAAAAGAGTTTGCACCAAAAGATGCGGCCTGGGAAAAATCTTTGGCTTACTGGCAATCGTTGTACAGCGATAAAGATGCAGTGTTTGACAAAGAATATCATTTTAAGGCAGAAGATATAGAACCGATGATAACCTATGGCACTAACCCTGGGATGGGTATTGGTGTTTCGGGAAAAATTCCCACAGCAGATACCATCAATGAAAATGATAAATCTGGTTTGTCAAAATCATTAACCTATATGGGTCTGCAACAAGGCAGTAATATCAAAGGGCAAAAAATTGATTATGTATTTATCGGCAGTTGCACCAACTCAAGGATTGAAGACCTGCGTATGGTGGCATCATTTGTAAAAGGCAAAAAGAAAGCAAGTGATGTGGAAGTTTGGGTGGTACCCGGCAGTAAGCAGGTAGAAGCACAAGCCATTGCAGAAGGCATTGATAAAATTTTTGAAGAAGCTGGTTTCATGCTGCGTCAACCGGGTTGCTCTGCCTGCCTTGGTATGAATGAAGACAAGATACCCGCCGGTAAATATTGCATCAGCACCAGCAACAGGAATTTTGAAGGAAGACAAGGTGCCGGCGCAAGAACATTATTAGCCAGTCCGCTTACTGCTGCAGCAGCCGCCATCACCGGTGTAGTAACAGATGTAAGGGAATTATTGAATTAATATGAAAGCAATAACAACAATTAACAGCCACTTTGTTCCTGTCAATATCGAAAATATTGATACCGATCAAATCATCCCGGCCCGTTTTTTAAAAGCCACCACAAAGGAAGGTTTTGGAAAAAATCTTTTTCGTGACTGGCGATATGAAAATGATGACGAAACAAAACCAAAAAAAGATTTTCCTTTAAACCAACCTGCTTACAGTGGTGAAATATTGGTGGCCGGAAAAAATTTTGGGTGCGGTTCTTCCCGTGAACATGCGGCCTGGTCGATACTTGATGCTGGTTTCAGGGTGGTGGTATCAAGTTTTTTTGCTGATATTTTTAAAAATAATGCACTCAATAACGGCGTATTGCCTGTGCAGGTAAGCGATGCATTCCTGCATAAAATATTTGCACAGGATAGCAATACGGAGCTAACCGTTGACCTTGAAAAACAAAGCATCACCATCAATGCAACTAACGAGCAGGAACATTTTGACATCAACAGTTATAAAAAAACATGCCTGCTGAACGGCTATGATGATATTGATTTTTTGCTGAGCACTAAAGAAGACATACAACAATTTGAAACCCTGACAACATAAACCTTTATGATAAAGAAAATTGCAGTTATTGAAGGCGACGGCATAGGCCCCGAAGTAACCAAACAATCCATCAATGTATTAAATGCCATTGCCGAAAACTTTGGCCACCAGTTTATTTACAAGCACGTACTGATGGGAGCCGTGGCCATTGATAAAACGGGCAACCCGTTGCCGGATGAAACAATTGACACATGCCTCAACAGCGATGCTATCTTATTTGGCGCAATCGGCCATCCAAAATATGATAACAACCCCAACGCAAAAGTGAGGCCTGAACAGGGTTTGCTGAAACTTAGGAAAACATTGCAGTTGTATGCCAATATCCGCCCCATCAATACATATCCATCGCTGCAGCATTTATCTCCGTTAAAAAGCAAAAACATCGAAGCGGTTGATTTTATCATTTTTCGTGAACTAACCGGCGGCATTTATTTTGGTAAAAAGGAATTAAATGCCGAAGGCACACAGGCTTCGGATGATTGTGTGTATAACAGGGAAGAGATTGAACGGATGGCACACCTGGCATTTCATTTTGCACAGAAAGAAAACAGGAGAAAAAAAGTTACGCTGGTTGATAAAGCCAATGTTTTGGAAACATCAAGGCTTTGGAGAAAAGTGGTGCAAGAAGTAGCAGCACAATATCCCGATGTAACTGTTGAATATATGTTTGTTGATAATGCAGCGATGCAGATTATCTTAAATCCAAAACAGTTTGATATAGTTCTTACAGAAAACATGTTTGGCGATATCATCAGCGATGAAGCAAGTGTGATAAGCGGTTCTTTGGGCTTGTTGCCTTCTGCATCCATTGGCACTGGCGGGCTTGCCTTGTTTGAACCGATACATGGCTCATATCCGCAGGCTGCCGGAAAAGATATTGCCAACCCCATTGGCTCCATACTTTCTGCAGCTATGATGCTTGAATACCTTGGTATGAAAGAAGAAGCAGATACTGTAAGAAAAGCCGTGGCGTGGACATTACAAAACGGTTTTGTTACAAAAGACATCGACCCGGTTAATTTCTACTTCACCTCTACCCTTGGAGAGTTGATTACAGATTATATCAACGGTATTGTGCCCGGTTCGGTAAAGAAAGAAAATATAGAGTTGAGAAAATCAACCATCATATAAACAGGCCATTAACGAAGGCCTTAAAAAAAAACTTGCTTGTACAGTTCTTTTTTAAAGTGGCGGATGTATATTTGCAACAGATTCATCTAATGAAGAAGCAAAACATATATAATAACATTAATCAAATAGCCGCAGTCATTATTGTGGCCATTATTATTATACCTGTTTCTTCGGGAGGTGGAGTACTATTATAAACTAAATATAAAAAATATACAGACCCGCCTCCCGAAGGCGGGTTTTTTTATGCTTATACAATAACAAAAAAAGGGTAAACAACAGGTAAATCATGGCAAACTATTACAACAACAACACAGTCATCTATCACAATGGTGAATTTTTAAAAGCCGTTGATGCTAAGACAGATCTTTACGGGCAATCGTTACACTATGGCTATGCAGTTTTTGAAGGCATTCGTTCGTATAAGACCACATCAGGAGAAACAAAAATTTTTAAAGCTGTTGAACATTATGACAGGTTGCAACAATCTGCTTTAGCTGTAAACCTGCCATACCATTGGGATACAGAAGAATTGATAAGCGCCACTTACGAGTTACTGCACAGGAATAATTTACAGGATGCATATATCCGTCCGCTTATTTACGCACCTGCCAATATGAGTTTTGTACAAAACAAAGAATCGTTTATTGTTATTGAAGTTTGGGAGATGCAACCCTTTCTTGGCGAGAAACTTTTAAAAGTGATGAGTTCCTCTTTTCAAAGGCCCAACCCCAAAGGGTTTAAAATTACTGCCAAAGTGAGCGGCCATTATGTAAACTCCATCCTTGCCAGCCAGGAAGCTAAAGCAAAAGGTTTTGATGAGGCATTGTTATCCGACATAAACGGTTTTGTAGCAGAAGCGCCGGGCGCCAATATATTTTATGAAAAAGACGGCAAACTGTTTACACCATCATTGGGAAATATACTGCCGGGTATTACAAGGGCAACCGTTTTAGAAATCTGTAAAGAAAAAGGAATACCTGTTACTGAAAAACAAATTACAACAGAAGAATTATTACAAGCCGATGCAGCATTTTTTTGCGGCACAGCCGCCGAAGTGATAGGCTTTGAAAGCCTTGATGGGATTGTGTTTAAAAAAGACTGGAATAAAAGCATCAGTAAACAAATACAGGATGCATATAAACGCAGGGTAACTTCTTCAAGCAGTTTTATAGCTGAACCATCAAAAGAAAAATTTCAGCAGGAAAAAATTGTTTTACAATAAAATGAATCCCGATAAAAAATATTGAAACAACAGTTTCACAACAATAAAGTATGGGTAGCGAATTAAACAAATACAGCAAAACACTTACACAGGATGCCACACAACCTGCAGCGCAGGCCATGTATTATGCTATTGGTTTTAAGGAAGAAGATTTTAATAAAGCGCAGGTTGGGATAGTAAGTATGGGCTGGGATGGTAACCCCTGCAATATGCACCTGAACGATTTGGCCACATCCGTAAAGAAAAGCGTTAATGCTACAGAAGGCTTACTGGGCCTGCGTTTTTACACTATCGGTGTAAGCGATGGCATTAGCATGGGAACCGATGGTATGCGGTACAGCCTGGTAAGCCGTGACTTGATTGCCGATAGTATTGAAACAAATGCAGGTGCACAATATTATGATGCATTGATTGCAATACCGGGTTGCGATAAAAATATGCCGGGCTCTGTTATGGCAATGGGAAGATTGAACCGTCCGGCCATTATGTTGTACGGTGGCACTATTGCACCGGGCCATTACAAAGGCGAAGATTTAAATATTGTTTCTGCCTTTGAAGCGCTTGGGCAAAAGATAGCCGGCAGTTTAAGTGAAAACGATTTCAAAGGCATCGTGCAACATTCTTGTCCCGGTGCAGGCGCCTGTGGCGGCATGTACACAGCCAACACAATGGCAAGCGCTATTGAAGCATTGGGAATGAGTTTACCCAACTCTTCTTCCAACCCTGCATTAAGTATGGACAAACAAAAAGAATGTGATGCAGTGGGCAAAGCAATAAAAGTTTTATTGGAGAAAGATATAAAGCCTTCCGACATCATGACCCGTAAGGCTTTTGAAAATGCCATCACCGTTGTAATGGTTTTGGGAGGTAGCACCAATGCCGTGCTGCATCTTGTTGCAATTGCAAAAAGTGTGCATGTTGATATCACTCCCGATGATTTTCAAAACATCAGCAACAAAGTGCCGCTGCTGGCCGATTTTAAACCAAGCGGAAAATATTTGATGCAGGATCTGCATGAACATGGCGGCGTACCGGCCGTAATGAAATATTTATTAAGTAAAGGATTGTTGCATGGCGATTGCCTTACCGTAACCGGCAAAACAATTGCAGAAAATCTTGCTGAAGCTCCGGCGCTTGATTTTGAAAACCAGAAAATAATTATGCCTTTAGAAAAACCATTGAAAGCAACAGGGCATTTACAAATACTTTATGGTAACCTGGCCCCAAAAGGCAGCGTGGCAAAAATAACAGGTAAGGAAGGTGAAAAATTTGAAGGAACTGCAAGAGTGTTTGATGGTGAAAAAGATTTGATAGCCGGCATTGCTTCGGGTAAAGTGCATGCAGGCGATGTAGTGGTGATACGCTACATAGGCCCCAAAGGTGCACCGGGCATGCCCGAAATGCTTAAACCAACATCTGCCATCATTGGTGCAGGGCTTGGCAAAACAGTAGCGCTCATTACCGATGGACGGTTTAGCGGCGGTACACATGGATTTGTTGTTGGCCACATTACACCTGAAGCTTTTGAAGGCGGATTGATTGCATTGGTAAAAGATGATGACAGGATTGAAATAGATGCGGTAAACAATAAGCTAACATTAAAAGTTTCGGATAATGAAATTGCTGAAAGAAGAAAAAACTGGAAGCAACCGGCGCTGAAAGCAACTAAAGGTGCCTTATTTAAATATGCACAGCAGGTAAAACCTGCCGACCAGGGATGCGTAACGGATGAAAAATAAATTTATCAAAAGATGGAAACATTAACATTACAACAAAGAAGACAAACTAAAAAGCATACAACAACCAAAAGTGGCAGCCTTGCTGTATTGGAAGCGCTTGTTGCAGAAGGTGTAACTACTGTATTTGGTTACCCCGGCGGCGCCATCATGCCCATTTATGACGCATTGTATGATTACCACCACAAGTTGCAACATATATTAACAAGGCACGAACAGGGCTCCATACACGCTGCACAAGGTTTTGCAAGAACAAGTGGCGAAACAGGTGTGGTGTTTGCAACAAGCGGCCCCGGTGCTACAAACCTTGTTACAGGATTAGCAGATGCAATGATTGACTCTACACCGGTGGTATGTATAACCGGCCAAGTGTATGCACAATTGCTCGGCACCGATGCTTTCCAGGAAACAGATATCATCAACATCACCACGCCGGTAACAAAATGGAATTACCAAATAACAGATGCATCTGAAATTCCATCGGTACTTGCCAAAGCATTTTATATTGCTAAAAGCGGAAGGCCGGGGCCGGTGCTGATTGATATTACCAAGAATGCACAATTGCAGGAATTTGAATATGCAGGTTACAAAAAATGCAACCATATAAGAAGCTACCGCCCCACTCCCATTGTTCGCAAAGAATATGTGGAAACGGCTGCCAAACTTATCAATGAAGCACAAAGGCCGTTTGTAATTTTTGGACAGGGTGTGATATTGGGCAAAGCCGAAAAAGAATTTAAAGCATTTATTGAAAAAGCCGGCATCCCTGCAGCATGGACAATTATGGGAATGAGTGCAATACCCACTGACCATCCTTTGGGTGTAGGCATGTTGGGAATGCATGGTAACTATGGGCCCAATTTACTAACCAACGAATGTGATGTATTGATAGCCGTGGGTATGCGATTTGATGACCGTGTAACAGGCCGCCTTGATAAATATGCAAAGCAGGCTAAAGTGATACACCTTGATATAGACCCTGCAGAGATTGATAAGAATGTAAAAACAACTATACCTGTTTGGGGCAATTGTAAAGAAACATTGCCCATGCTTACAAAGCTTGTTGAAAATAAAACTTATCCTGAATGGTTACAAAAATTTGCCGATTGCACAGCAAAGGAACAGGAAAAAGTTATAAAAAATGAACTGAACCCAACTTCAGATATTTTATCAATGGGTGAAGTGATTGAGTTGGTAAATGAATTAACAAAAGGTGAAGCCGTGATTGTAACCGATGTAGGCCAGCACCAGATGGTTGCATGCCGCTATGCAAAATACAACCAATCTAAAAGTAATGTAACCAGCGGCGGCTTAGGCACTATGGGCTTTGCATTGCCTGCAGCCATTGGTGCAAAGTTTGGCGCACCAAAAAGAACAGTGGTGGCAGTGATTGGCGATGGTGGTTTCCAGATGACATTGCAGGAACTTGGCACCATCATGCAATTTGATATTGATATAAAAATTTTAATTCTCAATAACCAGTTTCTTGGCATGGTAAGGCAATGGCAGGAATTATTTCACCAACGCCGCTATTCGTTTACAGATATTACAAGCCCCGATTTTGTACAACTGGCAAGGGCTTACCAGATTGAAGGAAAATCTGTTTGCAAAAGGGAAGAATTGAAAGCTGCGATAGATACCATGCTAAACCATAAAGGCTCTTATTTGCTTGAAGTGATGGTAGGAAAAGAAAACAATGTATTCCCAATGGTGCCGCAGGGCAAAGGCGTAGCTGAAATTGTTTTAAGCAAAGATGAAATTTAATAACCGGTGTTATAAAAGATAACTGAAAATAAAATTTATTAAAATGGAAAAGAAAGAATTCACCATAACGGTATTTACAGAAAACCAGATTGGTTTGCTGAACCGTATTGCCATCATTTTTTCGAGGCGCAAAATAAATATTGAGAGCCTGAACACTTCTCCCACCGAAGTAGAGAGTGTGCACAGGTTTACAATTGTTATCAGCGAAACAGAAGATGTTGTAAAAAAATTATGCCGCCAGATAGAAAAACAGGTGGAAGTTTTAAAAGCCTATTATAATAACGGCGACGAAATTGTTTGGCAGGAACTTGCCTTGTACAAGGTAAGTACCGATGCCATTGCTGAAAAAGTGAAAGTAGAACGACTGTTAAGAGAACATGGAGCAAGAGTGGTAGCCATAAGAAAAGATTATACCGTTTTTGAAACAACCGGCCAAAGAGAAGAAACCGATGGCCTGCTTAAAGTATTAGAACCTTATGGCCTGATAGAATTTGTAAGAAGCGCCAGGGTAGCTATCATTAAAGGCAGCAACGATTTTCATGACAGGCTTAAGGAGTTTGAATACCATGAACCGGGCGAAGATGTAATTGAGAATGAATTTTTAGACAAGAACGAAGAAGTATTTGCCATGTAAAAAGCATAAAAAAACATTTGCCTGTGGCGTTCATTGATGCGTTATGAACAAACAGTACAAGTGAGTGACACAACGCTGATGCCATGAAAAACAAATGCCGGTAACAAAATAAAAAAAATTAAATCACCAATAAAAATCATCAATAATGGCAAAATTAAAATTTGGAAACGTTGAAGAAAACGTTGTAACCAGGGAAGAGTTCCCATTAAGTAAAGCACGGGAAGTGCTAAAGAACGAAACGGTAGCCGTTATAGGCTATGGCGTACAAGGCCCGGGGCAGGCATTAAACCAAAAAGACAATGGCATTAATGTAATTGTTGGGCAGCGCAAAAATTCAAAAACATGGGACAAAGCTATTAAAGATGGTTTTGTGCCGGGCGAAACTTTGTTTGAAATTGAAGAAGCCCTGCAAAGAGGCACCATCATTTGTTATTTACTGAGTGATGCGGCACAGATAGCCTTATGGCCTACGGTTCAAAAGCATCTCACTCCCGGTAAAGCATTATATTTTTCACATGGCTTTGGTGTAACTTTTAATGAACAAACAGGCATTGTGCCTCCCAAAGATGTAGATGTGTTTTTAGTGGCACCAAAAGGAAGTGGCACTTCTTTAAGAAGAATGTTTTTGCAAGGCCGTGGTTTAAATAGCTCGTATGCTATTTTCCAGGATGCAACAGGTAAAGCATTTGAAAGAGTTGTGGCATTAGGTATTGCAGTAGGCAGTGGTTATTTATTTGAAACCGATTTTAAGAAAGAAGTGTACAGCGATCTTACCGGCGAAAGAGGAACATTGATGGGAGCCATACAAGGAATATTTGCAGCACAATATGATGTGTTGCGTAGCAAAGGCCACTCCCCTTCTGAAGCATTTAACGAAACTGTGGAAGAGCTTACACAATCTTTAATGCCGTTGGTTGCAGAAAACGGAATGGACTGGATGTACGCTAATTGCAGTACTACTGCACAACGTGGCGCATTGGACTGGTGGAAAAAATTTCGTGATGCAACAAAACCCGTTTTTACCGAACTCTATGAAAGTGTTGCCAGCGGCAAAGAATCGCAACGCTCTATTGACAGCAATAGCAAGGCCGATTACCGGGAGAAGCTGGAAGAAGAATTAAAAGAACTGCGTGATAGCGAATTGTGGCAGGCTGGCAAAACAGTAAGAAGTCTTCGCCCCGAAAATCAAAAGCCAATACAGGATGAAAACAATAATAATACAAATAGCCTTTTAAAAAATTTAACTGAAAAACCTGAAAACGTAAATTAAAATCATCAACATGAGCATGGTAACCGGCACAACATATAAACTTTCTTTTCATGAAGCGGCTGAGCGACTAAAAGATGTGGTAAAACATACCTCGCTCAGTTATAATCCGTCTCTTTCAAAAAAATACAAATGCAATATTTTTTTGAAAAGAGAAGACCTACAGGTTGTGCGATCGTATAAACTAAGAGGTGCATATAATATGATGAGTTCATTATCACCAGAAGAACTTAACAAGGGAGTTGTATGTGCCAGTGCCGGTAACCATGCCCAGGGTTTTGCCTACAGTTGTCGGAAATTGAATATTAAAGGTGTTGTTTTCATGCCCATTACCACACCCAAACAAAAAATAAACCAAACAGAAATGTTTGGAGAAGGATTTATAGAAATAAGATTAACAGGCGATACTTTTGATGATTGCGCTAATGCTGCCAAACATTTTTCTGACATTAACGGGATGACATTTATTCCTCCTTTTGATGATGTTCGAATCATAGAAGGACAAGGAACCGTTGCTGTGGAAATTTTGGCTGATCAACCACAGGTTGATTACCTTTTCGTTCCTGTAGGTGGTGGCGGATTAAGTGCTGGTATTGGTTCTTACTTTAAAACTTATTCGCCCAAAACAAAAATAATTGGCCTGGAACCTGAAGGCGCCCCATCAATGTCGGAAGCAATAAAAGCGGGGCATCCTGTTACACTTGCTTCAATTGAAAGTTTTGTTGATGGGGCTGCGGTAAAATGTGTAGGCAATATAACATTTGATATTTGCAAAGATGTGCTTGATGATATGCAATTGGTTCCTGAAGGAAAGATATGCACCACCATACTACAACTTTATAACGAAGAAGCAATAGTGGTGGAGCCTGCAGGCGCATTAAGTATTGCTGCATTAGATTTTTTCAAAAATGAAATTGTTGGAAAAAATGTAGTTTGTATTGTTAGTGGCAGTAATAATGATATTACCCGAACCGAAGAGATAAAAGAGCGTTCATTACTGTATGAAGGATTAAAACATTATTTCCTGATTAATTTTTCGCAGCGGCCCGGCGCACTAAAAGAATTTGTAAATGATGTATTGGGAAAAGATGATGATATCACCTACTTCCAGTATAATAAAAAAAACAACAGGGAGGAAGGCCCGGCAGTGGTAGGTATTGAACTAAAGCGTAAAACGGATTTGGAATGTATTTTACAACGGCTTAAAGAAAAGAAAATAAGGCACCAGCATTTAAATGAACAGCGAGAACTATTCACTCACCTTGTTTTTTAAATAAGCGGAACAAGTTTACAGGCTGTGTCATATCAAACCATTCTTTATCCCTTTGCTGATTAGGATGGCTGTATTCTTTGCTTCAAATTTTTCGAGCAGGCTTTTGCGATGTGTATTAACAGTAGGGATACTGATAAAAAGAGTTTCGGCAATTTCAGCATTGGTAAGCCCTTCCGCTATTAATTGCAATACTTCTTTTTCTCTGCGTGTAATTGGAGGCATGCTGTTCTCTGATTCCCTTAATGAACGGCTTACTTCATGGCTCAAATAATTTTTGCCTGTTAGCACTGTTTTAATAGCTTCCAGCAGTTCTTCTTTGTCAGCATTTTTCAATACATATCCGGAAGCGCCATTATCCATCATATTACGTATAACAGCCTGTTGATTAAAAGTGCTTAACCCTAAAATCTTAACAGCAGGATATAGTTGCACCACTTCTTTACATAAATCAATTCCACTTTTATCAGGCAGATTAATATCCATTAAAATAATATCAGGTTGTTGTTGTTTTAAAAATGCAAGACAGGAAGCAGCATTGGTGGCATGGCCCATCCAGTCGATATCTTTTTCATTTTGTAATAACGAACGAATACCTTCAATAACCATGTAGTGATCATCTACAATAAAAACACTTGCATTCATTCTTTGCTTGTTGTGCCATTAAATTATGTTTCCAAAAAAACGGTCCCTCCCCCAATTATACATTATACATTATCAATTATACATTAACCTCAATCAACACCGATGTTCCCTTGCCCTCTCCTGTTTGTACATCAATTTTACCTTTTAAAAAATCTACCCGGTTTTGAATATTACTCCAGCCAATACCGCTTGCCTTTTTTAAAGCTTCTTTATCAAACCCTTTACCATCGTCTTCTACAGTAATTGATATGTTTTTTTCTGTTTCAGAATATTGTGTTTGTACCAGTACATTTGTTGCTGCAGCATGTTTTATAGCATTATTTACAAGCTCCTGTACAATTCGGTAAATTGTAATTGCCGAAGTTTGTTCAACTGAAATTTTATCCATTCCCATCGAATGATAATTGGTATGTATTACACCACTTTGATCTATCTCATTACAAAATTCTTTCAATGCAGTATCAAGGCCATATTTCACCAATACTTCGGGCATCATATTGTGCGCCACCCGCCGCATTTCTTTAATGGAACTGTCAAGCATATCAATGCTGCGTTCAAATGCCTGTGCATTGTCAGGCGTCATAATTAAATTTCCTTTCATATTGCTTAATGAAAATTTTATTCCGCTCAGCATACCACCCAATCCGTCATGAAGGTCTTTGGCCAGGCGGGTACGCTCCTGCTCTTCGCCTTTAAGGACAGCTTCAGTAGCGGTGAGTTGTTTTTCTTTTTCTAATTCGTCAATCTTTGTTTGTTGCAGGCGTTGTTTATTTTTATAATTACGATAGCCCAACAGAGAAATCAAAAGAATTGCAAGAGCCGTTCCTGCAAAAACATAGTTCAATGTATTTTTATGGCGGAGTTGTGCTTTTTGTAATTGTATTTGTGTTTCCTTTTTTTGGGTTTCAAACTTTTTTTCAATCAACAAGGTTTTGTTTTGTATTTCTTCACCTGTTAATTGGTTTTCTAAAACCTGTGAACTATCTAAGAGTTTTTCTGCGCCAACAATATCATTGGAAGCAAACAAAATATTTGCCATCACTTTTAATCCCGCTACTTTTTCAGATTTTAAATCTACGCTGTCGGCCATTCGTATTGATTCGGAAATATAGTTTTTGGCTTTAGCAAAATCTTTTTTTAAAAGATAATATAATGCCATGCCTCTCCCCGAAATTATTTCACCCTCCACATCGGATATTTCTTTGCTAAGGGCAAATGATTTTTGATAAAATGGCTGCATGTTTTCTGCTTCATACCGATGGAAGTAAATAGCTCCTAACCCAAGCAAACAGGTAAGTTCAAGCCTTTTAAAGCCTGTTCTTTGGCCAATTGCAAGCCCTTCCTTATAACAGCTCATTGCAGAGTCAACAATTTGCAGTGACTGATAATTGTTGGCAAGATTTACCAGGGCTTGCCCAAGTTCCATTTCCTTACCCTCGGTTCTAAAATATTGCGATGCTTCTTTTCCATAAGAAATGCCCTTGGCAAATTGATTCAGTTTCCAAAAAACATTTTGAATGAGGTCATTCATTCTGGCAACAAAATAACCATCTTGTATTTTTTCAAAATAGCTTTTTGCAGTTTCATAATAATAGGCTGCACTATCATACTGCCCCAAATAGTTGAAGCAGTTGCCCGTGTTGGCAGTTGCTTTAGCCAGCAGCAAATCGTCATTTAATTCATGGCTAATTTGAATGGCTTGTTTGTTAAGAAGGAGGGAACTGTCAAATGCTCCTTTCACATTCAGGATAGCGGTATAGTTGGCTACAAATTTTACTATTCCTCGTTTATAGTTTAATTGCTGGCTTAGGTCTTTTGCAAGCAAATAATAATGTGCTGCGGTGTTGAAATCATCTAATTCATATTGGTTTCCAATTTCTATATACAGCAAAACTTTGTTTGTATCCTCCTTTGCAGTGGACAACAGGTTTAGCAAACTGTCTTTGTTTGCCTGCTGGGCATAAGAACAGAAAATAGAAAAGACGCCCAATAATATGATTGCAAATTTTTTCATTACACCAAAATACTTCATTCGGGTTTACAAATAAAGAAAGATTGTGAAATATTTGTACTCATCTTTTTTAATGATTTTTAGTATGTATGCCATGAAGACGCTAAGTCGCTAAGGTTCTCCAAGTTTTTTTTGTGATGCTTTGTGCCTTTGTGGCAAGAAAAAGAAAATGCCACGAAGCCGCTAAGCCGCAAAGGTTCACTAAGGTTTTTTCTTCGTGCTGCATTGTGTCTTTCTGCCTTCGTGGCGAAAACAAAAAATCATCTTTTTTAATGATTGCCCATACCTCACACTCCTTCTACTTTTACATCTTATTAAATCAATAAAACATCTCTGATATGAAAAAAGATTTTTCCTTACTGGCAATTGCTCTATTGCAATTAATATGCTTTAATGCCAGCGCTAAAGTATGGCGTGTAAATAATAACCTGGGAGCGAGTGCAGACTTCTCCACGCTCAGTACAGCCGTAAGTAATGCTTCGGTTGTAAGCGGCGATACGCTTTATATTGAGGGCAGTGCTACCAGCTATTATGATGCCAACATCAGTAAGCAGCTTACTATCATTGGCACGGGTTACTTCTTAGACCCTGCTGATGTAAACTATCCTGCCAACGAGGGATTGCAGTATAATAAATACAGTTCTGTTATACGCAGTATCAACCTGGTGACAGGTAGCAGTGGCTGCAAGTTTATAGGCATTGTATTTGCCGGCGGTACAATCTATGGTGACAATGCATGGAATAATATCACTTTTGAGAAATGCGATATAGCAGATAATTTTTATGTACCCAATGCAACCAATAGCGGGCTTACCATTCGCAAATGTTTCATTAATGGTATCACACTGGTGTGCAACTCAGGATCGCTGACCGATTTCACCTGTGAGAATAATATTTTCGTCGGATTCTGGGCATCACCAAACTTAACTAACCTTAGTGGAAGCAATAACATTTTCCGCAACAATAGTTTCGCATCTCCGGGTATAGGAAATGTAATGTCTATTACTAACTGTTATGTTGCCAATAATATTTTTGCACAAAACAATAACACGCCGGTAAATTTTACCAATTGTAATATCAAGAACAATTTGTTTCAGCAAAACCAAACCCTGCCGCCGTCTGCAGTTAACAACCAGATTAATGTAGATATCTCAACAGTGTATGTAGGAGGTACAACCGGAAGTATAGATTCTCGTATGATGTTGAAAGCCGGTTCTCCTGCCATTGCAGCAGGCGTTACAGTTGGTGCTGTAACAACACCTGATTGCGGTGCGTTTGGTGCAACCGATCCTTACAAACTCTCAGGCATCCCGGCCATACCAACAATTTACAGCTTAACAGCACCTACCAGCATTCCTTCGGGTACCAACACGATGAATGTAACTTTTAGTACCAGAAACAATAATTAATACATCATTCCTGAAAAGTTCAGGAAGAAAATATAAAAAGATGAAAGCAATTTTCAGCATCATACTGTTGCTTGGTTTCGTTAGTACCTACGCACAGGATCCTAATTATCCACCTGCGCCTCCGGCATTGGTAAATATTGTAGCCGCAGAGTATTGGATTGATACCGATCCGGGAATTGGTAATGCAACAGCTATCAGTGTAACAGCCGCCACTGATATTTCTAATGCCGTGGCCGCACTAAATACAACCGGATTAAGTAATGGTATTCATCGCTATGGCTTACGTACAAAAGGCATTGACGGCAAGTGGAGTCTTACAAACATCAATGAATTTTTAGTAGATCATAATCCAGGTTATGCTACGCCTCCATCTGCAATCACAAATATTGTAGCAGCAGAATATTTTATAGATACCGACCCCGGCATGGGTAACGGAACTTCTATTGCAATAACACCCGGGCAAAATATTCCCAATATTTATTTTTCGGCAAACACAACCGGGTTGAGCAATTCAACACATTATTTAGTGATAAGAAGTAAAAACAGTAATGGTGTATGGAGTTTAAGCAATGTTGTTCCCTTTTTGGTGAGTGCGGATTTTAGTTATCCCGATGCACCTGCTGCTCCGGGAAATATAACGTATGCAGAATATTTTTTTGATACTGACCCGGGATTCGGAAACGGAACCATCATACCAATTACTCCGGGTGTTGATTTAGCGAATGTTTCATTCGCAGCAAATACATCAGCTTTGAGTGACGGGGTTCATACATTATTTATCAGAAGTTTAGATGATTGGAGCCTTACCAATTTTGTATCATTTACCAAAGGTTCCGTTACTGCTATCAGGCTTTTAAATTTTAATGCGGTGGCAAATGGGAATAAAGTATTTCTCAACTGGCAAACAGGTACTGAAGAAATTACCGATAAAATGGTTTTGCAAAGAAGCAAAGATGGAATTCATTTTACTGACATTGCTTTTATGAATGCAAAAGGAACACCATCCTCATACAACTACACTAATGAACATCCTTTCAATGGCAGAAATTATTACCGCCTTAAAATGACAGATGTAAATAATGAGAACACTTATTCAAGAATTGAATCTGTTTACATAACCGGTAATGATGGATTTAAAGTAACCGCTTTCCCCAACCCGGTTACAGATAAATTACAAATAAGTACTTCTACTGCTATTGCCCCATCGGCCTATATTACCATTTGCAATATGGAAGGTAAGGAGATGCTGCGGCAATCTTTAACAACAACCAGCCAGGTAATCAACATGGCAACGCTAAGCAACGGAGTATATTTATTGCGTGTTACTAATGGCCAACAACAACAAACTATTAAAATTGTAAAGCAATAATGTAGAGAAAGAAAAATAAACTATTATATTTTACACAATCCGGGGCACGAAGAAGCACTAAGTTTATCCTTGTGTTGATTCGTGCCTTATATAATAAATAAATTGGAATCACCAGGAAGGCGCTAAGATTCACTAAGTTATTTTTCTGAAGGGATAGAAAACTCCACAATCTTTCAGAACAAGAAATAAGCAATCATTTTTGTAATGCTGTCTCAAGCGCTTTATCATAAGAATTGATAAAGTCGGATAATTTATTGCCCGTTTCAATATCAGGATGAAAAGATCCATCATGGCCTGCCCAGTTTTTCCAAAATTTTGTTGAGTAGGTTACTCTGATTTTTGAATTGAGGAGTTCAAACGATTTTAATTCTCCGAAATGGTTGATGTTGCCACAGGTAGATTCACCAATAAAAACAGCCTTGGTTGTCTTCTTCAGATCAATTACATTCATCAATGCAGAAGAAATCACTTTCCTCCCAATGAGAATAAAAAAACGGTCACTATCATTCAAATAAGATTTTTGAATTTTTTCTATGAACGGATTCAAAATCCTGGAACTCCCTCCACCATTAAATCTGAAATCCAGAATCAGTTTTTCGGGTTTAGCCGATTCAATAGTTTGAAATAGTCTTTTATTAAAGCTCCTGAATGATTCATTATCGTCTTCACTGCAATGCCGGTAATTAAAATAAAGAATTTTGCTCTTTTCATCATATTGATACCAGTAATTGTTCTTCTTTGTGTAGGCTAAAAGGTTTTTGTATGGGTTGGCATAAATCCAGATTTCATTTGGCGTTTTACGAATAGCATTTATTTCCGCACTAATTGTATCTCCCGCAGGAGATAAAAACTGAAACGGAATGCCGCTGGTATTATTGACAATATCCAGTCCTTTCAGTAGCTCCACATTGTTAAAATAATAAGCTTCAAAAAATTTGAAATAAGATGGATTATCTCTTTTGATTAATGTTCTATATAATGAATCTATCCTGGTCCATGGTGTATTATTTATTGACACAATGCGATTCAATAAAAATGACTGGTTTGCGCTGTCGGAAGCTACTATCGTCATTCCTTCATCAAACAATTCAAATCTGAAAGGCAATTCCACTTCATTTTCGGGAAATAAAATGGTGTGTTCATCTTCTATTTGCGAATTGATTTTAAATAATCCCACGATAAATTTTTCCTTGCTTAATTGTGGTGTAATTGCAATCAGTGAATCAATTTTTTGATTGAATTTTTCCCTGGAAATTTTCGTAAATGGATTTTTGTGGCGTGATGAAATGGTATTTCTATATTCTTCTGCATCACCAATCAATCCTCCTTTGCCAGAAGATGTTTGCGAATTGCAGGACATAGTATACCCTGTAATTAAAATGATTAGAAAAAATTTCAGCATTTTCATATACCTGGTGATTAAAGCATTACTCCAATGTTGCCAGTTAATCAAAGTAAAACTAAACCAGACTCACTCTTTTTCCCTAACATATTATGTAATTGGCAAAATATATGAGTCACATGTAGTTTTTGACTCATGATTGGATTTGAATTCTTAATTGAAACTATTTGAAATGCTATTGCAGGTTTTATCAGGATGATTTTTTTTGCTAATCTTAACCAGGATTCAAAAAGCATTATATAAGAACAGGCCAGTATACTACATTATTTAAACACTTATATGCCTTCAGGAATTGCCAAAGGTTATAACGGAACATCATTTTCTTTTTCAAAATAAATACATCTAATGCTATTGCATGACGTTATGCTGCATACAAGTGCATTTTTAAAATTCACAAATCACTGCTTATACAATTGGTTAAACAGCAATTTAAATGTTCCCCACGATTGTGCCCTAAAAGTTATCTCGGGGCCAAATGCAAATAATTTACCTTTTCCTATTGATGCTTCAAATGCTATGATGCCGTTTTTTAAATATGATTCTCCCCAACTCCAGCCACTTCGCAAAACCTTTTCGGTACCAAACCAGGCCAATGGTTTTAGCTTACCTTTATAAACGGCATCTACATCTAATTTAAAAACAGGGCTGTTGTTAAAATAAAAATCTGTCTTGGTATTTAAACCGGCAGTTGCTGTTTCATCAGTATTTATCATCGCCTGTACAATACTTCCTGGTGTATAATATTTTTCACGTGGCAATGGCTTTTCTTCATCATTTACAATTTCAACCATGGCATTGCTTACGGGCAATTGCAATTGGTAAGCCAGGTTTGTGCTACTTCCTATTGTAACTATATGGCCTCCCTGTTCTAAAAATTTTTTTAATTCCGGAATCGATTTTTCTGCCGTGATGTTTCCCGTCATTTTTTTAAACTCTTCAGGTATATTTTCAATTGGCCTGTTACCATTCCTGTTAGCACTTCTATTAACTGCAGGTATGGCGCCATCAACAAAAATGATTACATCATATTTTGCATTTAGGTTGCCCAAATCAATTTGCTTAGGATAAATTACATCAAACGAATAATTAAACCGCTCCAATATCCAACGCACCCAACCAGATGACATAGAGCCTCCATAAGTATCCCACAATGCAATCCTGGCTTTACCAATCTTTGTTATAGCATTGGGTTTTTGTGTTACCGGTATAAATTCAACAGTACTTACGGCGGCTATTTCATCTATCTTATTTTTTGAACTGGCAGGCACATAAAATGAGCCATTGCTGTATTTTGCATCATTGCTTGCTGTTGTAATCCTATATACCTCTACCTCATTTTTTATCAAATCGTTTACTAGTTTGTACGATTGATTTGCCCTTGCATCTAAAACATAACCTGTTGCCGATTTTTTAAAACCTGCTTTTTCTATCTCAATAATTTTACCAACTGGGTTTTTAACAAACGGCCCGTTAAAATCTTCCATAATACGGTCAAACTGTACACCCATCTGGTAAGCTAGTGTCCACCCTGCTGCATCATAAGGTGGCACCGGTGGCCCGCCCGGATATTGAAAATCGTTTGGATGATCCTGCGGCTCAAACATATCAAGCACATGAGGCCTGAAAGCCTGTTTTGTTTTTACTATGTAAGAGTTGGCAGGATATTTTTTTCCGGCAACGGTAAATTCTGATGTTGCTTTTTGAACACTGATACCGGTTTTTATTAATGCATTTAAAAATTCAACAGCAGTTGCAAAATCGGGTTGGTTGGATGGGATGATATACCCCCATGCATCTTTATAAGAAGGGTTGTGCATTACACTATCATAAAATCTTACCGGGATATTGTTACTGTTGCGGTTGTTGCCTGCATTACTGTTTGATTTTTTAATTGAGTCCTGGTAAAGGTCTTTAATTGTTTCAATCTTTGATGGCGTTAAACTCCAGGTATCTTTATTGCCTTTTTCAATAGAGTTTTTTCCCATGCGGTAAATGTTCATCAGCAGTTCATCCCTGTTACGTGCAGCATAATTTAAAACGGCATAGTTTAATGAAACAGAATAGTCAATCGATTTTCTGAAATTCCATTTCTGCGGTGTAACAGGATTGGGTGTGGCCGCATTGGGTATTAATCTTGATGTAACTAATGGAACATTTGACGGGTTAGGGCTACCAATAATTTCGGTAAGCAATCCAATCATGTTATGAAAATAAGTGGTTGTACGTAAACCTCCATTATACCAGGTAGAAAAAACCGAACCCGATTTACTTGTATAGCCAGGCTTACCTTCAGCATTCAACCGGTTTTGCATAGCTGCGCCCATTGCATCAAGGCCGGTTATTATCAAAGGATCAAAAACATAATTGAAAGGATCTCTGTATGGTGCACCGGCTACAACAGAGCCTGCAGGCCCGCTTTGATGATGGTTGTACATGATTTGTGGAATCCAATCCACAAACAATATCCTACCCATGTTTTGTGTTTCTTTAAGGTTAAGCATAAAAAAATCACGATTATTATCATGGCCTGCATATTTTTCATATAGCCTGGGAAGGTTTGATAATGATCTTTTTTCAGGCTTAGGCTCCCGCATGTACCAATTGCTCACAAGTTCCTGCCCGTCGGGGTTGGCATGTGTCATTAATATAATTACATCATCCAAAATCCGAAGTGTTTCATCATCGTTCCTGCTCACTAACTGGTAGGCTGTTTCAATTAGCTGATGAATACCCACAGTTTCAGTTGCATGTAATCCTCCGTCAATCCACACAACAGCTTTTCCCTCTTTAACAAGTTGTTGCGCCTCATTTAAACCAATTTCCGCAGTGGCAAGTTTTTGTGAAATTTCTTTGTAGTGTTCAAGTTTTTTTTGATTGGCAGGCGATGTTATAATCAGCATAAACTGGTCTCGGCCTTCTTCTGTTTTTCCAATCACAGTATATTTTGCCCTATCAGATGAAGCCGCCAGTTTCTTAACATAAGCTTCGGTTTGTGTAAAGTTGGCAAGCTGGTAATCATCACCAATATTAAAACCAAAATGCTCTTTAGGTGTGGGAATTGTTTGTGAATTAACTGAAAATATAAAAAGACAGTTGATCAACAGTATATTGAATACTCTTTTCATCAGGTTTAAAGTTTTGGGTGTAAAAAGTGCTATCAAATTACATTAAAATTTAAAAGTTTGATTACAGATTATTATTTAATATAAAAAAAAGTGTAATTTAATTGGCAGTTGATATACAGTATTGCTTTTGAAAGTTAAGTTGAATAAAGGTTAGTGAACTTTTACTTAATATTTAATTTATAAACCGGTAAATGCATTTTTCTAAATTATATCATAATGTGAAGAAAAGTACTATCTCAAAAAATGCTATTAACGATACTGGCATTACACATGATATAAATTACCGCTCCATACTCAGCCAATCACCTAATGCTATTTTCATCAGTAATTCTTTGGGCAAATTAATTATGGTAAATAAAGGAATGATGAAATTAACAGGCTTTACCAAAAACAAGCTTTTAAAATTAAACCTTAGCCAGCTTTTTCCCGGTGTAAATAATAAAGAAAGAAAATTTGATATTAAAAAGAAAAACAAGAGTAAGTCATTTTTATTGGAAGAATCATTAAGAATAAAAGGAGACAAACTGATTGATGTGCAAATGAATGCAAGCTTTTTATCAAATGGAGATATGCTTGTGTTTTTAAAAAACATAACTGAAAACAAAAAATACCGTCAACTTTTGCTTGAAAACGAACAAAGGCTTTTACGTGCCGAAAAGATTGGTAATATGGGCCAGGGTTTTTATAACCTGCAAAGTAAAACCTTAAACATCTCTGATGGTTTATACAGGATATTTGGTGTAAAGGCTCATACATTTTCTCATACAATCAATGGCATAAGAAATTTAATTCATCATGATGATTTAAAAATGATGGATAAATTGATTCACAATTTAAAAACAAAGGGAAAAAAGGAGGTTGAATTAAGGATTATACAGCCTTCGGGCATGATACGTAATGTTTTGTTTAAAACAGAAATTACTAAAGACAACAATGGAATACTGCAAAACATATTTGCAACGGCAATTGATATTACCGAACAAAAAAATGCCAATGCCGAAAAACAGCTATTACTGCAGCGTTACGAACAAACCATCAATACTGCACTTGCAGGTTTCATTTTATCAGATGCAAAAGGAAACATCCTGCAAGTAAATCCCGGGTACCTTAAGTTAACCGGGTATAGCAAAGCAGCGTTATTAAAAAAAAATCTTTACAGCATTGAAATAAACAGTGGTAAAAAACACAAAGCGTACTCAAACAAACCTGTGCGTTATGAAACAAAACATCGTAAAAAAAACAACGACATCATAGAAGTTGAAGTAAGCCAGTCCATCATGCAGGGTATTGACGGGCCGCTTAAGGCTTCGTTCATTTACGACATCACCCAAAAGAAAAAAGTACAGCGGCAAATTGAAAATCATAATAAAAAATTGCAGCAGTTAACTCATCACCTGCAACGCATACGGGAAGAAGAACGCCGCCGCATTGGAAGGGAGATACATGATGAACTTGGCCAGCAACTTACAGCCATAAAAATGGATGTAGCCTGGATAGATAAAAAAATACCTGGAGAAGAAGTAATACTAAAACAAAAAATCAGCAATATCATTACACTGCTTGATGGCAGCAATGTTTCGGTAAGGCGCATTTTACATGAACTAAAACCAAGTATACTTGATGAATATGGCCTGCACGATGCTATTGAACATTTAGTGCTGCAATTTACATCCAATACAGGCATCCCTGTAAACCATTCATTATGCAAAAATTATACAGGCCTGTCAAAAGATGCAATCACCTGTTTATATCGTATAACACAGGAATCGCTTACCAACATTGCCAAATATGCAAAAGCTAAATCTGTATTTTTAACAATTAAAAAAGGAAGAAAAAATGTAACCGCATTAATTGAAGATGATGGTATTGGCTTTGACCTATTAGTTTTGGAGAATAATGATTCATTTGGCCTTATGGGAATACAGGAAAGGGTTTCTGTGCTGGAAGGTATTTTCAATATTAAATCAATTATAGGTAAAGGAACCACTATTAAAGTAGTACTACCTTTAATGAAGTAAAATATAACTGCAAAAAAATGAAAAAAATAATTATTGCAGATGACCATGGTTTTATCAGGCTTGGGCTTATCCAGATATTAAAAGATGAGTACCCTGGGATAGAGGTTACCGAAACTGCCGATGGCGATAGCCTGGTAAAAGAAATACAGAAGCATGATTTTGATTTGGTAATAACAGACCTGGAAATGCCTGGCCGCAACGGTTTGCAGGCGCTTGAACAAATAAAATTGCTTAAACCAACACTACCGGTTTTAATTTTAAGTATTTACACAGATGAAATTTATGCAGTTAGGGCATTAAAAGCTGGCGCTTCGGGCTATCTTAATAAAAACACGGCACCTTATGAATTAATTACTGCTATACAAAGAATACAACTGGGCCGTAAATACATAACACCCGAAGTGGCCGAAAAACTTTTACATCAATTTGATGAAGTTAAAAAACCTCATGAATTACTAAGCAATCGTGAGTTTGAAATTTTTCACCTGTTGGCAATGGGTAAAACAAGTTCTCAAATTGCCGAAAACCTTTCACTAGCATTAACCACTGTTAGCACTCACCGCCATCATATACTTGCAAAACTTGGCCTTACAAACAATTCGGAACTTACACGATATGCCATTGCCAATCATATCATATCGGATATTAATTTTGATTAACCGCATAGCCGGTATAGAAGATTTTCTATAATCCTGTACAAACAGCTTCTACCTGTATTTTCCTTTTTTTGTTGCATCTTGATAGTATCCTACAACTAATCAAATGGATAAAGCATACATGAAAGTTGCCATTTTTGATAGTTCGGCAGAAATTATTGAACGACTAAAAGAACTGGTGTTAGAATCTAATCATGTGCAATCAATTGTACATGCGGATAACTATGATGATGCATGGAATACAGTTGCTGAAACTAAACCCGATATTGTGATAGTTGACCTTAATCTGCAGCAAAACCTGGCGTATGAATTAATAAAAAGAATTCATGATAACTTTAAAAATATTAAGATTATCGTTCTATCCATTCATATAGAAAAAGAAATACAAAAGCAATGCCTAAGCCTGGGCGCAGGCTATTTCTTTGATAAATACCACGAGTTTGAAAAAATTCCAGGGCTAATAACATCAATAGCACTTGAAAAAGTTTAATTAAAAACACACCCCTCCTGCTACTTACTACTTGCTACTTGCTACTTACTACTTGCTACCTGCTACTTACTACTTACTACTTGCTACCTGCTACTTACTACCTACTACTAACTCCCCCAAAAAACATTTTCCCCCATACAATTTATATAAAGTAGATTTGCGCTAATAAATTAAAAGTTACATGAGTAAGAACGATATACTCCAATTATTGATTTATTCTGCCTCGGGATTTGCAGTTGGTTTAATTTTTCATAAGATAGTGATGCCATTTTTTGGAAAGCTTGCCGCTAAAACCTCCATTAAATCAGACGACCTGGTTATAAAAACAATTCGTAAATGGGTAATACCATGGTTTTTGGCATTAGGTGTTTATTTAGGGTTAAGGCGTTTAGGCCTTGATAGCCGTTTTAGCTACTGGCTCGAGAACGGGCTGCTTATTTTTTATATAGCCAGTGCCACTTTCATCACTGCACGCATTATTGCAGGCATGCTGCATATAAGGGCATCCGGTACCGATACCATACTTCCTTCCTCATCTATCATTGGCAATATTGTAAAAGTAATAATTTACTGCATAGGCTTACTTATCATACTGCAAAGCCAGGGCATATCCATCACACCCATGCTAACAGCTTTAGGCGTGGGAGGTTTGGCAGTAGCATTAGCCCTGCAGAACACATTATCAAATTTATTTGCAGGCTTACAAATAATTGCATCAGGCAAAATTAATCATGGCGATTTTGTAAAACTGTCAACCGGCGAAGATGGCTTTGTAGAAGATATAAGCTGGCGAAGCACAAGCCTTAGGGCAGCATCAGACCATATCATTATTGTGCCAAACTCTAAACTGGCCGATATGATTGTAAATAACTATTACCTGCCTTTCCAGGAAGTAACATTTAATGTTGAAATTGGTGTGGGCTATGATAGTAATCTAGATCATGTAGAAAGAGTAACCAAAGAAGTGATAAAAGAAACCCAGGATGCCATGGAAGAAGCTGTAAAAAACAACGAGCCCGTTATCAGGTTTTTTAATTTTGGCGAAAGCAGTATTAAATTAAAAGCCTTCATAAAGGTGAAAGACTATTCAGCACAATTTGCCGTTAAAAGCGAATTTATAAAAAGGCTTCACAATCGGTACAATAAAGAAGGAATAGTTTTACCCTATCCAACACGTACGGTGCTTATGCAAAGAGGTAATGAAGCATAAAAATGGCTGAAGGATTATTATAACTTAGATACCAATAAAGATATTTTCACACCGTTTACTTTAAATTTATCATACACAAAAAAATGCCGCTCGTTTTACCGAACGACATTTTTAAGAACCTACCTATTTTATCAATGCATTATGGTTATTTTATTATTAAAGTCTTTCAGCAAGCCTTTGCTTCTTAAATAATAAGTACCTGCAGATAGTCCACTCACATCAATCACAATCCTGTTGGTGCCATTAATTAAATTAGCTGTTTGCAATTTCACTACCCTACCCATTACATCAAAAATTTGTAACTCGGCTTTACGGTTTTCTTTATTCCTGATTACAATAGTTAATTGTGTATTTGCCGGTACAGGATAAACCTCTACATCTGTTTTACTGCTCCTGCAATTTGATGCCTGTATAGGCGTGTACATATAGGCGCCATCAAAATCAACTTGTTTAACCCTGTATTGTGCCGGCCCGGCTTCCTCGTCAATGTATTGATAGCTGCGTGAAGTATTACTATTACCGGCAGCAGCAAGTTTAGCAATGGCTACCCAGGTACCGTTTGTATTTTTTTCTACTTCAAAATATTTACTGTTTATTTCGTTTGATGTGCTCCAGCTAATAGCTGCACCATCATTTAAGCATTTAACCTGGTAGTTTGAAAATAGTACCGGCACCACGCCAGAGCCTAATGCCACAGGGCTGTTGAGTGTTGGGCAAAGGAACGGATAAGTAGAAAGCCCGCCATCGGAAGAAAGTTCGTTTTGTGCAACAATACTGCCCGGCTCGGGAGTAACATAACCTCCCTGCGGATTTGCAGCACCCAAAGTCCAATAAGTGATTCTTATAAAACCTGTCCAAACTGTTGGTACTTCTACATTAGGTATGCCCGAGTTTTGGTAAGTGTTTACAATCATTCTTTTGTCGAACGACTGCCCGCCGTAACTCACATTAACAGGATTGCCTACCCTGTTATCTACACCCTGCACCCAATTGATACCAGCCACTGCAAGCGGGCCAACAGGTACGGTTGTATTTGTTGGTGTAGCCAATAACATCGATGACTGGTAAACAAAACTTAAACCCATCCCATCTGCCATGATACCTGCCACCGAAGCCATCAATTGAAACTCTACGGTAACAGATGCAGTTGCAGGCCCGGCGCCATCGGGATCGGTACTGTTATAATCTACCTGCTGCACCCTCATAGAAACAGTTTGAGCATACACATTACTTACCGAAATAAAAAACAAACTTATTATTATGAGTGATATAAATTTTTTCATGGTTGGTAGTTTTTAAAAATCATAATGATACTGTTTCATCTCCCTTCACCGGGTACATGCGATTTTAAATCTTTTTCAATAACTATCCCGTTTGATGGCGGCGGTTTTAAAGCGCTTGCCTGTGCAAATGCTGCAATAGAAGTATTGGTTACGCTAACATCGGCTGTAGTTACATTACGGTCGTAATTAACATCTCTTACATTATATACATTGGTATTGCCTGCCACAGGGCCGGATATAGCAATATTGATGGGAGTAACATCGGATGTTGTTACAGAGCCATTCCTGTTT
Source organism: Ferruginibacter sp. (assembly GCA_019638575.1). Taxonomy (GTDB): domain Bacteria; phylum Bacteroidota; class Bacteroidia; order Chitinophagales; family Chitinophagaceae; genus Ferruginibacter. The sequence goes on along the minus strand of JAHBTN010000010.1, from coordinate 42,675 downwards.
ACATCTCCTGGCCACATACCAAACAATGTGCTGCCAATACCTGTTGCAGCCAACAGCGTTACCGGGTCAGATGTAGCCGAAGGGTTTTTATAATTATTGGCCAGCACCGAAAAATTATTGGTATAACTACCCGAAACATTTGATGGTAATGAGTTACTCATAATGGCAAGATGATTTCTTGTTTTAATTACAAAAAATCCATTGCCTTGTTTACTGATATCAAAAGAAAGCGGTGTTACTCCATCAAGATCGGTAATGCTGCCATTATTTAAGATAAAAGCGGCTTTTTTACCAATGCTTGTTGCAGGCGTTGCATCGGCCGGCAAGCCAGATGCAGGTTTACGAAAATCCAATAGTACCCAATCTACCACATTTGCATTTGGAATAGTTGCTACCGATTCGGTTCCTGCATAATTAAACGGTGCAGTATTAAATGGCTGAGCTAAGGGTAACAGGTTACTTGAGTTAAGTAGCGTACGCATTAAACCGGTTGGGTTGTTCCAGGCGCCTTTTAAATAGGCCGTCATGTTAAAAGTATATTTTGAGTCGGCCAGTTTCCATTCGTTATTTATTTCTGTACCGGCAATACCGCTTACAGTAACATAATTGTTAGTGCCATCTCTTGTTACCGGAGATAGCTTACCGTTCCATTCGCCTGTTACAAGCGACCATGGCACAAGGCCTGGTTCTGTATTGGTATTCAGTTCTGCATCAAGGTAAGGGTAACTGATATCGGCAGTAAAACCTGTTCCTCCTGTTTGTGTAAATTCAAATTTCCTTTTTACTTCTCTTTCATTTTGTGATGGGTCGCCGCCGTTTGCCTGCGGAATCATATTTACAGTAAAAGTGCTCGGATTTGTTCCACCGGTAGTGGTTACATTCATATAAGGCTGATTAAAAACGATATTTTGATTATTGGCCCACCCGGTACGCATTACCCTGCCAATGATTTCACGGCCGGCAGTAAACTGAAAAGGCACCGTAATAGCTGCATTTAATGTGTAATTGTTTGCAATAGGATCGGTTGATAATGTGCCCGAATTATAAATAAGTTTTGATGTTACCGTAACATTATTTGTTAGCGTTACATAATTGCTATTGGCTGTTTTGTTTATATACAGGTAGTTTAAGGCAGATGCGCCTGCATTGAGTGTTACATTACCGCCACCTGATAAGATAAGTGAATCATCAGCCGTAGCTGAGTTATAAGTAGCTGAATTTAAAAAGTTGCCCTGCACTTCCAACTTGCCATCATTGCTGATATTACCTGTATTTTTGTTCTCTACATTGCCACCACAAAAAATATATGCACCGGGCTGTATTTTTATGTTAGCCCCATCGTTAACCAACTGCCCATAACAATAGGCCGTTGTAACTGAAAATAGCAGGATTAATAGGTATTTCATTATTTTCATTTTTGAGGTTAATATCATTAACTGTAAAAATCCCGGTCAGTTTTATTCAATTCAAAAATACTCAGCCAAATATGTTCGCATTAAAAGCATTTATTAAATTGTCCTATTTATTTATTAAACGGTATTAAATGCTGTATTTACCTTACCCCCATCACCTGCCCGTCTACTATTAAAACAATTTTCCTGTTAGCCCAATTGGTTGATTCGTTAATACTTATTTTGTTATTGCCTTTTGTTAGCATCACATTAGTAAGAAACACTTCTTTCAATTGCCCTTTCTCGTCGTAGGCTGCCAGGCTTGCTTTTGCATCAAATGGCATATCTACTTTAAAAATGGTTTTGTCTTTTTCAATTTCAGTAGCCAGGTGGTTTGCATTTTTACCGGCTTGCCATTTATTTATTTCGGGCAACAGGTTTGTTAAATTTGCGCCTGAGTTGCAAGGCGCTATCCATGCCCTGAATATTGCACCGGTAGAACCATCGGCCGCAAAACCTTCGCCCAATGTAACATAATTAGAAGCCCTTAACTGTAAATCACTTCCTGCTCCGCCGGCCACAGTAGCAGTAGCTGTAATTACATTTGCTTCGTAAAATTTTACACCTGTAATATTGCCCACAACGTTCAGGTTTGGCAGGCAATCGCCATGTGTATCCGATTTCCAGATACCCCTGCCAAATGTAGAAGCATAAATTTTTCCATTTCTTATGTGCAATTGTGTTACGGGTACCCTGGGTAAGAAATTATAAAATGGCTGCCAGTCGCTCATTGTAGAACTTTTAAAAAAAACACCTGCATCGGTACCTATATACGCATCAAGGTTTGCATCAATGGTTATACAGTTTACAGGCAAATTGGGCAAAGAACCTGAAATATTTTGCCAGGTATCACCACCATTGTTACTGTAATAAACTTTTTGGCCATCGGTAAAACCTCCAAGCGTAGCCCAAACTCGAAGTGAATTTCCTGGATCAACACCAATACTTGTTATCTTGGTGATGGTTGCTGCAAAACCTGTATTATCCTGTATCTCTATCCAGTTATCACCCTGGTCGTCGCTGCGGTACATTTTTTTTCCTGACTGTGTGCCGCCATCATTCCAACTATCACCTCCGGCGGCATAAATCCTGTTGCTGTTGCTGGGACATGTAATCATGGCCCATCTGCCATTGGCCCCTTTGTTTGTCCAGGTGGTACCGCCGTTTATAGTTTTGTAAACAACACTGCTGCTCGAAAAAGCAATATTATTATTTGATGGAGATATGGCCACCGTTTTATACCAGTTGGCATCAAGCCCTGTTAAAGCGCTACCCCAACTGGTTAATGTTGCGTTTGATAAATACAGGTTTTTATTAACTGATAAATAAAGTTGCGAAGTGGAGCCATTGTAAAAAGCAGGAAAATAACCATCGCCTTTAATGGTGTTATAAAAAATAGTTGTATTGCCTGCCCGGTAATGGCCCCCATTATCCTGTGCGCCGCCAAACATATAATCATCATCGGCGTCTGAAACATCAAAATGATAATATTGTGTTGCATTTAACCCTACATATAATGCAGTATAAGAAACCCCATCATCGGTGCTTTTATACACGCCGCCATCGCAGCCAATGTATAAATTATCATCTAAAGGATTATAGATAATTTCATGTACATCATCATGGGCATAGTTGCTCATTGTAGCATCGCTCCTTTGATTGGCCAGCGAAAAATCTGTGCCACCATTGGTACTCCGGTACAATTCCAGTTCGCCGGTTATTACAATATTCACATTATCGGATGCCACAGCAATGCCGTGCATATATTCAGGCACATCTGTAGTAGCAATGGTTGCATCATTATTGCGCCTGGTAAAACTGGCGCCCGAATTTGTGCTTCGGTAAACGCCTTTGTTCTGGCCATCGCCATTGCTTACAAAAACAAAAACATAAGATGAGTTAGCAGGCGTTACTGCAATGGCTATCCTAAGGCAGGGAGTAAAGTTTATATCAAAATTTGAATTTGAATAAGTAAAGTTTGCACCTCCATCTGTAGAAATATAAAATGATGATGCACTTGCTGCATACACAGTTGTACTGCTGCCCGGCTTCCATTCAATATCATAATACCTGAAATTATTGCCTGACACCAAGGTCCATGTAACGCCACCATTGGTTGTACGGTAAAGGCCGGCGCTTGTAGCAGCTATCAATACATTTGAATTGGTTGGGCTTTGCACCAGTTTATAACCTGTATAAAAACCTTCTATTCCTAAACTACCTGTTTGTTGCCAGGTAACTCCTCCATCAATAGATTTTAACACACCTATAGAAGGCCTGATATAATCGAAACCCTGTACAAAACCACCATCGCCAATATTACTATCTCCATCACCGGTTAATACATAAATGATATTAGGGTTAGACCAACTAACAACTATACCGGATACGCCAAGTGATGGCATATACGAATTAAGGTTGAACCAGGAAGTACCGCCATTGGTGCTTTTAAAAATACCTCCTGCCGGCGTACCAGCAAAAATTGTATTGGCATCGGTAGGATGAAAAGCAATACGGTCAACACGGCCGATACCTGTATGTTTACTTGTAGTGCTTGTTACCATGTGCAGCGGCCCAACCGAAGTCCAGTAACCATTGGCTACAAGATTTTGTTCACCTGTCTGTGGTGGTGGGCTATATTTGTTTATTGCATCATAAGTTTTTTGTGTATAGTTAGTTATATCGCCATTTGCATCCTGCCTGCCTTCTAAAAACCAAAGTTGGCGGGCCAGGTATTTTTCCTGTTTTTCAAAATATCTTTTTTGTGGCGAGCCTTCGGCAAAATTTAACTGGTTGGTTTGTACATACCGCATCATTTCTTTTGCATAAGATGCAAAACTCCTGTCGCCCTGCAGCCGCTGTGCCACTTCTGACGGTACTTTTAATTGCGCCTGTACCAGTGTGCAGGCTACTAATGAAATTATAAAGAGTATATTTTTCATGTGAAGCTGCCTGTTATTTTTTTATGTTTTGCAATCTCATCAATTCATCAACCTGCTGTTTTAAAAGTTGGTTTTCTTTGTTTAACTGTATAATGTACAAAGTGAGTTCCTCCACTTTTTCCATAACACGTTTTTGCATATCGCCCAGCATCAGCCCTTCATCAGCCACTTGTTTGGCCGATGGGATACCGGGCAGGTGCCGGTTAGTGTTGATGAAATCTTCCAGTTCATCAAGCGGTTTTAGCCTGTAATTTTTATGAAAAACATAATCGGGCCAGTTGGCATCAAGCTGCACCCTTACTTCTTCAGCAATTATTTTTCCATTCACCGACAGCATATATCCTGTTGCCGGTAATGTTGTGCTACTGCCCAAAACCATGCTGCTTGCTACATGTAACTTTGCCTTTGGTGCAGATGTTCCAATACCCATATACCCATTTCTGTCTATAATTACAGATGCTGAATTAAATAGCGCTACATCACCGGGATTTCCTGAAGACTGAGAAGTATTGAAATACATGATACCACTTATTGGGCTATAAGTGATATTGGCGCCATATCCTGCTCCCATAAACCTGAATCCATTGGAATACCGCATATTAAAACTCAAAGTAGCCTGGTTTCCAAAAGGCGATGACATACTGATTCCTGTTTCATTAAGCCCGCTTGTAGATGAAAATTGTGTTATGTTATTTGGTGCATACACTTCAAGCTGCGAAAGAGATGGGCTGCTGTTGCCAATACCCACTTTACCATCAGCAGCAATCGTCATCCTGGCATCGGCAGTTGTAACACTGTTGTTATTGCCCAGGCTGTTTGTAAGAAAATGTAGTTTGCCTACACCCCAAGAACTTGTTTTTTCAAAAAATATTCCTCCTTTATAGCGGGCATTGGCGCCGGCATTAACACCATCAAGCCTGAACTTGATACCGCTGAGTGTACCTGTTGGCGATACTTGTGTGGCATTATGTATGTTTACAAAGGCGCCGCTTTGTCCATCGGCTACATCTACAGTATCTACCACATGCAATTTACTTTCTGGCGAAGCCGTGCCTATACCAACATTTTGTGCAGCCGCAACAGCACAGAAAAAAGTTGTAATAAAAAATGAAATAGTCTTTTTCATGTTTATGTGTTTATAGTTATTTAACTTTTGCAACCGGTAAATAAAACCATTTGTAATACCTTTTAAAAAATCTTTTTTAATTTATGAGGAAGCATAAAAGCGGCATTTTGTTTACTCTATGCCGCTTTAATAATTGCAGCACCCCTTAAACTCAAATTATTTTACACACTCATTTCAAATCGCAGCCGGTACTCTCCTCCATCGCCTTTTAATACTATATTCTTTACTACAGTTTGCGTAACTGCTTTCTGTAAGTCGGTATTACTGAAAGAAAGTTCTGCAACACCCACCAGGTCGTCGCTGTTGGGGATACCGGTTACCGTAATACCCCTTAAAACATCTTTCATATCATGTTTTAATTTGCTCACCATATCGGCACGGCTCATGTTGGCATTGGCATACGAGGTAATAGAAGCAAACATCTGTGCATGTGTGCCTGCCCGTATGCCGCCTGTATCGGCATCATCATTTTCCATTAGCGCCACAATAAATATGGCATCTTCCATCTTTGCCAGCTCTTGCGGTTTACCATTAAGGCCCCAGCAATTTTTTGCCGGTAATATGGTTTTGCCTCCTAACACAAATGCCGACTGTACAAGATCTCCTTTGTCAACATTCGACCAGGGGCCATACAAAGTGGTGGAAGCCGCAGGTACATTTACAACATTTGCTACCTTTTTTATTTGGGCAGCAAATACAAGTACATAAGGTTCATCCGATCCTACTTCATTAGTTTCTTCTAAACAACGCATTTTTGTTAATGCAATTTTCACTTTTGGCATAGTTGTAATTTTTTGTTTTTTAAAAAATAATTCTGTTTATTGTACTAACTATGCTGGATTAAAATTTTATAGGCAGAAAATACCAGGGTTAAATATTTTCTGGAACTCAAAACCTTTAATTCTGTTTTTTGTTCGTATAAAAAAGGTTAGCGCTTATTGCCTTAATTATTTTTCAAAATTGATGAAAAGATATTTACTATACAATACCCAAATGATGTGATACCTGTTTGTAGTATATATTTCAACATAAATAAATTACAATTAAGATTCAATCAATTATAAAAGAGAAAGTTTACTTAGTAAAAAAACTATACAAGTTTTTCGTTAATAGCTTTACTAACGGCTTCAATCTGGGATCGAACATGCAATTTGTCGTATATGTGTTTGATATGTGTGCGTACTGTATCAATGCTGATTAACAGGTCGGCTGCAATCATTTTAAAACTATTTCCTTGTGCCAGTAATTGCAGTATCTCTTTTTCACGGGAGGTTAACTGGTAATCGGATTTAGAAATGGCCTGCTGCACCGGTTGCTGCATATTGTTTATCACCATTCGTGCAATAGAAGGGCTCATGGGCGCACCACCTGTTAATACATCCTGTATGGCGTGTATCAACTTATCTGAAATATATTTTTTAAGCAGGTAGCCGTTAGCGCCGGCATACAATGCTTCAAACACATGTGTATTATCATCAAACACTGTAAGGATGATTATTTGCACCTGCTCGTTAAACCTACGTATTTTTTTTACCGCTTCAATACCATTTACCACCGGCATATCAATATCCATCAATATCACATCGGGCTGCATTTTTAACACTTCCGCTTCCACATTTTCGCAGTTGGCAAAACTGCCCATGATGGAATACTCGCCCGTTAACGCAAGCAGGTTCGAAAGGCTTTCTCTTAAATTCTGATTATCGTCGTATATAATAATTTTTACCGGCATTTTTTTCTCCTTGACACTTGTTGGCATGCAACTTAATGAACTTTATTTTAAAAATGCATACCCTTATCATGTGATGCTTTTGCGTAGCAAAATGGTTGTGCCTGCATTTTGGATGGAGTGGATGGTGAGTGTTGCCAGCATAGCCAATGCCCTGCTGTTCATATTTCTTAATCCATTGCCGCTATAATTGTTTTCACTGTTGAAACCTTTGCCGTTATCGGTTACCTGTAACTGCAGTACATTGTTTTGAACGGTGAGGTTGATACTTATTTCGGTGGCTTCGCTGTATTTAACCGCATTGTTTATTGCTTCTTTAAAAATCATATACAGGTCTTTGCGTTCTTCAAGGTTAAGTAAAGATTTACCGAGGTTGCCTTCCACTTTAAAGTAATAATTCATTTTGGCCGGCTCCAGCATCTCTGCTGCAAATTCTTTCATACGCAAAAGCACTTTTTCTATACTGTCGTTCATGGGGTTTATAGCCCACACAATATCACTCATACTTTCCATCATTATACCCGAATTGTCTTTTATCTTTTGCAGGTATCCTGTTACATCGCTACTTAGCGAACCCGATTGCATGGCCACTTTACTTAACACATTAATGCTTGTGAGTGTAGAGCCCATTTCATCGTGCAGGTCCCTGGCAATTTTTGTTCGCAGCCTTTCTTCCGACAAATATTTCGATATCCTTTCTGCACAAATAGCTGCAATTTTTTTAACCACACGTAAATGCCTTTTTGTGAAATAGTTTTTTTGAGGATGTTCAGAATCAATCACCGCAAACACTTTTCCATCAATAAAAACAGGCACGGTGATTTCTGAAAGCCTTGCTTCATCATCTACAATATACCTTGGGTCTTTGCTTGTATCAGGTATCATCAATGCTTTGCCCGTGCTGCAAACATAACCCACCACACCTTTGCCTACCGGTATCTCCATCAGGTTAATTATCTGCCTTTTTTCGCCAGGGTTTTTGGGGCCTGCAGCAGCCCGCTGTATCAATACTTCCCGGTGTTCATCTTTCTGGTACACCACACAATCTATAAAGCCAAGTAATGTGATACAGTTTTGTGCCGTATCCCAAAAAATATCATCAATGGTAGATTGACCGTAGAGCGATGTTGCAAATGCATTTAACTGTTCCTCTTCTTTTAGTTTTTGCAACAAAGAATGTACTATCCAGTAAACGGCTGCAATTACCAGTAAAAAAAACAATGCTACAAACCACCATGTTTGCCAAAAATAGGGCGGTATATTGAAAGAGAAGCCCGACAGGCTGGCCACTTCCTTACCACCGTTTGTAACAGCCCTTACCGAAAAGGAATAATCGCCTTCGGGCAGGTTTTGATAAGTGGCTTCAAATTTATTTCCTGCAGGCTGCCATTGCTTGTCATAGCCATTTAGTTTGTACTCGTATTCAATTTCATCAGATTCGCCATAATAAAGCCCGGCAAATTTTATAGTAACACTTTTAGTGCCATAAGCAAGGTGCATGCCTGCGTAGTTTTGGCCGGGTACAGGTATGATTGTTTTGCCATCAATATTTATTTCAGTAAAAACCAAAGGAAACTGCAACGGATCATTTTCTTTTAACGGGTGATACATCAGCAGCCCTCCACCAGCGCCTATTAAAACTTCTTTGTTTGTTTCATCATAATATATATTGTGTGGATTGCTGAAATCATGTGCATAAGTAGAAAATTTAAAGAGCCGGTTATCCTGCTTATTCATTAATGGAATACCGTTTGTATTTATTGCAAATACACCACTGCCAGATAGAAACCATATCACCGAATCGGCGCCTGCTGCTACAGAGATGATATTGTTGGTAACCATGCCCGATTTCATATCAAACTTTGAAAAAGACTTTTCATAAGGCTGGTTCCTGTTATATCGAAAAAGTCCACCAGAATTAGTGGCTACCCATATATTCCCTTTGGTATCTGCACAAATATCATCCACCAACAATAAGGCAACATAGTCTTTTGTTTTTTCTGTTTCCCAAAACACTTCCAGTTTTTTTGTGCTGAGGTTGTACTTAAGCAAACTGTTTCCAAAAGTGCCAATCCAAACTTCCTTGTGTTTATTATCTGCATACAGGCAGCTTGCAGATGTTTGCAATAAAAATGCAACACTGTCTTTTAGTGTTACAAATTGCCTGGCTGCATTATTATAATAATAGATGCCGCTATGGAAAGAAGCAAACCAATAATTGCCTTCTGCATCCTGCACCATATCCCTGTAAACTACAACCGTATCGTTGTTGGGCAACTTAAACTTTGAAAAAGATTTTTCGGCACGGCTGTACCGGTAAACATTGTTACGGGTTAGCAACCATATATTTCCTGATGCATCATTCTTTACCAGGTTACAACCTTCAAATTGTTTTCCTGATTTATCTTTTGTAACCTTATCAATTGTTCCGGTTGTTTTGTTGATGATGTAAACTGCGGCGGGGTTTAAAACACAAACAAAATAACTGTTTGCAAGGCTATCGAAATAAACACCGGTTACATCATTCTTTCCATCCTTATCCGAACCTGGCAGTAGCGGTAAAAAAGTTGAATTAAGGTTTGCCTGGTCAATTTTAGTGATTCCATTTGGTGTGCCAACCCACCTGATGCCGTTATTATCGGTATAAATAGAAGTGGCGCCGCCAGTTAAAAGTGATCCGGAAAAGGGAATTGAAACAGGATATGTTGCTTGCCCGGTTTTTGGGTTTATCTTTAGTAACCCTTTATCGGATGCCATCCAAATTTCATCTTCCGGTTCTTTTACAAATGTTGTAGAAGGATAATTTTCGGGCAAGGCATGTACCTGCTGATACAAACCCGTTTTTTCATCATAACAAAAAACATGGCCGCCCTGTACCGACAAGTAAACTTTTTTATGCAGGCTATCGTACCTTATATCTAACACATCGCCATAATATCCTGCGCCAATAAAAGTGAATTGTTTTGATTTGATATCAAGTTTTACAAGCCCTTTAGTTGTACCCAGCCAAAAAACTGTTTTGTTTTTTTGGGTAAACCGCTGTATGCTGTTGTATTTTCCGGTGCTTGCCGTGTTTAAGTTTTGTCTTGCAAATGCAGGCCAATCATAATAAGTGAATTTCTTTTTATCTACATCGTAACTGGTAAATGCAAACACATCGGAGGCTACCCATAACAAACCTGTTTCATCAAACCATAATTTCCAGGTGAGGATATTTGGTATTTCGTTATCGCCTTTTATAGCGCCGGGCCGCAATACATCCCAATGATTGGTTTTGGGATTGTAACAATTAAGCCCATCCATGGTGGCCACCCAGATACGGCCATTTTTATCACCGGCAATATCATTGATAGTTTCATTTGAAATAGAATTTAATTTTGAAGGCCTGAAAATTTTAAAAGAATGCCCATCATACCTGTTCAACCCATTTTTTGTTCCTATCCAAATAAAGCCTGTTTTGTCTTTATAAAAACAGGTAATCCTGTTATCAGATAAACCATCCTCGGTTGTAAAGTTTCTTCCTTTATAATAAACCTGGGCAATACAAATATTACTGCAATAAAGCAATAAGGATAATGCTACAAATTGTATGTAAAAACAAAGTTTCAGTTAAAATTTTTTAACTTCAAAAGTACTGTTTTTAATCTGCGCTAAAAATACCCTGATAAGATGAGTAATAGAAATTTAATAAGATGTAAAAAAATACCTCAACAAAAACATGTTGAGGTATTTTATATGTAAAATTATTTTTGAAACTATTGCTGATCGTAATTAGTATCCCATGCAGTACCATCATCACCTTTTTGTCCTTCCATTTTAATCATAAAGTTTTTGGCCGGGAAATAAGGTTTCATGTGAATATCAAGATGTATTTTATCTTTTTGAACCGGGTCTTGTTCAAAACGCTTGATGGTAAAATCTTCAATTAATTTATCGGGGCCGGTGATGCTATCAAGAAACTTAACAATCTGGCTCATTAAATCTTTTCGAGTATTGGCATTAAAGTTTTCAAATGCCCTGCGATTAAGAAAATCCATCATCACTTTTGTAACATAATCAAATACCCTAACTACCGAATAAGTTTGTAAGCCAAGATTATCGCCGTTAAACAAAGTTTTTGCAGAAAAGGCCATCACTTTACCATATTCATTTACCATGGGCACAAGCCCCATTTTTTCTATACTGGCTATTTCACTTTTTTTCAATGGAAACTTAACACCATCCACTTCGTTCATGCTACCGAATTTTTTTCCTGCAGTAACCTGACTCATTAGCGTGCGGTAAACCTTACCGGCCAATGCGCCTGAAGGCGGCACATACAGGTCATCTTCTTCTCCCAACTCGGCAAACTTACCACGGCCTACCAGCCAGTTACAGGTCATCATCACGTTCGATTTAAATTTATCGCCGGCAGTAAGGTTAGCCATCTCAAACATTTCCATCACATCATCAGGTGCATCAAGGTGTTCAAAATCGGTTACCAGCATCACTTTGTGTTCATGCGCTATCTTAGCCCATTTTTCTACCACTTTGTTTGAACCGAGGTAGCCCGGCAACACCATGATGCTATAGTTATTGCGTAAATCAAGCCTGTCGAAATTCATTTTCAATTCTTCATTCACGGCATCAATAAAACGGGTATTATCCAGGTCTTTCATCTGGTCAAGTTCGCAATTGATGAAAGAAACATTTTTTAATTTATCCGATTCGGTATTTTTAAAAAACAAGGCCACGTTCCTGTAAGAACGTTCCAGGTCTTTAGTTTCTTCAACGGCTTTGGCCAGGTTTTGCTCCAGTACTTTTTGGCTGCTTGCTGCTTTTTCCTCACACATATTTACCATATCAGAAATTTCGCTATTACCTTCTAATACTTTAGCCCATACAAGTAATGCTTTTTTTAGTGAATCCCTTTCACCTTTTTTTTGTTGTTCGGTAAGAAAGATATTTCTTCTTGCTTTCCTGTCAGGATTCAGGTTCTGGGTTCCTTCAATAGTGGATTCAATCAGGTCGAAACCGCCAAACTTTGCAAGCTTTTCGCTACTTGTTTTTAAAAACTCTAAAGGATTTTTTATCGCCGGCCTTTCTTGTTGAACTTCCTGTTGAGGTGCCGATTGTTGCTCCATATTATCCGCCATAGCTTGTAGTTTTGTATTTAAGTTATCGTTATTATTTATTAGTTAATCAAATGAAAGGCTATTAGATGATTGTATATCATGTGATGAAGAACTATCTGAACCGCTGCTGCTTGCGCTACTGCTGTCTGAATCGGATGATTCGATACCCGGCCAGCTATTATGCAACACTTGATTATCTATATCAATTGTGTGAGCCGATATAGTGATTTTGGTAACCATGGGACTAGCTCCGTTTGAAACAAAAATATCTTTCATATACACACAATAGGCTTCCCTAAATGTTACCACTTTTTGAGTACTGCTTCCTGTATCCCTTCTCGAAAACTCAATTCTTCCTTCTTTATTCATACGATACATAATCCATTCCAGTAACACAAATGAATTGGCGCTACCCGATTCAAAAGTTAAATCAATAATACCTCCTCTTAATCTGCCTGTCGGTCGGTTATGTTCATCATAAGGAATACTCAGAGCATACTCTGCACTTAAAACTGTGAAAGTATTATCATCTATTATCAACCTGGCCTGGAATGACATTTTATTCTGTTTAATATTTTACAATCCAACAATGATTTTCAGGCAACCCACAATCTCATCTTATTTATTTCCTTCCAATTCTGCCACCATTCCCTGTATGGCATCCAGCAATGCTTTTTTTGCCTCAGGGTCAGCCAAGGCAGATTTTAAAATCTTATTCGATTTAAGTTGTTTAATAATCCTGAAATATTCTTCTTTTTGCGATGCATTGTCTTTTAAAAACTCACTTTGTTCTGTAATTCCCTTTACACCAAAATCGCCCAGGTTTTTAAAACTCAGGGTTTCTTTTTTAGTTACTCCGTCTGTATCTTCAAAATCGATGCTTACATTGGGTTTGTAGTGTTCAAATACCTGTTCTACAGTTTGTAATCCATGTACAATTTCAGGCTTTACCGGGGCATCCTTGGTAAGTTTTTCAGCCATCAGGGTTCTGTTTTGCGGTATATCTGCAAATGCCTCACTGGCATCTGTTTTTACTTCGTTGCCGCCAATACCATAATTATCTGCCATACAATAAGTTTTAGTGTATTAAAATTACTGTTTTTTTTATTTAATTTTCCAAGTTAATTCTTTTTTTTCATTTACCTGAGCTGTTACTACCGATCCTTTTTTTATTTCGCTGTTGATGATCATTCGGCTTAATGGTTTACGCAGCGATGTACGTATTACACCCTTCAATGGCCGTACGCCGTATTTGGGCGTAAAGCCAAGATGCGCCAGGTGTTCGGCCGCTTCTTCAGTAACGTTTAAGGTGATGCCTTGTTGCTCTAATTGTTTTATCAATGGTTTTAAATGAATATTGAAAATGCGTACCACGTTTTGAATACTTACCGGTGCAAAAGGAATTATTTCGGTAACCCTTGCTAAAAATTCGGGCCTAAAATAGCGGCTCATAATATCCAGCATGTCTTCCGATTTTGGAATTTGGCCTTTGTTAAAGGTTTCGATAATATGCTCGGAGCCGATGTTGGATGTAAATAAAATAACAGCATTTGAAAAGTCTCCTTCCTTACCTAACCTGTCGTGCATTTTTCCTTCATCCAATATTTGCAGAAAAATATCAAACACAGATGGATGTGCTTTTTCTATCTCATCAAATAAAACAATGGCATAAGGTTGCTGCCGTATTTTGTTTACCAGCATACCGCCTTCTTCGTAGCCCACATAGCCCGGTGGTGCACCGTATAATAATGCAGCCGAATGTTCTTCTTTAAATTCCGACATATCGAAACGGATGATTGAGTTTTCATCCTGGAACAAAAATTCGGCCAGCGATTTTGCCAATTCGGTTTTACCGGTACCGGTAGGCCCAAGAAAAAAGAATGATGCAATGGGCTGCCCGGCTTTATTTAACCCCGACCGGGATTCCAGTATGGCATCCGAAACTGTTTTCAGTGCATGATCCTGCCCTATTACACGCTGACGAAGATGGTTTTCCATATTCACCAGTCGTTGTTGTTCTTTGGTTTGTATTTTACCCAATGGTATGCCTGTTATATTGGCCACCACGGCGCTTAAATCGGTTGTATCTATTTGTGTTTTTTCTGTAGATGCAATTGTAGTAAGGCTTTGAAACATTGATGTTAAATACCCACGCATTTCGGCTTTGTCAATAATCTTATTAAACTCTTTTTCTTCGTTATGCCTTGCCAGTAATACCGGGCTAAAACCTGTTTGTGCTTCGTGATACAGCCAACGGTATTCTTCATCATTGGCATCTTCTTTTATTTCATTTAATTTACCTGTTAATTTTTCTACGTCCTGCGATGCTGTATCTGTCATCATCCTGCTTACCGCCAATGTACGGTCTAAAAGATCAATAGCCGAATCGGGTAATTTCCTGTCTTTGATAAAACGCCTTGCCAGTTTTATAGCTTCGGCAAAAACAGGATCATCAATTGTAAGGTTATGATGTTTTTCATAATGCTCGGCCTGGTTACGCAACATTTTTTCTGCAATAGCTGTGTCGGGTTCGGTTAGTTTCACCACCTCAAACCGGCGACTGAAGGTTTCATCTTTTTCAATGCTTTTACGATATTCATCCAATGTGGTAGTGCCAATTACGGTTAAAATTCCTTTGCTTAACTCTGCTTTTAAAATACTTGTTGCACCGCCGTTGGGATTATTCTTATCAATATAAGTATGTATTTCATCAATAAATAAAACCGGTTTTTCAAAATTTGATAAGTCTTTAATAATTTTTCTTATCCTGTCCTCAATCTCTCCTTTATAAGTGGCGCCGGCCATTAATGCACCGTTATCTATTTCGTAGATGGAAATATTTTGTAAATGTTTGGGCACTGTTTCATTTACAACTGCCATAGCAAAGCCATTTAGCAAGGCAGTTTTGCCTACGCCGGGGTCGCCGGTAATAATTACATTTGATTTTGATTTACGGCTGATGATTTCACATACCTGTCTTATTTCCTTATCCCTGCCAATCACCTGGTATAACTCTCCTTCTTTTGCCTGTGCAAGTTTATCGATACAATATTTGCCAAGCGCCTCGTAAGTGGCATTGGGCGATGGCTTATTGATGCTGCCGTTTGTCTTGCCGCCACTGCCTTTTTGGGTAGTAGTATTTTGATACCATTGTAATAATTGCGCTGATGTAACAGGGTAGGTTTTTAATTGTTCATACGCAAATGATACACCCGGTGTAGATATTGCAATTAACAGGCACTCAGGTTCTATTGAATGATATTGCATTTTTAAATGCAGGTGATCAGCTTCGTTGAATAATGCTTCGCAACTTTCATCCGGCCCGGGTTCATCGGTTGGTTTTACGGTTCGGGGATATTGTTCAATTCTTATTTCGGCCCACTCTTCAAGGTAATAAACATCTACACCTTTGGCTTCAAGAAATTTTAATGCAGGAAAATCTTTGTGAAGTAAGGCTTTTAATAAATGAGCTGCTCCATAAGTTGCATGCATATTTTCTTTTGCCAGTTGCGATGCAATATGCATAGCCTGTTTGGATGTTTCGGAAAAACTATAATTGGTTTGTGTTGCCATATTTATTTATTAAGATGCTTCTATTAAAAATAAACAATTAGTTTTAAAAATTTGAGCCTGCATACATTATCAATTCTACATTATACATTATCAATTATAAATTATTCAAGGCCAAAACATCAACCTCCCAAAAGCGCTCATCGAAATAAGAGAAAACCCAAGACCAAATGTAGGAGGCATAGGTAGCACAATTGTACGTGGTAATATAGATACATAGTTATCTACGTTATGCAGCCTGTCGGAATTAAACTGGAAATAATTTTCTCCCATACCCAGGCTTTCTCCGGGGCTATATCCTCCAATTTGAACGCTTACCATACCGCCAAATGCAGCACTGCCCACAAACTCCGAAAATGCTACATGATGATTACTTCTTGTTCTGAAATTGACCCAATCACCATATTCAGAAGACTCACTGATTAATCTATCATCTGTTGGTTCTGTTGATGAAGATATAGGAGCAGATAAACCAGCCGTAACCTGCAATGAAACAAATAAAAAATCTCTTCGCTCATGGGTTGAGCGGTTTTCAATCTGTATCATTAAAACTGTACTGCCAAGACCACCAGGAAGGTCAATTTCGTCGGCAATAGCGCCAACTACATCGGGACCAACCGGTTTAGCCCTCATACGGAAACGATCGTATATAAATGTAGGAGTTGTAGGTGCAGGCGGATGGTTCACAGTACGCATGATAACTTCAACAGACCGATACTGGCTATCTTCTTCAATTTCTCTACGTGACCAACTTTCGCCTACATGTTCCATCCCGGTGATATGACTGTCGGACACATAAGATGAAAGATATGCCCGCACATTACTAACTCTTTGTCTTGATAAATCAATATTATGTTCTACTCCACCGGTACGGCTTGCATAACCCCTTAGAAAAACCCAAATTCTGTCAACAGGTATTATTAAACCACCGCTTTCAACCATATTATGCCTGAACCACCTGTCTAATGCATTTCTATGTTCAGCTTTAAGATCAACACCATCTATATCAAAATTATCAAGATGCACCCACACTACATTATCTGCAGCGCTTGAGCGATGATCAAGTCTTATTTCGCCTGGCCCGGTTGGTATCATTTTGATGGTTGTTTATTAAGCTGCCTGTTCTTTTTTAACTTCAGTGGTGGGCATTGCATTTTCTTTTTCGGTTTTGCTGCCCTGGTTATATTTATTCTCGTTGATGGTACAAACATTATCATAACCTTTTGCTTTCATATAATTCAAATACCCGGTTTGCATATCTATGCATTGATGCACTTGTCCAAATGGTTTCTTTAAAGCCAGGTTATGCGAATTATAAATAAGATAAAGGCTGTCTATCTTATCGGCCATCTTAAAATTATTCTGATCAAAATAACCTTTTACCCTGTTCATCTCCGCATCGGCATTGGTAACCGATGTGTTTAATTTATCGGGAAATTTTATCCCGATTTTTTCAAGCGGTGCACCGGCCTTGCCCATTAAATTGCCCGCTGTATAATCTTCTGTAAGTTTTTGCAGGTTAAAAGGTATAAGCTTTACCAGCTTTGCATAAAATTCTTTTTTTGATGGCAGCATGGGCAGGCAAAGACAACTTATAGCTTCGGCCAGGTATTGTTTTTGAGTGGCATCCATATCTTTTACCTCGTTGGTTTTTTCGGTTGCTTTTTTAAGCAGGCCATTTACTTTATTAATAAGCACCACCGACATGTCGGGTTCATTCTTTTTTGCAGCTTCTACGGCTTTATTAATATAGTCTTTATCAATATCAAGGAAAGTTGGCGAGCTTCCTTCGGGAGCAAAAACTTTTTTTACTCCTGCTTCATCAATCATTTGTTTAGCCAGGTCTTCGCCACCTTTTGTATTTGGTTTTAATACAGACAGCGAGCCGCCGATTGCATCAAACAGAGGGCAAAGGCAATTTAACAGGCCTGCCAGGTCGGATGGGCCCAAAGAGAGGCTGGTATGTTTTGCTCCATCCACAGCTTTATTTTTTATCTCTTCAATAGTAGTTTTTAATTCATCAGCACATTTATTAGGTATGGCATCGTATCCCGAGCTGATATTTTTAAAATCGGGTATCTCATCAAGTTTTACAAACGATGTGCCTTCATCAATAAGCTTTTTAATGAAGCCAAGTATATCATCAATCAATCCTTTTATTTCATCTTTTATTTCATCAATCTTATCAAGGTCTTTTAATGCATCGGGGCCGGCGCTTATATGCAATCCGCCTAACAGGATTGCCAGTATCTTAACCAGGCGCATTTTTACTTTACCTACGGCAAGCGACAATACATTTTTGTTTGAATCTTTAATAAGGGTGAGCAGTTTTTCATTGTCGTCAAAAAAATCAATGGCGTTTTGGGTAAGGTCGTATTGGTTGCCAAAAGAAAACACAGCGCCTTTACCCTTCATACTTGCCTTATTAAGTACATGTACATTTTTGTACAGTGGAGTTGCCATATACACAACCGATTTAACAGCCCATTTCTCCGATTTAAAAGTACTGTCATTAGCCAGCAGGTCGGTACATTCATTTGCTACATTCCCTCCCTGTGCCAATCCTATAAAATGAACATAAGAGGTATATTTTTTCCAGCCGTTTAATTTTGATTTTATCTTTTCATTCAGTTGCTTAGCATCTTTTTTCCTGCCCTCTGCATCGGTTGAACTGAATTCAAATTTTTCCACATCGCTATCGGGATTCATTTGCTGCAAGCCTTCCTTTATCTTGTCAAGCATTGTATCCCAGCCTGAATAATCTTCATAGTATTTATATTCTTTTTCCGATTCGGTTTCTTTTTTTTCTTCTTTTAAAAACATATCAAGGCCGGGGATACTTGCTGCAGCACTTTCTACAGCGCTTACAGCGCTCTCGATAGGATTGCTGATGCCGCCCATGAGGCTGGATGCTGCACCGGTATCTAACCCTGCTGCAGGATTAAAACGTACCATCACTACCAGTTGCCTGGCATTTACCTGTTGATGTGTTTCTTCTGTTTGTTCGCCGGCCATTAAAAAATTATTTATTTAAAAAACTAACCCTGCAATCGGCCGTAGTATAGCCCGATAGGTTATCAGTTTTCCCACTACTATCCGTTTTGCCGGTATGCCTTTCGCCATCATTGGTTTCAATTTCATAATTAACATTTGCAACACCCTTCTCTGCTTCGTCAACCAATGTAAACTGTGCATTAAAATCTTTTTGATCAGTTTTTTCTGCTGTATCTTTTCCTTCCTGTGCAGCTTGTTCCAAAGCTTTTTTATTAGCAAGTGCAGCAGCAGCTTTTGCTCCAAGTTTTGACATATCGGCCTTGGGCGCTGCAGCACCACCTCCGCCACCACCGCCTGCACCTGCATCTCCAATTAAAACCGTAAAGCAACCTAAAATTATTATACCTCCATGCGATGTCATATCACCCATACGGGCTGCAGGCTTGCCACCTATTAAAACACCGGCACTGCCTAAAATGATAGTATCCGGCGGGCCGGTGCAAGTACACATATCGCCCACAACTGCGGCAGGCATTCCACCAATAAGTACAGTTGGGCACCCCGGCCCCATAATCGGCCCGCCAACATGTGGCACTACTCCATTAACCATCGGGCATGTATGCATATCCATTAATCTTGCTGCCGGTTTTCCCATATCTATCTATTTAAAAAAAGTTCGTTCTTTTTTTTGTTGTTTAATTACTTCTGTAGCCGTTTGTATTTCCTGTAAATCATTGCCTAAAAAAAACAGCTTGTCTAAGGGCAATTCATCTGTTTGCAGTTTTCCCCTGTTCAATGAATAACGTTTTACTGTTAACTTGTCAATATCTGGTACATAAAAACTTTTAATTTCATCAAATATGGGTGCTATTTGCTCATAAGTGCTGCCTGTTAAAAACCTTACCAAAACCCTGGCATCCCAAAACCTGTAATAATATTGTTTATTATTATTTTGCCGGTAAATGAATTGTTGAAAATGAGCTAGTAAATCTTTATCGGCCATTTCTGTTTCTACAGCAACAATCGCTTGTAGAGAAACATGAGGGTCGTTAAGGTTATAAAAAAAACGATCGTCGATACTAAACAAGTAAGGTGCCACATCAAATAAATGTTCGTCTTTTGTGCCTTTAAAAAGAGAGTGATTTACCGTGTATGCTTTTTGTAACAGGTTTAATGTATATAAACCATTTAATGCAGTATCGTAAAGCATATACATCATCTTGTGTATTATATTGCATTGCAGTTTAATTAATTTTTACAATGCCGCCTGTTAAGGAAGCCATACCTCCTCCTTTAAAATCTGCCTTTGCAGAGCCTTCAAATGTAGCAGTAAGCCCTTTAGCCTTAAGTTCCGATTTACCATCAATACCTACCTGTATGCCTTCCAGTTTTACTTCCTGTGTTCCGTTTATCTCTATCTTTTGTGCATTTAGCTTTAAAGTTTGATCAGCTTTTATTTCTATGGTATCGGCTGCATGTATGGTAAGTTTTTTACCGTTTTTTTCAAATTTAATTTCAGCTATCAGTGCCCCTCCGTCTTTCAATTCTATTTTAAGTGATTCGGAATTGGTAAAAGAAATCATCGATCCGTCATCATCCCCTTTCAATGATTGTATTTTCATTTCGGGGTCATCCTTTTTCTTAAACTCTATAATGTTTTTATCCTTTTTATTTTTATAGTTATCCATAAAACCCATGGTGCCATCATTTTCGTTTATCTCAATCCTGCGGCCGGTTTTGGTACCTATTACTTTTACATGATTACCTTCATGGGTATTGCCCGATTTATTGTTTTCGGTAAACATACCTCCTATTACATAAGGCCTTTCAGCATTATTATCCATAAATGACACCATTACTTCATCATCAATCTCCGGTAAAAAACGTATACCCCTGTCTTTTCCGCCATGAGGCGTAATCACATTTAGCCAGGGTGTATTTTCGCCCGATTGTTGCCAGGGAAAATGAACTTTCACCCTGTCTAAGCCATCAGCATCTTCATTTTCTACAACCTTGGCCATTTGCGAATCGCATAATGGTACTGTAAAAGGATTGGTATAAGGTGGAACTTCTACTTCGGCAGGTATAGCTACAAACTGGTTTTGGTAATTATCATTATTGCTAACACTATGATGAACTTCGGTGATGATATATTCTCCGTTACTATTACCGGCTTCATCAATCAATTTAATTTTTGCGGCAAGTTTAAGGATATTGCTAGTACACTTTGCCCTTACCAATACAGCATTGGCTGCTGCCGATTTCTGGCTTAGTGTACTCATATCTGTTAGTAATTGCTGTGTGGCAGCAGCCGACATGTTTGTCATTGACTGGTTACTTCCATACGCTGTTTCGCCTGCATGTTGCGCCGCACCTATATACCCTTCGCCGTTATGGCTTTGAACCTGGTGTGTAAGTACCTCGCCGCTATGCCTGTTAAAAGCTGTGTTATTCATTGGCGACCTAACCAGTTTTGCAGAAATATCAAGGTTAATCACATCCTGCCCCTGGGTTAAACTAACAGCATCACCTGATGGTGCTTCCAATACCATTTCAGTACCATTATAATAAAACCATTCTCCATAGCGGGCTGCCATCATCCTTAAAAAAGAAAAAGCGGTTTGGTTATATTGTACCGTATAAAATAAATCGCCTGTATTGGAAGGCGACAGGCTTAACGTGGTACCGGATGTATTATTAACAGCATTAAAAATATCTGAGAGGCTTTTTTTATAAAAAGACCTGCACTCAGGCACCTGGTTAAGTTTTTCAAATAAACCTTTACCGCTTATTTCATAAGATAATCCAATTCTATCATGGTTATTGCAGGAAATAGCGTAAATAATACCTTTAAAAGTAAAATCATCTCCAATGGTAATTGTTATTTCTTTACCAAGGTTATCGTTATAAAAACTAACCTGCGATGATAAAGAAACCTCCCCCTCTGGCTGGCGCCAGGTAAAATGAAAGGAATTAACATCGGCCAAATGCTGATTAATAGTAAGGTTGGCAAAAAAAATATCATCATCATTGCCTTCAACCTTAATTTTTGTTTGAATTAGCTCTAATGGCATTTTTACTACGTTGAATTATAAATGCAGGCATTATTCACCATCCCGCAAATGATTTGCAGATATCCTGAAAGAATAAACAATTACTATAATTTATTATACCCATTCATTGGTATGAGTTCCACTGCCCATAGAAATTTCTTTAGCAGAAATTGTAAATGTTACAGATAGTGGTTCTTTACCTTCCGAATTAAAAGCTTCAGAAAAAGCCACCAGGTAACCCGATTTAAATTTCATTTCTTTAAGTGTGGCATCCGAATCTCGTTTAATAAAAATAATACTACCATCCTTTTGCTCAAAACTGTTACACATCCACTCAAACAGTTCCGTACTGTTATTTCCTTCAACTGTTAATGTAATTGTGCCTCCACGGGTAATTGATGATGGACGGCCAGTGGAATCAATGTCCTGCGATAATGAATAATGTACATTAAGAATATTACACTCAATGCTACCAGCTTTAAATTTAGCTTTGAAACTCATAAAAATTAAATTTTGAAGTTATTGTAAATGTTGAATACACATATCAATCATAAATACTGCAAAATATTTACTGTTGTAGTATTTACTTTTTACTGGTTTGGGGTTTTTATCTTTTAAATAGGGAATCACAACCGGCACATTAAAAACTTGCAACAATTTAATAAAAAAAAAGTAACATTTTATACTTTTTTATTGCCTTTACTAAAGAAAAACATTTTACTACCCTTTTTACATCTTATAAACACAAAGTGTTGCAGTAACAAACCTGCCTTTTTATAATTACTGCATAATTTCATAATTAAGTTAATTATAATTAATTTCGAAGACCCCAAAATCGTAAACCTGCATTTTAGTAAGGCCAAATTTGCATTAACATGATTAAAAATGCTGTATATAAAACCAAAGCACATACATTTTTAAAAGCCGAAGTGTTTTGTGCAGCTATGTTACAGCATGATATCAGCTTTAACGATATCAGGCTTTTTTGTAACAGTAATTTTAAAAAAAGCTTCCGTAACGAGATAGATGAGGTAAGATTTGAGTTTAATGATAGTACTTTTAAAGACGAGCTATTGCTTACCATTAATAAAGATGGTATTTACGACAGGTTACCCGAAGGCCTTTTTCACCAATCAAAAGGCAATAGCAAAACCAACGCCACCGGCCTGATGGCTGAAGAACACAGGCGTTTTAAGGAAGAGGAAAAAGCGGCACGTAAATTTTTTCAACCCATTGAGCAGGAAATTTTCCGATATGCCACTTTGGTTGAGCAGGAAGAAGTAACCCTTGCTTTTGGTATTTTAAACGGAGATATAAAAACCGAGTTATTAAATTTTTGGGATATTCCGGCTGGCTTGCCCGAAGAGCCTGTTAAAAGGCTTATTCAGCTAATGCCCTGGGTTAAATCAATAAAAGGTAATGCTAACCAAACTGCCGGCGCCCTGGAATTTGTTTTGCAAAAACCGGTAACAATAACAGAAAAGGAAATAAACCTGCACACAACACAACAAACCAAAAGCCATACATATTTTTTTGAGCTGGGCATTGACGCCGTTACAGGCAACCGGTTTATAGAACCATCACCCTGCTGGCTTTTTACTATTGGTAACTTACAAAAAAACGAAGCAGAAAACTACAGGCCCGGAGGCGATTATGATAAATTATTAAAACACTTTGAGGAAATATTTATTCCTTTACAAATTGATATTATATTTGATTGGAACATTGCTGATACCGGGGATTTTGAAACAGAATCAATACTCGGCATAAGCTTATCCATATAAGTAAACTATTACAATATAGAAGATGCTTTTAAAATTTTTCTGGATATATATTGGCAGTTTCTTTGCCTGCTCGGTGGCCTTGATTTTTATGGTAAAAAATTATGTTGACAGTTTTGCATCAAAATCAAAAAAACCGGTATTGTGGGGCGGCCTGTCGGCAGCAGGTTTATCGGGTATTGCATATCTATCAACTTTTATCTCCGATCAGCTTTTTAAAGTATTTTGGTTATTGGCATTTATATACCTGTTTTTTGGAATCATCCATGTAGTATTTTTTCATAAACGCTATTTCATATCCAATAAAAACAATCGCAACCGTGTAATTATTGGAGAAATAATGTTTGGCATGTCGCTTATCTTTTTCACCATTGTGGTTTTTTCATCGCTGCAATATTTTTTAAAGGATAAGGATTTTATGTTTTTTCCCATGCTTATCAGTACACTGTGGTTTTTTGTGCCGGTGGTTTTCCTGTACACTTTTGAAGCCGCTTACAAAATCCCCTTACCTCAATACCCCACCTGGCTATACCCTATTGATAACCCCATTGAACTGCCGGATGAAAAAGCAAATGAAAAATTACTGGTAATTGCATTTGAAATTTCGAAAAATGCAGAAAATAATGTTAAGACAAACTTTAGGGCAAAAGGCCCCGATACAATGGCGCTTGGCGACCTGTACTATCATTTTTTAAATGATTACAACGAAGTACAGAGCGAAACACCAATTGAATATGCCGACAAAAAAGGCAATGCATTTGAATGGTGGTTTAGGTTAAAAACAAAATGGTATCAAAGCAGTAAAGTGCTGAACCCTGCATTGTCTATTAAAGAAAATAATATTAAGGAAAACAACATCATTATTTGCGAACGTATCATTACTCAAGATAATTGACATGAGAGATAAACAAAAACATTTTCCCGTTAACTGGATTGACGGGATGAAGATTAATAAAAATCATTTTATTGACCAGGATAACGCATGGCAAGATTCGTTGCAGGCAATGGCTTCTTTATCTTTATCGCCATTGCGCTATGGTATACTGCCTGCTTCTGTAGCCGGCGAAGAAACATTTAATGTTAAGATTTCTTACGATAACCAAAATACTATTAGAGTAAGCGTACTTGCCTGCCAGGCAATTACATCGGGAGGCGTACCTATTTCATTGCCGGCATTTTCAACAGTAGGCCAGGCCGATACAGGCAATGTTCTTACCGATTCATTTCCGCTAAACACTTCAGGCACTGAATCTACCTGGTGGGTTTTTCTATTTGTACATCCATTCGAAAAACAGGCAGCAGGCAGCCCCGACCTTTCTGAAACCCCTCCCCGCTTTCCAAATGTAGTACCTACTTACACACAACAGTTGATAAGCGAATCCAATTACAGGCAATATGCCACCCATCCATATGCCATACCTGTTGGGAAAATAGTAGTAGTTAATAATGATGTAAGAATTGACCAGGATTATATTCCTCCCTGTTTTTCGATAAATGCACATCCCGACCTTTTATCGCTGCATGGCGAACTGGATAAATACCTGTCTGATGCTGAATTACATTGCTCTGAAATTGTTCAGAAAATTTTCAGGAAAAACCAACAAAACGAAATTTCGGACCTGGTAATGTATGTATGCGACCGTGTAATACAATACCTGGGGCAAGCCATCACCAGTATGAGGTGGAATATGATGTATAATGCCCCTGCCGCCATGTTCGAAAATATATCCGTAATGGCCAGAATAATGAAAAACAGTATCGATATGAGGATAGGCTCGGGCAAAGAAGAGTTAATGAACTACCTAAGCGAATGGTGCGAACTAAAACAGGGCGAACTGGAAACCATGTTAAGCAGCCTTGCCAATACAAGCTTTGACCAAAATGATTTGAATAAAAATATTCAAAAAATAGTGCAGTTTGTTAAAGTAACCTCTCGGTTGTTTGATACATTAAGTAAGCTTGAGTTTATAGGAAAACGCAGGGAAAGCGGCATTTTTGTAAAAGAAGAAACTGTACAGCAACCAGAAAACCAACCTAAACCACGCAGGCGTTTCCTGGGGTAAAAAAATTAATTACCGTACAAAATATTTATGACAGACTACCTGAAACTTCCTTTAAAATTTGAACAGTTCTTTCAAAAAAAGAAATTAGACCGGTGTAGCCTTACCGACTCTATTGCCAGGAATATACACTTACTGATAACAACACAACTTGAAGAAAATATACAAGACTATGATTATGGATCGCAATTTTGGGACCACGATTATGATATACATATGACTAACTCCATCAGGCGAGAAGTAATCATTAAATCATTAAAGTGGCAGTTACAGAAATATGAAAAAAGATTAGCAAAACCCATTGTGGAAGTAAATGTATTGCAAAAAGAATATAGGCTTACCAATAACCTGCAATTAAAAAGAAAAGTAGAAATAACAGTAAAAGGCAATCTTAAACGCAACAACGAACCTTTCCGGTTTCATACCAGTTTCTACATAGGCCCAATGTTGTTCGATTAAAATTAAAAATTTATGGCGGCCGTAAAAAAAGAAAGAATAAAAGACCAGATGCTGAATACCGCAGCCAGGTTATGGGGTATTGAAGAGCACGAGATAGAACAAAATGCCGATCCGCTGGCCGTACTTTTAATAGAAGCCTGTGCAGCCGAATTAGAAAAAATTGGCCACAATATTTCCGAATCGCATACCCGGCTATTAGATAACCTTGCAGATGTAATGCTGCCCGAATCTCTTTTAGGGGCCATACCTGCTTCGGGTATTTTACAGGCATTGCCTGTTGAAGAATCGGCCACTATAAACCAATACACAGCTTTTAGCATCATACAAAAAATTTTAAGACCTGCTACAAATACATACGAAACCGTAGATATTCATTTATCGCCCGTGGCAGAATATAAACTGTATAAAGCAGAACTAGCCTATATGTCGTTAGGCAACAAACTTTATGGTATTAATGAAAACAACAGGCGGGAATTAATCAGCACAGCAGATAATACATCGCATGCCAATGAAATTACGCTGGCGCTTAAAATGGAAAAGATACCCGATAATTTAAATGGATTAAATATTTATTTTGACCTACGTAAACACTCGGCCGCAAATATTTTTTATAATGCACTATCATATGCTTCCTTTTATATAAACGAAACTCCCGTAAAAGTAATTGCCGGCAATAATAAAGAAGAAACCAATCAAAGCCGTGAAGATATTATGCTATCGGCTGATGGAAAAACAAATAAGCTGAACCGTAAAATTAAGCATGTGTACCAGCATCATTTTGTACAGGTGAAAAATAAAAGTAAAATTAGCAATGCTTCAATACCGGTTAGCTGGCACCAAAAATTTTTAGCCGATCCATTAAAGAAAATTGAAGGCGAAAAACCGATATTTATAAAAATTGTTTTCAATCAATATTTTGCACAGGAAGTATTTGATGCAATATCATGCAATATAAATGCATTTGCAACAGTAAATAAAAAACTAAACAGCTTTAATTATAAAACCGATGAGTGGCTCAACATTGTGCCCATACCAGATAAAGGAGTTTATTTTGATCTTGAAAATGTGAAAAACGAAAAAGGAGAAAATTTTAAAATAAGGCCAATGGCCGGCGCCAAAGATTTACTGGCCGGAGAATTGATAGTAAGATCAAGCGGAGTAGGCAAAACAAGTTCGCAGGATGTACGGGAAATGATTAGCAACATTACTGAAACCATCCGGGGGCAAAGCGCATTTTTTGGGCAGGTAAATAATGAAGTGGTTTTAAGTAAATTAAAAGATATTGGCAAAACACTTACCGGTTTAGAAGATTCAATAAATATAGCCTCTGATAAAAAAGCCCAGGTAAATTACCTGATGCTTAGGCCACATAAAAAAGGCGAGATGATTTTTGTTGATTACTGGACAACCAATGAAAAAGATGCCAACAATATTAAAGCTGGCGTACAGGTTACCAGTGTAAATAATACACTGGTAAATTCAAAGAAAAGTTTTACTGTTACTGGGCTTTCTGGCGGTAAAAATGCAGTGAGCGAAAACGAGAAAAAGGCTTTGCTTAGGCAGCAATTGTTATCTGGTGGTAAAATAATAAGTGCAGAGGATGTAAAACTATTATGCAAAAGATTATATGGCAGCAAATTATTAAAAGTTGATGTACAAAAAGGTGTTCAGGTAAGTAATAAACCCAATGAAGGATTTATACGCACAATAGATGTAACACTAACATACAGCAGCCAGGTAAACGAAACCATGGAAAACGAAATGGAAAATCTTTACCGGGAGCTTGAATACATTTTACAAAAAGACGCATCGCCGGTAATGCCTTTTCGTATTATCATAAACAGGTAATTGAATATTGTGTAAACGGCTTTTATTTTTTAAATTTATATTATAAAGAAACTTTAAAACAAGATTATGGATCCAATAAACAAAACAGACAGGAGAAAAGCATTTACCAATTTCTTTTTTCTTTTCATAGTTTGTATCCTTATCATTACAACAACCATTTTTTTTAGCCTGCAGGTTCCGTTTAAGCAAAACGACAGGTTGCTGAAAGAGATGCGGTCGTATGTAAAAGAAAGAGAATTTTCAAACGACTTCATGACCCAGATGTCGGAGATAGCTGGCATGCTTGATACCATTAACACCAAAGCCACTAAGCCAGATTTGCTGGACGGGAGAATTACAGAAAGCATCAAAAAACTTAACCTTAAAATTGACGCCGATTCGGCCAATGATAAAACATTGTACCGCAGTATTGTTTTTGTATTATCTGATATACAAACTGCAAAAAAACAATTGCGTGATATGACCGGAAAAGACTTAAATGTTGATGAGTTGCGTAAACAAATAGAAACCTTAACCACATCGCTTGACGCAGCTAAAATTGAAAACCTGAATTTAAAACAACAAATTTTCTT
Source organism: Ferruginibacter sp. (assembly GCA_019638575.1). Lineage (GTDB taxonomy): Bacteria > Bacteroidota > Bacteroidia > Chitinophagales > Chitinophagaceae > Ferruginibacter. The sequence goes on along the minus strand of JAHBTN010000010.1, from coordinate 13,976 downwards.
ACTGCAGCAGAATAAACAATAAAACCATTCATTTACCATGACAGGCAACAGGATTTTTACAAAACAGTTAATGGGACTTGATTACAGGGTATGGCGAACTATGCTAATCATCAGCATAATATCGCTGGGCCTGCTGAGTTACACGTTAATTGATTCAAAAAAATGTGAGCCGGTAAATTTTTTAATTAAAACAATTGTACAACATACCGATGGTGTTTACAATACAGGCGAAACACTGTCTTTTGTTTCTTCTTCCAGCAAATTTGAAACCACCTGGGATTTTGGAGATAATACTGCAAAAATTACCGGCCAGTATGTAACACATATTTACAAAACTGCCGGTGAATATAGAATAAGTGCATCAACAGGCACCGGCTGCGAAACCATACAAGGCATACAGGTTGTTGAACCTGTGGCTTCAACACAAGACGATAACAATGTTGTAACCGGCCAGGAAATTGTGGGGCCATCCTCTACCGTAACCGGCAAGGAAGAAATGTTTACCTGCATGGTAACCGCCAAATCGTATGATTGGTCAATTTCAAACTATCCAAAAATGAACCAACAGGGCTCAACAGCCAAATTCCAGTTTCCTACCCCGGGTAAATACCTGGTACAGGTAACGTTGGATAGCGATCGTACCAAAAGATATACTAAAGAAATTAATGTAGAAGCTTTACCAACTGTTCCTTCTGTAACACCCGATGAAGTGAAACCGCTAATACCAGAAACGGTTCAGCCATTACCTAACCCTACCGATAGCAAGAATATAAAAATAACCGACGACATATTTAAAGGTTATCTTGGAAAAGTGATAGATAAGAAAATGACTGCAGCAGATTTTGATAATTACCTTTGTTATAAAGGCGATACAAAAGTTATATTAAACGGCGAACTGATGACCTTTAATGCTATGTGCGAAGAGATAAGCGGTAAAAAAAGAAGAAAACTTCTTATCGGGAAAAAGAAAATAAAGATTGAGATGGCCGAAATGAGGCGTGATAAAGATGGATGTGTGAATATTATAGAAGTAAAATATCATTAATTCTATCTTTACTTTTATCTAAAACAATTTGTTGTATTAAATACCTGTTTACCGGAATAAACATTTTGCAGACAAAGTTTTTAAGCAATTATTATTGCTTAAAAAAATGTTATTAATACAAATTAAGAACTGATTGTTTGTAATACTTTTCAAATTCGCTTAAATTGTTGCCAATAACATGTTCACTACTTGCAAATCATACATGGCAATGAGCAATTACCCGGTAAAAATCTGCTTTTTATTCACACTTTTTATAATAGCGGGTATTACTAAAGTACAGGCCCAGGAAATAAATGGAGATACAATTTATGTAAATGCCGAAGCCGAAGTTATGGTAAGGTTTCCTTCTATGCCCACCTATTTTAATACCACTCCTTCTAACGCACCTTATAATTTTAAAACAGCCGGCACAGGATTTACTATAATAGCCAAAGCCGAAAAAACAAAACCTGCACCCCTGGTTGTTAATGAGGGAGGCCGCACACACAAATTCCTGATTGTTTTTAAAAAGAATTTAGATTATAACAATGATGCCGAAATGGATTATGATTACAGCACTGTAAAAAAGCTGGAAATGCATATCCGTGAAAATGAAAATAAAAAACAAGTTGTACAATCATCCAATGACGATAAAAAAAATAATAAGGCTAAAAAAGGAAATAAAGATGAAAATAATTCATCGGGGTATTATGCACTGCTTGAAACCGGGGACAAATATTTAAAACAAAAAGACTACAACAACGCAAAACAGTATTTTGAAAAAGCACAAAAATTAAGGCCCGACGACCAGATACCTAAAATAAGATTAGATGAAATAAAAATCAAGATAGAAGATGAGAAAAAATTAGAAAAACTATATAAAGACTATGTGAGTGCCGGCGAAAAAGCCCTAAAAAAGAATGACTATGCCGCTGCACGAATCTCGTACGAACAAGCTTTAATAGTAAAGAAAAATGATGCAACGGCTACAGATAAATTAAAACTAATAGCATCAAAAGAAAAAGAAGAAGATGTAAAAGCGCAACAGGAATCAAATTATAACACTGTTATAACCGAAGCCGATAAACTATTTAATGCAGGAGATTATGATGAAGCTAAACCTGCTTATGAAAAAGCCTTAAGCATTACTAAAAACAAATATCCGCAGGACCAATTAAAAAAGATTGAAAAAATACAAAATGATATAGCCGCACAAAAGAAAGCAGAAGACCAGAAAAAAATAAAAGAAAACAACCTGGCTGCTGAAAAAGCAAAAAAAGAAGCTGACTATAACGATGCCATAAAAACTGCAGATAAATATTTTGCTGCCAAAGATTATAACAATGCCACTATTGCCTATAATAAAGCTTTAAGTATTGATAAAAAACCATGGCCGGCCAGCCAGCTTAAAGAAATTAATAAAATACTTAAGCAGCAGGAAGAGGAGAATAAAAAAGCTATAGCAAAAGCTGAAACTGAAAAACAGGCAAAAGAAAGAAAAAAGCAGGAAGAAAAGGAAAAACAAGCCCGTGAAAAAGATTACAAAGCCACCATTCAGGAAGCTGATAAACAGTTGAAGAAAAAAGACTACATGGCGGCTAAAGAGAGTTACATGAAAGCTTCGCTTTTAACTGATAAATCTTATCCGCAAGACCAGGTTACTGCTATAAATAAAATACTAGATGAAATTACAGCTAAAGAGAATGCTGAAAAGATAAGGCTTGCCAAAGAAGCTGCCACTGATGAGGCCTATAACAAAGCTGTAAAAGCTGCCGATGCAGAATTTAAAAAAGGCAATTATATAAAGGCCCGCAAACTGTATAACGATGCTGCTGACTTAAAGCCATCTGAAAAATTACCAAAAGACAAACTCAACCTTATACAAACCACGCTGGATGACATTGCTGCAGCAGAAAAAGCTAAAAAAGAAAAGCTGGCACGTGAAGCAGAGATGAAAAAACAATATGTGCTAACCATGTCTAAAGCCAAATCTTATTACCTGGCCGCTGATTATGAAAATGCAAAAACAGCATATACTCAAGCTGCCAGTATTATGCCCGCAGAAGATGAACCTAAAAAACAATTGACACTTGTTGAGGAAAAATTAGAAGTTATAGCAAAAGAAAATGCGGTAAATGCAAAATATGAAAGAGTAATTTCGGAAGCAGACAGTTTATTAATATTAAAAAAATACGATGCAGCGCTTACATCATACAAAGCCGCTATTGAAATAAAACCTGATGAATATTATCCACACACACAAATAAATTATGTAAATGCCGAAATAAGAAATTCAAAGAAAGAAAGCGAAGCCCGTGCTGCATTAGATGCTTATAACAAACAAGTAGAGTTAGACCAAAAGTACAGCGATGCACTAAAAGCCGGTAAAAAAGCCATTGCCGATAAAAATTATGAATCAGCAAAAAAGATATATTCGGAGATACTAACATACAAACCCGATGATGAATATGCACAGCACATGGTAAAAGTTTCAGAATTTCAAATGCAACGGGAAGCCATGGCTAAAAATAAACAACCAGAAGTACAGCAACCCGAAACAAAAGAACAAGTAAGTACTGAGGCAAAAACAGAGAAAAAAGAATCCAGGAAATCAAAAGAAAAGAAAGCTGCCGAAACAGCGGTATTAAAGGTTCCTCCTGTACCATATACAGATGCTGAATTAAAAGAAAAATATCCCGGCATTGATTTTAAAAACCTTCCACCTGAACAACCATTTAACGAAGGTGCCAAAAACACCCTGGAAAATACATCTACTTTCAGTGAAGTTTTACAGGAAAATCCACGCCTGAACATTTCTGGTAGCGATAATAAAGTTAAACTTACCTGCCAGGGAATAAATTTTGAAGGAACAGATGTGTATCTAAAATTCCTAATTGAAAATAAAAGCAAAAATGATTTTTTAACCGGCGCTATGATGCTTACCTGGACAAAGAAAGCCGGTAATAGAATAAAACTATACCCTGTTTATTTATATCCTGCATTTTTACCAATAATTACACCCGGTAACCAGGCATATATCATTTACGTTTGTAAAAGTTATTATATTGATGATAAAGAAAAACTAAATTTTGAACTTACCGACCGTCTCAATAAAACAAAAATAGAAATAACCATCCCGGGTAAAAAATATGGAGAAGAAGAAGAAAGATATTAACACTGACAGGAACTATGTTTAAGAAAAACTCAATATTACTTACAACTATTTTGTATTGTCTCTTCAATTTATTATCAGTGAAGTGTATGGCCACACATGAAATTGTGTTTTGTGGAGAAAGGATACCAGTTGATGATAAATTTGTTTCTGAAAAATTGATGGGTATTATAAAAAAACAAATCAATTATGTTAATGTACCATCTTTAAGGCAGCGTGTAAATCAATATATGAGCCAGGTTGAATATTACCTGCACGAAACCAGGCTGCCAGAAGATTTTAAATACCTTGCCATTGTAGAGAGTGGCTTTAAAAATGTAGTTTCAAGCGCCGGCGCTGCAGGTTTTTGGCAACTGATGCCAGCCACTGCCAGGGAACTTGGCTTAATTGTAAACGACCTGGTAGATGAACGGAATGATTTTAATAAATCAACTTTAGCTGCCTGTAAGGTATTGGCAGGTTATTATCTCTATATCAGGAAAACTTTTGGTATTTCATCCTGGGTGTTAACTGCTGCGGCATATAACAATGGTATCGGCAATATTCAAAATGCCATTAAAAAACAAGGCACCAACTATTTTCAAATGCAGCTTAATGCCGAAACGGCCGCTTATGTTTATAAGATAATTGCCGTAAAAGAATTATTTGAATATCCTGAATTATACATGCAGGATTTTGGTTTCAATATTTTTAATGCTAAGGCATACAAATCAAATAAAAATAAGGATGCAGGCAATAGCAATCTCAACCTGGGAGGTATGACGGTTAAGGTGGATGAAAGCGATGGAGAGCACCCGGTTAACCTGGCAAATAAACTAAAACCAAAAAACAGGATCGACCCATCGAAAATAAAATTTGTTGGCGGCAAAATTATCGGCAAGTATAAAAAATTTAAAGACGGCGACCTTGTATCTCTTGAGTTGGAAGACGATTTACAGGTATTTAACCGCTTTAACGGAAAGGGCACCACTATACAGGGCCGGGGCTGGATTATTGATGACAGGATAATGGTAGATTTAGGTTATGACCACAATGTGGTTTTGTTAGATACAAAAAATGAAAAAGGAATTACACTTAAAGACCTAAAAAAGAAAAGTTATGTTATTATGAAAGTGATAACTGCAAACTAAGTAAACTTAAGCTTTAGTTGCATTAAAATTTACCTGTTTTTCGCATGGTTACTTTATTGTGTTTTTTGTAATCTTGATAATTGCCATTACATTTGCGCTCCGGTTCAAAAATTTCGGGATGTAGCGCAGCCCGGTAGCGCACACGTCTGGGGGGCGTGGGGTCGCAAGTTCGAATCTTGTCATCCCGACAAATTACCAGTCAGGTTTCACAACCTGACTTTTTTTTATGATATTTGCTAAATTCTTTAATAAATGAGAATAGTAATCAAGCAGGCAACTATCATTTCTACCTCCTCTCCTTTTAACGGTAAAATAAAAGATATACTGATAGAAGATGGCATCATCTCAAAAATTGCTGATTCAATTAACGACCAGGTCGATAAAACCATACAACAGGATGGCTTATGTGTAAGCCCTGGATGGATGGACATATTTGCCGACTTTGCCGACCCCGGGTTTGAATACAAAGAAACTATAGAAACAGGAGCTAAAGCTGCAGCTGCTGGCGGTTTTACCGATGTAATGCTGATACCAAACTGTAACCCGGTTACTGACAACAAATCTCAAACAGAATATATTAAACAAAAAGCGCAAAATGTTTCAGTTAATATCTATCCCATAGGTGCTATTACAAAAAATACAGCAGGAAAAGAGCTTTCAGAAATGTATGATATGCGCCATTCAGGTGCTGTTGCATTCAGCGATGGGATTCTACCGGTACAAAATTCAGGTTTGCTATTAAAAGCACTGCAATATGTAAAAAGTTTTAATGGCACAGTGATACAGGTACCCGATGATACAAGCATTGGCATGGGAGGGTTAATGAATGAAGGAATTATTTCAACTCAAATGGGATTGCCCGGTAAACCCATTATGGCCGAAGAGTTGATGGTAGCAAGGGATTTAAAACTTGCACGCTATGCCGATAGCAGGATACATTTCACCGGCATATCGTCACCAAAAAGTTTAGAGTACATCAAACGTTCAAAAGAAAGCGGTATCAATGTTACCTGTTCCATTACACCTTACCAGGCATTTTTTTGTGATGAAGATTTACAGGGATATGATAGCAATTTAAAATTAAACCCGCCTGTAAGATCAAAAAACGATAAGGATGCAATAAAAAAAGCATTGCTTGATGGCACCATCGACTGTATTGCATCGCATCACCTGCCACAACATAATGATAATAAAGCATGCGAATTTGAATATGCCAAGCCGGGCATGATAAGTTTACAAACTATGTTTGCTGCCGTTAACAGCATCGGCTTACCGGTACATGATTTTGTAAAGATGCAAACAGTAAATGCCCGTAATATTTTTGGATTATCAACACCCGAAATATCTGAAGGGCAACCGGCTTCTCTTACTTTGTTTAATCCCGGTGCCGAATATATTTTTAATGAAGAGATGATTCAATCTAAATCAAAAAATACAGCTTTTATAGGTAAAAAGTTAACAGGCAAAGTAATAGGCATAATCAATAAATCAAAAATACACCTGAATTAAGCACATGTTGAAAAATCTAAATGCCACTAATAAAGGCTTGCTTACGGGCATCATCATGATTGCATTGTCTTTGATTTTTTATTATACCGGGCAACCATTTGAAAGCCCCTTGCAGTATATTATATACATAGTTTATGCTGCAGGTATTGTATGGACCATTTATGATTATTCAAAATCGGGAGAAAACTCAAATAAATTTGGCGGTTTTTTCCTTCAGGCATTCAAATGTTTTATAGTGGTAGCTTTATTGATGGTAGTATTTACTTTTGTTTTTAATAAATTACATCCCGAGTTCAGGGATGAAATGGCAAAGGCTTATGGAGATGAGCTTATTAAAAAAGGTAACAGCACACCTGCCGAAGTGCAGGCCAACATAGATAAAATGAAACAATATTATCTAACCATGCTTATATCAAGCGCCATATTCGGATACCTTTTAACGGGTGCAGCCATATCTGCAGTTGCATCATTATTTTTTATAAAGAAAAAATAGTTATAATGGATTTAACCATAGTGATACCACTTTATAATGAAGAAGAATCATTACCTGAACTTGCTGCATGGATTGAAAGGGTGATGCAGCAAAATAATTATTCGTACGAAGTGATAATGATTGATGATGGCAGTACTGATAACTCGTGGAATGTGATTGAACAACTTCGTACCGGCAATACTAATTTAAAAGGTATAAAATTTCAACGCAATTATGGAAAAAGTGCTGCCTTGAATGAAGGTTTTAAAGCAGCATCGGGCCAAGTGGTGATTACTATGGATGCTGATATGCAGGATAGCCCCGATGAAATTCCCGAACTGCGTAAAATGATTTTAACAGATGGGTATGATATGGTAAGTGGATGGAAAAAGAAAAGATACGATAACAAGCTTACAAAAAACATTCCTTCAAAATTATTTAATGCTGCTGCCAGGAAAAGCTCAGGAATAAAACTACATGATTTTAATTGCGGCTTAAAAGCATATAAAAAGAAAGTTGTAAAAAGCATTGAAATATATGGTGAAATGCACCGGTATATTCCCATACTTGCCAAATGGTCGGGCTTTAGAAAAATAGGAGAAAAAGTAGTGGAACACCGGGCACGTAAATACGGTGTAACCAAGTTTGGATGGGAGCGTTTTGTTAATGGATTTCTTGACCTAGCATCCATCATGTTTGTAGGCAAATTTGGTAAACGCCCCATGCACTTTTTTGGTTTGTGGGGAACTTTATCATTCTTTTTAGGTTTTGTAATATTTATTTACCTCACTATTTCAAAATTCTTTTTCGACCAAACAGGTATGACACAAAGGCCCTTGTTTTTCTTTGCTATACTAACTATGATTATAGGTACGCAATTATTTCTTGCAGGTTTTATAGGCGAACTTATTTCACGTAACTCAACTGAAAGAAATAACTATCTTATAGAGACTAAAACAGGATTAAATTAATACTATGGTAACTTCCGGTTCCTCCTTTACAGGAATGGGAGGTAAAAAAATAATCATCATTGGCTCGGCTCATCCACTACGTGGAGGAGGTATAGCCACTTTTAATGAAAGGCTTGCCAGGCAATTTACAAACGAAGGTTTTAATACAAAAATCTATTCCTTTACATTGCAATACCCGGGATTTTTGTTTCCCGGTAAATCACAATTTACCGATGAACCGGCACCACAGGGATTAAACATAATTAGCAGGATAAATTCAATAAACCCTTTTAACTGGATAAAAGTTGGCAGGGAAATTAAAAAGCAAAAACCCGATATAGTTGTAGTGCGGTACTGGATACCTTTTATGGGGCCCTGCCTGGGCAGTATCTTACGCATCATAAAAAAGAACAAACACAGTAAAATTATTTGTATTGCTGATAATGTAATACCGCATGAAAAACGTATAGGAGATAAAATCTTCACCCGTTATTTTATAAAACCGGTAGATGCCTTCATCATTATGAGTAAACAAGTAATGAACGACCTTCGCTCATTTACAACAACAAAAAAAGCCGTACTGCTACCCCACCCCCTATATGATAATTTTGGCAATAAGATTAGTAAAGATGAAGCAAGAAAAAATTTAGGCCTTAAAAACGATGATGCTATTATACTTTTTTTTGGCTTTATCCGTAAGTATAAAGGTTTAGATATTTTGCTGGATGCAATGCAAATATTAAACATCCATCAACAAACTAAAAATATTAAACTGTTGATTGCAGGCGAGCTTTACGATGATTGCAAACCCTATAATGAGCAAATAAAAAAAACAGGCATTATTGATAATTTAATTTTACATACAAATTTTATTAAAGACAGTGATGTAAAAAATTATTTATGTGCGGCTGATGTAGTGATACAACCATATAGAAATGCAACACAAAGCGGGGTAACACCTTTGGCATACCATTTTGAAGTTCCTATGATTGTAACCAATGTTGGCGGGTTGCCTGCAATGGTACCACATGATAAAGCCGGCCTGGTAGCCGAACCCAATGCTATATCAATTGCAGAAAAAATAACTGAATACTTTAAAAAAGGTGAAGATTATTTTCTTCCACAATTAATTGAGGAAAAGAAAAAGTTAAGTTGGGCAAGGATGACAGCCAGTATTCTTGAACTGGCAAATAACGATTAAATTGCAATGCAGCATTAAAAATAAATTATGATTTACAGGAGCAAAGCCCCTTTAAGAATTGGATTAGCAGGTGGTGGTACAGATGTAAGCCCATATAGTGACCAATTTGGTGGTGCCATATTAAATACTACCATCTCATTATCTGCATATGCCAGCATAGAGCCTATAAACGACAATAAAGTTATTGTAGAAGCGCTGGATAGAGATGAGATACAAGAATTTGATAAGATACCTCTTTTACCAATTGATGGAACATTAGACCTGTTAAAAGCAGTTTATAACCGAATTCAAAAAGACTATTCATTAACCATTCCGGGATTAAGGTTATCTACTTTTGTAGATGCCCCGGCCGGTTCAGGTTTGGGAACTTCTTCTACCCTGGTTGTTGCAGTTTTGGGCGCTTTTAAAGAAATGCTTAATCTTCCTCTTGATGAATATAAAGTTGCTAGGTATGCATATGATATTGAACGAAACGACCTGATGCTTGCAGGTGGCAAACAGGATCAATATGCTGCAACTTTTGGAGGTGTAAATTATATGGAGTTTCATACAGATAATAGTGTAATAGTTAACCAACTGCGTATAAAACCTGAATATTTACACGAACTTGAAAATAACCTTGTTCTTTATTTCACCAGCACATCAAGAGAAAGTGCAGCTATTATAAATGAACAGGTAAAAAATGTAAATAATAAAATCGAAAAAAGTATTGAAGCCATGCACCAGCTAAAAGAGCAGGCAAAATTAATGAAAGACGCATTCCTGCAAGGCAACCTGCATGAAATTGGTGTTTTACTGGATTATGGTTTTGAACATAAAAGAAAAATGGCTGCTAACATCAGCAACCCAAGGATTGATGAAGTTTATGAAGCGGCAAAAAAATCGGGTGCCACCGGTGGAAAAATAAGTGGTGCCGGTGGTGGAGGGTTTATGATTTTTTATTGCCCCGGCAATACAAGGTATAAAGTGATAAAAACTTTAAATAATTTTGGAGGCGCTGTTATAAATTATACTTTTACAAAACATGGCTTAACAACCTGGCGTATCTAAACAAATAACTATGGATCAAATAAAAAATATTGTACAATCTTCCATAAAAGTAAAACAGGATGTTTTGCAAAATGAAGAATTGTTGGAGACAGTAAAATCATGCATAACAGTTATTGTAAATGCCTTTAAAGCAGGTAACAAAGTGTTGTTTTGCGGTAATGGCGGCAGTGCTGCAGATGCACAGCACCTTGCCGCCGAATTTAGTGGCAGGTTTTATACCGACAGGGATGCATTACCATCGGAAGCCTTGCATTGCAACAGTTCGTATATGACGGCAGTTGCCAATGACTACAGTTACGATGTTATTTATTCCAGGTTATTAAAAGGCATTGGTAATAAGGGAGATGTTTTGGTTGGGTTAAGCACATCGGGCAATAGCAAAAACATATACAATGCATTTGAAGTAGCTAAAGCAAAAGGCATGACTACAATTGCTTTTACCGGGGCTACAGGCGGATCTTTAAAAGAACTGTCAGATTATTTAATAAATGTACCATCTACTGATACACCCCGTATCCAGGAAAGTCATATTCTTATAGGGCACATCATTTGCCAGTTGGTAGAGGCTGAGTATTTCGGATGATAAAAGAAGCCATCATATTAGTCGGAGGACTTGGCACCAGGCTAAGGCCAGTAATAACTGATATGCCCAAATGTATGGCACCGGTTGCTGGTAAACCATTCTTGGCTTTTATTATTGATTTTTTAGTTAACCAGGGAATCACCAGCTTCATATATGCATTAGGTTATAAAGGAGAGATGATTAAAGATTTTGTAAACAATCAATATTCCAAACTTGATAACCGTTTTTCATTTGAAGAAGAACCATTAGGTACAGGTGGAGCAATTAAATTAGCCTGTAAATCCTGTAATGATGAGAATATCCTGGTACTTAACGGAGATACAATTTTTAAAATAAATCTTGAAGAATTAGCTTCATTTCATACCCAACATGATTCACATTGTACTTTATGCCTTAAGCCCATGCTTGATTTTAACAGGTATGGTGTGGTAGAACTGAACGATGATAACAGTATTAGAAATTTTAAAGAAAAAAAATCTTATGCTACAGGGTTAATTAATGGAGGTGTTTATGCTTTAAACAAGAATATTTTCTTAAAAGAAAAACTACCCGATAAATTCTCATTTGAAAATGATTACCTGCAAACTTATTTTAATAAAGGAAAAATGTATGCAGTTATTCAGGATAAGTATTTTATTGACATTGGCATACCTGAAGACTACCAAAAGGCACAAACTGATTTTACTGTGATTAAAAATGATTGATTTTAAAAAAATAGACAAAAGCTGGACACTCTTTCTTGACAGGGATGGCGTTATTAACTATGAAAAGATTGATGATTATATCCATACCTGGGAAGAATTCAGATTTATTAATGGCGTAAAAGAGGCGATAGCCATATTTGCTAAAAAATTTAAGTACATTATTGTAGTTACCAATCAACGGGGCATTGGCAGAGGAATAACAAAACAAAAAGAAGTAGAACGCATACATAATAATATGGTGCTTGAAATAAGCCAGGCCGGAGGCAGGATTGATGCCGTATATTATTGTGCCGATGTAGATAGTGCAAGCCCTAACCGAAAACCCAATACAGGCATGGGTTTACAGGCAGTTAAAGACTTCCCGGGTATTGATCTTTCAAAAACAATTATGGTTGGCAATACAGGTAGTGATATGCTATTTGGCCGTAACCTTGGCGTAAAAACAATTTTTCTTCCCACAACAAGGCCTGCCGAAGAAATAGCAAAAGAGAATATTGATCTTGTTTTTAAATCACTGATTGATTTTGCAAATCATTTATCATAGCTTAATTAAAGCATAAGCTTCATCCATTTATTTTAAAGCAACAGGCATTACAAATGCAACATTGTTTAAGCTTTAGTTAATTTTGTAACATAAACTATATTTTTATCCCTGCATATTATTGGATTAGCTAATTTTAACACATGAACAGATTAATTGGGTTGGCACTTTTATTTTCTCCCTGCAGTGTATGTTTTTCACAAAACATAAGCAAGGCCGATATGAAATTTCTTAGCCAAAAAGAAGATTCAATAAGGGCCGAATCGGTTAAAATACTACGAGGCATTAATGCCGAAGACCGTTTAAAGGCTGATAGCGTGTTTACCCGTATGCTGGTTAGGGCACTGGTAACAAAAAGCTCTTTCTCCTACCCTTTCGAATCTCTTCAAACTGTTTCAATACTTTATTCTCCCGATAGTTTATTCCGCATTTTTACATGGCAACTTGTTATTAATGAAAATGTAATAAGGCAACATGGCGCTATACAGATGAAAACCACAGATGGATCTCTAAAACTATTTCCATTAATTGATAAATCTGATGTAACACAAAATGTATCAGATACAATTGGTAATAATTTCGGTTGGATTGGTGCCATTTATTATAAAATTATCCTTACAAAAAATTTAAATCATTCATATTATACACTTTTGGGTTTTGATGAAAATAATATACGCAGCAGCCGTAAAATTATTGAAGTATTGAGTTTTCAAAACGGCGAACCGGTTTTTGGCGGCCGCTATTTCACTTATAAAAAAGATGGAGTGGTTAATCCATCCATGAGCCGTTTTATTTTGGAATATAAGAAAGAAGCAGGCCCCAGGCTTACGTATGATAAGGATTTAGACATGATTGTTGTTGAACATCTAGTTTCAGAATCAAATCAACCAAATAAAAAATGGACCCTTGTTGGCGATGGTGATTATGAAGGTTTTAAATGGCAAAACGGTAAATGGGTTCATATTGATAAAATTTTTACCCAGGTTACTCCAGATGGGCAGGCACCCGTTCCTAACCCCATTAGGGATCCTGCGGGCAATATTGATGAAAGTAAATTAAAAGGTAATGAAACGGAAGAAAGCCCTAAGAAAACTGAATCAAAAACCGTAAAACCTAAAGGCAAAGGATAAAAATAATTTCTTCAAAAAAAATATCCCTGTTTTTTTTATTTTCAATTTACCCAGGTATGAAAAGAGCCAACTGCCAAATATTTATACAATAAATATCTTTCCGTTAATTTTTACATTCATCATTTTAGAACATGATTTTAACTGCATTTTGGTTTTAGAAATAGTAGGATTTGTATTAATTCTCAACTGCACATTATAACATTGCAATTATTTTCCATTGTAAGTTAAAAACGTAATTAATACCCTCTGTTATTAGAGTTTCTAATTGTGTAAATCATCAAATAAAACAAACAGGTACCCCCCGGTAATCAAATTAACTCCAACAAAATACTCTTATCCTTGTTTGCTTTATTAATCAAGATTAAACTATAGAAATTCTATTAAGCAAAGGATATTTTCACAATCAAAATCATTTACTTCAAATTTTCAAGCAACAAAAAATCCCTCCCGAAAACCGGGAGGGATTGAGTTTATGTCTGTTTAATCTCAGTTAAAGATTACTGGATCACC
>JAHBTN010000001.1 GCA_019638575.1 Ferruginibacter sp. | reverse complement strand
TTACTTGTTTTTAAGATGAACAATTCAAATGATTTTCTTAAATAGTATGAAAATAAAATAAACTATATGGAAATTTTATTAGAAACAACTATAAAAACATACTATTTATTATTTTAAAAGTAAATAAAAGAAAAAAGTTTTAAGAGCCGATACTATTTACATATTCCTCCTGTATTGCCCGCCTACAGCATACAATGCATTAGTTATTTGCCCCAGCGAACAATACTTTACCGTCTCCATCAGCTCTGCAAAAATATTTTCATTGTTTACGGCAGCTTGCTGTAATCGTTTAAGCATTTCGGCTGCTTTATCAGCATGGCGTTTATGAAAAGCCTGTAGTGTTTTTATCTGGAATTCTTTTTCATCGGTAGTAGAACGAATAACTTCGGTTGGTAAAATTGTGGGGCTGCCTTTTTTATTCAGAAAAGTGTTTACGCCAACAATGGGGTATTCGCCGGTATGTTTCAAAGTTTCGTAATACAGGCTTTCTTCTTGTATTTTGTTGCGTTGGTACATGCGTTCCATAGCGCCTAACACACCGCCCCTTTCGGTGATGCGGTTAAATTCGGCCATCACGGCTTCTTCCACTATATCGGTAAGTTCTTCAATTAAAAATGAACCCTGGTTGGGATTTTCATTTTTTGCAGTACCCAACTCCCTGTTAATAATTAACTGTATGGCCATGGCCCTTCGTACACTTTCTTCGGTAGGAGTGGTAATGGCTTCGTCGTATGCATTTGTATGCAGCGAATTGCAATTATCGTAAATGGCATACAGCGCCTGTAAAGTGGTGCGTATGTCATTAAAGTCAATTTCCTGGGCATGCAGGCTGCGGCCAGAAGTTTGGATATGGTATTTTAATTTTTGCGAACGGCTGTTGGCTTTGTATTTATTCTTCATGGCTTTTGCCCATATACGGCGGGCAACACGGCCTATCACACTGTACTCGGGGTCCATTCCATTGCTAAAGAAAAACGAAAGGTTGGGAGCAAAATCATCAATATTCATTCCCCGACTTAAATAATATTCTACATAAGTAAACCCGTTCGATAAAGTGAAAGCCAATTGAGTAATGGGGTTGGCGCCGGCTTCTGCAATGTGATAACCGCTGATGCTTACACTGTAAAAATTTTGCACGGCATTGTTTATAAAATATTCCTGCACATCACCCATCAGCTTAAGCGCAAACTCAGTTGAAAAGATACATGTGTTTTGTGCCTGGTCTTCTTTTAAAATATCGGCCTGTACTGTACCACGTACGGTTGCAAGGGCTTTTGCTTTTATAGTTTCATACACATCGGCCGGCAAAACATCTTTGCCGCTTAAGCCAAGCAGGCGTAAACCCAACCCATCATTGCCTTCGGGTAAAGCTCCCTGCAAATTGCCTTTTGCAGGTACAATTTCTTTACCATCTGTACCTACATATTTTGGAAGTGTTTCTACAGTATATAAAGATTCAATCTTTTTGTTTACTTCTTCTTTTAAATTGTTTTCAATAATATATTTTTCGCATTGCTGGTCAATGGCGGCATTCATAAAAAATGCCAATAGTATGGGAGCCGGGCCATTGATGGTCATGCTTACAGATGTTTTAGGATCACACAAATCAAAACCACTGTACAATTTTTTTGCATCATCAACAGTGGCAATACTTACGCCACTGTTACCAACTTTGCCATAAATATCCGGCCGGTGGCCGGGATCTTCGCCATATAAGGTAACACTGTCAAACGCAGTGCTAAGGCGCTTTGCAGGCTGCCCCACACTCACATAGTGAAACCGCTTGTTGGTTCTTTCGGGTCCGCCTTCGCCGGCAAACATCCTGGTTGGGTCTTCGCCTTCACGCTTTAAAGGAAACACACCTGCAGTATAAGGAAATTCGCCGGGCACATTTTCCTGCAACTGCCATTTTAAAATATCGCCCCAGTCTTTATATTTTGGTAAGATAACTTTTGATAACACCGTACCAGATAAACTTTTATAGGTAAGTGGTTGCTTAATTATCTTATCCCTTACTTTAAATTCGTAAAACTCTTTTTTATACCGATCAACAACCAGCGGCCAGCTTTCAATTAATTTTTTACACTGGGGGTTTAGTTGCCCTTCTAAAGATGATTTTAATTTTTGCAGTTCATCTATTACAGTTGCAGATAATGCAGCTGCATATAATAGAGTACCATCAAGCTGGTATAGTTTTGATGCAATAGCTGCCTGCTCATTCACCCATGCATCATAATCAGCAATAGTTTCCGCAATCTCACTCAGGTATCTCACCCGTTTGGGAGGAATGATTGTTGACTGGCTGAATGTATCTTTTTTGTGTGGATGATGAATGATATCTCCATGAAACTTCACACCTGTTTTTGCCGCAATTTTTTCCATCAGCCTTTCAAACAATTCATTTACGCCGGCATCATTAAATTGTGCAGCAATAGTGCCTACAACTGGCAGATCCTCATCTTTAGCATTAAACAAAGTATGGTTGCGTTTGTATTGCTTGCGTACATCATGCAGTGCGTCTAATGCGCCGGCTTTATCAAATTTGTTTAAACAAATAACATCTGCATAATCAAGCATATTTATTTTTTCTAATTGTGATGGGGCGCCGTATTCAGGCGTCATCACGTACATACTCACATCTACATAATCTAAAATGGAAGCATCGCTTTGGCCTACGCCGGCGCTTTCTAAAATTACCAGGTCGTAGTTAGCGGCTTTGCAAATATCAATGGCTTCCTGCACGTGTTCGCTTAATGCTTTGTCGCTTTCTCTTGTTGCCAGGCTACGCATATATGCCCGTGGCGATGAGATAGAATTCATCCGTATCCTGTCGCCGAGCAAAGCGCCACCTGTTTTTTTCTTTGAAGGATCAACAGAAATAACAGCAATGGTTTTATCGGTATATGCGTTTAAAAAGCGGCGAACAATTTCATCTGTTACCGAAGATTTTCCTGCACCGCCGGTTCCTGTAAAACCCAACACGGGAATTTTTTTTGTTGGCGCAGTATGTTCGTTTGCAGGCGCTATTCCATTTTCGGCATTAGTTATTTCACGGGCAATCTTTCTTACATCATGCACTTCTCCTAATGTCATGGGTGTTTGATAATCTCCATTTCCATTCAGGCTAAAGTCGCAGGTTTTTACCACATCTTCAATCATGCCTTCAAGGCCCATCTTTCTTCCATCATCGGGGCTGTATATCCTGGTGATGCCGTAGTTATGCAGTTCTTCAATTTCTGATGGTAATATGGTGCCGCCACCGCCACCAAAAATCTTAATATGTCCGCAACCGTTTTCATCAAGCAGGTCTTTCATGTATTTAAAAAACTCTACATGGCCGCCCTGGTAACTGGTGATAGCAATGCCCTGCACATCTTCTTCAATGGCACACTCCACTATTTCGGCTACGCTGCGGTTGTGGCCCAGGTGAATAATTTCGGCGCCCTTGGCCTGCATGATGCGGCGCATGATATTGATGGCTGCATCGTGCCCATCAAAAAGGGAGGCAGCAGTAACTATACGTACTTTGTTGCTAAGAGTTAATGACATGATAAACAGTAATTGTTTTAATTAATCTGCCTTGGCAGGTATAGCAAAATAAAGAGGTTGTAAAATTACTGATTAATGATTGTAAAATGCAGTATTGTTACTAGCATTATATATGTTGGTAATTAACAGTTAGATTGGAATTATTGTTTAAAAATTATACTGGGTGCCAATGCCAAACATCTGCGGTTTATGAGCATTGATAGCCTTGAAATAGAAAAAACTTACTTCGATATTTTTTTTGGTGTGCCTGCCGGTACCTATGCGTATGCCTGCATTGGCGGCGGGGCCAAAAGCATCAATTGTTTCAATGTTATTTTTATAATTGCTGCTTACTTTAGTAGTATTTTCAATAGTTCCGTGATGATAAGCAAAACCGCCACCTACAAAAAATCCCATCTTTGTATGGTTTGTTAAGGAAGATCCACGGCCAAAGTTATAGTTTGCCATAACAGGTATATGTGTTACAAATTCAGATTCATTATCCCTATAGCTTATAGGTGTAGCAGCAAGGTAAATTGGTAAGCCAACAGAAACAGAAGAGCGGTTGGTTTGTAAAAAAATAATTTTAGGCGAATATACAATGCCTCCGCTTATAGATTCAACCGGGTGGCGGCTCCACATTAACCCGGCACCTACACCGTGCATGAGTGTTTGACTATAAGTTATACCTGCTGTAAAAATTAATATCAACAATAAAATAATTTTTCTCATACATTATTTTTTCACTTCAAGAATAGTATTATTTCATCTTACAACTAAGCCTGGCAAAATCGTCAACGCTTAAAGCTTCGGCACGCTTTAAAAAGATTTCATCTTTTAAAGTTTCTTCGGTAAATAAACTTTTTACGGCATTACGCATGGTTTTGCGCCGTTGGTTGAAGGCAGTTTTTACCAACACCCAAAATGCTTTTTCGCTTTTATAGTCAAGGGTTGATGATTTTCTTTTTAAACGGATTACACCACTTTGCACTTTTGGTGGTGGATAAAAACAATTATTATTTACATCAAACAGGTATTCTACTTCATAATACGCCTGTACCAAAACGCTCAGCACGCCATAAATTTTGCTACCTTCTTTTGAGGCTGCCCTTTCTGCTACTTCTTTTTGAAACATGCCAATGATGACCGGCACATCATCTTTCCATTGCAATAGTTTAAATAAAATTTGAGTAGAGATGTTATAAGGAAAATTACCAATTACCACAAACGAATCTTCAAATGGTTTTTCCATATCTAAAAAACTTTGATGGATGATTTTATCTTTTAAAGCAGGGTATGTTTTTAAAAGGTAAATCACTTTTTCTTCATCAAGCTCCACTGCTTTAAAATTTACAGAAGGTAAATTTATTAAATGATTAGTTAGCGCACCGGCACCGGGCCCTACTTCCAGCAGGTTTGTAAATTTTTCTTCTTTTAAAACATCTATAATTTGCCCGATGATATTTTCATCCTTTAAAAAATGCTGCCCCAGCGATTTCTTGTGTGTGTACATGAAACAAATGTAACATAAAAAAGCCCTTCCGGTTTTTGAGGAAGGGCTGTAATAATTTTTATTAATCTTTTTGTTTACCTGGTTATCACCAGTTTTTTTGTAACCAAATCATCTTGTATTAATACCTGAAGCGAATACATGCCATTGCTAAGTTTGCTAATTCCGTTTATATCAATAACATTATCGCCATTAAATACTTTATTAACCTGGTACAGCACAACCTTGCCATAGATATCAATAAGCCTGAATGTTACATCTGTTTCTTTTTGGGCTTTTAACCTTACCTGTACAAAATCTTTGGCAGGGTTAGGGGTTAACTTAATATCAATTTTTGAATTACCTAACCTGATAACAATGATATTACTGTATTTAACATCGCCGTTTTTGCCTACAATTTTTAATCGGTAATAAAGCACATCACTATTTATACTTGTAATATTATCTGTAGTGCCAAAACTTTGTTGAACATTTAATAATACAGGCTCGGTTACCGTTGTAACTTTTATAAAGTTGCTGTTATCGGTACTTCGTTGTACTTCAAATCGGTCAATTTCCTGGGTAGAGATTATTTTCCAGTTAAGCGTTACCAGTTTATGCAGCTGCGATCCGGTAAAGCTTAAAATTTCAACAGGCAATACTACACCCACATATCTCCAATCACGGTTTGGCTGACCCATGGTTTTTTTCTGAACCGTACATCTTGAACCGGGAGTAGCATCTCCGGTAAGGCTTCCACCATTACCCATCATGTATGAAGTGCCTTTAATGTTTGTAACAGAGTTTAAAGAATCAAACTTATTATCCAGGCCATCTCCATCAGTGTCTAAGCCTGTTAATGTTATATCATCATCTGCAATATTGTTAAGATTAAAATCATTGCCTTCTGCAATATCTGGTTGGCCATCGCCATCTGTATCCAGGTCTCTGTAATCAGGTATGCCATCTCCATCATGGTCATAAACTAAAATACCAGAACCACCGAATGCTGACGGGTTGTTATCATACACATTGGCTATACCATCGCCATCTGTATCGGTTAATGTTGGTAATAAATAACCGGCAGTAGTTTGTCCTTCAATATTATCAGGTATGCCGTCGTCATCAGAATCTATATCCAGGTAATCTGGATAAGGGTCTGTATCTGTAAAACGTAATCCAAGTGCAGGTTTAGATGAAATTACTGTTGCCCATCCATTACTGCCTATTGCGCCATCTACAATACCGTTAAAATTCACATCTGGGAAACCGGCTTCAATTACATCTGCAATACCATCTCCATCGCTATCGAGGTCGTAAGCATTGGGCCTAAAATCCCAGTCTTTATTTTTATTGGGGTAACTGTCTGCTTTTCCATCAGCATTAACATCGGCGCCAGTTTTCAATAAAGCAGTTGCATTTATATAACCATCGTGTAAGCCATCATTATTTGCATCTACAAAGCCATCAATTTTTCCATCATTATTTGTATCGGGGCCAGCAGATTCAACAACATCCGGAATACCGTCGTTATCACTATCCAGGTCTAGATAGTTAGGAACTCCATCACCATCAAAATCGGGCCTGCCAAGGCCAAGTCCGCTATTATATGCATTACCCAGGTTTGAATCAACTACATCAGATAATCCATCTCCATCTGCATCGGTAAAACTATCCAGTTTTCCATCACCGTTGGTATCAACACCATAGGCTTCTACTACATCGGGGATACCATCATTATCACTATCAAGGTCAAGCATATTTATAATACCATCTAAATCTGTATCAAACCTGTCGTCTACACCATCGGCGTTGCTATCAATACGTCCGGGGAAATCGGTGTCCAGGTAATTAGGAATTCCATCATTATCTGAATCGCCATCGGCCTGGAAATTATCGTTTATATAGTCATTATTATTATCTACAAAGCCCGGGTAAGTTGGGTCGTATGCATTTATAATACCATTAGCATTTGCATCTGCAAAAGCGGCAGCCATATTGCTTTCAACCCAATCAGGTATGCCATCTTTATCTTTATCAATATCGCAGGATATAAATACTGTTACAGCCTGGCAAGCGGTGGTATTACAATCGCCTTCGGCTCGTACATAATAAGTAGTAGTTACCGATGGGGTTACATTTATTGTTGAACCTGTACCTACTAAAGTGCCTGCGCAGCTTCCTGAATACCATCTCCAGCTTGCATTGGTACCAAGTGTACCGCCGGTTATACCTAAGCTTACTGAAATACCAGGGCAAATATTATTTTTATTTTTTGTAGCCGATGCAGGAGCAACAGAAAGTGTTTTACCTATAAGTCTTGAACCGGGAGAAGTGTACCGGCAAAGTGGGTTACCCATATTACCGGTAGCGGCAACAATTACACGATAATACCTACCTGTATCTGTTGGTGTAACAGGGTTAATAGTATATGTAGATGCGGTTGCTCCAATTATATTTGTCCAGGGCCCTGCACCCGGTGCAGGCGACCACTGCCATTGGTATTCTTTTGAACCGGGTATTACACCGGGGTCGCTTAAGTTGCCGGTAAATGTTACCGAAGAACTAAGACATGTACCTCCGGGGTTATCAATACTAACCGTTGGAATGGGATCACAAATTCCATATTCTATATCATCAAGCACCAGGTCGTTTCCGCATCCACCGGGGCCGGCATTTAATATTTCCAAAATAACATTCGAGAAACCAGTTGGCATCACCCATTTCATACCCAGTTGTTGCCAGGTAGTTAGTTTTATTGTATCGGTTGTAAACTGTGTAATTACAAGCCCTGTAACAACATCTCTTATCCTTACCAGTAACATTGGATATTTAAAGCCTCCTAAACCGTCACAAATTGTTTGGTAGGTACTGTTGCCTATAAATGCTGTCCAAAAAGACAACGAATATTGTTGTCCCGGGCAAGATACCGGTAAGGTATCCCTGTAAATAACTTTAGTAGCAGCATCGGCATTAATTACCATCATTCTTCCATTTACACCACCGGTATGATCAGTAAGTGAAATAAAGTTTGAAGGATCGGGTGTTGATGCATTGGCAGAAACACAAAATTTATTTATAGTTAAAGGTACGGTTACCGAACCGGTATAAGTAGAACTTGCAGATGGTACTGCAGGTAATGAAGCAGACATGCCTGCACCCGAACCGAAGTTTTGGCTATACATCACCTGGCTTAAAACCGAACAAGGAGGTATAGTTGGTGTAATGGTTATTAAGAGAGGAGTAGGCTCGCCTTCACCAGTATCATCGGGTTTATCATTTTGATTTAAATCGGGCGATGAACCATTTGTTGATGAGTCTCTTAATGCAACATTATTAAAACCATTGGCAGTTGCAATAGCGCTATTATAATAAATAACACCCGGTAAAATGTTTGATAACCTACAGGTAATGCGAATAGTAAAATTATTATCGGATACCGGATAACAGGGAAGTGATTGTGAAGGTGCCAGCAAATTAATATTAGTGGTACCATTGTACAAAGGATTTAATGCAACACCTGCCGGGTTACTGGTAAGTGATGCCGATACATTTGAAACATTGGCTACACCATTAATTGTTTTTAAATCATCTGTAAGTTGCACATTGGTTAAAGGCACATTACCATAGTTACGGGTAAATATATCATACACTACATCATATTGGTTGGGCGAACCGGTAGGGGTAACTGAAATAAGTTTCTTAGCAGCTCCAACACCTGAGCTAATAGCTGCTAAATCATAAGAAGATACACCTTTACCTGCAGTATAACCACTATACGTTACAATTCCAGTATCGCCGGTTACAGGGTTAATATTTCCATACCTGCAACCAGGGCTATATGAAGCAATCAGGTCTCCGTCTCCATAAGTAAGGCCCGGCAAACCACTTGCACCAGCAGGCCTTCTAATAGTATCAATATAGGTACATTTAATATGGCCGGTAGGGCCTCCTGCACTACCATAATCAGGTGTAAATAATTTATTATCGAATACAAAATACATTTGCCCGCTTGGTGTTAAAGTAATATCACCTGTACCCACATTCCACAATTGCTTGCCTCCTGTAAGGTCAAGTGTATCAGGTATGCCAATGGTGCCTGTAGAAAAATCAACTTTTCTTAATCTGCCCTGGTAAGGTGCAGAGGCAGAAAATTCTAACTGCCAGCCAATGCCATTTGCATCAAAAGTGATACCGCCGATATCTGTATTAAAAGTGCGTAAAGTATCATAACCGGCAGCAGGCCTTGGGCAGGTATTGGGCGCCCAACGCCAGATATAAGATTTGTAAGGAGCAGGTAAACTATAATTTGTCCATACATAATAAATCATTTGGTCGGCCGGGTTAAATGCAATGCTTGCATCATATACCATAAAATTATATCCCCGTGGCTTAGGATTCAATATAGGTTGACATCCTTGCGGCATAGGGATATGGTTGGTGAGGTTAGGCGATTTATAACTAAAATAATACAGCGAATCATTTGCTGCTCTAAAATATCCACCACCACCACCACAATTATTACGGCCAATACTAAGTGGTACACTTACTGTAGCTGTTTGTGCTGAAGCAATTTGTGTAAAACTTAGTACTGTTATTACAGAGAATAAAAGTTTTCTCATAACTGTATGTTTTATAAGTATCGGATTTATATAAATTAATGTTTCACAATTAGCTTGTTACTTTGTATTAATGTACCGTTTTGTATGATGCTTACCATATAAACTCCATTTGCCAGGCCACTAACATCATAATTGAGTATTTCTTTATAAGTTATCAATTCATATACAACTTTGCCTTCTGCATTGGTTATTTTTACCATTGTTTCATTGCGTGAAGAATTATTGAAAGCAATTTTCACAATATTTGAAGCAGGGTTTGGCGAAATAGTTAATATGCCTGAATTTTTGTTGCTTTCAATTTTTATTATGTTAGTAATCTCTGTACCGGTAGCATAATAAATTTTTGCCCTGTAAAAAGTATACCCATCATAGGGGAAAGCATCATTATACATGTAATTATTTGTTTGACCATTGCTTGTTACTTCATCCATCTGGCCGGCAGTAGTAAAATCAATACCGTTAATACTTTTTTCAATTTCAATTTTATTGGCGGCGCTTGTATTTACAATTGATAAAGAAAGCTGGTTGCCTGTAGCTGTTTTATGTCCCGAAAAATTGATAACACTTGCTGCCAGTGTGCTTAATTTAAATGTACTTCCTGTTGATAATGTCCTGGCGCTGTCATCATAAAATAAATGCGTAGGCGTAAATGAAAGTTTATAGTAAAGCAATGTAGTTGGTGCGCTTAAACCGTTGCCTGCATAAGACATATTGCCACCACCCCAGTCAAAAAAAGTAATGGTTGTATCTTTTGTCCAGCCGCTTGCAGCATTGGTAGCATGTACCACCACCGGCCCCCTGAAATAACTTACATTGCTACCACTAGTTCTGCTTTGGCTACCCATTTGTATAAACAATTTATTAGCAGATGGAGAGTTCCAATTTACTGTGTTAATGGGGTTACCAATACCTCCAACGGCTGTAGTTCCGCTGCCAGAACCACCCACATAGTCATCAAAAAATGCAGAAATATCGGTACCTAATACAGCATTGAAATAATTTTTTAAAGAATCGGTGGTAGCTGCTTTTCCTTTCATGTTGGTTTGATAATTTGTACAAGCCTGAAAGAATTTAGCATCGCCTGCCAGTGCACGCAACATAGAAACAATCATACTACCTCTTTCATACACGGTAGAGCCATAGCTGCTATTCCAAATTAGGTTGGATGTAGCCATGTAGCTATTGGGTATCCAGGTGCTGGCAGAATTAAGAGAAAGTGCAGAATTTTTAAAACCATTTAATGTTGTGTACGCACTATATCCTAAAGAAGGTACCAACTCGGCTGCAAGTGCTTCGCTATACCTGGCAAAACCTTCGGCCAGCCAAAGATCATTCCAGGAAGCAAATGTTACATTATCGCCAAACCATTGATGCATCAGTTCATGTGTAAGTGTTCTAAGAGAAAAACCAGTGGAAGCAATACTCGAAAATGTTTGGTGTTCCATACCATCGGCGCCAAGCAATCCATCATAATACCCATGCTTCTCCAGTTTAAAAGGATAATCGCCAAACTTATTACTAAAGGCTTGTAAAACGGGGTTTATTTTATCCATATTGGCAACCTTGGTTGCTTTGCTTGATGCATTAGATAACAGGTAATACACAACGGGTGTTGTTGTTCCATTAACATCAACCGAGCGATGATAACGGGTAAACTTTGCAACCGAAACTGCTACCAGGTAAGAAGCTATTGGGTAACGGGTTTTGTAAATAAAGCGCCTTGATGTACTGCTTGTGAATGTAGAATCTAAAAGTACACCATTACTGGCTACCCAAAATGTATCGTTACTGGCAGTAATCCACGGAACATGTACAATAATATCCATCGAGTCAATCTTATCCTGCATATCTGCTTTGCAAGGCCACCAATCCCTGTCTTCATACGATTCGGATAAGGTATTGATATACCTGTTAGATCCAGATCCACCCGCCTGGTAACCCTGTGCAGCACCCGATACACTTGGTGGAGTACCGGAATATGTGATAGATATAGAATCTAAAGTATTACTGGTAGGGATATTTGACGGCAGTGTTATGTTTAAAATATTTACAGCGCCTGATGAAGGAAATGATTTGGTACAGGCTGTACCATGATAGGTAACAACAAGTGATCCGTTATTGAATGAGTTCTTATTTAAATCGAAATTAATGGTGGAAACATTTGCTTGGGTGGTTTTAAAATAAGTGGTAACTGTTCCAGAAATATTTTTTCCACTCCGTGGGTCAATGGTCCATTCACATCGGTGATATACCACGTTGATATTTGCACCGGTACCGCTTTGGCCGGTTGAACTTTGTTCACCTGTAGGTACAAAGTTTTGAGCAAAAAGGCTATTGCCTATTAAAAATAAGGCACTAGTTAACAGGATCTTGATTCTCATCAGGTTTATTGGTTTATGGTTTTTTGTTGGATATTGGTATTAATTCTTTTTAACGCTTATATTAAAATAAAATTGTTTAGCCATTTTAAGAACCTGTAAAATTTTTTTGCTGTTTTATCATAGAAAAACCACTAAGTAGTTTTACGAAATTCTTTTTTACTTGCCTGTTTCTTATTTTAAAATATTTTTTTAAAGAAATAAGCGAAGCCTGTTTATTAAATAATCTTCTTTTTTATACTGCAATAATTTTATTTACATACCGTTAGAAGCCTGAATAAAATCCTATTTTGTGAAAATAATTTACTTAGCTATAGCCTTTGCTTGTACTGTTAATTGTTGTTTTTCGCAACTAACAGTTACTACAAATCCATCCGGTGCAAGTGTGTGTGCCGGTAATTCAGTTACCATCACAGCTTCGGCTGTGCCTGTAAGTTATACTGCATCGGTTATTGCAAATAACCCTTATGATCCATTTAATTTTTCCACAACAGTTCTGGTAGATCAATTAAACAGCATTTTTGAACCTTTAAGTACCGGTAACCTTGATGATGGAAGATGGGATAATATTACCCTGCCTTTTTCTTTCAGGTTTTTTGGAAATGTTTTCAATTCAGTAAACATTAGTACCAATGGATGGGTAGGCCTTGGTAGCACCAATACAACTACAACAGGCCTTGGTGTTACGCTTCCTAATGCTGCGGCTCCTAACAACGTTATACATGCCATTACAAGCGACCTTACTTTTACCGGTGCATCTAACCCGGCAGTAATACAATATTTTGAAGTAGGCGTTAGCCCTAACCGTAAGTTTGTAATAGATTACAGTAACCTTACTTTTTTTTCTGCCAGTGGTACCGCTAATGTTCAAATTATACTGTATGAAACTACAAACGTAATAGAAATACATACTGCAAACAGTAGCAATACATCTTTACCCAAAGCCCAGGGAATTGAAAACAGCAATGGTACAGTAGCAACGGTATCTTCCGGAAGAAATAATACAACTAACTGGACCGGTATGCCTAATGCTTATCGTTTTACACCTGATAATATAAACTTTACCTGGAGCCCTGCTACGGGGTTAAATACTACAACAGGCCCTACTGTTATTGCCACACCTGCCAGTACAACCACCTATACGGTTAATGCACTCAATCCTTCGAATGGACAAACAGGAAGTACAACTGTAACAGTAACTGTAAATGCTGCCTCTTATGTTTTAGCGGGTACTGCAGGCGGGCCACAAATATGCCAAAACATAACAGTATCTCCATCCGGTACAAATTACAGGGATGGAAATTGTAACCTTATTGCCAACATTACTCCTGCCGGAGCGGCACCGGTTTCAAACTCCATCAATACTTGTGTGCAGGTAGATACAGGTGCCAATAAAAAAGGAACTACCAGTTTGTATGTTGCCAGGAAATATGATATTGAGCCATTGCTAAACCCTTACCCCGCCACATCAACAGCTAATGTAACTTTATATTACCTGCAAAGTGAGTTTAATAACTTTAATACAAAAGCAAGCGATAGCAATCAAAAAGCATTACCCACAGGGCCTGCAGATGCAACAGGTATTTCGAACCTGGTTTTAAGACAGTTTCATGGCACTGGTACAAACCCTTTAAATTACAGCGGCCCGTCTGAAGATTTTACAACAGCTACGAGTGGATTTATCGTTATTTGGAATGCTACAAGAAGTTGGTGGGAAATAACTGTACCAGTTACAGCTTTTTCGGGATTTTATATTACCAGTAAACCGCTTGGCACTTTGGCAACCAGCCTTGAATATTTTAAAGGTACCCGGGCCGATAATAAAAATATACTTAGCTGGAAAGCTAATTGTACAGCTGCACAGGTAACTTTTGAAATTGAAAGAAGTATTGATGCTGTACATTATACTGTTATTACAAGTTTGCAGGCTAACCAGGCTAGGTGCAGCCAGCCTTTTGAAATAGTTGATAATAACCCATCGGCAGGCGTTAATTATTACAGGCTTAAAACAATAGATGCCGATGGAAAGATTACTTACAGTAATATTGTAACCTTATTAAATAAAACAACCGGGTTTGAGATATTATCCATTTCGCCCAATCCTGTTGCAAATGAAAAAGCTGTACTTAAAATAAATACCGGAGAAAAATGCCAGGTAAATTTTGTGATAAGTGATTTTACCGGCAGAATTATACAAAACAATACAGTACAATTAATAGCGGGTATTAACCAGGTAAGTTTAAATACAAAGTTATTGGCACCGGGTATTTATATGGTTACCGGATACACAAATGCAGAAAAGCCAAAAACCATCAGGTTGGTAAAACAATAAACAATTACAATATCTTTTAATTGTCAGCTTAAAAACATTTAAATTTTTGTATGAAAGATTTACACTTTTATGTAAATCTTTTTTTTGTGAAGTATCCAGGCAAAAAACCACATCATACCTATAAAACAAAGGGCATATAATAAAGAACCTATACGGGGGTCGGAAGGCAGGATTGGTTTACAAACATGCTGGTAAAACCACGCAAGCGGGTTCAGGTATATGGGTTTACCATTTGCATTACTTCCATTACTAATTCTAATTAACCACAGTGTTTTTGGTATAAGAGCACTCATAGCAAAAATGAAAAGTGCATTTTTGCCAAATACATCAAAGAAACTACTCCACCAACCTTTTCGGTTTTTAAATTCAACCAGGTAAATCATAACGGCAATAACCAGTATGGCCAGCCCTGTTGTATAAATGGTATAACTGCTTGTCCATATTTTTTTATTGATAGGAAAAACCATATCCCAGCAAAACCCTGTAAACACAAGCACACAACCAGCAATAAAAAGGCCATTGAGCATTTCGGGTGTTTTTCCTTTTTGTATTATGTAGTTGCCAACCAGGTAACCAAGTATTACCTGTACAATAGCAGCAAAGCTACTCATCAATCCTTCGGGGTCAAATGCAACTCCTTCACCATGGTACATGTGTTTTTCGCCAAGTACTGCTTTGTCAACATTGGTGCCAAACCAACCCGATAAACTATAAGGATCTGTTGGGTTGGCTGCCACACATAAAAACCAATAAGCCAGCAGTATAAACATACCCACTACAAAAGAGCCTTTAATTTTGAAATAATGTACTATAACCGAAGCAAAAAAATAACTAACAGCAATGCGTTGCAATACTCCAAATATGCGTAGTGTTTCAAAAGGTTTGGCAACTATATCACCGGCATCATTATATTTTATAAATGGAAACCAGTTAAGAAATACACCAATAAAAAATATAAGTAATGTTCTCCTGATTATTTTTTTCCAAAAGGCAGTTTCGCCAGCAGCTTCCAATCGTGGCATTACAAAAGCCATAGCATTACCAACTGCAAATAAAAAAAATGGAAATACCAGGTCGGTAGGAGTAAGGCCATGCCAGGCAGCATGCTCCAGTGGTGGAAAAATATGGCTCCAGCTACCGGGGTTATTCACCAATATCATCAATGCTACAGTAGCGCCTCTAAATACATCAAGCGAGTAATAACGCTGTTTCATAAAAACTGTTTGGAAAAAATGATAAGGGAAGTTAACTAAATAATTTTATGGTTATTAAAAATCAATGCCAAATTGTACAAATATTTTTTATTGTTTTTTAGAAATGCCCCGTTTAACATTGGCACTGGCAAAACAATTTTGTATATTACTGTTTAATAATTATTATTAAATGCCTCCAATAAAAGCAATAGAAAATAATCTGTCGTGTATCTACGAAAGAATTAGCGATGCTTTTATGGCATTTAATAATAAAAGGCAACTTGTGTATTTAAATAAAACAGCCGAAAAATATATACACAAAAAACAAGAGGATGCATTGGGAAAAGATATAGAAGAGCTATTTCCCGGGCAGTATTGTTCATCATTTTTAAATGGTTGTAACCGGGCAATGCAAACCCGGCAGGCAGTGGTGCAGGAAGAGTTTTACGCATTGGCGGGCCTTTATTTCCAATACCGTATTTATCCATCAGAAAGTGGCATTTCGGTGCTGATGCAGGATATAACAGAAAGGATAAAAGCCGAAGAGAAAATTTCGGAAAGCGAACTACGTTTTAGAACTCTTACAAAAGATGCACCTGTAGGAATTTTTGAAACAGATGCTAATGGGTTAACCACCTATGTTAACCAAACATGGTTGAACTATACAGGGCTTAGTTTTGAAGAAGCTATTGGTGATGCATGGATGTACATTATTCATCCCGAAGACAGGGCAAAACAAGTAAACAGTTGGAAAGAAAAGACCCAAAAAATTGAACCATCTGAAACTGAATACAGGATTATAAATAAGAACGGGCAGTTAAGATGGGTAAATGGAAAGGCCATTCCAGTTATAAACTCATCGGGTAAGGTTACTGGTTATATTGGCACTATTGCCGATGTTACCGAATTAAAAACGGCTCTTGACTTATTGAATGAACGCACCGTTCAGTTAAGTGAACTTAGTGCACACCTGCAAAACATCCGGGAAAATGAACGCACCCATATTGCCAGGGAAATTCATGATGAACTGGGGCAACAATTAACTGCATTAAAAATGGATATTGCCTGGCTTAGCAAAAAAAATATCAATAGCAATGATGATGTAAAATGCAGATTTGATGATGCTATTATTTTAGTTGACGAAATGGTAAAATCAATCAGGCGAATTGGTACCGAGCTAAGGCCAAGCATTATTGACGATTTAGGACTTAATGCTGCTATGGAATGGCAGGTTTTTGAATTTAGGCAACGATCGGGAATTGTAGTAAAATTTAAAAACACTTTTGATGATATTAATATAAACCCTGCAATTTCTATAAGCCTGTTTAGGATTTTACAAGAGTCGTTAACAAATATTGCCCGTCATTCAAAAGCAAAACAGGTAAGAATTAATTTAGAAAAAACAGGTAACAATATATTGTTAATGATACAAGATGATGGCATTGGGTTTAATAAAACATCAAAAAAAAATGGCAGGGCTTTTGGGTTGTTAGGAATTAATGAAAGAGTTGCTATGTTAAATGGGCAAAGTTCAATTGAAACAGCTCCCGGCAAGGGTACAAATATAAAAGTTATATTACCGTTACATTAATTCGCTAAGCTCAAGCCATCGCATTTCCTTTTCATCAAGTTCGTTTACTATAATGCTAATACGGCTGGCAGCTTCCTGTAAAGTTTCATAATTTAAAGTACCGCTGTTCATTTTTACTTCCAGTTCATTTTTTTCATTCTGCAAGGCGGCAATATCTTTTTCTAGCTGATCAAATTCGTATTTCTCTTTAAAAGTTGGTTTGCGCTGTTGGTTACTCTTAGGTGGTTGCTGGGTTTTAGGCTCAGGTGTTTGTTTTTTCACCAACTCATTACTATCACAGGGCAATGCCTTCTTTTCTTCTGCCAACTTATGTTGCCTGTATAAAGTATAGTTGCCCGGAAAATCTTTAATGATACCATCACCTTCAAATGCAAAAAGATGATCTACCATACGATCCATAAAATAGCGATCGTGGCTAACAATTAAAATGCATCCCGGAAAATCAAGCAAAAACTCTTCCAGGGTACGTAAAGTTTGCAGGTCGAGGTCGTTGGTAGGTTCATCCAATATTAAAAAATTTGGGTTGCAAAAAAGTATGCTTAATAAATGCAACCTTCTTTTTTCGCCGCCACTTAATTTACTAAGTGGTGTATATTGTTGTTCTGCAGTAAAGCCAAATTTTTCCATAAACTGTGTAGCCGAAATTTTGCCACCATCAGCCAAGGGAAAAAATTCTGCAATCTCTTTTACATATTCAATAGCACGTTTATCCTCTTTGTAGTGTAAGCCCTCCTGGTTAAAATTTCCAAATACAACCGTATCGCCGTGGTTAACTTTACCACTATCTGGTTTTTCTTGTAATAAGGCAATTTTTAAAAAGGTTGATTTTCCTACCCCGTTTTTACCCACAATGCCAATGCGCTCACCTTTTTTAAATGTATAGTCAAATCCTTTAAGAATTATTTTATCATTATAGCTTTTGTAAATTTTTTTTAACTCCAATACTTTGCCACCCAACCTTGTCATCTTCACCTGCAGGCTGATGTCTGTTTCTTCTTTACGCTGGCTTATTCTTTCTTCAATATCAGCAAAGGCATCTTGCCTCGATTTTGATTTTGTTGTACGGGCCTTTGGTTGCTTACACATCCATTCAAGTTCCTTACGGTAAATGTTTTTATCTTTTTGCAGTTCGCTTGCCTGTACTTCCTGCCGCAGGCTTTTTTGTTCTAAAAAATAATCATAATCGCCTTTGTACTCGTACACTTTTTCATCATCTATTTCAAGTATCTCGTTGCATACTGCATCTAAAAAATAACGGTCGTGTGTTACACAAAGCAATGTTATTTTTTGTGCCGATAAATAATCTTCCAGCCATTCAATCATTTGTACATCCAGGTGGTTGGTAGGTTCATCCAGTATCAGCAGGCACTTACCCTGATGCAGTTGGGCTTCAATCAATGCCTGGGCAAGCGCCACTCTTTTCTTTTGTCCGCCGCTAAGGTTTTTTACCGGTTCATTTAAATGATGCAGGTTAAGTTTGCCCAGTATTTGTTGTAATTCGCTTTCAAAATTCCATACATTCAGCTCATCAACTTTTGTCATCAGGCTGGTTAGCTTTTCAATATTTTCGGGTTCCTGCTCCAGGCACATTTCGTATTCTTTCACAGCTTTCACCACGGGGTTGTTCATACGCAATACATTATCCCAAATTGTTTTGCCTTCTTCAAATTGGGTTTCCTGTTGCAGCATAATAACCTTTATATCTTTATGAACCCATACTGTGCCGTTATCGGCCGTATCGAGGCCTGCAATTATTTTTAACAGGGTAGATTTGCCACTGCCATTGCGTGCCACCAACGCAATTTTATCTCCTTCTTCTACATAAAAAGAAATATTTTTAAACAGTGTGCGTATACCAAACGACTTGGCCAGGTTTTCTATTGAGGCATAATGCATAGGGCGCAAAGTTCATAAATTAAACACTAATTACATTAATTATTAAATACAGCTTTTATTAATTGATGTATTAAAGAAAATACCTGTAATTGTTGTAAAAATATATTTCTAGGTCAATTACAATTAAAATTGAAAAGAGATAGTACGGTGCATCTATTTTTTCTTAAGAATTTTAGATGGGGTACAATTTATTTTGATTAATACTGTATTACTTGAATTGTGTATTTTAAATTTGCTAATGCAACCTGCCTGCTTTTGTAAACCATGTTATAGGATAAATGCTGTAACTTATCATTTTATTGCTTCAACAGAAGATAAAAAAATGCTTACCAATCAATAAGCCATGTTGCATATAAATATTTTAAATAAAAGGCTGATACAATTTAACAGGTATATATTAAAAAGAAAATTTTTGCCGATTTTGAAGGGACCGTTAAAAGGATATTTATGGTCAACAGAAAGCAGCTACGAATACTTAACAGGTAATTATGAAAACCCTGTAACAGTAAATACATTCTTATCCTGGTTGCATACCAATACAGTGTTTTATGATATTGGTGCAAATATTGGTTATTATTCATTGCTTGCAAATACTGCAGTTGTTAACGGAAAAATTTATGCTTTTGAACCCCATTCACGTGTGCGTAAAATTTTTGAAGAGCATATTAAACTAAATGCTTCAAAAATTGCAAATAATAATATTGAATTGTTGCCTTATGCTGTAGCCGACAGAGAAAAAAATATTGAGTTTTCAGATGATGTTCATCAAAAGGATGGCAATACTTTTATTACGCAATCGCAGGTATTTTCAAATGCAGTAAATAAAATAATGGTTCAGTGCGTTAGTATAGATGGGTTGGTTGCAAAAGGTTTTGCCATGCCACATATTATAAAAATTGATGCCGAAGGAGCCGAATATGAGATATTGCAAGGTGCATTACAAACAATACAAACCTGTAAACCCAATATTTTACTTGCAACACATGATTGCCATTTACCGGGTGTGAAAGATAAATGTGTAACATTATTAAAAAATATAGGTTACAGCCTGCAGCATACAGGAAACTATAATAAAAATGTTGCAGGGCTTGATGATTATATTGCTATCTATACCGGCAAAGTATGATGATTATGGAGGATACAAAAAAAATAAGACTTCTTATTATAATTCCCACGCTGCAATGCGGGGGCTCAGAAAAATTTGTATCTCAACTGTGTAATCATATCAATACTGGTAAATTTTACGTGCAGCTTATTATTTTACAAAACAACAATCAGTTTTATGAAATCACTAACCCGGCTGTTAATATCATCAGTTTAAATAAACGCAGGGTGCGGTTTACACTTTTTAAAATAAAAAAACTCATTCATCAATTTCAACCCGATATAGTTTTTTCTGCTGCTAACCATGTTAATCTTTATCTCGCCATTTTCCGAAACCTGTTTTCAAAAAAAATAAAATTTGTTGCCAGGGAGAGCAGTATTGTAAGTTTAAATACAAAAAATGCTTCAATGCCATTGCTATATCACAGGTTGATAAAAAAATATTACCATCGTTTTAATATCATCGTTTGCCAGGGAAAATATATGCAACACGACCTGTTAACCCAATATGGCATAGATGCTGCAAAAACCATCATCATCAATAATGCAACAACAAAAAATAATGTGTATGAAATACCGGCAAAACAAATTAACAGGCCATATAAGTTTATAACCGTTAGCAGGCTTTCGCCCGAAAAAGGTATTGAAAGGCTTATACATGCTGTTGGCCTATTATCATTACCGTTTGAGTTTTATATTATTGGTGATGGAATACAAAAAACAGCATTGCAAAAACTGGTAACAAAGCTTAACCTGCATGAACAGGTTTTTTTTATACCGGAAAATAAAAACCCTTTTGATGGTATGGAAGATGCAGACCTTTTCCTGCTTGGTTCTTATTACGAGGGCTTTCCCAATGCATTGATAGAAGCAGGCTCCTGGGGCATACCAACAATTGCATTTGATGCAGCCGGTGGTATAAATGAAATTATTGAAAATGAAAAAACCGGGTTATTAGTTGATGATAATGATATCATAGGCTTTGCAGCAGCTATTAATCGTGCTTTGGAAATTAATTTTAACAGGAAACAAATAGCTACCGATACTGAAAAACGATTTTCTGTAAATAAGATGGTACAGGCAATGGAAAAACTTTTTAGCGAAGTAATTGACTAATCATTTAAAGATTATAAACTCTTTTGGCACAACAAATATATTTAATTGATATTTGCACAAGTGAAGTAAAAATAAGAACCGAATGAATGGCATAAAGCCCAAACTGCTCATCTTCATCAATACATTACAATCCGGCGGCGCCGAAAGGGTGGTGTCGCTTTTGCTGGAACATTTAAAAGATGATTTTGAAATTCACCTGGCACTGTACAGCAATATAATTGAATACAAAGTTCCACCTGAAATAAAAATATTAAACCTGCAACAGCCATTGGTGCAGGATAAAACAATCCGGTTTTTAAAACTTCCCATCATTTCATGGAGGGTGTACAAGTATTGTAAAAAAAATAACATCAACATATCGGTAGCATTTTTATACCGCCCCTGTTATATCAATGCATTAATGAAAAGTTTTTGGGGTTATAAAGGCCATGTTATTATGTGCGAACGTACGCACCAAACCACCATGCAGCAAAGCCATTCATCCATCTACCGTATGTTTTCAAAATTCATGGTCATGTATTCATATAAACGTGCCGATTTAGTGTTGGCCAATTCTTATGCCATGCAAACCGACCTGGTAGAAAATTTTAAGATTAAAACACCTGTAAGGGTAATTTATAATCCTATTGATTTGAATTTTATTAAAACGCATATTAACGAACCTACAGGATTTGTTTTTGAAAAAAACATTTTTCATTTTGTAAATGTGGGTGGTTTTCGAAAAGAAAAAAATCACCTGTTGCTTATACAGGCTTTTTTCATCATCAAAAACCTTCCCTGCAAACTGCTAATTGTTGGCGGTGGTGTGATGGAAAATGAACTGAAACAAAAAGTGCACGATTTGGGCCTGATGGAAAAAGTTATTTTTTGCGGATTTGATAAGAACCCATTCAAATATGTTTACCGCAGCGATTGTTTTGTATTAAGCAGCGATGTAGAGGGTTTTCCCAATGTATTGATAGAGGCCCTGGCTTGCAGCAAACCTGTAATTTCTACAGATTGCAGTTCGGGCCCAAGGGAGTTACTTGCGCCTGCAAGCGACTTGCACCACCGTGCTATTAATAATTATGAAATAGGCGAGTATGGCCTGCTTACACCAGTGAATGATGTAACGGCGCTTGCGGCTGCCATGAAAAAAATTTATGAAGATGAAAGTCTCAGAAATTCGTACCAGTTAAAAGCAGCAAAAAGAGCCGAACAGTTTGATGTGAATGAAATAAAACAGTATTTTCATGTAGCATTTACAGGGTTGTAAATTGATACTAATAAATGCTATTTTCTTTTTTCTATCCTGCTGGGTGTATCTTTTCCGCTTATGATAGATTTACTGCTAATGGCAATAGCTTTTATAATCTCGGCCATATTGTTCATATCTAATGTTCCTATCTCATCGCTTTGCTTATGGTAATTAGGTTCGTTATTTGGTGCTTCTTCCATTTTAGATGTAGAGATGGTATGTGCCGGAACACCTAACTCAGCAAGGGTAGCATTATCGCTACGGTAAAACAAATTTTGTTTTGGATAGGGGTCAGGTTCAAAGTGAAATTTTGAACCACTGAGGTTGGCCTGTAAAATTTTTCCCATATCACTTTTTTCATAGCCCGTAATATAAGCACTGTTGGTACCCCATTTACTTTCGGTTCCAATCATCTCAATATTAAACATAGCTATTACACTATCGGGGTTTAGCTGCTGGCTAAAATAACGGCTTCCAAAGCCTCCTATTTCTTCAGCTGTAAAAGCTACAAAAATTAAAGTGCGTTCATTGTTGTTTAGTTTACTGAAATATTTTGCCAGCATTATTACAGCTGTAGTGCCTGCTGCATCGTCATTTGCGCCATTGTAAATACTGTCCATATTCTTATCCGGCTTGCCTATACCCAGGTGATCGTAATGGCCGCCAAAAACAACATACTCATTTTTTTTACTTTTACCCGGAATAACGCCTACAACATTTTTTAGTGTTTGTTCTGATAGTTCGTTTTTTATATGCAATGTTAACGATGTGGGGTTAAGATTTGGAGTGAGTATAAAAATTTGCGATACCGATGATTTAAATTTTGCATTGCCTGTAAAGCGTTGCATGCTTTTAAAACGCCTGCTGTGTGCAGTGTCTACCAATATAATCATATTTTTTTCCTGCTCAAATAACGGAAAAACTGTTTTGGAAAAATTGTCATCGACTTTTACACTTACTACTTCATAATCGGAAAATGAATTGATGTTGATTTCTGCATCGGTGGTATTGGCAGCCACATTGTTCATGTTTAAAGTGTCATTGCCCAGCATGCCCCATACAGATAAAGGCTTGGCTTTAACCATACTTATTACCTGGAAATAATTTGTGTTGTTTTCAAAAAACTGCAGTTTGCTTTTTTCAAATTCGCTTGCTATAAAATCGGCAGCCTTATCAATGCCGGGGGTAAAAGTTTTACGGCCCTGCATATCATCGGCCGAAAGTATTTTTTCAATACGTTCTACTTCTTTTGCGTTTATAATCTTATCAATTTTTTGAGCAAAAGAAAACAGGCTTATAAAGCCTGTACAAACTAATAATAGTATTTTTTTCATGTAGCTGATTGTTTTTTTATGGTGCAGGTTTACAGGCTCATCATTTCTTTAAATTTAACTGCCTGCCTGCGGCTTACTTCAATTTTTTCGCCGCCTTGCAGTTCCAGTAATAGGCCACCGTTAAAATAAGGTTCAATTTTTTCAATCATACGCAGGTTTACAATATGCTTTCGGTTAGCCCTGAAAAATATTTTTTCATCCAGCCTTTCTTCCAATGCATTCAGCGATTTTAAGATTAATGGTTTGTATGTGCCAAAAAAAACTTTTGCATAATTGCCCACACTTTCAAACAACCTTACTTCGCCTAGTTTTACAAACCAGCATCGCTC
Source organism: Ferruginibacter sp. (assembly GCA_019638575.1). GTDB lineage: Bacteria > Bacteroidota > Bacteroidia > Chitinophagales > Chitinophagaceae > Ferruginibacter. The sequence goes on along the minus strand of JAHBTN010000001.1, from coordinate 346,496 downwards.
CCCGTCTTTTACAAATACCTGGTCTTTATCGGTTAAAATACCCCTGTTTATACCGGCCATAGCGGCTGCCATTTCTTTTTCCTCGGCTACCTGTAATTTTTGTATGGCATCGGCCAGGCGTTTAGGTTCTACCGGCTTCATCAGGTAATCAAGTGCATTTACCTCAAATGCTTTTAATGCATATTCATCATAAGCGGTTGTAAAAATAACATGTGGCGAACTGTCTAACTCTGTAAGCATATCAAAGCCGGTTTTACCGGGCATTTGTATGTCTAAAAAAATCAGGTCGGGCGAAAGGTTTTCAATTTTTTCGAGCCCTTCGGTTGCATTGGCAGCTTCACCTATCACTTCTATTTCCGGAAAATCGAGTAATAGTTTTTTTAATTCGTTTCTTGCCAGCCTTTCATCATCTATTATTAATGCCTTTTGCATATTTAAGTTTTTAAATTTTATATTAAACTTCTACAGGTATCAAAACTTTTGATTCTACCATTGATGTATTTAAATTATGAATACCAAAAACAGCTTTGCCCTGGTACATCAGGTTTAGCCTGTCTTGTGTACTTTTAATTCCAAACCCTTCTTCATTAATTTCTGTACTTAACTGCCCGGTATTTTGAACCAGTAACTCCATATTATTTTCTTTTAATTTTGCTATCACCCTAACAATTCCGCCTCTTATTTGCCTGCTAATACCGTGTTTTATGGCGTTTTCTACAAGTGTTTGCAGCATCATGGGTGGTACCGGTTGTTGCAGGGTTGCTTCTTCAATATCAAATTCTATTTTTAATCTTTCTTCAAACCGCATTTGTTCAAGCGCCAGGTAATCTTTTACTATGTCTAATTCTTTTTCAAGCGTAACTGTTTCGGCCTTTTCGGCTTGCATACTGCTTCGTAAAATATTACTCAGTTCGGTAATAGCCCGCCTTGCTCTCTTAGGGTTTTCATCTACCAGTGCACGTATACTGTTTAACGAGTTAAAAATAAAATGAGGATTAATATGCGATTTGATAGTTTTAAGTTCAAGCTCTTTTACTGTTGATTCAAGCCTAAGCCTGTCTATCTGGTCTTTCCTGTTATTTTCCACGTAATGGTAAACAATATAAATAAGCATCCAAATTGCAATCAATAAAAGGTTATAATATATACCTACCAGGTCCGATTTGTTTTCATACACCCAATCGCCTTTTTTATTGCGTGCCCAACCGGTTGATTTTTTAATTTCGGTAAAAGCTTTTTTTATAGATGTATCTTTGCTTAAGGCATCACTTTTATAATACGCAACATTTTCCAGCCCAAATTGCTTTTCCATCTTTATAGCTTTCTCCAGCTTTTGGTTGGTATAATATTTATCGTACGAGTAACCCGAATGTGATTCAATGTATTCGCTGCCGTAATACAATATTGTGCCGGTGCACCCAACAGATAAAAAAAACATGATTACAATACGGTTAAAAGAAAACTTAAACCAGTTGATCTTTTTTAATACAACCCTTAAAAGGTGTGTGCTAAGGATACCACATACCAGTAATATGATGAGGCTGATAATATATTGTTTTTGGCCTCCCTGTTCTTTAAACCGGTCGCCAAATACTACAAAATTAAAATACAACAATATCAAACCCCATACACCCCAACCGGTAAACTGGCAAAGCCAATATCTTACATTTGATTTATGCATACGCAAACTTAAAGCCTAATTTAGTGAAATTTTATATCCATTTGATTAATGGCGAAATGATGGGGTGGGAGGTTGGCTTAATAACTACTTATGATAAATTTGTTTAAACCTATTTTTTATATAATATTGCATTTCCGTATTTCATATTTAATTAAAAATTATAATTTAAAGAAACCATGTCATTTAATTTAATAGATACTGCAAAAGGCTTATTCACCGATGAGTTGGTTAAAAAAGCAAGTAATTATTTAAACGAAAGCGAAAGTGGGGTTGTAAAAGCAATTGCAAGTATTTTGCCCGTAGTTTTAAGTGGCTTTGTTAATAAAGTTGCTAACCACGAAGGGGCTGATTTTGTAGCCCAAACCGCAAAACAACAAAACGAATCAGGTGTTTTAAGCAACCTGGAAAGTTTTTTTGGTAATGATGGTGGCAGCCTTTTAAATAAAGGCGCCGGTTTATTAAATAGTTTATTTGGTAATAAGTTAGAAGGCATAACCGGCCTTTTATCGAATTTTGCAGGAGTAAAAAATGCTTCGGTAAGTTCATTAATGAGTATGGCAGCCCCGGCAATAATGGGTTTACTTGGTAAACATACCAGCGATAATAATTTAAACACCGGAAGTTTAACAACCTTGCTCAATAATCAAAAATCAGCTATTAATGCTGCTTTACCATCGGGGTTAAATCTTAGCAGTGTTTTAGGAAATTTTGGAGGTATTGAAAATACAATTGCACAGCACACACATCAACAAACAGGTACTGCAGATAAAAAAGGAAATGCTATGCGCTATATACTTCCGGTAATATTATTTGCATTATTGGCAATGGCCTCTTATTATTTTAAAGGTTGTAATAAAAATCCTGAAATGATTACAACAACAACCGAATCATCATCAACTAAACATGAAAGCAGCGAAGTAAAAAAACCTACTGTAAATATTACAGGTAAAATAGATAGCCTTACCGGTGATTTTATTTATAATACTGGCAATATGGTTAGTATTGATTTACCAAATAATGCAGGCAAACTTGAAGTTGGTGAATTTTCTACAGAAAATAAACTATACAAATTTTTAACCGATGCTAATGCAAAATTAGATACAGTTAAAGGCAATTGGTTTGAATTTACAAATGTTCGTTTTAAAACCGGTAGTTCAGAAATCACCGAAGCATCAATGGCGCAGTTAAAAAATATGGTTGCCATTACAAAAGGGTTTCCATCGGCTCAATTTAAAATTGGCGGATATACCGATAATACAGGCAGCGAAGCAGCAAATATTGCTTTATCTCAAAAGAGGGCAGATGCCGTAGTAGCAGAGTTAAAAAAACTAGGCGCTTCTGCTAATTCAATTAATGAAGCTAAAGGTTATGGCCCACAATGGCCCATTGCCGATAATACAACTGCCGAAGGCAGGGCGCAAAACCGCAGGGTGGCTGTAAACGTAAAAGCAAAATAAAATGCGTTAATAAAATTGTAAGCCTTCCGAAATGCCGGAAGGCTTTTTTATTTCTAAAATATAAACAAGTATTTTTACAGTATGCCCAATCCTCATTTACATATCAATAGCGGAGAACTGAACAGTGCCGAAAAAGAATTTGAAAACAGTATAAGGCCTGCCGTTATCAATGATTTTTCGGGCCAGCCACAAATAATTGAAAACATCAGCATCTTTATTAAAGCGGCAAAATTGCGTGGCGAGGCGCTTGATCATATTCTTTTTCATGGCCCCCCGGGGCTTGGTAAAACCACATTAAGCCGTATTGTGGCAAATGAGTTGGGTGTAAACATAAAAGAAACCAGCGGGCCGGTAATAGAAAAACCCGGCGACCTTGCCGGTTTGCTTACTAATTTAGAACCCAATGATGTTTTGTTTATTGATGAAATACACCGGCTGAGTACAGTGGTAGAAGAATATTTATATGCTGCAATGGAAGACTACCGTATCGACATCATGATTGACAGCGGCCCCAATGCAAGAACGGTGCAATTAAACCTGCATCCTTTTACTTTAATTGGCGCCACCACCAGGAGCGGTTTATTAACAGCACCCTTGCTATCAAGGTTTGGCATAAAATCAAGATTAGAATATTATGATGCGGAAACACTTAAAAACATAATACTGCGTTCATCAAAAATATTAGGTACAAAAATTACAAGCGATGCAGCAGCAGAAATATCGGGCCGCAGCCGGGGCACACCTCGTATTGCCAATGGCCTGCTGCGCAGGGTAAGAGATTTTGCACAGGTGATTGGCAATGGCGTAATTGATTTGGGAATTACTGAACATTCGTTAAAAGCATTAAATGTAGATAAGCATGGCCTTGATGAGATGGACAACCGCATATTGGCCACCATCATTGATAAATTTAAAGGCGGGCCGGTAGGCATAACCACTATTGCCACTGCCGTTGGCGAAGAAGTAGGCACGCTCGAAGAAGTGTATGAACCCTTTTTGATACAGGAAGGCTTTTTACAACGTACTGCCCGTGGCAGGGAAGCCACTGCTAAAGCTTACAACCACCTTGGTAAAAAATCTTCTTTTGGCGGTAATGAAAATTTATTATTTAATGAATAGTTATAAAGATTTTAAGCATTAAACAGGGATGCCGCTTTTTTAAGCGGCATCCCTGTTTTTATAATGTGTTTAAATTTATTCGGTAACAACCAACCTAAATCCATTGCCATGTATGTTTACAATTTCCAGGTTGCTATCTTCTTTTAAGTATTTGCGCAATTTGGCTATATACACATCCATGCTGCGGCCGTTAAAATAAGTATCGCTGCCCCAAATCTTTTTCAAAGCAATTTCACGGCTAAGCAAATCATTTTTATATTCACTTAGCATCTTTAGCAACTCGTTTTCTTTGGGCGATAAGGTTTGCGTCTTTCCATCAATGGTAAGCTCTCTTAACCTTGGGTTAAAATGATATTTACCCAGGTCATACTCTGCATTCACTTCTTCACGGTGCAGTTCTTCGTTGCGTTTTAAGATGGCTTTTATTTTATGCAACAAAACTTCGCTATCAAATGGTTTGGTGATATAATCATCGGCGCCCAGCTTATAGCCTTGTATAATATCATCTTTCATGGTTTTGGCGCTTAAAAAAAACAAAGGCACATCGGGGTTTACATCACGTATTTCTTCAGCTAAAGTAAAACCGTCCATGTTGGGCATCATTACATCCAGCAGGCATAGGTCAAATTTTTCACGCTGAAAAGCGGCCAGGCCAAGTTTGCCATCCCTCTCCAGGGTTACATTATAATCATTCAGCTCTAAATAGTTTTTTAATACCATGCCAAGGTTTGTATCATCTTCGCACAATAGTATTTGAGGTTTAACTGGTTCCATATTTTTTCAGGTTTATTGGCAAATAAAATTAAATCAAAGTTTATACAGCGAATATAGTACCTAATTTTTTGTTAAAGGTAAAATAGTTGTAAAGCATTGAGTTATTTAGCAATGTATTTTTTATCTGTAAGTGTTTTTAAAAAAGCAATGATATCTTTCTTATCCTGCAGCGATAAGCCTAATGGCTTTTTCAATGCATCATCAATATTTACAGGGTCTTCTACAAAAGCATCGGGGTTGTTGTAATAAGTAAGCACTTGTTCAAGTGTTTTAAATTTACCATTGTGCATGTAAGGTGCGGTAACGGCAATATTTCTTAACCCGGGAGTTTTAAATTTACCCAGGTCGCTTTCTTTTTTTGTGATGTTGTATAAACCTGCATCGTTAAGTTCTTTACCATTGTATAAACCAATATTTTTAAATTCATCATCTGTAAAATCTTCCATGCGGTGGCAATCAAAACATTTAGCTTTATCGCCAATAAATAATTGCCTTCCTCTTTCTTCAGATGCAGTTAATTCAATCTTTCCATTGCTCCAGTCATCAAATTTGCTGTTTACGGTTTCTAATGTTTGTTCGTAAGCGGCAAAAGCTTTAGCAAGGTTTGCTGCATTGGGTTGTTCTTTAAATATCTTTAAAAAAAGTTTTTTGTACTCTGTATGTTCATTTAATCTTTTAATGGCTTCATCAATAGGTAATCCCATTTCATCAGGGTTTTTAATGGGCATTAATGATTGCTCTTCCAGCGAAGCGGCCCTTCCATCCCAAAAAAAATATGGCCTGTTTTTCATATTTAATACAGATGGTGTATTGCGGTTGGTAAGCCTGCCACCGATGCCAACACTAAAAGCTGCCGTATCGGCAAATGCAAATTGTGGTTTATGGCAGCTGGCACAACTTACTGTAGAATCTTTGGAGAGTATTTTTTCTGAAAATAATTTTTTACCCAATTGGGCACTGTTTTTTATACCGGCAGTTTGCGTATTTAAAAACGAACTGATGGTTACAATGGTTATCACACATCCGGCAAGTAAGAATATACTTTTTTGCATTAACTCAAAATTAAGCTGTATTTGTAAAAATCTTAATTTGGATTTGAATTTGCAGTTGTAACTTTCCAAAAAAAAATATCATGGCAAATAAAGAAGCTTTTATACAGGCGATAAACACCGGTTATACTTTTAAAGGCGAATCTGTAAAAATTGGAGCGGCTATGTTGGATGGCGAGGTAGTGGCAGAAGCAGCCATTAACCTTCCATTAAAAACCCTCAACCGACATGGCCTTATAGCCGGAGCAACAGGAACGGGAAAAACAAAAACCCTGCAGGTGATAAGTGAATTTTTAAGTGATAACAGCGTGCCGGTAATGGTGATGGATATTAAAGGCGACCTGAGCGGTATTGCAGCTATGGGGGCAACAAATACAAAGATTGATGAACGTTACCGGAAGCTGAATATGCAATTTAAACCATCTTTATTTCCTGCCGAGCTGATGACTTTAACCGGGCAAAAGGGCATACACCTGCGAGCCACTGTTAGTGAATTTGGTCCCGTATTGCTTACCAAGATTTTAGAACTTAACGATACACAGGGTGGCGTGGTGGCCATGATTTTTAAATATTGCGACGACAATAAGTTGCCTTTACTTGACCTGAAAGACTTTATAAAAGTATTACAATTTATAGGCGATGAGGGCAAAGATGAAATTGAAAAAACCTATGGTAAAATTTCAACTTCATCTACAGGAACCATTTTACGCAAGGTAATTGAGTTACAACAACAGGGTGCCGATATTTTCTTTGGCGAAAAAAGTTTTGAAGTAGATGATCTGATGCGTATTGCCGATGATGGCCGTGGTATCATTAGTGTATTACGGGTTAACGATTTGCAGGATAAACCAAAACTTTTTTCCACCTTCATGCTGCAAATGCTTGCCGAACTGTATGCAAGCTGCCCCGAAGAAGGTGATTTGGATAAACCAAAACTGGTGATGTTTATAGATGAAGCCCATCTTATTTTTAATGAAGCAAGCTCGGCTTTATTGCAGCAGATTGAAACCATTGTAAAACTTATACGCTCAAAAGGCATTGGTATTTACTTTTGTACACAAAACCCCATGGATGTACCTGCAAGCGTTTTAGCACAATTGGGTTTAAAAGTGCAGCATGCATTGCGTGCCTTTACCGCTGCCGACAGGAAAGTGATTAAACAAACGGCAGAAAACTATCCCGAAACAGAATTTTACAAAACAGAAGACCTGATAACACAATTGGGTATTGGTGAAGCGCTGATTACTATGCTGAACGAAAAAGGTATTCCCACTCCATTGGCACATACCATGCTTTGTGCGCCACGCAGCCGGATGGATGTTTTAACAGAAGATGAGATTGATGCTATTAATGCCAAATCAAAAATGGTGGCTAAATATAATCAAACCATCGATAGCGAAAGTGCTTATGAAATATTAACAGAAAAACTGAAAGAAGCAGCTGAGAAATCGGCTACAGGTACAACTACTACATCAAATAAACCAGCAAAAGAAGAACCTTCAACCATTGAAAAAGTTGCCAGCAACAGTATTGTAAAAAGTATGGTACGTACAGCCGGTAATACCATTGTACGTTCATTACTTGGTGCATTGGGCCTTGGCGGCAGAAGCAGAAGTACAAAAAGCAAAAGTTGGTTCTAATAAAAGCATTCTTATAAACCTAATTTTTTGCAACGCTGATATCCTTATTTTTACAGCATGATAAAATTGCAGCAGGCATTCAGGCATAGATATGGCCCATTGTTGGTATTAGCATTAATTCTTTTTTCTCTAAGTTTTATTACAAGGTTAACTTTATTAATAATTAGCTGGCCAAACCTTGAACTTAGTTTTCTTCGCATAGCAGGTATTTTTATTATCGGCCTTTTTTACGATATGGTAGTGTGCAGTTTTTTTGCCATACCTGTTGCTTTGTATTGCTGGTTGATGAAAGACAGTTGGTATCGGCATAAATGGAACCGTATCCCAATGTTTATCATGTTTTTTATTATTACATTAATACTTGTAATTAATGTTGGTGGCGAGATAATCTTTTGGGACGAATTTAATGTACGTTATAATTTTATTGCTGTTGATTACCTGGTTTATACCAACGAAGTGTTGGTAAATATTTGGGAATCGTATAATATCCCCTTGATTGCAACAGGTATTGCTATTGCTGCAGTGGCTATTGTTTTACTGGTACATAAAAAAATATATGCTTCCCAGCAGGTAAGTATGCGTTTTGCACGGCGTACTGTTTTCTTTCTTCTGTTTATGCTGTTGCCTTTGGCAGGTTACTTCCTGGTTAATAACCGTATCAAGGATATCAGCAATAATAATTATGTAAACGAACTAAGTGGTAATGGCATTTATGAATTTGGAGCCGCTTTTTGGCATAATGAAATTGATTATAATAAATTTTATGCCACCAATAATGATACTGCAAATTTTAGAATATTGCGTAACATGTTACAGGCGCCTAATGCCACATTTACCAGTAATCCTTTAAGTATTGAGAGGCAAATAAAAAACGATAGTCCTGAACATAAATGGAATATTGTACTAATTAGTGTAGAAAGTTTAAGTGGCGATTACCTGGCACATTTTGGAAATACAGAAAACATTACACCATGCCTTGATTCACTCATCCCACATGGATTATGGTTTAATCAATTTTATGCTTCGGGTACCCGTACAGTTAGGGGGCTTGAGGCATTGTCGCTTGCAATACCACCCACGCCGGGCCAATCAATTGTACGGCGGCCCGATAATGATGATATGTTTACGATGGGGAGTGTTTTAAAAGCTAAAGGTTACGATGTGAAATATATCTATGGCGGTAATTCTTTTTTTGATAACATGGGTAAATTTTTCAGTAACAGCAGTTATACTGTGCTCGACAAAAGAGATATACCCGATAGCTTTATACATGTAACTACAGCATGGGGTGCAGATGACGAAGCTTCATTTAATTTTACTTTGCAACAGTGTGATAACAGTTTTAAAGATGGAAAACTTTTTTTTAACCATATAATGACTGTTAGTAATCACCGGCCCTATATCTATCCCGAGGGGAGGATTGATATTTCACCAACATACCAATCAGTACAGGGTGCTGTTAAATACACCGACTATGCTATTAATAAGTTTTTAAAAGATGCCCAGCATAAACCCTGGTTTAATAATACTTTGTTTGTTATTGTTGCCGATCATTGTTCAAAAAGCGCCGGTAAAACCGATTTACCTGTAAACCGGTACCATATTCCATGTATCATCTATGCTCCTCAATTAATTAAACCTGCAATAGAAAACCGGCTGGTTAGCCAAATAGATTTGGCGCCTACATTACTGGGGCTTTTAAACCTTAATTACACAAGCCGGTTTATGGGGTACGATATTTATAATATGACAGCCGGCAACGAACGTGCCTTTATAAGTACATACCAGGATATGGGCTATATCCACAATGGAGAAATGGTTATTTTATCTCCTCAGCAAAAAATTCAAACCGTGAGGCCCGATTTTAAGACTGGTGTTAATACACCTGTTTCTCCTTCAGATAGCCTTATAAAGGAAGCAATTGCATGGTACCAGGGAGCAAGTTTTTTATTCCAGTCGGGAGGGTATAAATTTCCGAAATGACACAGAGCTAATTTTTTTAATTTATTAAAAATGAATATGTTATACATAGATTAATATTTTGCATATTGTATTTTTTACACATTTAAATTAAAAAAATTCTTAAAAATTATTGCAAAAAATCTTGTTAGATAGTAAAAACCACACTATCTTCGTTTCGGTTTTTCATAGGATATTGGATTTTAAAGCGGGACTAGATTTCCATCTTGGTCCCTTTTTTATTTTTATACCTTTTCATTGTATCCATTTTATATCTCCTGATTTACCGGTTTCAATTTTGTTTTCGGCTTGCAGGTAATTAATTACCCGCCAAACCTTTTCTTTTTTAATATGTTTTAATGCAGCCAGTAAGTTTTCGATATTTATAGAAGTATGTGTGGTTAGCTCTTTAATGCCTTTTGTAATTATTTCAAATTCTTCTGCCGATACATATAATATTTTTTCGTTAATGCAGTTATCGCAAATACCACAGGCTTTTACTTTTATATCATTAAAATATTTTGCTATTTCAATACTCCGGCATCCGGTTTGTTTTTTAATATAGGTAACTATGGCATTTACTCTTTTTTCAAAATTTTCTTTTTGTTTTAAAAAATCAGTTGTATTCAGTTTGTAATCATCTGTATACATACGATTTTGAAAAAGCGTAAGTTGGGGTTTATCTTTTTGGGCCGAGTAACAGATAATTCCGTAGTCATTCAGTTTCTTTAAATCTTTTTTTAACCGGGTAATATCTATTTGTAAAAATTTGGAGAGCTTGCTTTCGTACACAATGGCTGGATAATCAAAAATACCTTCATACGAACGTAATAATCCTTTTATTATAGGTTCTAAAGATGGTTCTTGTTTTTCAAAGTCTACCAGTTCTTCTCTATTAGTTGTAAACACTACGGTTGAGGGTTTAAAGAAAACCTCATTAAAGCCCAGTACATTTTGTTGTTCAAGTACTTTAATACTGTAGGTTGCAGTAAGTATGTTTATTTTAAATGCGCTTGCAAATAAAGCAATATCAAAATCGTAACTTATACCTTCGCCACTGCCTGCAGGTATTTGCAGATGATTCATAATAGCAGTATAAACCTTTTTAATCTCTTTTTCTTCCGGAAAACGGATAGCAGTTTGCTGCAAAAGGCTTTCAATTTCTTTATTGTTATAAAGCATCACAGCATAAGCCCTTTTGCTATCCCTTCCGGCACGCCCTGCTTCCTGGTAATAATTTTCAATACAATCGGGTACATCGTAATGTACTACCACCCTTACGTCAGGTTTATCAATCCCCATTCCAAATGCATTGGTGCTTACAATTACCCGGGTATCATTGCTAATCCAGTTTTCCTGTTTTTTATTACGTTCTTCATTACTTAGTCCTGCATGATAAAAATCAGCTTTAATACTGTTTAATTTTAACAGATTGGCTACTTCAATAGTGTGTTTGCGGCTTTTACAATAAACAATGGCCGAACCCTTTACATTTTTAAGTATTTCAAGTAATTTATTTTGTTTTGATGGTACATTAAAAACAGAATATGAAAGGTTAGGCCGTTCAAAAGGTTGTTGAAATTTTTGCCAGGCTGGATTAACAGCATTTGTTTTAACCGATGGTAAAGCAAGTTTATCACAAATATCATCCTGCACCATTTTTGTGGCCGATGCAGTAAGTGCCAAAACCGGAACATCCGGTAATAGTTCCCGTAAGTTTGCAATCCTTAAATAAGGCGGCCTGAAATCGTACCCCCATTGTGATATACAATGTGCTTCATCAACAGCAAGCAGGTTAATTTTTATTGCATGCAATGCATCTAAAAACAAATCGGTTTCCAATCGCTCGGGCGAAACATACAGAAATTTATAATTGCCATGAATGGCATTTTGTAAAGTTTTTTTTATCTCAATGAAACTCATGCCTGCATATATGGATAAAGCAGGAATCCCTTTTCTTTTCAGGTTTTCAACCTGGTCTTTCATTAAAGCAATGAGCGGACTAATCACCAGGCAAATACCATCCATTGCCATGGCAGGTAACTGGAAACAAATTGATTTTCCTCCACCTGTTGGTAAAAGTGCAAGCGTATCTTTTCCTTCCAATACTGCGTTGATAATTTCTTCCTGCAGTGGCCGAAATTGATTATACCCCCAATGGGTTTTTAAAATTTCATGAATATTCACCTATGCAATTTATGGCTTCCTGTTAGATTACTTTGCGGAACCTGAGCCATAAAGAGTTTATTGCCAGCACCACATCGCTAAAGCCCATTGCCAGCGCTGCTATGCCGGGTTGTAAAAGTCCAATGGCCGCAATAGGTATGGCCACAACATTATAAATAAAAGCCCAAAACAGGTTTCCTTTTATTGTTTTAAAAGTATGCTTTCCTAAACCTAATGCCAGTGGTAGTTGATGTATGCCTTTATTCATTAAAACAACCTGTGCACTTTGTACAGCCAATTGTGTTGCATCGCTCATTGAGATACCAATGGTAGCTTTTGCAAGTGCCGGTGCATCATTAACACCATCCCCAACCATGGCTACGGGTTTTTCGGTATTTAGTTTTTCAATGATCTTTAATTTTTCTTCAGGTGTTTTTTCGGCATATACTTTATCTATACCAAGCGTATCTGCAATTTTTTGGGTACGATCTAAAGTATCGCCGCTTAATAAAATTGTTTCAATGTTTTTTGTATGCAGGTAGGTAATTACATCTTTTGCTTCGGGCCTTATTTCATCTTCAAGATTAAACCATCCTATCAACTTATCGTTTTTTAAAAGATATGCCGTATGTGTATTGTCGTTGGTTTGCGAAGCAGCAATTTTGTAAGAGCCCAGCAGGTAACTGTTGCCTTCTGTATCTTCTGCTTTTATGCCAAGACCTTTTATTTCTTCAATCTTTTTCCAGCTTACAGGGTTATTCATTTTCCAGCTTTCGGCAATAGCTTTAGCAATAGGGTGATTGGAAAATTTTTCCATGGAAAAAACTACCTGTTTAAAATTTTCATCACTCAACTCCAGCGATTGAAAACCTGCAACATTAAAATTCCCTTTTGTAAGTGTTCCTGTTTTATCAAATACAACTGTTTGAATGTTTTTAAACAATTCAAGGCTTTTAGCATTGCGGAATAGGATGCCGTTTTTTGCTGCACGCCCCAGCCCAACTGCAATTGCTGCCGGTGTTGCCAGGCCCATGGCACAGGGGCAACTTATTACCAATACGGCAATACTTCGCATTAAAGATGATGTACCGCTTACATCAAAAGCAAAATAGTTGATTAAGAAAGTGAGCAGCGCAATTCCTAAAACTGCGGGTACAAATACAGCGCTTATCTTATCGGCCAATTGTTGTATGGGTGGCTTTTCGCTTTGGGCTTCTTTAACCAGGGTTAGTATATTGCTTAGCACAGTATCTTTTCCTACGGCAGTTACCTGTGCTTTTACAATCCCATCGGTAATCAGGCTGCCACCAATTAATGCATCTTTCTTGGTTTTTTTTATGGGTTTACTTTCGCCGGTGAGTAATGCTTCGTTTACAGAGGCATCGCCCCATAAAATTTTACAGTCTATAGGTACCTGTTCGCCGGTTTTTATCAGGATGAGGTCGCCAACATGCAATGATGTATTTTCGACCGGGAAAATGATTTCTTTATGTTCTTCATCAAAAGCAATCATATTGGCCATCACTTTTTGTGTGGCGGCTAATTTTTTTAATTCTTTCTGAGTGGTATCTACCGATTTGTGTTCAACCCATTCACCCAGGAAAACAAGTGTGATGATGGTGGCGGCTGTTTCATAAAAAACATAATTCATACCCATATTGCCTACAGTGCCTATAATACTGTAAACAAAGGCGGCTGTACTGCCAATGGCTATTAACACATTCATATTGGGTATGCCCCTGCGTAAACTTTTAACAGCGCTTACTCCAAAATAATTCATGCCAACCACATATACAGGTAAGCAAATGGCCAGTTGTATCCATGGGTTCATTAAAAATGCCGGGTGCCAGGGTAGCATGTGCAGCATTAATACCAATGTAAAGGGCAGGCAAAACAAAAACCGCTGCAAATGGTTACTGAAAAAATGCTGCTTTTTAATATTTAAATTTTCGGGGTGTGTGGCTGTCTTTTCATCTACAACTTTGTATCCTAAATCGGCAATGCCTTTTGTAAGTTCATCCTTTGTCTTGTTTCCATTCATTTCAAAACTCACTTCGCCACCAATGAAATTTACTTTAATATCTTTCTGTCCTTCTTTTTCAAGATAACGGTTAATGCTTAATGCACAGTTTGTGCAGGTCATACCTTCTACTTTCCAGTCAACTTTTTCCATACTGCAAAATTACCTGATGAAATTTTTCTTTGATTACTATCGAAGGAAAATATCTTTGCAACATGGAGGTAAATTTTAAGCTTGATGACATACAAGAAACAGCTATACGATTATTACCAGCCTTGGCAGGCTACCGGGTATTTGCATTTCATGGAGAGATGGGTGCAGGTAAAACTACTTTTATACAGGCTTTGTGCAAGGCCATGGGTGTAGTGGATACCATTAGCAGCCCTACGTTTTCCATAATAAACCAATATAAAACCAGTAATGGCCAAACTGTTTACCACATGGATTTATACCGGGTAAAAGATGAAACAGAAGCTATTAATGCAGGTGTGGAAGATTGTCTTTATTCGGGAGATATTTGTTTTGTAGAATGGCCCCAAAAAGCTACAGCCATCTTCCCCGAAAAAACACTTCATATAACCATTAGCTCTGTAGAAGATAATGCCCGAAAGCTGAAATTAAATTTGTAAATTACAAGCTTACAAATTATTCAATATGGCTTCGTCAAAACCCTTCATATCGTCGTCATTTTCGTATGAAACACTTGAAGAAACCCTTGATATTAAAGCAAAGGGTGCAGAATTATTGATTGGTATACCCAAAGAAAATTCTTTTAATGAAGACCGTGTTGCCCTTACACCCGAAGCCGTAGCTGTTATGATGGCAAATGGACATAGGGTGGTAGTGGAAACTAAAGCCGGTGATGGTGCCAGTTATACCGATAAGGATTACAGCGAAGCCGGCGCAAAAATAGCTTACGATAAAAAAGAAGTTTTTGAATGTGAGATATTGGTTAAAAGCGCTCCTGTTAGTGCAAGCGAATGTGAATTGCTTAAACCTAACCAAACAATTATTTCTCCTATACACATGGCAATAATGAAGCGTGATATACTGCAGAAGATGATGGAGAAAAAAATTACAGCATTAAGTTTCGAAAACCTGAAAGACGATACCGGGCACAATCCTATTGTACGCAGCATGAGCGAAATTGCCGGCAGCGCCGTAATGCTGATTGCGGGGCAATATTTAAGCAAGGCTAACAATGGTAAAGGTGTATTGGTTGGTGGTATTAGCGGCATACCTCCTACAAAAGTAATTATCATTGGCGCCGGTATTGTAGGCGAATACACAGCCCGTACGGCATTGGCAATGGGCGCCAGCGTAAAAGTTTTTGATAACAGTATTTACAGGTTAAAGCGTTTGCAAAATAATATTGGGGTGCGTATGTGGACCTCGGTGCTTGAACCCAAAATATTGGCAAAGCAGTTAAAAACATGCGATGTGGCTGTAGGTGCATTAAGTGGCGATACCGGGCGAACTCCCATTGTAGTAACAGAAGAAACCGTTAGTAATATGCGGCCCGGAAGTGTTATAGTGGATGTGAGTATTGACCATGGTGGTTGCTTTGAAACAAGCAGGGTTACCAGCCACGAAAAACCAATATTTAAAAAACACGATGTAATACATTATTGTGTGCCCAACATACCAAGTGGCTTTGCCCGTACCGCATCGCAGGCCATTAGCAACGTTTTAATGCCGCTGCTGCTTGAAACCGGCGAAGATGGTGGCATTGACCATATTATTTGGCATAAGTTAAATATCCGTAGCGGTATTTATTTATACAAAGGAAGCCTTACAAATTTCTTTTTAAGCGAACGGTTTGATTTAAAATTTACCGATTTGAATTTATTGATTGCAAGTAAGCGATGATAACTGTATAGGTTGAAAAACTTATTTATAAGCCTGTATACTTATCACTTCATCACAAAAATCATATTCCTGTTTTACATTGCTGCTTATAATAACCAACCTGTTTTTTGTGTAATTATTCAATAAAGTTTGATATAATTCTATACCATCAGTATCTAAATTAGTGGTGGGTTCGTCAAGTAAAAGTATAGGTGTGTTACTAAAAAATGCCTGTGCAAGTTTTAACCGTTGTTTCATACCGCTGCTGAAGTAACGTAATTGTTTATTGGTTGCTGTTTGCAATCCTACGGTTTCTAAAATATCTGCAATACTTACCGATTGCAGCAAAGGCTTAAATGATGATTGAAAAAAAAGTATCTCTTTTGCTGTCATTTCTTCAATCAGTTCAAGGTATGGGGCGGCTATGGAAATTAATTTAAAATGCTGTTCGGGTTCAATTTTTTGATGATCAATTGTATAATCAATTATCCCTTCGTTGTGCATAGTTGCACCTGCTATAACCTGCAGTAGTGTTGATTTTCCCGAACCATTTGGGCCTGTTATAGCGTATTTTTTGGAGGTATTAAAACTGTAATTGAAGTTACGAAAAATCCACTCCCTGTTAAATCGTTTACCCACATTGGTAAGCTTAATCTCCACCTTGCCATTATCCATTTGTAGAGTAGGAGTGATGGAAGGCTTCATGTTTTTGCTGTATGATATTTTTAGTGAATTGGATAGATGTGGTATGTTGCAATCTTACATAAACAGGCAAGGAAGCGTTTATTCATCTTCCATACTTCCTTTGGTAAAACGTTTTATAATTCCACGGCCGCTTTCTCTTATAAAAGTTACAATCTCATCACGCTCATCAGTAGCCGGTAGTTCTTCTTCTATAAAATTCAATGCCTGTGATGTGTTCATAGATTTATTGTAAATGATACGATAAATATCAAGAATTTTATTTATCCTGTCTAACGAAAACCCTTTGCGTTTTAACCCGATAGAATTTACACCGGCATAACTTAATGGTGTTCGTCCTGCTTTAATAAATGGTGGCACATCTTTACTTACTAAAGAACCTCCGGCAATAAATGCATGCTGGCCTATATGAACAAACTGGTGAACAGCACACATACCTGCAAGTATTGCATTATCGCCCATGCTTACATGCCCTGCCATTTGAGTATTGTTGCTCATAATGCAATTGTTGCCTATAATACAGTCATGGGCAATATGGCTATATGCCATAATCAGGCAATTGTTGCCAACCCTTGTTGTCCATTTATCTTTGCTGCCCCTGTTTACAGTTACAAATTCACGAATAGTGGTATTATCGCCAATTTCAACAGTGGTTTCTTCACCATCAAATTTTAAATCCTGTGGGATAGCAGCAATAACGGCCCCCGGAAATATGCGGCAGTTCCTTCCAATTCTTGCTCCTTCCATAATGGTTACATTACTTCCTATCCAGGTTCCTTCACCTATTTCTACGTTTTGGTGAATTACACTAAAAGGATCAACCTTTACATTGGTAGCCAGTTTGGCATTGGGGTGTATGTATGTGTGTGGATGAATCATAATTTAAATGCAATGAGCAAAAGGGCAATATTGCCAGTATGTTAATTTAAATTGTTAGGTTTTTAAAAGCTGCTTTATAATTTTAAATTAAATATTTATTGTGATTTTGCATACTTGCTCAATGGCACATTTACATATTTATTTTCTTTTTACCAATTGAGCAGTTAAATCTGCTTCGGTACATAATTTATTGCCTACATATACGCTGCCCTTCATAACACAAATACCACGGCGTATGGGTTCTACCAATTCCATTTTTAAAATCAATGAATCTCCGGGCACTACTTTTTGTTTGAATTTGCAATTATCAATTTTTAAAAAATAAGTGTCGTACTGGCCTTGTGGCATGGCATTAATACATAATAAGCCGCCGGTTTGAGCCAAAGCTTCAATCTGCAAAACGCCGGGCATTACCGGGTTTCCGGGAAAATGGCCCTGGAAAAAATATTCGTTATAGGTTATATTTTTAATACCTACAATATGCGTATCGGTAAGTTCAATTATCTTATCCACCATTATAAATGGAAAACGGTGGGGCAAAGTTTTTTCTATTTGCTCTAGTGTATAAACCGGTTCCTGGTTTGGGTCGTAATTAGGTATGTCTTTTGTGTGTTTATTTTTTTTGATGTATTGTTTTAATTTTTTTGCAAACTCTACATTACTGCTATGCCCGGGGCGGTTGGCTATTATATGTGCTTTTAATGGATAACCTATTAAAGCTAAATCTCCAACCACATCTAATAGTTTATGCCTTGCAGGTTCATTGGGAAACCGAAGTTCCAGGTTATTAAGGTAACCTTCGCTTTTTACTTCTACTTTTTTGCGGCCGAATGCCTTTGCAAGCCTGTTCATTTCTTCATCGGTTACTGGTTTATCAACCACTACTATGGCATTATTAATATCGCCGCCTTTTACCAGGTTATTATCAAGCAGCATTTCCAGTTCGTGTAAAAAACAAAAAGTTCGGCAGGGCGCTATTTCCTGTTTAAATTCTTTAATTGATTTTAAACTGGCATGTTGCGTACCCAATACCGGGCTGTTAAAATCAATAAGTGTTGTTAAATGATAACTTACTGCAGGTAATGCAGTCATCTCTACTTTTTTTACATCATCAAAATGTGAGATGTTGGTATCTATGCTGTACCATACTTTGGCTGCGTCTTGTTCAAGCACACCTGTTTTTTCAATAATATCTACAAATGGTCCGCTACTGCCATCCATAATTGGAACTTCAGGCCCGTTTAATTCTATAAGGCAGTTATCAACACCCATGCCAACCAATGCTGCCAAAATATGTTCAACAGTGCTCACCTTGCAATCGCCTTTTTCTAATGTAGTTCCTCTTGAAGTATCAGTAACCAGGTCGCAGTCGGCCTTTATTACCGGGGAGCCGGGCAGGTCGGTTCGCTGAAAATGATAACCAAACCCCGGATTGGCCGGCTTAAGTGTCATATCAACTTCTATTCCTGAATGAAGCCCGGTGCCAGAAATACTAACAGGCTTGGCTAATGTGTGTTGTTTATCTGGATTAAAATTTTTATCCATGCGATGTACTCAAATTTGTTGGCAAAGATATTTAAAATATGCTGCCCACATAATTTAAAGCAAGCTAAACCCTTTTATATAGTTTAAAACTGCAGTTGAAAGCTTCCGAATACGCCAAATTTTGACGCAGTACCTGCATAAGATGCTGACGGGGAAAGGCGCCAAACAAAATCCAGCCTAAAAACCTTGAAGATATTATCGATACCGGTACCAATTTCAAGGTAAGTTTTTTTATTTAGTGTTTTAAACGTACCGGTTTTATTGTTAATGGCGGTATTATCGTTACTTAGCGAACCCCAAAGAGTTTTTACATTCCAAAACTGTCGCCATTTTAATTTACGTGTTAGCGGTATAAAACGAAATAAGCCCGACCCTATATTATGCTCGATATTAGCGCCTGCATATTGGTCACTTAGATATTCAAAACGGGTCATCAGGTTAAATGCAAACTGGTTATAATAAAAAAGATCGTTTCCGGGATGATTCTCCAGGTTAGTAAATGGCATAGAGCCATAAATTTTTCCACCATATACCCTGTATTGCAAAACACCGTATGGCGATATTTTCATATTATCCTTTACCAATAAAGAAAACTTGCTGTAATTGTATGCACTGTTAAATACACCTGCAATGCCTTTAGAAACCATCAATTCTACTACAGGGTATTTTGTTCCCAGCGAATAACGGTTATAATCTGTTTCAATAAATTTTTCGAGGTAGGCAAAACGTAGTTTAAGCGCCAGTTCAAAATTTGTAAGTGGTTTACCACTGCTTACACTAAAGTTTTTTATATCGGGCAAATTAAGCAATGGTGTATATTGCCGGTGCGATACAAACCATTCGGTAGAAAATCCTTTACCCAGTTCGTTAAAAACTTCAAATCGTATATCTTTTACGTTAATAAACTTTCGGGTTACATTAGGTTTTCTGATAGCCAGTGTAAAAATATTATCCTGGCTTACCTGGCCTACCTGGCTAATGCCGTTATCTACATCATTTTGATAAGATAAATGTAACCTTATGCGTTTGGGGGTTCTTTGTAAAATCCAAAAAGCTTCTGCAAGGCCTTTAAATTTTTTATCCCGGGTGCCATAGGCAAGGTATCCGTGCAGGTACACATTCTTCATCAGTTTTTTATTGGTTCCCAGGTCGAACCTGAAACGGGTGCCTTCCCATTGGTTAGCACTAATCCAGTTAAACCAGGGGCCAATTTCAAATTTGCCCACATTTCTGTATCCTCCTGCTAAAAATTTTAAATTGGTTTGCAGTTTTTGAAATTTAGGCATCTCCATCAGCCTGTCTATCGTGGTATATATTGCTTTTTCGTTTTTTGATAATGTATCATGCCGTAATAATGCCCATGCCGAATCTGTTTTTTCATTAACAGCCTTATCTGTTTTTACCAACTCTTCAATATGCTGGTTTTTAAATGCATTGGTCAACGAGTCGCTGTTGATGATAATGTCTTTGTACGAAGTTGTTTTTCGCCCTATGAGAGTGAGTGAATTTTTACCAAGTAACCTGAAATCGGCAAAGAACTTATCCCGGTGTAAAAAAAACACCGAATCATTAACGGGAATGTATTCCTGGAAAACACTGATACGATCAATAAAATTGATGTTGGCATCTTTGCCTAAATAAAGATTTACTTTTGTAATCTGGAAAGTTTTTTCTGTTACCCATGCATCGCCACTAAATGTATTTTGCCCCGGCCGTTTTGAGTTAAATACAAAATGATATATTTTTTTTCCATTTACAACCTGTGTGTCGGGTACGGTAAAAATGTAAAAATTATCTGCATTGTCGTTAAATGGGCTGATGAAATCTTTGTCCATCACATTTATGAAATTGCTGTAAATATTTACGTTTTGGTTCATCACACCCAGCAGTTTACTGATACTTTCGTTTTTAAACCCTTTGGTGTTAGTGGCTTTAATGTGTTCGTAAAATTTTTGCGGATTTTTTTGATAAGCATAATCGCTAATGCTTTCAATAAGATATGCCGGTAAAAACGGAACCGATTCTGAAGTACTGTCGATATTATCAAAAATAAATGAGAAACCTTTTAGCAAGAAATTCTTTTTAGCTTTGGTGGCATTAAAATTCTTTAAATCTACCTCTAGTTTGTTATAAGCTTCGTAGCTAAAGTTATTTTGGTCGTACCGGTTATATTGTTTCTTTTTGGCCATTATTTTTTTCCATAAATAAAGGCCACGGTTCCATTTTGCTTTTACAATTACTTCGCCTTTAGCCGAACCTCTTTCTAACTGTATGTTTAAGTCTTTATTGTTTTGTAAAATGGTTACCGGTAATTTATAAGTTTCAAAGCCAATGAAACTTACTTTTAAAGTATCGTCTTTAAAATTGGTAACAGTAATAGAAAACCTGCCTGCGCTATCTGTAGATTGGCCATAGCCCGACCTTGCAAAATATACCGATGCCCAACTTACCGGTTCTTTGGTATGGCCATCAATTACGGTACCCGATATGGTAAGTGTTTGTCCAAAGGAAAAAACAGTAAGAAAAAGTAAACACAAAAAAGCGATGATATATTTACAGGTTTTCAAACAAGAAGTTTTAGCGATTGGGTAAGATGATTTTGTAATTGAATAAAAATACAATGCGTAAAGATATTTTATTTTAAAGGCAAGCCGCTAAAGAAAATGTTAAGCTGTTAAATTTTTGAATTGTAAATAGGACAGGCTGTGAATTTCAGGAATTACTTTTCACCATCATTTCTTTTAATAATTTCTCCAGTTCTATAACTCTTTTTTCGAGGCTGGGTAAATTACGGCTGGCAGCCTGGCTACGCAGGGCTGCAGTATAATCAAATGCCGGAGAGCCGGTAACAGCCGAATTGGGATTTTTTATGGATTTACTTACGCCACTTTGTGCATTTATTTTACTGCCATCAGCAATTTTAATATGGCCTACAATTCCCACTTGTCCGCCAATCATAACATTATTGCCAACTTTGGTACTGCCGCTAATGCCACTTTGTGCTGCTATCACCGAGTTGTTTCCTACTTCTACATTATGAGCTATCTGCAACAGGTTATCAAGTTTGGCGCCGGCCTTTATTAGGGTACTGCCAATGGTGGCCCTGTCAATTGTAGTATTGGCGCCTATTTCTACATTATCTTCCACTACCACATTTCCTATTTGTGGTACTTTTTTTAATGTGCCATCAGCCTGTGGGGCAAATCCAAAGCCATCACTGCCAATAACCGTACCTGCATGTATTGATACGTTATTGCCAATTTTACAACTGTGATAAATTTTTACTCCGGGATGTATAATGCAGTTGTTACCAATTGTTACATGGTTACCAAGATATGCATTCGGGTAAATTTTTGTACCATCAGCTACAACTACATGATCGCCAATGAAAGCAAAAGCACCAATATATACATTATCGCCAATTTTGGCCGAGGCAGAAATATAAGCTGGTTGCTGTATACCGGTAAGCTGTTGCCTTTGTATTTGCTGGTATTTTTCAAGCAGGGTTGCAAATGCCGAGTAGGCATCCGGTACTTTTATAAGGGTAGCACTAATTTCTTTTTTTAGTTCTTGCGATTCGTTAATGATAATAATACTGGCGCCCGTGCTGTATAAATATTCTTCGTATTTGGGATTGGCTAAAAATGCCAGTTGCCCGCTTACGGATTCTTCAATTTTACCAAATGATGCTACTGTAGTTTCGGCATTGCCTTCAACTTTACCGTTAATCATCATGGCTATTTGTGCGGCGGTAAATTGCATGTTATTGAATCATTATGATGTTGGCTATGGCCATTTTAAAAAGTATAAGTAAAAATAGTTTTTTTTAAAATATCCTGCTAATGGGCATTTTCAAATTGGCTATGTTTTAAGATAACAAATGTAATATTTTTTTACCTTGCCCATCAGGTGCTGGTTTATTAGTGCATTATCAACTTCCGAAATATCTTTAATACTTCCATCTTTAAATAAGATATTTATATGTTCTTCTTTTGTATTATAAGTGCTGCTGCTTACTTCTCCCGAAAAAACCAACCAGGAAGCTTCTTCCTCAGTAAGATTTAATGTGTTGCAGGCCTGAACTATTTTTTCATCTACCATTTCCTGCGGCACCGGTTCGCCAAAGTATCTTATTTTAAGCAATTGCCGGTTAATAATTCCATTGCATAAGGTTGATAATATTTTATCATCATGACTACACCAATGCTTAATAGCTGCTAATACATCATAGTCATCAAGGTTACAAAATTCCTGTAGGGTTACTGTTTGTATTGGTTGTGTGATGAATTTGTGCAAAGGTTGCTGTGCTGCCGCTTTAATTTGTTTGGCTCTTTTAATAATCCTTTGCAGCATTTGCTCGGCACACAAAACAGTTTTGTGCAGGTAAACCTGCCAGTACATAAGCCTGCGGGCCACTAAAAATTTTTCAATACTGTAAATAGATTTTTCTTCCACCATCAGCTCGCCATTATGCACTATTAACATTTTTAAAATTCGGTCGTAACCTATTACACCTTCATTAACACCGGTAAAAAAACTATCTCTTGTTAAATAATCCATCCTGTCTACATCAAGTTGTCCACTAATAAGCTGGTACAAAAATTTCTTATGGTACCTGTCGGTAAAAATTTCAATGGCAAGGCTTAACTGTCCGTTAAATTGTTTATTTAGTTCTTCAATTATTAATAAAGAAAGTTCTTCATGGAGCCTGGTTTCAACCAATACTCGTTCAAGTGCATGGCTAAAAGGGCCATGCCCTGCATCATGAAGCAGGATAGCAATTTTTGCAGCCTGCTCTTCGGCTTCTGTAATTTGGGCGCCTTTATTTTTTATTTCGTTAAGTGCAATACCCATCAGGTGATAGGCGCCTAAAGCATGATGCAGCCTGCTGTGTACAGCGCCGGGATAAACAAGGTTGGCCAATGCCATTTGATTTATTCGCCTAAGCCTTTGAAAATACGGATGGGCAATTACCTGGTTTATTAGTTCATCATCAATAGTAATGAATCCGTAAACGGGGTCGTTAATAATTTTTCTGAAAGGCATTTATATATTTGTGTTTGATGATTGCATTAATTACAAAACATCATTTGTTAAAAGTTACACAAAGCTAAATAAAGCAAGGCATCATTGATATAAAAAATTAAATTTGTGCAGATAGGTATAAACTATCTTTTTTAATCCCGGTTTTACTTTGCTTTTATTAAAATTTTGCTGTTTATTTTTTTTTTTGACGCCGGAATGTTGTTAATGAATAATATGCAAATTAAACAGGCTAAAATGGGTTATTTATAAAAGCAAATATTAACAACCAAAAATAATTAAACTAAACTATGAGCATTGCAAAAATTCTTTGGGTGGATGATGAAATTGAAAGCCTTACATCGCAAGTGATGTTTTTAGAAAATAAAGGCTACGAAGTACAAACCACCACCAATGGCTTTGATGCGGTTGAATATGTAAAAGAAAATATTGTAGATGTGGTATTGCTTGATGAAACCATGCCCGGCATAACCGGTTTGCAAACTTTGCAGCAGATAAAAGAATTAAAAAATAATTTACCCGTTGTACTGATAACAAAAAACGAAGCCGAAAACCTGATGGATGAAGCCATTGGATCGCAAATAAGCGATTACTTAATTAAACCGGTAAACCCTAACCAGGTTTGGCTTAGTTTAAAAAAATTGATTGATAATAAACGATTGGTTGCAGAAAAAACTACTTCTGCCTATCAACAGCAGTTTCGCAGTTTATTTATGGCTTTAAACAGTAACCCCGATTATAACGAGTGGATGGAACTATACCGAAAACTTGTTTACTGGGAACTGGAGATGAAAAAAAGCGATAGTCCCGAAATGCAGGAAGTTTTTCAAACTCAAAAAGCCGAGGCTAATACAGAATTTTTCAAATTCATTTCAAAAAATTATGCATCGTGGGTTAGCCCCAAAAGTACCGATGGCCCGATTATGAGCCATAACCTGATGAAGTATAAAGTTTTTCCCCATCTTGAAAAAAGAGTACCATTGTTTTTTTTGCTGATAGATAACCTTCGTTTTGACCAATGGAAAACTATACAACCCATTTTTGCAGAAAGCTTTCGCATTCATGAAGAAGAAACTTTTTATTCGATACTGCCAACGGCAACACAATATGCCCGTAATGCAATATTTGCAGGTATGATGCCAGTTGAAATTGAAAAAAAATTTCCTGAGCAATGGAAAAACGATGATGAAGACGGCGGTAAAAACATGTACGAAGAAGAATTTTTTAAAGGGCAATTGAAAGCATTGGGTAAAACCGGTATCAAATATTCATATACAAAAGTTACCAATAATTATGATGGACAAAAACTGGTTGACAATATTCACAACATGATGGATAACGACATCAATATCATTGTGTATAATTTTGTAGATATGCTTAGCCATGCCCGTACCGAAATGGAAGTACTTAAAGAGTTGGCAGGCGATGAAACAAGTTACCGCAGTATTACCGAAAGCTGGTTTACACACTCGCCCTTACACCAGGCATTAAAAAAAATAGCAGATAAAAAACATACTATGATTGTGGCTACCGACCATGGCAGCGTAAGGGTGAACACACCCGGTAAAGTAATAGGAGATAAGCAAACCACAGCCAACCTGCGTTATAAACATGGACGTAACCTTAACTACGAAGCAAAAGATGTGCTGGCATTCAGAGATCCAAGAGAAGCAGGTTTGCCGGTACCCAATGTAAACTCATCATTCATATTTGCAAAAGGCGACCTGTATCTGTGTTATCCCAATAATTATAATCATTTTGTAAATTATTACCGTAATACATTTCAGCACGGGGGTATTAGTTTAGAAGAAATGATTGTACCTGTGATACGGATGACGAATAAGTGAAAAGTTAAAAGTCAAAAATAAAAAGTGCAAGTTTTTTTCAACGTAATGGTGATAACTTTAACACTGATAACAGGTGCCAGTAGTTAATTTTGTTATTAACGGCATAATCCCATTTAATTTTAATTATGAAATACACACAACATAATTTAGATAAAATAGAAAAAGTGGCTGAAGAAAGCGGTTATGTTATCCGTTACGAGAGAGGCACTTTTCAAAGCGGTTACTGCATATTACAAGACAAGAAAGTTATCGTTATCAATAAATTTTTTCAAACCGAGGGCCGCATTAATGCGCTTACAGATTTAATGCCCAACCTGGATATAAATTTTGATGCACTTACCCTCGAAAGCCAAAAAGTTTATGAAGAAGTGATGCAAGTGGGCAGTGTTAAGTGATTGGTTATTTCTGGAAAAAAGTAAAAAGTAAAAAATCAAAATTTACTATTTACCATTTACCATTCAACATCTACCATTCAACATTCATAATTCATAATTCTCTTACATTTGCCATGTGCAATGCCCTCCTTTAAAAATAACGTTTTTAGGTACAGGTACCAGCAGTGGTGTACCAATGATTGCCTGCCCTTGTGATGTATGTTCATCTGCCGATAAAAAAGATAAAAGGTTACGCTCCAGCATTCTTGTACAAAGTGCAACTACCACTTTTGTGGTAGATACCACACCCGATTTCAGGTACCAGATGTTACGTGCCGGTGTAAAAAAACTGGATGCGGTTTTGTTCACCCATCCGCATAAAGACCATATAGCCGGGCTTGACGATGTAAGGGCTTTCAATTATTTTCAGCAAAAACCAATGGATGTTTATGCCAACTCATTAACCGAAGAAGCCATCAAAAGAGAATTTGCTTATGCTTTTTCGGATAAAAAATACCCGGGCATACCCAGCCTTAATTTAATAACTATTGATGAAAACTCTTTCTATATAGGCGATATACCGGTAACACCTGTGCTGGTATGGCATTTAAAAATGCCCGTGTTGGGTTTTAGGTTTGGCAACTTTACTTATATAACAGATGCCAACCGAATAGATGAGGAGGAAAAAGAAAAGATAAAAGGCAGTGAGGCTATGGTACTAAATGCATTGCGAAAAGAAAAACACATCTCTCATTTTACGCTTGATGAAGCCATTGCCCTTGTAAATGAATTAGCTGTGCCCAGGGCCTATTTTACACATATCAGCCACCAATTAGGTAAGCATTTACATGTAAATGCAATTTTACCAAAAGGGATTGAACTAGCCTGGGATGGGCTGGAACTGCAACAATAAAACTACCACTTTGTGGTATTGCAAAAGGCTTTTACAAGCACTACTTTGCAGGCATAAAACCGGCTGGTATGTTTAAGCATTTTGCAAACGATTATTTTAACTTCACCCGAAAAGAGCGGGCGGGTATCATCAGCATAATGGCACTCATTATCATCTTTATGATTCTGCCTTTTTTATTTCCATTTTTTATTAAACAGTCTACCTATGATTTTGCACAGGTTGAAAATGATATAGCAGTTTTAAATAGTAAAAAACTACAAGATGCCGATAAAAAATACAACCGCAATTTTGATGAAAACAATTACCAGAATTATTACCAACCATCCGATAAAAATTATTACAAAACACAAAATAAAGGCGAGCTTTTTTATTTTGATCCCAATACACTATCGGCAGATGGATGGGTACGGTTGGGCATAAGAGAAAAAACGGCAGCTACCATACAAAAATATATTGCCAAAGGCGGCAAATTTTATAAGCCCGAAGATATAAGTAAGATTTGGGGCCTGCACCAAAACGATATCAACCGGTTATTGCCTTATGTACGTATAGCGCCAACAACTGCGCCGGTATATACAGATAACAAAAAAATACAACCGCAAGTGGCGTATGAAAATCATACAAAAAAAATTATTAGTGTTGATATTAATGATGCAGATACATCTGCATTAATAGCCCTGCCTGGCATTGGCAGCAAACTTGCCAACCGCATCATCAGTTTCAGGGATAAATTGGGAGGCTTTTATAAAATAGAACAGGTAGCCGAAACCTATGCCCTTCCCGATTCTACCTATCAGAAAATAAAAAGCAGCCTGCAAATTAGTAACCCTGAGGTAAAAAAAATAAATATCAACATGGCTACAGTTGATGAATTAAAACTGCATCCATACATCAGGTATCATCTTGCTAATGCTATAGTGCAATACCGTGGGCAGCATGGTGATTTTGCTTCATTATCCGACCTTAAAAAAATCATGATTTTTTCTGATGATATTTATAATAAAGTAGAGCCTTATCTTTCCCTCAAATAATTAACAGGGCAATTGCCGATATTTTCTAATTACCTTAACTTGCGGGCTTAACGATTGCTTTTTTTATGAATTTCAAAACTTCAGAACTTACAGAGCAGGTTGCTCTTACTGCTAAAGAATTTGCATTACAGCATATTAAAGCACACTTGATGGAGTGGGACGAAAGCCAGGAATTTCCGGTACATGTTTTTAAGGAAATGGGAAAACTTGGATTAATGGGTGTATTGGTGCCCGAAGAATATGGTGGCAGTGGCCTGGGATATTATGAGTACAATGCCATTATACAGGAAATTGCAAAAGTATGTGGCTCAATCGGCCTTTCGCTGGCTGCACACAACTCACTTTGTACCGGGCATATACTAACTTTTGGTAACGAAGAGCAAAAGAAAAAATACTTGCCAAAACTGGCAACAGCCGAGTTTATAGGTGCCTGGGGATTAACTGAAGCCAATACCGGCAGCGATGCCGGGAACATGAAGACCACTGCAGTTAAAGATGGCGATGATTGGGTTATTAACGGAACTAAAAGCTGGATAACACATGGTAAAAGTGGCGATGTGGCTGTAGTAATTTGCCGTACCGGCGAACCAAGGGCAAAAGATAATTCCACCGCATTTATTGTAGAAAGAGGTACTGCAGGTTTTGCTGCAGGTAAAAAAGAAAATAAGCTGGGCATGCGTGCCAGCGAAACAGCCGAAATGGTTTTTGATAACTGCCGTATCCCCGATGCTAACAGGATTGGTGAAGTGGGTAAAGGTTTTAAACAAAGTATGAAAGTGCTGGATGGCGGCCGAATATCCATTGCAGCGCTGGGCCTTGGTATTGCAAGGGGCGCTTATGAAGCAGCATTGCAATATTCAAAAGAACGCCACCAATTTGATAAACCCATATCAAATTTCCAGGCAATAAGTTTTAAACTGGCCGATATGGCTACTGAAATAGAAGCCGCCGACTTATTGATAAAACAGGCATGCGATTTAAAAATACGTGGGTTGAATATGACAAAAGAATCGGCCATGGCAAAATATTACAGCAGCGAAGTGGCTGTAAAAGTTAGTACCGATGCGGTACAGATTTTTGGCGGTTACGGTTACACCAAGGATTTTCCGGTAGAAAAATTTTACCGTGATAGTAAACTTTGTACCATTGGTGAAGGAACAAGCGAGATACAGAAGATTGTTATCAGCAGGGAAGTGTTGAAATAAAAATGATGACAACAATTAGCTGGTAAATAATTTGATTACAGTAAGCTAAAATAAAAAGCCAGCCACTTTAAATGGCTGGCTATAATTTTTTAAAGCTTTATTTCTTATCTCCGCTAAACATATCACTCAACTTGTCTTTAACATTTTCAAAAACATCTTCAGCTTTATGAGCAGCATTTTTTGCAAACTCTTCTACTTTTTCACCTGCTTGCCCCGGTATTACATCACTAATCTTATCCATAATACTTGATTCTGCTTTGGGTGAGGCAGATGTTGCAGTTGCATTAGTATTGGCAGCCGGCGTAGTGGCAAACATGTTATCTACAGCCCCTTCCAGCATTGGGAATTTTTCTTTTACAAAATCTTTAATAGTTTCAATTGTTTTAGATGCTTGTTCTGCACTAATGCCTGCTTTTTCGGTAAGGCGTGTAATTAATTCCTGCATAATTGTAATTTTTTTTGTTGTACAAATATCTGCCGTTTTTGTAAATAGAAATTTTATTTATTGGTAATGAATAGTTAAACGCATTTATCAATAATAGCAGTTAAATTATTCTGTATCGTACCTGTCTACTCTTGTTATTCCTGTTAAGGCATTAAGCCTATCAACCAATTCATCAAGTTCTTCTTTATCGTGTACAAAAATTTTTACATTGCCTTCAAAAATTCCTTGCTTGGCTTCAATGGTCATAGCGGCAATATTAAATTTTAATTCGCCGCTGATGAGGTTGGTTATTTTATGAATAACACCTACATCATCAAGCCCGATAATTTTTAAACCGGTTAAAAAAGAAATCTCTTTGTTTTTTGCCCATTTGGTTTTTACAACCCTATGGCCGTAATTAGCCATCAGCCTGGCTGCATTGGGGCAGTTGGTACGATGTATTTTTAATCCTTCGCCGGTGGTTACAAATCCAAACACATCGTCGCCCGGTATGGGTTTGCAACAATGAGCAAGTGAGTACTGTATCTTATCGCTGCTTTCTCCAAAGATGATGAGTTCGGCGTCTTTCTTATCATATTGTTTTAAGATAGGAGGCTTTTCAATTTTTTCTTCAACTACCTGTTTTACAGGTTTAGGGGCTACCAGTTTATCGCCATATAAGGTAAAATCCTTTAATTCTTTAAGGTCAATTTTTTTAATGGCTATTTCATATAGCAGGTCGAGCGATGAACCTGTTTTGTAATAATTTGAAAGCTCTTCCATATTAGCCTGGTTCATGGCAGCACCAATGCCTTCCATTTTGCGTTGTAATATATATTTTCCTTCATCGGCAATTTTTCTTTTTTCTTCTTTTAGTGTATCCTTAATTTTTGATTTTGCCTTGCTTGTTACAACAAAATTTAACCATTCAATATTGGGCTTTTGTTTGGCGCTGGTAATAATTTCAACCTGGTCGCCACTACGTAGTTTCTGGCTTATGGGAACAAGTTTGTGGTTCACTTTGGCACCAATACATTTACTGCCTACTGCTGTGTGTACACCAAAAGCAAAATCTAAAGCCGAGGCGCCAATGGGCAGCATCTTCACTTCGCCCTTGGGCGTATAAACATATATTTCTTCTGCTAAAAAAGATGTTTTAAAATCCTGTAAAAAATCAATGGAGTTTTCATTAGGGCTTGTAAGCGCTTCTCTTATCTGGTGAAACCATTTGTCGAACCGGCTTTCATCATCTTTACCTTCTTTGTATTTCCAGTGTGCGGCAAGCCCTTTTTCGGCAATTTCGTTCATGCGTTTAGTGCGTATTTGTACTTCTACCCATTTACCATGCGGCCCCATTACGGTGGTGTGCAGCGCTTCGTAGCCATTGCTTTTGGGGTTGCTTAGCCAGTCTCTTAATCTTTCGGGAGATGGGTTATACGAATCGGTGATGATGCTGTAAACTTTCCAGCAATCTTCTTTTTCTTTTTCCAGGGCCGAGTTCACTAATATCCTTATTGCAAAAAGGTCGTACACTTCTTCAAAACTTACGCCTTTCTTTTTCATCTTATTCCAGATAGAGTGGATGCTTTTGGGGCGGCCATAAATTTCAAAATCAAAATCGGCCTTATCTAATTTTTCTTTTAAAGGCCTTATAAAATCGTTGATGTATTTTGTTCTTTCCCTTTTGGTATCGCTTAATTTTTTGGCAATATATTTATACGTATCTGGCTCCATGTATTTCATGGCCAGGTCTTCCATTTCTGTTTTAATATTGTACAAACCCATGCGGTGGGCAAGTGGGGCATATACATAAATGGTTTCGCTCGATATTTTCAATTGCTTTTCCCGTTTCATACTTTCAAGTGTACGCATGTTGTGCAGGCGGTCGGCAAGTTTTATCAATATCACCCGGGGGTCGTCGGTAAGGGTTAGTAATATCTTCTTAAAATTTTCGGCCTGTTGAGTACTGTTGGTATCCATAACCGTACTTATCTTGGTAAGGCCGTCAACAATTTTTGTTACTTCGGCCCCAAATTCCCTTTGTATATCATCTAAAGTGATATCAGTGTCTTCAACGGTATCGTGTAAAAGGGCGCAAATGGTGCTTCTTATGCCTAAGCCAATTTCTTCTACGCAAATTTTGGCAACTGCTATCGGGTGCAGGATATAAGGCTCGCCACTTTTACGGCGCATGGTTTTGTGGGCTTCTGCAGACATTTCAAATGCTGTACGTAACAAAGTTTTATCGCCGGGTTTTAGCTTACTTTTTAATACACGTAGTAATCCACGGTATTGCCGCAAAATCTCTTTCTTTTCTTCCTCTTCGCTGAGATTGTATTTAGGTATGGTGATTGCTGTTTCCATCAGTTGAAAACGAATTTACGTAAACAAATCTGTTTTCTGTTTTACCAAAATCCCTTACTTTTGCAACCCTTTTGCGGATGTGGCGAAATTGGCAGACGCACCAGACTTAGGATCTGGCGGAGCAATCCATGTAGGTTCGACCCCTATCATCCGCACTAACAAAAGGTATAAGGTTTAAAAGTTTAAGGTTTAAAGTGTTTTACAACTAAAAACAACCTTACACTTTTAAACCTTTTACAATTTTAAGAATAATGGTTTTTGTTACTCAACTATAAATCATAAAATAATTAAACAATAAACTTCTACAATGGCAACTGTTACAAGAGACAACATCGGCTTATTAAATGATAAGTTAACCGTAAAATTGAGCAAGGAAGATTACCTGCCTTCATTTGATAAAAAACTAAAAGAATACAGCAAAAATGCCAATATACCTGGCTTTAGAAAAGGGATGGTGCCTGTGGGCATGGTTAAAAAAATGTACGGAAGCTCAATTTTTACTGATGAAATACTTAAAACAGTAGAAAAGGAATTATACACCTGGTTAAATGCCGAAAAACCCGAAATATTTGGTCAACCTTTACCCTTGCAAAATGATTTAAGAGGTATGGATATGAACAATCCTTCGGATTTTGAGTTTGGCTTTGAAATTGGCCTTAAACCTGAATATACCATGGCCGATATTGCAAAAGCAAAAGTTACTTTACATAAAGTGAAAGTTACTGATGCCATGGTTGATGATGAGATTGCACGTATGCAAATTAAAGGCGGTAACATGACCGAGCCTGAAACTATTGACAACGAAGAAAATGTATTGAACATACAATTTACCGAAGCTGATAAGGATGGAAATGTGGTAGAAGGTGGTGTAAGTAAAGAAAATTCGGTAATCCTAAAATACCTTACTGCCGGTACACAAAAGAAATTTATAGGTAAAAAAGTTGGTGATACAGTTACCGTTCAGCTAAACAAGGCTTTTGATGATGATAAGCTGGCTATGTTTTTACAAGACCTGGGCTTTGATAAGGATGATAAAGATGCTGCCAAAAAATACTTTAATTTAAACATTGTAAAAATAGGATTGGTTGAAAAAAGGGAACTTACCGAAGATTTTTTTAAAGAGATTTACCCCACAAAAGAAATAAAAACTGAAACTGAATTGCGGGAAGCTATTAAAGAAGAAATTGAAAATTACTGGACAGCACAAAGCCGCAATCAGTTGCAAGATCAATTATATCATTATTTAATTGATGAAACAAAGATGGAATTTCCGGAAGAATTTTTAAAGCGTTGGTTGCAAACCGGTGGCGAAAAAGAAAAAACAGCCGAAGAAGTTGAAAAAGAATTTCCGGGCTTTAGCAACCAGTTAAAATGGACGCTGATTAGCGATAAACTGATAAAAGAAAATGGTTTGGAAGTAGGCAACGATGAATTGAGGGAATATATGAAAATGGAGATTATGCGTTATTTTGGAACCATGAGCCTGGGCGATGATACCAGCTGGATAGAAAGCTATATTGACCGTATGATGAAAGATGAAAAACAGGTTGATAGCAGTTATCGTAGATTAATCACGGATAAATTATTTAACTGGATAGAAGGGCAGGCAAAACCGGCAGAGAAAGAAGTTACTGCCGATGAATTAAATGCAATGCAACATCATCATCATTAGAACGAGAAATACAGTTTCAGTAAAACATTAGCAGGCCTGATAGTATAGCTATACATCTGGTTAATATTTTTCTTCAGTAATGCTGTACTGTACATTTTGTTATTTGTGATATTAGTAATACTTATCTCCGTATCCCATCTATTGTATTTGTACCTGATCCCTGCATCAAAAAAAAGGTAAGAAGAATGTTTATTCTGATTATCAGAAAAATAAAAATAATCCGTATTAAGTGAAGTGGAGATTTTTTTCGTTAAAAAGAAATAGAACCTGCTGTTGTTTTGCACATTGAAATTCTTTACTACAGGTGTGTTTTGTTGTGTTTGAAATAAATTACTTTTTGTTTTATTTAAGGATAATGTGTTTTCAAAAGTAAACCAGCTAAACCTGTTTATTGCAGCCTTTAATTTAAGGTTTTGCGAAAATAACGTTACCTGGGTTTCCTCATTTTGCAAAAGCAATTCAGACCTGATCTTACTTCCTACATATATAACTGAAATACTTGTTTTAGCTGATAGAAGATATTTATTGATATAGCTGGTAAAAACCAGGTTGTATTGAGTATTCCATTTTTCAATTGCTGATGATTTTGTTAAAGAACCATTATACAGCGTATTTATTAAAAGATTTTTCTGAAGAATGGTGTAAGAAGTGGTAAAATAGAAAAAAACTCCTTTTGCAGGGTTTTGGTAAGCTACTGAACCTTTGAAATTGTACAGTTTTTCAATCGGAAGGATTGAATTGTTTTGCTTCAGCGTTCTGTAATTGTTTAAGATATAGCCACTATATATTTCTGAAACTGATTTTATATCGGTTTGTTTGGTAAAACCCGCCTGTATCTCAAATAAAGGAGAAACAGGAATATTTATGTTTATTCGTGGGTTAAAGAACGTGTTTGTGTAAGATGTTTTGCCAGCGGTTAGTAAATTCTTTTTTATGGTTATATTGATTTCTGTAGGTAATGAAAGTTCAATTTTCTTCCTGTTTTTTTCTATACTAAAAGCAGTCTGTAAATACGGATTTAGAGTTGACCAGGCTATATTATTATTTAAACTGTCAGCCGTCAACTGACCAGAGCTGTTTGATGGCTCTGTAAAAAATGACTGAAGATGTATACCGGCTGTTTTAATACCCAACTTGCTTTCATATTGAAAATTTTTCTTTTTTCGGATAAATTTTATGGCTGTGTTTGTAAGGAAATTTTTTAAACGTGTTTTTTGTGTCAATAGCTGAAACCCCATGCGTCCATTAAAAACATCGGCAAATGAACCAGGCTGCACATCCAGTTCCTGAGGAGCTGAGCTGTAGATTAACTTACTGCTTATACTTATTACATTTTTGTTTTTTACTTTGGTTACTATAAAGTCATTGTTTAAATCATTTAAGTTTGATACCAGGCTCTGCAGGTTATTTTGAGAAGTATGCACAGACCCGTCTTCAAAAATATAATTGTTTTTATAAACCAGCTTATTGTTCAAATAGTATTTTTCTTTATTGATAGTATAGTTCAATTCAGTTTTAAACTTTTTTTCTGAAACAACCGTTTTATAAGTTTCATTAAAGCTTATGGTATCTGCTGGTAAATAGATATAGGTTTCATTTTTCCCTTCTTTCTGTGTCTTATCAATGTATTCGCTGGTATTTAGTTTAAGCTGCGCTTTGTTTTTTAACTGGTATAAAATATTAAAATGTAACAGGTGCGAATTATTGAACCTATATCTTTTAGTTGTAAGGTTGATGCCCGGCAAATTAACAAGATTTAATAATTTAGAATCGGCAGCCTCATTAATTTGTTCTCCGAGTGGTACTGCTGCCGCCACCTCATCAACTTCGGTATATAAGTAATTGCCTGCATTATTATTCTTATAAGCACCAATCAGTTGCAGATTTTTTCTAAAATTCATAGTAGTAACCTCATTGTCCCAAAGTAGGGGGGCGATACCTAAGCCCAGTTTTGCTTTACTTATTAACCGATTTTTTGCTTTCGCTTTTAGTTTTAAATTGATGGCAATTTCATTACCCTTTGCAAAACTATCAAGCGCTTTTATTGGCTGGTGCCTGTTTAAAAGCTGAATCTTTTCAACTATATCGGCTGGAATATTGTTGTTGGCTATATTGTACTTTGTGCCTAATAAATCAAGTCCGTCAATATAATAATGACTTATTGGGTTTCCATTGTAAGTAATTCTTCCATTGGCATCTATTTCAATACCTGGCAGATTGGCAATTACATCTCCAATTACCCTGTCTTGTGAGTTTGTAAAAAAACTAGTAGTATAATTTATGGTGTCGCCTTGTATGCTTATAGGTTTATTTATAATTGTAACATTGGGCAACAAGGTTAGTATTTTTTCTAAAATATACGTATCCTTATGAGCTGCGGTACTAATGTTTTCTTCAATTTTTTTATACCCTATGCAACTTATGCTAATTCTCCTTTTGTCGACTGAGTCAATTATAATGCTAAAGTTCCCTGTTTTGTTGCTAATGGTGTAAGCAACTACATTAAGAGAAGTTTTGTTAATAATGCTGATACTGGCATTAGCAATTGCCTGGCCGCTACTATCAGTTATTCTACCCGTTAATTTAAAAATTTGGGCAGGCAATAATTTGGGAAATAAAAAGAGTACAGTAATAAAAACTATTAATTTGCTGAATAACTTCATTGAAGTTCTATTGGGTTATATGCCCTCTTTTTATGAGGTTTATTACTATCACCATAGCTAAAAGATATTCCCCATTCTTTTTGACTAGAAGCAATAGGGTCTTCTTGGCGAAGGCGTTTTCTTTCCTGTGCTAATTTCTTTGATATTTTTTCTGGATTTTTATAAGGTACAAAAGCAGGCTCTTTCTCTACTTTTGTAACTATTTCCCTGCAAATAAATGAAAACTGATTACGGTCATCTTCCAGTTTCATAATTAACCCAGGCAAGCCATTATATAGCCATGGGCCATATTGTAATGGAATATTTTTTGCAAACCAAGCAATAATGTTTCTACCCCTGTATGATGTAGTTGCTTTTTGGCAGGGTACATTTAAAATAGTAACCGTATCTGGCCATAGTACCCATTGAGGTTTGATTAGGCTGTCTTCATAATAATGTGGCTGCTTTGAAATCCAGTCATATACCTTATAATTATTTGCTTCATAATTTATTTCAATATATTCAGATTCTTTATCAGCAAAAGGAATTCGAGTTGAAGCTTTAACTGTTGTACCGGAAATCTGAATATTATTAGCTTCATTTGATTGTTTTTGACCAAGATGCTTTAAGTAGCTGTAAAATATGGAAAAGTTTTTTCTTATATCTAAAAGCATTATATCGGTATGCCTATTGGCATTTTGGTTTGTTGTATCATTTAATATCGAAAAATCATATTTTGCAAGTAATACACTTGAGGAGTCGGTTTGAGCAAAAATTACTTGTCTGATCAACAAGAAAGTGCATAGAAGTAATAAGTTTGTTTTCATACTTTTATTTAATTTAGAGTTACCTGTTGCATGTATAAAAAGATGCAACAGGTAACTTTTAGTTCTTAATTAATCTTCAATAGTCCATCCACAAAGCATGTCCTGGTGTGTATTCCAAAAATCTATAGCTTCCTGCTGA
The DNA here is from genome assembly GCA_019638575.1 of Ferruginibacter sp. Taxonomy (GTDB): domain Bacteria; phylum Bacteroidota; class Bacteroidia; order Chitinophagales; family Chitinophagaceae; genus Ferruginibacter. The sequence continues at coordinate 309,176 of JAHBTN010000001.1, read as the reverse complement.
GTATTAAAACAACACACTGTACCCCATGTCTCTCCACCATCGCAGCTAAATTGAAGTTCCCAGACATAATTAATTTCAGAAGGATTAATAACCTGGTTCGGGCGATTGTTTGTAACTGATGTCTCAATGGTTGCTGCATTAGCAACAAACATAATGCCTGTTAGAAACAGGGAAAATAATAATTTTTTCATTGTTTAAATTGGTTTTAAGTTAAAAAAATAAATTTCACATTAAATTTATTTGTAAACAATGCATTTATTGCATAAATTTATTATATTAATGCATATAAAATTTAATTCTTGTTACCTATGAGTTTTGGAAATAAAATAAAAAATTTAAGAAAACAATTGAAACTTACTCAAATTGAAATGGCTGATAAATTACTGATGAATCAATCTTCTTATAGCAGGTACGAATCAGGAAGAGCTAATCCGGGGATACATATTATACAACGAGTTTCAAATACTTTTAAAGTAAGTATGGAATGGTTAATGGAAACAAATAAAAGTAATATGGAGCATGATCATATGTCTGATAAATTTGAGAATGAAGTTGTCCAATTTCTATTGGAACAACGATTAAGGCTTGACATTTTTTTAAATAAACTCGGGGGGGGGGTAAGCTTTTTTAAATTACTCATTTCACCGAGGTTGGTGTTCATTCTCCAAAATTAAAATCTTTCTCCATTCCCGAATACACCGGCCTGGTTTTCTAACCAACAGGAATTAATACCCAACTAATTGCCTTTATAAATAGGCTAATATATCAATCCTATTTTTGTGGCTGGTCAGGAAGCCAGACCACGGCGCATAAGAGTTTGAGAGCTGGCTTTCAGATACATAAGAAACACTGTCAGAGGCGAAATGGGGCTAAAGGAATAAGTGCTTTACAATTTTATTTCTTCATCACTATCATCAAAAAAATGAAACTCGGTTAAATGATAATTGGTGTTGGCATTTAATTTAATGCGCTGTTTATATTTACGGCGCCACTTACTAAGCTTGCTAAATAAAAATCCTTTTGTAAGATATGAATGCAGGATGGGGTGAACCTCGATAGTTAATCCGGTATGCTTTTGCATAATCAGGTAGCTAAGGTTTTTTTCAATCTCGTCTTCTAATATAAGGGTGGAAGATATTTTTCCGGTGCCATTGCAGCTTGGGCAAACTTCGCTGGTATTAATGTTCATCTCGGGCTTCATGCGCTGGCGTGTAATCTGCATCAAACCAAATTTGCTGATAGCAAGAATGGCATGCTTAGCCCTGTCTGAACGCATAAACCCATCCATGGCATCGGCCAGTTTTTTCTTGTTCTCCATCAATTTCATATCAATGAAATCAACTACAATAATACCACCCAGGTCTCTCAACCGCATCTGCCGTGCAATCTCTTCTGCTGCTTCAAGGTTTGTTTCAAGTGCATTTTGCTCCTGGTTATTACTTACACTTTTATATCCGCTGTTTACATCAATTACATGCAGGGCTTCGGTATGTTCAATAATTAAATAAGCGCCGCTTGGCAGGTTAACCGTTTTGCCAAATGCGGCTTTTACCTGTTTGGTAATACCAAAGCTGTCGAAAATTGGCGAACCATTATTGTAATGCGAAACGATATCGGCCTTATCGGGTGCAATGCGCTGTATATAAGTTTTAGCATCGCTGTAAATGTTCTTGTCGTTTACAACTATCTTATTAAAGTCTTCATTCAACAAATCTCGAAGTATACTGGTAGTTTTGCCCTGCTCACTTAAAATTTTTGCAGGCGGCGTAGCGCCTTTCAAATTGGTTTGTATTGTTTTCCAGGTGGCAACAAGGCTTAACAGGTCTTCGTGAAGTTCGGCGGTGTTTTTACCTTCAGCAGCAGTTCTAACAATAACGCCTAAATTTTTAGGCTTTATTGCTTCAATTATTTTATGCAGCCTCTTCCTTTCGTCAGATGAATGTATTTTACGGGAAATAGCAATGATGTCATTAAAAGGAGTAACCACCACAAAGCGACCGGGCAGCGATAGTTCGCAACTAAGGCGAGGGCCTTTGGCGGCAATGGGTTCTTTAAGTATTTGAACCAGCACATTGGGTTTGCCACTTAGCACTTCAGCTATCTTGCCGGTTTTTACAATTTCAGGTTCAACTTTAAATTTGGTAAAATCAATTCCATTTTCCGATTTATCATTAATGGATTCATTTGTAAACTTAAGGATGGAGCGTACATAAGGGCTTAGGTCGGTGTAATGCAGGAAAGCATCTTTTTCAAACCCTACATCAATAAATGCTGCATTAAGCCCGGGGATGAGTTTTTTAACTTTTCCAAGATACAGGTCGCCCACACCAAAACTGGCATCTGCTTTTTCATTATGCAGCTCTACCAATTTTTTGTCTTCCAACAAGGCAATTTCCACACCTTGCGGTGCAGCATTAATAATCAGTTCCTTGGTCAAGTATAACTTTTTGCAAAGACCAATACATCCGGAAAGTGAAATACGCCTGCATGCACAACAACTATATTCCAGTTATTATAAATGCAGGTATATGAGCCGTAGTGAAGATTTACGGCTTCAATAAAAAGAAATTACTTCTTTTTATGACGATTCTTTCTTAAACGTTTTTTACGCTTGTGTGTTGCAATTTTATGACGTTTTCTCTTTTTACCACAAGGCATAACTAGTCTTTTTTTTGTTTAAAATAATTTTTTAAAATATGTAAATCGAATATTACTTCGATATTTTACCGTAATTGTTTTATCCGTTCATCCACTTCCTGGCTATAATGCGAATCATTTATCAGCCTTTTACTTACCTGGTACCATTTTATTGCTTCCTGCTTATCGCCTTTGGCTGCATAGGTATCAGCTAAAAATGCTATAGCTTCCATATTTTGCGGCTGTGCCTTTACAACTTTTAGCAAACGCTCAATGGCTTTATCATATTGCCCCGAAACGTAACCGCCAACCCCCAGCATCATTTGCGCCTGCATATTGTTAGAATCCTTATGAACAACGCTTAACAGTTGTTGAATCCCCTTCATGGCTTCTTCAGGCCCACCAACCCTGCTTCTTCCAAATATGTAGCAACTTCCCAGCCCAACTTTAAAGTTATCATTGGCAGGATAAAGCTCTATCCCTTTTTCAAATAAGGCTATTGCCTGCTCTGTTTTCCAGTTTAACTTTGCTTCATCCTGCTCGCTGCGAAGATTGTGTAAAATTAATTGGGCAGCAAAGGTGAGGTTTTTTTCCGACTTATCCAACTTAGCAGCCTCAGATAAATAATAAAAATATGGCTCGGCTACATGAGCACTGTCTTTCCAAAAATTTGCCAGGGCTGTATTTGCTTTAATAAGTTGCTCAGTTACATCACCACGTGTTACACTGTTTTCTAATTTGTTTACTTCTTCTAACTGCGTGGGGGTTAAGTGTGCCTTTTCTTTAGTAATAAATTGCTTTATTTCAAAAATTTTTACAGATGAATCGGCTGCTTGAGGTATTGATTGTTTTGGCGCTGTGGTTTTGCCAAATAAAAAAAGTAAGGTAACTGTAAAAAGGCCACATAAGGCCAATATAATTTGTTTCTTTTGCATTTTAAATCTCCTGTTCTTTTAACAGGACTGCAAAGTTACGTTACTCTTCGCTGTCATCCTCTTCCTTTTCGTTATTCTCTTTTATGTTTTTAGATGTTTTTATCTCGTGCATGAATTCTTTTGCAGGCTTAAATGCCGGAATAAAATGTTCAGGTATCTCTACAGCAATATTTTTTTTAATGTTACGGCCTATTTTGGCTGCTCTCTTTTTTGTTATAAAGCTTCCAAAACCTCGTATATAAATATTTTCACCTTCTGCAAGCGAGCTTTTAACGGCTTTAAACATTGTTTCTAATGTTACCAGCACATCTACTTTAGGTATGCCGGTTTTGTCTGATATTTGATTAATGAGGTCTGCTTTTCTCATATAAAACAATTTAATAAATATAAGGCTATGAAAAATACAACAAAAATTCCGAAATTTCCAAATAAGTTAGTGATTATCAGGATGTTTATTATAAAATATAAGCTTCTTTTACAAAATCTTATTATATAACATATTGATTTTTAATCAAGTATATTATGTTCGCTTATTGTAAATAATTTGAACAAAATTTAGTAAAAATGAATTTAAATAACGAGAAAAAATATTTTTCTACCCATTTATTATTATGGAACAGTAAAAAAAATACCAGGGATATGCCCTGGAAGGGAGAAAAAGATCCATATAAGATTTGGCTTAGTGAAATTATACTTCAACAAACCCGGGTAGAGCAGGGGTGGAACTATTATAAAAAGTTTATAAACGAATTTCCTACCATAACAAAGCTGGCCAAAGCGCCCGACCTAAAGATTTTTAAACTTTGGGAAGGCCTGGGATATTATACAAGATGTAAAAATCTTATTGCAACAGCTAAATTTATTACAAATAATAAAGATGGAAAATTTCCTGATAATTATGAAGAGATAATTAAGCTTAAAGGAATTGGCCCATACACCGCAGCGGCCATTGCTTCTTTTGCTTATAATTTGCCTTATGCTGTTTTAGATGGCAATGTTTTTAGAGTATTAGCCCGTTTTTTTGCTATTAATTTACCAATTGACAATAATGCCGGCAAAAAATATTATGCCCGGCTGGCAAAAGAACTTTTAGATACATCTAATCCCGGCAATTACAACCAGGCAATAATGGATTTTGGGGCAGTAATTTGTAAACCGCAAAACCCTGTTTGCACAAATTGCCCTTTAGCAAAAAGGTGTAAAGCTTTTAAGCTTGGTATGGTAAACGGCTTGCCTGTAAAAGAAAAACGGTTATTAAAAAAAGAAAGATGGTTTTACTATTTTTTAGTTGTTTATAAAAACAAAGTATATGTAAGAAAAAGAACAGCAAACGATATTTGGCAAAACCTTTTTGAATTTATATTACAGGAAAGCAAAAAGGAAATAACGGTAGCTAATTTAAAAAGCAAAAAGATAATGCCGGTAAATATTATTGAAACAGAAATTGTTGTATCAAAAAAATACAAGCAGCAGTTAACTCATCAAAATATCCGGGGCAGGTTTATAAAAATAAATATTAAAAACCAAGAGAAAATAAAAGGATATAAGCCTGTAACTTTTGCACAATTAAAAAAATTGGCCTTTCCTAAATTTATCACTACTTACCTGGAAACTTTACAGCTATGATTTGCTCTTAAAATCGGTATAAAAATGTACCTTTAAATTTATTAAATTATAAGGTAAGCAATAAATAAAAGGCTAAATAAAATTTTATGAGAGGGGTTAACAGGGTAATGCTGATAGGAAATTTAGGTAAAGAACCTGAGATGCAGTTTTTAGAAGGTAATATAGGAGTGGCAAAATTTTCGTTGGCCACCACCGAAACCTTTAAAGACAGAAGCGGCAAACTGGTTTCACAAACAGAATGGCATACAATTGTATTATGGAGAGGCCTGGCTGAACTGGCGCAAAAATATTTGCATAAAGGCAGTTTAGTTTATATAGAAGGCCGTTTAAAAACCCGTAGCTGGGAAGATAAAGAAGGGAATAAAAAATTTGCGACCGAAATAGTGGGCGATAATCTTATTATGCTTGATAAAAGAAGCGATGGCAATGCAGAGATGCAGGGAGATGGTACAGATAGTTCTGAACCGGATATGCCTTCGCCAGGTTTTGGACCCGAACGATTACCATTTTAAATTTTTTAAAAGCATACACAAAAACGATAAATAAATTTTTATTTACTTAAATAGATAAAAATTCAATCTTAACTTAAAATTATTGTCTTGGATTACCATTCGGCATTGAATTATTTTTCTTTTTACTTTTTGGCAATTACACCTGCCGCTACTACAGTACTTATTTTTATCATTATCATCCTGTTTATACTTTCTTTTCTTATATCAGGCTCACAAATAGCATTTTTTTCTTTAAATTATAAAGACATAAATATTTTACGAAATAAAAAACAACCAGCTTACCGCCGCATTGTTAGTTTGCTTGATGAGCCAAAGACGTTGCTAACTTCAATGTATATAAGCAACAGTTTTGTAAATATTGGCATAGTACTTATTGCAAATGTTTTAATTGATAGCTGGGCTACTGATGCACATCTTGCTTTTTGGCCTTTATTTTTAATAAAGATTGCATCAGTTACTTTCCTGCTTTTACTTTTTGGCGAAGTGCTGCCAAAAGTTTGGGCTACTCACCATAAAATTTGGTTTGCTGCCACTGCTTCTTTAACAGTTGAAATTTTTCGCAGCCTTTTTTACAGGTTTAGCAAACGAATGGTTAGATATGGCGACAAGGTAGAAAAAAAATTTGCAACCGAAAATTCATCCACACTCGACCGCAGCCATCTTGATTATGCAATTGATAACCTGCCCGAGCATGAAGCAAGCACCGAAGAAAAATCTATCTTAAAAGGAATAAGAAAATTTAGCGATACCACAGTTAAGCAGGTTATGCGTACCAGGCTTGATGTACATGGCATTGAAGTGAATACAAGTTTTACTGAAACTATTAAAAAAGTAGGTTCGTTACATTATTCCCGGCTACCGGTATATAAAAATAACCTGGATGAAGTAGTAGGCATGTTGCATACAAAAGACATACTGCCGTATTTGAACGAAGCAGCAGATTTTGACTGGCATACATTATTAAGGCAACCTTATTTTGTGCATGAACAAAAATTGATTGAAGACCTGCTTCAGGAATTTCGTAACCGCCGTATGCATTTTGCGGTTGTGGTAGATGAGTTTGGTGGCACATCGGGTATTGTTACTTTGGAAGATGTAATGGAAGAAATAATTGGTGAAATAAAAGATGAGTTTGATGATGAAGAAAGCGGGAATAAAAAGATTGATAACTACAATTATATATTTGAAGGTAAAACCATGATTAACGATGCATGTAAAGCAATGGGTTTATCGGCAGATACATTTGAAGCCATACGGGGTGAGAGTGATTCATTAGCCGGGTTAGTATTGGAAATTGCCGGCGAGTTTCCGCAGGTAAATACAGAAGTGATAAGCGGCGATTTTGTTTTTGTTCCGCTGGAGATAAAAAAGAACCGCTTAAATAAAATTAAAGTAACAATAAAAAAAGGAGCTGAGTAAGTAGTTTATGAAAATAATAAAACCTTATTTATTGTTTACTGTAAAATGCCGGGCATTTTTAAGTTTAAGAATTAATGCAGTTAAAAAATTTATTCTAAAGTTTTTTATTCCGCAGCAACCCTTGCCAGATTTAAAATTTGCTGCATATTGGTTATTACCTGTTGTTGGTTGTTTATTTTTTTCGGCTTGTAACTCTACCTATACATCAAAAAAAAAGGGTTATTTTAAAATTGATTTTCCGCAAAGAGAATATCAAAGTTTTCATAAAGAAGGGTTCCCCTACAGTTTTGAGTATCCTGCTTATGCAGAGGTGATTAAAGACAGCACTTATTTTGACCAGGATACTTTAAATCCATATTGGATAAATGTAGATTTTCCAACTTTTGGCGCAAGAATATTTTTAAGTTATAAGGCTATAGGTGGTAAATCAATCTATAAAGTAAAGCAGCCCAATGGCAGCTATAAAGATTCGGTAGGGGTAAATATTTTTGATTACATGGTTAACGATGCCTTTAAACTCACCAGTAAAAACGAAACTGTTGCTACATCTATAAAAGACAGCCTGTTTCACACAAAAAACGGCATTACCGGTGTATTTTTCCGTGTGGGAGGTAATGCAGCTACTGCCAAACAATTTTTTATGAGCGATACTACAAAAAATTTCTTTCGTGGCGCCTTGTACTTTGATGCTACACCCAATGCCGATTCTTTAAAACCTGTGCAGGATTTTTTACAAAAAGATTTAGACCATCTCATCAGCACATTCAAATGGGTAAAAAAGAAACCATAGGTTGAGTACATGTTATCAAACACAGGGTGAGCCATCCCCAAAGGGTTGCTCAACCGTACAACAATCCCAAGGGTGAGTCACCCCAAAAGGGTGGCTCACCCGGTAAAAACTTTTCTTAATCGGAAAAATAAATACAAGATTTAGATGAAGTTTTAAAATAAATTTATTCTTGTAAAAAATATATAAATGAGAAGTGCCTATCTTAAAATAATATGCCTGCTAACAATAAATGTTGTTTTTATAAACGTGCAGGAAACAAAAGCACAAAAAAATATTGTGATTAACCTGCATGAAGGGTATAGGCAAAACCCGTTTGGTTTAACTAGTTTGAATATTCATTCTTCAGATTTTACTACAACATTTATTGATAGCAACAGGTATTCAATCATCAAAAAGGCAACCTGCCATTTTCAGCGAAATCAATACCTGTGGCAAAATTATAAAGCCGGAAAATTTTCCTTTGATACCATTAAAAAGGAGATGTATAGACCTTCAGTTGATACAACAGCATTTACTGCACAGCCATTACATTCTACTTTCTACCTGTTATTGCTTTATGATAAAATAAAAAATGATACGTTGTTTGCATTAAACAATAACCCATCTGCTGATTTTAAGATATGGAAGAAAGTACCATTCAATGCTATCACCAGGAACTACACCAAAATCAACACTACAACAAGCCATTATTTAACATTTAACCCCATAGAATTATTTGAAAACCGGACACTGATAAAAAGGCCTGCATTTTTAACGCTATTTGTTGATACAACTTACGATAATAAATTCCTGGGAATACAAGTATTCCATAGCTATTTTACTTATGGTTTTTTAAATATCAACAGCCAAAAGATAAGGTTCGCTTTAAAGCCAGATTTTTTTGCTAATTATTTCAACAAGAAAACGACCATGATAAAAATATTAAGCAAGGAAAGCAACAATTTTAGAAAGCAGGATTATAAAATTGGCGACACAATTCATATCAATGGCTATGATATTATGTTTACTGAAATTTCATTCGGCGGTAAAAAAATAAAATATACAAACCTTGGTAAATCAAATGCAGGTATTGTAGGGTTCAATAAAGGTTATAAATATCCTGTTTTTGATTATGTTGAGCTTGTTACCGGAAAATCCTTCAATACCGATTCTGTATTGAAGAAAAAAAAGTTCCTCCTTATAGATTTTTGGGGTACATGGTGCCAGCCATGCATTGCAGGCATCCCGGGCCTTATTAAAGTGTATGAAAAATATAAAAATGACATTGAACTGATAAGTGTGGCAAGTGAAAAGAATATGGATACATCGTTGGTATTGGAAGCAATTAAAAAATATAAAATGACTTGGCAGCAGTTACTCGTTAAAAACTTAGATTCAGAAAACCCCAATTCACTTTTATACAAATTCAGGATAAATGCCTATCCAAGTTTTTTAATGATAAATGCAGAAGGCAGGATTATAATGAGGATTATTGGTTATAAGGGTACAGAACAGATAGCTGAACTGCTAAAAGAAAAACTGGGATATTAGTTTTTTACAACAGGTTGAGTCACCCCAAAAGGGTGGCTCACCTGGTGAAACCCAATCATTCCATTGCAAAATGATTTCTCTCCTACAATAAACCTTCACTTCGTTTCAGTATTTTTGCAGCTATGATTGCAATTGATAATATTCTTGTAGCAGATGCAGTAATTAAAGAACAGTTTGTATGCGATTTGGGCAAATGCAAAGGCGCCTGCTGCGTTGATGGCGATGCCGGCGCACCGCTTGCTAATGATGAACTGGATAAGATAAATGAAGTGTACGAAAAAGTATTGCCTTATTTGAACCAGGAAAGTAAAAATGAACTAAACAGGCAGGGCCGTTATGTGTATGATAAAGAATATGGTTGGGTTACACCTACCATCAACAGCAAAGTATGTGTATATGGCATAAAAGATGCTGCCGGTATTGTAAAATGCGGAATTGAACAGGCTTTTTTAGATGGTAAAATAAATTGGAAAAAGCCAATCAGTTGCCACCTGTTTCCTGTTATTGTTAAAGAAAGTAAACGCAGCAATGACATATATGTTAATTACGAACCACGTGAAGATAACTGCAGGGCTGCCTGTACACTTGGCAAAAAACTAAAAGTGCCAGTATATGTTTTTTTAAAAGAAGCATTGATTCGTAAATTTGGAAAAAAATTTTATGAGGCACTTGATGCCACCGCTCAGCATATAAATAAAAAAAAGGTTTAAAATAATTTAATGAAAAAATTTCCACTTCGCCTGTTGGCCAATTTATTACTGCTATCAATTTTTTCTGCCTGCTCAGTAAACAAAGCACATAACGACGAAAGCTTAAAAAAATATTTTGATGATAATAAAGTAGAAGGCTGTTTTACCATGCTTAATAACCAGGATGGTAAAATAACGGTATATAATATGAAGTATGATACCATGCGGTTTTCGCCTGCATCCACTTTTAAAATTTTTAATTCGCTGGTAGGGTTACAAACAGGAAAAATTATTGACGAGCATATGATTATAAAATGGGACGGTGTACAAAGAAGCATCGCTGCATGGAATAAGGATATGGATATGGCCGAAGCGTTTAAAGTAAGTTGTGTGCCTTATTACCAGGAAGTGGCCCGCCGCATTGGAAAAGATACCATGCAGCAATGGATTGACAGTATTGGTTATGGCAATAAAAATTTAAACGGCCCCATTGATTCATTTTGGCTGAATGGTACTTTAAAAATATCTCCCGATGAGCAGTTGGGCCTTGTTAAGAAATTATATTTCGACCAGTTGCCATTTCGTAAAAGCGTACAGCAACAGGTACGTGATGTAATGCTGCAGGAAAATAATACTGCGTATAAACTAAGTTATAAAACCGGATGGGGCTTTGATGATGATGGTAAAGCCATAGGATGGCTGGTTGGCTGGATTGAAGAAAACAGGCATGTTTACTTTTTTGTTACGTTTATTAAAGCGCCTTCAAAGGATACCGATATCGGTAACATGCGTTTGGAAATCACCAGATCAATTTTAAAGCAATATGGCTTTTTTGAAGGGAAGAAATAATAATAGGTTTCATACAAACTGAATTAGTTTTTTAACATTGGCTTAAATGCATATAAGCTAATTTGCAAACCAATGGATGTATCTTTTCAACACCCTATCGTGTTTATATTACTGGCGGCTATCCCCTTTTTGCTGCTGCTGTATTTTTTTTTAGTGCAGTGGAAGAAAAAAACAATAAAAAAAATAGGCAATCCTTTATTAGTAAAAGAACTTATCAAAAATTATTCTCCTCAAAAATTTGTATTAAAATTTATACTGATGTTGATTGCTTTTACAGCTGGTGTTTTTGCATTGGCAAACCTTCGTTCGCCTAAAACTGTTGAAAAGGTTAACCGAAACGGTATTGATGTAATGATTGCATTGGATGTTAGCAAAAGCATGCTGGCGCAGGATATTAAACCAACCCGGCTCGACAGGGCCAAGCAGGTAATAAGTAAATTGATTGATAAACTAAGCAACGACCGCATTGGTATTGTAGTGTTTGCCGGCAGGGCATACCTGCAAATGCCCTTAACAAACGATCATAGTGCTGCTAAAATGTATCTCTCATCTGCCACACCCGATGTGGTGCCTACGCAAGGAACGGTAATTGCCGATGCACTTAGGATGTGTTATTCATCTTTTAACCCGGCAGAAAAAAAATATAAGGCGGTTATTTTAATAAGCGATGGCGAAGATCACGATGAAGGCGCCATTAGCCAGGCAAAGCAGATGGGTGATGATGGAATTGCTATTAATACGGTAGGCATAGGCTCACCGCAGGGAGCTACCATTTTTGATGAACTCACCAATCAGCCTAAAACAGATCGTGAAGGTAATATTGTTGTTACCAGGTTAAATGAAGATGAACTAAAAAAGATTGCAGAAAAAGGAAATGGCATTTACAGTTTATACAGCAATACTGATGAACTTGTTAACCAACTTGAAACACAATTGAACTCGATGGAAAAGCATACGATTACCGAAGATTCGCTGATAAATTATAAATATTATTTTCAATGGTTTTTAATGCTTGCCCTTGCTTTAATGATTGTTGAACTTTTTATTTCCGAACGAAAAAAGAAGTACCTGCCAAAAGCAAGTACTGCAGCATTTACTTCTTTATTACTGTTAGGTATTTGTTTATTGCCATTAACATCATCAGCACAAAATGATAATTCCATCATTGACAAAGGTAACCAAGCGTATGAGAAAAAAGATTACAACAATGCTATCAATGATTATAAAAAAGTAACTGAAAAATCTCCCGCAAATGCTACGGCACAATATAACCTTGGTAATGCGCTGTATAAAAATAAAAAACCCGATGAAGCCATACAGGCTTATGATAATGCAATTGCTGCCAATATAACTAAAGCCGAAAAATCAAAAGTTTTTTATAATAAAGCTGTGGTATTGCAGAATAACAAAAAGCTGCCCGAATGTATAGAAGCCTATAAGAATGCTTTGAAGCTGAATCCTGATGATGAAGATGCAAGGCAAAATTTACAGAAAGCCTTACAACAGCAAAAACAGGAACAACAAAAAAATAATAAGGACAATAAAGATCAAAAGAAGCCAAAGGAAGATAAAAAAAATAAACAGCAGCAAAAACAAAACGAAGAGGATAAGAATAATCAGCCTAAACCACAGCCGTCAAAATTAAGCAAGCAGGAAGCTGAAGAAAAACTAAAAGCTTTACTGCAGCAGGAAAAGAACCTGCAAGACCGCCTGCGCCGGGTTAATACTACTACCTCTGCCAAACCCGAAAAAGATTGGTAAGAAATTAGCGCACCTTAAAGAGTACATACAACTATAATGGGTTATTAACCTTGCCAATAAACGAATATCACTATTTTTGCAGTATGCAATTTTACAGCCAATCCCTTACATCATACAAGCGTCTTAAAACCCGTGAAGTTAAAATCGGGAACCTTTTTATTGGTAACAATCATCCCATTCTTGTTCAAACCATGACCACTACCGATACAATGGATACCATGGCAACAGTAGAACAAACTATACGATGTATTGAGGCAGGAGCCCAGTTGGTACGTATTACTGCTCCATCAAAAAACGATGCAGAAAATTTACAGAATATAAAAGATGAATTAAGGAAGAGAGGATACCATACACCTTTAGTGGCAGATATTCATTTTACACCCAATGCCGCAGAGATAGCTGCAAGAATAGTTGAAAAAGTAAGAGTGAACCCCGGCAATTATGTTGACAAGAAAAAATTTGAACAGATTGAATATACGGATGAAGAATATGCAGAGGAAATTGAAAGAATAAGAGAAAGGTTTACGCCCCTGGTAAAAATTTGTAAACAACATGGTACTGCCATGCGTATTGGCACAAATCATGGAAGCCTAAGCGACCGCATTATGAGCCGCTATGGCGATACGGCAATGGGTATGGTAGAAAGCGCCATGGAATTTTTGCGTATTGCACGTGCCGAAGACTATCACCAGGTAGTATTGAGTATGAAGAGCAGTAATCCGCAGGTGATGGTACAGGCTTATCGTTTACTTATAAACCATATGATGGATGAATTTGGAGAAGCCTACCCATTGCATTTGGGGGTAACCGAAGCAGGCGATGGAGAAGATGGCCGGATAAAATCTGCCGTAGGTATTGGTACTTTACTGGAAGACGGAATTGGTGATACCATTCGTGTTTCATTAACCGAAGACCCTGAACTGGAAATACCGGTTTGTAATGATATTGTAAAACGTTATTCAAACAGGATAAGTAACAACATAGTACCTGAAATTGAAAAAATCACTTATTCTCCATTTGAATATAGTAAAAGAAACACTTTTGAAGTGAGTAATATTGGTGCTAAACATGTACCTGTAGTGGTGGCCGATTTTAGCAAGTATAAAAATATCATTCCAGCAGATTTACAGCCTATTGGTTATAGCTATGATGCAGCTACTGATAAATGGAATATTGGCGATGCTGCAGCCGATTATATTTTTTGCAACAAAGCATTGGATTTTGATTTGCCGGGCACATTAAAAGTTTTACTATACCAGGAAGAATGGTTGGCAGTAAAAGATAAAATGAAATATGTGCCTGTTTTAAATACACAGCAATACCTTGATGATTTTATTGAGCAATCAAACTATATGAATTTTGTGATGTTAGATTGCTATTCGGATGCAGGCCCCGGTAATGATTACGAAAAAGTTTTTGCAAAACTTGCCAATGATAAGCTTACAGTTATATGTTTAAGCAGCACCAATACAAATGCCATGCAAAGTATTCGCAGGATGTTTGTAGAACTAATGAATAAAAAAATTCAAAACCCTGTAATTGTTATTTGCGATAGTACCTATGCAAACAACGATGAAAGCCTTATACATTATTCGATAGAAACCGGTGGCTTATTGCTTGATGGGTTTGGGGATGGCCTATGCCTGGGGCATCATTATGGAAATACAAATATTGCACCCCAAACAAAATTATTAAACTCCATCGCCTTTGGGATATTGCAAGCCACCCGTACCAGGATTTCGAAAACAGAATACATCAGTTGCCCAAGTTGTGGACGAACTTTGTTCGACCTCCAGGAAACTACAGCAAAAATTCGTGCTGTAACCAATCATTTAAAAGGTGTAAAAATTGCTATCATGGGTTGTATTGTAAATGGCCCCGGCGAAATGGCCGATGCCGATTTTGGTTATGTGGGCAGCGGAGTTGGTAAGATAACTTTATACAAAGGAAAAGAAGTGGTAAAAAGAAATATCGACAGCAAAATTGCTGTTGATGAACTGATAAATTTATTAAAAGAGAACAATGCATGGGTTGCCCCCACTGTTTCATAAACAAATTATTCCTTATTAGAACATAAACAACAGAATTGTATTCAAAAAAAAATTTCTCTAACAAATTTTTCTATAAAAAACCACTGAGGGTTTACAAAATATGGAAACAGATTTTTTAGTTATTGGTTCGGGTATTGCAGGGCTTACCTATGCTTTAAAAGTAGCAGAAGCTTGTCCCCAAAAAAAAGTAACCATTCTTACCAAAACACAAAGTGACGAAACTAATACTAAATATGCACAGGGTGGTATTGCAGGTGTAATGGATTTCGATCACGATAGTTTTCAGAAACATATTGATGATACATTAATTGCAGGCGACGGACTTTGCAATAAACAAATAGTAGAGATTGTGATAAAAGAAGGGGTAAGCCGCATTAATGAAATAATTGAATGGGGAGCCCGGTTTGATAAAGAACCCGATGGCGATTATAAACTGGGCAAGGAAGGTGGCCACAGCGAATTCAGGATATTACATCATAAAGATATAACCGGCAAAGAAATAGAAAGGGCATTACTTGAAGCAATTAATCTTAAACCCAACATACATCTGCTTAACCACTGTTTTGTTTTAGATATTATTACTCAGCATCATCTAGGTTATCTTATTACAAAATCAACAACCGATGTAGAATGTTATGGTGTGTATGTTTTAAATCTTGCAACAAATAAAACAGAAAAAATAATTTCTAAAATTACATTATTGGCAACCGGCGGCAATGGGCAGGTGTACCGTTCTACAACTAACCCGGCTATAGCTACAGGCGATGGTGTGGCCATGGTTTACAGGGCAAAAGGCAGAATTGAAAATATGGAGTTTATCCAATTTCATCCAACAGCTTTATACGAAACAGGAATAAGAGGTCAATGTTTTTTAATTACTGAAGCAGTACGGGGCGATGGAGGTATCCTGCGTAATCATGCAGGTGAGGCATTTATGGAACTATATGATGAACGTAAAGACCTGGCACCAAGGGATATCGTGGCAAGAGCTATTGATAATGAAATGAAGATTGCCGGTACCGAAAATGTTTTTCTCGATTGCCGTCATTTTAGCAAAGAAAAATTCGTGGAGCATTTTCCTAACATTTATGAAAAATGTTTAAGTATAGGAATAGATATAACAACTAACCTAATTCCTGTGGCACCTGCCGCACATTATAGTTGCGGAGGTATTAAAACAGATGAACACGGGAGAACGTCTGTTAAAAACCTGTATGCTGCCGGAGAATGTGCCAGCACCGGCTTGCATGGCGCCAACAGGCTTGCCAGCAATTCGCTGTTAGAGGCTATGGTATTTGCTCACCGTGCATTTAAAGATTCAATAAGCAAGATTGACAGCATTCAAAATGGTTCAATAACCGCTGGTATTGGCGACTGGAAAACTGACGGAACAAATGCGCCTAAGGAAATGATCCTTATTACACAAAGTGTAAAAGAATTAAAATTGCTAATGAGCGATTATGTAGGTATTGTACGTAATAACGAAAGGCTGCATCGTGCTATGAAAAGGCTTGATCTTTTATTTGAAGAAACAGAAGCATTGTATCAAAAAACTATTGTATCGCCACAATTATGCGAACTAAGGAATATGATAACAGTAGCATACCTTATTGTAAAGTGTGCACAGTTTAGGCAGGAGAGCAGGGGTTTGCATTTTAATACCGATTATCCAAACAAACTAACCAGGATTCAAAATATTGTTCAATAAAATATTTTACCCGGTTAACTTCACTTACTGCCATGTATCTTTGTAAATATCTTGAACTGTAACCAGGCTCCATGTACTATTTCATATATGTTTTGCTTTACTTACTATCCTTATTGCCATTAAGGGTACTTTATGTAATGAGCGATGTGATTGGATTTTTTATGTTCAGGGTTTTTGGGTACCGCCGAAAAATAATCCAAAAAAACTTACTTATTGCTTTTCCCGAAAAGTCTGTATCTGAAAGGGAGGTGATAGCAAGAAAATTTCACCGCAACTTTACCGATTCTTTTATTGAAACAATAAAATGCCTTTCGGCTTCAAAAAGTTTTTATGAAAAGCATTGTAAAACTGATTTTACTTTGTTTGATAAAATGGCTGCCGAAAATAAAAGCTTCCAAATGCATGCCTGCCACCAGTTTAATTGGGAGTGGATAAATCTTTATTGGTCGTTACATTTTAAAATGCCGCTGGTAATTGTGTACATGCCTATTAGCAGTAAACCTCTTGATAAATTATTTTATAAGATGCGTACAAAATATGGTACACATTTAATTTCGGCCACCAATTCCCGTGCAGGTTTTGTAGCCTGGCGCAACAGGGCGCATTGCCTTACCCTTGTCGCCGACCAAAAGCCGGCTAGCCCTGCATACAGTAACTGGCTAAACTTTTTTAACAGGCCAACAGCATTTATACCCGGCCCAGATAAGAATGCGATATTAAAAAAATGCCCGGTAATATTTGGAAGGGCATTTAAAACAGCCCGTGGTAAATACCAAACCAGTCTTGTATTGGCTTGCGAAGATGCATCAACATTAAAGCCCGGCGAACTTACTTTACTATACCGTGATTTTATAGAAGATGCAATAAGAAAACAACCTGACCTGTATTTATGGAGCCATAAACGATTTAAGTTTGAGTGGAATGAAACATACAATAATTTATGGATTGATAACACCCCCCCGCAAAAGCAATTAATTTAAAACACTGGCTTCTTTTTCAATTGTAATATTGTTTTGCTCTTTAATCTTATTCCAGCCTCCTAAAATATTACGCAGGTTGTGTATACCTTCTCTTTTTAACAACGAAGCGGCAATCACACTTCTGTAACCGCCGGCACAATGAATGTATAAATTTTGCTTGTCTTCAAAATGAGCAAGGTTTACAATGTCATTCATTTCATCTAACGGTAGGTTTTGAGCATCTTTTATATGCCCGTCGGCAAATTCAGTTTCTCTCCTAACATCCACTACTGTTAAATTAGGGTCGTGCGGTATATCCATTGCCAGTTCATCAGCTTCCACATCAATAATCATATCTATTGATTCACCGGCATTTTTCCAGGTATCAAATCCACCATCTAAATACCCTAATATTTTTGCAAAGCCTACTCTTGATAAACGAATAATAGTCTCTTCTTCTTTTCCCGGTTCGGTAACTAAAATAATTGGTTTGTTAAATGATAATAAACAGCCTGCCCATTCGGCAAATCGTCCTTCCAATCCTATAAAAATACTACCGGGGATAAAGCCGATGGTAAAGATATTTGCATGCCTGGTATCTAACACTACTGCATCAGATGCTTGTAATTTTTTGAATTGAGCAATAGATAAAGGAGTTAGTCCTTTATGTTTAATAGTATCAAGGCTTTCGTATCCCTGCATATTTATTTTTGCATTGATGGCGAAATATTTGGGAGCAATGCCTAAACCTTCGGTTACAGCAGCAACAAATTCTTCTTTAGTTTGTGGCTGTAAGGCATAATTGAATTTCTTTTGTTCACCAATGGTACTAAAAGTTTCGGGTCCCATGTTTTTACCACAACTGCTGCCTGCACCATGTGCAGGATATACCAGTATATCATCAGCCAATGGAAGGATTTTGTTTTGAATAGTATCGTACATGATACCTGCTAATTCGGCACTGCTCATATTACCACTGCTAAGATCGGGCCGGCCAACATCGCCTACAAATAATGTATCGCCCGTAAAAATTGCATGCGGTTTGTCATTTTCATCTCTTAATAAATAACAACTGCTTTCTAAAGTATGGCCGGGTGTATGAATTACTTCAATTGTAAGTTTACCAAGTTTAAATTTTTCTTTATCCTTACTGCTGTATATTTCGTAATTGGTTTTTGCATTTGGGCCATATATAATGGGGGCGCCTGTTTGTTTGCTTAAATCAATATGGCCGCTTACAAAATCGGCATGAAAATGTGTTTCAAAAATATATTTAATGCGGGCATTATTTTCTTTAGCCAGTTTAATATATTCATCAATATCTCTTAACGGATCAATGATGGCCGCTTCTCCATCGCTTTCTATATAATACGCTGCCTCACTAAGGCATCCGGTGTATAATTGTTTTATTAGCATAGCTATAAATAATTTTTTAAAATGATAGCCGCAAAGATAAAAATAAAAAAGCGCCACCGGGTATTCCGGAGCGCTTTATAAAAAAGATATAGAAAATTTAACCAACCAAGTTTTTTACAAACTGGCTAATATCTTCTAACCGTTTAAAATTAACGGTATAAAAAATAAATTTTCCATCACGTTCTGTATTCACTATGCCCGCTTTACGTAAAATGGCAAGGTGCTGCGATGCTACAGATTGTTCTAACCGTAAACGAACATAAATTTCTGTAACAGTAATCTTTTTTTCTTCCTCTATTAATTTAAGTAATTGCTGGCGCAGTTTATGGTTTAGCGCCCTCAATACTAATGCTGCTTTTTTAAGTGCATTGTAATCCATAGTAACTGAGGAAATTGAATTTTTTGCTGAAGCTATGGCTTCCTGTTCACGTGTTTGTGACGTAACCATCATAAGGATAAAATTTTAAATGCTTGAACAATGTTTGAACTTTACAAATATACTATTAATTGCTTATGCAACCATATATTTAAACTTAAATAACGTTTTTTTTATTTTAATATTTTTTATCGGGATTAACGAATTGAAACTCTTTTAGATAGAAGGGTTCGCTGTATGCCAGGCTGGCAAAATTATTTTTTAAAAAATACCTGTATGATAAGTTACTAAGGGCTGCGGGCTCATTTTCTATTTGCCTGAAGCGGGCATTTTTGTTTATACAAATTTTTTCCCATTTTAAAGACCCATTACCAAAAAACAATATTTCTTTTTCAAGCAACTCATTTTTAAAAGACATTTCATCCAAAATCATTGCACACGGTTCTAATACTATTTGCAAACTTTGTTTATAAATGGCAGTAAAAACTTCCATACGCCTGGCATCCATCATGGGGCATAGTAATAAATCATTATCAGTTTCTTTTAAAGATAGTATTGCCGATGCAGCCATCATCTCAAGCGTGTTAATAGCTATCAATGGTTTTTGTAAAGCATAACAAATTCCTTTGGCGCTGGCCATACCAACCCTTAGCCCTGTATATGAGCCCGGGCCTGCAGTTACTGCAACAGCATCTATTTTTGATAAAACGATACCGGTATTTTTTTCAAGTTGCTGAATGGCTGTTTGTACAAAAGATGCATGCTCTTTTTGCAAATTGCTATACAATACCGAAATAACTTTTCCATCATTAGCAAAGCATACATGTGCTTTTTCAGATGCTGTATCTATATTTAAAATGAGGCTCATGCTTTTTTATTCTTTACTTCGTTTACCAAAAAATCAGCCGGTAGGTAACGGGTATCAGTTTCAGATAATTTTTGTAATAGTAATAAAATGTTTTCTTCTCCAATGAGCGCTCCCCATTCAAAAGGGCCGTAAGGATAATTAGTTCCAAGTTTCATGGCTATGTCTATCTCTTTCTTACTGCTTACATCCTCTCCCAATGCAAAATAAGCTTCATTAATTATCATAGCAATTACTCTTGCAGCAATAAAACCAGGCTCATCAGCTACTGTTTGTATTTTTATATTTAGGCTGTTAAATAATGCTGTCGCTTGTTCATTTAGCTTGCCGGCAATTTCCCATGTTTGCCTGTTTAAAAATGTAGTCCATCCATTAATGCGTAAAACATTTGACGGTGCTTTTAATGCATTTAAACTGTTGATGGTTGAATTTATAATAACGGGTTTATTTAAATTTTTAAAAGCTGTTACATCAACCCCTTGCAGTAAACAAAAGAATGCATCTGCATCAGTATATTTATTAAAATCATTGTAGTCATCTACCTTTTGCCAATCAATACCTGTTCGGTTGTTTGTAAGTTCATTCCACTGTGTATCGTTAGCAAATACTATTACCTTCATGTAATTTTTTTACAAAAATAGGTGGTTGATAAAAGATATATTTGCTAATCAAAAAAAATAAACTTTAATAAAGATGAAAACAATCATTAAAACTACACAGGCGCCTGCACCTATTGGGCCATATAACCAGGCTATTTTAAATGGCGGCATGTTGTTTATTTCGGGCCAGATAGCCCTTGTACCGGGAACATCAGAACTTGCCAATGCAGATATTGCAACTGAAACAAACCAGGTAATGCTAAACTTAAAAGCTGTATTAACAGAAGCCGGAATGGATTTTAAGCATATTGTAAAAACAACCATATTTTTAAGCGATATGGCTTTGTTTACCCAGGTAAATGATGTTTATGGAAGTTATTTTTCGGAAGAAGACGGTTACCCGGCAAGAGAAACAGTTGCAGTAAAAGGTTTGCCTAAAAATGTTAATGTAGAGATTAGCATGATTGCAATAAAATAAGCATGATTATGTCTACAGGAAAATTAGTGGTAATTACAGCAAAGGTGCACGATTTGTTGCCCCGGGAGTTACAGCAAAAGGGGTACAAAATTTTATATAATCCACAAATCACTTATGATGAATTGATGGAAGTAGCTGATGAAGCTACTGGATTTATTGTAACTACCAGGTTAAAGATTGATAAGACTTTAATTGATAAAGCAAGCCGGCTTGAATGGATTGGCAGGCTTGGCAGCGGGATGGAATTGATTGATGTGGAATATGCAACTTCAAAAGGGATAAAATGTGTAAGTAGTCCCGAGGGAAACCGTAATGCTGTAGCCGAGCATGCTTTGGGTATGTTACTTAATTTACTAAATAAAATCAGCAGCAGTTTTGAAGAAGTGAAAAATGGCCGCTGGATAAGGGAAGAAAACAGGGGAACCGAACTGGCCGGTAAAACTGTAGGCATTATTGGCTACGGAAATACAGGTAGTACTTTAGCTAAATTACTGGGTGCGTTTGATGTTACTGTATTAGCTAATGATATTGCTAAGTTTGATTTTGGCAAAGCTCATATAAAAGAGGCTAATCTTGAGCAGGTTTGCCGATATGCAGATGTAATTAGTTTTCATGTTCCTTTAACTGCACAAACCCGGCATATGGCAGATGAAAATTTTTTTGCTATGCTTAAACAAAAACCGGTCATCATCAATACTGCCAGGGGAGCCGTAGTAAAAACCCCTGCCTTAATTAAGGCATTACAACAAAATATTATAAGCGGCGCAGCGTTAGATGTATTGGAAAATGAGCGGTTAGATACCTATACTGAACAAGAAAAAGAAGAGATGAGGTACCTGGCAGGTAACCCTAATGTACTGCTCACACCACATATTGCCGGTTATTCAAATGAGGCTTTTTATAAAATGAGCGCCATTATTATCGAAAAGCTCAAAATATAAAATTTTTACTATTTTTGTAATACATGCAACGCCTTAGGCAATCTGAGGCGTTGTATTTTTTTTGTTAAACTGAATATTATGAACAAGACAAATTATGTTACAGCCGAAACTTTTGAAAAATTAAAAGAAGAACTGCAACACATGAAAGGAGTTGAAAGGCCTGCTGCAAGCCATGCTATTGCAGAAGCCAGGGAAAAGGGCGATTTGAAAGAAAATGCAGAATACGACGCTGCCAAAGAAGCACAAGGTATATTGGAAGCTAAAATTAAACACCTTGAGAGCGTAATTGCCAATGCCCGTATTTTAGATGAAAGTAATATTGATACCAGTAAAGTTTCTATTCTAACTAAAGTTACACTAACAAACCTTTCAACTAAAAAGCAGGTAACTTATAAAATTGTATCAGAAAACGAAGCCGATCTTAAACAAGGTAAAATTTCTGTAACATCACCCATTGGTAAAGGCCTGTTAGGAAAAGTTGTAGGTGATGTGGTGGAAGTGCAGGTACCTGCAGGCATACTTAAATTTAAAGTTGAAAAAATTGAATTGTAAGCAAAAAGACTGATCTTCTTAGCTCGTTCAAAATCCGAACGGGCTTTTTTGTGTTGTATATTTACAAAAAAAACAATGACAGTATTTACAAAAATTATTAACGGGCAATTGCCTTCGTATAAAATTGCAGAGAGCGAAAAGTTTATCGCTTTTTTGGATATAGAGCCATTGGTAACAGGCCATGTACTGGTGGTGCCTAAAATTGAAATAGATAAAATTTTTGATGTACCTGATGAATACCTGGCCGAAATGCTTGTATTTGCAAAACCCATTGCTAAAGCAATTGAAAAAGCATTTACATGTAAACGTTGTGGTTTAAGTGTAGTTGGGCTTGAGGTGCCACATACCCACATGCATTTAATTCCTATCAACTCGGCTAACGACCTAAATTTTACCAGGCCCAAACTTAATCCTTCTCAGGATGAATTAAAAAATACCCGGGAAATGATATTGGCCCAAATGTAGCTCAGGCTTGCATTACCTGTAACCTGAAACCTACTCCATGTATGGTTTCCAGCACAATGTTGGGGTCGGCTTTAAAATGCTTGCGAAGTTTTGTTATAAATACATCCATGCTGCGGCCTAAAAAATAATCATCCTTACCCCACACATGTAATAAAACTTCTTCACGTTTTAATACCTTGTTTTCGTGTTGGGCAAAAAAGCGTAACAGGTCCGATTCTTTTTGGGTAAGTGTTATTTCTTCTTTACCTGTATATATTTTTAATTCATTAACTACAAACTTTAATTTTCCTAACTGGTACACTTCGTCTGCATCGGCCTGTAACTTTTTTGTGCGTCGTAAAAAAACTTCCATACGCAATATCAGCTCTTCCATACTAAAAGGTTTTGTCAAATAATCATCGGCACCCGATTGAAAACCCTTTATTTTGTCTTCCTGCATACTTTTAGCTGTTAAGAAAATGATGGGTACCACATCGCTTAACTGCCTTATTTTTTTTGCCAGCGAAAAACCATCCCTTACGGGCATATTAACATCCAGCAGGCAAATATCAAATTCCTTTTTTTGAAATTGCTGCCAGGCTGTTTCGCCATCGGGGCAATGCGTTACTTCAAAGTCAATGTCCTGTAGCGAGTCCTTAATAACAAAGCCAAGTGCCAGGTCGTCTTCGGCTAATAATACTTTTCCTTTTTGCATACGGTATTTTTTAATTACGGGGTATTTTAATGGTAAACGTACTTCCTTTGCCTAATTCACTTTTCACTTCAATCTTGCCGTTATGTGTATCCACAACTTTTTTCACAAAATTTAAGCCAAGCCCAAAACCTTTACTGCTGCGAAGTTCACCTTCGGTAATACGGTAAAAGCGTTCAAATACCTTTTTTTGATGCTCGGGTGCAATACCTATGCCATTGTCTTTTACACTAATACAGAAATTTGCACCTTCGATAGAAGTGTTGATATCAATAACCGGTTTTTCGGCGTATTTAATGGCATTTTCAATAAGGTTTATTAGGCATAATCTAAGGTAAGCCTTATCTGCTTTAATGATGGAAACAGGAATAGAAAAACCGGTATGTACAATGGCATTTTTTTGCTCAATATACGGTTGTAAATCATTTATGGATTGTTGTATCAGTTCGTTGGCATTAAACGATTCTTTTTCAAGTGGCAGGTGGCTACGGTCGGTATAGGCTATTTCTAACAAACGCTGCACCTGCATTTGCAGGTGGTTTGTTTGTTCGTTTATGATGCCTGCATAGTTGTTAAGTTTTTCGGGCTTGTCAATAATGTTTTTTTGCTTAAGTACATCAGATGCAATTTTTATTACAGCCAGGGGGGTTTTAAATTCATGTGTAAAATTATTTACAAAATCTTTTTGTGTTTCGTTATAAAATTTTTGTCGGTACAGGTAAAATATACTGATACCAAAACCGGTAAGTACAAGCAGCAACAATCCGCTTGAAGCTATCCAAAACAACATTTGTTTAATAATATATTGCCCACGGTGTGGAAAATACAAGGCTATGTAAGGATATGAGCGGGTATATACCTGTAATTCATTTTCTTTTTCAGATGGAAAGTAAGAATCCGGAAGATTAATATATTCTTCGGTAACATATTTATTTTGTACCGGATCGTAAATACTGGCCCTGCAATCTGTATATACATCAAAATCGGTTAGTTCGGCCTTAAGGTTTTCCCACAACTGTGGCAGGTTGGGGCTGCAGTCTATCTTTAATAAATAAACATCGGGGTTTATGTTTTCAATTACTTTTTGACCATTATCGCTGGCATCATTAACCAACTCCATATCGGTATATAAACTGCGTATACTTTTTGATACATTTATATTAAACTGTTTTTCTTCGTACATATACACTTTCTGCAGCCATATAAGTTGTATGGCTATGATGAGTGTGATTAAAACAGTACTGATTAAAATCACCAACCGCAATGTTTTTGAACGAATAACCATCAGGTGTTTATATAAACGATGTTGAAATTATAAAGCTACTTGCTAAATATTGTTAACCGCAGGTTAAGTACCATTACTTTACCACTATTATTTTTTCGGGATGTTTGGCAATAAAGTCTTTCCAGCCGTTTGCCTTTTGTTTGTTGCTGGGCAATGAAGCTTTTTGTTGAAAATGATGACATACGGCTACTGCCAGCGCATCGGTTGCATCGTAATATTTAGGGCTGTCATCAAAAGCTAAAATTTGCTGCAACATTTTTTGTACCTGTTCTTTAGATGCATTGCCATTACCCGTTACAGATTGTTTTACTTTTTTAGGCTGGTATTCTGTTACCTCCAGCCCGTGCCGTAAAGCAGCAGCTATAGCCACTCCCTGTGCCTTGCCAAGTTTAAGCATACTTTGAACATTTTTGCCAAAAAAAGGAGCTTCAATGGCAAAAGTATCAGGCTGGTATTTGGTTACCAATCCGCTAACTGTATTAAAAATTAGTTGTAGTTTTTTATAACTGTCTTTTACTTTGCCCGGTTGTAAAACACCCATTTCCAATAATGAAATTTTATTGCCGTGTACACGTATCAGCCCATAGCCCATAATAATAGTACCGGGGTCGATACCTAAAATGATATTTGTTTTCTTTTGCAATGTGGTTATTATTTTTTCGGCCTTTATTTTTAAACTATCATTGTGTATTGAACAAAAGTATTAAAATATTAATCAAGTGGATTATTGGCCCGGCGCTGGCTGCATGGTTGTTTTGGTCTTTATATAAGCAAATAAAGGCCCAGCCAGATATTGACAGTTCCATCGCATTAATAAAAGCCATGCCCTTTGGCCCGCAAGCCTGGAAATTTTGGCTGGTTATTTTGTTTGTATTTGTAAACTGGGGTATGGAGGCACGCAAATGGCAAATTTTAATGAAACCCTTGCAACCATTAAGTTTTATTACTGCCTTTAAATCTGTTTTATGCGGCGTTACACTTTCATTAAATACTCCTAACCGTATGGGTGAATATGGCGGCCGCATACTTTTTGTAAATGAAGGTAACCGGTTAAAAGCAATAACACTTTCAATTGCCGGCGGCATGGCACAATTAATTATAACTATGCTTATGGGCTGTTTTGGTTTACTGTTCCTTTTAATTGGTAAAGATGTTTCATCAACACTTATGGGTGTTTCTGTTTTTTGGATAAAAATATTTTTGTACGGCAGTGTTATTGGAACTATTGTTTTTATTTTTTTCTTTTTTAAACTGGGGCTTTTAATACGGCTGCTTGAAAAACTTCCTTATGCTAACAGGTTTTCGAAATACATTAACATATTGCAAACATTTGAAGCAAAAGTTTTGTTAAGGTTACTGTCTATTTCCTTTTTCAGGTATATAGTTTTCGTTTTACAATACATCTTTATGTTACAGTTGTTGCATGTAGAGCAAAATATGTGGACTGGTTTTTGGATAATCACCGTCATGTTCTGGATACTGGCAATTATTCCTTCATTTGCCATTGCCGAACTTGGTATTAGGGGTACAGTGGCAAAAACTTTGTTTTCTTATAGTTTAAATACTTTAGGAATACTTACAGCAACTTTTGGAATATGGTTTGTAAACCTTTTTATACCTGCTTTAATTGGCAGTTTGTTAATTTTAGGAATCAAAATAAAAAAATGATGATTAGATTTTTAAAGACGCTTTTGTTTATTACGGGTTTTTGCAGTTTTAGTTTTACCACAACACAAAACGATGCCTGCAATATGAGGAACAACGCCTTTAAAGCAGATGAAGAAGTACGCATGAAAGTATTTTACAGCACATTGGGTATGTATATTGGCGCAGGCGAAGCAATATTTACTTCTACGCTGGAGCGCTTTAATGGCAAACCTGTTTATCACCTGGAAGGGGTAGGAAAAACTTATTCGGCTTTTGATAATTTTTTTAAGGTAAGGGATAAATATGAAAGTTATGTAGATACCGCCAACCTGCTTCCATACAAGTTTGTGCGTAATGTAGATGAGGGTGGTTACAAAAAATATAACAATGTAACTTTTAACCAGGCAGCCAACACAGCCATAAGTACCAATGGTGTTTTTAAAGTTACAGATTGTATACAGGATGTGGTAAGCATGGTTTATTATGCCCGCAATATTGATTTTGATAAATATAAAGTGGATGATAAAATTCCTTTTGATATGTTTTTAGATGATGAAGTGTATCATTTATACATTAGGTATATGGGAAAAGAGAAAATAAAAACCAGGTATGGAAGATTTAATGCTATTAAAATAAAACCGCTTTTAATTAAAGGAACCATTTTTGAAGGTGGCGAAAAGATGACTGCCTGGCTGAGCGATGACCCTAATCATTTATTGCTTCGTGTTGAAAGCCCGATTGCTGTTGGAAGTATAAAAGTAGATATGATGAGTTATAAAAACCTGCGTCACAAGTTAACCTCATTTATAGGATTGAGATAAATGAAAATCAAATATCATTTAGTGTAAAAGTATCTTTTAACTTTATTCCTTTTTCTGAAGCCTGTACATTGCAGCATTCAATTTTAGGATCATGTTCAAAAAACAAGATAAAATTGTTTTGTTCTGCTTCTGTAAGAAATAGTTTCTTTTCCTGTAGTGTTTGCAAAGGAAACATATCGTATGCCATTACATAGGGCAGGGGAATATGTGCTGCTGAAGGCAACAGGTCGGCCATGTAAACAATAGTTTTGCCATGGTAATTAATTTTGGGCAGCATCATACATTCGGTATGACCGTTAACGGTGTAAAAAGACAGGTTGGTAATAATGCCGGAGTTATATTCAGGAAGAGTTTTTCCGTTTATTGCTGTAATTGTATTATTAACATCAAAAAATTTCAACTGCCCGCTTTCCTGAATGGGCAGTATATTTTCTTTTAAAAAACTTGCTTTTTCCCTGGCATTGGGTTCTGTAGCCCATTTCCAGTGATGATGGTTGCTCCAGTAAGTTGCATTTTTAAATGCAGGTACAAGTTTTTCTCCATCTTTTACAATGCTGCCCCCGCAGTGGTCAAAATGCAGGTGTGTTAAAAAAACATCGGTGATATCATTTTTTGTAAATCCATTTTTTGCTAATGACGCCTCTAAGGTATCATCGCCATGCAAGTAATAATGGCCAAAAAATTTTGCATCCTGTTTATTGCCCATACCATTATCAATCAAAATAAGCCTTCCTTCATCCTCAATCAATAAACAGCGCAGGGCCCAACTGCACATATTGTTTTCATCGGCAGGGTTAAGTTTGTTCCAGATGCTTTTGGGTACCACGCCAAACATGGCCCCGCCATCTAATTTAAAATAGCCCGTATTAATTGTATAAAGTTTCATGAAATAGTTCTTGTATCCTGTTTAAAACCCTGTATTGTTAAATTAACCAACAACATGTGGTTACTGTTGTTTATTTTCAATTTATTAAAGTTACGGATTGTTTCTTTTGAACCCTGTAAGTAAGTAACAGAAATAAAAGCCCAATGATAAAAAATATAATCAACGCTAAAATAGAGTTACGCATATTATTGGTTAATCCTTCAATAAATCCAAAACAAAATAGGCCAATTACTATCGAAAATTTTTCAGTTACATCATAAAAACTAAAAAACGATGCGGTGTCTTTTGTTTCGGGCATCAGTTTGCTGTAGGTAGAACGGCTAAGCGACTGAATGCCGCCCATGACAAGTCCAACCAGCGATGCTATGATATAAAAATGTATTTCTGTTTGCATAAAATAGCCTGCAATACAAACCACAATCCACAAACAAACAGTTAAAGAAAGCACTTTTATATTACCGTATAATGCCGATATACGGCTCATGCCAACAGCGCCTGCAATGGCTACTAGCTGAATGATAACAGCCGTGATGATGAGCTTTGAGTTTTCAAGTTTTAATTCTTTAATACCAAAATCAATTGCAACCAGCATAACTGTTTGTACACCCATATTATAAAAAAAGAAAGCTGTTAAAAACCTTTTTAACTGCGGCATAATTTTAACTTCATGCCATACCTTTTGTAATTCATGAAAACCATTTACCAAAGCATGTTTCCTGCTTTTTCTTTCTGTTTTTGGGCTAATGGGCAACCTGTTAAATGTTATTTGTGCAAATGCTACCCACCAAATACCCACCAGTAAAAAAGTAAGTTTTAATGGCATTTCTCCTTCGGGCATTAATATTACCAATGCAAAGCCAATCATCTGCATAATTACGCTGCCTATATAACCAAAGCTATAACCTCTTGCACTCACCCTGTCCCTGTCTTCTTCCATAGCAATCTCTGGCAAGTACGAATTATAAAAAACCTGGCTGCCATAAAAACCAATACCGGCAAACATAAAGCACATAAGGCCCAGGGTAACATGGTGCTCATCAAAAAAATACATAAGTGAACAGCTTGCTGCCCCCATGTAACAAAAAAAACGCATAAAATTTTTCTTATTGCCTTTGTAATCGGCAATGGATGATAAGATTGGAGAGAGCAATGCAATAACTAAAAAACCAAATGCAAGAACATAATCTTTTAGTTCGGTATTTACAAAACGGCGACCTAAAAAAGTAATGCCATCCGGAAATTTTACAGTGCTGGTAACTGCTGCATAATAAGCCGGGAAAAAAGTAGTAGTAATTACAAGGTTGTACACCGAGTTGGCCCAGTCGTACATGGCCCAGCCGTTAATGACTTTTTTAGAAGCAGTTTGCATGGTTTTTAATTAAGGAATAATGAATATAGTAAATATCAATGTAAAGAAAACAAAACAACCCCTGTTTAATATTACAGGGGTTGTTTTAATGAGGTTTATTTATTTGTTATTCTTTTTCTTTTTCTTCGGATATGGGGCTTGCATAACCCAGGTTTTTAAATGGCTCCAACCTGTTATTGGTGAGCTGTATAACTACCGGCGCTTTATTAAATACACTTTCAGAAATAAATCCGCCAAACAATAAAAAGTTAGTTTCGTATCCTTTAGTTAGTTTGGTTTCATCCACCACAAAATTTATATTAAAAGTGTCTTTCACTTTTACCAACTGTACGGTAGATTCTATAGTATCCTGGAAATATTTTTGTTCTTTTAAATACTCAGCCAGTTTTTTTGCCTGTGCTTCTGTAACACTATCGCCTTTATAATACACATTGTGTTTGCTGTCTAATTTATACTCTTTGCCATAACCGGCATTGCAGGCTGCTAATACAGCAGTGATGATAAGGGCTGTAAAAAACCGGGTTAAAATTTTCATAACAGTTAGTTTTGGTAATAAATGCATAATTAATGAATCATGCTGAAAAAATATATACCCTGCAATGGGTATTTAGGGTTTTATGTACCCCGTGTAAATTAGAATAAGCAAAATAATACCCACCGCTATCCTGTAATAACCCCAAATTTTAAATCCATGTTTTTTTAAAAAACCGATAAAGAATTTAATAGCCAGCATGGCAACCACAAAAGCAACCACATTACCAATGGCAAGTTGTTTTATTTCGTTCGATGAAAAGCCGCCATAATCCTGCCAGTATTTTAAAAGTTTATAACCGGTGGCTGCCAGCATGGTTGGCACTGCTAAAAAGAATGAGAACTCAGCAGCAGCACTTCTGGTTAATTTTTGTTGCATACCGCCAATGATAGAAGCTGCACTGCGGCTAATGCCCGGTATCATGGCAATACATTGCCAAATACCAATTATAATGGCTTTAAAAAATGAAATGTCTTCTTCTTTATCTACTTGCTGATTTTTAAAAATATTATCAATAAATAATAAGATGATACCACCAGCCAGTAAGGATATGGCAACTGTAGTAGAACTTTCAAGCAATGCATCAATCTTTTTTGAAAACAAAAAACCCAGTATAAGCGCCGGCACTACTCCGGCCGCAATTTTTAAATAAAACTTCCAGTTTTTAAAATCAAAAAATTTCTTCCAATATAAAACCACTACGGCTAATATGGCGCCTAACTGTATGGCAATGGTAAACACTTTGCTGAAATCATTTTCATCAATATGAAGCAGCTTTTCGGTGATAATCATGTGGCCCGTTGAAGAAACAGGGAGAAATTCTGTAAGTCCTTCTACCACTCCAATTATAATGCTTTGTATGGTATCCATAAAAATTTGTTACATAAAAAAAGCGAAGGTATAATCTTCGCTAATAATATTTAATGTTCTTTTTTTTAAAAAATTAATTTGTCTTTGATTTTTTCATGATGGCAAATATTTCAATAATAAAGCCGGCAATAATTAGCATGGGTGCAATTGTTATACGGGTAGTACTGTACACTTCTGCATCATTAAAAACCTTTGGATTGCTGCTTTTGCCACCTGCCATTAAAAAAAAGCCAAGCGCCAGTACGGCTAATCCTATCAGCATCCACAAATAATTTTCTTTACCAAACAATTGATTGGAAGTTGATGGGACTTGTTTTTTATCTTTATTCATATTTTTAAAATTAACGCTGCAAATTAATATAAATCATCCAATTTCATACGCAGGTATTTAATAACCGAGCGGTGGGTACTAATTAGGGTAATACTTATACCTAAAACAATTATCACTAAAAATAGCAAAATCATACTTGTATTATCGTGTAATACTTTAAAACTTGGTGTTAACGACTCAATAAGCATTACCGTAAACCATAAAGCAACAATTGCAATACACGACGCTATCAACCCGTTTAAAATAGCCCTTTTATTGATAGGCCTGGCAATAAACCATCGGGTGGCGCCAACCATTTGCATGGTTTTAATTAAAAAACGGTTGCTGTACATGGCCAGGCGAATGGTGTTATCAATAGAAAATACAACCAGTACAGTTAATATAATTGCTGCAATTAAAAAGATATAAGCGGCAGTTTTTACAAACTTGCTTACTTGTGTTATAGTATCTGTAGGAAACTGGAATTCATTAATGAGCCCCGGGAACCGGTTTAACAAATCCAGCGACAATAAATCCAAACTGTCTTTTTGTACATGGTCGGCCTTTATATAAAAATCTATACTTTCGGGCAAGGGGTTTTCATCCAGGAATTTTTTCCAGGTAGTATCATTGTCTTTATTCCAAATCTCAATAGCCATTTCTTTAGTAACATATTTTACATCCTTTGCATAGGGTATTGATGAAATATAATTTTTCAGGCTATCTATCTTTTTCTTTGGCGAATTGGGGTTAAGCCAGGCATGTACCTGTATGTTTTCTTTTACATAATCGCCGGTTTTACGAAGATTTAAAAAAAACCAGCCAACAATTCCAAATAAAAATAAAACCAGCGATACGCCAATGATAGCATAAGCATAAGTTGGTTTGCCACGTTTGCTACTTGCTTTTCCGAACTGAGCCATATTTTGTTTTGTTAGGGGATTAGTACAGTTTTACTTTTTTGAGCGTTGCAAAAATAAAGGTTTTTAGCTGCTTTGCCGTATTTTTGCTGTCTTCAAAACGACAGTCTTCCCTGTTTATTTCTGTAAAAGTAAAATATGAAGTGTGATTGAGGATTAAATAACTTTTCTTTCACAGTTTAATAACCTGGAAGCTAAAGAAATACTATGTTCAATAAAATAAAAGAAAGTATATAAGATTGGTTCTTTAAAAAACAAACCAACACAGTTGATAGTAAAATAAAATTTAAGTAGCAGTAGAAAAGAATATGGAATACAAGTTTAATGAAATAGAAAAAAAATGGCAGGACTATTGGCGGGAAAATAAAGTTTACCGGGTTTCAAACAATTCGGGCAAACCCAAATACTATGTATTGGATATGTTTCCTTATCCAAGCGGTGCAGGCCTGCATGTGGGCCACCCGTTGGGATACATAGCAAGCGATATTTACAGTAGGTATAAAAGATTGAAGGGGTTTAATGTGTTGCACCCAATGGGCTTTGATAGTTTTGGTTTGCCTGCCGAACAATATGCACTGGAAACAGGGCAGCACCCGGCTACCACAACCGAAAAAAATATCACAACTTTTAAAGCTCAGCTTGATAAAATAGGATTTTGTTACGACTGGGATCGGGAACTGCGTACCAGCGACCCCCAATATTATAAATGGACACAATGGATTTTCCTGCAGTTGTACAATAGTTATTTTTGCAACACTCAGCAAAAAGCAAGGCCAATTGCCGATTTGGTGAAAAAGTATGAAACAAAAGGCTGTAAAAATTTTACTGCTGATCAATGGAATGCTTTTACTAAAAAAGAGCAGGAAGACATATTGATGAACCGCCGGCTGGCTTTTAGCGCTTATGGCGAAGTTAACTGGTGCGAAGCCTTAGGAACCGTACTTGCCAATGATGAAGTAGTGAATGGTGTTAGCGAACGTGGCGGCCACCCGGTTGAAAGAAAAAAAATGCGCCAGTGGTTTTTACGTATTACTGCTTATGCCAACAGGCTGTTGCAAGGCCTGGAAACAGTAGATTTTAGCGATAGCATGAAAGAAATGCAACGTAACTGGATTGGTAAAAGCGAAGGAGCAGAAATTGAATTCAATATTAAAAATTCGGACAGCAAATTAAATGTATATACCACAAGGCCCGATACCATTTTTGGTGTTGACTTTATGGTGATTGCCCCCGAACATGAAATTGTTTTAAATATAACAACAGCAAATCAAAAAGCTGAAGTAGAAAAATATTTAGCGTATGTAAAAAGCCGTAGCGAAAGAGAGCGTCTTGCCGAAGCAAAAATAATCACAGGATGTTTTACAGGCGCTTATGCAATAAATCCTTTTGATGGCAAAGAAATACCAATTTGGATAGCGGAATATGTTTTAGCTGGATATGGAACAGGCACCATTATGGCTGTGCCTTGCGGCGATCAGCGTGACTTTGCATTCGCCAATCATTTTAAAATTCCAATAACCAATATCATTGGTTCACATTTTAATGGCCAGGAAGCTAATGCAACAAAAGATGCTGTTTTACAAAACTCAGATTTTTTAAATGGTATGATAATGAAAGATGCCATGGCAGTAGCAATTAATAAAGTTGAAGAACTGGGTATTGGAAAACGCAAAGTGAATTACCGCATGCGTGATGCAGGCTTTAGCAGGCAACGTTATTGGGGCGAGCCTTTCCCCATAACCTGGAGCGATGGTATTGCCAATCCTATAGATGCAAGCGAATTGCCGCTTGAGTTACCGCATGTAGATAAATACAGCCCCGGGCCTAATGGCGAAGGCCCATTGGCAAATCTAACAGATTGGGTTGACCTCTCCCCTAACCCCTCTCCTAATGAGAGGGGGACAAAAGCTCCCGGGTATTATAACAGTACAATTGCAGAATGGAAAAAAACAATTGGCTTTGCAAAGCAAAATAGAAAAGAGCCAACAATCGAAGAGAATATTATCTGGCAGAAATTAAGAAACAGGAAAATTGGAGGTTTTAAATTCAGAAGGCAACATCCGATTGCAGGATATATCCCCGACTTTGTATGTCTTGAAAAAAAGTTAATTGTTGAGATTGATGGTGGGTATCATAATAAGGAGGAACAGAAAATATATGATGCTGGTAGAGAAGCCTGGCTTGCAGAGTGTGGCTTTACAATGATAAGGTTTACAAATGATGAAGTAAAAAATAGTGTGAAAAATGTTTTAAAAAGCATTGAACAAGCATTACTAAATAAGAAGGTATTAGAAAAAGAAGAATTGAAAACGGAAACAAATATTAATTCAGAATTAGAAAAACAACCTGCTTTAGAAAATGAGGGTTTGGCTCCCTCTCCTCAGGAGAGTGAAAGTTCAAAATATGAGTCATTAAAATCAGAAGGTTTGACTCCCTCTCCTCTGGAGAGGGCGGGGGGAGAGGTCAGAAGAGAAACATCTACCATGCCCGGCTATGCAGGAAGCAGTTGGTATTTTTTGCGCTACATGGATCCGCACAATGATAAAACTTTTTGCGACCGCAAAGCAAGCGATTACTGGAACCAGGTTGACCTGTACATTGGCGGTACCGAGCATGCTGTTGGGCATTTACTGTACAGCCGTATGTGGACAAAAGTTTTGTTTGATTTAGGATTGATTGGTTTTGATGAACCATATAAAAAATTATTGAACCAAGGAATGATACAGGGAAGTAGCAGGTTTGTGTATAGGCTTAATGTTGAAATTCCTTTTACTGAATCTAAGTTAAACTTTGATGAAAAATTACTTTGGAAAAAGTTGCCCTTCCTTTCAAAATTCCATTATGACAATTTTCATTTACCAGAAACAAAAAAGCTGATCCAAGCAGAGTATGATGAAATTTTTAAAAATACTTCATTAAGTGAATTTAAAATTTCACAACCCTCTCCTTTACATGTTGATGTAAACATTGTTGATGGAGTAGAATTAGATATAGAAGAATTTAAAAAATGGAGAAATGGTGAATATGCAAATGCTGAATTTATTTTAGAAGATGGCAAATATATCTGTGGAGTTGAAACAGAAAAAATGTCAAAATCAAAATTCAATACCGTAAACCCGGATGAATTGTGTGATAAATATGGTGCCGATACTTTCCGCATGTATGAAATGTTCCTGGGCCCGGTAGAAGCAAGCAAGCCCTGGGATACCAAGGGTATTGAAGGTGTTCATCGTTTTTTAAGAAAACTGTGGAGGCTGTTATTTGATGAAGTAAAAGGTAAAATTTGGACGGATGAGAAAGCAACCGATACAGAATTAAAAGTTTTACATCGCACCATAAAAAAAATTGAAGAAGATACAGAACGCTTTTCGTTTAATACGGCAGTAAGTACATTTATGATATGTGTAAATGAACTTGCTGATTTAAAGTGCAGTAAAAAAGTGGTTATTGAACAACTGCTTATTTTGCTTGCACCGTATGCACCGCATATCAGTGAAGAGTTGTGGCACCAATTGGGCAATAAAGGTTCTGTCCTTGATGCCAATTATCCAACCTTTAACCCGGCATTATTGGTTGAGAGTACAAAAGACTACCCTGTTTCTGTAAATGGTAAACTTCGTACTAATATTGAGTTATCACTTAATCTTGAACAAAAACAAGTAGAGGAAATGATACTCGAAAATGATATTGTTAAAAAATGGCTCGATGGTAAGCTTCCAAAGAAAATCATCTTTGTAAAAAACAAAATGATAAATGTAGTGGTATAAAAGTATAACTATACAAACCCAACTTTATCCATTTTTAAGTTGGGCAAAATATAAACTATGATAACAGAACTGGAAAATGCATTGGTAAAAAACAGGTCACAATTTCATCCTGTAGTACAATTTAATCCGGCTACAGAAAAATTAACCAGGCTTAATTTTTCTGAAACAAATACAGAACTGAGCCAGGAAATAATTGCAGATACCAATTTATTTTCGATTTATATTGATAAGCAATTAAAAAACAACAATGCCAAATATGGTATTGGTGGATATAATGAAAACCGCAAGTTGTACAAGCGAAGTAAATTGTTTGATAGTGATGAGCCTCGTTCTGTACATTTAGGTGTTGATATATGGGGGGCTGCAGGCACGCCTGTTTATGTACCATTAGGCGGGATGGTACATAGCTTTGCTTACAATAATAATTTTGGCGATTATGGCGCCACCATAATCCTTTTACATCAGTTAGAAACAGTAGCTTTTTATACTCTGTATGGCCATGTAAGCCTGGCCGACATATCTAAACTAACTGCAGGCGCTTATGTAACAAGAGGAGAGTTGCTTGGGCATTTTGGTACCCCGGCCGAAAACGGGAACTGGCCGCCACACCTGCATTTTCAAATTATACATGATATGCAATTAAAGGAAGGTGATTATCCAGGTGTTTGCAAGTTATCTGAAAGTGAAACATATTTGGCTAATTGCCCCGATGCTGATTTGATTTTGAATATGATGAAATATTTACATTAAATAGGCCGTTATTGAATCAGCATTGTAAAAAATAGTGTGTTAGCAACCTGAAAGGTTTGTAAAAACAGTAACTTTACTTAGGAAATAAAAATATACATGGAAATAAAAGCTGGCGAATTATTAAAAAACATTAATAATCCCGACGACTTAAAAAAATTAAACAGGGAACAATTACACCAGGTTTGTGATGAACTGCGTCAGTATATTATTGATGTGGTTAGTGTGTATGGGGGCCATTTTGGCGCCAGCCTTGGCGTGGTGGAATTAAGTGTTGCATTGCATTATGTTTTTAATACCCCATACGACCAGTTGGTATGGGATGTGGGCCACCAGGCTTATGGCCATAAAATATTAACAGGCCGCAGGGATAATTTTACTACAAACCGTAAATACAAAGGCCTTAGCGGTTTTCCCAAAAGAAGCGAAAGTGAATACGATACATTTGGTGTTGGCCATTCATCCACTTCAATATCTGCAGCACTCGGTATGGCAATGGCATCGCATTATAAAGGCGAAAACAACCGTCAACATGTTGCCATCATCGGCGATGGCGCCATGACGGCCGGCCTTGCTTTTGAAGCTATGAACCATGCCGGCATCGAAAAAAGCAATGTAATTATTATTTTAAATGATAATTGCATGAGCATCGACCCCAATGTGGGCGCATTAAAAGAATATCTCACAGACATTACCACTTCACATACTTACAACGACCTTAGGGATAATGTTTGGAAAGCATTAGGCAAACTACCGGTTGGTAAATCTTTCACAAGAGGCATGGCAAGCAAACTGGAAGCAAGTTTAAAAGGAATGGTAAGCCAAAGCAGTAATTTATTTGAAGCGCTTAAGCTGCGTTATTTTGGCCCTATAGATGGGCACAATATCACTAAACTGGTTGATACTTTAAAAGATTTAAAAGATATACCCGGGCCTAAACTTTTGCATATTAAAACAGTAAAAGGTAAAGGATATCACCTGGCAGAAAAAGACCAAACCAAATGGCATGCACCGGGGCTGTTTGATAAAGTAACCGGCGAAATACAAAAGAAAAAATTTGATATTCCACAGCCACCCAAATACCAGGATGTATTTGGCCATACAATAATTGAACTGGCAGAAAAAAATAAAAAGATATTTGGTATCACTCCTGCAATGCCAAGCGGCTCTTCTTTAAAATTTATGATGGAGCAAATGCCCGACCGTGCATTTGATGTGGGTATTTGCGAACAGCATGCTGTAACCTTAAGTGCAGGTATGGCTACACAGGGGATGAAAGTGTTCTGCAATATCTATTCTTCGTTTATGCAGCGGGCTTACGATATGGTGATACATGATGTGGCTATACAAAAACTGCCTGTAATATTTTGTTTAGACAGGGCAGGGCTTGTAGGTGAAGACGGCCCCACTCATCATGGCTGCTATGATATAGCATATATGCGGTGCATACCCAACATGATTGTTAGCGCCCCCATGAACGAAGCCGAGTTACGTAACCTGATGTACACGGCACAGCTTGATAAAACCGAATTGCCTTTTGTTATCCGTTATCCAAGGGGCGAAGGGGTGATGCCTGAATGGAAAACAGAAATGCAGGAAATTGAAATTGGTAAAGGGCGCAAATTAAAAGATGGAAAAGATATTGCCATCTTAACATTTGGGCATGTAGGTAATTTTGCCGCAGCCGCTATCAGGGATATAAAAGCCGAAGGCATTAACCCGGCGCATTACGATATGCGTTTTGTAAAACCTATTGATGAAGAAATGCTGCACGAGGTTTTTAGTAAATATAAAAAGATAATTACGGTAGAAGATGGCACTATTGTTGGCGGATTTGGTTCTGCCGTACTTGAATTTATGAATGAACATGGTTACAAAGCCGATGTAAAGATTTTGGGCATACCCGACAGGCTTGTAGAACACGGCAGCCCTAAACAATTATACGATGAAATTGGTATTGATGCCAATGGTATTGCCAACGTAGTAAGAACTATGGCCGAATCGAAAGTTAAAGTACATTGATAAAAAAAATTTTCAATTAAAACCCGGCATACATAATGGCCGGGTTTTTTTGTATAACAAATTCGGCTTTTGTGTTAAATAAAATGTAAACGAATTTATTTTAACACGGTTTAAAAAATTTTTATGGAATCGGGTTCGTTCAGAATCAAAACCATAAAAAATTACATGGCCAGCAAAATAATCGGTGTACCCATTGTGCTTTTAATAGCCATTTCATCATTTGGATATTTTTTCTACCATCAACCTATTAATACAGGCTTTGTAAAAACTGAACAACCTGTTACTTTAGAAAAAAACGGTTATAACAAAGAAACACTTTCACGGGTACGACAGAAAGCCTTGCTGGCAAAGGATTATATAAAAGATCATCAATTCAATAAAAGCACCTGTTTTTTAATTGATATGCGATTGCCTTCGGGTAAATACCGGTTTTTTGTGTATAACCTAACATCAGATACTATTGAAAAAGAAGGGTTGGTAACGCATGGCAGCGGATCGGTAGGCGATGCAAACGAGCTAATCTTCTCCAATACCCCAAATAGCAATTGTACATCAATAGGAAAATATAAAATTGGCAATGCTTATGAAGGAAAATTTGGATTAGCGTATAAGTTATATGGCCTTGATATTACTAATAGTAATGCTTTTGATAGGTTTATTGTATTGCATGCATTTGATTGTGTTCCCGATTATGAAGTAGCACCCCAGCCAATTTGTGTTAGCTTGGGGTGCCCAACTGTTTCTGCTTTATTTTTACAACAATTAAAAACTTATATAGATAAATCATCCAAACCAATCTTACTATGGATATACTATTGAAATTAATTCATGGGTATTTCAATAGCCAATAACTCAGCATCTTCTTGGGCAGTTATTGTAAAATCTTCTGTTTCTGAAATACCAATTGCATCCCTCTTCTTCAAATCCTGTCCATCAACTGTTACGGCTCCATTAATTGTTACAAGAAAAACTCCGTTATTGGCAAATGCATTTTTATAAGTAATTTTTTTACCTGCATTAAGTTTTGTTAAAGAAAATTTTGCATCCTGGTTTATCCATAAAGCATTATCTTCTTTAATGGGCGATACCACTGTTTGCCATTTGTTTTCCCTTTCATTAACATCAAAAGCCTTTTGTTGGTACCTGGGTTTAATATTCCTCACTTTTGGAAAAACCCAAACCTGGAAAAGTGTTACCGGCTCTGTTGCCGATGCATTGGCCTCTGAATGTTGCACACCTGTGCCGGCACTCATTATTTGTATATCGCCGGCCTTTATCACGCCTTCACCACCTGTGCTGTCTTTATGTTTTAAAGCGCCTGTAAAAGGTATGGTTACAATCTCCATATTATCGTGTGGATGTGTGGCAAATGCACCACCACCTGCAATAAAATCATCATTTAGTACCCTTAACAAACCAAAATGTGTTTTGGCAGCATCACGGTATTGGGCAAAACTGAAATAATAATTGGGTTTCAACCATCCATAATCAGCACTGCCACGGTCGGCAGCTTTAAACAATTTTGTTTTCATAATTTTTATTTTATGTAATTTTTGATGTTTAAACATCAAAAATGATACCAAACCATTTACCTGACAAAAAGTCCTTGTAAAAAAAAGCCCCGTTGTAACGGGGTATGTATTAATTAAGTGTAGTAATATCTTCATTAGGTAGCAGGCCCTGTATATCTTCCTCCCGGTTTTCGTTCCATTCTACTATAAAATTATTTCTGCCTTCACCGGTAAGCAGGCTCATGTATCTAAGCTGTACCAATTCTAACAATGATAAGAAAAGAAAGATAGCATGAATGCGGTCTTGGCAAATTTCGAAAATCTTTTCAAACGAAACCGTTTTTTGGGCCTTGCAGGTAGTAAGCATGTATTCCCGGCTTTCTTCCATGGTATAATTATATTGCACTACCGTATGCACAGGTTTAAAATTGCGTTCCTGCAATTTGGCAATCACCCTTTCAAAAGCCTTCATTAATTTAAAGAGCGTTACCGTCTGTATCTCTGTCCCTTCTCCGGCTTCTTCTCCAATTTGTGCTAATTCCTGCTGTAGATTGCCACGCTTCATCATATACATTCTGTCGGCTTCCAGTTCGGCCATCTTTGCCGATGCTTCTTTAAATCTTTTATATTCCAGAATTTTATTGATAAGTTCTTGCCTGGGATCAATTTCATTTCCATCGGCATCAACCTCTTTGCGGGGGATAAGCATTTTTGCTTTAATACGCATAAGTGTGCTAATGAAAAGGATGAATTCGCTGCTTAATTCAATATTCAGTTTTTCTGAAGTGTGTATGTAATCTAAAAAATCGTTTGTTATTTTAGTGATGGGGATATTGTAAATATCCAGTTCGTCTCTTTCAATAAAAAACAATAGCAGGTCAAATGGCCCTTCAAACTGCTCTAACTTTATCTGGTACGATGCTGTGTTCAACTGTTGAAATTTAATATTTTAATAATGCCGCTTTATTAAGCAGCAGCAAATGTATTAATAAGTTGATAGAGTTTTGTAATAATAACCCGGCTGAACAATAATGTGGAAAAACTTTTACTTTTTTTATAGCTTGAGCGTTAAACCTAAGCCCAGCACTTCTTTTAGCTGTGTTTTCATCAGTACATCATCATCATACACGATATCTACGCTTACATTGGTGGCCAACCATTTATTAAATTTCATAGTTACCAGGTTTGTAAAATATACATCTACGTTTTTGGGGTTACGCTTATAATTGCTGAATAGGTCCAGTCGGCCATTATAGTATGCCCAGTGAGTAATTTTTTTTGTGTATTTAGCTGTGGCAAAAGCTCCCAGTTCGGTATAGTTGGTATGATTTGCAGGAACTCCAAATTTATCTATTGCATAAAAATCTGTATCATTTTTAATAATAAAACGAACTGTAATTGGCGAAACAAAAAGCGAAAAGCTTTTATCGGGCCTGAAATCAATACCCGGCGATAGTAAAATTTTACCGGGGGTTAAAAAATTGGAGATCTTGGTACTGCCACTATCGGTGTAGCTATACCCGGCTAAAGCCTGGGTATTAAAATTAGCAAGTAAGGCTACATACCATTGATTTGAAAACTGCAGGCCTAACTTACTGGTAAGGTCTATGCGGTCATCTACTTTTCTAAATCGTCCAAAACTGGTTGCATTTTGAAACCCCAGTGCAATATCAATATAATTGGTCCAGGTAATTTTTCCTTTACGGTGGTTAATGTTATAATTCAATAATGTGGTAAACCCTAAAGTATTTTGCTCACCGCCTCCTGCCCAGTTACGCAATGCACCCTGGTTAACATTTAATATAAAAGTGCCGTTTTTTTTCCAACCGTCTTTT
Source organism: Ferruginibacter sp. (assembly GCA_019638575.1). GTDB lineage: Bacteria > Bacteroidota > Bacteroidia > Chitinophagales > Chitinophagaceae > Ferruginibacter. The sequence goes on along the minus strand of JAHBTN010000001.1, from coordinate 266,805 downwards.
TCCAAAGGTTTTAACTCCTTAAAGGCCACTTTCTGAAACTCTTTTACGGTAAGGTCTTGTGCCGATAACTGTATTACTGTAGCCAGCAATACAGTTACACACAATAAGGGTTTTATCATTCGGCAAAATTAAAAAAATACAAGTTGTGATTTGTTAATAGTTTTAGAAAATAAAAAAATCCGCAGTATTGCACTGCGGATGGCCGATGTATAAGAATGCGATATCAATTAATTTTTAAAATTATAAGCAAAGCCAACACCCATTAACTGCAACCATTGAGGAGCAGGGCCTTTTGCAGGGTTTACATTTTTGGTGTCATCATCATAAATCATATCCAGGTTAAAAGAAAAGTTAATATACTTTGTTAGTTTGGCTGTTAAGGCATTGGTCCAGTAAACATCAATGTTCTGTGGTTTTTGTTTGTAGTTCGAAAAAAGATCGAGCCTTGTTTTATACACAAAATTAGCGCCCAGCTTTGCAGTATAGTTTGCCGTTACAAATGCGCCCAGTTCGTTTTTAGATTTTTTGCCGGGCAACACACCATACAAAGGAGCAATGGCACTATCGCCCACAATAACCCAACGCTCGGTTAATGGCGATATAAATACCGAAAAATTATCGGTTGGTTTATAATCAACACCAAGTGAAAGTAATAAATAAGCAGGTGCAAAAGTTTTTGAAATTATGTTTGAAGTATCGGCACCACTTGCGGTTTTTGAATAAGCATATCCATTGGTGAACTGGGTACGCAGGTTAAATAAGGTTGATATGCTCCATTTGGGTGCAATGCTATACCCGTATTTTGATAAAAAGTCAATCCTGTCGCTGGCTTTGCGTGAGCCAAGGCTGGTAGTGTTTACAATGCCATAAGCAAGGTCTAAACTGTTATCCCACGAATGTTTATTTTTTTTATAAAATGCAAAAACATTGAGGTATGCATTTAATGAAAAGGAAAACTTATCGCCGCCGGCACTCCAGTTGCTTAATGTGCCCTGGTTGATGTTGAGGTTGAAAAGCCCTCCCAGTTTCCAGGTTTTATGGGTGGTGTCTTTAGGGTCTTTATTGATTGTTTTTGCAGCTTCATCTTTTAATCCTTTAACAGTTGGGTCTTGTGCCTGGCAAAAAGCTGTAAAGCAAACAAGTAATAAAATAGCAAATATCTTTTTCATAACAGATAGGTTTAAAAACAGGCAGCAGCATTGGTTTAATGCTGCTACCCGGAGGGGGTTAATACAAATTATTTTTTCAGGGAGTCTCTTATTTCCATCAGCAATGCATCGGTTGATGATGGTGCAGCAGGTGCTTCTTCCTGCTTCTTCTTCATTTTGTTGATGCCTTTTATAACCAAAAACATTACAAATGCTACAATGATGAAGTTGATGATGGCGGTTAAAAAATCGCCCCATTTTACATAAACAGCTTCGGTAACCACTTTGCCTGTGGCATCGGTTACGGCCGCTTTTAACTGGTACATATTTTTACTTAAATCAGCTCCTCCTATCATACCTATAATTGGAGAAACTATACCATCGGTAAATGAAGTAACAACTTTGCCAAATGCGCCACCCATAACGAAGGCAACTGCAATATCTACAAGGTTGCCCTTCATGGCAAAATCTTTAAACTCTTTAATAAATCCCATAATGATAAATTTTAGTGATGAATCATGTTATAAATCCTGTATGTAAAATTATTGTTTTATCTACATACATCAAAAGTTTATATAAAGGGTTTTATACCTTATTATGTTATGTCATGTAATTACTACAACTTTGCGCAAAATATTTTTTTTTGAATAAGGGATTTTTTAACTGGTTTATTTTTATCATCCTATCTGTTATTTGGGGCAGCAGTTTTATAATGATGAAGGAAGGGTTACTTCACTTATCTGCTTTCCAGGTTGCATCACTGCGTATTGTTTTTTCTGGTATTGTTTTATTGCCTACGGCAATAAAGCATTTTAGAAATATTCCTTCGGATAAATTGTGGATTATCTTTTTGTCGGGAGTTTTAGGTAGTTTATTACCGGCCTACCTGTTTTGCATAGCCGAAACCCGTATTGACGGCGCTTTGGCAGGAACACTCAATTCGTTAACTCCCATTTTTGTTATAATAACCGGTGCCCTTTTCTTCAGGTCAAAAACATCAGCAAACAAAATATTGGGTATTTTAATAGCTTTTACCGGTAGTGTGCTGTTGTTGTTAAGCAAAGGTAATATGTTGCAAAGCCAGTATATAGAGTATGTGTCTTTTGTAATAATAGCAACCATTTGTTATGGATTTAATGTAAATATGGTGTACCAATACCTGCAACACATAGGCTCGCTGCAAATTGCTTCTATAGCACTTGTTTCAAATGCCATTCCCGCCTTGGTTGTACTTTATTTTACCGGGTATTTCAATTTGCCCTTAACCGATTACGGAGTTTTATATTCCACAGCATACGCAGCTATGTTAGGGGTTTTTGGTACAGCCATTGCATCAATAATTTTTTATGTATTGATTAAAAGAGCCGGTGCAGTTTTTGCTTCTATGGTAACTTATGGTATTCCTATTATTGCAAATTTTTGGGGGATGGTTTATGGAGAAGAAGTTGGGTTGAAACAATTCGGTTGCCTGTTTTTGATTTTATCAGGCGTTTTTATCGCTAACTTAAGACGATAGGTTTTTAATCAGTTTCATAAAACGAAATATTCTTTTCCTTCAAAAACTCTTTTATCTTATCTACATGTACACAAATACCCACGTGTAAAAAAGGGTTATTAGAGATCCTGCTTTTCTTTCCATTGCTGATAATTTCAAAGTCTTTCATGTCAAAACCCAGGTGCAGGTGATTGGTGGCAAACTGCATCCCATATATATTACCATTACTGTCAAATAGCGGGCCACCGCTTTGCCCACGCAGGCCAGCTGTACTCATTTCAATACCTGTAATTTCGTTATGGGGTGGACTTGCTACAAATCTTGTAACAATGCCATCTATAGGAAACGAGGGCGAATTGGGGTTGCCTGTATTTGTCCATTCTATATCATCTGTTTGGGCATTGTGCCTGAAATTGTTGAACTCAGGAAATGGAAAACCAATGCGGCAAAGCGATTTACCCTGTTTAATGATACTGCTATCTTTAATGAAGCTGGCATGTGAGGTATAATAAATCTTATTAAAGCCTTTAAATTCTAAAATGGCCAGGTCTAAGGTTGGGTGTGCATGGCAGGTGATTTCGCTGATGGTATCAAAACAATTTAAAAAATTGTTTTTTAGTTGTACAACAGTTTCGGGCAGGTATTTATATTTAAGTTGCAGCCCCTGTATGTTACGCTTGTATTTTGCATCGTTGGCTATCTTATTTCTTTCGGATTTATATTTTTCATAAGTGAGATTTATTTGTTCTGCTGATGGTATAAGGTTCATTACATGCTTGCAGGTAATGGCCACACCTTTATTGTTTACAAAAAAAAAGGTTGCACTACCGGGTAATAGCAAACCGCCATACGTACGGGATATGCTGTGCAGCGGCCTTGTAAATTGTAAAACTTTTTCTATTGCCTGTTGAAACATAGTAATGGTTAAATGTTTTAAAACCTAATTACTCTTTAATATAGTTTGATGCCAAGGTACAAACATTTGCAGTGATTACTGAAGTTTAAAGTTTTATAACTCAAACTTATATACTTATGCAGGGATATTTTAAAGCAGAACTCTACAGTATTGTAAAAATTGATTGAACAGTTTAAACAGGTGTATAAAATAATTTTAAAAGTAAATTAAGCATTACACAGCCATAATTTCCTTTTCTTTTGCGGCAAGATGTTTTTCTATTAAAACAATATATTTATCAGTTTCCTGCTGGGCAGCATTTTCAGCATCTTTACTGATGTCTTCGCTTAATCCGTCTTTCTGTAGTTTTTTTATGGCTTCAATGGCTTCCCTGCGTATATTACGCATGGCAACTTTTGCATTTTCACCTTCGGCATTACATTTTTTTACCAGTTCTTTTCTTCTCTCTTCAGTTAATGGCGGTAAAAATAAACGTATAATGTTGCCATCGTTTTGAGGATTTATTCCAATGTTGGCCATAATAATGGCTCTTTCAATAACCTGCAGCATGTTTTTTTCCCAGGGTTGTACAGAAATAGTACGGGCATCTAATATGGAAATATTGGCAACCTGGTTTATTGGTGTGGGGTTACCATAATAATCAGCCATTATACCATCAATCATATTGGGGTTTGCTTTACCGGCACGTATCTTAACCAGTTCTGCTTCCAGGTGGTTCAATGCTTTTTGCATAGAGGCGCCTATATCGCTAATTATTTTATTTACATCTGCTGACATATACGATTTGTATTAATTGGCTGCAAAGCTATGTAAAAACTACAGTTATTTACAAAATAACCTTCTACTGCTTTTTGTTAAATACTACTAAAAAATGAGATGAAAAAATTATTCAGCTTCTACAGGTTCGCCGGCTAATTTTAGGAGTTTGTGAGTTTTTATTATTTCAGCATTTTCTACTTTCATATTAGCAACATTTCGGTTTTTAGGCCTGTTGTAATAAATAGCTCCAATGAAAACAAAAGCTGAGCATAATAAGATACCTATTACGGTAGTGGTACCTAAATGGCGCAGAAAAAAAGCCAGGCAAATGAATAATATATTAACACTTACACAGGTAAGGGTTACCATACGGTGGCTAAGGCCCAGGTCAAGTAAAAAATGATGAACATGGTTCCTGTCGGGGCTAAATGGAGATCTTCTGTCAAGAATGCGAAGCCCAAATACACGTAGTGTATCAAACAAAGGAATCATCAAAATAGAAAAACCTATTGCCGGTGCGGCTTCAATAGGAAAGTTTGAAGCAGGGTTGCCGGCAACATTAATAAATTTGATAACCAAAATAGAATTAATTAACCCAATTAAGAGAGAGCCGGTATCGCCCATAAATATTTTTGCAGGCGAAAAATTATAAATTAAAAAACCAATTATACTTCCAGATAAAGCCAGGGCCATTACTGCATAGGTTAACTGGCCTGCATAAAAAAAGTAAACCCCAAATACAAGTGTGGTTAGTAAACCCAGGCTGCCCGCAAGCCCGTCAACTCCATCAATTAAGTTAAATGAATTGGTGATAACTATAATTGTAAAAATAGAAATTACAATACTGGCAATATGCGGTATTTCATTTATACCCAAAAAACCATGCATATTACTTATTTGAACGCCACCAAATTTAATAATGATGCCTGCGGCTATTAATTGGCCTATAAATTTTTTACTGGCCGATAAAATAAGGATATCATCTTTGATACCTAAAAAGAAAATTACTGTAGCTGCTGCAGCAAAATATTGAAGTTCTGAAGTGATGCCGGAAGGCACACCCATTAGTGTTGCTATAATAAAGCCGGCAAAAATTCCAAGGCCACCTAAAGTAGGAATAACATTTTTATGAACTTTACGTTCATCGGGTTCATCAAAAAGCTTTTTATCCTTTGCTACCTGTATAATTACCGGAATGGCAAAAAAAGTTATTAAAAAAGCAAGAGTCGCACTAAGTAAAATATTGTCCATTCTTCTAATTTAATCAGTCTCTTCTAATAATGCAAAAGTATTAAATATGTTTTGAGGATAAAAACATAAAATAAAAATATACAGATGCCTGGTTTTATATGATTGATGTTGGCAAAAATCGGGCCGTTACATCAATATAAATTCTTAGAAAAGTACGATAATAACGGTAAAATTATAAACTTATTATTAACCTTTATATTATCCTTCAATTTTTACTTTGATATTGCGCATGTTTTAAAGTAGGTTTGCAGCTTTAAAATATAAAATTGGATTTTAAAAATAAGCAACAATAAAATAACAGCTAATACATACAAAATGAATAATTTAAAAGATATAGCCACTCAAATTCGCAGAGATATTGTTCGTATGGTTCATGCGGTTCAAAGTGGCCATCCGGGTGGATCATTAGGTTGTACTGAATATTTTACAGCTCTTTATTTTGAAATAATGAAACGTAACCCCGGTTTTAATATGGATGGTAAGGGAGAGGATGTTTTCTTTTTAAGTAATGGCCATATTTCACCTGTATTTTACAGTACACTGGCACGTAGTGGATATTTTCCCATTTCAGAATTAAGTACTTTCAGAAAAATAAACAGCAGGTTACAAGGCCACCCAACCACACACGAACATTTACCCGGTGTAAGGGTAGCAAGCGGTTCGTTAGGGCAGGGCATGAGTGTAGCAATTGGGGCTGCCCTGGCAAAAAAATTGAATAACGACCCAAATATTGTTTATTCATTACATGGAGATGGAGAGCTGGATGAAGGGCAAAACTGGGAAGCAATTATGTTTGCAGCACATAAAAACGTAGATAATTTAATTGCTACTATTGACCGTAATGGCCAGCAAATTGACGGTACCACTAAATCGGTAATGAGCCTAAGTAGCCTAAAAGCCAAGTTTGAGGCATTTAACTGGCAGGTGTTGGAGATGAATGGTAACGATATGGATGCTGTAATTGCAGGATTTAACAATGCAAAATCGTACTTAGGAAAGGGTAAACCCATTGTTATCATCATGGAAACAGTAATGGGTAAAGGTGTTGATTTTATGGAAGGCACTCACGAATGGCATGGTATTGCCCCTAATGATGAGCAATTACAAAAAGCATTGGCCCAGTTGCCCGAAACCCTGGGTGATTATTGATGCTAATGAATACTGATAATAAAGAAAACAGGTTTTGTATAGAATTAAATGGATTGCAAAAGAATTGAATTAGCAATTACAAAGGTTGTTATTACCTGTTTTTTTTATGAATGTTTATACCAACTCTTCTATCTCAATTCAAATACCTGCCTGCTGGCTTTTTGAGCAGGAAACCAGGAAGCAATAAATGCAATGGCAATAGCCGTTGCTGCAACCAGTAAGAAATCGGTAACCATAAGTTTTACAGGAAAATAATCCAACAGGAAAGACCCCCCCGCCAACTTTATTAATTTAAACTTTAATTGCAGCAGGCAAATACAAATTGCCATCAATACACCTATGATTGTGCCTATTACGCCTAATAATAAACCTTCTGATAAAAATATTTTTAAAATACTTCTTTGATTTGCACCCATGCTTTGTAATACACTGATATCTTTCTTTTTTTCTAACACAAGCATGGTTAAAGCACTTACCATATTAAAGGCTGCAATAACCAATATTAAAGTTAGTATGGCATAAATGGCCCATTTTTCAAGTTTCATGGTGTTGTATAAGGTGGTATTTTGCTCATACCTGGTAAGTACACGGTAATCTTTACCCAGTAACATACTTAGCTTTTTCTTTTCTTCATTGGCATTGGTTTTTTCTTTTAATTTTATTTCTACAGCACTGTATTCGTCTGCAGCAAAGCCCATTTGTTGTTTTACAAAACCAATATTTGTTAAAGCATATTTATCATCAAACTCCTGTTGAATGGTAAAAACGCCGGCGGGGTAAATAAATCCCTGGCTTAATGATTGCAGCGGATCGTTGTTTAAACTGTTTTTCCTGGGAAGTATCACTGTTAGTTCTTGGGTCGGAAGAGCAGGATTAATACTAAATGCTGCTGCATTTTGAATGCCCGAACCGGCAACCAGCAATGGTGCATCGGTAGTACCAAGATCGTATTTGCCACGATTGGTTTTTTCTGCAACACCACATACATATTTATAGTTATCATCTACCCCTTTAAGATACACTACTGTTTGAGCATCCTGGTTTTTAAGTAATGCCTTTTCTTCGGCAACAAGCGAAAAATTTTGAACCGATGGCTGGTTACGGATAGAATTTATTTGTTCTTGAGTAAGTGTAAATGTTTTGCCTACATCCGGCACCACTTTTATATCGGTATAAAAAGAAGAATACAATGATTTAACCAATTCTTCAAAACCATTAAAAACACTTAAAACCAAAACCTGGCAACAGGTAGCAAAAGCTATAACACCTACAGTAACCCATGCAATTATATTTATGGCGTTAGTGCTTTTTTTTGCTTTAAAATACCTCCATGCAAAGGTTAAATACATCGGTAATTGGCAATTTGTAATTGTTTGTTACAGGTAAATTATCATTAAATCATTTGTTTTTATTTACCTTCTTCTTTCTTAATATCCTTAAAAATCTTTTCCATTTTATCTACATATTCCAGTGTATCATCAATAAAAAATGTAAGTGTGGGCATAATGCGTAACTGGTGCCTAACCCTGGCAGTTAATTCTTTTTTTATTTCCCAGCTTCTTTCTTCAATTTTTTTAAGTACTTCTTCGTTGTTATGCACCTTAAAAAAACTCAGGTAAATCCTGGCTTCATATAAATCGGGGGTAATCTTTACCGATGATATAGAAACCATACCTCCGTCCATCATCGAAATACCCATTCTTTGAAAAATTTCACTCAACTCCTTATGCAATAAGCCTGCAACCTGTTTTTGTCTTTTTCCTTCTATCATCAGTATTTATTTTATAACAGTTATAAATTAACTACCGGTACTGTTTATAAACACTACCGGGGTTTGGCGTAAAATTAGTTACTTTGCCCTGATTTATCTGAATTTAAAACAATGAAGAAATATGCAAGGCTGTTTAGCTACCTGGGCGCTTACAAAATAAATATAGGCTTATATTTCCTGTTCATCATATTGGCTATAGTTTTTTCTATTGTATCCATTGGTTCTCTTCCTTTTTTTCTTGACCTTATTTTTACAAAAGGTAAGGCAGAAGTTATAAAGCCCGAAGTGGTAAATTCATCACAAGACTTTATACGGTATATTAGTTTTTACCTGCAGGAACTGGTTAAAACAAATGGAAAAATATTTGTACTGGCTGTTATCTGTATCATGGTTCTTATTGCCGTGTTTTTTAAAAACCTGTTTACTTATTTGTCTTATTATGTTTTAGCACCCATTCGTAACGGTGTGATGAACCGGCTTAGGGAAGAACTGTTTCATAAAATACTTGTAATGCCTATTGGTTATTTTACCGAGCAGCGTAAAGGCGATATCATGAGTCGTATGACCAATGATGTAGGTGAGTTGGAAAATTCGGTTGTTGGTACATTAGAAGGATTGATTAAAGACCCTTTAAACCTTATTATACTTTTAGGTACACTGGTTTTTATAAGCCCAAAACTTTCTTTGTTCCTGCTCATTTTTTTACCGGTTACTGGTTTTATTATTGGGCGCATTAGCCGCAGTTTAAAAAAACAATCAAATGATGCCGCCATCAAACAGGGCGAAGCCTTATCAGTATTGGATGAAACACTTGGCGGCCTTAGGGTGATAAAGGCTTTTACAGCCGAAAAACTGGTGGGTAAAAAATTTGATAATTATAATGAAGACCTTTACCATATAAAAAATAAAATGCAGTACCGGCGAGACCTGGCTTCGCCACTCTCAGAATTTTTGGGCGTATTGGTACTCTGCGGCATTCTTTATTTTGGAGGGCAATTGGTACTGGGGGGTAATGCAGGCAGATTAACCGATAAAGGGTTCATCATGTACATTGGCATTTTTACACAGGTTATAAGCCCGGCAAAAGCATTATCCACTTCTTATTACAATATGCAAAAAGGCACTGCGGCTATTACCCGTATAGAAGAAGTATTAAAGGCGCAGGTGATGGTACAGGAAGCCGAAAATTCAAAACCGATAAAAAGCTTTGAGCATTCTATCGAGTTTAAAAATGTTGGTTTTGCATACGATGATATAACTATCTTAAAAAATATCAATTTAAAAATTGAAAAAGGGAAAACTGTTGCCTTGGTTGGCAGCAGCGGTGCAGGTAAAAGCACCCTGGCCGACCTGGTACCCAGGTTTCATGATGTGAGCAGCGGCGAATTACTGATTGACGGCGTTAACATAAAAGAATATTCGCTTAATGAGTTGCGTGGCCTGATGGGGATAGTAACACAAGAGCCTATTTTATTTAATGATACCATTGCCGGTAATATTTCGCTGGGTATTGATGATGCCACGCCCCAGGCTATTGAGCAAGCAGCCAAAATTGCTAATGCACATAATTTTATTTTAAATAAAGAAGAAGGTTATAATACTAATATTGGAGACCGGGGTAGTAAGTTAAGTGGGGGAGAACGCCAACGTATGACTATTGCCAGGGCCGTATTAAAAAACCCACCAATATTAATTTTAGATGAAGCTACCTCATCATTAGATACAGAAAGCGAAAGATTGGTGCAGGATGCTATTAATAATTTGATGAATAACCGAACATCGCTGGTAATAGCCCACCGGCTAAGTACCATACGCCATGCCGATGAAATAATAGTATTACAAAAAGGCGAAATAGCCGAAAGGGGAACCCACGACAGCCTGGTGGCATTAAACGGGTTTTACAAAAAACTGGTTGATATGCAGGAAGTGCGTTAAAAGCAACATTATTGAATTTTTCCTTGTCTTACCCCCGGCATAAAGTGCAGGCACATAACTTTTCTTGTTAATATGCTTTTTAGTAACTTTACAGCCTCAAATTACAATGAACGGTTTACTTAACCGTTATACCAATATGGCAAAACAACAGACTTTATATTGTTCTTTCTGCGGACGAAGCCGTGATGAAGTAAAAATCCTTATAGCCGGGCAGGATGGGCATATTTGTGAAAACTGTGTAGAACATGCCGAAGAAATTATTGAACAGGAACTGGGCACTTCAAAAGCAAATAAGCAACACAATACACCCAATCATAAACTAACAATAAGAAAACCTATCGAAATAAAGAAGTTCCTGGATGATTATGTGATAGGGCAGGAAGATGCAAAAAAAATACTGGCTGTTGCTGTATACAATCACTATAAAAGATTAAACCAAAAAGTAGAAAATGATGTAGAGATAGAGAAAAGCAACATTATAATGGTTGGCGAAACAGGTACAGGGAAAACCCTGCTGGCAAAAACTATTGCCCGTATGCTAAATGTACCCTTTGCCATTGTGGATGCAACCGTTTTTACAGAAGCCGGTTATGTAGGCGAAGATGTGGAAAGTATGCTTAGCCGTTTATTACAAGCAAGCAATTATGATGTGCCATCAGCCGAAAGAGGAATAGTTTTTATTGATGAAATTGATAAAATTGCCCGTAAAAGCGATAACCCTTCCATTACCCGTGACGTAAGCGGCGAAGGTGTACAACAGGGATTGCTTAAATTGCTTGAAGGTACCGAAGTATTAGTGCCACCACAAGGCGGCCGTAAACATCCCGAACAAAAACTGATAAAAGTAAATACACAAAATATTTTATTCATTTGCGGTGGTGCATTTGATGGAGTAGATAAAATAATTGCCCGCCGTGTAAATACCAATGCAATAGGGTTTAATGTAAATAAAGAATTACAGAATTACCAGCACGATAACCTGCTGCATTTTGTAAATGCGGTTGATTTAAAACATTTTGGATTAATACCGGAACTATTGGGCCGTTTACCGGTAGTAACATATTTAAACCCATTAGATGCTGTTACACTTCGCAACATATTAACCGAACCTAAAAACTCACTGATAAAACAGTTTACACGCCTATTTGCGATAGAAGGTATTGCACTTAAATTTGAACCCACTGTTTTTGATTTTATGGTAGAAAAAGCAATGGAGTATAAACTGGGGGCCCGTGGCCTTCGCAGCATTTGCGAAAGCATACTCACCGATGCTATGTACGAACTACCTTCTCAAAAATTAAAAGAATTTGAAGTTACACTTGAATATGCACAACGCAAATTCAGCAGTAGTAAACTAAGTATGCTTAAAGTAGCATAAACAAACACAGGCAAACTTTCTCCCCAATTTTCAAACAACTGCAATATCATATTAGGTGGCTGAACTATTTCATTTTATTTTTACGCCAAATTTCAAATCTTAAATAAATAGTTTCATGGTTGATGTAATATTGGGTATGCAATGGGGCGACGAAGGCAAAGGAAAAATTGTAGATTATTTTGCAAAAAACTATGATGTAATTGCCCGATTCCAGGGAGGCCCCAATGCCGGCCATACATTGTATGTAGAAGGGAAAAAAATTGTTCTGCACCAAATACCAAGCGGTATTTTTCATACCGGAAAAACAAACCTGATTGGCAATGGGGTAGTGCTGGATGCAGTTACGTTAAAAAAAGAATGTGCCAATGTAGCTGCATTAGGAATAGATTATAAAAAAAATCTGTTCATTAGTGAGCGTGCCCACCTGATATTACCTACACACCGGGCGCTTGATAAAGCCAGTGAACTTTCAAAAGGCAACGAAAAAATTGGAAGCACTTTAAAAGGTATTGGCCCGGCCTATATGGATAAAACCGGCCGTAACGGGTTAAGGGTTGGAAATTTATTAGAGAAAAGTTTTACTACCGATTATATAAAATTAAGGATGAAGCACCAGCGCCTGCTGGATAATTTTAACTTCCAGGAAGATATAAGTTCATGGGAAGAAGAATTTTTTGAAGCGGTAGAATTTTTACGAGAATTTAAAATTGTAAATGGCGAATATTTCATCAACGAAAAAATACAAAAGGGACAAAAAATTTTAGCCGAAGGCGCACAGGGCAGTATGCTGGATGTAGATTTTGGAACCTTCCCCTTTGTAACAAGCAGCAATACTATATCGGCCGGTGTCTGTACTGGATTAGGAATTGCACCACAAAAAATTAATGAAGTGTTTGGAATTTCAAAAGCTTACTGTACAAGGGTGGGTAGTGGCCCATTCCCTACAGAATTGCTTGATGAAACAGGTGAAAAAATAAGAACTATAGGTAATGAATTTGGCAGCACAACCGGCAGGCCAAGGCGTTGTGGCTGGATAGACCTGGTAGCTTTGCAATTTGCATGTATGATTAATGGGGTTACTCAAATAATTATGACTAAAGCCGATATATTGGATAACCTTGATGAATTGAAAGTATGTAACAGCTATATGGTAAATGGCGAAGAAAAAAAATATGTTCCTTTTCAAATGCAAAAGGTAAATATAGAACCCCTGTATAAAACATTTACCGGTTGGAAAAAAGATATAACTCAAATTAAAGAATTTAATGCACTGCCCGGCGAAATGAAAAGCTATATCAGCTACCTGAATGAGTTTTTAGGCGTGCCTGTAAAGTACATCAGCAACGGCCCGGGAAGGGACCAACTGGTAGTAGCATAAAAAAATAAAAAAAACGTCATAATTTTTTGGCTATTTAAAAAACTCTTGGAAATTTTACAGTATTAATCCATTTTTGAATTATGATATTAACATCTGAAAGTATTACAACCGAAACTGTAACAGCAGGATTTACTGAAGTGCTTATGGCTGCAAAAAAACCTGCAAAACGTAAAAGTAAAGATGATGATGACGATGATGATGACTTTGATGATGAACCTATGCCAAAGAAAAAATCAACCCCAAAGAAAAAGGGCAGGGATGATGATGACGACGACGATGATGATGATATGGAGGATGATTGGGATAAAGTAGATGAAGATGATGACTGGGACCCCGATTTTGATGAGTTTGATATTCCCAAAGGCGGTAAAAGATCACCTTCAAAAAAAGGCAGAAAAGGAAAAGACGATGATGATGATGATGATTTTAAAGGAGATGAAGATTTTGGTTTAGGTTTTGACGATGGCGAGAATTTTGATGATGACGACGACGACGATTTTTAAGCTGCCAAACTTTAGCAGGAATAAATACGTATGAAAAAGATGGTTTCTTTTCCTGTTAAAGATGAAAAGGTTTTTAAGATACAAATGTTGAATTGGGCAAACCAATTCAACATTTTTTGTTTATTGGATAATCAGCAATACAATATTCATCAGCCATCATTTGAATGTTTACTGGCTGCAGGAAAAAAAACAAATATTGAAGCACCGGCCGGAAACGCATTTGAATTGCTGCAGCAATTTTACAATAAGCATAAGCATGAATGGCTTTTTGGCCATTTCTGTTACGATTTAAAAAATGAAATCGAAGGTCTTCACTCACATCATGAAGATAAAATTGGTTTTTGTGATCTTCACTTTTTTGTACCCGAAATAATTATTGAATTAAAAAATAATGAAGCAGCAATATATGCCGACCAGAAAGCTGCAGAAATTTTTAAAGCAATCATTTCGGGCCCTACAGTTATTACCGGTAATATAAAAAACAATGTAACGGTAACACCAAAAATAAAAAAAAGCGATTACCTGCACATAATTGAAAAACTTAAACAGCATATTTTACGGGGTGATTGTTACGAAATTAATTTTTGCCAGGAGTTTTACGCATCCAATACTACTATAGACCCTTTGTTTATCTATAACCAATTAACAGCAGTTTCACCCAACCCTTTTTCGGCATTTTATAAATTTAATTACAGGTATTGTTTATGTGCCAGCCCCGAGCGGTACCTGCAAAAAAACAAAGGCCGCATTTTTTCTCAGCCCATTAAGGGTACAGCAAAAAGAGATTTATCAGATAAAGTAAATGATGATAAAGCAAAAAATTATTTATTGCTGAGTGAAAAAGAAAAAAGTGAAAACGTAATGGTGGTTGACCTGGTGAGAAACGACCTGAGCCGTATTTGTAAACCGGGTACCGTACAAGTAGATGAATTGTTTGGCTTATACAGTTTTCCGCAGGTGCACCAAATGATTAGTACCATTAGCGGGGTACCGGAAGATGGACTGAACTGGATTGATTGTATAAAAGCAACATTTCCCATGGGTTCAATGACAGGAGCTCCCAAAAAAAGAGTGATGGAACTGATTGAAGAATTTGAACAAACCAGGCGTGGCTTATTTTCAGGTGCGCTTGGGTACGTAAAACCCAATGGCGATTTTGATTTTAATGTAGTGATACGAAGTATGCTGTATAACGAAAAGGAAAAAAATATTTCTTTTCAAACAGGTGGTGGCATTACTTTTAACAGCAATGCTGTAATGGAATATGAAGAGTGTTTGCTAAAAGCCGAAGCAATGATGAAAGTATTGTAAAAAAAGTATGCAAAAGTTTAGTACACCTACTTTCCTTTTTTCTTTAATTTTTTTGGAGTGGGGTATGTAGTGGTTTGAGTAGCAGGCTTTACAGGATTATCGCCCAGTAATAGTTGTACACACTCATTTAATATTGCATACTTGTTTGCAAGAAAAAGTTGCATTTTATCAGCCGGCAGGCGAAGATCATAGTTGCCGTTTATGCTCATCAGGTTATCAAAATCGGGGTTATAACGGTTAAAAGTAACTATATCCATTGCCAGGTTTTTGGCAATTACGGCTGAGTTGTATTTGCCGGTAATGCTTTGCGTAGATGCATTACTTAATTCCTCTTCTGTTAAATCTGGCTTTGCGTCAAATGAATTCATTCCGCCACCCGGGTTGCCGGCCAGGTTTGGTGTGGTGGTTACTCCCCCTGTACCTTCCATAATATAATGTGTGGCAATAAATTTCTTTACATGATTACGGCTTTCGGTAGGTAAATAATATTGAAGGTTCCAAAAATTACGACTACCGCTTTTTTTAATGGCGCTGTAAACCCTGCCGGGGCCACCATTATAAGCTGCTATCACCAATAGCCAGTCTTTTAATTGCCCATATAAAGTAAGCAGGTATCTTGCAGCAGCATGTGTACTTTTATAATAATCTCTCCTTTCATCAAGTAAATTATTTACAACCAAACCATATTGCCTGGCAGTATATGGCATAAATTGCCAGGGGCCGCCTGCACCAACCCAACTGGTTGCCCGGGTATTTAAATTACTTTCAATTACTGCCAGGTATTTTAATTCACGGGGTAAGCCATATTGCGATAGAATATTATCAATGAGGTTAAAATATGGTTGCCCCCAACTTTTCATTTGCATTAGGCTTTTGGTATGAGCTTTCAGGTAATCCTGCATATAACTTTCGGCATGAGGATTTACCTGGGCCGAATAAGGAAGTGCAGGATTATAATTATATTGAGCAAATAGGTTTTTAAAACCATATTTGGTTACCTGACTAAAATATTGCACTTTTTCTTTTTGAGGAGGGGCTTTTGTTTTTATAACTTCCGAAATAATTTCATCCTCTACAGGGTCATCAACAATACCGGTATCTGTTGTTGGCGGTTGTTGCATGGCAACATAATTATCACCTGCTTTTACCGTAACTAAAAGCAGGTGAAAAATAAGTATGAAAAATATTCGTCTCAATAAATTTAATTTTTATCTGTATTAAGTTTTATAAGGTAATCGCCTAGTTGCAGCAAAGTTAATTCATCTGATTTTTTACACATAACCTGTAAACCAAATGGCATTCCATTGCTATGGGTAAATAGTGGCACAGCAATGCCGGGGATACCGGTTAAATTTGCAAAAACTGTAAAAATATCGGCCAGGTACATGGTAATTGCATCTTTACTTTTTTCACCAAACTTAAAAGCAGTTGATGGGCTTACGGGCATTATAACTGCATCATAATCAGTAAATATACTTTCAGTTTTATCTACCAGCATACGGCGTACTTGTTGTGCTTTACTATAATAAGCATCATAATAACCACTGCTTAATACAAAAGTTCCCAGCATTATCCTGCGCTGTACTTCTTTACCAAATCCTTCGGTACGGTTGCGTTTATAAAACTCTGTTAAATCTTCAATTTTAGCTTTTGTTTGATGCCCATAACGAATACCATCATACCTGCTAAGGTTGCTGCTTGCTTCTGCTGTTGTTAAAACATAATAGGCCGGCACTACATAATCAAGCAGGTTAAAATCAATTTCGGTTACCGTATGTCCTTTTAACTTCAATTCAACTGCCAGGGTTAATATTTTTTCCTTTATCTCTTTATCAATTGATGGATGATGGAGGGCTTCTTTAAAATAGGCAATTTTAAATTTTTTATCACCAGGCACATCATTTACTTGCAAGAATTGTTTAAAAAAATCTTCACTGCTATTATTTTGGGAAGCAGTGCTGTCAAACTCATCGGCACCACTCATTATTGCAAGTAATAATGCTGTATCATTTATTGATCTACTGAAAATTCCTATTTGGTCAAATGAAGAAGCATAAGCAATTAAACCATACCGGCTTATTTTTCCATAAGAGGGCTTAAGGCCGATGATGCCGCAAAAATCTGCAGGTTGCCTTACCGAACCACCGGTATCGCTGCCCAGGCTGGCCATACATAAACCGGCTTGCACGGCTACGGCACTTCCGCCTGATGAGCCTCCGGGAACCCTGGTATTATCAAGCGCATTTAAAACATTGCCATAAGCCGAGTTTTCGTTACTGCTGCCCATGGCAAATTCATCGCAATTACAACTTCCAATTATAATAGCATCTTCATCTAACAGGCGTTGTAATGCCGTTGCTGTATATAAACTATAAAAACCCTCCAGCATTTTTGATGACGCACTTACTTTATGATTTTTATAACAGATAACATCTTTTATGGCAATTACTACACCATGCAATTTTTTAAGTGGTTCGCCATTTTTTCTTTTTGTATCCAGTAACGATGCTTTTTCTATTGCTTCTTCAGCATAAATATCCGTAAAGGCATTAAGTTTTTTATTGGCTTCTATCTTTTGGAGGTAATAAGATATAATTTCTGCACAGCTTATTGAGCCAGATTGAAGCTGCTCATGATAATCATTAATATCCTTAAATATAAACATGATTTGATGCCTGCAGGCATATATGAAAATGGCTGAAATGAATGCTGTTAAAGCAAAACATTTCAGCCTTGGTTATTTAATAAATGCCTTTAATTTCAGGCATTCTTTTGTTCAAGTTGCTGTTTTAATCTTCTAATTTCATCGTCTTTATCTTTCTCTTTCATTCCTTCTTCAATTTCGCTTTTTACATTGTTTTTGGCATCGTTAAATTCACGCATGCCACGGCCAATTCCTCTCATCAATTCTGGTATTTTTTTGCCACCAAACATTAATAGCACTACAATGATGATGAGTATCCATTCGCTGCCACCGGGCATAGATAATAAGAAAATGTTACTTAAAGTCATAAACTGGATTTAGAATGCAAATATAAACCAAATAATTGTTTGCAATGGCAATTAATACCAGCAAATTAACTGCCGGTTAACTGCATTTTTAAAATAAAATTCAACTTAAAAAAATTAACGAATGTAAGTTTTGCCACATTTGGCTTTTCCATTTGCAGCCTGCTCGGGTGATATACCCCTGGCACATGAAGTTACTGTTACAACAATAAAAATTACAACAAGGGAAAGCATAATCTTTCTCATAAATAAAAGGGTTTAAGATTAAAAAGGGTAAAGTTTTACCTAAGGCTGTAATTTTGAGTCATAAAGAAACAATAAATATTTTAATAAAGAAAGCTTAAAACAAAAAAAAGCAGAAAAATATTTTTCTGCTTTTTTAATATATTGAAAATCAACACTATACCTTTGCAATAGCCCTTCTTTTTTCGGTAATCCGGGCACTTTTACCACTCCTGTCACGCAAATAATACAACTTTGCTCTGTTTACGTTACCAACTTTATTTAAAATAATACTTTCTATGTTTGGAGAATAAAGTGGAAACAATCGTTCAACTCCTACACCATCGCTCATTTTACGTACTGTAAATGAAGCTGTTGCACCAGTACCCTGACGTTTTATCACATCGCCTTTAAAACTTTGGATACGCTCTTTGGTACCCTCAATAATTTTATAATTAACAGTTACGTTATCGCCTGCTTTAAATTTCGGAAGCTTTGCTTTTCCTTTTGTGTCCAGTTGATCATGAACAAATGCTACTGCGTTCATATTTGTATATTTTTTTCGGATGGCAAAGGTAGGGGAAACTATTTAGTTAAATGCCAGAATTACGAGTTTTTTTATTGATAAATGTAAAAATATGCTGTTGTTTCAAAATTCCCTATATCCACAATAAAGTAACTTTTGCATTATTTATTATTTGCATATATTGTGATTATTGATTGATTCCGGGTATAAAAAAACCTTTCGGTATCCGAAAGGTTTACAATGATTGTTTAGCAGTATTACATTTTAGCTGTTGTTGATTTTTCTGAACAGCAGGATTTTGATGTTTTAGCCTTTGCATCTTTTGTGCAGCAAGTTTTACCTTTTGCACATTTCTTTTTGTTTTTCTTTTTTCCATTGTCGGCCAAGGCAACTCCGGTTACAAACATAAATGCTGTTGCTAATAAAAGTATCTTCTTCATGATTTTAGGTTTAGATGATTTTTATAAACGTAAATATAGGGGAGAAATTGCATAGCGCCAACAGTATTAAACGTTAAAATTATAGGGTAGCTATAACAGTTACGCCACCTTGAACAGCCTGGTTAAGCGATACATTTATTTTAGTGCCAATAGGTAATAGCAGATCAACACGGCTGCCAAATTTTATAAAGCCCATTTCATGTGTTTGTTTTACTTTTTGGCCAACCTGCAAATAATTTACAATGCGTTTTGCAAGAGCACCGGCTATTTGCTTTACTAAAATTTCAGTACTATCTTTTTTAATTACTACCGAATGGCGTTCATTATCGGTAGATGATTTAGGATGCCAGGCTACCAGGTATTTTCCTTTGTGGTATTGATTATATATAACCTCGCCGCTTATTGGATTACGGTTTACATGTACATTGGCCGGGCTCATAAAGATGGAAACCTGAAGACGTTTATCTTTAAAATATTCTTCATCTGTGGTTTCTTCAATTACTACCACTTTACCATCTGCAGGGGCTATTATAGCATTTTCATTAATTGTAAGTTGCCTGTTTGGAATTCGAAAAAATGAAATGAGGAACAGCAATATGCAAAGTGTAATAATAAAAATTAAATTACATAGCCACATTAATGAAGCGCTAAAGAAAAAATAAACAGGCAAATTAATTGCGCCAAAAATTAAAGTGGCAATAGCAATGGTTTTATATCCTTCCCGGTGAATGGTCATTAAAATAAGTTGAGTTGCAAATATAGACAGTTATGTTTTACCAGTAGTATGCTAAACCTTAAAGATCTAAAGTAAAATTTTTACATACAGCCATACAGCAGGTGCTGCAAAAAGTAAAGAGTCGAACCTGTCTAAAAAACCACCATGGCCCGGCATAAAACTACCGCTGTCTTTTACATTGGCCAGTCGCTTCAGCTTACTTTCAAATAAATCTCCAAATGTGCCAAAAATTGCACAGAGGGCAGGTATTAAAGCTATACCAAATATATCAATTGCAGTAAGTTGATATAAACTGTATATAATTATGGTAATTACTATAATACTCAATATGATGCCACCCAATGTACCTTCCCAGGTTTTTTTGGGTGATATTTTTGATAATGGAGTTTTACCTATGAACGATCCAACTAGGTAAGCCATCGTATCATTTATCCAGATACTAACAATTATCAAAATGGGTAACCGGCCATCTTTTACATCAATAATTGAACTACTGAAATGTAAGGGGGCTGTAGTATATAAATTTATTAAAGCTGCCAGGCTTAAAGAAATGTAAACAAGCCCGGCCAGGCTCATCCATTTTGCCTGGGGTATAACCTGCCTGTTTTGAAAAAGAAAAATTAGCAAACAAATAAATAAAAATACCCAAAACAAAATTTTTAAACTTACCTGGTAACCCAATATTTCCAAATACAAATCACCGCCAATTTGATGTTGCCCGGCAACAATCATCAGCGTATATCCACAAATTGCAAGAAACCATTTGATAGCATTATCTATCCTGTTTGTGTAAGTTTTCTCTACCAGTTTTAAATACTCAAACCAACAACCAAAATGTATAACCGAAATCAAGATAAGGAAACTCCAAAAATTCCAAAGCAGCCCGGTAAGCATTACGGCTACAAAAAGCAAAGCAGTTAAGGCCCTTGTTTTAAATACCTGGATGTTTAACGCCAAAATTTTCAGTTTTTATTTGTTGGATAAGAATGCCCAATATCAATATGTTCAATCAGGTCCTGTTCTTCAAAAGCTATTTGTTTACGGTTTTTGGCAGAAACTTTTTCAAAAAGCAAAAACAGGCCAAAAGTTATAGCAAGTGCTATCAATCCACCCCAAAGCGGAATCTTAGGATCCAGTTTATCCACTTCAATTTTTGTTTGATGTTTTGATAACCAGAATAATTGAATAACAGCAACCGTGTTGTTTAAAAAGTGAGCAATGATATTTACCCAAAGATTCCTGCTTCGCTGATACATCAACCCTAATACAAAACCCAAAACTACCCTGCTTAAAAAAAGGAATACCGACATATGGATGAAACTAAATATCAAAGAAGTTACAATCACAGCCAGTAAAGGCGCTTTCCACCATCTCTCCAATAGGTTTTGCAATGCCCCCCTGAAAAAAATCTCTTCAAACAATGCAGGGAAAAAAGCCATGATGACTATGGCCATAAAAAATTCGCCCCAGCTTTTTAAATTGCTTAATGCTGTTACCTGTTCGGTATAGGCATCTTCCAATCGCATGCCCATTGCATTTAATGAAGGAAAATTGGTGAGTATAGACCTACTTAATTCGGCTAATGGATTTGCAACAACATTTGCCAGGAAAATAAGAAAAAAGCCAAGTACTATTTGTGCTGCATTGATATGCTTGTTAAAACCTAACCAGAATTTATTTTTTCCGTGGCATACAAGCATGTACAATATGGCTGGTATAAATAAAAGAAAAAATGTACCTACAACCTGGCTTAGCCTTGCATAGCCAACATTTTCGGGTTTCAGCATTACTTTCATCATTTCATCACCCATTTTATCCATTGATACACCTGCAGGCAGTATTTGCATTACAATCACTAATTGTGTTATTGCAGCCAATATAAAGCCAGCCCCCAGGAAAACGAGTAAAATTCCTAATTGGCCCCAACCGGTAAAACCTTTTACACTCCTGTATTCCATACCTAAGATGATTTGATGTAAATTTGCAGGCGCAATATACAATGAGTAATACTGATTAGCCAAAAAGATAGTTTAAAATGCTTTAAGCAGGCAAAAATCAAAATTGTAAAAAAGTAAATGCAGTTAATTCTTTATTTTATCAATGATTAAAATAGGTACCATACAATTACCCGATTTTCCTTTACTGCTTGCTCCAATGGAGGATGTGAGTGATCCGCCTTTTAGAGCTGTTTGTAAAGACAATGGTGCCGACCTGATGTACACCGAATTTATCAGCAGCGAAGGTTTGATAAGGGATGCTATTAAAAGCCGTAAGAAGTTAGACATTTTTGATTATGAAAAACCGGTAGGTATACAAATTTTTGGTGGCGATGAAGAAAGCCTTTCGCTTGCTGCAAAAATTGTGGATGTAACCAATCCCGATTTACTGGATATAAATTTTGGTTGCCCCGTTAAAAAAGTGGCATTAAAAGGTGCCGGTGCAGGCGTATTAAAAGATATTGATTTGATGGTGCGACTAACCAGCGCCGTTGTAAAGTCAACTTCTTTACCTGTTACGGTAAAAACAAGGTTGGGCTGGGATGATAATACAAAAAATATTGAAGAGGTTGCCCTACGCTTGCAGGATGTAGGTATTAAAGCATTGGCTATTCATGGGCGCACCCGTACACAAATGTATAAGGGGCAGGCCGACTGGGAACTGATTGGTAAAGTGAAAAACAACCCAAGGATAAACATTCCCATTTTTGGCAATGGCGATATCGACAGCCCCGATAAAGCACTGGAATATAAAAACAAATATGGTGTAGATGGTATTATGATTGGCCGTGCAGCAATTGGTTATCCATGGATATTTAACGAGATAAAACATTTTTTACAAACAGGCGAATATTTGCCTGCACCAACCATTGAAGACAGGGTAGCGGTTTGTAAAAAACACCTGCATAAATCATTTGAATGGAAAGGCCCCAAGGTTGGTAT
Organism: Ferruginibacter sp.; assembly: GCA_019638575.1. GTDB lineage: Bacteria > Bacteroidota > Bacteroidia > Chitinophagales > Chitinophagaceae > Ferruginibacter. Next base: position 243,939 of record JAHBTN010000001.1, on the reverse strand, counting down.
TTATGAAATGCGAAGACATTACACCAATTATTTAAAAGGGTTGCCCGGTATTAAAGACTACAGGCTTAAACTGGTAACTTTAAACACTGTTGAAGAAATTGATGAAGTACTTGATGAGATAAAGAATAAATATGCCGGCTTTGAATTTATAAAGACTCCGATAGAACTCATTAATTACCATGAGAAATGCCCGGTTTGATTAATGCCAGTAATTTTTCATCAGTTCAATACTCCACACAGGTTGCCGGATTTCGGTTTTTGGTAAAAACTCTTTCATAACAGGTTTTATATCCAATACAGGTGTACCATCAATTGCATCAAGGTTTTTTACCCAAATTTTATTACCGTCTCTTCTTAAAAGTTCTGCAGTAGTAAGGCCAATGCTATTAGGCCTGTTTTTCTTACGTTGAGCAAAAATGCCAACAATTGGCCAGTCTTTGTTTTCTCGTGGGTGGCCACTATAAATTATTTTTGATTGCCCGGCTTTATTAAAATGAAAAATAATTTCAAGATGAGAGAATGCCTCTATACCATTAAATGCTTCTGCAGGGATATGCGGTAATAATTCTATTTCACTTTCCACATCACCCCAAAAATCATCAGTTACCTGGTGCCTGTTATTTTTAACTATTGCAATTGGTTGAATAACCACTTTGGTTTTATTTTTTATTATTTGTTACTATATTTTCAAGTTGCTGTCGGTATGTACCTGCTCTTTTGCCTGCAAAAAAATCAACACCCAGCAAAATGATTGCCTGTATGGCTAATGTTAAACCAAGGCCGGTTAAAAATGATTTAGACGGGTTTGATTTGTATGTTATCCATAATACAATACCAATGATAGCACAGGTAAGTTCGGCCCATCGGTAAATTACAAGGCTCTTTATCACTTTTGTAATACGTGGCATTTCCATGTTGTTGGTATAGGTTACGGGCTCTAAACCTACGTTATAAGCAATATCAGATTTTTGCTTATCGGTTCGTTTATAAATATTAAAGCCAACAATTGCCTGTATTAATCCCAATGCCATCAAAATAACTGCAGCACCTTTATAAAACGAAGCATTGGTTTTTATAAAGAAAAAGAAAATGATTGCCAGCAAAACGGCTGCTATACCTATAGAAAGCAGAAAAAGGCTACCCTGTTTTTCGGCAATAAAATATTTATGTATAAAACTAAAATCTTTTTGTTCGAACATAAAAGTGAGTTTATCGGTTTATAGCTTTAGTTATTTCTTTTCCTAACGGCTCAATGGCAGGGCCAAAAAAATCGGTCAGGTTTCCATTTTCATCTACAAGATACTTACAAAAATTCCATGAAGGTTGTTTATTGTTCCATCCATTTTTTGCAGGCTCGGTAAGCCAGTTGAAAACGGCACTTTGATTATCATTTTTTAAAACGCTGCTTTTTTTCATTAATGGAAAATTTATACCGAAATTGTTTTTGCAAAAAGCGGCAATCTCTTCATCGCTACCTTTTTCCTGCTCTTTAAAATTATTTGCCGGAAAACCAATTACCAGCAACTTGCTCTTATTCAATTCATATAATTTTTGTAAATCGGTATATTGATTGGTGTATCCACAATCCGATGCAGTATTTACCAGCATCACTTTTTTACCTTTTAACAATGCAAAGTCAAATACCATTCCATTGTTCAAGGTATCTTTTAATGCATAAAAAGAAGTAGGTGGAACTATATTCTCTTTTGTAAGATGCAAGACTGCATTGTTATCTTTACCCGAAAACCACATGAAAACCGGGTAAACTGTTTTTAAAAATTTTTGCCTTGCAGTCATGTTTTTCGAATTCCTGTTTGTTACTAATACAAAAATAGAGAATACAATTACGGCCAGTGAAGAGATAATGAATATCTTTTTAAGAATTTTATACATTTTCTTCAGGATAAATTTTTGAGTGAGATGTACAACGCATTATCTTATCACCCATTTAAACAGCTTTAATTTTCCTTTAAATGGCGGGTATTTAATGGAAGGATCGAACCAGGTTGGTGTTTTCATGATGGATTTTTTGTGGCTGAAGGTATCAAAAGAAGCCTTGCCATGATATTGCCCACTGCCGCTAAAACCCCTGCCGCCAAAGGGCAGGTGATGATTGGTTAAATGCCAGCTTGCATTATTTATGCATCCGCCGCCGAATGCAACATTGTTTAACCAGAAATTCTCTTTTGTATGGCTTGAAGTAAATACATAGAATGCTAAGGGATTTTTATGCTGGCCAATCAATTGTAGTGCTTCTTCTTTTGAGCTAAAGCTGATGATGGGAAGAATAGGGCCAAATATTTCTTCTTGCATAATACCCATACCCGTATTTACATTTTCAATGATTGTTGGTTCGATAAATAATTTTTCTTTATCAAACCTGCCCCCATAAACAATGGTACCCTGTTGTAAATAATTTACCAGCCTGTTAAACTGTTTTTCATTTATAATTTTTCCATAGTTGTAACTTTCTTCAGGCTTATCGCTAAAAAATTGCAGGATTATTTTTTTTAAAGCCTCAACCAATGCTGCTTTTTTACTTTCATGTACCAGTAAATAATCGGGTGCTACACACATTTGTCCGGCATTGCTGAATTTTGTCATAGCTATACGGCGAGCTGCAACTTTAATATTTGCATCTTCCTCCACAATGCATGGATTTTTACCGCCAAGTTCCAGGGTAACAGGTACCAGTTTTTCGGCAGCCATCTTATAAATTATTTTTCCAACGGCAGTGCTACCGGTATAAAAAATATGGTCAAAAGTAAAATTATTCATCATGGCCGGTATCACCGTGGCACCATCGCCTTCAACAAACAAAACATATTCCTTGTTAAAACACTCTTCAATCATTTGTTTCATTACTACCGATGTGGCCGGAGCAAATTCAGATGATTTTAACACAATGCAATTGCCGGCAGCCATGGCTCCAATAAGTGGCGTTAATAATAATTGAAAAGGATAGTTCCAGGGACTTATGATGAGCACAACACCCAGGGGTTCGTGTAAAATAAAACTTTTAGAAGGCGCATTTAATAAATTGGTACTTACCAATCCAGGTTGCATCCATGTTTTTAAATGTTTAATGGTATTGTTTAATTCGGCTAAAACAAATCCTGTTTCGGTAACCCAGCATTCTTCCGGGCTTTTCTTAAGATCGGTATATAGTGCATCGTGAATTTGCTTTTCGTATTTTAAAATGGTATCTCTAAATTTTATCAATTGAGCTTTGCGGAATGCATAAGGCCTGGTTGTACCGCTATTAAAAAAACGTTGCATCTGCAGCAGTTGTTCCATTGCTTGTAAATTTGTTGAAAGATACTATTTCGTTTATAATTTATATAGCTTTATAAAGTATAAACTTACCGGCATAAAAATAGTTGATGGCTATGACTGATGAACAATATATGCAACAGGCATTGGCGGAGGCACAAAAAGCTTTTGACAGGGAAGAAGTTCCGGTAGGGGCAATTATTGTAATGAACAACCGTATCATTGCCCGTGCACACAACCAGGTGGAGATGCTGAACGATAGTACCGCACACGCCGAAATACTTGCATTAACCACTGCATTTAATTTTTTAGGCAGCAAATATTTACCCGATGCAACATTATATGTTACCGTAGAACCCTGCCTTATGTGCAGCGGTGCGCTATACTGGAGCAAGATTGGGAAAATTGTTTATGGCACCGATGACGAAAAGAACGGGTACCGGAAATGCTGTGGCAATAAAAACCCTTATCATCCAAAAACAAAACTTGTAAGCGGTATTTTAAAAGAAGAATGTGCCGGGTTAATGAAGGATTTTTTTAAGGCACGCAGGTAATGCATTTTGAAAAATATGTTTTAAAAGCTTAAATAGCTTAATGAATGATGAGTTTGCTTTTTAAACTTTTTTCATCTTGTTTTATAATTAAAAAATAAATGCCAGGGTTTTCTGAAAACATATAAACGATGGTTTCGTTGCCTGAGAATAAAGACCGCTGATCATTTCTTACCAGTTTACCGGCTTTATCTATTAACTGAATATGTACAATGCCCGGTTTAAAACCTTTTACTTCTATTTCAACCTTATTTTTTGCAGGATTGGGGAACAGCCTTGCTGAGGGAATTTCCTTTACCCGTAATGAATCTTTTTTTACCGGTAATGCAGGCACATGAATTTGTTTGGTGTTGCCGCTATCCTTTGGAACAGTTGTTTGTTGGGCATAGCCAACAGAAATTCCTGAAAACGTAATTAAAATAACAATGATTTTTTTCATTTTAAAACTTATAAGGGAATAGATAACGTAAATTTGTAGCCTATCATTCAAAATAAATTCTTAATTAAATAAAACTATACACTATGGCATTTACATTACCGGCTTTACCATATGCATACGATGCATTAGAGCCACACTTTGATACAAAAACCATGCAAATCCATCATGGTAAGCATCACCAGGCTTATGTTGATAATTTAAACAAGGCAATTGCAGGCACGGCAAACGAAAATAAAAGCATTGAAGAACTGGTTGCTGCAGCAGGAAGTATTAGTCCTGCCGTAAGAAATAATGGCGGCGGACACTGGAACCATAGCTTTTTTTGGGAAAGCCTTGCACCCGGTAAAGGTGGGGTGCCATCTGGCAAGCTTGCTGATGCAATAAATAGTTCATTTGGTTCTTTTGATGCATTTAAAGAAAAATTTGCAGCAGCAGGTATGACAAGGTTTGGAAGCGGCTGGGCCTGGCTGATTGTAAAAGATGGTAAACTTGAAGTTACATCTACCCCTAACCAGGATAATCCTTTGATGGATGTAACAGAAGTAAAAGGAACACCATTATTGGGATGTGATGTTTGGGAACATGCCTACTACCTGCTTTACCAAAACCGCCGTGCTGATTATTTAGCTGCATTTTGGAATGTAGTTAACTGGGATAAAGTGGCTGAAAGGTTTTAATAGTAAAGGAATGGGTTTATAAAATAAAAGCTGTAATCAAAAAAATGGTTACAGCTTTTTTAATGTAAGATTGGTTACTGGCAATATTTATTTCTTTAGATGTTTTAATATTTGAATTTTATCATGGCACAGGATCGTAACCATGCCCGCCCCAGGGATGGCACCTGCCAATTCTTTTGATGGTAAGCCACATACCTTTTACAGGGCCATATTTTTTTAAAGCTTCAATACCATATTGCGAGCAGGTAGGAGTGTAGCGGCACTTAGGGCCAATCCAGGGTGATATAATTGCCTGGTAAAGCTTTATCAGTGCAATAAACGGAAAACTTAATACCTGTTTAATTGTTTTCATTTAATTGTTGATCGTTCAAAATTTTTAATAACCGTTTTAATACATTACCTGTTTTTTCAAAAATGAAATCATATTTTGGCAACTCGTTGCCTACATAGATAAAAAAAACCGAGAGCTGCTTATTGTTTTTTATTAACTGGTTCTTCAGTTCATTTTTTTGCAAGCGATATGCTTCCCTCATCAATCTTTTAACCCTGTTACGGTCAACAGCTTTTTTAAAATGTTTACTGCTTACCGCAAAACCTGTTTGCAAAGATGAAGGGGTAGTTTCATTAAACAACCATAATATTTTAAACGGAAAATTAGAAAACTGGTTACCCGATTTAAACAAATGTTCAATGGCTTTGCGGCTTTTTAATTTTTCATTTTTTTTAAAACAATATCGTTGTGTAGTATCCAATTTCTTAAAATTAAAAAAGTCCCCCGAGAAAATCGGGGGACTGCGTTATTTTAACCTGGTTTTTGTTGCATAAAAACCTTGTCATCTTATTTTTTATCTCCGTGCTCGCTTGATACTGTCAGTTTATGACGTCCTTTTTTTCTGCGGCTTGCTAAAACTTTACGTCCATTAGCAGTTTGCATACGTTTACGAAAACCATGTACTGTTTTTCTGCGGCGCTTATGTGGCTGATAAGTTCTTTTTTTACCTGGCATGTTATTTAATTTTTACCTGATTAACTTCAGGCTTGCTTTAAAATTAATTTCCTAATCTGTTATTACATACAACAAGGCACCATCCCCGCTGTTTGTGAAAGGACGGCAAAAGTAGGTTAATTTTTTTGATTTTGATGGTTGATAATTAATTTATTTGCCGTTTATAAGCTTAAATGCGATGATTTTATAACGCTTCCATAAAAAATGGCTGCATGGTTGTCAAAATCTTCTGTTGAATCGGTAGTATAAAAGCTTATCTGCCCATTTTTACTGCACTTTTCGTTTATCTGTGGATGGTTTTGCAAATAAATTGCAAGGCTATTGGCTACAATTTCTCCCTGCGATACCACTGTTACTGTGGGTGGCAAAGCGTTTTTAATTTTATCAATTAATAAAGGGTAATGAGTGCAGCCTAATAATATAGTATCAATATCCGGCGATTGCTGCATAAGTTCAGTAATATATTTTGTAATAAAATAATCGGCGCCGGCATTATCAAACTCATTATTTTCAATTAGTGGCACCCACATGGGGCACGCCTGCTGAAAAACTTTTATGCCCGGAAAAAATTTCTTTATCTCAATGGGATAAGATTCTGAACCCACGGTACCGTTTGTGGCTAATATGCCAATATTACCGGTTTTTGTAAACTTCCCAATGATTTCTGTAGTGGGCCTTATAACGCCTAACACCCTTTTTGCCGGGTCTATCTTTGCAAGATCGTTTTGCTGAATAGTGCGCAGGGCCTTTGCCGATGCTGTATTGCAGGCAAGTATTACCAGGCTGCATCCTTGTTTAAAAAACCATTTTACGCATTGCAGTGTATATTCATAAACGGTTTCAAAGCTACGGTTACCATATGGCGAACGGGAATTATCACCCAGGTATAAATAATCATAACCCGGTAGTTTAGCTTTAATTTCTTTTAGCACAGTTAAGCCTCCATAGCCACTGTCGAAAATTCCAATTGGTTGTTGTTTCATAAATCAAAAATAATTCTTATTAAACTGTAAAATACATGTATGTTGTGTACAGTACAGTTTGCAGCAAAATATTACCCGTTTGTATTTATAATTTTATGAAATAAAAAAACCTTCCAATAAATGGAAGGCTTTAATAATGTATTTATATAGGTATTATTTGCCAGCAGCTGCGGGTGCAGGGTCTTTAATACCCAATTTTGTTTTTACTGCGGCCAAAAGGTCATCACCCGGAGGCATCACTAAAAGATGGCCCTGTGATTCATCAAGTACATAAGTATAACCTTTTTCCTTTGCAACTGCTTTAATTGCATCCAATGCTTTTTGGCGAATAGGGATAATTTTAGTTTGAGCATATTGGGCCGATTTTTCCTGCATTTCCTGGTCGTAATTTTGCAGGCGGGTATATAATTTAACCAGTTCGCTCCTGCGTATTTCTTTCATACTTTGCGACAAGTTTACAGAGTCTTTAAAATACTGGTCTCTTTTTTGATCGGCTTCGGTTTGTAATGTTTGCCCCTGCTGTTGCAATGAAGTTTGAAATTCTTTAATTTCTGCATCAGCTTTTACTGCTTCGGGCATTAAACTTATTAATTCATCGGTATTGATATACCCGATTTTTGTTTGTGCCGATGCACTACTGAACATACCTGCTGCCATCACAGCTACTAAAAGTAATTTTTTCATTGTAATTTTTATGTTTATTGTTTTATTGTTAAGTAAGATGCTTAATTGTTGAAATTTTTGCATCGTTTTTTAAATATTTTATTTTATTTAACACCCAGGTTCCGGAGTATATCTGCGCTTTTATCCAGTTTTGGGTCGGCAAAGATAACGGTTATTCCTTCACTTTTATCTAATATAAAATCATATTGTTTTTCTGCGGCAAGTTTTTGCACGGCATTATACACTTTATCCTGGATAGGCTTTATCAGTTCCTGCCTTTTTTTAAACAGGTCGCCTTCAAAACCAAAGCGCTTTTTTTGCAGGTCACGTAATTCTTTTTCTTTGTTGTACAGTTCGTCTTCTCTTTTCTTTTTCAATACATCACTTAGCATAACCTGTTCAGCATCATAATCTTTATACATTTTATCCATAGCAGCTTGTTTTTGATCTATTTCCTGCTGCCATTTTTCGCTAAACTGGTCAAGTGTTTTTTGTGCTTCCTTGTATTCCGGTATTTTATCAAGAATGTATTTTGAATCTATAACGGCATAACGCTGTGCCGATGCAGAAAAAGCAAGCATAAATATGCATCCGGCAATAACTAATATTTTTTTCATCTTAAAATATTTTATTGTTAACAGATTAATTTTTTATTCAGGTTCCTGGCCAAGCATAAATGTAAACTTAGCTGCTCCTTTTAAACCGCTTGTTTGGTTAAACCTGTCAAAGCCAATTCCATAATCGAAGCCAAGTAAACCAAACATAGGCAGGAAGAACCTTAAGCCTAAGCCAGCAGAACGGCGTAATTTAAATGGATTGTATGATTTAAAATCGTACCAGCCATTTGCAGCATCAAAAAATGCCAATCCATAAATTGTACTTGAGGCGCTTGTACTAAATGGATACCTTAGCTCTACGGTATATTTATTAAAGATGGTGAAAAATTGTGCTGGTGTAATATCATCCGGATTTATACGTGGGTTAGATGTTTCATACACCGGGTAACCTCTGTGTGCAATAATATCATAACCTAACAGCGCAAAATTATTACTAAGCCCTGCATCGCCCAGTTGAAAACGGCCAAATGGGGTTATTGACAGGTTTTTATTGTACCTGCCAATGAAACCATATTTTGCTGCAACCTTTAATATAAACTGTTTGTTCTTTTCTTCGCCCTTTGCAAGGCCAATAGGAACATACCATTCAGCATTCATCCGCCACTTATGAAACTCTGGTAATTTATAACTATTGGTAGTATTTGATGTAATACCCAATAATGAATAAGGCAGGGTGAACTGGCCACTTAACAAAAAGTTTGAACCGCTGGTAGGGAATATTGGGTTAGGGCCAGCAGAATTACGAATAAGAGCAAGTCTTAAACTTATATTGGTTGATGTTGTATTTCTTAGTTCTTCAGATGAGCCAAACAAGCTGTAGTTTCTTAATTTATATCGTTGAACATTGATGGCATAAATAAGGTTAAAATAATCATCGGGCCATTTTAACTGCTTACCTAGTGAGATATCAAAATTGGTTGACTTTACATAAGACGTATCGCCACATGATTTACAGTACTGCCCAAATACATCATATGCATTTGCATATTTCGTGTTTGAATAGGCAATGGTAAATGAGTTGCGCTTTTTACCACCTAACCAGGGTTCGGTAAATGAAAAATTATACGACCTGAATGCCTTGCCATTAGATTGTATCCGGGCAGAAAATTTTTGGCCATCACCCGATGGCAGTGGATCCCAGGTGGAGCGTTTGGTAATATTTTTTATTGAAAAATTATTGAACGAAACACCCAATGTTCCTGTAAGGCCAATGCCACCGCCAAAGCCTGCCGACAGTTCTAACTGGTCGCCCGATTTTTCTTCTACACCCCAATTGATATCAACTGTTCCGTTTTCGGCATTGGGATTAATTTGTGGGTTTATTTTTTCGGGGTCAATAAAACCAAGTTGCCCCAATTCACGCTGCGTACGTATAATATCCTGACGGCTGAATTTTTCACCGGGTATGGTTCTCAGTTCACGCCGTATTACATAATCTTTGGTTTTTTTATTGCCCGAGATTGTGATGTTTCCATAAGTGGCTTGTGGGCCTTCCCTCATTCTTAATTCAAAATCTATGGTATCGTTATATACGGCTGTTTCAACCGGGTCTACCTGGAAGAAAAGGTAACCATCATCCATATAAAGACTTCCAATGTCTAACCCTTCGGCAGATAATTGTTTGCCTATTTTTTTATTTAAAAGGTCAAGATTATAGATATCGCCTTTTTTAATACCTAAAATGCTATTCAATACAGAATCGCTGTATTTGGTATTACCTCGCCAAACTATATTGCCAAAATAATATTGACGGCCTTCGCTAACTTTTAAAAATAGATTAAGGTTATTGCGTTGGTCCATAATAGCAGTATCATTAAGTATTACTGCATCCCTGTAACCCCTGGAATTATAATAGTCAAGAACATGCTCTTTATCTTCTATGTATTTATTTTCATTAAATTTTGCGCCACTAAAACCTCTGATTCTAAAATAAGGATCAACATAATCCCTGGTTTTAGTTATCGACATAAAGCCCACATCTTTTATATAATCTTTAAAAGTTTGTTTTGATTCTGTATCGCCAAATGGGTTTTTAACTGTAATGGGAAACAAAGTGATGCGGTTCATTTCTTTGGTACCTTTCATTTGTTTCTTTAGCTTTTGTGCTTCAATATTTTCATTACCACTAAAGTTGATGGAGTTTACTTTTACTTTATGGCCCTTTTTTATATAAAAAGTTAAGGCAATGGCATTGTTCATGCCCGGCACTTGTTCTTCGGTAAGCTGTATATCCACATTTCTAAAACCTTTGCCATAATAAAACTTACGGATTACTTCTATTGCACTCAGCTTCATATTTTCGGTAACCACCCTGTCTTTGGAAAGCGCCATTTTAGGTTCCAGGTCGTCTTTTTCGCCTTTTTTAATACCAACAAATTTATAACTGGCCAGCCTGGGCCTTTCCTTTACATCAATTTGTACATATAAATTTGTGCCTTCAAGTTTTGTAAAAGAAATTTCAACATCCGAAATAAGGTTTTGACGCCAAAGTTTGGTAATTGCTTTACTAAATACATCTGTACCGGGTATAATTACTTTATCGCCAACAGCAAGGCCCGATATAGAAATGATAAGATTAGCATCAAAAGCTTTTGTACCTGTTACAGTTATATCTGCAATGGTATATTCTTTTGGAGTTTTTGCATTAAAGATGCCTAATAATGCAGGATCAACAGATACTGAACCATCTTGGGCCGATACTAAATTGCTGCTAAATAACAGGGTGAAAATTATAAAAATTCCTTTGTAGATCCTCTGCATCAGTTGTTTTTTACGTGCGGCAAATTAAGCCCATTAATTAAAACTATTTGTTAACCTCATCCTAAATCATTGCCAGTAATAAAAGATTGAAATTATTAAGGTTACGATTATCTTATTATTAATTCTTTTAACCTGTGGCTTCCTCATCTTTTACTTGTTCGCCTGTTTTACCAAACCTTCTTTCTCTGCCCTGGTAATCCAGGATGGCTTCATACAGATTTTCTTTTCTAAAGTCGGGCCAAAGTGTATTAGTAAAATAAAGTTCGGCATATGCCAGTTGATAAAGGAGAAAATTGCTTATCCTGTATTCTCCGCTTGTTCTAATCATTAATTCCGGGTCGGGAAAATCTTTTGTTGTTAAATACCGTTGAAAAATTTCATTGCTTATATCATCACTTTTAAGCTTATTATTTTTTACATCAACGGCTATTTGCTTTACGGCATTATTTATTTCCCAACGGCTGCTGTAACTAAGAGCCATAACCAGGTTTAGGCCGGTATTGTTGGCTGTTTCCTGTAATGCTTCAGTTAGCTCGTAATTAGCTTCCTGTGGTAACATGGATGTATCGCCAATTACATGCAGTTTTATGTTGTTCTTATTTAATGTTGGCACTTCGTTTCTTATAGTGTCAACTAATAGTTCCATCAGGCCGCTTACTTCATATTTAGGCCTATCCCAGTTTTCGGTACTAAAAGCGTATAAAGTAAGGTATTGAATACCCATTTCTGCAGCAGCTTCCACAATATTACGTACACTTTCCACACCATGTAAATGTCCATACAGGCGATCTTCGCCTTTTTCTTTTGCCCATCTTCCATTTCCATCCATTATAATGGCAATGTGGCTGGGCAACCGCTGCATGTCAATTTTATCCTTAAGGCTCATAATGTAAATGAGTAGTCAGGCTTAGGGGCCTGACTTTGGGGGGCAAAAGTAATAAATTTTAGTTGTAAAATTTGTATTCCTTATAGCTTAATAAGCCTGCCACTATATTCCTTTTCTTTTACTTTAAGTTTATACCAGTATATACCTGCCGGTAAATTGCCTATATTAAAACCGTTGGCCTGGTTAAAATCGGCCACCCTTGTTCCTTGCACATTTAATATATTTAATTCATCTGCTTTTAATTGCACCCCATTCATCATACAGGTAAAATACCCCGTTGTAGGATTGGGATATATAACAGGTTTGCCTGTGGCGCCTGGTAATGTTGCACCGGCTGCACATGCCTGTATAGCCTGTAGGTAATTTTTATCTTCTTTTAATTTTTTTGTGGTGCTGCAATTATTATCGGTTGTTAATGTTATAGACGTGTTGGGAGAACTGTTTGCAGGCAAATCAATTATTGGCTGCCCGCTGTAAGTAAAATTATTTCCATTGTCATTAACATGCCATTCATAATTTGCTGAAATATTATTAGCAGTTAACCTGGTTATACAATTCTCTTTTATTTTTAAAACAGAAATGGTAAAGTTAGAATTTTTGCAGGGGGTTGGTTTAGGCTGAGCATACCATAAGTAGTTACTGATATTTGAAAACAGTAATCCATAGTTTGATTTTTTTGTAATGCGGCAGAACTTGCCCCTGCTGCCTTCAGGAATGGGAATGTAAAATAATGCCGAATCTTTGGAGGTTACAAAACGGGCAGTTATTGAATTGCCATCATTATCTTTTATTTCAAATTCTTTATTAATTTTTTCAGGCGATGCAAAACCGTTACCACCGGGGTTACTATTGCTAATGCTGAAATATACTTTATCTATACCTGCCGGTACATAAAAATAGCCGGGCATATTATTTACATCAGTATAAATTTCGGTGGTATTGCCAAAAAATGTGCCTGACTTATAAAATATGTTCTTACCGGCATCAATGTGTATATCAACAGTAGATTGGTATTTTGATGTTATAGTGAATTTATAGGTACCAGCAGCTGGTATTTGTACCAACAGTTCACCGGGCTTATCAGTATAACCTATTGTAACATCATTAAGCACTTGCAGTTTACCGCCAACTTTTTCTACCAGGAAGTTGATATATCCTTTACCGGGTAAATTAAAAACAGGATTGTATGCTACTGAAAATTTTCCTGCACCGGGCGCATTAAAATAAAATACAGCGCTGTTGTAATTATCAATACCGTTAGTATATTTTAATTGAACATTTATTTTTTGCAATGCATTTAAATTGCCAGTTGCCAGTTTATCTTTTATATTCAATGAAGTTTCAAATTTATAATCATTGATGAGGTTACTGTATTCAGCTTTGTCGGTTAAAAAGTTATTTTCAATTTCATTATCTGTAATCAACGGCAGGTTACCATTTTGATAGGCGGTTCCATTTATACAATTGTATTGCTGGTAAAAATCACTTGTGTTTGCATACTTTGCAGTAATGGTTGTAATTAAATAGTAACTGTTTACCAGCATCATCTTATTAATCCTGGCAAGATAGATGCAAAGCGCTGCTGCTTTTTCTTTTTTTGCTTCATTGCTTCTTTGGTCAGTAACCCAATCAAGGTACATGGCCATGTAGTGCATATACGCTTTTAGTTCCAGCATCCTTTCTTTTACAATAACGGCATCAGCTTGTGTTTGTACATCGGCAGTGCTTATCAAATTCAATAAATAAGGTAATTTATATTTGTTTGAAGCAACGCCGGTTATATTTTTACTATCTACCCAAAAATGCAACAATTCATATACTGTTTGAGAAGCATGACCAAACATAGCACCGCAAAATTCCTGTAAGCTTTTATCAATGTTAATTCCGGCCAATAAATTTTTATTGGCAGCATACAGGTAAGGTAAGCTGGCAAATTTTGCCGGTGAAGTTTCCCAAACAAGCCCCTGGCTTTTTTTATCTATAGCCAGCTGAACGGTTTCTTTAAAGTTATTTAAATCAAATGCCGGTGTTTCGCCGCTCCAGCCCGAAAGGTTTAAGTAATTGTATTCCGAAATATTTTTAGTTAAGTTATACCATCGGTTTCTTAACCCATTGGGGCTGGTAAAATTTTGGTATACTTCGGGAATTAATTGAACATCAATTTTGCTGTTGATAGCAATTCCGGGTGATGGAATATCTGCATGTCTTGAATAAGCATATACCTGGTAATGTTTGCCGGGGAAATCTGAATTTAATTTTTCAGCAGTTTTGTTTGAAAGAATGATATGCTGATCGCTTGCTGATGGATAACCATTGCCGGGGCATCCATTTAAATCTGTAGAGTTTCCCCACCTTGCACCATCCGGAACTTCAATACCAATATTGTGATAATTGTAGTTCATCTTCCTGTACCGGTTTATATACAATGGTACATTGCTGTTGATAGCATTGTTGAGGCTTGTATATTTTTCTTCAATAGCAGTAGCCCATAAGTTAATGGCAGCTTCATTATTTATATCGGGTACCGAACTGGCACTGGCTGCACGGGAATTATTAAAGTTGGCAACATAACACGGATTGTTTTGTAAGGTGGTTAAGTAAGCACCGGTTGTAATATCGCCACGATGCCCCATAAACCTGTATTTGCCCGTCATACCATTTCGACGTTGGTATAATGCCCAGTTATGGCCATTTTGCCCAAAATATACATCCCAGTTATAATCTCTGTTGTTATCCATTACCCAGGTATTATGCCCACCGCTAATAAACCAGCCATTGTATTTAAATTCCGAATTGTAAATACTATCGGTTTTTATGTAGATGTTTGACAGGGTTGGTATGGTTTGCCATATTGTTCCGGGCAGGTAAAACCTAAAACCAAGATTTTGCAGGTATTGATACAATCCAAAACAAAGGCCATTATCTTCTGCAGCCGAAAATTTAATATAACTGTTACCATCGCTTTGTACCCTGCAGGCAAGATTATCTGTAATTGTTGAATCGTAAATTAAAATGATACCGTTTGCCGGCATTGTAGAATATTCTTCAGTAATAAAATTACTACCTGGCTTTGCCTGGTTTAATAAGTTGGCTGCATCTGTTGCTGTTGATTTCAGCAATTGAGATGCTAATGAAGGATAACTAACCGTTTGTGCATTTGTAACCGACATACACAATGCCATTACTGCCAGCACAGTACAGTTGCGAATGAACGCCATAGTTTAGTTTGTTTGCTTGGTTAAAAACTATGGTCTCATCACAGAATGATAAGGATTTACTCTTTGTTGTTCTTTGGAAGAAAAATTAAATGTAAACCTGTGTATTTGTTTTAATTGGGGAGGTTGTAAAAATAGATAAGTTTATTTAAAAGAAAAATTATTTATCAGAATAAAATTATACTTTTTTACCCGGCAAACCACGATTTAAAATAAACAATATTTAATATAGGAGATACACAGGATACTTGGCCAACCTCTATTTTGCAGATGGGCATTTATAAGTACTTATATTATAAGTTATGCCAACTTCTGCAATGATATATTGATCTTTTTGTTTGGCAAAACCCCGTTGTACACCTTCAACACCTAAAGGGTTTAGTGGCCTTATTTCAACTGAGCGGTCTTGTAATAAAGCAGCGGTAGATAGCGGTGTAAAATTATTTGCACCGGCATAAGTGGTACTTACATCATCCAGGTAATCGGTAGTGGTAAAGCGGTGTGCCACTTCAAAAGATACATTTATTTTATCGGTAAGGTTATATTTAATACCAACCCCCAATGGTATGCAAACGGCAAGTGTATTATAGGGTTTTCTGCCGTTGTAACCTATTAACTGCCCTTCGGTGCCAAGCGGACGTAAAAATTCTTTTTGCCCGTTAATATATGCATAGGGGTCGTATGTAAATACACCTACGCCTAATGTTATATAAGGTGTAAAACCATAGTAGGGGTCGCCGGGAATGAACTTAAAAAAATTAAAATCGCCTTGTAAGGCCACTTCCCAGATATTTGAATTGAAACTTAAGTTCCGAAGGTTTTGATATTCGTTTCTGCTGTAAATATCACTATAACCCAATTGGGCATAATGTGCACTTAGCCGTACTCCTACATAATTACCAAACTGTTTACGAAAAAATGCGCCAAGAGCCACTTTAGGGCGGTTAATGGCAGCCCTTGTATTTAAATCTCCAAAATAATGGGCTAAGCCTGCAGTAATACCAAATTCGCCTTTTTGAACATATTCGTTATGCTGAGACTGTGCATTAGCAACAATGGATAAAAGCAGGAAGCAGGCCAGGAGTTTTAATTTCATAAAACGCAAAATAAATAATTGTTTTTATAAAAACGGGATGTTTATTTTTTTGTGATAAAGGCTTTGTTAATTTTATTATTGTTTTTTCTCTATACGCATACCCACACTCATGATTTTTTCCAATGGGTCGTCTCTCATAATTTGTGAAATACTAAAGTTATAAGTGCCCGGTTTTTTAAATCGCCTGGGCTGTCCATTTAATAACTTACGCAATTCCCAAATATCATTCATCCCTGTACCTTCCCATCCGTTAATATCATCGCCAAGTTGCAAATTCACTTTTTGAATAATTAAACTATCTCCCGGTGGTTGTAAGCCAATGTTTAGCCAAATATTATTGTATTTATAGGCATCGGTATGCCTAAGCACAAGGTAAATACTATAAGCAGATAGTGTGTCTGTAATTGTAAAAGAGCCGGTTACTTTAAAATCAGATTTCCAGCTATAGTTGGGTATTACAGTATCTTTCTCAAATACATCTATTTGTTTGCATGATACAATAAAAATTAACCCTGCTGTAAACAGCAGAACCATCAGTGAAAATTTTTTTACCATGCCGGCTACCATAAATTAAATACTTTGGCCTTATTTTTTTAAAGGTTATAAAATATTAAGCACCTGTTCTTTTGCCTTCTCCAGTTCGCTTTTCATTTTTACTACACATTTCTGTATGTCGGCATCATAGGCTTTGCTGCCGGTTGTATTTATCTCACGCCCTATTTCCTGTAAAATAAACGACAATTTTTTGCCTTTATCTTCTTCAGGTTCTTTTACAACTGATTTAAAATATTCACAGTGCTGTCGCAATCTTATTTGTTCTTCATGTATATCTATCTTCTCCATATAATAAATAAGTTCCTGTTCCATGCGGTTGTTATCAATATTTTCTTTGCCAACATGTTTTTCCAGCAAGTTATTTATTTCTTCTTTTATCCTTACTTTTCGGTTGGGTTCAAGTTTTAAAATGGCTTCTTCCTGTTCTTTTATATTGTTAATACGGGTTATTAAGTCTTGTTCAAGCACTGCGCCTTCATCAGTGCGGTGCCGGTTAAGGTCATTCAGTGCTTCCAGCAAAACTTTATTAAAATCTTTAAAATCCGATTCGTTTAAAACATCATTGGCAGGTGTTACTACTTCGGGTAATCGCAGCAGTGCACTTAATACCGAATTGGTGTCAATCTTTAATTCGCCAGCCAATGTTTCTATTTGTGTATAATATGCTTTTATTAAATCGGTATTTATGTTAACCGGTTTTGAAGTTCCGTTTTGTTTGATGGTAATTGTACAGTCGATAGATCCTCTTACTAAATGTTCCTGAATGGTATTGCGTATTTCAAATTCATAAGGTTTTAATAAAGGAGGCAGCCTTAGTTGAAGTTCAAACTGTTTTCCATTAAGTGCTTTTACTTCTACCAGGAAGGTTTTATCAGTTTCAGTTTGTTCAGCCCTTCCAAAACCCGTCATCGATTTAAGCATGTGTTATGAATTTTGCTGCAAGTTAAGGATATAATCATGAGTTATCTTTTGGGTATTCTTCAAATGGCTTGAAGCTCATTATCCGTTCAGGTTTATCCAATGGTAAAAACCCAAATTTTAAATACAAAGCATGGGCATCCCTGGTGGCTAGTAGCCAACGTCTAAGACCCTGCAGGTTTTTGTGGTTCATAATTATTTCCATCATCCAGGTTGCCAAACCACGGCTTCTGTATTTTTCATCAACAAAAACATCGGCCAGGTAACCAAAGGTTGCATAATCTGTAACTACTCTTGCAAAACCAATTTGTACTGTTTCTGTATATCCTTTTTTTTGATATAACCCAAAACATAATGAACCTTCAATTGATTTTATAACAATTGATACCGGGATATTTTTAGCCCAGTAACTTTCATTGCTCAGGTAATGATGTATATACGCTACATCCAATTTTTTTTTGTTAGTGCTGATGATAAAATCATCTCTTACAAATTCATTCAATGGCATACATTTTTTTTGAAGATGAACAGAAAAATAAAGCCCGGCTTTTTAGCCGGGCTTTGATATATAGATGGGTTAGTAAGTACCGGGAACCAAATTCCCTACACAATATTAAAAAGAATTTCTGCTAACCAAAAAATTTTTTCAATAAATTTTATTAACATTTAAAAATGGGCTGTGGATAATCGCAAAGGTTTTTCAATTATATTTTTCGTGTTTTAAAAAATTTTAAAAAAGAAGAAAGTATTAATGATGTAAAATAAAAAACTATCAATGCATAAAATCATTGCCCCTGCTATATTTGCAAGCATCGTAAAAAATTTTTTCATTTATTTTTTATAATTCTTTTTTCAATTCTCCATTTAATAAATCAAAACGCAAGTAAGCAGATAGGCTGATTTTAGAGGTTAAAAAAAATAAAAAATATTTTTCCGGATTCTTAAAAAATCCCCGGTTTAATATGCTTTTTTGATAAAAACAGAATTTGAGTAAAGCATGTACCTTTGATTAAATTTTTGATTATGCAATTTCCTTCTCCTGTTTCTTTAACCTGGATTGCCGGGTTGATTAATGCAAAATTAATTGGCAATACTACTGAATTTGCTACCGGCATTAACGAAATACATAAAGTTGAAAAAGGGGATCTTGTATTTGTAGATCATCCAAAATATTATGATAAGTGTTTGCACAGCGCAGCAAGTTTTATCATCATCAATAAAGAAACAGAAGTACCCGATGGAAAAGCATTATTAATTGTAGATAACCCTTTTGATGCGTATTGTAAAATTGTAAATCATTTCAGGCCTTTTAAAAAAACAAGTGGTTTAATTAGTGAAACTGCTGTGGTGGGCGAGGGAAGTTATATTTACCCCGGTGCATTTATTGGCCATCAAGTTTCAATAGGAAAAAATACAGTGATACATCCTAATGTTAATATTATGGATAATTGTATCATTGGCGATAATGTGGTGATACAGGCAGGCACAGTAATTGGCAGCGATGCATTTTATTACAATGGGAAAAAAGACCGTGAAGTTTGGTATAAAAAAATGCCCAGTTGCGGCCGGGTTATTATTGAAGATGATGTGGAAATTGGAGCCAACTGTACCATTGACCGTGGCGTAACACATGATACCATTATTGGCAAAGGCAGTAAATTGGATAATTTAATACATGTGGGCCATGATACTACCATAGGAAAAAATTGCCTGATGGCAGCCAATGTAGTAATTGCAGGTGTGGTAACTATTGAAGATGGTGTTACATTGTGGGGACAGGTGATTGTAAATAAAACCCTTACCATTGGTGCCAATGCGGTATTACTGGCACGTACCGGTGTTGGTGGCGATTTAGAAGGTAACAAAACATATTGGGGAGCGCCAGCACAGGAAGCCGGTATTGCAAGGCGTGAACTGGTTTGGATAAAAAGGATTCCTGAATTGTGGGATAAAGTAATGGGCAAATGAAATTTGCCCATTGTAATTTAATGCTTGTAATATTTTTAGTTATTTATCCTGGTTTCAATGGCTACATAATTAATACCATTAATGTTTAAAAGCCGGGTATATTTTAAAGTGTTATCAGTAATCAATATGTTTTCGAGTGTAACTATTAATGGTGTTGGGTATTGTATGGCCATTTCTATTTTTGTTTTATCTGCATCAAGATACTTCCAGTTAAATTTATATTGCTGCCCGTTAAAAAAATAGGTACCTGTGTTATCGGTTTCAAACTTGTAAATGTCATTATCAAAATTGATGGTATTTTCTTTACGGCCTCTTTTGTAATATTTCATATTCTTTCCTTCTATCACTGTACTTTCTTCCATCTTCCACCCGGAGTCGTTTAATAAATTTGCCGGCTGTTTAGTTTGCGTAGTGGCAGTTAATGTTGTATCATTTTTATTAACTGTGGTATCTGCATGTGTAGTTATAGATTGAGTATGTGCAACTGTGTCAGTTTTTTCACTGGCAATGGTATTTTCTTTCTGCCTGAAATTGTAAGGCAGCATATCGCCTATTTTTTCCCAAGCCCAATAACCGGTAATGGTAATATCGTTTTGTTCATAATAAAAACCGTTTTGTTCAATATCAAGCGATTCGTTGGGCAAAAAATTTAAAACAGATAATTCAAACTTGGCCGGTGCATCGGGGTTTGCTTCCCTGTATAAATCCGAAGGCTCTTCATTTTTATAGATAATAGCTACATCCCGTTGGTTAGGTAATATATCAACTATATTGGCGCTATCATCTTTTTTATAATTAACAGATTGGTAGAAATCTTTTAGTGGTAACGCTGTTTCAGAATCATTATTTTTAACTACAAACTGAATTTCAAATCCTTCTTCTTTTAATTTTTTATTGTACAAACTACGCATAAAATGCAGGATAGAGCCATTATAAGCCACTGTACGTGCTGCATTCCATTTCTCCAACTGCTGCAGACTGCTTGTTTCCATTTCTTTAAACAAAGGATAGCCCGAGTAAAGACTTATACCGGTGTTGTATTCATGTACAAAAGAATCAAGTTCATATTTTATGGTATAGCCCAATGCATTGTTAACTATGCGTAAGGGCTCTGTAGCTAAAATTTTTAAAAGGTTTTTACGTTTGTAATAATAAAACTTTAATGCATCTTTATTTTCAATGCTGCATTGCCGGGCATTTGCTGTTTTGCCAATGAAATTATCGATAAAAAAATCACCGTATTTAGCAAGCCCATCAGCCACTTCATAACTTGCTTTCACCACAAACTCATCCAGCGATTTTTCTTTTTTCTTCAGGTCAATTACCAGGTTATTATTATCGGCATCGCTGCCGGTAATACGTTTTGTTTCGGTTTGGTAGCCGGTGAAAGTTATTGCAAGGCTATACCCGCCATTGGGTAACCTTAAATGAAAAACACCTTCTGCATCTGTGGCTGTACCAATGGTAGTGTTTTCGGCAAAAACCGAAGCGCCTTGTAACGGAAGCTTTGTATCCTGGTCAATTATTTTTCCGCTGATGGTGAAAAAATTTTGAGCATAAGCAGCAAATGAAATAAATGAAAACAATAAAAGGGCAATGAAATTTTTCATCAGGTTATATTAAACAGTATAAAAAATGAATGCGCTAAATTACATCAATTGCTGTTAAGCTTTTGTTGTAATGAAAAGCAGGTGTCTTTAATGCATGTTTCAATAGAGCGGTAAGTAAACCCAGGTAAATAACGCAACAGTTTGCTGTTATCAAAACTGGCATTGGTGAGCGCTGTTTTTGAAGTTTCTTTTGTAACAAGCGGCGATTTACCGGTAAAAAAACTTTTGATGGCTTCAAGCCGCCAAACAATGGCCGCTATTGTAGGAGTTACTTTTTTATACGGCGGCCTTTTTCCAAATGCTTTTGCTATAAGTGTAAATACATCGGCATAGCTTTTATTTTGAGCGCTTATGATAAAACGTTGAGCAGTTATATTGCTGTTCATTAACTGTTGCATTATAATTGCCACATCCCGTACATCAACAAAACCCGAAGTGCCGGTAGCATACCAGGGAAATTCGTCGTACACCGATTTAAAAAGTTGCGTAGAACCACCCTCCCAATTACCGGCGCCTAAAATAATTACCGGGTTTACAATAACCGCAACAAGCCCTTCGCTAATGCCACGCCACACCTGCATTTCTGCCAGGTATTTACTTTGGCCATATTTGCTGTTGCTGGTTTCTTCGGTCCAGTTCATGGTTTCATCAATTGGCTTGTTTTCTCGTATGCGGCCCATGGCTGCAACCGAACTTACATGAACCAGTTTTTTTACACCGGCATCCAAAGCGATATTTACCACGTTAGCCGTACCTTCTACATTTATCTTAAACATTTGATGCCGGTGCCTGGGATTAAATGTTACCATGCCTGCACAATGATAAACTTCTTCAATACCCTGCATGGCTTTTTCCAAACCAATTACATCTAATATATTGCAGTTAACCTGCTGCAGTTTTGCTGAGTTGAAATTTTGTAATGGGGTTTTATTATAAATGGCCCTCACTTCTTTGCCTGCATCAAGCAGTTGCTTAATTAATTCATTTCCCAATAAACCAGCGCCGCCTGTAACTAAAATCATTATCAATTATATTTATAAAATCCTTCTCCTGTTTTTTTGCCCAGTTGGCCTTGTTTTACTTTTTGTACCTGCAGGGGTGATGGTGTAAACCTTTGGGCCTGGTTAAAGGCATCATATAAAGATTGCGAAACGGCAAGGTTTATATCATTGCCAATAAGGTCCATAAGTTTAAAAGGCCCCATTTTAAATCCCGAGGCTTCCATTATCTCATCTGCATTTTCTATGCTTGCAATATTTTTTTCTACCAGCTTCATCGCTTCCAAATAATAATGCCTGGCAACACGGTTTACAATAAAGCCCGGAGCATCTTTGCACATCACCGGTGTTTTTTTCATTTGCAGGCAAAGATTGTAAATTTTTTGAGCAACCACTTCTGATGTTTGTTTGCCTTTAACCACTTCTACCAGTTTCATCACCTGTGCCGGGTTAAAAAAATGCATGCCCACCACTTGTTGTGGGTTATTAAGTTTTGATTGTATGTCGGATATTGATAAGGAAGATGTGTTGGAAGCAAAGATGGTATCGCTTTTATTGATGGCTGCAAGTTGATTGAAAACTGAAACTTTGGCTTCGGTTTTTTCTACTATGGCTTCTATAATTACATCGGCCCTGCATTGCTGTATGTTTGTAATAAACTGTATCCTGTTTTGTATTGCATCTTTTTCGGCGCTTGTTATTTTTTCTTTTGAAACAAGAAAACCGAGGCTTTTATTGATGGCCGCTTTTACTTTTTCTACAACTTCAATATTGATATCAAACAATAAAGTATTAAAACCGTTTTGGGCTGCTGTTTGCGCTATGCCGCTGCCCATGGTGCCGGCGCCTATTACACAAATGCTGTTCATTTTAAATTTAACTTGTTTGCCCTAAAGATATAATTATTAGACTAACTTTTGAAGTTGAAAAAATGAGTTGTAATTGCTCAAATAACAAAGTTTAAAATAATAAAATAAGGCAGGGTTTTTGTAAAATCTATTTATAGAATGTAATGGTTTATATATTTTCGAATTGGCGGTATTTGAAAATATGTCTGCCTGAATTGCTGCTGATTGTAGCACATAACTGATGATACTTTGTGAAGTGCTGTTTTTGAAAATACTTGTGTTGGCGGCTGTGTTTTTTTTGAATTGTAATTTATTTAATGTCGGGCATTCTTGTAATGTCTTCAATATGAATTAAGGTCAATTTCCATTCTCCATTTTGTTGCTTTGTCCATACAAGATTGTAATTGCCCTTCTCTTTAAGAACAGGTCCGCCTGGTGGTGTCAAGTCAAGTGAATACGTTCCTCCATCATATGCAATTTTGTTGTCGCTATCCTTAATTACTGACAAAGTCTTAATATTGCTAAGTACTTTAACTCCACCACTTACCCAATTATTTGCAATAGTAGAATGTCCATTATGAATTAATGAGTCGTTCATAACTATGGCATTGTCAGCAATTGTTTTCATAATAGCTGCTGAATCTTTGTTATTCCAGCCTGCAAGAAAGGTTGCCGTCAATGAGTCAACATTTACAGGAAGTGTCGAAGTGCTTTTCTCTTTTGTCTGATTGCAACTTATTACTGTTGCCAATAGTATAAAAAGTGTCAACTGTTTCATTATGTTAGATTTGGTTTACGAATTTGACAAGAGGTTGCTTTAACATAGCAGCCAACTTTATATCCCCGAAGTAAATTGCTTTAAAAACCTTACATCATTTTCGCTGAACAGGCGCAGGTCTTTAATCTGGTATTTAAGCATGGTAATTCTTTCTATACCCATGCCAAAAGCAAAGCCGGTATATTTATTACTGTCAATACCACAGTTATCCAATACATTGGGATGCACCATGCCACAGCCAAGTATTTCTACCCAACCGGTTTTTTTACAAACACTGCAACCTTCGCCGCCGCATATCAGGCAACTGATGTCCATTTCGGCGCTTGGTTCGGTAAAAGGGAAATAGCTTGGCCTAAAACGCACTTTTACATCTTTGCCAAACATTTCCTGTACAAAAAAATAAAGCGTTTGTTTTAGGTCGGCAAACGAAACATTTTCTGCTATGTATAAACCTTCTACCTGGTGAAAAAAACAATGGGCACGTGCGCTGATGGTTTCGTTGCGGTAAACCCTGCCCGGGCAAATAATCCTTATGGGTAAATTTCCTTTTTGCATTTCATGCACCTGCACGCTTGATGTATGGGTGCGTAAAAGCCAGTCGGGGTTTTGTGTAATATAAAACGTATCCTGCATATCCCTTGCAGTATGGTTCTCCGGCATGTTAAGTGCGGTAAAATTATGAAAGTCGTCTTCTATTTCGGGGCCTTCGGCCACGGCAAAACCAAGCCTTTTAAAAATAGAGATGATCCTGTTTTTTACAATGCTGATAGGATGGCGGCTTCCCAATGGCATGGGGTCGGCAGGCAGCGAAAGGTCCATATCGCTTTGTGTAGCCTGTTGCCCGTTGCCCGATGCAGCTTTTAATTCTTCATACCTGGCTTCAGTAAATAATTTAAATTCATTTAATAGCTGCCCGGCCTGCTTTTTATTTTCGGCAGCCACATTTTTCATTTCACCCATCATGGCCTTCACCAGGCCCTTAGTGCCCAGGTATTTAATACGGAAACTTTCGGCATCACCATTATTAAATGCCTTTATCTCTTCTTTTAAACTTTCTATCTGTTTTACCAGTTGTTCCATGCGGCAAAGATAAGGAAAGCGGCAGTAGCTATTTAAGCAGGCTTTTAAAAATTAGGTTGATTTTTACAGGAGTTTCTTTAATTTTATAAACAAAATTTATAGTTATGGCTTTATTTAAATCGGGTAATCCAACCTTAGCTGAAAACAGGTTTAAAAACACCGTGCTTGACCAGGTGGTTTCGCCTGAAAATGTAATGACTGTAAAAGGTACATTACAAAAATTTGGTTTTTTGTTTTTAATGGTGATGGGCACTGCTTTTTATGCATGGAAAGAATATGCAGAAGGCGGCAGCAACGTTCAAACATTTATTTATGTGGGCGCATTTGGCGGCCTTGTCGTTGCCATTGTAATGATGTTTAAAAAAGAATGGGCGCCCTACCTTGCACCGCTTTATGCATTGCTTGAAGGCTTGTTTGTAGGTGCTATATCTGCTTATTACAAGTTTGCATTTGCAGATGTTGCGCCCGGTATTGTAATAAATGCAGTTGGTTTAACATTTGGTACAGCTATTGCCATGTACCTGCTGTATAGCTTTAAAATTATAAAAGCAACAGAAAAATTCAAAAGCATTATCATTACTGCCACTGCCGGCATCGCCATATTTTACCTTATAGCCATAGTGCTTGGTTTCTTTGGCATACAAATTCCGTTTTTACACGAGGGCAGTGCACTTGGTATCGGGTTTTCTGTTTTTGTTGTTGCCCTTGCAGCCCTTAATCTGATTTTAGATTTTGATATGATTGAACGTGGAGTTGAGTTAGGTGCACCTAAATATATGGAATG
This sequence comes from Ferruginibacter sp., assembly GCA_019638575.1. Lineage (GTDB taxonomy): Bacteria > Bacteroidota > Bacteroidia > Chitinophagales > Chitinophagaceae > Ferruginibacter. The sequence continues at coordinate 218,234 of JAHBTN010000001.1, read as the reverse complement.
GTATGGTGCATTTGGCTTACTGGTAACCATTGTTTGGTTATATCTTGAAATACTGAGGCTGCTTTCTAAAATGAGCAAAAGATAATTAAACTAAAAATTTTTTATAATCGCATTGCCAAAGTTTACCGCTTTGGCAATGTTGTTTTATAGCATTATACAGGTTCACAAAAATCAAAAAAAGGGTTTGCGGCTAAATAGGTATTTTTGCCAGCAACAATATTTCACCAGTTAATTAATTAAACAGTGGTTCATAATTTTAATGCCGGGCCTTCTATCTTACCAAAAGTTGTTTTTGAAGAAGCATCTAAATCAGTACTTGATTATAACGGTACAGGTTTATCAATTTTAGAAATAGGGCATCGCACTGCTTTGTTCCAGGATGTAATGGACGAAGCAAGGGCATTGGTAAGAGAGTTGATGCAGCTTGATGATGAACACGAAGTTTTATTCCTGCATGGCGGCGCATCTACACAGTTCATGCAAGTGCCGATGAATTTGCTGGATGACAAGGAATCATCGGCCTACACCGATACCGGTGTATGGAGTACCAAAGCCATTAAAGAAGCAAAACTATTTGGCAGAGTTGAAACTGTTTGCAGCAGCAGGGATACTAATTTTAATTATATACCCAAAGATTTTGCAGTACCCAACGATTCAAAATACTTGCACATAACTACCAACAATACCATTTACGGAACACAATGGCAACATATACCTGTTACCAGCAATAGCCTGGTTGCCGATATGAGCAGCGATATTTTTAGCCGGGTATTAAATTTTAATTCATTTAGTTTAATTTATGCCGGTGCACAAAAAAATATGGGGCCGGCCGGTGTAAACCTTGTAGTGGTAAATAAAAATATTTTAGGAAAAGTAAAACGTACTATACCTACCATACTCGATTACAGGAACCATATAAAAGAAGGAAGTATGTTAAATACACCACCTGTATTTGCTATTTATGTTTGCTTGCTTACTTTAAGATGGTTAAAGGCAAATGGCGGCCCTGAGGCAATGGAAAAACGGAATGAAAAAAAAGCTACATTGTTATATGAAGCTATTGATGTTAACCCTTTGTTTACCGGTACAGCACAGGCCGAAGACAGGAGCAGGATGAATGTATGTTTTGTGATGAACGATAAAACACTGGAAGAACCTTTTTTAAATTATACAAAAGAAAACGGTATTGTAGGTATTAAGGGGCATCGTTTGGTTGGCGGCTTTAGGGCTTCGTTATATAATGCACTGCCATTAAGCAGCGTGGAAGTATTGGCACAGGTTATGAAAGAGTTTGCAATAAAAAACGGATAAAAACATTTATTTTCATTTTTATAATTAATACATAAGCATGGTTACAGTATCACCTTTTAAGGCTTTAAGGCCGGCAGCAGAAACAGCAAGGCTTGTAGCATCGAGGCCTTATGATGTGCTTAACAGTAAAGAAGCCAAGGTGGAGGCGCAGGGAAACAATGCAAGTTTTTTGCACATAACAAAAAGCGAAATAGACTTGCCCGATACAGTTGATATACATGCACAAGCAGTTTACGATAAGGCAAAAGAAAATCTTGATGCATTCATCAGCCGTAAAATATTGTTTAGAGAAAGCAAGGCTTGTTACTATATATATGAGTTAACAATGAATGGCAAAAGCCAAACAGGCTTGGTTTGTGGCAGTTCGGTTGATGATTATGAAAATGGGCTTATAAAGAAACATGAATTTACCCGGCCCGAAAAAGAGCAAGACAGGATTAATCATATAAAAACTACGGGTGCACAAACCGGTAATGTATTTCTTGTCTACCGAAATGTAAATGAAATTGATGCTATTATTAATAAGTGGAAGGAAAAAAACCCGGTGTATGATTTTATTGCTGATGATGGCATTAAACATACCATTTGGATTGTAAATGCTGATGAAACAATTGAAGAGATTAGTTTATTATTTAAAACAAAAGTTCCCTGTACTTATATTGCCGACGGGCATCACAGGGCAGCCTCTGCAGCAAAAGTGAGGGCAGCTTTAGGATCGCTTGCTCCTGAAGGCGCTGATATTTTTCTCACTACTTTATTTCCATCAAACCAGTTGTACATTATGGATTACAACCGTGTAGTAACTGATTTAAACGGATTGAGCAAAAATGATTTTTTATCGGCCATAAAAAATAAGTTTGATGTGGAAACTGCAGGTAAGGCTTTTTCGCCCGATAGGTTACACACATTTGGTATGTACCTTGATAAGCAATGGTACCGCCTTACTGCACACGTCGGCAGTTATAGCAACGACCCAATTGGTATTCTTGATATCAGCATCCTGTCTGATAATTTGCTTGCCCCTGTTTTAAATATAAAAGACCAGCGTACCGATAAACGGATAGATTTTGTTGGCGGCATACGTGGGCTGGCTGAGCTTGAAAAAAGAGTTGACAGCGGCGATATGGCGGTGGCTTTTAGTTTGCATCCTGTAACCATTCAGCAATTATTTGATATTGCCGACAGTGGCAATGTGATGCCACCCAAAAGCACCTGGTTTGAACCTAAGTTAAGAGATGGCCTTCTTACACATTTAATAAATGAAACTGAAATGGATTGATACAATTAAGCGTTAACAGTTTTAATAATTATCTTACCGTCAATTTATTTAAAGTATGATGAAAAAAATATTTTTCCTGTCAGTTGCCATTAGTTTGCAATTAATAACTGCAGCGCAGGATGTAAAGCAATTACAACAGAGTGCCAGGGATTATATGCATAAAGGAGATTATGCAAATGCCATACTTATACTAAACAGGGTATTGGTAATGGAACCGAATAACCTGGAAGCCGCAAAAGACCTTGGCCTTAATTATTATTATGCCAAAGACTATAAAAAATCGGTTGAAGTGCTTAACAAACTGTTGGACAGGGATGATGCCGACGACCAATGTTTTCAAATGGCAGGCGATACTTACTGGGCAATGGATATGGTGAAAGAATCGGAAGCTGCATACAGGAAAGGAATAAAAAAATTACCCAATAGCGGGGCACTGTATAATGAGTTAGGAAAAGTATTATGGACCAAGCAGGATTACAGTGCCATTAAGCAATGGGAAAAAGGAATAGAGAATGACCCCGGTTTTGCAGGTAACTATTACAATGCTTGTAAGTATTATTATTTTACTACCGATAAAACCTGGAGCCTTATTTACGGTGAAATTTTTTTAAACATTGACCCGTTAAGTGCTTATACACCCGAGGTGAAAAATATATTATTGGAAGGGTACAAAAAATTATTTTCGGACGCAGACCTGGTAAAAAATTACAAAGAAAAAAATGCTTTTACTCTTGCATTTTTAAAAACAATGAACAAGCAAAGTTCGGTGGCAGCATCAGGTATTAATACAACCTCATTAACCATGATTAGAACCCGGTTTATATTAGACTGGTATGCCGAATACGCTTCCAAATTTCCTTTTAGACTGTTTGACCTGCAAAAGCAATTTATTGAAGCAGGTTTGTTTGAAGCCTATAACCAATGGATATTTGCTACAGCAGAAAATTTACCGGCTTACCAGGCCTGGACAGCAGCCCACAATAAAGAGTACACCGAGCTTAACCGGTTTATGCAGGGCCGAATTTTTAAAATTCCCAAAGGGCAGTATTATCATTAATATGCTCTAAAGCAATTCATTTTTTATTTCCCTAATTTCAAATACATAGCCTGTATTAAATAACTATGCCGCACGCATGCCAAATGCTTATTTTTCATTATCTTGTTTTTAAACTTTTAAATTATGGACGAACAACGAGATGAAAAATTATGGCAAATTGCCAAACGCCGAGCTAATTTCCAGGATAGCCTGGTAGGTTTTGTAGTTGTATCAGCTATCTGCTGGGCTGTATGGTTTTTCACTTCTGGCCGTGATGGTTTTCATGGAACACCATGGCCGCTGTGGGTGATGTTTGGTTTAGGAATAGGGCTAGTAATGAAATTTATAAGAGCGTATAAAACAGATAAAGACACTCTAACTGAAAGAGAATATGAAAAGCTAAAAAACCAACAAAAATAATTATCCTGTACAATCCAACAACTTGCTTATGAATGAACATTCCAGAATATTTGATTACATAGATTTTCGGCTAAAAAAATTTCCGCAAAGTAATATGTTATGCGGTAGAGAAAACGGGCAATGGAAACATTACAGTACGCTTGAAGTAAAAGAATTGGTAAACAAGCTTAGTGCCGGCCTTTTAAAACTGGGGGTTAGCGGCAATGATATGGAAATTGAACACCAGGATAAAATTGCGTTGATATCAAAAAACCGGCCCGAATGGCTGATGCTTGACATGGCTTGTCAGCAGATAGGAGTGGCGCTTTGCCCCATATATCCTACAACAAATGTTAAAGAACTTGAGTTTATCTTTAATGATGCAGCTGTAAAGCATGTATTTGTTAGTGGTGCCGATATTTTGGATAAAGTACTTGCTGTAAAAAATAAAGTTCCCTCTTTACAAAATATATACAGTTTCGACGAGTTTCCAGGTTCTATTTATTGGGAAGAAATAATTAAAGACATAACAGCAGAAGAACTGGTATTAATGGAAACCATTAAAGATGGAATAAAAGCAGAACATTGTGCCACCATAATTTATACATCGGGCACTACCGGTACGCCTAAAGGAGTAATGCTAAGCCATCGTAATATTGTAAGTAATGTAGTTAATTCAGTTATTAGTTTCCCTTTTACTGATAACCCATCCGGCAGGGCATTAAGTTTTTTACCTCTTAATCATATTTTTGAGAGGATGGTCTCATACATTTATATCAGTAGTGGTGTTTGTATTTATTATGCTCAAAGCCTTGATACTATTGCCGACGATTTAAAAGAAGTAAAACCAACATTATTTGCAACAGTACCCAGGTTATTGGAAAAAACTTACGAAAAAATAATGGCAAAAGGGGCCGAATTAACTGGAATTAAAAAGCGGTTATTTTATTGGTCGGTTAGCCTGGCTACTGTTTATGATAATATTAAACCACAAAGTATTTGGTATAAAGTGCAATTGGCTATAGCCAATAAATTAATTTTTAGTAAATGGCGTGAAGCATTAGGTGGTAATATAGATTTTATTGTAACAGGTGGCGCTGCCTGCCAGGTTAGGCTAATTAGAATTTTTACTGCTGCAAAAATTCCTATTTACGAAGGATATGGCCCTACTGAAAACAGCCCGGTTATAAGTGTTAACCGTAGGGTAAAAGGAGGAACAAAGTTTGGTAGCGTGGGCCCAGTAATAGAAGGGCAACAGGTAAAACTGGAAGCCGACGGTGAAATTTGTGTAAAAGGCCCCAGCGTTATGATGGGATATTATAAACGTCCCGATCTTACCGCAGAAACTATCATAGATGGATGGTTACATACAGGCGATATTGGGGTTTTTGAAGATGAAAAATTTTTGAAAATTACCGACCGTAAAAAAGAATTGTTTAAAACCAGCGGAGGGAAATATGTAGCACCACAACCTATCGAAAATAAAATGAAAGAATCGCCTTTTGTAGAACAAATGATGGTTGTTGGCGCCGAACAAAAATTTGTAGGTGCTTTAATTGTGCCTTCAATGCAAAATTTAAAAGATTGGATGCAGCACAAAGGCATACCATTTACCACTGCCGAAGATGCAGTGCAAAATCCCAAAGTGTTAGACCTGTACAAAGATCTTATCAATTCGTTTAACCAATCTTTTAACCATGTAGAGCAGGTTAAAAAATTTGAACTGCTTCCTTACGAATGGACTATTGACAGTGGAGAACTTACACCTACTCTTAAATTAAAGCGCAAAGTGATTATGGAAAAATATAAAAATGCAGTGGAGCGTATATACAGTTAAAAAAAGAAAAACCGGAAAATTTATAAACAAAAAGTTTAAAATTTATCCGGTTAATCTAAAACTTCCATGTTAGTTTTCAATGTAACATGATTAATTAGGTAAGTAGATTTTTCATTAAGCAAAAGGGGTCTTAATATATTTTTGGTTTATCATAGTTCAATAGCTTACAATAATTTATTATTTAGTTGAAGTTAAATTCAACGCATCTTTTCAAATAATTGTATAACTGCAAGTTATTTAATCATTATCCATAATCCGGTAGTATTAGGCATAACTATTTTGTAGTATTATAGCTACAAAAATAACTGGTGTTATATAATTTTAATTATATGCCAAGTATTTTACATTATTTAATCTTAAATAATAAAATCAAAATGAATCCAGTACTGTAATTATCTTTTCACAGGCTGTGTTTATTTCATTATTTGATATTGTAAGTGGAGGAACAATCCGAAGGCAGTTGGGGGCAAATAAAAACCAATCGGTAAAAACACCAATGCCACTATTATTTTTAACATCAGTCAGCATGTCAATTACTTTTTTATTTATATCATAACTTTCAAATTCTATAGCCATCATCAATCCCAGGCTTCTTACTGCTTTTATTTTTGAATGTTTTAATTGCGATAAAAAAAGATTTTCACTTTTTGTAACTCCATCAATAAGTTTATCATTTAGCAATACATTAAAAGCTGCCAAGCCTGCAGCGCAACATACAGGATGGCCTCCAAAAGTATTTATATGACCCAGCACAGGATTGTATGTAAGCACATCCATTATTTTTTTATCAGCAACAAATGCGCCCAATGGCATGCCACCGCCAAGAGCCTTGCCCAGCAAAAGTATATCGGGTACTACACCAAATTGTTCAAATGCCCAAAGGGTGCCATTTCTTCCAAAGCCACATTGTATTTCATCCAGCACCAATAAGGCTCCATACTCGTTGCATTTTTTTCTCAAAGCTTTAAGCCATTCGTTATTGGGTGCAATAACACCAGCTTCGGCCTGTACAGTTTCTGCAATAACACAGGCAGTACGTTCCGAAATATTTTCCAAATCATCAAATGAGTTATAATTAAGTTGCAGCACATCTGGCAGTAAAGGCCTGAAAGCCTGTTGCCAGTATTCGCTGCCCATAACACTTAAAGCGCCTTGTGTACTGCCGTGGTACGAATTTTTAAAAGAAATTATTTGTGTGCGATTGGTAAACCGCTTGGCCAGCTTCATAGCTCCTTCGGTAGCTTCGCTGCCCGATGCAGTATAAAAAACCGAATTGAGTGTTGCTGGCAAATTAGCTGTTAATAATGTTGCATATTCTACCTGTGGGGTTTCCACTAACTCGCCATACACCATAATGTGCAGGTAATTATCCAGTTGTTTTTTTATTGCTGCTGTAACTGCAGGATGACAATGCCCTACATTGCAAACACTGATGCCGCCTATTAAATCTATAAATTCATTTCCCTGTGCATCGTATAACTTACTGCCCTGGGCTTTTACTATTTCAAGGCAAAGAGGCGATGCTGATGTTTGCCCCACATGATTTAAAAAAAGCTGGCGGTTGGTCATATTGTTTTTAATAATGCAAAATAAACTAATCTTTACTTACCAGTAGTTTTTAATTAGGCAGCCATGCTGTTTTATTTGTGGTACTAACTCAGCATCTTTATAAATTATATAACTTGTGCCAAAGGCCAGCTATCATTGTTACAACTAATTATTAACTTTTATCAACAAAGCGTAAAAATTATAGTTCGTAATTTTAGCCAGGTTGCAACACCTGAAATATATCAATAGTGCAATTAATGAAAATCTTTGTTACCCTTTTTTGTTTTACTTTTTTATACCTGACCATAGCTGCACAGGAAAATGTACATCGGCCAAAAATAGGCCTTACACTTAGCGGTGGCGGCGCAAAAGGGCTTGCACATATTGGTATCTTAAAAGCCATCGACAGTGCAGGCTTAAAGATTGATTATATTACCGGTACCAGTATGGGAGCTATTGTAGGTGCATTATATGCAACAGGTTATAGTGGTGCCGATATAGAAAATTTAAGAAAGAATATTGATTTTGATGTATTGTTTTCAAATAATATTCCATTACAAACTTTATCAATGGAAGAAAAAGAACAGTACAGCCGTTTTGCAATTGAATTACCAATAATAAAAAATAAAATTAAACTGCAAACAGGCCTTATAACCGGGCAGGAACTTAACCTTAAATTTTCGGAATTGTTTTTCCCGGTATATAATATCCGCAATTTTGATAGCTTGCCAATACCCTTTAAATGTATGGCCACCGATCTTGAAACCGGCGACCTGGTTGTACTAGATACCGGCAATCTTATTACTGCACTGCGGGCAACTATGGCTATCCCTTCAGTATTTTCGGCCGTAACACGGGACGGGAAAAAATTAGTGGATGGCGGGCTGGTAAGAAATTTCCCGGTTAAAAACGTAAAGGAAATGGGTGCCGATATTGTAATTGGCAGCAATGTAACCAATGGCCTTTCTAAAATTGACAAAATAAAAAACCCCGTTGATGTTTTATTACAAATGGCATTTTACAGGGAAGCCGGCGACTTTAAAGAAGAACTACCGCTTACAAATATTTATATACACATGCCAATGGAGGAATACAACACGGCCAGTTTTGGAAGTGCAAAAGAAATTATGGATACAGGGTTATTAAAAGGCAGAGAATTTTATCCCATTTTTAAAAAACTGGCAGATAGTATAAATGCTTTAACTAATGTTACCTCTACCAAAAATGAACCGGTAAAAGCTTCTTCGGTTTTTATTACAAGCTATGAAGTAAATGGCCTTAAAAAAACCACCATGCCCTTTTTTATACACCTGATGGATTTTTATGACTACAAAGCTTATACTGCTGCTCTTATAAATAAAAAAATAAGGCGTGCTTATGGCTCAAGGTATTATGCCAGTATTTCGTATTCGCTTTTGCCAATAGCAAAAGATACGGCCAAAATAATTTTTACTGTAGAAGAAAACCCTAACACATATATAAAGGCGGGCCTTTATTACACAAGATTCAGGGGCATTAATGTAAACCTAAATTTAACCTCCCGTGATTTTTTGTTGCCCAATTCCCGTAGCATGGTATCGGTTTCGTTAGGCGAAAGTTTGCAATTAGAAGCTGAGCATTTTCAATACCTTGGCCGTATTAAAAATGTAGCTTTCTTAACAGGCTTCAGGCTCGATAACCAATCTATTGATGCTTACAATAATTTTAAATTGAATGGAGCATACAAACAAAACTATTATAAAACCTACCTTAATTTTCAAAACAGTGGTAGTAATAAATTTACTACCGGCGTAGGCACCGCATTTGAATATATTAGATACACGCCATCAATAAATGCCATATCTGAGGTAAAAGGTGGCTTTAGTAATTTTAAAAGTTATCTATACTTAAAATATAATAACCTCAACCAAATATTTTATCCAACCAAAGGCTTTAAAATAAATACAGAACTGGCACAGGTGTACAACCAAAAGCCCAACTTAACCCAATATACAAACGGTGTTCCTGTAATACCATCAACATTAAGTTTTGATAATTTCACCAGTTTTAAATTTGATGGAACTTTATTTTCAAAAATTAATAAACGGTTTACTTTTTTTTCGGAGTTGCAGGCAGGGATAAATTTTACCGATAAGCCCAATGTGCTTAATAATTTTTATATAGGCGGTATTAATGGCAACTTTCGAAACCAGGTTAAATTTGCAGGCCTGCAGGAAGCCACAGTTAATTCGGGAAGTGTATTGGCTTTACAATTGGGGCTAAGGTATAACCCCGTTAATAATGTATTTATTATTGGCCGTATAAACGGGTTGATAAAAGATTTTGCCGCACCACAAATAAGTACATCCAGTGCCACGGCATTAACGGGCTATTCATTAACCTTTGCATATAAAACACCTATTGGGCCATTGGAGTTAAGCGCTATGTATTGCGACCAAAGTAAAAAAATTCAATCCTATGTACTCTTTGGAATACCTTTTTAATTTGTACAACAGTATTTTTTTTATTGACTTTATAAACTAAAACTATCACCTTAAAAATAATCCTTCATCAAGTAAATAGGAAGGATAAGACTAAAAAATTATGCCAGTAATTCTTCCGGTAAAGGGCGTACAACCAATATTTGGTAAAAACTGTTTTATTGCACCCAATGCCACTATCGTTGGCGATGTACAAATGGGTAATGATTGTAGTATTTGGTTTAATGCAGTGCTAAGAGGCGATGTAAACTTTATACGAATGGGTAATAAGGTAAATGTGCAGGATGGCGCAATAATACACTGCACTTACGAAAAGGCCGCCACCACTATTGGAAATAATGTAAGCATCGGACACAATGCAATTGTACATGGCTGCGTTATACATGACAACGTACTTATAGGAATGGGCGCCATAGTAATGGATAATGCCGTAGTGGGCAGCAATACTATCATAGGGGCCGGGGCGGTTGTGCTTGCAAATACTAAGATTGAACCGGGCAGTGTGTACGCAGGCATACCGGCAAAAAAAGTAAAAGACATAAGCGAAGAAATGGTGAGCGGCGAAATAAAAAGAATAGCCGATAATTATGTGATGTACAGCAGTTGGTTTGCACCTGAATAGTTTTTTTTAAAGTGGGTGTGGTCTTTTATTTTTATTGAACCGGCATTTGAACCTTGATGGGGCATGATTGGCGACGCTCCGTTCATCTGCGGTAATACTATTTAACTTTTTTTAAAGTGTACTAAAATATTATCTTTATTACATGAAAAAAATAATCATAGGTGTTACAATGGCTGCCTTTTTATTAAGCGGCTGTTTTATAACAAATATTTTTAGAAAAAAAGAAAAATTAGGCTGCCCCAGCGATGGCCGAAATGTGGGGGCCGAAAAATTATTAAATGGCGATCAAAAAGCGATGAAACAGGCCAGTAAAGCAAAGTGGCGGGGCGGCAGGTAAAAAAAATAAATTCAATTAAAGAAATATCCTAACTAAAAATCCATACTATGAGTTACGAACTAAAAACATATAACGGCAGTACCGAAGCCGTTATAGATGATAACTGCGGCATTTCTAAATTTTATGCCATTGCCAACACACTGGCTAAAGACCTAAAAGTAAAATTCCTTAACCAGGTAGATGATGCAGAAACCCTTGATTGGGATTTTCAATACCGTGGGCAGTTTTTAACCCTGCACTACAATATTTTTAATGGAGTTAGCATTTATCCGCAGCAAAGGAAAAATAACTCATTAAAAAATAACCTTGTATTGGAAGTTGCCCATTTTTTGGAACATAGAGTTTATTGATACAGCATACTTCTCTATTATCTCAAATGTAAATAATAGCGTAACCTCTTCTCCCGAAAAAGGCTACCCGTTATTTGTTTAATATTCCTATTGTATCATTTCTATATTAAAAAAACACCATCTTTAACTGCCGGTCACGCTTTTTTAAAAGCCTGCCAATCAATTCATCTGATAACTTACAGGCAAATATTTTTTACCAACAAATTACTTATCTTCGTAAATTAAATATCTTAACCGGGTATCCTAAATCAGTAAAAGGGTATGGTAAAAGAGAAATGAATATGATTTTGAACCGATTTAAAACAGAAACATTTAATGGAACCGATAATAATTTACATTATCATTGGCGCAGTTGCGCTGATACTTGGCGTAATACTGGGTAAACTGGTATTTGCCAAAAACACAAAAAAGAAAATTGAAGAGGCAGAGCTACAATCTCAAAAAATAATTGCTGACGGGCAGTTACAAGCCGAAAATCTTAAGAAAGAAAAGCTTTTAGAAGCGAAAGAAAAATTCGTTCAACTTAAGGCCGATCATGACAAGGATGTAATGCAGCGCAATCAAAAATTAGCCGACAGCGAAAACCGTATCAAGCAAAAAGAGCAATCCCTCAATCAAAAAGACCAGAACCTTGAAAAACATATCAAGGAAAACGAAGCCATCAAGGAAAACCTCAATCGCCAGATTGAAATAGTAAACAACAAGCGTACCGAGCTTGAAAAACACCAGGAAGAACATATTCGCCGCCTGGAAAAAGTGGCCGGCCTTAGTGCCGAAGATGCCAAAGCGCAATTAATTGAAAGTTTAAGGCAGGAAGCCAATACCAAAGCGTTGGTTATTCAAAAAGAAATTGTTGAAGAAGCTAAACTTAAAGCAAATAAAGAAGCCCGTAAAATAGTAATACAAACTATTCAGCGTACGGCTGCCGAAACAGCTATTGAAAATGCCATCACTGTTTTTAATTTAGAAAGCGATGAAATAAAAGGCTCTATTATTGGGCGTGAAGGAAGAAACATACGTGCCATTGAAGCTGCAACAGGTGTAGATTTAATTGTTGATGACACACCCGAAGCAATTGTACTTTCTTCATTTGATCCATTGCGTAGAGAAGTAGCCCGTTTATCGCTGCAGCGCCTGGTTGCCGATGGCCGTATACACCCGGCACGAATTGAAGAAGTGGTAGAAAAAACCAAAAAGCAAATTGATGACCAGGTAATGGAAATAGGCGAACGAACAGCTATGGAACTGGGAGTGCATGGCCTGCATAAAGAATTAATAAGGATGGTTGGCCGTATGCGATTCCGCTCTTCTTATGGCCAAAATTTATTGATGCACAGCCGTGAAACAGCCAACCTTTGCTCTATAATGGCTACCGAACTTGGCCTTAATGTAAAACTGGCTAAAAGAGCCGGTTTATTACATGATATAGGTAAAGTGCCTGATGAAGAAACAGAACTGAGCCATGCTTTACTGGGAGCAAAACTTGCCGAAAAATATGGAGAAAATCCTGCTGTGGTAAATGCAATAGGCGCACACCACGATGAAATAGAAATGCAATACGTTATTTCTCCCATTATACAGGCATGCGATGCCATAAGCGGTGCAAGGCCCGGCGCAAGGCGTGAAATAATGCAGCAGTATATTCAGCGTATTAAAGACCTTGAAAACCTGGCTATGAGTTACAACGGTGTAGAAAAAGCCTATGCTATACAAGCAGGCAGGGAATTAAGAGTGATAGTAGAAGCTGATAAAGTTAGTGATGGAGACAGTGATAAACTAAGTTTTGAAATTGCACAGAAAATACAAACAGAAATGACATTCCCCGGTCAGATTAAAGTAACCGTAATAAGGGAGAAAAGATCGGTTAATGTAGCAAGATAAAAGGTTTAAATTTTATTAAACAGGCTCCTTAATAAGGAGCCTGTTTTGTTTTTTATGGTATTAAAAAATACTTTCTAACTGGTTAAGATGGGTAACTGTGTATGTGGGAGTAATTGTAGGCACAGCCTGTATATGGTTTACAAAAACAGTATCCATACCTGCATTGATAGCGCCTTGTATATCGGCTTCAAGGTTATCGCCTATCATAATACTTTCAGCTAAAGAAGCTTTAGCTTTTTGCATGGCAAAATCAAAAATTTCTTTTTTTGGTTTTATACTATTACTGCCTTCCGAAGTAATTACTTCTTTAAAATATCCGTTTAAGCCGCTGTTGTTAATTTTATTCCATTGTGTTTTTTCAAAACCATTGGTAATAAGGTGAAGGCTGTATTTTTTTTCGGTTAAGTAGTTCAATATTTCAATGGTATGCGGAAACAATAATTTTTTTGTAGGTAATATTTCCAAAAATTTACCGCTCAAATCCCTGGCCAATGCCTCATCGGCAATTTTAAAATCTAACATAGTACGCCACATCCGTTTCCATTTCAGTTCTTCGGCTGTTATCAATCCATGATGGTAACGGTTCCATAACACTTCATTATGAAAAAGGTATGTAGGATAAAAATCTTCAAATGTTGCGTTTATCCTATTGTTAAGCTCAAAAAAACTATATACTTCGGCAAGTGTTTCCTTAGCATTGGCATCAAAATCCCACAAAGTATGGTCCAGGTCAAAAAAAAGATGTTTGTATTTTGACATAATTTGCCGGCTGTAAATTTAATTTTTGTGATTGTTATCTAAGCCGATATTGCTTATCATTGCAAGATACTGAATTAAAAAAAATATGAACATAATTATAACAGGCGCATCAAAAGGATTAGGCAAATCAATAGCCGAAATATTTGCAGCCGATAAGCAGGGACATAGTTTTTTTATATGTGCAAGAAATAGCAATGAATTAGAAAATACTGCCAAAGAGTTGCAAGGGCGGTTTCCCCGTACAAGTATGCATGCCATCGCCTGCGATGTGGCAGACAGGCAATCGGTTAACGGTTTTGTAAAACAGGTGTTGCAAATTACTGATCGCATTGATGTGCTGGTGAATAATGCCGGTATATTTTATCCCGGAAGCGTACATAATGAAGCAGAAGGCACTCTTGAAAAAATGATAGAGGTAAACCTGTATGGTGCGTATCATTTAACAAGGCTATTGCTGCCTTACATGATGAAGGTAAAAAGCGGGCATATTTTCAATATCTGCTCCATAGCATCCCTGGCTGCTTATGAAAATGGTGGCGCTTACAGTATCAGCAAATTTGCCTTGTATGGGTTTAGCAAAAACCTTAGGGAAGAAATGAAACCCTACAATATAAAAGTTACACATGTTTTACCGGGTGCTGCCTATACTGATAGCTGGAGTGGCAGCAATATAGATACTGCAAGGATAATGGAGGCTGCGGATGTGGCTAAGATGATATATGCTGCCGCACATTTAAGCCCACAAGCCTGCGTAGAAGAAATTATAATAAGGCCACAGTTAGGAGATTTGTAAATTAGTTTAACAAATCATTTACCCGTTTATACTTTTCATTTTAAAATGGCTGTTTGCAAAACTTTATTTTTGTATTAATCAATATGCAAGCAGTTTTACAAAAGATATTCCCGTTAATATTTTTATTTTCCTTTTTAGCAGTTAAGGCCCAGGTAAAGTTCACTGCTTCTGTTTCGCCTGCCGAAATAGGAAAAGATGAATACACACAGTTGAAATTAATGGTTGAAAATGCAAAAGAAGTTCAACAGATAAATCCACCTGTTTTGAAAGATTTTGTTATTGTAAGTGGCCCCAACCAGGAAAGCGGAATGAGTATGATAAATGGAGTAGTAAAAAAATATGTAGCACTAAATTTTATATTAAAACCAAAGGGCACAGGAAATTTTACAATACCATCTGCCATTGCTATAGCCGACGGATCAAATTATAAAAGCAACCCGGTAAATATTAAAGTAACAGCTAATAGTAATAACAACAATGCTGGCGCTGCCACACCATTTTCTCCATTCAATAATTTTAACCCTTTTGATGAACCGGCTTCACCTGCCGAATACAAAGATTATATTTTAAATAAAGGTGAAAATCCACTTGAGAAAATAAATAAAAACATGTTTATTCGTGCCGAGGTTGATAAAACATCTTGTTACGTAGGGGAGCCTGTGGTAGCCACCTTTAAACTATACACCCGTTTAAAAAGCGAAAGCAACATGATTAAAAACCCTTCTTTTAACGGGTTTTCTGTTATTGACCTGCAACAGCCAAATGATTTGAATTTTCATGTAGAAAAATATAATGGTCGGGAATATAATGTGTACACTTTGCGTAAAGTGCAACTTTATCCGTTACTGCCCGGCACACTTGATTTAGGCACTGCAGAAATAGAAAATAATGTACACTTTATTAAAGCGGGATATGCAAACAGGCAAGGCGATTTTTTTGATGATTTGCTGAAAGATTTTACTGGCGAAGGAATTCCGGCCGAGGGTATGGAAGATCATAAAGTGATTTTAAAAAATAAGCCATTAAGTTTATTGGTTAAACCATTACCAGAATTGAACAAGCCGGTAAATTTTAAAGGAGCCGTTGGTAAGTTTGAAATAACAGCGCAGGTACAAAAAGATAAATTTACTACAGATGATGCCGGTAAACTGGCAATCGTTATCGGCGGGCAGGGTAACCTGCAAATGGTAAATGCACCGGATATAAATTGGCCTGCAGGTATTGAAGGCTTTGACTCAAAAGCGACAGATGATTATAATAAAAACATTGTTCCGGTAAGTGGAAGAAAAATTTTTGAATTTCCTTTTACAGCTTCAATAGCCGGCACCTATACAATTCCTGCTGTGAATTTTGTTTATTTCAACAGCCACGATGCTGCATATAAAACTATATCAACCAAACCTATTGTTTTAACCGTAACAAAAGGTACGGGCAAACCCAAAAGTGTTTTTGTAAACAATAAACCCGGCACAACCGGTAATTTCCTTACAAGATTTTTCAATAACAGGTTAAGGGTGGTAAGCCTAATTGCTGCACTTATAATTATAGGCCTTATTGTATGGCTTAAATTCGACAGCCGGCAGGAAAGAAAAGTTGCAGAATCTAAAATTGCCGAACAGGAAACCGATGACATGCCTGTTGAAAAAATTACAGATAGTTGGCAAAACCCATTAAAAGATGCCGAAGAACAGCTTGTAAAGGCAGATGGTACGGCATTTTACAAATCGTTAAATGAAGGATTGAAAAAATACCTGTCAAAAAAATTCTCCATTGCCCCCGAAGAACTGGATAAGAAAAAAATAATTGAGCAGGTTGATAAAAAAGGTATCGCCAACGAAACAGCCCGGCAGCTTTATACATTAATTGATGAGATAGAGTTTGAGCTGTACACACCTTTTGCCCATACCGAAAAGATGAAAGAAATGTACAATCGTACAAACGATGTTATCAGCCTGTTGGAAACATACCATATTTAAACTGCCGTAAACTTGTACCCGGCGCCCCGTACTGCGTGAAAATACTCAGGGTCACGACTGTCTTGCTCAAAATATTTACGAAAGTTGAGTATGAAATTATCAATAGTACGTGTGGTTGGATACACATTATAACCCCACACTACCTGTAATATTTTTTCACGGGTAACCACTTCATTCTTGTTTTCGATAAGCAGTTTCAGCAGCATAATTTCTTTTTTTGTGAGCGATATTTTAGCGCCGCTTTTAGTATATGCTTCTGATGCTTTAAAATCTATCTTGTTTTTTCCAAAGCTGTAAATTTCGGGTAATGGTTGTTTGCTGTTGAGGCGTTCGCTTTTTTTGATGAGGTTATTTACCCTTAGTAATAATTCTTCCAGGTTAAATGGTTTGGTAAGGTAATCGTCGGCGCCTTTTTTTAACCCCATCACCCTGTCGGCACTGCTGTTTTTTGCACTTAAGATAAGAATGGGTATATCGGGATTGCTAAGCCTTATGGTTTCGCAAACCGTAATGCCATCCACTTCGGGCAGCATAATATCCAAAATAATCAGGTTAAAAAATTCTTTTTGTACAGCTTCCAGCGCCTGTGCGCCATCATAAGCGCTTGTAATTTCATAGCCTTCCAGTTCCAGGTTCAGTTTTAAAGCTTCCTGTAAGTTTTCTTCATCTTCTACCAGCAATATCGAAAATTTTTTTTCCGTCATTTCTTATTAAATCTTTTGTATTGATGAGTGTAATGTAATTGTAAAAATACTGCCTGTAGGCATATTATCAGTAACAGCAATAGTTGCATTGTGCTGAGTGGCTATTTTTTTTACAAGATAAAGCCCAAGCCCGGTACCTTTAGCTGCTTTTGTAGCTGCATTGCCGGTACGGTAAAATTTACTGAATATTTTTTCTTTTTCTTGCGGGGCAATGCCTTTGCCTTCGTCTTTTACCAGTAAGTTTATCTGGTTATTGTTTTCAGTTAACAACACAGTTACCTGTGCATCTTTGTTACTGTATTTTATGGCATTATCAACCAGGTTATTTACCAGCATCTGCAGCAGCATCCTGTCGCCTTCCAGGAATATGCCGGGTGTTATATCAAAAATTATTTTTTGTTGTGGATAACGTACCACAAAATCCTGTACACATTTAGTTACCAGTTCGCTTATGTTTGTTTCTTCGGCAGTAAGGCGGTAACCACCGGCTTCAATTTGAGAAGATAACAGCATGTTATTGCAAAGAGCATTAAGCCGGTTAGTTTCTTCCAGCGTATTTTTCAAAAGCCGTTGCTGTTGCTGTTCATCCAGCTTATGCTTTTGCATGGTTTCTAAATTAAGTTTGGCTACAGAAATTGGTGTCTTTAACTCATGTGTAATGGCCATCATAAAGTGTTGTTGCTGCCTGCTTATCTTCAGTTCTCGCCGTACGGCCCTGTAAACAAACACGGCACCGGCAATTATCAGCAAAAAAAATGTAATGCCCTCTCCCAGGTATTGTGCCGATTTTCTTTTTTCCATAGCGGTAATCTTATTATAAGCCAATGGATCAGTACTGCCCGATTTTTGCAGTTGTTCTGTTTTATATTTTGCCATTTGGCTGTTTTGCCTTTTAAGCGCAATAAACCACCAGATTAATGCCGCCAGGATATAGGCCAGCAAGAACCAGTATAGAATAAAAATAGAGCGTAGTTTAATTGTTTTAACTGCCATATTAATTGTTAAGCAAAGGTAACATCTAAATATGAGCAAGATTACAGGTTAGTATATTGAAGAAGCCGTCTTTTGAAAAATATAAAAAAACCTCCTGTTGCTAAAATGAACAGGAGGTTTTGATATATAAGTATGAAAAACTGATGAACTATCCACCACGCCTAATTCTTGGCCGCTGGTTTTGCCTGGGGTTATTATTTATCTTGTCTATTAGTTTTTTCCTGAATTCGCTTTCCAGGCGAAAGAAACGTTCACAGCGATTGGGGCCAATTATCTTATTAAAACTATTAAGGTATCTCTTTTTTATATCCAGGCGTGCCTGTTGTTGATCCAGTTCAGGCAAATCTTTTTTAATTGCTCTTATTTCGGAAATAAACTGACTGTGTACAGGCCAGAATTTTTGTGCTTCGTCGGGTGATAGCTGTAATTGCTGAGTTACATAAGCTACATAAAGGGCTTGAATCTTTTCCTGCCTTGTTGTTTCGTTACCGGTATTGTTGTCTTGAGCAAAGGCGCTGAAGCAACTGCCGGATAAAATAAATAGTATGAGTAAATATTTTTTCATCTTGATTTTAATTTGTTAAATCATCAATATTTATGCTGTTGAGATATTTATCTAAAGCTTTTTCATCCTGTAAATAATCATCCTGGGATGGCAGTTCGTTATTGTCGATACTATTAGCCACAATAGCTGCTTTTACATCAGTACCGGTTTCTTCAAGGTATTTTACAATATCTGCATCCGAAATTTTTGATAGTTCGCCATCTACATCATTTATCTGCATACCCGTTTTTACATATTCGGGCAATAAGTTTTTATTGCTGTTGCCGGTAAATTTAAAAACAGCCATTGCCATTGCCCCGGTAAAAACTGCAGCCACTGCATATTTAAAAAATGTACTGCTTCGTTTTTGGATATGAACCAATTTGGCTTTGGGCCTGGCCTTTTCCAGGATTTCTGTAGCTGTATTATTAAAATATCCTACAGGTACATCAAAAACATTTTTGTTTTGTATGTTATAAAGCATGGGCGATAAAGCCTTTATTTCTTCTAATGCTGTATCAGTTTGCCCAGCTTTTATCTTTTGCATTATGTTATCAGCCAATGAATCAAAATACCCCGCCGGTAAATCGGCACCGGTGGCAGCAGTTGTGCTGCCCGCTAAACCGTTTTCGGTTTTAATGCCCAACATTATATCATCAGGCAAAAAAGCAAAATAACCATCCGGCACGGTAAATACATTAACCTTATTGATGGAAGCAACAATTTTACTCAGTTCCATTAATTCGTTCAATATGTAATCTTTATTTTCCATCTGTCTTATTCTGACTGATTTTTTTGCCTTAAGTTTAACTATTCAATATATAATCTTCAATTTTTTTTACTGCGTGATGATAACTTGCTTTTAAAGCTCCCTCGCTGGTTTCAAGCACTTTACTCATTTTTTCGTATGGCATTTCATCAAAATACCTTAGGTTAAAAACCACTCTTTGTTTTTCGGGCAGTTTTTGAATGGCTGCCTGTAATTTCCATTCCAGTTTATTGGCATCAAAATTTTTTTCAGCCCTTAGTTTATTGCTTAACCCGGTTTCTACATCACTTAAAGAAACGGAGGCCTTTCTTTTTTCCTTTTCCAGGAAACTAAGGCTTTCGTTGGTGGCTATACGGTAAAGCCAGGTGTACAGCTGGCTGTCTTCCCTAAAGTTTTCCAATGCATTCCAAACTTTTATGAACATATTTTGCAATACATCATTGGCATCTTCGTGGTTTACCACCATACGGCGTATATGCCAATACAATTTTTCCTGGTATTTTTTTATGATGAGCGTAAAGCTGCGTTCTTTGGTTGCAGGCTGCTTAAACTGCTCAAGTAGTTCCTTATCGTCAATATTTTCAGTCATAGTGGTCGAGCAAATAAAAAACCAATCTCACATTTTCCGTTCAGGCAATTTAATTAAATAAACTAAACTGCCGGGCTAAACTGAGATTGGTTTTTTGTGTAAAAGTTTAATTCTCTTATTTCCTTGCAATTACTTTTTGGGCGGCAGCCACTATGTCATCTGTATCCAGGCCGTATTTTTTTAGCAGTTCCATGGGTTTACCACTTTCGCCAAATGTATCGTTGGTGCCAACATATTCAATAGGAATGGGGCAATGCCTTGCTGCAGTTTGTGCAATACTATCTCCAAGTCCTCCAATAATATTATGTTCCTCTGCGGTTACGGCACATTTTGTTTTACTGATTGATTGTACAATAGCTTCCACATCCAGTGGTTTTATGGTGTGAATATTTATAAGTTCTGTACTGATTCCTTTTTCTTCCAGTATCCTGGCAGCTTCCACTGCTTTCCAAACCATGTGGCCACAGGCAAAAATAGTAACATCATTACCCTGCGACAATTGTTGTGCTTTGCCAATTACAAAATCGGCTTCATTGGTAAATATTGGCCATACGGGGCGGCCAAATCTTAAATAAACAGGGCCTTCAAAATCGGCTATAGCTTTAGTAGCTGCTTTGGTTTGGTTATAATCGGCCGGCACAATAACGGTCATGCCCGGCAGCATTTTCATTAAACCTATATCTTCCAGTATTTGGTGTGTGGCACCGTCTTCACCTAAAGTTAGGCCTGCATGCGATGCACAAATTTTTACATTTTTACCGCTATAGGCAATACTTTGGCGTATTTGATCGTACACCCTGCCGGTTGAAAAATTTGCAAACGTTGATGTGTAGGGAATTTTGCCGCCAATGGTTAGACCTGCAGCTATACCCATCATATTAGCTTCTGCAATACCGCACTGTATGAACCTTTCGGGAAACTCTTTTATAAAACCATTAAGTTTTAATGAACCTGCAAGGTCGGCTGTAAGTGCTACAATGTTTTCATTTTTACGTGCCGCTTCCAGTATGCCATCGCCAAAACCGCTTCGGGTATCTTTATTACCAGTAACCTGTATATTATTAAGCATGATAATTATATTTAGTTTGAAACGTTGATAAGAATTGCCGCAAAGTAAAAGAAAGATTGGCAGGCTGGCAAATGAGATTGAAAAAGTTGCTCACAATATTATAAACAACTAATACAAATAATAACTCGAAAATATAACCCGGTAGCGGGTTGCATGTAAAATGGTTTAAAATTTTATCAGTTTGCAGAACCGGGGATATTAAGTTTATTATCCTCCTTAAGTTTTAGTTCCCATTTCCAGGCGGTAGCCATCATCTGCTGTAGGTTAAATTCGGGGTTCCAGCCCAACAGTTTTTTGGCTTTATCGTTATTGGCATAAATGGCTATCACATCGCCGGGGCGGCGTGGGCCAATTTTATAATTAAGTTTTGTACCGCTTGCTTTTTCAAATTCATCTATTATTTCCAATACAGTATATCCATTACCGGTGCCCAGGTTAAACACATCGCAATTTGTTTGATTTTTATTTTGCAACAGGTAATTAAGCCCCAGTATATGAGCATGGGCAATGTCGCATACATGAATATAATCTCTTACACAACTGCCATCACGGGTATCGTAATCGTTGCCCCAAACCTGCATCATGGGTAATTTACCAATAGCGGTTTGTGTTATGGCCGGCACCAGGTTTTCGGGTTTGCCCAATGGCAGTTCACCAATTAATGCCGATGGATGAGCGCCTACCGGATTAAAATAGCGTAATAATATCGCTTTTATACTGCTGCTGTTGATTACTTCCCGTATAATTTGTTCGCCCATTTGCTTGGTGGCGCCATAAGCCGATTCGGCCGGTTTCATGGGAGTTTCTTCAGTAACAGGAATTTTATCAGGATTGCCATAAACTGTGCAGGAAGATGAAAAAACAAAATTTGAAACGTTGAATTCAACAGCACATTTTAGAATATTAATTAGAGAGTTTAAATTATTTTCAAAATACAGTAAAGGTTTTTTTACCGATTCGCCCACTGATTTATAAGCTGCAAAATGTATGATGCCGGCAATATCCCTGTTTTCCTGGAAGATGGCTACCACATCATCATAAATACAAAGGTCAACTTTGTAATTTTTCACTTTCTTACCGGTTATTTTTTCAATTGCGTCTAAAATATTTTCATTGCTGCGGCTGTTGTTATCTGCTGATATTACTTCAAAGCCATTTTCAATTAGGTCTACAATGGTATGTGCACCAATATAACCACATCCACCGGTAACTAATATTTTGTTCATGTTGCAAAGAAAATAAAAAATAGCCCAATTACACAGGCTATTTTACAAACAGTTTAATAGGTATCAAAATAATTTACTCACAATAAAATAGCAAATGCTGGCAATTATACCACTCACCGGGATGGTAAGTACCCATGCCCACAATAAATTTACCGTAACTCCCCAACGCACTGCTGATAAGCGTTTGGTGGCGCCTACTCCAATAATGGAACCGGTGATGGTATGTGTTGTACTTACGGGTATCTTTAATGCTTCGGTTAAAAATAGTGTAATAGTACCGGCTGTTTCAGCAGCAACACCTTCAAAAGGGGTTACTTTGGTAATTCGGGTTCCCATTGTTTTTACAATCTTCCATCCACCACTCATAGTGCCTAATGCAATAGCAGAATAACAGGCCAGTGGAACCCACCATACCATGTGATCGATAGAATACAGGTTAGGATTATAAGCAATTAAAGCGGCCATGATAATACCCATTACTTTTTGAGCATCGTTACCGCCATGGCCAATACTGAACGAAGCAGAAGAAATAAGTTGTATTCTTTTAAACCAGGTATTGGCACGGTTTGCATTTAAACTATTTAAAAACAATGTAAAGCAAGCCATAATAACTAAAATGGAACAAAGTAATATCCATTTAAAATTTCGGCCATAAAAAATAACTTTAAGGGTATAAGATTCAAAATGCGATTTTAGTTTGGCCGGGTCTGTTTCTAAGTTATGTGATAAAAAAAATGCAACACCAGCAAAAATGATAAATGCTAATATCGTAGGCATCCATCCTTTTTTAAATGAATTAATAAACCATAGCGATATCACAAATGCGATTATCATACCTATTATTGGTGCCAGGAAAATAAATGCCACTGTTTTAATGATGGGGTCGGGGTTTACGGTACTAAATCCTCCATAGGCAATAGCTGCACCCGAAAAAGCGCCAATTAATGCATGTGATGAAGAAGAAGGTATGCCAAACCACCAGGTGAAAAGGTTCCAGAAAATAGCTGCCAGTAACCCAGAAAAAATTACCACCATCATATCATGCCCGTAAACTACTTCTGTTTTTACAGTTTTAGCAATAGTATTGGCTACACCATGGTCTTTAAAAATAAAAAAAGCTGCAAAATTAAAAGTGGCAGCCCAAAGTACTGCTTGCGTAGGCGTTAATACTTTTGTAGAAACAACTGTGGCAATAGAATTAGCCGCATCATGAAATCCATTGATATAATCGAAAATGAGCGCTAAGGCAATAATTATTATAAGAAAAGTCATAAAATTTAAATGTGATGGTTTGCTTTTTAATTAAGCATACTTAACAATGATTGATTCTATTACATTAGCTGCATCTTCACATTTATCAGTTACAATCTCCATCACCTGGTATATCTCTCGTTTTTTTATCACTTCTTTTGCATCGGGTTCGGTAGCAAACAGGCGTTCAATACTCATATCAAAAATATCATCGGCCTGGTTTTCTACACTGTTTATCGAAACCAGTGCATCTGTTATCGACCGCATATTTTTCATATTGCGTAATTCTTTCACTGCAATTTCAATTTGCCTGCAGCCAATGGCTATCAGGTCGGCCATTTTGTTAAACCCCATATCATTATTAGGATTAACACGGTAAAAGTTTATTTTTTTTGCAGTTGCATAAATATAATCGGCAATATCATCTAATGAAGAGGCCAGGTAGTGTATGTCTTCTCGGTCAAATGGTGTTATGAAATTTTTTCCCAGTTCGGTAAAGATGGTGTGGGTGTAATCGTCATTAATATGCTCCAGGTCTTCAATCTCCTTTATCAGTTTGCCACGCTTGTCAAAATCGGGTTCATTAATCATTTCTTTTAGTTTATCACCCATTTGTACCAGCACTTCTGATACGTTTTCGAACAAATGATAAAAAACCCTGTCTTTAGGAAGAAAAATTTTTAATACAGTATTTAGTCCCATAAGAATAATGTTTGGGCAAAAGTATAAATATTGACAGTTTATTTTGATGTAATTAAAATGGTAATAATTACATAACATTGAACTGCCATCAATTTCTTGCTAATTTGCATTCAAAATCATTGCATGATAAGGAATTGTATATTTCTATTGGTATTGTTGTTATGTTATCACATTTCAAATGCACAGTTTTTAATGGATATGGCGGATACGGCAAAAGAAAAAGGACTGTTATCAATCAATAAAAAATTGCACTATATACAGTTAAGCGGTTATATACAACCGCAGTTTCAGGCAGCACAATCAAAAGGAGTTAAAAATTATGCCGGTGGCGATTTTGGTGCAAACGTAAACAACCGTTTTATGTTTCGCCGTAGCCGTATTAAGATCGATTATGTTCATTTTACTAAAGAGAAAGGGCCTCTGCTGCAGTTTGCATTTCAAATAGACGGAACAGAAAGGGGCATTGCCATGCGTGATTTGTGGGGCCGTATTTTTGAAAATAAATTAGATGTGTTTTCGCTTACGGTAGGTATGTTTGCCAGGCCTTTCAGTTACGAACTGAATTTATCTTCCAGCAACAGGGAGGCACCCGAGCGTGGCAGGATGAGCCAGATATTAATGAAAACCGAGAGAGACCTGGGTGCCATGGTATCATTTGAACCCCGTAAAAAAAATCATCCACTACGTTATTTAAAAATTGATGCAGGATTGTTTAATGGACAGGGGTTAGCTGCCAGTGCCGATTACGACAGTCATAAAGATTTTATCAGCCGTGTAGCGTTAAAGCCATACCCGGTTACAAAAAAAATAAAATTAAGTGCAGGCATATCATATTTAAATGGAGGGTTTTTACAAAACACAAAATATATTTTTACAACAGGCAATAACAGTTTTGGAAAAACATTTATAGTTGATTCCTCTGCATCCAATACAGGAAAAATAGCGCCACGAAAATATTACGGTGCCGATGTACAGGTAAAGTTTACACATAAATATGGCGCCACCGAACTTAGGGCCGAGTATATGTTTGGCACACAAACAGCCACACTAAATAGTTCTGAAACACCGCCTGCTTTACTATTCGGCAACAATGGGTATTATATCCGTAAATTCAATGGAGCTTATTTCTGTTTTTTACAAAATATAGTAAACACCCATCACCAAATTGTACTTAAATACGATTGGTACGACCCCAACAGCAAAGTGAAAAAAGATGATATAGGCAAGGCTGGTACTGCATTAAATGCCACCGATATTAAATACTCAACCCTTGGTATTGGATACATTTATTATTTAAACGATAACCTGCGTTTTGTTTTTTGGTATGATAAGATAACTAATGAAAAAACACAATTGCCCGGCTACCTAACCGATTTAAAAGATAACATCTTCACCTGCAGGTTGCATTTTAGTTTTTAAGTTGGGCATAAAAATTTGCAGTATTAATCAGGTAAATTATTGTAAGCAAAAATCACTTGTTTAACACAGGTATATAAATAGTATTCTTCTGCACTTCATCAAGGTTTGATTTTCTTCATATTATTCATGTTATATTTTCACATCATTTCATTACAAATGTTATAAAAATGTTAGTATTCACATTTAAATCACATTTTAATTCACAACAAAAAATCAACCAATAAAAAATTTAATTTCACGATGTAATTAAAACATGCCAATATGAAATGGTTAGCCACAAATAATAATACAAATGGCGAATGTTTTGAATTATGGGATGAAGGGAATAAAATTGCCAATATATCATTCAGCAAACGAACCGGGTTTGTTAGGATGGTTAGTAACCTTGGTAAAAGAATGTTTTCGTTTGATAAAATAGGTTTGTTTACTCCTAAAAAAATAATAAGAAACGAATATGGTTTTAAGCTTGGTAAAATTATTGAAGAAAAACCAGGCAGTGGAAAAGGATTAGTAGAATTAAACGGGAAAAAATATTCTTTTATTTACGATAAAGATAATAGCGGCAACCTTTTTTTATATGATGAACAAATGAATCAAAACCTGCTTACCTGCAGCTTTGCGGCCATTAACTCGGGCATCAATAAAACAAAATCTTTTTTAGACAGTAAAATTGCAAGCCTGCTGCTAATGCTTTGCTGGTACACTTTTCAACCTCATAATGCCCAGGCGCCAGATATAGGCTAAAATTATTTTATTATTTTGTTATACCTGGCCTGTTGATGTATATCTTCACCTCATTACTTTTCAATATCATAAATTTGTATGTTTAATCATCATTATGCAAATTATTTCGGTAACTGGTAAAACCACAGCAAAGGAATTTATACAAACGGCTGTTGCCATCAATAAAAACGATCCCAACTGGATAAGGCCTTTAGATAAAGACATAAATGATGTTTTTGATAAAGAAAAAAATAAAGCATTTCGTTTTGGAGAAGCCGTACGCTGGATTTTGAAAGATGATAAAGGAGATTTAATTGGCCGTATTGCAGCCTTCACCAATAAAAAATATAAAAACAAAGGCGATGATGTGCCCGTGGGTGGCATAGGTTTTTTTGAATGTATTAATAACCAGGATGCAGCCAACCTTTTATTTGATACAGCCAGGAACTGGCTTACACAAAAAGGGATGGAGGCCATGGACGGGCCAATAAACTTTGGCGAGCGTGACCGCTGGTGGGGCCTTATTGTAGAAGGTTTTATGCCGCCTTTGTATTGCATGAATTATAACCAGCCATATCATATTCAACTCTTCGAAAATTACGGGTTTAAAGTATTTTTTAACCAGGTATGTTTTGGCCTAATTGCTCAAAAACCCATCGCACAAAAAACACTCGACCGCCATGCAGTGCATGAAGCCAATCCAGACATTAGCATGGAAACCATCAAAAAAAATAACTTGCCAAAATACGCAGCCGATTTTACCGAAGTGTATAACAAAGCCTGGGCTGGCCATGGAGGCTTAAAACAATTGAATAAAGAACAGGTGCTGCTGATGTTTAAAAAAATGAAACCCGTGCTGGATGAAAAGGTGGTTTATTTTGCTTACCACAACGGAAAAGCCATTGCTATGTTTTTAAACCTGCCCGATATTAACCAGTATTTTAAACATTTTAATGGCAAATTTGGTTTGTTACAAAAGCTTGAATTTTTATGGCGCCAAAAATTCAGGACTACTAATAAATTTGTAGGATTGGTTTTTGGAGTTGTTCCTGAATGGCAGGGTAAAGGAATAGATGCGTATATAATTGGTGAATGCCGTAAGCTGGTACAGGCTCCGCCATATAATTATACCGATTATGAAATGCAATGGATTGGCGATTTTAATCCTAAAATGATAAATGTAGCCGAAAACTTTGGCGATACTTTTCGCAGCCGTAAACTGGCTACCTACCGGTACCTGTTTAACAGGGAAAAGGAATTTAAGCGCCATCCTATTATTTCATAATCTTTTGATTATTTTTTTATTAAAGCCGGCAATTAAATTGCGGTGTTGATAAACATTACAAAAACCCTTTTTTAACCTGTAATTGGTTAAAAAACAAATTCTATTTTAAAGATTAGTTTTCCGAAATTAGCAGCGTATGGATAAGTTTATAGTATCGGCAAGAAAATACAGGCCCCAGAATTTTTCTACTGTGGTGGGTCAATCGCATATTACCACAACACTAAAAAATGCAATTAATAATAACCAACTGGCACATGCTTTTTTGTTTTGTGGGCCACGTGGTGTGGGCAAAACTACCTGCGCCAGGATACTGGCTAAAACCATTAATTGCCAAAATAAAACCGCCGATGGCGAAGCCTGTAACACCTGTAACAGTTGTAAAACATTTGATGCCGGCACTTCTTTAAACATTCATGAACTGGATGCTGCCAGTAATAACTCGGTTGATGATATTCGTAGCCTTGTTGATCAGGTACGCTTTGCACCACAGGCCGGTAAATACAAAGTATATATTGTGGATGAGGTTCACATGTTAAGCGCTTCGGCATTCAATGCATTTTTAAAAACGCTTGAAGAGCCACCGCCTTATGCCATTTTTATTTTAGCTACTACCGAAAAACATAAAATACTGCCAACCATCCTCAGCCGTTGCCAGATTTTTGATTTTAAGCGTATTACTAATAATGATACCATTGAACATTTACAGGAAATATGCGATAAAGAACATATTAAAGCCGAAAAAGCAGCCTTGCACATCATTGCTCAAAAAAGCGAAGGTTGCATGCGTGACGCATTAAGCATACTGGATAAAATTGTAAGCTTTAGTAACGGCGAGTTAAATTATACTAACACTTTAGAGCACCTGAATATATTAGATGAAGATTATTATTTTAAACTGTTGCAATGTATGCAGCAACAGCAACTAAGCGATGCCATGTTGCTGTATGATGAAATAAATCAAAAAGGTTTTGAAGGCGATACTTTGCTGGAAGGGTATAGCGAATTTATAAGAAACCTGTTGGTAAGTAAAGATGCCAAAGCTGCCATATTATTGGAAGTGGCCGACGATTTTAAACAAAAATACCTGCAGGTTGCCAAAGAAATTTCTACAGGCTGGTTAATTGCAGCATTAAACCTGCTCAACGAAGCTGAAATAAATTATAAGCAGGCCCGAAACAAAAGGCTGCATGTAGAACTGGCCATCATTAAACTTACTTACCTGATGCAGGCTGTTGAATTGGTTGATGACAATGCATCTGTTATTAAAAAAAAAATAGTTGATTCGGTTAAACCCATTGCATTTAAAGCTATAAGGGCAATAAAAGTAAAAGAACAGGAAATACCTGCAAATGTGCAACAGGTATCTAAAGAAATTCCACAAACCTCTTCAACAGAAAAAAAGGCAAAGTTGATTATAGAAGAACCGGCGCCTGCAATAAAAAAAACAACCAATCAAAAACCGGTAACCACAGTTATGGAACCCAGCAAACCGATGGGCTCGCTGGATGCTATCCGTAAAAAGGTACATGCACAAAATTTGGCCAATGGTGTAGCTGTTAAAGATTTAAACCATGCCGACCTGGAATTATGCAGGCAAAATTTCATCAAAAAACTGGTTGAAAATAAAAAACACTCGGCTGTTACCAACTTAAAAAATGCCACACTGCGGATAATTGACAACAATACCATAGAAATAATTACTGATAACAATATTCAGCAAAAATTTATTGAGCAGGAAAGGGTTCAGTTGGTTGATGACCTTCAGAATTTCTTTTGTAACAGGCAACTTACATGCAGTGTTGTTATAACCGAAAATTATGATAAAACAGTACCGGTAGAAAAACCATTAAATTCAAGAGAACAATACTTAAAAATTATTGCAGAATACCCAATGGTAAAAGAATTAAAAGACAGACTTAGTTTAGAACTTGATTATTTATGAAACTGCTGTTCTTTTCCTCATTTTGCCTTAATTTCGAACCTTAAAATCTAAATAGAAAGTAATATTATGGCAGAAGTGATACGCATGCCGCTATTGAGCGATACGATGACAGAGGGAAAAATAATATCCTGGAACAAAAAAGTAGGCGATAAAGTAAAGGCCGATGATGTATTGGCCGAAGTGGAAACAGATAAAGCTACCATGGAAGTAAACGGTTATGTAGACGGCACATTGCTACACATTGGCGTACCTGCAGGAGATGCAGCTAAAGTGAACCAGATTATTGCTATTGTTGGAAAAGAAGGAGAAGACTTTACATCATTGCTTGATAAAGATGATACATCATCAAAAGTAAATAAAACTGCTGCTACAGAAAACAAAACTGCAGCCACACCATCACCAGCCACAAATACACAAACTGTTTCTTTGCCCGCAGGCGCAAAAGAAATACGTATGCCTTTGTTAAGCGATACCATGACCGAAGGAAAGATTGTAGCATGGAATAAAAAAATTGGCGATACGGTAAAAGCCGATGATGTATTGGCCGATGTAGAAACAGATAAAGCAACCATGGAAGTGGTAGGATACGAAGAAGGTACTTTATTATACATAGGTGTAGAAGCAGGACAGGCTGCAAAAATAAACGAGATTATTGCTATTGTAGGAAAAGCAGGCACCGATGTAAGCGCTTATGTAGCTGCCGAAAAAGCTGGTGCAAACAATAAGCAGGCAACAGTTAGCGCTACACAAACAGCGGTTGCAGAACAGGCCGCTGCAACAGTTAACCAAGCCGTATCATCAGCCAACGGAAGAATAAAAGCATCGCCATTAGCAAAAAAATTAGCCGCCGATAAAGGGATTGACATCAGCAAAGTAAGCGGCAGCGGCGATGGTGGCCGTATCATAAAAAAAGATATTGATAGTTATGTACCATCTGCTGCTACGGCGGCACCGGTTGGCACAACCGGCAAAGTACCTGTCACAGTTGTTAGCACTGTTAGCAGCACCGAAGGATTTACTGATATACCATTAACGCAAATGCGTAAAACCATTGCCCGCCGTCTTGGCGAAAGTAAATTTGCCGCTCCGCATTTTTACCTTACCATGGAGATAAACATGGATAATGCAATGACCGCACGTACACAGCTAAACGAAATAAGCCCGGTTAAAATATCTTTTAACGATTTTGTAATTAAAGCAGCAGCCTTATCGCTGCGGCAGCACCAGGCTGTAAACAGCAGTTGGATGGGTGATTTCATACGTCAAAACCATCATATACATGTTGGCAGCGCCGTGGCTACTCCCGATGGGTTGATAGTACCCGTTATCCGTTTTGCCGATCAAAAAACGTTATCACAAATTGCAGCCGAAGCCAAAGAATTATATGGTAAGGCAAAAGATAAAAAACTGCAACCAAACGAATTCAGCGGTAATACATTTACCATAAGCAACCTTGGTATGATGGATATAGACGAATTTACCGCCATCATCAACCCGCCAGACAGCGCCATTCTTGCCGTAGGCAGGATAAAAGAAACTGTTGTTAAAAAAGGCGATGGATTTGCTGTAACTAATATTATGAAATTAACCCTCAGTTGCGATCACCGTACGGTTGACGGAGCAGTAGGCGCTGCATTTTTACAAACACTTAAAAAATACCTGGAAAACCCGGTAACCATGCTGTTGTAAACTACACTTAAAAATTGCATGTTGAAAAATAAGAAAGCGTTAGTGTAAAAACTAACGCTGTTTTTTTATTGTCCCGGCAGTATCAGTTTATTCAGCTTCGGTGGTGTCGCACACTTGTACGGTTAAAACCCTATCAGCTTTTTTAAAACTGCAGTAAATGCTTATGAAGTTTATTTTCTTAAATCAAAAATAAAAACCACTATTCAATTGTAACTTTGAGGCTATGGATAATTCACCCATCATACTGTTCGACGGAGTGTGTAATTTTTGTAACAGCGCAGTAAATTTTATCATCAGGCGAAACAAAAATGCAAATATTTTTTTTGCAGCTATGCAATCGCAGGCAGGGCAAAAAATATTACAGCAATATGGTTTACCGGTTAATGATATGCAATCTTTTGTATTAATTGATAATGAAAAAGCTTATAAACAGTCAACAGCAGCCTTAAGAATTTGCAGGCATTTAAAAGGTTTATGGCCGCTATGCTATGGCTTTATCATTGTTCCGGCATTCATCAGGAATGCAGTTTATAACTGGATTGCAAAAAACCGCTATAAATGGTTTGGCAAGCGGCAGCAATGTATGATACCAACTCCTGAAGTAAAAGCAAGATTTTTAAACTGATATGGAAAAGAAAAAAACATTGGTAATAGGCGCTTCGGCCAACCCTAACAGATATAGTTATCTTGCCATAAACAAGCTTGTAAAATATGGGCACCCGGTGGTAGCTATTGGCAACCGTAAAGCAACCATCGCAGGCGTAGATGTTGATACTGAAAAAATATCCTACAAAAATATAGATACCGTTACACTTTATATAAATCCGGGGCGCCAGCAAGAGTACTACAATTATATCTTATCCCTTAGCCCCAAACGAATCATCTTTAACCCCGGTACCGAAAATGATGAATTAGAAAAACTGGCGCTAAAAAATAATATCATAGCACAGGAAGCCTGTACCCTTGTTTTATTGGGTACCAATCAATTTTAGTAATCTTTACTAAGTGCATCTACTAAATAGTTAATCGTATTTCTACTAATTATATGATTTGAAAAACAATTTTTTGTTTTTTAGATAATAAAACATTTGTAATCACCGTTTGCAAATGGAAGATTTAGTATCCAAACCTCTAAAAACCAATAGAAATCCAATGAAACACTATGCACCCTATGCATTGTTTATGTTATTGTGTATCATTTCAATAACAGGTTATTCGCAGGATAACACTGCAAAACCAAAACAATTCAGCAATTTTCCCGCAGCAATTGAATGTAATCAAACTGAATTAAGCAGGATTTTTAGTGCTCCTGCAGGACAAAATATCAGCTTGCATTTTGGCAGTAATTTTAATTTTTCGGGAATAGTAACAAGCAATATTGTAAAATATGCAAACCTGCAATCGGCAGTAATAAAATCACCCGATTTTTCCAATACAATTTTCAGCGTTTCAAAAATTTTAAATGACGATGGAACCGTATCATATACAGGCCGTATCATCAATCAAAATTTCTTTGATGGTTTTGAATTGAAAAAAAACCTGGCAGGAAATTATCAATTAATTAAAATAGAAACAGATAAAGTAATACCTGTTTGTTTTTTAAATTAATAAACTGAATCTACTGTAAAATCCAAAATCCTAACCAATGAAAAAGTTTTTTACCTTACTAGCAATTATTGTATCATTATTTATATCAAATAATGTATTCAGTATACCTAAATTAAACAGTTACCCTTCAGCTACTGCAACAATATTCCTCGACTTTGACGGGCAATATGTTCAAAGCACAGTATGGAATGGTGGCAATCCGCTTGATTGTGCACCATCCGGATTAAATGAAGCACAAATTACTGAAGTATTTAACCGTGTAGCTGAAGATTACCGTCCCTTTAATATAAATATTACTACTGATTCGGCGGTTTATTTAGCAGCACCTTTAAATAAACGTATGAGGGTAATTATTACCACTACCAGTGCCTGGATGCCTGGTGTTGGAGGTATTTCTTATGTGGGTTCATTTACCTGGGGCGATGATACACCTGCATTTGTTTTTAGCGACAGGCTTGGCCCTTACAGCCCTAAAATGGTTGGCGAATGTTGCTCACACGAAAGCGGCCATACGGTAGGGTTATCTCACCAGTCGAAATACGGTAGCGATTGCAGCACGCCTACAGAGCAATATAACAGCGGAGAAGGAAGCGGCCAAACCGGTTGGGCGCCAATTATGGGTAACAGTTATTACCGCAACATGAGTAACTGGAACAACGGCCCTACACCTTATGGATGTACCAGCATACAGGATAACCTAACCATTATTGCTACACAAAACGGTTTTGGATATCGTGCTGATGATTATACCGAAACACTGGATGCTAGCACTTATTCTATTAACGTTTCAAATTTTACCGTAAACGGCATTATTGGTACCAATACCGATAAAGATGCATTTAAATTTACACTAAACCAAAGCGCCAGCCTGCATTTAACTGCTATACCATTTAATGTAGGCGCTAATTATATTGGTGCCAACCTCGATATAAGGTTAGAGTTATATAATTCATCAGCAACACTAATCACTACGTACGATCCCGAAAATACAATGAGTGTAACTGTTGATACTTTTTTAACTGCGGGTACATACTATATTAAGATACATGGTACCGGTAATACAAATGTTGGTGCCTATGGAAGTTTAGGTTCATATACACTTAATGGTTATACAGGGATATTGCCTATACATGATGTAACATTATCAGGTAATACCGATAACAATAAGCATAACCTTAATTGGCGTATTGTTTCTGATGAGCCTATTAAAAAAATAGAGGTACAGTCTTCTGCCAATGGAAGTGATTTTACCGTGTTGAACAATATGTCATCTAACGCAGTAAATTTTTCGTACCAGCCATATAAAAGTAACACCATTTATTACCGTATAAAAGTTACATCTGTAATTGACCAGGTTGTTTACTCAAACATTATTGCTTTAAAAACTAATGGTAAGGCAGATAACAAAATAAGTGTATCAACTTTTGTTCAAAGCGATATAGTTGTAAATGCAGCTGAAGATTACCAGTATTTACTTAGCGATATGAATGGCCGATTGATAACAAAAGGAAAAGGAGTAAAAGGCATTACTCATATTAACATGAGCAATCAGCCGGGTGGTATGTATGTGATGCAGTTGTTTACTAATGATGAAAGAAAGACAGAACGAATCATAAAACAGTAAGGTAGATTCATGTGTAATGGGGGGTAGCGTTAGGGGCTGCCCCCTTTTTTTATTGTAAAATTTATCATCTTGTTTTATTTAGTTGCATAAATATTACTGAAAATACTATCAACAAACAGTTTAATTCAGTATAAATTAATTTACTGTTTTTAAGTTTGCATTATTATTTATCCTTAACTTTAAAAAACCCAATTTTATGTTATGGAGAAAATTTAACGGAGATCCTATCCGGCTTCACATTAAAGATGCAGTAGAGCAGGCCATTGAAAGAGAAACTACTGCAGGTTACCATTTAAAAGTTTGTATTGGCACCGATAGCCAGGTAAAAGGTAAAGAAACAGAATTTGCTACTGTAATAGTTTTTTTAAGAGAAGGGCATGGTGGCTTTATGTTCATCCACAACGAAAAAACTACACACCAATACAGCATTAAAGAAAGGATGCTGGTAGAGGTAGCAAAAAGTATTGAGATTGCCTATGAACTATGCGATTTGTTTACTTTGTACGATGTAGATATGGAAGTGCATGCAGACATAAACACCAATCCTCAGTTTAAAAGTAATGAGGCCCTGCGTGAAGCTATGGGCTACATACTGGGTATGGGGTTTGCATTTAAAGCCAAGCCCGAAGCCTTTGCAAGCAGTAGCTGTGCAAATAAGGCCGTTAACTGATGTGCAAATTTTTTTATTGTATGAGTTTGTATTGTAAAAAATACAAACTGTAATTCTTACTCTCTTTATTTCTCCTGTTCTATTTCAGCATTTGTTTCTTCAATAAAGCTCAGTATCTTATCCCTTCCGGTTTTTTTTACAGCACTGCTTATAAAATGCTGTGGTAAAAACTGCCAGGTTATTTTCATGGCATCTAAAAAACTTTTTACATTTTTGCTTACAGTTCGCTGGTTTACTTTATCGGCTTTTGTAAAAACAAGACAAAAAGGAACCTGCCATATTTTTAACTGCTCTAAAAATTCAAGATCTATTTTTTGAGGGCTATGCCTTGCATCAATTAAAACAAAAACAAGGGTAAGGTTTTCACGCTT
The DNA here is from genome assembly GCA_019638575.1 of Ferruginibacter sp. Taxonomy (GTDB): domain Bacteria; phylum Bacteroidota; class Bacteroidia; order Chitinophagales; family Chitinophagaceae; genus Ferruginibacter. Next base: position 182,448 of record JAHBTN010000001.1, on the reverse strand, counting down.
GCGTAAATAATTTTCAATCATCTGCTCCCAACGCCGCCTGTTACTCATACTTACTTTTGCAAAACCATATCCAGGCAGGTCAACAAGGTACCAGCTTACAATTTTAGCTTCGCTTTGTAAACCTGCTTTTCCATTTTTACTGAGTGCTGTTATTTCAAAATGATTAAGCAATTGTGTTTTGCCCGGCGATGCTGATGTTTTTGCCAGTTTATCATTATTGCAAAGCATATTAATTAATGATGATTTGCCAACATTGCTACGGCCAATGAAAGCATATTCGGGCTTATTGGGTTGCGGGCATTTTTCATAACCGGGGCTGCTAATTAGATATTTGGCATTTTTAATTTGCATTGTACAAAGATACAGGGCATTTATACAGATTAATTACTCAAAATCCAATTATACTAATAACTAGTTAAAACCAATAAAGCCCAAACATAAAACAGCTTATCTTTGCGCCTTATGTCGCAATACGCACACGATACAGTAGTACCAATTAAAAACTCCGGCGATAGTAAAAAACAACAGGTTGCCGGTATGTTTGATGATATTGCATTCCGGTATGATTTTTTAAATCGTTTTTTAAGTGCCGGTATCGATTTACGGTGGAGAAAAAAAGCAATAAAGGAATTGGCCTTGCTTAAGCCAAAAATAATTTTAGATGTTGCAACAGGTACGGCTGATGTAGCCATCATGACAACAAATATTTTAAAACCTGAAAAAATTACAGGTATCGATATTAGTGAGGGTATGTTGCAGATTGGCCGAAAAAAGATTGAAAAACTTGGCTTGCAAAACTCTATAGAACTGTTAAATGGCGATAGCGAAACAATAAATTTTAAAAACGATACGTTTGATGCGGTAACTGTTGCTTTTGGGGTTCGTAATTTTGAAAACCTGGAAAAAGGACTGGCTGAAATTTACCGGGTACTAAAACCGGGCGGTAAGCTGGTGGTTCTTGAATTTAGTAAACCCAAAAATGCAATTGTAAAAACCACGTATGACTTATACATGAAATTCATTTGCTCTAAAGTGGGTAAATTAATATCAAAAAACCGCACCGCATATAAATATCTCGACGAATCAATTAAAAAATTTCCCGAAGGAAAAAATTTTACCTACATACTGGATAACCTGGGATTTACAAATACATACATTAAAACATTGAGTTTAGGAATATGCAGCATCTATTGCGGAGAAAAATAATTTATACCGGAATCATTATTCTTTTGTGCCCTGTAATTGGCTTTGCTCAGTTACGTGAACGTTATAATTTACCCGATCACGATGAAAAGCCAATAAGGTTTGGTATCAATTTGGGTATGAACAGGTCGCACTTTTCATTTACACACAATCCTGTTTTTTTACAGCAAGCCCCTTTTGATAGCATTACCGTTGTGGAAAGTATTAATAGTACGGGTATTAACCTTGCATGGATGGTTAATTTCAGGCTAAACGATCATTTTGATTTACGTACTTACCCCGTTAATCTAACATTTACCGAAAAAGCTTTTGAATACAACGTTAAATACCCCGATGGCCCGGGGGGCGAAACACCGGTTACTCAAAAAAAAGTACAATCTATCTCTCTTACTTTACCTGTGCAGATAAAATTTACCAGCGACCGTATTGATAATTTTAAAGTGTACATGATGACAGGTATTAAAGGAGAGTACGACCTTGCTTCAAATGCCGGGGCAAGAAAAGCCGAAAACCTGATTAAATTGAACCGGTTTGATTATGGCGTGGAAGCAGGTGTTGGGTTTCACTTTTATTTTCCTGTGTTTGTATTAACACCCGAAGTGAAAATAGGATGGGGTTTAGGCAACCTGCACAACCGGGATCCCTATCTTAAATATTCAAAAGTGATTGATAAAATAAATTCCCGTATTATTTCTTTCTCTCTTACGGTAGAATAATTTAATTAATCAAACTTAATAATCGTATTGCCTGGTAAACATATTCATACGTACACCGGCAGTAACCATAGTTGTATTGGAAGCGGTTGGGTTGGTTAACGATTTAAAATTCCTGTATTGGCCAGATATTTCAAAAAAGATATTTTCTTTTATTTCGTACGATACCTGTAAAAATGCATTAAACACTTTTGCTTTATCGCCGCTTCCTATTTTATAACCATTACTCATCGACCGGGTGCTGTAATCCCTAAAAATATTACCGCCATAATTAATGCCTGCACTATCAAGTCCTTTATAATAATATATGGCTTGCAAGTACACATACCATTTTGGTGCAGGCTGGTAACGTACAATACCAATAAACTCCTGGAAGTTGGCTCCCAGCGGGTGTGCCAGTGGTTGGTTGTAATGGGTGTAATTAGCAACCGTATCGTTGTGCGAATAGGTAAATGGCCTTACCCTGTTTGTTTCTAACTGTATATCCAGGTTAGGTACGCCAAATGCATCTACATATTTTACGCCAAGTTGTAATCCCCATTTATTAGCCCAATAGGTTGGGTCGTTTTTTATTTTTGATAAGATGAATTCATCAAGCAATAGCTGCCCGTATATTTGGGCACGGTGTGCAATGTTTGCTTTTACATCCAACCCTGCAAGTGCATTATCGGGGCTGCCAACAGTGCCTTCTATATGCCTGTAAAAAATAATGGGGTTCAGGTATTGAAAATCAAAATGATTTCTGCGTCCAAATATCACCCCTTCAAACAAACCAATGTTAAGCCATTTGGTTACGTTCATGCTCAGGTGGTGCATGGCTGCATACTTGCGGTCGAGCAGCGAATCGCCGTTCTTTTTAAATTGCGGAAACAGCTCCATAAAAATATTCTGGTAATTGAATTTCCAGATACGGGTATTAAGTTTTAAAAACAGGTTGCTGTTGCCCCAGTCGCTTAAAAATAAACTGCGGTAGCCGTTGCCAATAAAGTTTTTATCGTATCCAAATTGAATGTCGATGGCTTTGGCCGCATTAAAAGTTATATAGCCACGGGCATCAAAATAATCGTAGCCTTCTGTTTTAAATGGTTTATAAAATCCAACTCCCGGTACTGCCCGGTACTGGCTTACCTGTTGCTGAAAAAAACGAGGCCCCCGTTCCTGGTTATCTGTTAGGTAAGTGGAGAAACCAATTTTGCGTCCAATCATACCTCGGGCAGTTACACCTTTGCTGTTTAAATAAATTGACCTGTTATAACCACTCTCGGCACCAATCTTAAATTGAAAAACAGGATTTAATGCCAGGAAAAAATTATTTGTTTTTACTTCTAAAAAATTGGGTTTGGTTTTATAAAATGTTTTTAAAATGGGTTTGCGGCTGTAAAATGATTCAGTTGACCCTGTTACCCATTCGGTATTGTTCATTAAAAAACTGTTCAGGTTATATTCATCTATTGGTGTAAGATCCTGGCTGTTCCAGTCCTGGTATTTATCCATACCGGCAGCATCGGTAAATCCAAGCCTGGCGCTGTCTATAAATTCTGTTTGCTCGGTTATATATTTCCTGTTGAAAGGCCTTACAGACGAAAAGTTAAGGTCTGTATTTTTCTGTTGTTTTATTTCCATACGGTCAACAAAATGAATTTCTTTTGAGCCGCTGTTTAAATAAGTTGATTGAGCCGTTGCAAATGAGGGGCAAATAAAAAGCAACAGTTTGGTTAAGCTTTTAATAAATTGCATACAATAATTTTAGTTTACAGGTAATACCGGCATTAATACAACCGGTATGGATAAAAAGTTATAAAACCGTTGGGTATAATGTTTGAATTATCTTATCAACCGGTCGGTATAACAAAATTCAAGTTATGCAAAAATATCTTTTAAAAAACATACAGGTAGTAAATGAGGGAAAAATAAAAGCCCTTGATGTATTACTAAATAACCAACGTATTGAAAAAATTGACAGCGTTATTGAAACAAAATATAAGGTTATCGAAATAAATGGAGATGGTAAACATCTTTTTCCCGGGGCGATTGACGACCAGGTTCATTTCAGGGAACCGGGGCTAACACATAAAGCAACCATTTATACCGAAAGTAAAGCGGCCGTAGCAGGTGGTGTTACCAGTTTTATGGAAATGCCCAATACGGTACCCAATGCACTTACACCACAGTTGCTGCAAGATAAATATACCATTGCATCCAATACATCGCTGGCTAATTATTCTTTTTTTATGGGCACCAGCAATAACAATGCCGATGAAGTGTTAAAGATGAATAACCATAAACATGATGTATGTGGTGTAAAGATTTTTATGGGTGCAAGCACCGGCAATATGCTGGTAGACAGCCACAATACGCTTGATAAAGTTTTTAGGGAAAGTGAAATGCTGATTGCCACCCATTGCGAAGATGAACGCATCATTAAAGCTAATTACCAAAGGTTAAAAAATACCAAGGGGCAACTATCGGCATCCGATCATCCACTGGTGAGAGACGAAGAAGCCTGTTTTGAATCATCGCTGATTGCTATAAAGTTTGCGCAAAAATATGGCAGCCGCCTGCACATACTGCACATCAGCACCGAAAAAGAACTGCAGCTTTTTGGCAACATGATGCCGCTGAAAGAAAAACTTATTACAGCCGAAGTATGTGTACATCATTTACATTTTACAGCCGATGATTATGATTTGCTTGGATATAAAATAAAATGCAACCCGGCCATAAAAATGCCGCATAATAAGGAGGCATTATGGAAAGCCTTGCTTGATGACAGGCTGGATGTGATTGCAACCGACCATGCACCGCATACAATTGAAGAAAAACAGGGTAGTTACGAAAAAGCACATGCAGGATTGCCATTGGTGCAGCATCCATTGTTGCTGATGTTATATTATCAAAAACAAGGGAAAATAAGTTTTGAAAAAATTGCCGAAAAAATGAGCCATGCAGTAGCCGATTGTTTTAAAATTGAAAACAGGGGTTATTTACGTGAAGGTTATTTTGCCGACCTGGTTGTTGTAAATACAGCCTCACCAACTACTGTAACGCCCAAAAATATTTTATACAAATGCGGATGGAGCCCTTTAGAGAATTTTACCTTTCCTGCATCTATAGATAAAACTTTTGTAAATGGCCACCTGGTTTATAGTAATGAAGTTTTTGACGAAACTATAAAAGGGCAACGGCTAACATTTAACAGGTAATATGCTGCCGATATGGAAATAGATAAAACCACACTTGCCGATCTTTTAATGTTCAACAACGGAGAAGAAACTTCGGTGTATAATAAACTTGACCTTTGCAGTACTACGCATGGAAGCGAACAGTTAAGGATAAATTTTGCCACAGCGTTAAAAACCCGGGACGAAATTGTTGATGTACAACAAATATTACAACTCATTATAAAAAAACAGGCTACCTGGCCCACGCAAATAAGTAATGGCACAGTAATGGTAGTAGAAAAATTTTTCGACTCACCCATTAGTCTTATTCCTTCACATCCGTCAGTAATGGAAACGTACAGCTATAAATTGCTGCATGGCCCCGATTTTGCGCTGGTTACTTATTCGGTAAAGCATTGTTTCGATTTTATAAAAGGTTTTAAAGTACTGCTAAACCTGTTTAGCAGTGAAACGGTACCCGCCACTTTAAAAAAAGTGTTATCATCTATTGAACAAATTATCCATAAAGAACAATTTACTATTGTTGAAAACCATAAATCATGCGATGAACTGTCAAATGCCCAAAAATTAAAGCTGGCCCATTTTATACGATATGGATTTAAACACAACATGCTCGACCTGGTGGTGCTGTATGCAAAAATTGATGCCTGGTATGGTATGGCTATGGCTGTAAAAAAATATGATTTGGTGTTTCCTCAATTTGTACAAAACAACGATCCGGTAATTGAAACAAAAGGTCTTTATCATTTACTGGTACAGGAGCCTGTGGCTTATGATGTGATATTGAACCAAAAAACAAATTTTCTTTTTTTAACCGGGGCCAATATGGCCGGTAAAAGCACATTTATTAAATCTGTAGGCGCTGCTGTTTTTCTTGCACATGTTGGTACGGGTGTGCCGGCCAAAGAAATGAAACTTACATTATTTGATGGCTTGCTAAGCAATATAAATGTATCGGATAATATAGCTAAAGGAGAAAGTTATTTTTATAACGAAGTGCACCGCATTAAAAACACCATCATTAAACTTAGCAACGGTAAAAAATGGCTGATACTGATTGATGAACTTTTTAAAGGTACCAATGTGCAGGATGCCATGAAGTGCAGCAGCACGGTAATTGAAGGGTTATTAAAAACCAGGAACTCTTTGTTCATTCTTTCCACCCATTTATATGAAATTGGCGAAGGCCTGAAAAAATATCCCAATATCGATTTTAAATATTTTGAAACATCTGTTATTAACGACCAGTTACAATTTAGTTATCATTTAAAAGATGGTATCAGCAACGACAGGTTAGGCTATCTTATCTTAAAAAGGGAAGGCGTGGTGGATATGCTGGAAAAAATTTGAAAAGCTGAATGGTGGGTTATTGATATTTAAATTGTTAACTTTAAGCTATGAAAATGATTGTTCATACAAGATCAAAAAAACAGGAAAAGCATGTGCAAAATTTTCTTGAAGAACTTGATATTGCATTTACAATTATTGAAGAAGATGCAGTTGTTTACAAAAAGCATCCCCCTAAAAACATCTCTAAAAAAGAAACACAATTACTCGATAATCTTTCACAATCTGTAAATTTTATTATTAAGCACCGGAAAGGGAAAGTGAAAGCCAAAACACTCAATCAATTTTTGGATGAGCTTTAGTATTGTAACAACACCGCCTTTTGAAAAAGAAATAAAAAATTAGCAAAAAAATATCCTTCTATGAAGAAGGATGTTGCTGATTAGGCAACTAAACTGCTTAAACAGCCCCAAATGGGCAAGCCGCTTGGTAATGGTTGTTATAAAATAAGGTTGGCAATTTCATCTAAACACAAAGGTAAATCTGGGGGTGCAAGGATTGTTACATTTGTTCAAGTAATTGAAACAATTGTTTACCTTCTTTCAATTTATGATAAGGCAGATGCTGCCAATATATCGGATAAGGAATTGAAAGAAAGATTAAGAAAACTGAAATGAACTTTTTTCTTTCTCACCCTATTAAAGTTTTTCTAACTTTAAAAAAATTTCAAACACATGCTGGTTAAAACATTTGGCAGCGCTGTTTACGGTGTAGAAGCTATTACCATAACGGTGGAAGTAAGTGTAAACAACCAGGGTAAAAATTATTTTATTGTTGGGCTGCCGGATAATGCCGTTAAAGAAAGCCTGCAAAGAGTTGAAAGCGCCATTAAAAGCAATAAGCTTTACATGCCCCGTACAAAATTGGTGGTGAACCTTGCACCAGCCAATATAAAAAAATCAGGCTCTGCTTTCGACCTGCCCATTGCCATTGGCACCTTGGGCGCCACAGACCAAATTATTAACCCCGAAAAATTAGCCGACTATGTTATCATGGGCGAGTTAAGCCTTGATGGGGAAGTTCGCCCCATCACCGGCGCATTACCCATTGCCATACAGGCACGTAAAGAAGCTTTTAAAGGATTGATTGTTCCAAAACAAAATGCTAAAGAAGCGGCGATGGTGAACAACCTGCATGTGTATGCAGTAGAACATATAAATGATGTGATTGAATTTTTTAACAATGAAGAATATTTGCAACCAACCATTGTTAATACAAGAGAAGAATTTGCCAATGCACAAAAAGATTTTGAGTTTGATTTTAGCGATGTAAAGGGGCAGGAAAATATAAAACGAGCCTTAGAGATTGCTGCTGCCGGTGGGCACAATGCCATTTTGATTGGTCCGCCGGGTGCCGGTAAAACCATGCTGGCTAAGCGTTTGCCAACTATATTGCCACCACTTAGTTTACAGGAGGCATTGGAAACAACAAAAATACATTCGGTGGCAGGCAAGCTGCCCGAAAATGCAACATTGATTTCGAAGCGTCCTTTCAGGAGCCCACATCATACCATTTCGGATGTGGCGCTTGTTGGTGGCGGTGGTAATCCGCAGCCCGGCGAAATTTCTTTGGCGCATAATGGTGTTTTATTTTTAGATGAACTGCCCGAATTTAAAAGACAAGTGCTGGAAGTGATGCGCCAACCGATGGAAGAAAGAAAAGTAACTATATCAAGAGCAAAAGTGGCACTAGACTTTCCTGCATCGTTTATGCTGATAGCATCTATGAACCCATGCCCATGCGGATTTTTTAATCACCCCGAAAAAGAATGTACATGCCCGCCGGGTGCTGTTCAAAAATATCTTAATAAAATATCGGGGCCATTGCTCGACAGGATTGACCTGCATGTGGAAGTTACACCTGTGGCTTTTAATGAGCTTTCATCGGCACAGCAATTTGAAAAAAGCAGCAGTATAAGAGAGCGTGTAATTAAAGCCAGGTTGATACAGGAAGAAAGATATAAAAACAACAAAGGTGTTTATGCCAATGCACAAATGAGCAGTAAACAACTAAAAGAAATTTGTGTGATAAACACAGCCGGGCAAAACCTGCTAAAAGCTGCTATGGAAAAATTAAACCTATCGGCCCGTGCATACGACCGCATCTTAAAAGTAAGCCGTACCATTGCCGACCTTGCTGCCAGTGAAGATATTAAACCTGAACACCTGGCAGAAGCAATACAGTACCGTAGCTTAGATAGAGAAGGATGGAGTGGATAACACAATCTGTCATCTTGCCATTTAATTAAACTTGTACGATATTTGATGTATTGAAATCTTTCGATTTTATATTACACATAAACTATCTGAATGAAAATATTGTTTCGCTACCTAAAGCCTTATAAATGGCTGGTGGCACTTACTTTAACTTTAGCTGCCATCAATATTGGTTTTTCGTTGGTAGATCCCATACTGCTGGGCAAGTTGGTAAACCTTGCCAGCGACCACCAGGCAGGCACTACTACCGGTAATTTTAATTGGGATACTTTTTTTTGGAGCTATGGTGTTATAGAAAGAAAAGGCGAACATTACCTGCAGTTTGGTGTTTTTTATATCCTCTTGTTTTCTATCTCTGTAGCAATGGTTAGCCGCATTGCTAAAGCCTTCCAGGATTATTTTTTAAATGTAATTATTCAAAAATTTGGCGCCAAGGTTTTTACCGATGGTTTGCAACATGCCATGAAACTTCCTTACCAGGAATTTGAAGACCAACGCAGTGGCGAAACATTATCGGTATTAACAAAAGTGCGGTCAGATGTAGAAAGATTTATGACAAGCCTTATCAATATCCTGTTTGGCGTTTTAGTAGGTGTAGTTTTTGTTTTTGTGTATGCAAGTATATATATAAGCTGGATGGTGCCCGTGGCATACCTGGTAGGTATTGTAATGCTTACGATGATAACAAACCTGCTCAGTAAAAAAATAAAAGTAATACAAAGAAATATTGTTGGGCAAACAACTGCACTGGCAGGCTCCACCACCGAATCGCTACGAAATATTGAGTTGGTAAAAAGCCTTGGCCTTACCGGGCAGGAAGTAGAAAGGCTGAATAAGAATACGTATAAAATACTTGGATTGGAACTCACCAAAGTGAAAAGCATAAGAAGTATCAGTTTTATACAAGGCACATTTGTAAACACTTTAAGGCAGGTTATATTGTTTATATTAATGTGGTTAATTTTTAAAAATAGTATGGATGCCGGTGAACTGATAACCATGCAGGTTTTTTCATTTTTCATATTTGGGCCATTGCAGGAAATTGGTAATATCCTGCTGGCTTATCGTGAAGCCGAAGCATCGCTGAATAATTTTGATAAGCTGATGAAGAAAAAACCCGAACTGGAACCTGCTAACCCTAAGTCGTTGAATAATATTGAAACACTTTCGTTCAAGTCTGTTTCGTTCAAACACCAATCGGCATCACATAAAGCCATCAACAATATTAGTTTTGATGTAAAGATTGGCGAAACTATCGCTTTTGTTGGCCCTTCGGGTTCAGGTAAATCTACTTTAATGAAATTATTGGTGGGATTGTACCGGCCACAGGAAGGAAAAATATTATACAATAATCTTGATGAAACAGAAATACGTTTTGATGACTTACGTAAACAAATAGGATTTGTAACCCAGGATACAAACTTGTTTAGCGGAACCATCAGGGAAAACCTGATGTTTGTAAACCCGGCAGCTACCGAAAAAGATTTGGATGAAGTGTTAGCAAAAGCAAGCTGTATGGGCTTGCTGGCCCGTGCAGAAAAAGGGCTGGATACTATGATTGGTGAAGGTGGATTAAAATTATCGGGCGGCGAAAAACAACGTATTTCCATTGCAAGGGCTTTATTGCGTAAACCGCATTTATTAATTTTTGATGAAGCAACATCGGCACTGGATTCAATTACCGAAGAAGAAATTACCAATACCATAAGAGAACTGTCTTCGCAAAAAGGGCAGGTAACAATTTTAATTGCACATCGCCTAAGCACTATCATGCATGCCGATAGGATTTATGTTTTAGAAAAAGGCGATGTGGTGGAAACAGGTTCGCATGAATTATTGTTACAGGAAAAAGGATTGTACTTTGCTATGTGGCGCCAACAGATAGGCGAACGCAAAAAGCAAACCTTATCAAAAACCGCATTAAATTAACCTTATGTCGGCAATTCAGATTTTAGGCCTTGTAGCTGGCACCATCACTTCCATTACTTTTTTACCGCAGGTGATAAAAATATGGAAAACAAAATCTTCAAAAGACCTTTCAATGTCTATGCTGGCATTGCTGATAATTGGCGTATCAATGTGGTTGCTGTATGGCATACTTGTGTTGGATGCAGCCATCATTTATACAAACAGCATGGTGCTTACCATGAGCCTGGTGATGTTATTTTTTAAAATTAAATACAAATAGGAAACTGATTTTTGTTGTAAAATAAAATTCAAGGCTTTATTAACTTTGCATCCATGAATAAAAAACCAACACCTAATTATACCTGGAGCATCTTAGCAATGAAATGTCCCCGATGCAGGCGTGGCCCCATGTTTAAAGACCCAAACCCATATAAGAGCCTGAAGCTTTCGCACATATTTGATATGCCCGAATGCTGTGAAGTTTGTAAACAAAAGTATGATATGGAAAATGGTTTTTGGTTTGGCACCGGTTATGTCAGTTATGGATTAACAGTTGGCATTACAGCAATAACTTTTATAATATGGCTTGTGTTCATTGGGGTATCTACCACCGATAACCGGATATTTTGGTGGCTGGGATTAAATACAGTGCTACTTGTAATTTTACAACCCTGGCTGATGCGATTAAGCCGTGTTATCTACATGCGGTTTTTTGTAAAGTACAATGAGCATTATGAAACTACAAAACCAGTGGAGTTTGATTAATCATCAGCTTTTTTAAAAATATCTGTAAATATATTTTCCTTATCCAGTTCTTCAATATCGCTTAGCACCAGTTCAATGGCTTTGGTACTTTTATTAATTTCTATTAGCGATAAGAGTATAGATGCCAGCAGGAAAAACAGGCTACCTGCAAAAATCCAATGCGCCATCTCCATCCAGTTGCGGTAAATAGCATACATACATAGTACACAACATAAAAAACTAAGTACACCCAATGCCTGCATATAACGGATAAGGTTGATGCGGCTGCGGATATTCTTAATCTGTTTCAGAATATTTTTCTCCCTTTCGCCTCGGCTATACTCATCATGCAGTTTACGTACTAAAATAGCCAGCGATAAAAAGCGGTTGGTAAATGCCAGCATCAGCAAGGTAATGGCAGGAAAAAGCAGAGCAGGCGTATTGATATTTATATCTATCATAAAGTAATATAACTTTAATTAATATGGCGATATAACAATTTTTAATCCTGTTTTTTTAGTTATGAATTTTCCAAATCCATAACCCAGTGCAATACCCAGTGGAAAATCGCCTGCCCAATGCACACCGTTATTAATCATAGCTAACCCAATTAAGCCGGTAATAGTATAGCCAACAGGTTTAATCCATTTTATTTCAGGATAGTTTTCACCAATAATAGTAACCGTACTGGTAAATGTTGCCAGGTGACCAGATGGGAATGCATCATACCTGGTTTTATGATTCTGAAAATTTCTCCAGGATGGAAAAGGTTGCCATCTGCCTCCGGTTCTGGTAGCATCTGACGGGTTCTCTCGCCCGGTAGAATATTTTATAAGCTGCGTAATAAGCCCCATGGTAATAAAAGCTTCGGTAAGCTGGCTGGCTGTTTGTAAGGCCCTGTTATCATGTTTTATTTTACCAATTAAAAAAAAGCCTGCAGCAAATAACATGGTTGCCGAGCCCTGCCCCAGGTTATAAAAAGCAGTATTTATATTATGGGGCAGTTTGCCAATATTGGTTTTTTTACTGCCGATTTTAATTTGCAATATAGGAGAGTAACTTTCAGTTGCATCAAAACCGGCATCTCTTAAATTGCTTTGAAAAGTATTGGTGATCATTTGGTCTGCAAGTATCAGCACTGCAGATGTACCGGCAATAAAAGCCAGGTCCTTAAGGTTCTTTTTTTTAAATGATTGTTTGGTAAACCCTGCCAGGTCTTTGGGAATATTGGTTATAAATGAAAAATGTTTTGGTTTTGTATAAACCATTGTGTCGCTTACTGGTATAGTTGATTCTGTACTATCCTGTAAAACCAATTCCTCACTTTGTGCATGTAAAAAAAGTGGAAATAAAAAAAAGATGAACAGGAACCATAGTTTCATAATAAGCGGTAAGTGTTAGGTTATTTATGCTTTTTATTCATCCACTTTTGAAATTTATATGTTGCCCAAGCACTTCCAACTCCTACAACTGCGCCGGTAACGATATCTTTGGGATAATGTACGCCCTGGTACATACGAGCCACAGCTACACTGGTTGCCCAAAGACAGGCAGGTGTAATTATATACCATTTTGGATAATAAAAGCAAAGGGAGGCAGCAGTACTAAAAGCTGCAGATGTATGGCCGGATGGGAACGAATAGCCTCCACCAGAGCTTAGTTTGGTAATTTCGGGATACATTTCGTAGGGCCTTTTTTGTTTACAAATATTTTTCAAAGTATTTGAAATAGCAGAAGATAATAAGAAGGAACCAACCATATAGGCAGCATTTTGCTGCATTTTTTTATCTTTTTTTATAATACCAATTGTGAGTACTGTTAGTGGTGCGCCTAAATTAATGTAAGTAACACTGTTTGCATGAAAACTGCAGTAGTTTGTTTTATAACTCGATTGATTTGTGTTTAATGATTTAACAACATCTATATCCATATTCTGGGCATGAATATTAGACCAGGTAAATATTATGAATATTAACCCAAAAAATGTGCAGTTAATTTTTCTCATTAAAAATTGCAGTATGATTATGACACAATATAATAAAAACAAAAACTAATCTAAAATAAAAAGATTAAAAGAATTTTATCAAAAATCCAATCTGTTACAATTGTTGCGGTATTATGTTTTACCTTGTTAATGTCTGTATCTATAGCAAAATTGGTTGTTACAGTTTGAAATATATAATTACTCAGCTTAAAATCATTTCCCTAAATTAAAACTTAACGGTACATTTAATTTTATACTATAGTTCCTGCCCATGTTATACACTCCCTGCCGGCCGGTTGTTATATTTACATCGGCATATTTAAGGCGGCTTAAATGATTTTGGTAAGCAACATCTGCTATGTTTAATGCATTAAAACTTAGGCTGAACAATGTTTTGTTTTTTGCATTCACAAAATCGGCGCCCAAACCAGCATTTAACAATGTATAACCGGGGGTTGCTGTTTCGGTATTGTATGCAGTAAACACATCTTTCTTACCAAATGTATTGTCCACTTCAAACTTTGCATAAAAATTATGGATGTTTTTAGTAAGGTTATTAAAGCTGCCTTTTATTTCTGTTATCAATTTTGTAGCAGGTATAAAAGGAAGGGATTTGTTTCCTTCCACAGCAGTTTTAAATTGCCCGTTTACCAATGAAAAACTGTTTAAAATATGCAGCCAGTCCAGCGGATGCGGATGTATGTCAAGAGTAGCTTCCAGGCCGGTTAACCTTGCTTTCGACTGGTCAAACTTAAAAGCAGTAAGCAAGCTGTTGTTTACATTTACCAGGCTATCGCCACCGGCGGTTGCTTCTAATTTTCTGTAAAAAATAAAATTGCTGAAGCTGTTGTAAAAAGCCGATAAGCCAAACGAAATATGTTGGGTGCCGTATTCAATACCGCCATCCAACTGTAAACTTGTTTCGCTTTTTAATTGGCTGTTGCCATATTCATACCGGATGGTGCCTTCATGTGCGCCATTGCTAGCCAGTTCAGGCAAGCCCGGCGCCCTAAAACCTCTTGCAATATTGAACTTAAGGTTTATATTTTTTGTTACCTGTGCAGCCAAACCGGCGCTACCCGAAAAATTTGAGAACGATTTTTTAAATGCACTTCCTTTTATGGTGCTGCCATCAAGTAAGTTACCGGCATCTATTTGGCGGTTATCAAAACGTACCCCGCCGCTGATAGTAAGTTTATCAATTGTTTTTTGTGTGAAGGTATAAATGCCGAAATCGAACAGGCTGTAACCGGGTATCAATTGCTCAATGCCTTTATTGGTATTGTGTTGCTGCATACCGTTGATGCCAATTGAAGTTTTCCAGTTGTTTTTTTCTGTAAAATGAAACTGCCCGGTATAGGTAAATGTTCCCAGTATAAAATTTAAGCTACGTTCATTAACATCATCGGCATTGCCAAACTCTTCTCTTTTATTTATTTGATAACCTAAATTGAATGTTAGATGATTTTTACCAAATCTAATATTATTATCAGTTGCAATTTTGTAATGTTGAATATGCTGGTAAGGTACCTGTGCTGTGGTTGACCTGAAATCGGCCGCAGTGGCTCTTTGGGTTATAGCGCTTGTTATGTGCTTAATAAAAAAACCGGCACTGTCCCTTTCACCTTCAACCATGCCTGCCTTTAAATTAAATTTACTGAATAATAAATGTGTAAAGCCCCACCTGCCATTGTAACCAATATATCCGCCAAGGTTATTTTCTTTAAACTTTGAATTAAAAACCCGGTTATCATATTTATTCCTGTAATCTTCTGCTGCTTTGTTGGATGAATAGAGGTTCCAGTTAAATCCGTTTTTATTGGCGCCAATATTAAAATTAAGCGAACGAAGATGGTTGTTTGATTGGTAGTTGCCCGAGAGGTTTGCTTTTAATGTATTGGTGGGCACCGGCACATTGGTGATGATATTTATAACGCCACCCAATGCATCGCTGCCATAGATGATGGAGGCCGGGCCTTTCAGCAACTCAATCTTGCTAACACTTGCCTCATCTATTTCAATGCCATGTTCATCGCCCCATTGCTGCCCTTCCTGCCGTACACCATCATTAATGGTTAATACACGGTTGTAGCTAAGACCACGTATCACCGGTTTTGATATGGCCGGCCCGGTTGATACTGTTGATACGCCACCCAACTTACTCAACGATTCGATGATGTTGGTGGATGAGTTCCTGAAAAAATCTTCTTTTCGCATTACAGAAACCGAGATGGGGATTTTTTTTAGCTGTGTGGCGCCCGAAACACCCGTAACTACCACTGCATTGTTTTCAATAATACTTTCACTCATTGCAAAATCCTTGATGACATCGGCATTCATGTTTATGTTTTCAACAATGCTGTTGTAGCCGATATGTGATATTTCAACAAGGTGATTCCCCGGCGGGATGTTCCTGATGATAAACCTGCCCGATGCATCTGATGCAGTACCAAATTTAATGTCTGAAATATAAATGCTTGCTGCTTCAATAGCGGCGCCGGTTGCAGCATCTGTTATCTTTCCTGAAAAAGTGCCATTCATGTAGTGGTAATTATAAAATTCAATATGGGTAGGCACTTTTGCATTAGTTGATTGTGTATTTACAATTGTTAGCAGTAACACAATAAAGAGTATGGTGATAATTCGCATTTGAAAAATAGTTTAATAAAATTTCAATGAAGGAGCAAATACGGAAATTGAAATCCGTTTGCATGTTAGTACAGGGATGAAAAAATATTAAACTGTTGGCGGCCCCCGCAGCGCATGAAAAATTATTAGGGAAGTAGTTGGTTGAACAATTTCAGCAGAGGTTGCTGTATTAAAAACTTTTTCTACCGCAGCAATTTCAAATTGCCCGGGTTCGGTAAATGCCGATACTGCTACCATACTATTGCAATGGCAATGAAATGTGGCGCTGCTTATTTGTGACGATTGGCTGTTTTTTTGCTGTGTGCAAGTATCGGTATGGTTGGCAAACCAATTATGTAATACAATAGTTGGTGTTATGCTAAAAGCAAAAACCAGTATTAAAAATGCGGCAATTGATTTTCTTATAAAACAGCTTTGTAACAAAGGTTTAATTTTTGATACATTGTTGCAAATATAAATAATAATGATTACAACCTTATTATTTGAAAGATTTTTTTTAATCTAAAAAATTAATTTGTAAATAAACTTTAAGGCTAAAGCTCAGTCATAAGCATACAAAAATCAACCGTTATGCAAAAAATTAAAAACCTTATCATCTTAACTTGTGTTGTATTCAGCACAGTTAATTTATATGCCCAGGAAGACTCCACAGGATTACCGGGAGATAACTTTAGCCTGCAGGGTGCATTAGAATTATTTAAGCAGTCTTCTTCTCCTGAAGAGTTTGAAAAACTTCTCAATAGCCAGGATAAAAATGTAAATAATTTAGACCTTAATGGCGATGGGGAAACAGATTATATCAGGGTTATTAATAAAAAAGATGGCGATGCACAGGTTTTTATTTTACAAGTGCCCGTATCTGAAAACGAGAACCAGGATATAGCCGTTATAGAACTGGAAAAAACCGGCGATACTACTGCCATCATTCAAATCACCGGCGATGAAGATATCTATGGTGAACAAAAAATTGTAGAGCCATCTGACGAGGGCGACGAAGCTTTTAACTTCAGCAATATTGATGAAAATACAAGTGGCCCATCGGTTTCAAATACAGGCGCTGTTCGTATTGTAGTGAATGTGTTTTACTGGCCTTGTGTTCGTTTTGTTTATCGCCCGGCATATGTTCCCTGGGTTTCTCCATTCAGGTGGAGGCATTACCCGGTATGGTGGAGGCCATGGCGCCCTGTAGCCTGGAGAGTGTTTTATCCGGGCAGCTACCGTTACCACACACATTTTGCAGTGGTGCGTACACACAGGGTTGTAGTTGCTCATCGTATTTACAAACCTTACCGTACATCATCGCCCATGGTAATAAAACATACAACTGTTGCCCGTAAAAATTACAGGGTTACCCGTACAAGGGTTACCGGTCCTGCAGGAAAAACAAGGGTGAAAACAACCGTACATAAAAGAGGTAAAGGCCGCAGGGGATAAATATTTTTTTTTGGAAGTTTGATAAAAGCTGTGTGATGAAAATCATGCAGCTTTTTTTGTTGTTTGAGTTACTAAAACAATATTTTGTTTTTAACTTGAAAGAAAATAATTTTTTATGGAGCAATACATTTTAGCATTAGACCAGGGCACTACCAGCAGCCGTGCAATTATATTTGATAAAAAGGGTTCCATAAAAGCAGTAGCACAAAAAGAATTTGCACAGATTTTTCCTCAACCCGGTTGGGTAGAGCATGATGCCAATGAAATATGGAGCACACAATTGGGTGTAGCTGCCGAAGTTATCAGCAAAGCAAGCCTTGCTGCCGAAAATATTGCAGCAATTGGTATCACTAATCAAAGAGAAACAACAGTAGTGTGGGACAGGAATACAGGCAAGCCTGTTTATAACGCCATAGTGTGGCAGGACAGGAGGACTGCATCTTTCTGTGATGAGTTGCGTGCAAAGGGATTAGATAAAACTATCCGGCAAAAAACAGGGTTGATAGTGGATGCATATTTTTCGGCCACTAAAGTAAAGTGGATTTTGGATAATGTTGATGGTGCAAGAGATAAAGCCCAAAAAGGCGAACTGTGTTTTGGAACAATCGACACATGGCTTATTTGGAATTTAACAAAGGGGCAAATACATGTAACCGATGTATCCAATGCTTCACGTACCATGTTATGTAATATTCATACATTACAATGGGATGCCGAACTTGAAAAAATATTTAACATACCCGGCAACATGTTGCCGCAAATACGCAGCAGCAGCGAAGTGTATGGTAGCACACAAAACATTATAACGGCACATAATATTCCCATTGCCGGTATAGCCGGCGACCAGCAATCGGCTTTATTTGGGCAAATGTGCACACAACCCGGCATGGTTAAAAATACCTATGGCACCGGTTGCTTTATGTTGATGAATACAGGTGATAAGCCTGTAGAATCGAAAAATAATTTACTTACAACAGTAGCATGGAAAGTAAATGGCATTACGCAATATGCATTGGAAGGAAGTGTTTTTATTGCCGGCGCAGTAGTACAATGGTTAAGGGATGGATTGGGTATCATAAAAAAATCGGCCGATGTAGAGGAACTGGCATTAAAAGTAAAAGATAACGGTGCCGTGTACGTGGTACCGGCTTTTACAGGTCTTGGTGCACCATACTGGAAACAGGATGCAAAGGGAACTATTACCGGGCTTACACGTGGTAGCACTGCAGCCCATATTGCACGTGCTGCATTGGAGAGCATCGCTTATCAAACCATGGATGTGTTGAAAGCCATGGAAGCCGATGCCGGTATTGATATAAAAGAGCTGAGAGTTGATGGCGGCGCTACTGCCAATGATTTACTCATGCAGTTCCAGGCAGATATCTTACATACAAAAGTGCTTAGGCCAACAATTACAGAAACAACAGCGTTGGGTGCTGCTTATCTTGCAGGCCTTGCCGTGGGCTATTGGAAAAGCATTGATGAAATACAAAAACAATGGCAGGTTGATAAGGCTTTTGAATCAAAAATGGATGCAGCACAAAGGGCTTACTTATCTGCCGGCTGGAAGAATGCCGTAAACACAACCATCAGCAATTGCGAAAAAAGTTGATATCGTTTCAAATTAAAATTACATCCCATCCACATCATTAAAAACATTTCCTGTTTATGAACCGAAGCAGAATGCTGCAACAACTTGATGAAGTGAAGGTATGGGATATCATCATTATTGGAGGAGGCGCCACCGGCCTTGGTACAGCCGTAGATGCAGCAAGCCGTGGCTATAAAACTTTATTGGTAGAGCAGTTTGATTTTGCAAAAGGCACTTCAAGCCGCTCTACAAAATTGGTGCATGGCGGAGTGCGTTACCTGGCGCAGGGAAATATAAAATTAGTAAGGGAGTCGTTAAAAGAAAGAGGTTTGCTGTTGAAGAATGCACCGCATGTTTGCCATAACCTTTCGTTTGTTTTGCCTTGTTACAGCCTGTGGCAAATAATTTATTATGGCTTGGGGTTAAAAGTATATAATTTTTTATCGGGTGCATTAAGCCTGGGAAAAACAAAAATAATTGCTGCCAAAAAAGCTATGACATTGTTGCCAACCATTAATCCTGCCCAAATAAAAGGCGCTGTTGTGTATCAGGACGGGCAGTTTGACGATAGCCGGCTGGCCATTAACCTTGCTCAAACTGCTGTTGAAAACGGCGGAACGGTTATAAATTATTGCTCCGTTACCGGTATCATTAAAGAAAATAAAAAAATTACCGGCGTACAATTCACCGATACAATAAATGGTAATGTATATGAAGCAAAATGTAAAGTACTGATTAATGCCACAGGTGTTTTTGCAGATAAGGTTATGCAGATGGATGATGGGATGATGAAAAAAATGATACTGCCATCGCAAGGGATACATTTGGTTTTTGATAAACACATTTTTCCGGCACACGCAGCATTGATGATTCCAAAAACATCGGATGCAAGGGTATTGTTTGCCATACCCTGGCACGATAAAGTGATTGTGGGTACCACCGATACTCAAATTGATGAACCGGCAATAGAGCCTGCGCCGCTTGAAGAAGAGATAGGATTTATTTTGCAGCATATAAATAAATACCTGCAGGTAAATGTGCAGCGTAAAAATGTGTTGAGTGTTTTTGTGGGGCAGCGGCCATTGGTGATTAAAAATAAAATTCGCAAATCGTCACTTATGCCACGCAGCCATACCATTATAGTTAGTAACAGCGGGCTTGTAACCATCACCGGTGGTAAATGGACAAGCTACCGCAAGATGGGAGAGGATGCAGTTAATAACGCTGTTTTTTCAGCTAAGCTGGAAAAGAGAAACTGTATAACAGAAACATTAAAAATTCATGGCTGGCAAAATAATTTGGATAAAAGTGATGCCTTGTATGTGTACGGCAGCGATGCAAAATCATTAAAACAATTATGTGTTGAAAATGAAGATTGGGCTAATCTTCTGCATCCAACACTAAAAAATATACAGGCAGAAGTTATTTGGGCAGTACGAAAAGAAATGGCTTTAACGGTTGAAGATGTTCTTGCAAGGCGTACACGGATTTTGTTTTTAGATGCTAAAGCTGCCATAGAATCTGCGGCCACTGTAGCCAAACTAATGGCAGGCGAAATGAAAAAAGATGATAGCTGGCAACAGCAACAAATTAGCGCATTTTCTAAACTGGCTAAGCAATATTTATTATCTTGAAAAATCTTTTAAAATGTTAAAGCTAAACAATGCTTTAATGAGAAGACCATTTTAATAAACACAATTAAAAACTTTTTTTATGCCTCCATTTATTGCAGAATTAGTTGGTACCGCATTTTTAGTTTTATTAGGCGATGGTGTGGTAGCCAATGTTGTTTTAAATAAAACCAAAGGCAACAACAGTGGCTGGATAGTGATTACATTTGGCTGGGCTATTGCTGTTTTTGTGGGTGTTTTTTTATCGGCTTCATATAGTGGCGCTCACCTGAACCCTGCAATAACAATCGGTTTTGCTGTTGCCGGAAAATTCAATTGGGAAATGGTGCCCGTTTATATTATGGCACAGTTTGCAGGCGCCATGCTCGGGGCTTTATTGGTTTGGGTTGCTTATAAAAAACATTTTGATGAAACGGATGATGTAAATGCTAAGCTTTCTGTGTTTAGCAACAGTCCTGCCATACCTAATATATTTTTTAATTTGGCTACCGAAATCATTGGCACATTTGCTTTGGTGTTTGGCGTGTTTTATATTGTTGGCGGTAATATAAACGATGTGCCATTTAAACTTGGTTCGCTGGATGCACTGCCCGTAGCATTATTGGTATTGGGTATTGGCTTAAGTCTTGGTGGGCCTACTGGGTACGCCATTAACCCGGCAAGGGATTTAGGGCCAAGGATTATGCATTTTATTTTACCAATAAAAAATAAAGGAAACAGTGGTTGGGGGTATAGTTGGATTCCGGTTATGGGGCCAATTATTGGTGCTGTGTTAGCTGCATTGGCTTTTTTGGAACTGTCTAAACAAAATCTTTAACCATCAACTTTAATAATAAGTTACTACAATCATTTTTCTTTAAAAGCTATATCAGCCAGGATGGGATAGTGATCGGAGTATGGAACTTTTATCTTGCAGAAATTTTCAACCTTAAATTTTTTATCTGCCAGTATATAATCAATTCGCAGGGTAGGAGAAATATAGCGGAAAGTGCGCCCAAGCCCACCGTCTTTTTTTAAGAAGGCATCCTGTAAATCACCTTTCACGGTAAAATAAGTATAAGAGTTGGGCACATCATTCATATCGCCGCAAACAATTACGGGGTAAGGGCTTTGTTGTATTTTGCCGGCAAGTATCTCAGCTTGCTGCGCTCTTTTTTTATAGGCCTGTTTTAATTTATACAAAACAGCACGTGATTGTACAATGCTTGCATCCATCGGTTTTTTAAGTTTATGCAATGCCTCGTAATCATAATTTTCAAACTTTACCGATTCCAAATGTGTAGAAAACACCCTGATGGTTTTTTCATTCACCATTATATCTGTATAAATAAGCGGTTCGGCAAACTCATGTTCGTTATAAAAAAAATATGCCGAATCTTTTATTGGATATTTTGAAAGGATGACAGATTGTGTTAGAAATGTGGTTTTATAAATTCGTTTGCTGTAGTTTGATTTGGCAAAATAACTGTACCGGTAACCATAATCCTTAAGAGCCGGTATTACCGAGTCGTAATACTTTGAGTCTTTATAATAAAGATATTCCTGGAAACACAAAACATCGGCATTTGATTTTTTGATGAGGTCAACCATCTCTGCCTGGTAATTAGGGTTTGATTTTGCTTTCCTGTTCGATTCTCCCCAGCTCGATAAATTCCATGTCATCACCCGTATATTCCCCGGTGCAATTTGTGCATTAAATTTTGATACCGGCCTAAAACTGAAAAATACAGTAACCTGTTGTATGCCTGCCAGCATTACTACAGCAAAAAGCAATGCCCACTTTGATTTTTTAAAAAGCCAGTAAATAAAAAATAACAGCAGCGTAAAAAAAAGTAAGGGAAAAACCAGCCCCAGTATGGCAATAAACCAGTATTTGCCTGCTGGTAAAAAAGGCACCAGGCAGGCAAGCAAATACAGTAAAAGCAATACTGCATTAAACAGGATAAACGATATGTGAAAAACTTTTTTAATTACCGGGCCCATCTGTTCATTTAATAGAAAAGGGTAAAAATTTTCCTTTAAAACGGAAAACAGCAAACATATTGTGTTTTATTATAAAAAGAGGGTAAAATTATCATTAAAAAACCTTCAAAAAATTGCGCTTTTGCAATTTCAGTTTTCAAACTCTATCCCTTACCTTTGCCGCCTGAAATAGAAAACATATATAAAAAAACTTTTTATGGCCAATACAGGTAAAATAAAATCGGTTATCGGTGCCGTTGTTGACGTTCATTTCGATAACGAAAGCAAACTTCCTGAAATTTTAAATGCACTTGAGTTAAAGCGTGAAAACGGTGATACATTAGTGCTGGAAGTACAACAGCATCTTGGTGAAGATAGCGTACGTACCATTGCGATGGATGGTACCGAAGGTTTGGTACGTGGTATGCAGGTTATTGATACAGGTAAACCAATTGCCATGCCTGTTGGTGAAGATATAAAAGGACGTTTATTTAATGTAACCGGCGATGCTATTGACGGGTTGCCACAGGTTAGCAAAGTTGGCGGCCGCCCCATTCATGCTAAGCCCCCGTTATTTGAAAACCTGAGTACTGCCAATGAAGTATTGTACACCGGTATTAAAGTAATTGATTTGATTGAACCTTATGCAAAAGGTGGTAAGATTGGTTTGTTTGGTGGTGCAGGTGTGGGCAAAACCGTATTGATACAGGAATTGATTAATAACATTGCAAAAGCATATAGTGGTTTATCGGTTTTTGCTGGTGTGGGCGAAAGAACCCGTGAAGGAAACGATTTGATGAGGGAGATGATTGAAGCTGGAATTATGAACTATGGCGATAAATTTAAGCATAGCATGGAAGAAGGCGGATGGGACTTAAGCGCTGTAAATATGGAAGGCTTAAAAGATTCAAAAGCTACATTCGTATTCGGACAAATGAACGAACCGCCAGGAGCAAGGGCTCGTGTGGCTTTAAGCGGATTAACCATTGCAGAATATTTTAGAGATGGCGATGGCAGCGGACAGGGAAAAGACATTTTATTTTTCGTAGATAATATCTTCCGTTTTACACAGGCAGGCTCCGAAGTGTCGGCATTATTAGGCCGTATGCCATCTGCGGTGGGTTACCAGCCAACACTTGCTACCGAAATGGGATTGATGCAGGAGCGTATTACTTCAACAAGGAATGGTTCTATCACTTCTGTACAAGCGGTGTATGTACCTGCGGATGACTTAACCGATCCGGCACCGGCTACTACCTTTGCCCACCTGGATGCAACAACGGTACTAAGCCGTAAGATTGCCGACCTTGGTATCTATCCAGCGGTAGATCCGTTAGATTCTACTTCCAGGATTTTAACACCGCAAATTGTGGGTGATGAACATTATAATTGTGCCAACCGTGTAAAATTAATTTTACAACGTTATAAAGAGTTGCAGGATATTATTGCCATCCTTGGTTTGGATGAATTAAGCGACGAAGATAAATTAGTAGTGGCACGTGCACGTAAAGTACAACGTTTCTTAAGTCAGCCGTTCTTTGTGGCCGAGCAGTTCACCGGCTTAAAAGGTGTGTTGGTTCCTATTGAAGATACTATCCGTGGCTTTAATGCCATTATGGATGGAGAAGTGGATGAATATCCCGAAGCGGCATTTAACCTGGTTGGTACTTTAGAAGATGCAATTGAAAAAGGTAAGAAACTGATGGAAGCAGCAAAGGCGTAAGGAGGGAAGATAGTATTTAGATACTAGAATTTAGATAATAGTATTTAGATAATAGAATTGAGACTAAAATTGTGATAAAGAACTAGCATTGTATGGGAATGCATAATTTCAGAGAATTAAAAATCTGGCAAAGGTCAATTAATTTAGCTGAAATGATTTATACAATTACATGTGATTTCCCTATTGAAGAGAAATATGGACTGGTTTCACAATTGAGGAGATGTGCAGTTTCTGTACCAAGCAATATTTCGGAAGGAGCAGGCAGAGGTACTAATAAACAATTCAGGTACTTTTTGGAAATAGCAATGGGCTCATGCAATGAGTTACAAACACATCTGGAATTATCATTTAGGTTTAATTATATTTCAAGAGATAAATTGGATAAGTTAAATGATGAGGTACTACAGATTTACAAAATGATTTTGGTATTTTACAATTCACTAAAGAGTATTTAAAATTAACGTCTAACATCTAAAATCTAACGTCTAACATCTAAAATCTAACGTCTAACATCTAAAATCTAAATACTTTAATATATGACACTCGAAATTCTAACACCCGAACAAAAAGTTTTCAGCGGCGATGTGTACGGCGTAGTATTACCGGGCATTGGCGGTTCTTTTGAAGTTTTAGACAAGCATGCACCTATGGTAAGTGCTTTAAAGGATGGTAAATTAAAAATTTTAAAAGATAAAACACAAACTGCCGGCTATACTATTAAGAGTGGTTTTGTAGAAGTTTTGAATAACAAAACCATTGTTTTGGTTGAAGGAGCAGAAGAAGCGTAATAATTTTTTATATAAAGATAACCGAGCCCGTGCCTATGGTATGGGCTCGGTTATTTTAAGTTAGTATATTTTTGATGGGAGGAGGATAAGTTTTTATAACTGTTGTTTTAATTGCACATAAGCCCAGGCAGTAAATGGCAAAATTAAAATGGCAATAAACGATAACCAGTTGCAGCTAATTAAAAACAAAAGTAAGCTTATGCATATCAGATAAAGAGGATACAATAAAAATAAGAAAGCAACTATCAAGGCATCATGATGCCCTTCTTCTTTTATCAGTATACTGCCTGTCAATTTTATAAAATAGTAAAGGGGTGCATGAATAATAAAACCAACCAGTGCCGGAATAAACAGTAATAATTTTTTTATAAAAGACTGTTTTATATAAAATGTATTATGTAATGTTTTTTTATCTTTTGCATCAATTTCAAACACAAAGTTGCCCAGCCTTGGTTTAAGCGTTTCATTAAACTGCTTAATTGCATTGCCATGGGTATCGTTATAATTTATATCTTCTTTTGAGATGGTATCACCAAAAAAAATTTTTACATTTTTCCCAAATTTGCTGAACGAACTGTAGTTGATGGCAACCGGCAGCACTTTCACATCAATTCCATCTGCCCAACTGCTAATGGCCAGGCGTGCCGTACCTTTTTTTAAAGGCCGCAAATGCCATTCATTAATACACCTACCCTCGCTAAAGATGAGAACAATACCGTTTTTTCTGAACAAGTTTTTACAAAGATTGAAAGTGCTATAATTCTCTTCCAGGTTTTCAACGCCTTCGCTTACCCTGTACACCGGAAACATCTTAAATAATGTAAGCAATTTTGCAAAAAACTTATTCTTAAATGCATCGCCACGGGCAAGAGAATAAATGGGTTTGTTAAAAAGTGTACAAAGTATAATGGCATCTAAAAACGAATTAGGATGATTGGCAGCAAGAATTAAAGGCCCATCGTGTTTTAATAATTCTTTTTTATTGATAAAAATATCCCTGCTATAAATGGGTAAGGCAAGCCGGGCAATGATTTTTACAAAGCTGTATAGCAAGTTGTTTTTTTTAACTAATGATATGTTTACAATTACACAACCTGTTAGTTTAGTTGTGGGTCAATCGGGTAATTAATCATCATCTCGTACTGGCCACCTAACTTTTGCAGGCTGTTCTTCCATACCTCGTTTTGGTTGGTGTTAAAAACAAGCGTTCGGCTGGCCGATACGGTGAGCCAGCTTTTTTCTTTAAACTCTCCATTTAGCTGATCATAACCCCAGCCGCTGTAACCTATAAAAAACTTTATCTTTTTAGGGTCGATAATTTTATTTTTTAAAAGGGCAGTAACCGATTCAAAATTACCACCCCAATATATTTCATTATTTACTTTAACCGAATCGGGAATAAGCTGTGGGTATTGATGCAGGAAATGAATTGTATTCATTTGAACAGGGCCGCCATAATACACCGGTAGTTTTAAACCTTCCATATCACTTATCAGCTCATCTATTGTTTGCTCAATTTGTTTATTGATAACAAAACCAAGGCTTCCATCTTTCTGGTGTTCGCACAAAAGTATTACGGTACGTATAAAATTTGGATCCTTCAAAAAAGGGTCTGCTATTAATAATATACCTGCTGCCGGATCAACCATATTTCTAAATTAATGTTTTAGTTTAAGAAACATCACATATCCTTAAAATTTGTTTCTTTAAAAATCTAAACCTAAGTTAAATTTAAACTTTATAGTATTTAATGTATTTTACCGCCTGCAAACTGAATTACCTTTACAGCAATGAAGCGAATTTTTCCAATCATAACCATACTCATACTGCTATCCCTGTTTGGTTTAATCTTTTTCCAGGTACTTTGGATAGACAGCGCTCGTGCAGCTAAAGACAAGCAGGTTAAGGAAAACTTTATAAGGGCTGTAAACTATGCAGGCACTTTGCTTACCCAGGAAAAAAATTCGTTGATGCCGCTACCTCGTAAAAGCGACTTGTTTTTTCCGGGCGATAAATTACAGATGCAATACTTTAGGCCTTCTGTAATAAAAAGGTTTTCGAAAGATGAAATAGCAGATATAATAAGAATGGGGTTTAATAAAAACAACCTCGAAAATTACCCCTTTGAATTTAATGTGAGGATAAACTCCATTAATGGCGACCAGGTGTACAGCGATAATTTTTTTAAGTATTATGCCGATACCGTAAACAGCTTTAGTGTAGTATATGCCCTGGAACCAGCCAGCGGTACTGCATTTGAGAATCTTGTTAGTGAAGAATTGTTGTCGGTTGTGATGCCTCACCAGCAACGCTTAATTTGGAAAGAAATGTTCTGGTTCATTATCGGTTCTATATTATTCACTGTTATTATCACCACAGCTTTTTTTATTACCATACGCACATTGTTAAAACAGAAAAAACTCAGCGAGATAAAATCAGATTTTATCAATAATATGACGCATGAGTTTAAAACGCCGCTGGCAACCATATCGCTGGCAGTAGATGCTTTAAAGAATGAAAAGGTGGCTGGTAATAAAGAAAAAACAGATTATTTCACCGGCATCATCAAGGAAGAAAACATACGCATGAACAAGCAGGTAGAAACCATACTGCAAGCTGCTTTGCTTGATAAGCAGGAAGTGCAGTTGAATCTTAAGCGCTCTGCCGCACACGATTTAATTACAGTGGCATTAAACAATATCAACCTGCAGGTAGCCGAAAAAGGCGGTACATTAGAAGTGGCACTGGATGCAGAGAACGATATTATTAATGCAGATGAAGTACATTTTACCAACCTTATCAATAACCTGCTTGATAATGCAGTAAAATATTCAAAAGAAAACCTGCACATAAAACTTAGTACTTACAATTCCGGTAACCAGTTCAACATAAAAATAGAAGATAACGGCATAGGTATGAACAAAGAAACGCTGAACCGCATTTTTGAAAAATTTTACCGGGCGCATACCGGCAATGTGCATAATGTAAAAGGCTTTGGACTGGGATTGAGTTATGTAAAAACGATGGTGGCGGCTCATAACGGAACCATTAAAGCCGAAAGTGTTTTGGGCAAGGGAAGTATATTTCATATTTCTGTTCCATTGGCCAAATAAAATGTTTCCTACTGCTCATCACGCCCAATCATTTTTGATGAGGAGTTCCATTGCTTATTAAGTTTTTCAAACTCCTTCATATCGGCTTCGCTGAATTTTTCTGAAACCAATCCTTTAAGGTCGGGTTGCCCAGCATTTACCCAAGCAGTGTACCAGAAGGAAGCAACCGCATAAATTGATTGGCGCATACGGCGTTCAATCATACCATCTAATTTATTATTAAATGCAATGGTAAAAGCCGATGAGTATTGCCGTATGGTTTTACCATTACGGTTTTCGAAAGAATATTTTTTATCGTCAGGGAATTTTTTGGTGAGTTCCCGTTCATACAACAATACCGTATCGGCAGCAAGAGCGCTTTCCAAAACTCTTTTCCAAATAAAATCGCCGGGGTCTTTTATATAATCTGCTTTGCCAATAAAAAAATCCCATTCTTTTGCAGCCAGCAACTCCGGCACACGGCTTTCCCAAAAACCATGTATGCCTTTTTGATTGGTAAACTGCCCATTGTGGTTGCTGCTTGCATGCAGCGGCACATGTGCATCGGCAATATAATGCCCAAGCTCGGTGCTGTTTTTCATAATAAGGCTGAAGTTTTTTTCTTTAAAAGCCCTGGTTAGCCTGGCCAGCATGGTTTGTACATGCCAGGGTACAATGCCATAAGCCATCAGCGAATCTTCTCCAAACTTTGCAACGGCGTCTGTCCATTTATGTGGCAGCGATGGATAAGGGTATGCGCCATAATGATCAATATCTAAGTAATGCCTTGGGCCTTCATCTTTTACGGCATACCTTCTTTTATCTGGGTCAACAGCATGTTCGCTTATGAAATCAATATTGGGTTTATACAAAACCATCATCTCGGGCGGTAATAAAAAAACAGCGTAATAATTTATTTTTTGATGGGCATAAAACCCCCAGCAAAAAACCTGCTGGTACGATAGCATTAAAAAAGTTAATAACAATATGTAACGGGCGCTTTTCTTCATTACTATAAATTTTCCGGCATCATTAAATATACTGATAATTTTCAGGATTACTTTTTTTGTTCATCTTCATCAATCTGAGTTACGCCACCACTAACTGCAAACTTCATGGTTTGTGTAGCGCTTATGTTAGTAATGATACGTATCCTGTTTTTAGGTATCACATACACATTGCCCGCTACAGAATAAGCCATAGGTATATATACAGTTACATAATCAATAAGGTCAAAATCCTGCATATCATCCCGGGTAATAAACCCAAAGCGCCACACATCATTGTCATCAACATTGGCCAATACATGTTTGGTAAATTTTTTATTATCGCCGGCAAATGCTTCAAAAAAATCACGGGTGGTAGAGTAAATGTGTTTAATGCCGGGTGTTTTTTCAAGCAGCTTGTCAAAAAAACTTAAAAAACGGCTGGTAATAAAAAACGAACTGAAATAACCAATGATAATCAGCATAGCAATAATAATAATAAAGCCTATACCATAGTTTCTCACATGAACCACTCCCTGTTTATCGGTATAACTGAAAATAGGTATCATACTATCAATGGTAGATACCGCCCAAAAGATGAAGTACGCAGTAATGGTTACAGGCCCTAAAATAAGCAGGCCTTGTAATAAATACTGCAATAATTTTTTGTAGTTCAATTTGTTTTTCATATTCCTGGTTTTAGGTACAAATATACTTTTTTGGCTTTTATAGTACCGGTTGTAAGATTTATATCAATATCTGCAGTTTGCAGCATACCGCTCATCAAAAAAAATAAAAAAAAGTACAGGAAACTTTGGTTACAATAAAAGTTTCCTTAGTTTTGTTGCCCAATATGACAATGTTAGATACTAAACAAAGAATTAAACAAGCTGCCACAGGGCTGGTAATGCAATATGGTATACGCAGTGTAAGTATGGATGATATTGCAACCAGCCTGGGCATGAGCAAAAAAACCATTTACCTGTATTTTAAAGATAAGGATGAACTGGTGGATGAAATTGTGGATGATATAATTGTAAACAACCGATTTGAATGTAATGCAGACAGGGGAAGGTCTGATAATGCAATACATGAAATTTTTTTGGTGATGGATATGATGGCTGAAATGTTTACAGCTATGAACCCGGGCATATTGTTTGATATGCAGAAATACCATCCTGCTACTTACAGGAAATTTTTAAAACACAAAAATGAATTCTTATACAATGTTTGCAGGGAAAATTTAGAAAGAGGTATACAGGAAGAATTATACAGGCCAGATTTAGCAGTGGATATTTTATGCCGCTACAGGGTAGAAACCATGTTCATCCCGTTTAACCCCGATTTTCACCAAAGCCTGAAATATAACCTGGCAAAAATTGAAGAAGAGATTATCATTCATTTCCTGTTTGGATTGGTTTCAATAAAGGGTTATAAACTTGTATTGAAATACTGGCAGCAAAGAGAAACAAAAAAGAATTAAACAGAATAAACTAATAGCGATGAAAAAAACCAGGAATTACGGCCTGTATATATGCTGCCTGTTATTGTCGGTAGCCTCTTCACATGCTCAAACCATTAATTCGTTTACTGTACAGCAGGCAGTTGATTACGCCAATAAAAATTCGGTTCAGGTTAAAAATGCACTGCTTGATATATTGATACAGAAACAGGTTAACCGTGATGTAACTTCAATTGCCCTTCCACAAATAAACGGCACGGTAGGCGTTACACGAAATTTAGATATTGCCGTACAAACCATCCCAAACTTTATTGCACCGGCCACTTACCAGGTTTTAATAGACGAAGGCGTTAAAAATGGCAACGGCCAACCGGTTACTTTTCCTGCAGGAGGTTTTGGCAACCTGTTATTTCCTTTTGGTAATCCCTGGAATGCCAATGCAGGCATAACTTTAAGCCAGTTGATTTTTGATGGGCAGGTGTTTATTGCATTAAAGGCACGCAACGGTACCATAAGTTTACAGGAAAAAATTGCAGCGCTTACACAGGAAAATATAAAAGCAAACGTGTACAAAATTTATTACCAGTTGGTTGCCGGTAAAACACAAATTGAACTGCTTGATGCCAACATAAAAAGGCTCGAAAAACTTAAACACGATGTGCAGGTGATGTATGATAACGGCTTTACCGAAAAAGTGGATATTGATAAATTATCGGTACAGGTGGCCAACCTGCAAACAGAAAAACTTAAAGCCGAAAATATGATAACCAATGGTTATGCCGGCTTAAAATTACTAATGGGCATGCCTGTTAAAGACAGCCTGGTACTTACTGATACGCTTAATGATGAAAAAATAAAAGAAGGCATTCTTGAAGCAACACAATTTAAATACAGCGACAGGAAAGATTTCCAGATTTCGGAATTAACCAATACACTTAATGGCCTTAATGTGCGCCGGTACAAACTTAGCCAAATACCCACTTTTGCAATTGTAGGCGGATACAGCAAACAGGCACAGCGTAATAAATTTGATTTTTTTGAAAAAGGTGATTGGTTCACCAGTTCGTACATTGGCATACAGATGAAGGTGCCCATCTTTAACGGTTTTTCATTAAACTCAAAAGTTAAAAAAGCACAGCTGGAACTGCAAAAAAGCCGTAACCAAACCGAAGCATTAAAAATAAATATTGATGGTGAAGTAGAAAATGCAAAAAATAATTTTATTGCTGCCATTGCTACTATGGATTTTCAGAAAAAGAACATGCGGCTTGCCGAAGAAGTGTATAATCAAACAAAAAAGAAATACGAAATAGGTACCGGCTCAGCATCTGAAATTAATACGGCGCAGGTTGACCTTAAAACCGCTCAAACAAATTATATAAGCGCCTTGTACGATGCCATTATTGCAAGGATTGATTTTTTAAAAGCCACCGGTAAATTATAATTAAAACAAACTAACTATATACAGATGAAAAAGATAACACAAATATCCATTACAGCGTTGGCTATGTTTATCATGGCAGCTTGCGGTAACAGTAAAAAAGAAGGTTCGGCGCTTATTAATGATAAGAAAGCTGCCATTGAAAAGCTGAAGTCGCAGAACGCAAAAAATGATGAAGAAATAAAAAAGCTGCAGGCCGAACTGGAAAAGCTTGACACTAACGCTGCCGCAGCTGCGAAAATAAAACTGGTGGCAACTGTAGCCGTAACTACGCAGGACTTTAAACATTATATCGACCTGCAAGGACATGTAGATGCACAGAATATTTCTTACATATCGCCCCGTGGTATGCCCGGGCAAGTAAAAGCTTTATATGTACAGCAAGGGCAGTATGTAAAAAAAGGGCAGTTACTGTTAAAGCTAGATGATGCTATCATGCAGCAACAGGTAACAGCAGCAAAACAACAAGCCGAAGTATTAAAAACGCAACTTGCATTTGCAAAGAATGTTTATCAGCGTCAAAAGAATTTATGGGATCAAAATATTGGTACCGAATTGCAATTGATATCTGCAAAAAACAATGTTGATGCCTTAGAGAACCAGTTGCACGGAGCAAATGAACAGGCAAAAATTGCTGTAGAACAATTAAAAACTGCCAACGTGTACAGCGATGTAAATGGTGTTGCAGATATTGTTGCTGTAAGGGTTGGCGAAACATTCCAGGGTATGACAGCCACCGGGCCACAAATAAAAATTGTTAACAACAGTAATTTAAAAGTGGTAACCAATGTGCCCGAAAATTATTTAACAAGAATACACAAAGGCTCTGCAATCGAAATCAGCATTCCGGATGTAAATAAAAAATTTACTTCTGCCATTTCATTGATAAGCCAGTCGATAGATGCTACCATGCGTGGCTTTGTGGCCGAAGCTAAAATACCATCCGACCCTGCATTAAAACCTAACCAGTCGGCTGTTGTACGCATCCAGGACTATGCTGCCAGTAATGCTATTGTAATACCTATTAATACAATTCAAAACGACGAAAGCGCTAAATATGTGTATGTGTTAAGTAAATTAAGTAATGGTAAATCGGTTGCAAAAAAACAAACGGTAGTTATTGGCGAAGTATATGGCAATAATGTAGAAATAAAAGCCGGGCTTAAAGCAGGCGACCAGTTGATTACAGATGGTTACCAGGATATTTACGATGGCCAGTTGATTAGCGTTCAAAACTAACGCTTGCTGTTTAAGTAATTGCAAGGCCGGTGAATTATTTATGTGTTTGTAAAACGAACATCATTTTTTAGGGGAGAGACAAAAGTTATTTTAATAAATCAGAGTCTTATAAACTTTTAATGCAAAGCGAAAAGTTTGTTGGGGCTTTTAATTTAAGTATATGAATTTTACAGAAGGAGTTGCAAAAAAGTTTAAGCAGTTTGGCCCCACCAGTTGGGCTATTAACAACCGCACGGCTATTTATATTATAGCCATTATTGTTACCATCATGGGGCTTAATACTTTTAATACCCTGCCCAAAGAGCAGTTTCCCGATATTGTGGTGCCAACCATTAGCATTACCACTGTGTATGCAGGTAACTCGCCAAAAGATATAGAAAACCTTGTTACAAGGCCTATTGAAAAACAACTGAAAGGTATTAGCGGTGCCAAGGTAAAAAAAATCACCAGTACATCGCAAGCCGATTACAGTTTAATTATTGTTGAGTTTGATACCGATGTTAAAACAGAACTGGCAAAGCTAAAAGTGAAGGATGCTATTGATAAGGCTAAAACAGATTTACCTACCGACCTCACATCCGAACCCGATGCCCAGGAATTTGCTTTTAGTGAAATGCCCATCATGTTTGTAAATGTCAGCGGCGATTACGATGGTATCAAACTGAAAGAATATGCAGATAAGATGCAGGACAGGTTTGAAGAACTGCCTGAAATATCAAGGGCCGAAATTGTAGGTGCACCTGAAAGAGAAATACAGGTAAATGTAGATCCATACAAAATGCAGGCAGCAAGGATAAGTTTTACCGATATTGAAAATGCCATTAGCCGTGAAAACAGGGATATAACCGGTGGACAGATTGAAGTAGGCACAATGCGCCGTACCATAAAAGTAAAAGGCCAGTTCACCAGCGCATTAAACCTGCAAGATATTGTTGTACGCAGTAGTGCAAGAGGCGCTGCAGTTTATTTAAAAGATATTGCCCAGTTGGTTGATACGGTAAAAGAAAAAGAAAGCTATGCCAGGCTTGATGGAAAAAATGTAATAACAATTAACATTATAAAACGTGCAGGCGAAAACCTTATCAGCACTGCAGGTAAAGTAAAAGATATTGTTGCAAGCATGCAAAAAGACCAGGTGTTGCCAAAAGATTTGAAAGTGGTAATAACCGGCGACCAAAGTAAAGCAACAGATACATCATTTAAAGACCTGGTAAATACTATCATTATTGGTTTTATACTGGTACTGGTAGTGTTGATGTTTTTTATGGGTGTTACCAATGCATTCTTTGTAGCATTAAGTGTACCGCTCAGTGTGTTTGTGGCATTTTTATTTTTGCCTATCGGCGATGCAATTGTTGGCACACCTGTAACTTTAAACTTTATAGTGTTGTTTGCATTGCTGTTTGGCTTGGGTATTATTGTAGATGATGCTATTGTGGTAATAGAAAATACGCACCGCATTTATAATAATGGTAAAGTGCCCATTATACGAAGCGCCAAAGAAGCCGCAGGCGAAATATTTATACCGGTTTTAGCAGGAACCGCAACCACGTTGGCACCTTTCTTTCCATTACTTTTCTGGAAAGGTATTATTGGTAAGTTTATGATTTACCTGCCTACCATGCTCATACTTACATTGGCAGCGTCACTTATTGTTGCATTTATTTTTAACCCAGTATTTGCCGTTAGTTTTATGAAGCCCGAAGGCAGGGAATTTGATGAACCTAAAAAATTACTGTTTAAAAAACCTTTGTTTTGGGTTGCCATCATCTTTGGCGCATTGTTGCACTTATCGGGCTGGCATGGCGTAGCCAACTTTTTATGGTTCATGGTTATATTGTCAATATTAAACCGCTATGTTTTTAAAGATGTGATTTATTTTTTCCAGAACAGGGTTTTACCGGGATTAATGGCTAGGTACGAAAAACTGTTGCGTTGGATATTACAGGGCCGCAGGCCGGTATGGGCATTGGTTTCATTGTTTATCCTGTTCCCGGTGGCAGCAGGTTTGTTGGTATTGCGTGGCAACGATCGAACATTTTTTCCAAGTGGCGATCCTAACTTTATTTATGTGTATTTGAAGATGCCCGTTGGTACCGATGTAAAAACAACCGATAGTGTTACTCAATTGTTAGAACACAGGGTAGTTAAAGTTTTAGCTAAAGAAAAGCCCGGTACTGAAGGAAGTATTGTAGAAAGTATCATCACCAATGTGGCTAACAGCGCTAATAACCCACGCAGCAATAACCGTAGTGTGCAACCCAACCTCGGTCGTATTCAGGTTTCATTTGTTGAATACGAAAAACGCCATGGTAAACATACCAAGCCATATCTTGATGAAATACGCAAGCAAATGGTTGGTATCCCCGGGGCAAGTATTGAAGTGGCACAGGAAGATGGCGGCCCTCCAACAGATCCGCCTGTTAATATTGAAGTGATTGGTGATAGTTATGAAGAGATTGCAAAAGTAGCTACCAGTCTTTCCAATTATCTTGATACCAACCAGGTGTATGGTATCGAAAATTTAAGGATGGATGTGGACCTTAACAGTCCTGAAATAACTGTGAATGTGGACAGGGAAAAAGCCATGATGGAAGGCCTTAGCACCGGCCAGATAGGCATGGAGATACGTACGGCTGTTTTTGGTAAAGAAGTAAGCAAACTAAAAGATGGCGAAGATGAATATAAAATTCAATTGCGTTACAGCGACCTGCAGCGCAAGAACATTACCGACATCATGAACATGCGTATTACATTTATGGATATGAACACCATGATGGTAAAATCAATTCCCATCAGTGCAGTGGCAACTATCGATTACACCAGTACATCAGGCGCCATTGCCCGTAAAAATGTAAAACGTACCATCCAGTTACAATCCAATGTGCTTGACCCTACCATGACTGGTAAGGTAAACCAGGAACTTGCTGTTAAGATTGCCGACTTTAAATCTAAAAACAGGATACCCTCCGACGTTACTATTAAACAAACCGGCCAGGGTGAGCAGGAAGCCGAAACCAATGCATTTTTATCCAAGGCATTTTTTATTGCCATGGGCTTAATATTTATGATATTGGTTTTACAGTTCAATAGTATGAGCAAGCCATTTATTGTATTAACCGAAATTTTCTTCTCAATAATAGGTGTATTTCTGGGTTATGCATTTACAGGCATGACGATTGCCACTATCATGTTGCTGGTTGGTATCATAGGCCTGGCGGGCATTGTAATTAAGAACGGTATTTTGCTGATTGAATTTACAGATGAATTACGCAACAGGGGCGTTAAAACAAGAGAAGCAGCTATACAGGCCGGTAAGATACGTATCATACCTGTTTTGCTTACTGCACTGGCAACCATGTTAGGTTTGTTGCCGCTTGCAGTGGGTTTCAATATTAATTTTGTGTCCTTCTTTCAGCATTTGAATCCACATATTTTCTTTGGCGGCGATAGTGTTGTGTTTTGGGGGCCGTTAAGCTGGACAATCATTTTCGGGTTAATCTTCGCTTTCTTCCTCACACTGGTGATGGTACCAAGCATGTACCTGATTGCCGAAAGGATAAGAAGACCTATGGAAAAATTTTATGGCACCAAATATGTAGCCCTGCTTGGTTTTACAGGCCCCATCTTTTTTATATTTGTTGGTATCATGTACCTGGTACGAAAAATACAAGGTAAAAAAGTTTGGAACGGGTTACTGAAAAATGCAAAAGCATAAATTAAAAATCCTTAATCAAATTAAAGAGCCGCCAAATTTTAAGGCGGCTCTTTTGTTGTAACTTATTAAATCAACTTTTGCAAAAAAGTAAACAAATGATACCTATTTTTACAATAAAAAAGCCATGATACAAAACCACGAAATAGATTACAGGATTTATGGAGAAGAACTGCAGTTTGTAGAAATTGAATTAGACCCCAACGAAACGGCCATTGCCGAAAGCGGCGCTTTTATGATGATGGATAACGGCATACAGATGAACACCATCTTTGGCGATGGTAGCCAGCAACAAGACAACAGCATACTGGGAAAATTGTTCAGCGCTGGTAAGCGTTTACTGGTTGGCGAAAGTTTATTCATGACTGCCTTTACCAATATAGGGCAGGGAAAAAAGAAAGTTAGTTTTGCTGCGCCTTATACCGGTAAGATTATTGTTTTTGATTTAGCAAAACTGGGCGGCAAAATTATAGCGCAAAAAGATGCATTCCTTTGCGCAGCAAAAGGAGTAAGTATCGGAATTGAATTTCAGCGCAGGCTGGGTACAGGCATTTTTGGCGGAGAAGGATTCATCATGGAAAAACTGGAAGGCGACGGTCTTGCCTTTGCACATGCAGGCGGTTATATTGTAGAAAAAGATTTGCAGCCCGGCGAAATTTTAAAAGTAGATACAGGTTGTGTGGTAGCATATACTGCCGGTATTGATTTCGATATTGAATTTGTTAGCGGCATAAAAAACTGGATGTTTGGTGGCGAAGGTTTATTCTTTGCAAAACTTACAGGCCCGGGTAAAGTTTGGCTGCAATCGCTGCCTATAAGCCGCCTGGCCGGCAGGTTGCAGCAATACACGTACAAGCGCAAAGAAGAAGGTAGCATCCTGGGTGGCCTGGGTAACCTGCTCGACGGAAGGGAATAAGCAACCGGTAATTTTCAAATCTTTGTTGCCAAAGCGTGAAGCTTTGGCAATTTTTTTTACAATTAATTTGGCTGGTAACATATTAATCGTATATTTGCGATATAAGATTAATAAAATGGCATTCGATAAGAAAGATGAATTTATTAAAAGAGAGCAAGACCTGGCAGTATTTGCCAAGGCCTTGTCGCACCCGGCACGTATAGCCATACTAAAACTGCTGGCTCAAAAAAGCGAATGCATCTGTGGAGAGATAGTGGAAGTGATGCCGCTTTCGCAGTCAACAGTATCGCAGCATTTAAAAGAATTAAAGAATGCCGGCCTTATTGAAGGCAGCATTGATGGGCCCCGAAGCTGTTATTGCATCAACTGGAAGGTTGTTGACAGGTTTATGAAAGAATTTAGTTTTTTGATAAATAAATTAAAGGCACAGGAAGGAAAAAACTGTTGCTGAAAAAACTAAAAAAAACAGAAATGATTTTTTCACCATTAAAATTAAAGCCATGAACACAGAACAGGAAACAACCCTTTGCTGTAATGCAGATGGAGGTTGTTGCGGCATAACCGGTACAGGTTGCTGCTAAAAAAGAAAGGCCAAACT
Source organism: Ferruginibacter sp. (assembly GCA_019638575.1). Lineage (GTDB taxonomy): Bacteria > Bacteroidota > Bacteroidia > Chitinophagales > Chitinophagaceae > Ferruginibacter. Next base: position 143,924 of record JAHBTN010000001.1, on the reverse strand, counting down.
TTTTTTGAGTTTGGCTTTTTTCGTGTACATAAATTTAATAACCGGCTTTAATTTTCTTGCACCGAAAGGTTACTAACAGATATTCACAGTAATCCACATTCAATTAACAGCACTTACTTTATTTTTCAGCTTTAAAATCAAGCCTTATCTGCATTAGGGGCTTGTGGATAAAAAACTTTTCTTAAAATTTGTTCAAAAGGTGGGAAAAAGTGTTATTTTGTGGTAATATCTGTAAAATATTTAATTAAACTCCTGTAAATGATTGGTTTTCTTGGTGAATATGAAGCCACAGTAGATGCTAAAGGGCGCTTCCTTTTACCGGCAGGCTTTAAAAAGCAACTGCCCGAAGAAGGTGCCACGCATTTTATCATAAACAGGGGTTTCGAAAAATGCCTCACATTATATCCCCGCCAAAGCTGGGACCCTATTTTTTTTGAAATAAGTAAACTCAATGATTTTGATCCAAAAGTAAGAGAATTCAGGCGGTATTTTTTAAACGGCGCTACACAGTTAGAACTGGATTCTGCGGGCCGGTTATTACTTCCTAAAAATTTAACTGAGCATGCTGGTATTGATAAAGATATTGTTTTGGTATCGGCAGTTAACAAAATTGAGATATGGGACAAACGTAAGTATATGCAGTTCTTTGAAACTTTTACACCGGAATCATTTAGCGATTTAGCAAATGAAGTGATGAACAGGAAAGATGGTATTTAGAAAATTGAAACCAGGCAATTGGAATGAGTAACAAAAAATCAAACATACAAGTTCTCAATCCTCAATCTACAAATTATCATACACCTGTTCTGTTAAATGAATGCCTTACTGCTTTAAACATTAAAGCCAATGGGATTTATGTTGATTGCACTTTTGGCGGTGGAGGACATAGCCGGGCCATTTTACAACAACTGGATAATAACGGCCGCTTAATTGTATTTGACCAGGATGAAGATGCCCGTAAAAATTTACCAGGTGATGAAAGGGTGATTTTTGTACCGCATAATTTCAGGCACCTGAAACGTTTCCTTCGTTTGCATAAGTTTAAAAAAGTTGATGGCATACTTGCCGACCTCGGTGTTTCAAGTCACCAATTTGATGTGGCAGAAAGAGGCTTCTCTACCCGCTTTGATGCAACGCTTGATATGCGTATGGATCAACGACAAACCATTACAGCTGCAGAAATTCTTAAAACTTTTTCTGAGGGGCAGCTGCATAAAATGTTTGAGCAATATGGCGAAGTAACCAATGCTAAAACATTGGCTAAAACAATCATCGTTCAAAGAGAAGTACAGCCCATACGCACTATCAATGAATTTAAAACTGCGGTACAGGCAGTGGTAAAAGGAAATCCCAATAAATATTTTGCCCAGGTATTCCAGGCATTACGGATACAGGTAAACGACGAATTAGGAGCTTTAAAAGAGTTGTTGGAACAATCTGCAGATGTATTAATTAGAGGAGGAAGAATTGCCATCATCACTTTTCATTCGCTGGAAGACAGGCTGGTTAAAAATTTTTTTAAGAATGGAACATTGGAAGATACATTGGTTGACGATGTATATGGCCATCGGTTTAAAAACCCATTTAAGCTGGTAACAAAAAAACCAATTACGGCAACAACAAAAGAGTTAAAGGAAAACACCAGATCGAGAAGCGCAAAATTACGTGTGGCTGAAAAGCTGGAAGAGTAAAAGTTTTAAAGGAATATAAAATTATCTGATCAAGTAAAATGGCAGAAAAAAAAGACAATACAACATCACAGGCAGGGGTAACAAAATCCGACTGGAAAAAGTATATCAGCCATAAATGGGTGGTTAAAAACATTCCTTTCTTTTTGTTTTTAACACTGCTGGCTGTACTATATATATATAACGGACATTACACCGATAAGCTGAACTTAAAAATTAGCACAACAGAAAAGCATATAAAAGAACTGGAATACGAATACAAGACAATAAAGAGTGATGTTATTTTCAGGAGTAAAGCTAGTGAACTGATTAAAGCGGTTGAGCCATTAGGATTAAAAGAGTTGACAGAACCACCGATTGTATTGGAGACTACTCCCGTTAAGTAAGAAATATGTAACGGAAGGCTTGTAATTACATAATTAAAAAAAGAAAATTAATCCAATTCATTTTCTCCGGTTTAGCGGAGAAAAAGTTAAGAGCAGGGTTTTAAATGGAAATTAAAAAAGATATACTTTGGCGTGTTTACCTCAGCTTCCTGGGAATGATAATTCTTGGATTATGTGTTGTAGGTAAGGCTTTCTATATCCAAAGGGTACAGGGGAATTTTTGGAAAGATATGGATAGCAGCATGCACCTGAAATATTTACCTGTTGATGCAGAGCGTGGCACTATTTACAGCGAAGATGGAAATATACTAAGTACTTCTGTTCCGGTATTTAATATCTATGTAGATTTTGCAGCCGATGGTTTGCGTGAAAAAAACGGTAAACGTTTTAAAGATAATGTTGATTCTTTAAGTATTTGCCTGGCTAACCTGTTCAAAGATAAATCAGCGCAAGCTTATCATAAAGAATTGCAGCTGGCTTATAAAAGCAAGGCCAGGTATTACCCGTTAAAGAAAAAGATTTCATTTTCTGAATACAAAGCATTAAGAGATTTTCCTTTGGTAAGGCTGGGTAAAAATAAAAGTGGCTTTATCATAGATACAAAAGATAAACGTATAAATCCTTATGTGTTGCTTGCTAACCGTACCATTGGATTGGCAAGGCCCAATGCAAGTAATGTGGGGCTCGAGCAGAGCTACGATAGTTTGCTGAAAGGTAAAACAGGCCAGCAATTGGTACGGTATATGGCAGGCGCTTATATGCCTGTTGATGGCGGGGATGTAGATCCTGAAAACGGAAAAGATATTGTATCAACATTGGATACTTATATACAGGATGTTGCTGAAAATGCATTAATGCGCATGCTGGTAGATAACAATTCACCACATGGCACAGCCATTGTTATGGAAACTGCCACGGGTAAAATAAAAGCAATTGCCAATCTTGGTAAACAACCGGATGGCTCCTATGCCGAAGACCTTAACTATGGTATTGGTAGGGCAACAGAACCCGGCTCAATTTTTAAACTGGCAACACTTATAAGTTTACTGGAAGATAAATATGTTACCAACAACTCAATTGTTGATTGTGAAGGAGGTATAAAAAGTTTCTATGGATTACGCATTAAAGATTCACATTTAGGCACACATCAAATAACTGTTAAAGATGCATTTGAACGAAGCAGTAATGTGGCTTTTGCAAAACTGGCCGATCAATATTATGGTTCTCAGCCATCAAAATTTATCAATCATCTGCACACATTCAGGTTAGATACTTTAACCGGAGTTGATATTACCGCAACTTCCGGTAAACCCACTATTAAAAAACCAACCAACCGTAGTTGGAGTAAAACAACGATTCCTTTTATGGCGCATGGTTACGAAGAGTTGGTAACACCATTAAATATGCTGATGCTTTATAATGCTGTGGCCAATAACGGCAAGATGATGAAACCTTATCTCGTTAGCTCCATCAGGCAATACGGTGTGCAGCTTGATTCAATAAAACCACAAGTGCTGGTAGAAAAAATTTGTAGCGACGAGACCCTGGCCCAGGTTAAAGAATGTTTATTGGCAGTAGTACAGGGCGATCATGGCACTGCCCGTAAAATTAAAGACCCTGATTATCTTATAGCAGGTAAAACAGGCACTGCTGTAACGGCATTGGATAACCGGGGTTATAACAAAGGAAACAAAATTTACCAGGCTTCATTTATCGGGTATTTCCCCGCCAATCAGCCTAAATACAGCATTGCTGTAGTAATTCAAAACAGCCGGGAGTCAAAAAAAGTTTATGGCGCCGATGTTTCGGGAACTGTATTTAAAGAAATTGCCGACCGCATTTATGGTACACTGGCTGGGCATAAAACATTTAATATTCCTGTTACTTCCGATAGCAGCGAGTATGATTATTTTGGAATTAAGAACGACATGGCTTCCATTTTTACTACCCTTAATATTTCTTATTCAGATATAAGCACATCTGGCAACTGGCGTTCCGTACAATTGAAAAATAATACAGGTATTTTAAAAACACCACATCTTTCAGTTTCATCATCCGGTTCTGTAACCCCCAATGTTGTCGGAATGGGATTGAAGGATGCGGTGTACCTGTTAGAAAATATGGGATTGCAGGTAGTGGCTATAGGCCGGGGCAGGGTTGCCAATCAATCTTTAACAGCGGGAACAACATTTAATAAAAACCAAAAAATTTCTTTGTTTCTGAATTGACATTGCAGGATATACTATATAAAGTTTCTATTCGCTCTATAACGGGCAATTCAGGTATTGAAATTCCATGCCTGCAAATTGATTCACGCAAAGTGAGTAAAGGCGCATGTTTTATTGCTATAAAAGGTACAAAAACAGATGGTAATACTTTTATTGAAATGGCTGTTACCAACGGTGCTGTAGCAATTGTTTGTGAAGAAATGCCGGCAGTATTACATACCCATATTACTTATGTTCAGGTAGAAAATGCTGCCGAAGCTGCTGGTATCATGAGCCATAATTTTTATGGCGAACCATCTTTAAAATTAAAACTGGTAGGCGTTACCGGTACAAATGGTAAAACTACCATTGCCACATTGCTTTGGAAATTGTTTACAGCATTGGGTTATAAATGTGGCCTGGTAAGTACGGTGCAAAACCAGGTTGGCCAAAAAGTTATTGCTTCAACACATACCACACCCGATGCTGTTAGTGTGAATGAACTGCTCAGGCAAATGGCTGATGAAAGGTGCGATTATGTATTTATGGAATGCAGCAGCCATGCTATTCACCAAAACCGTATTACAGGGTTGCAGTTTGCCGGCGCTTTGTTCAGCAATATCACCCACGATCATCTTGATTACCATAAAACATTTGATGAATACATCAGGGTTAAAAAATCATGGTTCGATAAACTGCCTTCAACCGCTTTTGCTATCAGCAATGCAGATGACAAAAGAGGCGCTGTGATGCTGCAAAATACTGTGGCAAAAAAATATTTCTACAGCCTTAAAACAATGGCCGATTTTAAAGGGAAAATATTAGGCAACAGCCTGGAAGGGTTACATATGATGGTGAATGATATGGAAGTTTATTTTAGGTTGATAGGAGAGTTTAATGCATATAACCTGCTTGCCGTATATGCTGCAGCAGTTTGTTTGGGGCAAGATAAAGATAAAGCCCTGCAAGTGTTAAGCAGCCTTGATGGCGCCGAAGGAAGATTTGATTATTCCATCAGCAAAAAAGAAAAAATTACAGGTATTGTAGATTATGCACATACACCGGATGCATTGCTGAATGTACTGGCAACTATTAAAAATTTAAGGCAGGGAAACCAGCAAATTATTACAGTAGTGGGTTGTGGTGGCGATAGGGATAAAACAAAAAGGCCTGTGATGGCGCAAGTGGCTTGTGAGTATAGCAATAAAGTAATACTTACATCTGATAACCCCAGGAGCGAAGACCCAATGGAAATTTTACATGATATGCAAACAGGTGTAAACGCTGTTGCAAAAAAAAAAGTGATTTCTATTGCCGACAGGAGAGAAGCAATTAAAACAGCAGTGAGCCTTGCCAATAAAGATGACATTGTTTTAATAGCAGGTAAAGGGCATGAGAAATACCAGGAAATAAAATCTGTGAAGTACGATTTTGATGATAAAAAAATTTTAAATGAATTATTTGAGTTACTGGAGAAATAATGTAACAAACATGATTGCATAAATAACAGCCTAACTAAATTATATGCTATATCACTTTTTCGACTGGCTTTTAAAAGAGGGGTTCCGTTTTCCGGGAATCAATCTTTTTCAATTCATCACTTTTAGGGTGATGCTGGCCATGTTATTAAGCCTGGTGATAACTACAGTGTATGGTAAAAAACTGATTAAATACCTGCAGAAAAGGCAATTGGGCGAATCGGTTCGTGATTTAGGATTAGCAGGCGAACAAGAAAAGAAAGGAACACCAACCATGGGTGGTATTATAATCCTGCTGGCTATCCTTATACCAACAATTTTATTAGCCAATCTGGATAAAGTTTATATACGCCTCATGTTGCTTTGCACCATTTGGTTAGGCACCATTGGTTTTATTGACGACTATCTTAAGATTAGAGCTAAGAAGATTGCGCAGGCAAAAGGTGTTGCGTATAAAAAAAGTGATAGCGATGGTTTAGCGAGCAGGTTTAAAATATTTGGACAGGTGATGCTGGGTATCATTGTTGGCGCCACATTATATTTTACACCAAGCGTGGTGGTAAAAAGAGAAGTTGTAAAAACTGATGGAACCATAACCAAAATAAATAACGATAACCTTCCTGTAAAGTACGATACAGTGATGTATAATGGAAAGCCTAAAGTTTTTACTGATGCAAGAAAAACTATAATAACAACTATTCCATTTGTAAAGAACCACGAGTTTAACTATGCTAAACTTTTACCCAAAGCATGGCAGGATTATGCATATATACTGTACATCATCATTGTAATAATAATTGTTACGGCAGTAAGTAATGGTGCAAATATTACTGATGGGTTAGATGGACTGGCAACAGGCGTAAGCGCTATTATAGGTATTTGCCTGGGCATATTTGCTTATGTAAGTGGCAATATAAAATTTGCCGAATACCTCAATATCATGTACATACCCAACCTGGGCGAACTGTCAATATTTATTGCAGCTTTCGTAGGTGCCTGTGTAGGGTTCCTGTGGTATAATGCTTACCCGGCGCAGGTTTTCATGGGCGATACCGGAAGCCTTGCTTTAGGTGGCATTATTGCAGCACTGGCTATTATAGTACGAAAAGAATTATTGATACCTATTTTTTGTTTTGTGTTTTTGGTTGAGAACTTAAGTGTGATGATACAGGTAGGATATTTTAAATATACCAAACGAAAGTATGGCGAGGGCAGGCGTGTTTTTTTAATGAGCCCGTTGCATCACCATTATCAAAAACTGGGGTATCACGAGAGCAAGATAGCTGTGCGTTTTTGGATTATAACCATATTGAGTGTAGTGCTGGCGATTGTTACGCTTAAACTGCGCTAAACGAAGTTTTAGAAAAGCCCCATGGCGTTTTTTAACGCTAAGGTTTTCTGTTAATCCTTATCCTTTGTAAGAACAGTATTCATACTGAAGGCTACACTTTAAATGCTATGCTATTGAAAAACCATTTATTGTTTTTTTAAAAAACAGGAAATTTTTTATTAATGAAAAAAAGGCTCGTCATATTGGGAGCAGGCGAAAGCGGAGTAGGTACAGCATTACTGGCAAAACAGCAGGGGTACGATGTGTTTGTAAGCGATGGCGGGCCCATTAAAGAAAATTACCGGATGGAGATGCAGCTTAACGGGATTGAATTTGAAGAAAATATGCACAGCACACAAAAAATTTTAAACGCAGATGAAGTGATGAAGAGCCCCGGCATACCCGAAAAAAATACACTGGTAAAAAAGTTGCGTGCAATAGGTACAAATATCGTTAGCGAAATAGAATTTGCCTATCGCTATAAAGGCAACAGCAAGATAATTGCCATTACCGGCAGCAATGGAAAAACCACCACCACAGCGCTTACATTTCATATATGTAAAACCGCAGGTATTGATTGTGCCATGGTAGGCAATATCGGTTTTTCTTTTGCAAAGCAGTTGGCTGTTAAGCCAAAACAATTATATGTGGCAGAGATAAGTTCTTTTCAACTGGATGATATCAAAACTTTCAGGCCAGATGTAGCTGTACTTACCAATATTACTGAAGACCACCTTGACAGGTACGATTACCGGTTTGAAAATTATATCAGCAGTAAGTTTCGAATAGCGATGAATCAGCAGCAACAAGATGTTTTTATTTATAACCTGGATGATGAAGTAACTGTAAAATCAATAACTAACTATCCCATTAAATCAACACTAGCACCCATAACTATGAGTAAAGAACTACCGCAAGGCGCTTACTTGCAAAATGCAAAAATGCACCTGAAATGGAAAAACGAAGAGATGCAGATGAGTATAGAAGATTTTGCCATAAAAGGAAAACACAATCAATATAACAGTATGGCTGCAGGTTTAGCTGCATCGGCTGTTGATATTCGAAAAGAAAAAATCAGGGAAGCGCTGCAAACTTTTGAAAGCCTTGAGCATCGTATGGAAACAGTAGCTACCATTAAAAATGTAGAATTTATTAACGACAGTAAAGCAACCAACATCAACAGCACATGGTATGCGCTGGAAAGTATGGAAAAACCTGTGATACTTATTTTAGGAGGTGTTGATAAAGGCAACGACTATTCGCTGTTAAGAGATTTGGTAAAAGAAAAAGTTAAGGCTATTGTATGTATGGGAATTGAACATCGAAAAATTCATGAAGCATTTGGCGATATAGTTCCTTTGATGGTGAATACCGATAATGCAAAAGATGCCGTGCATTCTGCATTTCATTTTGCAAATAAAGGTGATGTGGTTTTACTAAGCCCTGCCTGTGCAAGTTTTGATTTATTTAAAAATTATGAAGACAGGGGCAACCAGTTTAAACAGGCAGTGAAGGAACTATAAAATTTTAGAATATCCAATGAGTGATAGATAATAATGACGATGTTATAAAAATAAATTTTAAAAAATAAACTGTCCATTATTCATCTATAAAAAAAGGGCAAGCAAATATGGCCGAACCAATAAATATAAAATCATTTTTTACTCCCAACATTAATAATATGGGAGATAACCTGGTTAGTAAAACAAAAGGCGACCGGGTTATTTGGGGTATTGTAATAATACTTACCCTGGTAAGTTTATTGGTAGTGTACAGCAGCACCGGATCGCTGGCATATAAATACAGCCGTAGTAACGAGAGTTACTTGTTTAAGCAATTTGGATTTATCATTTTGGGTGTTATCATTATTTATTTTGCTCACCGGTTTAATTATACATTTTATTCAAGGATGTCATCGGGGTTATTCATCTTATCAATTATCCTGCTGATATATACCCTGTTTTTTGGCGAAACACTAAACCAGGGATCAAGATGGATAAAGTTGCCCGTCATCAATATGACATTCCAAACTTCCGATTTGGCAAAACTTACATTGTTTATTTACATGAGCAGGCAGCTCAGTAAAAAACAGGCTGTAATAAAAGATTTTAAAAAAGGTTTCTTACCCATCATTATCCCGGTAGCAATAATTTGTTTGCTTATTGCTCCTGCCAATCTTTCAACAGCCATGTTAATTGGCGGCACCAGTATTCTAATAATGTTTATAGGCAGGGTAAGCACCAAACATATCTTATTAACCATTGGTGTAGTTATGATACCGGTGTTGATTTTATTTACCATTGCCGTAAGCACTTATGATAAAAAAGAACACAAAGCAAAAGATATCCCTGCCGTTTTTTCGGTTGGCCGTATTCCAACATGGATAGGCCGTATACAAACTTTTGTGTACAGCAAAAAAGAAGATGCTAACGAAAAACTGTACCAGGTTAACCAGGCAAAAATTGCAATTGCTAAAGGAAGCTGGTTTGGCCTGGGCCCCGGCAATAGCCAGGCCCGAAATTTTTTACCACACTCTTACAGCGATTTTATTTATGCCATTATACTGGAAGAGTACGGGTTATTTGGTGGAATTTTCATTGTGTTTATTTACCTGCTTTTTCTATATAGATGTATAAGGTTGTTTAGAAAATGCCCTTATGCATTTGGGGCTTTTCTTGCATTGGCATTAAGTTTTATGCTGGTAATACAGGCAATAGCCAATATGGGGGTTAACGTAAGTTTTTTTCCCAACACCGGTGTTACATTACCATTGGTGAGTATGGGTGGCAGCAGTTTTTTATTTACCTGCCTATCAGTTGGTATTATTTTAAGCGTTGCACGAAATGTAGAGCAATTAGAAGGAGCTAAAACATCAGTAGTGCCTGCAGCAGACACAAAAGAAAATGCAGAAACAAATGAAAAAAATAAAGATTGAATTTGAATTGACATTAAAATGAATGATGCAATGCAAGCAGTTACTGCAGGGGTTAAGAATGGTAAGGAGGTAAAGAGGATAATCATTGCTGGAGGCGGTACCGGCGGCCATATTTTTCCGGCTATTGCTATTGCTAATGCCATTTTAAAACAGCAGCCGCAAACAGAAATTCTTTTTGTAGGCGCAAAGGGAAAAATGGAAATGGAAAAAATTCCGCAGGCAGGATTTAAAATTATAGGATTGGATATTGCTGGGTTTAACAGGAGTTCTTTGATAAAAAATATTGGTTTGCCAATAAAACTTTTTAAAAGCTTTTTGCAGGTAAAAAAGATTTTTAAAAATTTTAAACCTAATGCAGTAATAGGTGTAGGCGGCTATTCAAGTTTCCCGGTGTTAAAATATGCACAGGCAAAAAAGATAGCCACGTTCATACATGAGAGTAATTCTTTTGCCGGCAAGGCTAATATCATGCTGGGTAAAAAAGCAAAAAAGATTTTTACTGCCAGCGATGGAATGGAAAAATTTTTTCCGGCCGAAAAGATTATGATATCCGGCAACCCGGTAAGAGAAAGTATTTCGAAAAGCAATGTGAGCAGGGAAGAAGCTATTAAGTTTTTTGATTTGGATGCTGCAAAGAAAACCATATTATCTATAGGCGGTAGCCTGGGGGCAAAAAGTATAAATGAAGCCCTGGATAAAAACCTGGATGCTTTTGCAGAAAATAACCTGCAGTTGATTTGGCAAACCGGTAAACCATATGCCGAAAAAGGAAAAGAAAGAGCAGCGGGTAAAGCCAATATATGGGCTAACGAATTTATAAACCGGATGGATAATGCGTATGCGGCAGCCGACCTGGTAATAAGCAGGAGTGGAGCTATGGCTATTGCTGAACTCTGTGTAATGAAGAAGGCGGTGGTTTTTGTGCCCTATCCATTTGCTGCAGAAGACCACCAAACAGTGAATGCACAAAGTTTAGTTAATAAAAATGCAGGCATAATGATAAAAGACAGCGAGGCGTTAGAAAAGTTGGTGCCGGCAATAATCAGTTTATCAAAAGATGAAAGCAAACAACAGGAGTTAAAAAGCAATATTGGAAAATTAGCTATAACCAATGCCGATGAAATTATTGCAACCGAAATTTTAAAAATGATTGATTGAATACAAGTGAAAAAATATCGTCATCAAATGTAAACCAGCCCCTGCAAAATGTGGATGGGTTAAGCAGGGTTTATTTTTTAGGAATTGGCGGTATTGGTATGAGTGCACTGGCCAGGTATTTCAATAAAAAAAAATTAACAGTTAGTGGTTACGATAAAACGGAAACGGTTTTAACAAAGCAACTAGAGGCAGAAGGGATAAAGATTCATTATGAAGATAATATTGAGCTCATTGACAAACAGGCAGAATTGGTGATTTACACACCGGCGGTGCCCAAAGAACATAAAGAACTGAACTATTTTATTGCAAATGGTTACAGGCTTGTAAAGCGCAGCGAAGTATTGGGTGCCATTACAAACAGCACATACAATATATGTGTGGCAGGTACGCATGGCAAAACCACAACCAGCACCATGGTTGCACATATATTAAAACATAGTGGTTATGGATGTAATGCTTTTTTGGGTGGAATTTCTGTGAACTATAACACTAATTTCTGGATGCAGGAAAATGTACAGCCACAAAGCAATAAAAAAAATGTAAGTGTTGTGGAAGCCGATGAGTATGACAGAAGTTTTTTGAAATTAAGCCCGGATATAGCCATCATTAATTCGATGGATGCCGATCACCTGGATATTTACGGCACTGCCGAAAACATGGAACAGGCATTTATTGAATTTACACAAAGGATAAAACCCGGCGGTTTATTGCTTAGTAAGTATGGTTTAAAAAGAGCAGCAGACCTTAAAGCATCTGAACACTTCAGTTTTCATTTGCATAATTCAAATGCTAATGTGTATGCCAGCAACATCAGGATGCTTAACGGCAGTTATCAATTTGATGTAGTGATACAGGATTACGAAATAAAAGATGTGGTTTTGAATATGGGCGGGCAGCATAATATTGAAAATATGTTAGCTGCAATTACGGTTGCAAAATATTTAAAAATTGATGAGGATAAAATAAAGAAAGCAGTAGCAGATTTTAAAGGTGTAAAAAGAAGGTTTGAATATATAGTAAAGCAAAGTTCTGCAACAGGCGATGCATTAACGGGCACGGTGATGGTGGATGATTATGCACATCATCCCGAAGAATTAAGGGCATTGATTTTGGGAGCTAAACAGTTGTTTCCTAAAAAAAAATGCACGGTGGTTTTTCAGCCGCACTTGTATAGCCGTACAAAAGACCTTGCAGATGGTTTTGCAGAAACACTAAACCTGGCTGATGAAGTGATTTTGTTACCCATTTATCCTGCCAGGGAAAAACCAATTGAAGGCGTGGAAAGCGAAATGATTGCAAACAAAATGAATAACAGCAATACAAAAATTATGGGTAAAACAGAATTGCTAAACTGGTTGAAAGAAAATAAAACGGAATTGCTAATTACTGCTGGTGCAGGCGATATTGATACACTGGTGCAACCTGTTAAAGAAATTTTGATAAACAAGAATAAATTATGATAACCTGTTTCTTTAATCTGTCTTTATTAATGATGTAATAGATTGTAAGAAGGATAATTTAAAATGAAAAAAGATTATAAGATAAAAAAAATATTGTTAGCAACACTTTGGGTTGCTATGGGAGGTGCTACCATTTTTTTATTTGTTGCAGCCATAAAAATTAAAGATGCCAGGAGTTGTAAAGGCATTGAAATTAATATTCATGGAGGAGTTGGAAATAATTTTTTTGTAGATAAAAAAGATATACTGGATGCTTTAAAAATTTCAGAAAATGCAAACCCTGTTGGTAAACCTATTGGTAGTTTCAATTTAAAAAAACTGGAACAGCAACTTAAAAAAGATATATGGGTACAATCTGCCGAACTCTACTTTGATAATAATGAAATTTTACAGGTATCGGTTAGTGAGCGGGAACCCATTGCCCGGGTGTTTACCACTACGGGCGCCAGTTTTTATATTGATGACTCATTGACAATGCTTCCACTCAGCGAAAAATTTTCAGCAAGGTTGCCGGTGTTTACCGGTTTTCCGTTTGACAGGAAAGTATTGTCAAAAGCCGATAGCAGCCTGCTGCGGGATATTAAGGTTATCAGTCTTGCCATTCAAAAAGATTCTTTTTGTATGGCAATGATTGACCAGGTAGATATAAATGAAAACAAAGTATTTGAAATGGTGCCTAAAATTGGTAACCAACTGATAATTTTTGGAGATGCCCGGCATGCGGAGGTTAAGTTTGAAAAAATGAAACTTTTTTATAAAAATATAATGCTAAAGGCAGGTTGGAAAAATTATAGTGTTATTGATATAAGCTACAACAACCAGGTGGTGGCTCGCAGAAAAGGAGCAGCTGATGTAAAATCAGATTCCTTAAGAGCCTTACAATTGATGAAACTTATTGCAGAACGTGCAGAACAAGCTGCAGGCGACACAACTAATAATTTATTACCCGATAATGCGAAAAATATTTCTGACACATCTATGATACAACAATCAATACAGCGTGATGATAATGATGAAACAGAAACAACACCTGAACCCATTACACAACCGGTAATAATTAAAAAACCTGTTTTACCAAAACAAACAGTAAAACCTGCAACAACAAAAAAAACAAATAAAACGGATATAAAACCAACACAGAAAAAACAACCGGTAAAGAATGATCACCGGCAACCAAAGGCAGTAATGCCTAATAAGAACGACTATATTCCGGTTCCTTGAGAAACTAAAGAAGATGAAAAAACAATTTTTAAAAATAAAAAAAACAATAAACCTTATCCCTTAATGGGCTATAAGAATACTCAAACTCAAAACAAACAAATATGAACCAGGAACAACCCATCATCGTAGGTTTGGACATTGGCACAACAAAAATTGCAGCCATTGCCGGACGTAAAAATGAGTACGGAAAGCTTGAAATACTAGGCTTTGGCCGTGCCAACAGTAATGGTGTTCAACACGGCATGGTGTTAAACATCGATCAAACAATAAAAGCAATTGAACTTGCATTAAAAAACTGTTACGAAAGCAACCCCGACCTTCAGATAGGTGAGGTGTATGTTGGCATTGCGGGCCATCATATAAAAAGTTTGCAAACCCGTGGAGATATTGTACGCCAAAATATTGAAGAAGAAATAAGGCAGGAGGAAATTGACCGACTTGTTGCCGATCAGTACCGCACTTATATTCCTGCCGGCGATCAAATCATTGATGTGATACCGCAGGAGTTTACGGTAGACAATTTCCAGAATATTCCTAATCCTATTGGATACAGCGGTGTAAAAGTGGGTGCAAATTTTCATATCATCACCGGCGATAAAAATGCTATACGCAATATCAACCGAAGTGTAGATAAGGCAGGTCTTAAAACAAAAGACCTTGTGTTGCAACCACTGGCTTCTGCAGCAGCCGTTATGTGCGACCAGGACCTGGAAGCAGGTGTTGCCATTGTTGATATTGGTGGTGGTACTACTGACCTGGCAGTTTTTTATGAAGGTATTTTAAAACATACTGCAGTTATTCCATTTGGTGGCGAAAATATTACCAACGATATAAAAAATGGTTTAGGTGTTTTAAAAACACAGGCCGAGCAAATGAAAATTCAGTTTGGCAGTGCTTTAAGCGATGAAGCCAAAGCAAATGCTTTTATTACCATCCCCGGTTTGCGTGGCATGGCCCCTAAAGAAATATCAGTTAAAAATCTTGCGGGCATTATACAGGCACGTATGAGCGAAATAATGGATTTTGTTACCTATCATTTAAAACAAGTAGGTCTTGATACAAGAATGCTTAATGGCGGTGTGATACTTACAGGTGGCGGATCGCAACTGAAACATCTTATACAGTTAACTGAATATGTTACAGGATTAAATGCAAGGATTGGATATCCCAACGAACACCTGGCAGGCGGGCATATTGAAGAGCTTGCTAAACCTATGTACAGCACTTGTATTGGTTTAATATTGAAAGGTTATAATGATTATGAAAATAAAACCAAGCAGTTTGAAGAACAGTTTAAGAAAATTGAAGTACCGGGTTCACTAAAAAATCAACCGGTTGATGAAACCGTTGCTCCTGTTGAAGAAAGCGGTGTAGTGAAAGTAAAACAACGCAAATCTTTAAAAACATTTATGGATGGTTTTAAAAACGGTTTGATTGATTTGTTTAAGGAAGAGGAAGATGCCAAATTATAATTGTTGAATGCAAAATGATAAATGTTGAATGAAGCCAATGTTTCTAACATTAAACAAACAACATTCATCATTTAAATTTTTCTAAAATACTAACCTATTAATTACAGATGCACAATATAAAGAGGCATCATTTAAACAAACAACTATGATACATTTTGATTTGCCAAAAGATCAATCCTCCATCATCAAGGTAATTGGTGTTGGTGGTGGCGGAAGCAATGCGGTAAACCACATGTTTTCGCAAAATATCGAAGGTGTAAATTTTATCATCTGCAATACAGATGCACAGGCTATTGCACAAAGCAAAGTGCCAAATAAAATTCAGCTTGGCCCGCATTTAACACAGGGACTTGGTGCAGGCGCTAATCCCGAAATTGGCCGGCAGGCAACAGAAGAAAGCCTGGAAGAAATAAAACGGATTCTGGAAGTGAATACCAAAATGGCATTTATTACAGCTGGCATGGGTGGTGGTACCGGTACAGGTGGCGCACCTATACTGGCTAAAATTTGTAAAGACTTAGGTATACTAACGGTAGGTATTGTAACCACACCGTTTGCTTACGAAGGCAAAAAAAGAATTGCACAGGCAGAAGAAGGTGTGATGCTTTTGAAAAATCATGTGGATACTTTACTGGTGATAAGTAATGATAAACTGCGCCACCAGTTTGGAAATTTAAAAATGAAAGAAGCATTTGCAAAAGCAGATAATGTATTGGCAACCGCAGCTAAATGTATTACCGACGTAATCAACAGCACGGGGCAGATAAATGTGGATTTTGCAGATGTATGTACTGTTATGATAAACGGCGGTGTTGCCATCTTGGGCAGCGCTTCTGCCGAAGGCGAAGAAAGGGCACAAACAGCAATTGAACAAGCCATAAATTCACCTTTGCTGAATGACAATGATATTAAAGGCGCTAAATGGATTTTAATTAACATCAATTCTTCTGAGGGAGAACATGAGTTTACAATGGATGAAGTGGAAGTAATTCAAAATTACCTGTTGAGCCAGGCTGGTGAAAATACCGATGTAATATTAGGCCTTGGTTACGATAATAACCTGGGCGCAAAAATTGGAATTACATTAATTGCTACGGGTTTTGAACATAAGGATCCGTTTGCAAAAAAACCGGAGACAAAAGTTGATGATGAAGCGGATAAAAAAATTGTAATGACTTTAGAGATGCCTCCAAAAGAAGAAAAAAATAATCCGGCTAAAAATAAAAAAATAATACAACCCATACTTGAATTTGATGAAAAGGAAGAAGAGGAAGCAATTGCTGAAATTACCGAGCAGCCTGCATTACAGGAGAGAAGTGTAGAGGTGGATGAATTGATGCCGGTATTAAAAGAAATGCCTGAAGAAAAAACCATAGTGGATTTACCAAGTAAAACTACTGTGGAAAAATTGAATGACAATCCTGTGTTTTTTGAAATATCTTCGGCATCAGATCAAATACCTGTTATAGAATTTGATATTCCCCAAGATCCTCCACCCATTGATAAACCGGCAAAAGTAAAAGACCCAATTACAAAAGTAAATAAAGAAGCTAGCGCCCCTTCTTCGTCTGGAGGGTATTTGGTGAAGCCTTCACAAATTTATGCGGAGGAACAACCAGCAAATGAATCCAATCCGGTTGATGAGCTACCGCCTGTGCAAAAGACAGAGCAGGAAGACGAACCTGTGATTGAAATGCAACTGGTGGTTAAATCCCATCAAGCGGCGGAGGAAGAGCAACATGTACAACCAGCTCAGCCTATCATGAATTCCGATGTTGAGGAACCTGCCATGCAGGACGAAGCAGAGGAACTTCGACGCAAGGCAATAGATCGGATTGCAAAACTGCGTAATTTGTCGTTCAACATTAACGCAGCCGATCCTAATAACGAGTTTGAAACGGTGCCTGCTTACCTTCGCCGCAATATGGAACTGCATAGTTCTATTGCCAATGTTGAAAGTTTTTACAGCAACTATACTGTAAAATCTGATGACAACAACCAGGCAGAAATCAGCACTATCAATACTTTTTTAGAAGGTAAAAAACCTGATTAAATAATTATGCCGTTAAGCCTTTGGCCTAACGGCATTTATATTTGTTTGTGTTTGGTATTTTGAGTGAGGGGTCCCGCTGTTTATGGCGGGGCCTTTTTTTATCCTTTTGATGTATCGGGTTTTACCGGCGCTTGTAATGGTTGTACATCATTGGCTCCCTGCTCTGCAGGTACGGCTACGGGAGTTGGTGCAGGCTTACTGTTCAATGGTGCACCTACAGCAATATCGCACCTGTGGCCCGGTTGCCCGTGTGGTGGGTTCATACCCGGTGCTGTTTTTTGGTCTTGTAAACCTGCATTGGCTGTTTGTGCAGGTTGCTGTGTGGTTACAATAGTTGGTGCTGTTGTGCTCGAACCGGGTTTACTGTCGAGTGGTGCACCTACAGCAATATCGCACCTATGTCCGGGTTGCCCGTGCGGAGGGTTTAATTTTACATTACCCTTATTTTGCTCAGGTGCAGCTTGCGTAGTAACTGTACTTACTGTTGGTTGATTATTGCTTAAAGTGTTTACTTCTGCCGATGGTATATTAATGGTATTTACAGTTGGCTGCACAGGTGCAGTAACTGTTGTAGGCAAACTGGTGTCGGGGTTGCCTGTTGTAATTGGTTTCCCTTCGGGAATAATAGATTTATCGGTATAATCAGTGTTATCATTTCCTGCACATGAAACAAATACTACGGAACTTATTAATAGGGCTATAATGTTTTGCTTATTTGTCATAACTCTTTTTTTAGTGCTGCAATTTAACAATGTTTGGCAGATAACCAATAACTGTCAATCATCCTTGCTGCCAAAATAAAAAAACCTCTTACAAAAAAGTAAGAGGTTTTATTTAAAAAAAATACAAATTTTATTTTATCACTACTTCACCGGTTTTTATCTTATTTCCGTTTGCTTCCCTTAATACAATGTAATAAACACCGCCGCCAAATCCACGCATGTCAATTTGATGTAATTGGTATGGCTGTGTTACCGTATATTCTTTGTTATGTACTCTTCTTCCATAACTGTCATAAATAACTATACTTTGTTTAGAAGGATTGGTGGTAGTAGCACCTTCGGTGTAATATGAAACTGTAAACTGTCCGTTATTAGGGCTTGGGAAAATAAACAGTTTAGTGCTTGGTGTAGCTTTTATCTCAATTGTTTCCGACTGGCAGCTTCCTGTACTGCTGCTAACTATCACCATATAATTTCCCAGGCTGTTAACAGTGGCAACAATCGAGTTTCCGGTGGCTGATTGTAATACTCCATTCAAATACCAGGAGAAACTTAAGCCCGGAGCAGGAGTAACATTAACAGTTAATGTTGCCTGTTGCCCTGCCAGTAAACTGTTTGATGTGGTTGTTATAACAGGTTGAGGCGTTACATTTAAAACTGCATTGGACGAGTTAACCGCACCACATGGCGAAGCAGCTGTAACAACTGCACGGTACAAATTACCGTTCATTGCAGCAGTGATGTTGGTAAGTGTTAAGGTGATGGTGGTTGCTCCATTGTAAACACCACCATTGCTTATATTGGTCCAGGTAGTACCTCCATTGGTACTTTCCTGCCATTGGTAACTTGGCGTAGTGCCGTTAGCATCAACTGAAAAACTTGCCGCACCAGTTGCACAAACATTGGTAACAGCAACCGGCTGGCTGATGATAGTTATTGCCGTATTTACTTTTATGGCTGCATTACTACTGATAGCAGATGGGGTACAGGTTCCGCTAACAATGTCCCTGTATAAATACCCGTTCATACCAACAGTAACGCCGGTAATAGATAATGTTGCAGTAGTAGCTCCACTGTATACACCGCCATCAATAATATTATTCCATGGGCCTGCACTGCCTGTTGTACTCAATTGCCATTGATGATTAATTCCGGTACCATTAGCAACAACTGATAAGCTTGTATTGTTGCCTTCGCAAAGTGTTGTATTGGCAGCAGGTTGTGTGCTGATAACAGGTGCTGTATTTACAAGTAATGTACCTGCAGTAGAAGTTTCATTTCCACAGGGAGCAGTACCAGTAACAATAACACGATACTGGTTGCCACTCATTGCAGCAGGTACATTGGTTAATGTAAGAGTGGCAATAGTAGCGCCGCTATAAACACCGCCGTTGGTTACATTATTCCAGGTGCCACCGCCATTGGTACTTTCCTGCCATTGATAGCTTGGGTTAGTACCTGTGGCGCCAACTGTAAATGTAGTTTGCAAACCTTCGCAAATTGTAGAATTAGAAGGTGCCGAAATGATATTGATGGGAGTATTAACTGTTAATACTACACAATTAGAATTTACTGATGGTGTACATGTTCCGCTAACTACACAGCGATATGCATAATTATTCATGGCTGCAGCAGAAGGGTTGATGGTTAAAGTAGCTGTAGTTACACCAGAATAAGGTGCTGTATTTGATAGATTAACAAATGTGCCGCCGCATCCTGTTGTGCTAACCTGCCATTGATAAGCTAAACCACTGCCTGTAGCAGATACAGAGAAACTTGCAGTTTGCGTTGCACAAACTGTGCTGCCAGTTGGCTGATTTGTTATTATAGGTGCAGTATTTACAGTAAGCAATGCTGCATTTGAATTAGTAGAACCACAAAGTACACTGGCTACACATCTATATTGATAGGTATTCATTGTAGAGGTAGCGCCAGTTATGTTTAATGTTGCTGTTGTAGCATCTGAATAAACACCTCCATTGCTAATATTGGTCCATGGGCCGCCGGCACCGGCTGAGCTTACCTGCCATTGAAATGAAGTAGCTGCTGCAGATGCAATGCTGAAACTTGCATTAGCGCCTGCACATATTGTTTGTGCTGTAGGCTGGCTTGTAATTGCCGGGCCCGAACCCGGGTTTACAATATAAGTAAGTACTACGGTTTTAACCTCGGAGCCTGCTGTACCGGTAATGGTTACATTATATGTACCGGGTGCAACAGATGCAAGCCCGTTTAATGTTACCACAGTGCTGTTGCCCGGTATAACAGGGTTAACAGAATAGCTTACAGTTGTACCTCCGGGGTTGCCTGTGGCAACAAGGTTGATGGGAGTAGTAAAACCAAGTACGCTGGTTGTTGCTAATGTGATAGATGCTGATGCACTGCCGCATGCAACCGAAACAGGCGCCGGTGTTATAAATGTAAATGTAGGTATAGTAGCAGCAGTAATATTAAAGTTGGCATTTGATATATCGAAAAAGATATTTCCAACGGCTTCAATTTTTATTCTTGCTGTTGTGGTAGTAACGTTAGGTATAGTTACCGATTCGGAACCATCATTAGGTGTGCTTGCAGTAATAACAGTTGGATAAGTTAATCCGCCATCTGTTGAAAGTGAAATCTTAACATTGGTTGCGCTAATTGGTGCAGCATTAGTTCCTGCTACATCCCAGGTAATAGTTTGTGTAGAATTACCCTGGTAGCTTTCGCCGCCATTGGGGCTTGTAACTAAAAACGGCCCTGTTGCGGCAATAGTGTTTATTTGAAAAGTTCCGGTATAACCTGTTTGGCAACCTTCACCTCCGGTAACCACGCCGCCGCCGCCTGCACGGTTATCCCTAACCGTAAGCCTGAACTTCATTGTCCTGGCTTGCGTTGGCAGAGTTTCTCCTTTTAAGCCCCCCATGGTGGCTGAAGGGTTTGTAGGATATCCGGCTAAAATCACATTAATATCCGGGAAAGTTCTGCTACCTGATGTTTTTGGTACTCTTGATTTAAATAACGGGCTGGTAGTATTGGCATTGCCGCCATTCCAGGTAGTGGTAGGGCCAAGGTCCCATTCTTCCCAGTTATATGTTAAGGGGTCGCTATTGGCATCTGTAGCTGTAGCGGTTAATGTAAAAGGTGTGCTTAATGGTATGTTGGCACCATTATTATCCATCGATGTGATGGATGGTAAAGTGTTACCTGTTGCAGTAGATACTTTACATCCATTACCGTTGCCGGTAGTTATATAATTGCTTATTTCATCAAAACTCACTGTATGAAAAAACGGGTCGCTGTTAGGTTGTATATTATCGCTTCCGCAGATACCTGCATAAGCCTGTATGGTAGTACCGCTGCCCACTTCATAAGCTGTGCTGCCATTTCGGTTACCACCACCGCAACTGCTGGTTGAACTGTTGAAGGTATGATTGCCTCCCCATTGGTGCCCCATTTCATGCGCCACATAATCAATATCAAAAGGGTCTCCATAAGGCTGGCTTGTACCCGTTACACCCCTGGCTTTTGAACCTGCTACACAAGGCACCCTAAGTTGTGCCACACCACCGCCGTTGGTGCTTACCACATGGCCAATATCATAATTGGCATTGCCTATCACCGCATCTATATTAGCCTGGTTTTGGCCAAGCATGGCGCTGCCATTATTGTTTGTATAAGGATCGGTATTACCATCAAGATAAATAAGCAGGTTATTATTGGCAACCAAAACCATTCGTAACGATACTTCTGTTTCATAAACACCGGTTACCCTGTTTACTGTAGTAAGCATGGCAGCAGCTGTTAATGGTACAGTTGGTGCAAGAGGTGCACATACTGCCACGGCATATTCGCCGGTGCAGGCTAAGGCAAGACGATAAGTGTATAATTCAGTTCCCCTGCATGGGCCTGCTGCTATAATGTTTGATGTATTGCCATTATCAAAATTATCAACCGTTTCACAAACAAAATTTTCAGTTTTTGTAAGGTCTTTTTTATAATAACTGATGTAATAATTGATATTACCCCTGGTATAAGGATCTATATAATAAGCGCCGGTGGCGGCAGAAAGTATTTGTGCATGAAATCCAAAATACGGATTGTAATCAAGCCTGATACTTGCAAACGGATCGGTTATGCCCTGACCTGCAAAAGTTTTCATTTCCGGAAACTTTGCTTCCAGCCCGGGTTCCATAATACTGCTTTCCCATACATGAAACTTTGCCATTGAGCCATCGGGCATGGGCAATTCAATAACTGGAGCAAAGTAACGGTTGCCTACATTTTTCTCATCGGGCAACGACCATAAGAAATCTTTTAACTGGTTTACATTGGCCTGAGTAGTGAAATATTTGTTGGGAATGGTTACCCTTTTGCTGTTTGCTAATGATATTAAAGATTCATTGGTTTGTACAAAAAATGAATTTTGTGCCTGCAATGAAAAAGATAGTAATAGCAAAACTGTACTAGTTAGGATGTAAATTTTTCTCATTATTTTTTTAATTGGATGATTGATGGGTAAAAATATTTAAAACCATGTATGCTGCCAAAGAATGTTTATGTTTTTAATCTACTTTTTTTAAATAGTTTACTTATGTATATATAAAACTGTTTTACATATTTGCATAAAAATAAAAAGACCTGTAAAACAGGCCTTTTATAAATTAAAATTTTGGACAAGGGATACCTTTATAATCAGGTGGCCTTTTAATAAAGATTAAAGAAAATTCGGAACCACCACGGGAAAAAGTGGCTGCTTTTAAGTTAGATATATTAAAATCGTAACTAACACCAATTCTTAGTCCGCCAATTTCTAATCCTACATAAGGAATGATGGCATCATTAAACCTTAACCAACTTCCCAGGTATATTGCTGCAGGCCTTTCTTCATCCTGGTTAAGGTTAGCTGCAATGGCTGCACCAACAATGGTTTCGCTCGCTTTATTTTGTATTTGATGTATGGCAGATACATGTGCTGTAAACATACTGGATAATGGGAATGAACCACCACCATGCATAGAAATACGGCCGCTTAAATACCAGTTTTTATCTTTAAAACCAACCTTGGGCCGGTTGATATGATACATAGAGGCACCCAGGTAAAAATTATTTTGTCCATTGGTTGATCCTGAATATAAAATCCCGGCATTTACATCAAAATATCCTTGTTGGTTTCCATTGTATATGATATCAGAAGTGGTACCTGTAAAACCATTTTGGGTAAGCATATCTTCAAATGTAAATTTGCTGATATCTAAATTCATATTTGAGTAGGTAGCCTGGAAACCGGCACCAATGGTACTGTAGCCATCTTCATCCAAAGCCTTATGATAGCTCATAGAAACAGAGCCGTAATTAAGTTTTAAGATATTGTTGGCGCTTGCATCAGTTAATCCAGAAATACCCACTCCAAAAACATCATTCTCCGGTATCCTCTTTTTTAAGATAGGAAAATCAATAGAGGCGCTTGTAGTTACATAAGCTTTGGGTATAGAAGGCCATTGGTCACGATGATTGGCAGCCAAACGCCAGCTACCGCTGAACTTACCGGTAAAGGCAGGGTTAAGCGTTAATGGTGAAGCAAAAAACTGCGAAAAATGCGGATCCTGTGCATTTATATACTGGCACACAAACAAGGTACAGACTAGTGTTAGTATTTTTCTCATTTTATTAAAATGTTCAAGCAATAAAGATAGGGATTTACAGTAAAATGCTGCATTTAAATACAATAACGGCAATATTTAGCTTTAATTATGGTTTACAGGCTATAGATACTCACAATTTAAGGGCAATGGTAGTTTGTTTTGCAGTTGAATAGGTTACGGATTATTTAATATCCTTATTATTTTTTGCAAATGGTAAGCCATCTTAATTCTGGATGGTAGCAACATCAGGTTTAGAATATACAGCCTCGTAGAGGTGAAATATTGGTAGAAAAATAAAATGAGATTTTACAAGCACCATCGGTACGATATTTTTTAAATGAATTTTTTTTTGATTGTAGTAAATGGATGTTTTTGTTTCGTGGTACACAAACTAAGCAGAGATATAATTGGATTTTTAATTTACTGTATCGTAAAAACAACCCCTTTCAAAAAACCCTATCCCTGCATTTTAGAACCAAATGCAAGGTCGCCGGCATCGCCAAGGCCGGGAACGATATAACCCTTGGCGGTTATTTCATCATCCACATCGCCACACCAAATGGTAGCATTAGGGAAAGCTCTTTTTACAAATTCTAAACCTACGGTACAGGCTATGGCGCAGGCTATATGCAGTTGTTTTATTTCTCCTTCTTCTTTTAAAAACTCAATTGATTTTACAAGTGATGAACCGGTTGCAATCATGGGGTCGCTTAATATCACCACCCGGCCTTCAATTTCGGGGCAGCTCATATATTCCATATGTATATCAAAACTGCCATCGGGGTTGTGCTTGCGGTAAGCGCTGATGAATGCATTATCACCTTTATCAAAATAATTAAGCAAGCCGGTGTGCATACCTAATCCTGCTCTTAATATGGTAGCTAAAACGGGTTGGTCTTTTAAAACCTTGCTGTTGCTTGTGCCCAATGGGGTAGTAACCTCTTTCTCTACCCAATCCATTTTTTTACTTATTTCATAGCCAATCACTTCGGCAATACGCTCCAGGTTACGCCTAAAACGCATACGGTCCTGCTGTATTTCCACATCTCTTAATTCGCTTACCCAATTGCTTACTAATGAATGCTGTTCACTTAAGTTGATGACCATGTTAATTGTTTTGTATTTTTCTTAGGTATTTACAAACAAAGCAAATCTAAAATAAAAAAAATAAGCATTTCATTTTATTTTAACATAGTGTTTCACAAAAATGTATTTTTATTGTGTTCAAATATTGATACATGAAAAAAGCTATTGCATTTTTACTATTGGTAAGTTTTGCCGCCGCCTGCAGCAGTAATGAAAAAGAGGTGAAAACAAAAGATAAATACGAACAGACAAAAGAAACACTTGCCGAAACCGAAAAGAAAAACCCAACCCGTTTTTTAACAGTGGATGGGCACGACAGGAAAAACCTGATTGGACAAAGGGTTATTAAAGGAACTATTAGCAATAAAGCAACCGTTGCCAGCTATAAAGATGTAGATATTGAACTTTCATTTTTCAGTAAAACAGGCGCACTGCTCGAAAAAGACCACGAAGTGGTTTATGAAACCATTGCGCCGGGGGGCACCGCATCATTTAAAACAAAATATTTTGCTCCCAAAGGAACCGATAGCGTGGCTATGAAAATAGTTGCTGCAAAAGTTAACTAAGTATTATATAAAGCTGAAACTGTCGCCGTCAAACAAACCTTTATCGCTCAATTTTAAATGTGGTATTACCAGTAATGCCATAAAAGACAGTGTCATAAAAGGTGCAGCTAATGTAGAACCCATTTCATCTTTTGCCATTTTATCAATTGCTGTATAAGCAGCCGCTACTTTATAACCATCTTCATTACTCATTAAACCGGCAACAGGCAAAGCCAATACCATCTCCTTATTTTTACTTACAGCGCTTACACCACCTTTTGCATCAATTACCAGGTTTACTGCTTTTGCCAGGCTTTCATCATCTGCACCCACTGCAACAATATTGTGGCTATCGTGTGCAACCGACGAAGCAAGGGCGCCATGTTGTAATCCAAAATTTTTAATAAATGCTTTTGCCACCGGTGCATTGGTATAACGGTTTACTACCACTATTTTTAAAATATCATTTTCTGCATCGCTTTCATACGCATCATTTTTTATAACAGGCTTGCAGGGTAGTTTGTTAGTTATTAATTGCCCGTCAAGCGCTTCAATGGCATAAATAGTTTCTCCAAAATCGGCTATAGAAAATTTAAAATCAGTAATTGATTTTTTACTGCAGTTAAAATTGTTCAGCAAGCCCGATGTTTCACTTTTCACTAACGACCTGCCATCTGCTGCAACCAATTGCCCGTTTATATAAGTGTTTATAACCTTAAAATTTTTCAAATCTTCAACCAAAATAAAATCTGCAGCATCACCTTCCTGCAATAATCCAATATTCATTTTATAATGTTGTACCGGGTTTATACAGGCAGCCTGCAAAACCTTAAACACATCAATGCCTTTGGCTACCGCCCTGGCACAAAGCTGGTTGATATGCCCATCAGCCAAACTATCAGGATGCTTATCATCGCTGCAAAACATCATCATTTCATAATGATCATTCATCAGGTCAATCAATGCTTCAAAATTTTTAGCAGCGCTGCCTTCACGTATCAAAATCTTCATGCCATATTTTAATTTATCCAACGCTTCTTCTGCAGTAAAACATTCATGATCGGTACTAATACCGGCATCAATATATTTTTTTGCATCGTTTCCCCTAAGTCCCGGCGCATGCCCATCAACAGGTTTGTTGTATTTTTTTGCCGATGCAATTTTTTTAAACACTTCTTCATCGCCATTTAACACACCCGGAAAATTCATCATCTCACTCAGGTAATGTATTTCATCTTTTTGTAACAAAGCATCCACATCATCAGCATGTAATGCAGCGCCGGCTGTTTCAAACACAGTGGCAGGTACACAACTGGGTGCGCCAAAATGAAATTTAAACGGAACTGTTTTTCCATTGGCAATCATAAATTCCACACCTTGCATGCCGCACACATTGGCAATTTCATGGGGGTCGCTGATGGTGCCAACGGTACCATGCACCACGGCAAGTTTTGCAAATTCGGATGGAACCAACATAGAACTTTCAATATGAACATGGCTATCAATAAAACCAGGTATAATGAAAGGAGCATTTGCCTGCTGCCCGCCGGGCAGGTTTTTAATTGAAATGATTTTTCCATCCGAAACCGAAACCTCACCCCAAAATATTTTCCTGGCAGGTATATCAACAATGTTTGCCTGTATTGTAAAACTGTTCATCTTATAAAATTTTAAACGGAATTTTTTACAAGATAAACGGAAAAACTAAATTAGGGTAACAGTAAAGTTTTATATTATATTTACGGCTTAAATTATTTAACATGAAAAATTTAATTGTATTTGCCATGATGGTAATGGCATTGGTGTTTGTACAGTTTGCACAGGCTCAAACGGTAGATGAAATTATTGACAAACATATTACCGCCTTGGGTGGAAAAGAAAACCTTAACAAAATACAAAATGTTATTAGCGAGGGTAGCCTGAGTGTGCAGGGGATTGAAATTGGTGTTACTGTTACCCAGGTAAATAATAAACTTGCCCGCCAGGATATTTTTGTAAATGGTATGACAGGTTTTGATATGCTTACCGACAAAGAAGGATGGACTTATATGCCTTTTAACGGCATGCAAAAACCCGAACCCAAAACGGCCGACGATGTAAAAGAAGGATTGAGCGACCTTGATATTGCCGGCTCCCTGGTTGACTATGCTGCAAAAGGCAACAAAGTAGAGCTGTTGGGTAAAGAAGATGTTGACGGCACCGAATGTTATAAATTAAAAGTTACGCTTGCCAGCGGAAAAGATGAAACCTATTTTATAGACCCTGCTACTAATATGATTATCCGAACAAAAAAAATGCAGAAAGCTAACGGGCAGGAAGTTGAAGTACAGTCTGATTTTTCGGATTACAGGGATGTAGAAGGCGTAAAGATGCCTTACAGTATAGGTCTTCCTTTTGGTACACTTTTGATATCGAGTATAAAAATTAACCAAACGATACCCGAAAGTGCCTATAAACACGATATGTGATATACTTACTAAGCAGCCCGGTTCTAAAAAAACCGGGTTATTTTTATCATAAGGTTTTAGCACTATTAAAAACATGTTTATGAAAAAGTTTTTTCCTATTGCTTGTTTGCTGTTTTTTACAAATGCCGTATCGGCACAAATTACATCTGCCACATTTGGTATGATGGAAGCCCGGCATATAGGCCCTGCCACCATGGGCGGAAGGCTTACGGCCATTGAAGGCGTAAACAACGAACCCCGTATTATTTATGTAGGTTCGGCAGGCGGTGGATTATGGAAAACAACAAATGCTGGCGTAAGTTTTAAACCCATATTTGATAAATATTGCCAAAGTATTGGTGCGTTGGCTATCGATCAGCAAAACCCAAAAATAATTTTTGTTGGTACCGGCGAAAGTAATATGCGTAACAGTGTATCAATAGGCGATGGTTTGTACCGCTCAACTGATGAGGGCGAAAACTGGACTAAAATAAAAGGGCTCGACAGTACAGAGCATATCAGTCGTATCATCATCGATCCTGTTAACTCAAAAAATATTTATGTAGCAGCACCCGGCCCCTTGTGGAGCGATAGCAAGCATCGTGGTTTATACAAATCAACCGATGGTGGAAATACTTTTGAAAAAATACTTTACATCAATGAACAAACCGGTGTGGCTGATATTGCATTAAACCCGGCAAATCCTTCCATTGTGTATGCAACCACCTGGCAGTTCAGGCGTACACCTTATTCATTTAATTCGGGAGGTAAAGGAAGCGGCATTTATAAAAGTACCGATGGCGGAAAAACATGGCGGGAATTAAGCAAGGGTTTACCACCCAAACCGTTTGGCCGTACTGCTATTGCTTTAGCGCCAAGTGCGCCTGAAAATTTACTTGCCATTGTAGAAGCAGAGAATACTGGTTTATATATTTCATCTGATGGCGGCGAAAACTGGAAACAGCAGAGTGCAACAGTGAATGTGGTTTCAAGGCCATTTTATTTTGCCTGTCTTGTTATAGATCCTAAAGATCCTAAAAGAGTTTACCGCCCCGGTTTTGGATTTAGTTACAGCAGCGATGGTGGATATTCTTTTGCTGATGGCGGTGGCAATGTACATGCCGATCATCATGCACTTTGGATAAACCCCAATTATACCAACCAAATGTACCTGGGCACCGATGGCGGATTGTATGTTAGCAACGACCGTGGCGCCAACTGGCTGATGCTTCCCATGCTGCCGGTATCGCAGTTCTATCATGTTACCTACGATTTTAAACAGCCCTACAATGTGTATGGCGGATTACAGGATAACCAAAGTTGGTATGCACCTACACAAAGCGCAGGCGGTATTGAAAACAACGATTGGAAAAATCTTGGCGGTGGCGATGGTTTTTGGGTGCAGGTAGATGGGATAAACCCTGATATTGTTTATTCAGAATCGCAGGGTGGCGAAATAGTACATAACGATTTAAAACTTGGCAAAGCATACAGTATAAAACCACAGCAGGCATTAAATGATGAGAAGCTTCGTTTTAACTGGAATACTCCAATTGTAATCGGGCAAAAAAACAAACGCAACCTTTACATTGCTTCGCAATATTTATATAAGTCGGTAGATGAAGGAAAGAACTGGATAAAAATTTCTCCCGACCTAACTACCAATAACAAGGATAAACAAAAGCAGGAAGAGTCGGGTGGGTTAAGTGCAGATGTAACATCTGCCGAAAATCATTGTACCATCTTCACTATTGCCGAATCGCCTTTGGATGAAAACCTGGTATGGGTTGGCACCGATGATGGTAACCTGCAATACACAACCGATGGTGGAAAAAACTGGACCAATGTGGCTAAGAATTATACAGCAGCCGGTATCCCTGCACAAACTTGGGTTAGCAGTATCGAGCCTTCAAGGTTCGATAGGAATGTTGTGTACGCTAGTTTTGATAACCACATGTACGGCGATCATAAAACCTACCTGGCAAAATCAAATGATATGGGTAAAACCTGGGCATTATTTAAAAGTGAAGAATTTACGGGCTTTGCACATAAGATAAAAGAAGATAACGTAAATAAAGACCTGCTGTTTGCCGGTACTGAGATGGGTTTGTTTGCTTCGCTTGATGGTGGCGGCAACTGGTTTCGCATGAAAAACAATATTCCCTGGATGGCATTGGTGAGGGATATTCAAATCCATCCTGTTACCAGCGATTTGATTTTGGCAACGCATGGCCGGGGCATCATCATCATTGACGATATTACACCCATGCGTAACATGACTAAAGAAATGGCCGCAAAAGATGTGGTAATCTTTAATTCAAAACCAATAAACATTACCATGGGTAAATATTATATCGGCTCGGGCAATGGTGATGGATATATCGGCGCTAATTCATCTCAGCAGGCGCCAATTGAATATTATTTTAAAGACAGGGTAAGCAGGGGCGAAGTAAAAGTGGAAATATATGATAAGGATGGAAAACTGGTACAATCTATACCGGGAAGTAAACGTAAGGGTATTAATATAGTAAACTGGAACATGAGGGGCACACCGCCCAAGGTAGCAAGTGGCGGTACTAAATTAGATGTAGGCGGTTTTATTGCACCCATGGTTTTGCCCGGCGAATACACCGTAAAATTAAAAGTTGCTGATAAGCTGTATGAAAACAAGTTAACTATGCAGCGTGACCCAAACAGTGATATGACACTGGCCGATATGGAAGAACAATATAACACAGCCATGCAATTATATAACATGCACGAGCGGTTGGGTAAACTGGTTGACAGCATTAGCACAAATCAAAAGATGCTGCAACAGGCTTTAGGTAAATTGAAAAATAACAAAGTGAAGAAACTGGTGCAGGAATACCATGATAAGCTGGAAGATTTACGCAGCAAATTATTAGCCACCAAACAAAAATCGCTTTTTGCCGATGAAAAAATGCTGAGAGAAGATATCTCTGAAGTGTATGTGTCGGTATGTAACCAGGAAACCCGGCCATCGAACCTGCAAAAAGAAAGGACTGTTGTTTTGCTTAACCGGGTAGGCGATGCTGAAAAAGCAAATGCATCCATCAACAAACAATACGAAGAAAAAGTAAAAGCACTTTTACTGAAAGAGAAAATTGATAAGATGGAAAACACTGAAATGAAAAAGAAAGAGAACCAATAAACTGTTCAGTATTTTTAAAATGCTGAAATAAGATATTATTTTTAGGTGCAGGTAAAACCAATTTCTAATTGTTGGTTTTACCTGTTCTTTTTTATTACCACTGATAATTTCTTTCCTCACAGTTACCTGTTCATTTTGTAACTTACTTACCTAATTGTTTATTATGAAAAAAGGAATACTGCTTTTATGCATTGTTGCAATTGCAGCGGGTGCATCTGCCCAAAAAAAATCAACAACAAATATTAATGAAGATGAAGTTTTGCTAAGCAAGGTTAAATACCGCTTAGTGGGGCCTTACCGTGGTGGCCGTAGCGGCGCAGTTGCCGGCGACCTGCATCAAAAAAACACTTTTTATATGGGCGCCACAGGTGGCGGTGTTTGGAAAACCATTGATGGCGGCAGCAACTGGAAAAATATATCCGATAAATATTTTGGTGGCAGCATTGGTTGTGTGGCTGTGGCACCAAGCGACCCTACCATATTATATGTAGGCGAAGGTGAAAACACATTGAGGGGAAATGTAAGCGAAGGCTTTGGTATATGGCGTACCGATGATGGTGGCCGTAGTTGGCGCCATCTTGGTTTAAAAGATACAAGGCATATCATCCGCATCATCATTCATCCTAAAAACCCCGATATTGTTTGGGTGGCGGCAATTGGCCATTTATTTGGCCCCAATACCGAGCGTGGAATTTTTAAAACAACCGATGGCGGTAAAACATGGAAAAAAGTTTTGTATGTAAATGATAAAACCGGCTGCAGCGATCTTGTGATGGAACCGGGCAACCCTTCGGTATTGTATGCCGGCACCTGGCGCATACAACGTACACCATATAGCCTGGAGAGTGGAGGCGATGGCGGCGGGTTGTGGAAGAGTGTAGATGGCGGCGAAACATGGAGAAATATTTCAACCGCAAAGGGATTGCCTAAAGGTATTTGGGGAATTGTAGGTGTGGCAGTAAGCGCTTCAAATACTGATAAGATATATGCTTTAATTGAAAACCACGATGGCGGCATGTTTGTAAGCAACGATGGAGGCGATAGTTGGGCATTACAAAGCAGCAGCAACGATATAAGGCAGCGGGCATGGTATTACACAAAAGTTTTTGTTGACCCCAAAAACGAAAATGTTGTTTATGTTTTGAATGTTGATTTTTTGAAAAGCACCGATGGCGGAAAAACATACAAGGGCATTAATACACCTCATGGCGATCACCATGATTTATGGATTGACCCCGAAAACGGCAACCGGATGATTGTGGCAGATGATGGCGGCGCACAAATAAGTTTTGATGGCGGCGATAACTGGAGCACTTACGAAAATCAGCCCACGGCACAGTTTTACAGGGTTAGCACCGATAATCATTTTCCTTATCGCATACTTGGTGCACAGCAGGATAATTCAACCGTTAGGATTTTATCACGCAGCGATGGCGGGCAAATAACTACCGATGATTGGCAATCTACTGCAGGCGCAGAAAGTGGTTATGTAGTGGCCGATCCATTAAATCCTGATATTGTGTATGGTGGCAATTACAGCGGTTATCTCTCAAGGCTCGATCATAAAACAGGTGAGAACCGTGCTGTAAGTGTATGGCCAGATGACCCATTGGGTGGCGGCGCCGATGTGGCTAAATACCGTTTTCAGTGGAACTTTCCTATTTTCTTTTCGCCTCATAATCCTAAAAGATTATTTGCAGCGGGCAACCATTTGTTTGTTACCGAAAATGAAGGTGCCTCGTGGACTGCATTAGGCGGCGATTTAACAACCAATGATAAATCACGGCAGGCTTCAAGCGGCGGGCCAATTACAAAAGACAATACCGGCGTAGAAGTGTATTGTACAATTTTTACTGCAGCCGAATCGGCATTAGAAAAAGATTTGTTGTGGACAGGCAGCGATGATGGTTTGATACATATAAGTAAAGACGGAGGTAAAAACTGGGAGAACGTAACTCCCAAAGAAGCCGGCCAATGGATGATGTGGAATTGCGTAGAGACTGATCCGTTTAAAAAAGGCAAAGCATATTTTGTTGGTGCAAAATATAAGAGCGACGATTTTACCCCTTATATTTTTAAAACAGAAGATTATGGTAAAACATGGACAAAGATTACCAACGGTATTGCCCCCATGCATTTTACCCGTTGCTTAAGAGCCGACCGTAAAAGGCCCGGCCTTTTGTATTGCGGTACCGAGTATGGCATGTACATCAGTTACGATGATGGCGCTAACTGGAAACCCTTTCAGTTGAATTTGCCTGTGGTGCCCATCACCGATTTAACCATCAAAGAAAATGATTTGATTGTAGCTACGCAGGGCAGGGCTTTTTGGGTTATTGACGACCTTACGATGGTGCAGCAAAAAGACAATAGCATACTCAGCAAAAACCTTTTTGTATTTCCTGTAAATGATACATATCGTTATGATGGGTATCAAAATCTCAAACCTGTTAATGCAGGTATGAATCCACCCAATGGCTCGGTGTTTAATTATTATCTCAAAAGTTTTTCTGATTCGGCAAAGCTTAGCATTACCATAATGGATAAGAATAAGAAAGTGATAAAAACTTTTTCGAACAAGGCAAAAGAAAAAGCAGATAAGATAGATGATATAAGCAGCGGCATGAACCGTTTTGTTTGGAATATGTATTACCCGCCTGCCGAAAGGTTAGACGGGCAAGTGTTATGGCATGGCAGTGTGCCCGGCCCCAAAGCAGCACCGGGCCAGTATTTTTATAAAATTATAGCTGGCAAAGATTCGGCTGAAGGAAGTTTTATCATTAAGGCAAACCCGGTGTACAACCTTTCACAGCAGGATTATGATGCACAGTTAAATTTCCTGCTTTCGGTAAGGGATAAATTTGATGAGATACAGAAAGCTGTAAAAAACATCCGTAACATTCGCAAACAAATAAACGGGTTTATGGATTTACAAGGCAAAGACGTGCCTAAAGAAATAAAACAACAGGCCGATACCATCAATAAACAAATTACAACCATTGAAGAGGCGCTGCACCAAACTAAAGCAAAAAGCAGCCAGGATGTTTTAAATTTCCCGATAAGGCTTGATGATAAGATTTCGGGCTTGTACGATTTTGCAGTAAGCGGCAATGCAGCGCCTGCCAAACAGGTAAAAGATGCTTTTGCCGAATTAAGCGGGCAGGCCGATGTGCAATTGAATAAACTGAAACAAATAATTGATGTGGAGTTGCTGAAGTTTAATGAATTGATTAGGCAGAAAGGGTTACCGGTTATTGGGATAAAAAAAGATGATTAACGCTGCCATATTTAAAGCAACGGGTGCAGGCAATTGCACCTGTTGCATGGTATTAATTGTTCCCTATATCTTTGCCGCATGAATTTAAAAGCATTCTCGTCTTCCTTTATAAACAAGTTCATTTATTTAAAGCGGGCATTTGGCAATAAGCCATTTCGCCTGCTTGATATTGGTGCAGGAAACCATTCGGCTACCAAGGCAAAAACTGTTTTTAAAAATTGTGAATACCATGGTGTTGACAGGGAGAAAGATTACAATAATACAGGTGATGATTTTAGGCAGATGGATGCATTTTATGAAATGGATTTAACCAGGCTCGATTTTTCATCCATACCCAATAATTATTTTGATGCACTATTGATGGTACATGTTATTGAGCATTTATACAATGGCGATGAAGTGATAAAAGGTTTATTGCCTAAACTTAAAAGTGGCGGTTATATTTACATTGAATACCCCGGCGAAAAAAGTACACGATTGCCAAGCATGCCCGGAACCCTTAATTTTAAAGATGATGATACCCATGTAAGAGTGTACTCTGTAAAAGAATTATCTGCTTTGTTAGAAACAAACGGATGCAGGGTTTTAAAAGGGGGCATACGCCGTAATATTTGGTTTATGATGGCAATGCCATTTAAAATAATAAAATGCTGGGTTACCGGTAAAAAATTGCAAGGAAATATTTTTTGGGATGTGTTAGGCTTTGCAGAATTTATATGGGCACGGAAAAATAGATTGTGATTTACTATTTACGATTGTTTGTTTATTATTTTTTCTTGTAAGCAGAAGATGGTAATTTAATCAAGAATATCGGGCCTTCTTTCTTCTGTTCTTTTTATAGCTTGTTCATGCCGCCATTCTTCTATCAGTTTATGATTGCCACTCATCAACACATCGGGTACTTTCCACCCACGAAAAATTTCGGGCCTTGTATAAACCGGTGGTGCTAATAAATTATCCTGGAAAGAATCGGTTAACGCCGAAGTTTCATCATTCAGTACGCCGGGTATCAGCCGGCCTATTGCATCAACCATTACGGCAGCACCCAGTTCACCACCGCTTAAAACATAATCGCCAATAGATATTTCTTTGGTTATAAAATGATCTCTAAATCTTTGATCAACTCCTTTGTAATGGCCGCAAATTAATAACAGGTTATTTTTTAATGATAAACTATTTGCCATTTGCTGGTTAAATGTTTCGCCATCGGGTGTTAAAAAAATAATCTCATCATAAGTTGTTTCTTTCTGCAAACTTTCAATAGCATTCACCAAAGGTTCAATCATTATCACCATACCGGCGCCTCCGCCAAATGCATAATCATCTACCTGCGCCCTTGCATACGTGGTGTAGTTACGCAAATTAATTACGTTTACCTGCAGCAATCCTTTATCGCTCGCCCTTTTTAATATGGAATGTGCAAAGGGGCTATCTAAAAGGCCGGGAACTACAGTAAGTATATCTATTTTCATTTGTGTAAAGAAATCAGTTTCAAAATGCGTTTAAAAATTCATAAAATCTTCCAGGTCACGTTTGTCTTTTTTTGTTGGCCTTCCTTTTTTGCTCAACCGTTTACCAGTATGAAAAACAGCCGCCTGGAATTGGATACGGTCCAACTCTTCAGCAGGTGTAATATCTTCATAAAATTTAATAGCCTCGCTGTATTGCATCCGTTTATATAAAAGCCCCGTTACTTTTATCACCCATCGTTTGGCTTCTGTCTTCACTTCATATTCATCGGCAATATGAACCGTTTTTGATGCTTTGGCAATACTGCCATTAAATTTCACTTTGCCTTTATCACATGCATCGGCTGCCTGGCTTCTTGTTTTAAATAAACGAATAGCCCATAAATATTTGTCGAGCCGTAGTTTTTCCATTTCCATGTTACAAAAATAAATGCTTTTACAGCAACGGCAGGAAAAGCTAAACGTAATTTCGTATTTTTAATATTCTAAAACATATAAAATGCGGTTTATAAAAATCAGGTTAGTTTTCTATTTATTGTTGATTTGCCAGTTAGTAGTTGCACAAAACAGCAGTAAAATTAACTGGTCGGCAGATGGAAACACTTACACCATATTAAAAGATGGAAATATTGTACAGGTAGATCCGGTAACAGAAACCGAATCTGTTATTATAAATAAAGCATTGCTTACCGAGCCCGAATCAAAGCAATACCTTAAGCCGCAATCGTATTCATTTAATAATAACTATACCAGGTTATTAATTTTTACAAATACAGCAAAAGTTTGGCGTTACAATACCCGAGGCGATTACTGGATACTTGATATCATAAGTGGTAAATTAAGAAAGCTTGGTAAAAGCCTGCCCGAACAGTCTTTAATGTTTGCCAAGTTTTCGCCCGATGGAAAACGAGTTGCTTATGTTAGCGGCCATAATATTTATGCAGAAGAAATTAGCAGTGGATCCACAACAAAATTAACTGATGATGGAACCCGTAAACTTATTAACGGCACTTTTGACTGGGTGTACGAAGAAGAGTTTGGCTGCCGGGATGGATTTAGATGGAGCCCAGATGGAACTAAGATTGCTTTTTGGCAGGTGGATGCCAGAAAGATACGGGACTATTATATGCTGAACACTACCGATAGCATTTACTCAAGAATAATACCGGTTGAATATCCAAAAGTGGGAGAGGCGCCATCGCCGGTAAGGATAGGAGTGGTAAACCTGTCTAACAGGTACACTACCTGGATGAATATTGAAGGTGATCCGCAACAACATTACCTGCCACGCATGGAATGGGCAGGTAAAAACGAACTGGTGGTACAGCAACTCGATCGTAAGCAACAGGAAAGTAAATTAATTTATTGCAATGCCGGTAATGGCAGCAGCCACACATTTTGGGCAGAAAGCAGCAATACATGGGTTGATTTAAATACCGATAACCCGGTAGGGTGGAATTGGGTAAACGGTGGAAAGGATTTTATTTGGATTAGTGAAAAAGATGGTTGGAGGCATATTTACAGGATAAGCCGAGATGGTAAAACAGAAACTTTATTAACCAAAGGCAATTATGATATTGGCGAAATAAAATGTATTGATGAAACCAGGAATAGAATTTATTTTACTGCATCGCCCGATAATGCAACACAATTATACTTGTATAGTGTACCGGTAGATAAAGGTAATTTTTTACAAAAGGTTGGAAACGTTTTTCAAAAAGTAAAAGAGGTTGTTACAAATACTAAAGATGAACCTGAATTGATAAGTTCAAAAGAATTAAAAGGAACAAATGAATACAACATATCTCCCAACGGAAAACTTGCTATTCATTCTTTCTCAAACCATAATACACCCAATGTTAGTGAATGGATTTCATTACCCGACAACAAACCATTACATGCAGATAAAAGTATTGCTGCAAATATAAAAACAGACAGCCGGGTTAATATTGAATTTTTAAAACTGGTAACCGCTGATAACATTACATTGGATGCCTGGATTAACAAACCAGAGAATTTTGATTCTACCAAAAAATACCCGGTAGTGTTTTATGTGTATGGAGAGCCTGCCGGATCAACCGTGCTGGACACGTATGGATCGCAGGATAATTTTTTATACAATGGCGATATGAGAGCCGATGGTTACATACAGGTGGCGATTGATAACCGTGGCACGCCCATGTTAAAAGGCGCTGCCTGGCGAAAATCTATTTACCGTAAAATTGGAAATATAAATGTGATTGACATGGCTGAAGGATTTAAAAAAATGCTGAACACACATCCATACATGGATAAGGAACGTACAGCAGTTTGGGGATGGAGCGGCGGCGGTTCATCTACACTTAATCTTCTGTTTCGTTACCCCGATTTGTTTAAAACAGGTATTGCCATTGCAGCTGTAGCTAACCAGTTGTTTTACGATAATATTTACCAGGAGCGTTACATGGGGCTGCCGCAGGAAAACAGGGAAGATTTTATCAACGGCTCGCCGGTTACTTATGCAAAAAACTTAAAAGGAAATTTATTGTACATACATGGCACCGGCGATGATAATGTGCATTTCAGCAATGCAGAAGTGCTGGTGAATGAATTAATAAAATACGGCAAGCAGTTTCAGTATATGCCTTATCCCAACAGGTCGCACAGCATTTCAGAAGGGGCTGGCACTTTTCAGCATTTATCAACCCTGTACACAAATTATTTAAAAGCACATTGCCCGCCGGGAGCAAAGTGATTTTAGTCTCTGGTATTATTGTTAAATCACTAGCGCAAATATTCCCTCACTGGCGCAAGTGTTCCCCCAAAAATAAGATTAAATGCAAACGTAAATTTTATGGGAACACTTGTGTCTTTTTAAATCTACCCAGATTGTATCGGGGAATTAAAAACGAAATGTTTATATATTTACGAACACTTAATCTATTTACAAATGTCATCAAAATATAAAGTTGGCGAAGATGCTATTGCACACTTTGTAACCTTCACAGTAGTAGGATGGATAGATGTGTTTTCGAGAGAAACCTATAAAGAAATTTTCATCAAAAGTTTACAATATTGCCAGGAAAACAAAGGGCTTCAATTACATGCCTGGATTATAATGACCAATCATGTTCATTTAATTATAAGCAGTAACAGCAACAAATTAGAATACCTGGTTAGAGATATAAAAAAGTATTGCAGTAAACAAATAGTTGCAGCCATACAAGAAAATACAATAGAAAGCAGGAAGGAGTGGATGCTGAATCTTTTCAACTATGCAGGTAAAAACAATAATAATAATACCAACTTTCAATTTTGGAAACAGGATTATCATCCCATAGAGTTAAATTCGCCAACCAAAACAAAAGAGCGGTTAAACTACCTGCATGAGAATCCTGTAAGAAGTGGTTTGGTTTGGGAACCCTGGCATTATAAATATAGCAGTGCTATAGATTATTATACTAATGAACAAGGGTTGTTAAAAATTGAATATTTGTGATTTTGATTCCGGATACAATCCGGCAAATTTGCCAGGCACAAGTGATCCCATAATAATTTCGTTAAATAATTTTTTTGTAGCGGGAACACTTGCGCCAGTAAAGGCCAGTAAAGTCCAGTGAGGCAGTAAACACATCATCCATTCGTTCTACCCGGGTATTCCTTCAAAGCTTTTTCCAGGCAATCCATTGCAGCATTAATGGTTTCTGCATTTATTACATAAGCAAGACGCACTTCCTGTTTGCCTAAACCAGCTGAACTGTAAAACCCTGTTGCCGGTGCTAGCATCACCGTTTGGTTATTATAATTAAAAGATTCTAACAGCCACTGGCAAAACTTATCCGAATCATCAATAGGTAATTTGGCCATGGCATAAAATGCACCACCGGGGTTAGGGCAAAAAACACCCTGCATAGCATTCAGCCTTTTTACAATCGTATCTCTGCGAAGTTTGTATTCGGCCTTGGTAGTATTAAAATAATCATCGGGCAAATCAACGGCCGCTTCACCAAGTATTTGTGCAAACGATGGCGGACTTAACCTTGCCTGTGCAAATTTCATAGCTGCATCCAACAGCTCTTTATTTTTTGTAACAAAAGCACCAATACGGCCACCACAGGCGCTATAACGTTTGCTGATGGTATCCATCAACACCACATGATCATCCACTCCGGTTAAATGCATGGCGCTTGTATGAGTACCTTCGTAACAAAATTCACGGTAGGCTTCATCGGCAAAAAGATAAAGATTGTGTTTCTTAATCAGCTGCTTTAATATTTCCATTTCGGCAGCGCTGTATAAATAACCCGTTGGGTTATTGGGATTGCAAATAACAATTGCTTTTGTTTTAGCGGTAATCACTTTTTCAAAATCTTCAATTGGCGGTAAGGCAAAACCACTTTCAATTGATGATGTAATAGGTTTTACAACAACACCGGCTTCAACGGCAAAGCCATTGTAGTTGGCATAAAATGGTTCGGGTATTATTACCTCATCGCCTGCATCCATGCAGGCCATAAAACCAAACAGTATGGCTTCGCTGCCGCCGGTGGTGATGATAATCTGTTCTGAAGTTATATCAATACCCACCCGTTTATAATATTCAACTAATTTTTTACGATAGCTTTCATTGCCGGCGCTGTGGCTGTATTCCAGTATTTTAAAATCCGAATGTCGCACAGCATCCAAACATTTTGCCGGCGTTTCAATATCGGGCTGACCAATATTTAAATGAAATACTTTGGTTCCTCTTTTTTTTGCAGCCTCTGCAAAGGGAACCAGTTTACGAATGGGAGATGCAGGCATTTGGTTGCCTCGGTTACTGATTGTTGGCATGCGGCAAAGTTAAAAGTTATTGGCTATAAGTTATAAGTTTGCAGATGCAAATTTTTAAAGCCCATAGCCGTATTATTATTACCTGCAGCAACAGGCTATCGCCATACCTGCAAATGGAAGTGGCTCAACTTGGTTATAAACCCCGCCGGGTTTTTAAAACCGGTGTTGAACTGCAAGGTACATTGCAGGATTGCATCCGCCTGAATGTAAACCTGCGTTGCGCCAGCCAGGTATTGTTTTCTTTAAAGGAATTTACAGCAAACAATGCAGATGAACTGTATAAAAACCTGATTAATTTTTCGTGGGAAGATGTGATTACTGCCGATGGTTATTTTTCCATCAGCAGCAATGTTAGCAACGATACCATCAACAATTCATTATTTGCCAATGTAAAAGTTAAAGATGCTATTGTTGATAGGTTCAGGAATAAAACAGGCCAACGCCCTAACTCGGGCCCCGAACTTGATAAAGCTGTTATACATTTATACTGGAAAGATTCACTTGCCGAAATTTTTATTGATACTTCGGGCGAAACTTTGTCGAAACATGGCTATAGAAAAATACCCGGCAGAGCGCCTATGTTGGAATCATTGGCTGCAGCCACTTTGCTGGCAACTAAATGGAATAAGCAGTCAGTTTTTATAAACCCAATGTGTGGCTCAGGTACGGTGGCCATTGAAGCTGCTTTGCTTGCAACAAACAGGAAACCAGGGCTGCTGCGTTTTAATTATGCTTTCATGCATTTGGTTGGATATGATGAAAAAATGTATCAAACCGAATTTAAAAAAATAGAGCAGCAGGTTATTAATGTGCCGGGATTGAAAATCATAGCAACCGATATCAGTGAAGATGCCATTGAGATTTCGAAAGTAAATGCAGGCATTGCAGGTGTTGAAGAAATGATTGAATTTGCCGTTTGCGATTTTGAACAAACGAATGTACCCGATGGCGAAGACGGTGTTGTTTATTTTAATCCTGAATATGGCGATAGGTTAGGCGTAGAAGCCGAACTGGAAATTACTTACAAACGCATGGGCGATTTTTTAAAAAAGAAATGCAAGGGTTATTTCGGGTATGTTTTTACCGGCAACCTGGAGCTGGCAAAAAAGATAGGCCTTAAACCAAACAGGCGAATAGAATTTTTTACCAGTAAAATTGATTGCCGATTGCTGGAATATGAATTGTACAGTGGTACAAAACGAACAGATAAAATATAAAACCATTAATCAACCATCCTGTACACAGTCCATTTTTGTGATGCCGGAACAATAAATGGCGCAATGGCATCGCTGTATTGTTTAAACTGTGGCTTACCCATATCAGCAAGGGATTTTTCAAAATCGGCCAGCGATTCAAAAAGGTATTCATCCACAATATGCGACGCCGATTTTCCGATATGCCCAACGCTTAACCGGTTTACAGAATTTTTAAAATGAGATGACCTGAATTTTTCTGCACCCCATGCTTTAATAATATCAAGGGCTTCTTTTTGTTTGCCAAAAACAATATCAAGTGTCCATACACAATTGTACATGTGAATATTTTTTTTTGATGAAAAATTAAGTCCTTTGTTTATTGCGGATATATACTAACCTGATACCCGATTTATCTGTTTCTCTTTTATCAATTTCAAATTGAGTTACCGATTGAATCAATGGCGTTAATTTTTGAAACCCATAATTCCTTGGGTCAAAATCCGGTTGTTTTTTTAAGATGAGGTTGCCAACATCGCCTAAAAATGCCCATCCGTTTTCATCGGCAAGATCGTCAATTGTGGCTGCAATCAATTTAATGGTTTCTTTGTTAAGTTTATCAACAGAACTTTTTTGAACAGGCTTAGCTTTTTTTGTTTTAGTAGCGGGAGTAAC
Source organism: Ferruginibacter sp. (assembly GCA_019638575.1). GTDB lineage: Bacteria > Bacteroidota > Bacteroidia > Chitinophagales > Chitinophagaceae > Ferruginibacter. The sequence continues at coordinate 101,514 of JAHBTN010000001.1, read as the reverse complement.
TTCTTCTTCTTCCTCTTCGGGTACTGCAATAATTTCAAGGTAAATAAATTTATCACAAGCTACAATAAAAGGATTGGGTGTTTTCTTTTGCCCAATGCCAAACACTTTCATGCCGGCTTCTCTAAGCCGCAAAGCCAGTCTTGTAAAATCACTATCGCTGCTTACAATACAAAAGCCATCCACTTTGCCCGAGTATAAAATATCCATCGCATCAATAATCAATGCGCTGTCGCTGCTGTTTTTACCGCTTGTATAACTGTACTGCTGAATGGGTGTGATAGCATTCTCCAATAAAACATTTTTCCAGCCGCTTACGGTTGGTTTGGTCCAGTCGCCATAAATGCGGCGAAATGTAGGTGTGCCATATTTGGCTATCTCTTCCATCATGCCACGTACATTGCTGTAAGGCACATTATCTGCATCTATTAAAACGGCAAGGCGGGTTTCTTGTATTTCCATAACATTAATTGTTGACACAAGGTAAATAATTTCTTTTCATTACAAGTTCCTGACCGTCAACACCTGTTTTGTATGCTGGGGCATCAGTCATTAAAATTTAACCATTTGGTTAAAAATATTTGGAAGATATTATTTGACAACATAGATTTGCATAATTAACCAAATGGTTAAAAGAATGAAAAAGAAAGATAAAAACACAGAACAAGTAATATTACTGGCGGCCAGGAAAGTATTTATAGAAAAAGGACTGGCAGGTTCACGCATGCAGGATATAGCTAACCAGGCAGGGTACAATAAGGCGTTATTGCATTATTACTTCACATCAAAAAACAAACTGTTTGATATTGTTTTTGAACAGGAAATCGGAAGTTTTTTCTCTCACCTGGCCGGCATATTAGCAGAAGAGTTGCCTTTGTTTGAAAAAATTGAAAAAATTGTATCCTTGGATATTGACCGCTTAACGCAATTGCCCGGTATGCCCAATTTTATCTTAAACGAAATGAACAATAACCCTGATGTAATCTTAAAACGCCTTAAAAAAATACCGGTAGAAATGATATTAGGACATTTTCAGAAACAGGTAAATGCTGAAATAAAAAAGGGCGCCATCAGGAAAATAACAGCTCAGCAATTACTTATCAATATACAGTCGTTATGCATTTTCCCATTTATTGCACGCCCAATGGTAAGGGGTATTTTTCAAATGGATGAAAAGACTTACCTGGCCATGATACAAAAAAGAAAAACAGAAGTGGCTGCATTTATTATTAATGCTATCAAAGTTTAAAAAGTAAATCTATGAAAAGTACAAGCTTTATAATTGCCGGTTTACTCTTAGCTGTAAGTGGTTTATTTGCACAAAATAACCCAGTACTCACACTTGAACAATGTTATCGTTATGCAACAACTAATTCGCCACTTGCACAGCAAAAGGCTTTAACAGTTACGGCAGGCAGCTTGCTTGAAAAAAACCAGGGCCTTAACTGGTTGCCACAGGTGAATGTGAGTGCACAGGCAACTTACCAGTCAGAAGTAACATCTTTTCCAGTAAAGCTGCCGGGCATTAATGTGGAAGAACTTAGTAAAGACCAATACAAGGGAACGCTTGAGATAACACAACCCATTTATGATGGTGGAATCATCAGTATCCAAAAGAAACTTCAAAGCATTGCAGCAGGCATTGAATCACAAAAACTGGAAGTTGATTTGTACCAGCTTAAATCTAAAGTGAATGCTTATTTTTTTACTGCATTATTGATGGATGAGAATCTAAAGCTGATGCAATTTGTAATAAATGACCTCGACAATAATATTAAAAAAGTATCGGCACAGGCAAAAAACGGTATTGCCACAAACAGCAATGTGGATGTTTTGAAAGCTGAGCAATTAAAGGCATTACAACAGGTAATAGGGTTTAAAACAACAAAAAATGCAGCCGTAGAAATGCTGGAAATACTAACAGGTACATCAATTGATACCAATACGGTTTTTGAAAAACCAGCACAAATAACTGTTTCTACAGATACAATTATGCAGCGGCCCGAGTTGAAGTTATTTGATTTTCAAAAACAACAGTTTCAGCAGCAAACCAAATTAATTAATGCAAAAGCAAATCCAAAGTTTTCGTTTTTTACAACAGGTGGTTATGGCAGGCCCGGTTTAAACATGCTTAAAAACGAATTTCAGTGGTATTACCTTGGAGGTGTTAAGCTTACCATCCCCATCATATCGCAGTTTACAAAGCAAAAAGAAAAAGATGTAATTAAAATACAGGAGCAGATTGTGGACAGGCAAAGAGAAAATTTTTTAAACAACAACCGCCAGGTGCTATCGCAACAAAAAAACGAAATAGAGAAATATAAAGCGCTTGTAAACTCGGATGAAGCCATTGTGCAACTGCGAAAAAAAATTAAGGATAACGCATCTTTCAAATTGGCCAATGGCATCATCACTTCTACTGATTACATCACCGAAATGAATGCCGAAAACCAGGCTATGTTAAATCAGAAACTGCATGAGATACAATGGTTACAGGCCCAATATAATTATCAACTGATTCTTGGGAAATAAATTCATCATCCAACAAATAAAAAATATGAAACCTCTTTTTAAAAAAATAATGCTGCCATCCATTATCATTGTTTTGGTTTCCTGCGGCAGCAGTAAAGCAAAGTATGATGCCACGGGTACATTTGAAGCAGATGAAGTAATTGTATCTGCAGAAGCAAACGGCCAACTTTTGCAGTTGAATGTTGAAGAAGGCGCCACAATTGCTAAAGATTCTGTAATTGGTAAGATTGACCCTATTGCCATTGAGTTGCAGAAAGAACAGGCCTCATCAACTGTAGAAGCTTTACAACAAAAAACAAATGATGCAGCGCCACAGGTAAGTATATTGGAATCGCAGATGCAGTTGCAAAAAAAACAAATTGATGTGGATGAAACACAGTTAAAAGTTTTAGAAAAGGAGCAAGCCCGTTTTCAAAAATTAGTTGCTGCCGATGCTGTACCGACAAAGCAACTGGATGATATAACCGGGCAGGTAAATGTGTTAAAAGAAAAAATTATTGCGGCAAAAACGCAATTAAAAGTATTGCAGAGCCAGGTAAATGCACAGCGGCAATTGGTTGCCATACAAAACCGTGGCATATTAAGCGAAAAAGCCCCAATGCAAAAAAAGGTTGCACAACTACAGGAACAATTAAATAAAACAAATATCATCAACCCGGTTACAGGTACCGTATTAAGTAAATATGCCGATGCAGGCGAATTTACCAGCATAGGAAAACCTTTATACAAAATAGCAAACCTTAGCGTGATGAAACTTAGGGCATACATAACCGGTAACCAGCTTGCACAAGTAAAATTAAACCAGCAGGTGAAAGTGATGGTAGATGATGGTAATGGAAAGATGAGAGAACTGAAAGGTAATATCAGTTGGATTTCGGATAAGGCAGAATTTACACCTAAAACAATACAAACAAAAGATGAACGGGCCAATCTTGTGTATGCTATAAAAGTAAATGTGGTTAATGACGGTTTATTAAAGATTGGAATGTACGGAGAAGTGGATTTTTTAATATCAACACAATGATTGCTATTACTGTAAAAAATATTGTAAAAACTTACGGTACAAAAAAAGAAACGATTACAGCGCTTGATGATATTTCTTTTGAAGTAAGCAGAGGTGAACTTTTTGGAATTATTGGACCAGATGGCGCCGGTAAAACTTCTCTGTTCAGGATACTTACCACATTGTTGCTGGCACAGGGCGGCACAGCAACTGTTGACGGGTTTGATGTGGTGAAAGATTATAAACAAGTAAGAAACCGTGTGGGCTACATGCCGGGCAGGTTTTCGCTGTACCAGGATTTGAGCGTGGAAGAGAACCTTGAGTTTTTTGCAACCATTTTTAATACAAGTATCCAGGAGAACTACAACCTTATTAAAGAAATATATGTACAAATAGAGCCTTTTAAAAAGCGCCGTGCAGGTAAATTATCGGGCGGCATGAAACAAAAACTGGCACTGTGTTGTGCGCTCATACATAAACCTTCGGTATTATTTTTAGATGAACCAACAACAGGTGTAGATGCTGTTTCGAGAAAAGAATTTTGGGATATGCTGCAAAATTTAAAAAAGCAGGGAATAACCATTTTAGTTTCCACACCTTATATGGATGAAGCTGCATTATGCGACCGGGTGGCATTACTTCAATCGGGTAAAATTATGAGCATTGATGCGCCGCAGGAAATTGTGAAATCATTTAAAGGGCAATTGTGGGCAGTACGTTCAGCAAATATGTATGCATTGTTGAAAGATTTAAAACAATATGAAGGCACAATCAGTTGCAACAGTTTTGGCGAGTTTCATCACCTGTTATTAAAAGATGGTACAAATGAAAAAGAATTACTGACTTACCTTAATCAACACCAGCATACTAGTATTGAATTGAAAAAAACAGAACCCGGAATTGAAGATTGCTTTATGCAATTGATGAATAAAAATTAAAAACAGGTATGATGAAGGAGATTGTTATAGAAGCAGAAGGGCTAACAAAAAAGTTTGGCGATTTTATTGCCGTAAATAAAATTTCTTTTAATGTAGAAAAAGGAGAAATATTCGGCTTCCTGGGCGCTAACGGTGCCGGTAAAACTACAGCCATGCGTATGTTGTGCGGTTTATCCATACCATCTTCGGGTAAAGCGGCGGTGGCCGGTTTTGATGTGTACAAACAAACTGAAAATATTAAGCAAAATATTGGCTATATGAGCCAGAAATTTTCTTTGTACGAAGACCTGACAGTAAAAGAAAATATTCGTTTTTATGCAGGCATTTATGGCATGAGCAGGGCCTCTGTCAAAGAAAAAATGAATAGCCTGCTTGATTTGCTGAAAATGAGTAACGAAGAAAACAGCCTCGTAAAATCGCTGCCGCTTGGCTGGAAACAAAAACTGGCATTTTCTGTTGCCATTATGCACCAGCCAAAAATTGTTTTCCTGGATGAGCCAACCGGCGGGGTAGATCCTGTAACAAGGCGAGAATTTTGGAACCTGATTTATGCTGCAGCCGAAAAAGGTATTACCGTTTTTGTAACAACCCATTATATGGATGAGGCAGAATATTGCAACCGGGTATCCATCATGGTAGATGGTGTGATTGAAGCTTTGGATACACCCACAAACCTTAAAAAAAATTATAAGGCAGTATCAATGGTTGAAGTTTTTTTACAATTGGCAAGGGGCGCTACAAGATCATCGGATTAATTATAAGCATGAAGCAGTTTATCATTTTTGTTAAAAAAGAATTTTATCACATTTTCCGTGACAGGAAATCTTTGCTTATCATTTTCCTGATGCCTATTGTGCAGATCATCCTGTTTGGTTTTGCCTTAACCAATGAAATAAAAAACAGCAATATTGCTGTTTTGGATAATTCAAAAGACGAAGCCACTTTAAAAATTATACAAAGGTTAGATGCAAGCCGTTATTTTGAAGTAAATACTTATTTGCATGCACAGGCAGATATTGAAAACATATTCAAATCGGGAAAAGTTAGGATGGTAGTGGTTTTTCCGCCAAACTTTTATCAATCATTATTACATAGCAATAAAGCCCAAATTCAGTTACTGGCCGATGCATCTGACCCCAACACTGCCACTACTATTACTCAATACGCCACAAATATCATTAACGATTACCAACAGGAACTAAACGGCCAAACTAATATCCCATACCAAATACAACCTCAATTACGAATGTTATACAATCCGCAGTTAAAAGGCACATACAATTTTGTACCGGGTGTTATGACAATGATTTTAGTTTTGATAGCCGCCATGATGACTTCGGTAGCTATTGTAAGGGAAAAAGAAATCAATACTATGGAAGTGATTTTGGTTTCGCCGTTAAAACCATTATTGTTTATTGTAAGTAAAGCCATTCCGTATATATTTTTATCATTGGTTAATTTAATTACCATCTTAATTGTAAGTGTTACCATTTTAGATGTACCTGTAAAAGGGAATCTTTTTTTACTGATGGCAGAGTCGTTGTTGTTTATTATTACATCGGTATCATTGGGTTTGATGATTTCTAATTTTACAAAAACGCAACAGGAAGCACAAATGTTTTCGCTGATGTCTTTGTTGTTGCCCACATTGTTGCTGGGCGGTTTTATGTTTCCTATCGAAAGTATGCCCTGGCCATTACAGGCTATATCAAATATAGTTCCCTCTAAATGGTTTTATTTAATTGTAAAAGATGTGATGATAAAAGGACTTGGCTTTTCGCAGGTATGGAAAGAATCCCTGGTGCTGGTTACCATGTCATTGGTATTACTGTTCATCAGCTTTAAAAAATTTAAAACAAGGCTTGCATGAAAAAGTTATTGATGATACTGGAGAAAGAGTTCAGACAGGTTTTCAGGAACCCGGCCATCTTCAGGATGGTGCTTATTATGCCGGTAATACAGTTGCTGGTATTTCCTTTTGCAGCCAATTACGAAGTGAAGAATGTAAAACTTTCTATTGTTGATCATGATCATTCTGCCTATTCACAAAAATTTATTCAAAAAATTTCCGGCTCAGGATATTTTAAACTTACCAGTTATGAACCTTCTTACTTGCAGGCGATGAAGTCAATTGAGTCGGGTACAGCAGATCTTATCATAGAAATTCCAAAAGGTTTTGAAAAAGACCTTGTAAATGATAAAGCTGCTACCATGTTAATTGCAGTAAATGCAGTTAATGGCGTGCAGGCCAACCTTGGCGGCGCTTATGCAGCATCCATCATCAGGGATTTTAATGCAGGTATAAGAACCGACTGGATACAACCTCCTGCATTCAATGCACAACCAACAATTGAGGTTACTTCATCTAATTGGTATAACCCTTCTATGGATTATAAAATATTTATGGTGCCTGCAATTTTGGTTACATTGCTTACCATGATTGGCAGCATCATGGCTGCATTGAATATTGTACACGAAAAAGAAATTGGCACCATCGAGCAGGTTAATGTATCACCCATAACCAAACTGCAATTTATCTTAGGTAAACTGATACCTTTTTGGATAATGGGATTGATTACACTTACATTGGGTTTACTGGTATCGTGGTTGGTATATGGTATTGTTCCGGTTGGAAGCCTGGGTTTAATTTATGTGTTTGGTATGGTGTTCCTGTTTACATTGTTGGGTGTTGGCTTACTCATATCAACATTTGCCGAAACGCAAACGCAGGCAACATTTGTAAGCTTTTTTGTTATTATGTTGTTTATGTTGCTGGGTGGTTTATATACACCAATTGAAAGCATGCCCGGTTGGGCCAAACTTATCACCAAAATAAATCCTGTTGCTTATTTTATTGAAGTGATACGCATGATAATTTTAAAAGGAAGCGGTTTTGCAGATGTAAAAGTTCAGTTTTTTTCGGTGCTGGCGCTGGGAGTTTTTTTTAATGCATGGGCAGTGTTGAATTATCGGAAACGTTCGTAGGTAATTCTATATCTTTTTTAGATAACATTATTCCCAACATCATGGTTAAGGATGATAAAATAACCAATTGCAAAACCAGTGATTTATTAACAAATTGGATTTGTTGTGCCGGAACAACAGATAAAAACAACAACACATTAATTAATCCTCTTGGAATAATAAATAGCATTGGAAATAATTTTAATCCGGATAATTTAAATTGTATTGCCCTAATCAATAGGGCTGCAGATAAAATACCTACCGACCAAATTATTGTATCAAGATTAAATATTTCACTGGTTTCAATCATATAACCAAATAAAAGAAAGAAGGCAGTACGGATAAGGAAAGTGGCTTCAATAATAAGATCGGTAAATTTAATAACCTCTGATTTAAGCTCTTCCGGTTTTAAATTGTTGATCCATTTAAACCGCTTTAACTCATCAAGGTTGCCAAGAAACAAACCCAGTATCAATATAAAAATAAGCGATGGTAAATGATAGAGTTTAGCTATTGTATAAATTAATAACACCAGTAAAACTATTGGAACAAATTTTATTTGATGATCAATTTTTCCCATCAGGAAAGCTAATAAAATTGTAGCGGCAAATGACACTACAATCATCATAAATAACTGTATAATTGATGCAAGTATTGAATGTACCTCTCCCAGTTCATTTAAGGCAACAAAATTGAAGAAGACGACGCCAAAGATATCAGAGAGGCTGCTCTCGTAAGTAATAAATTCTTTATTATACGAACTTAAATATTTTACACTTGGTATAGCTATTGAACTACTGATAACACAAAGCGGAACAGCATTGGCTAACGCATCTCTTAATGAAAGCCCCGATTGAAAATACATAAATGCATAAGCCAGCAAAAAGGCAAGTACTACCATTGGAATAAGTGCAACAATGGATGATTTTTTTATTAAACTGGTTACACTCCTGTTCAGTTTAAGTTCCAATGAACCTTCCAGCACAATCAATATAAGGCCAATTGTACCAAATAAGGGTAACAAGCCAGACAGGTCGGGTATCTTTAAATGGAGTGATGTAGAAATTTGCCTGACAATCCATCCCAGCAACAAAAGAAGAATCACCGAAGGAATTCTTGTTTTAGGTGCAGTAAGATCAAATAAATAAGCAATTAGCAATAAAATGCAAATTGTAATAATGATAGTAGACGTCATATCTTAAAGATAAAGACAAATATCTAATCACATTACATTCCCATTTTCTTTTTAAGGTTTGCATCTATAGCATCTAAAAATTCTTCGGTATATAAATAATGCTCGCCGTGATTTACTTTATTACCATGAATACAAACTGCCAGGTCTTTGGTCATCTTACCGCTTTCTACCGTTTCAACACAAACGGTTTCCAGTGCATGACAAAAATCTATTAGTGGTTGGTTGTTATCTAATTTACCTCTAAAGGCAAGGCCTCTTGTCCATGCAAAAATTGAAGCAATAGGGTTGGTTGATGTAGGGCGCCCCTGCTGATGCTCCCTGTAGTGGCGTGTTACAGTGCCATGTGCCGCTTCGGCTTCCATGGTTTTTCCATCAGGTGTAACCAAAACAGAAGTCATTAATCCCAAAGAACCAAAACCCTGCGCAACAGTATCGCTCTGCACATCGCCATCATAGTTTTTACAGGCCCATACAAAATTGCCATTCCATTTTAAGGCGCTTGCAACCATATCATCAATCAGTCGGTGTTCGTACACGATACCAGCATCGGTGAATTTTTGTTTAAATTCTGTTTGATAGATATTTTCAAAAATATCTTTAAAGCGTCCGTCGTATTTTTTAAGAATAGTGTTTTTGGTAGAAAGGTACAAAGGCCATCCTTTGCTTAAAGCCATATTAAAGCAACTGCGTGCAAAACCAATAATGCTTTCATCGGTATTATACATGCTCATGGCAACTCCGTCGCCTTTAAAATTATATACTTCAAAAACCTGTGCTTCACCACCGCCTTCGGGGGTAAAAGTCATGGTTAATTTTCCTTTGCCTTTTATCACTGTATCAGTAGCCCGGTATTGATCGCCAAAAGCATGACGGCCAACAATGATTGGCGCCGTCCAGTTATTCACTAACCGGGGCACATTCTGCATAACAATCGGTTCACGAAAAACAGTGCCGTCTAAAATATTACGGATGGTGCCGTTAGGCGATTTCCACATTTGTTTAAGGTTAAATTCTTTCACCCTTGCTTCATCAGGCGTAATGGTAGCGCACTTGATGCCTACGCCGCAGGCCTTAATAGCATTGGCCGCATCAATTGTTACCTGGTCGTTGGTTGCATCCCTGTGCTCAACACCCAAATCAAAATACTGGATATTTACATCCAGGTAGGGTAGTATCAGTTTGTCTTTAATAAATTTCCAGATGATACGTGTCATCTCATCGCCATCTAATTCAACCACCGGGTTTGCTACTTTAATCTTTGCCATGATTTATTTTTTTATTTATAATTTAAAATCAAAATTCATAATTCATAATTCAAAATTCACCATTCACCATCCAACATTCATAATTCATAATTCACCATTCAAAGACTACTACTCTTTTTCAACTGCACATTACCGGTTACCAGGCCCATGTTTTCGATAAGGGCATTACCAAACTCCGAAGTTTTGAGCAGGGTAGCGCCACTCATGAGGTTATAAAAATCTATGGTTACTGTTTTACGCATAATGGTGGCTTGTAAGGCCGATGTAATCATTTCGGCAGCTTCTTTCCAGCCAATATATTCCAGCATCATGCATCCGCTTAAAATTACCGAAGAAGGATTCATACTATTGGTGCCGGCAAATTTTGGCGCTGTGCCATGTGTAGCTTCAAACACGGCATAACCGGTTTTGTAATTAATGTTGGCGCCGGGTGCAATACCAATTCCCCCCACTTCTGCCGCCAGCGCATCCGAAATATAATCACCATTCAGGTTAAGGGTGGCCACCACCGAAAACTCTTTTGGCGCAATCAGTATCTGCTGTAAAAAATTATCAGCAATAATATCTTTCACTAAAAGTTTTCCTTCGTGTAATGCTTTACGTTGTACTTCGTTGGCATGTGCTTCACCATGTTCCTTTTTCAGTTCATCCCATTCGTCCCAGGTAAAAGTTTTATCAGCAAATTCTTGTCGTGCCACTTCGTAGCCCCATTTTTTAAAACCACCTTCGGTGTATTTCATAATATTGCCCTTATGCACCAGCGTTACCGATGGCAGGTTGTTTTTTAATGCATGGTCAATAGCCGCTCTCACAAGCCTTTTGCTTCCTTCCGACGAAACAGGTTTTACCCCATAGCTTGAATAGCCGGGGAAACGGATACTTTTAACACCCATTTCCTCCACCAAAAATTTTTCAAATTTATTTGCTTCGGGCGAGCCTGCCTGCCATTCAATGCCGGCATAAATATCTTCGGTGTTTTCCCTAAAAATTATCATGTCCACATTTTCGGGATGCGTTACCGGCGATGGCACACCCTTAAACCATTTAACCGGCCTAACACAGGCAAATAAATCAAGGTCTTGCCGCATAGCCACATTCAGCGATCGTATGCCGCCGCCAATAGGTGTAGTTAAAGGGCCTTTAATAGAAACAATATAATCTTTGGCTGTTTGTAAAGTTTCGGCCGGTAGCCAATTACCGGTAAGTTTAAATGCTTTTTCGCCTGCCAGCATTTCTTTCCATTCAATTTTACGGGTGCCGTTGTAAGCCTTTTCCACTGCAGCATCAAAAACTTTTTGTGCCACCTGCCATATTTCGGGGCCAATACCATCGCCTTCAATAAAAGGTATAATAGGATTACTGGGTACACTCAGCACACCGTTGCTACCCATTGTAATTTTTTCTGCCATAATATTTTTTATTTTGGAGCCGGGCTTTTGAATCATTATTGAACTTCATTGGCGTCGCACTCTTGTACATCTATATCAATACTCAACTTAATGAAGCCGCAAATTTACATAAACTAAGGCGTAGTTTAAAGCTAAGAACAGGGGAAATTTGTATTTAAAATCAATCAAAATTAATAGAGCCATTAAGCCATCCGTCATCAATATTCACTTCGGGGTATTTCTTATAAAAATTTATGGCAGGCGTATTCCAGTCCAGTACCTGCCACATCATGCCGCTGTATTTTTGTTCTTTACATTCCTCAATCAGCCTGTCGAATAATAATTTGCCAATGCCATGCCCACGCATTTTTTCCGTTACCAATAAGTCTTCCAGGTACAGGCGGGTGCCCTTCCAGGTGCTGTAGCGTATATACCATAGTGCAAAGCCTTCTACTCTGCCATCCACATCGGCTACATAGGCCCACCAAATTGGCTTTTGACCAAAGCCCTGTTCCTCAAAATGATCAAAACTTACTGTTACCGCATCGGGCTCTTTTTCATACACGGCTAATTCCTTTATCAGTTCCATCATCCTTGTGCAATCTTCTTTCACTGCTTTCCTGATTGTTACCGGCATACCTTAAAATTTTATTACGTTAAAAACTATGGTAAGTTGCAAAGTTATGGCAATTGCCAGGCTACCTATCCAACCCCAAAACCATTTTACCGGCAACAACAACTTTGTTACGCTATAATAATATAAAACCATCATCACTGCTACTGCCACCAATAATGAGCCTATAAAAAAAGATGCATTATCTATTTTAAAAAAAATTGCAGCAACCGGGTAAGGCAACAGTATTATTGAACCGGCCAAACATGTTAAACCTATATTTTTTATAAAGCCCCATCTTTTTTGTGCAAGAAAAAAATAGGCAGCGCTTATTTGTAAACACCATTTTGCACCGGCAATACCTGTTGATAAAAATTTTTGCTGCAAACTATTATATAAAGGGCAGCTATCAACAAACCACCAGGTTATAACGGTAGATAAAAAGAAACTGATGATGGCAACAGAAATATCTTTACTATTATTCATATTTTATTCAAGCGCTTGTTTTATATCTTCAATAATATCCTGTATGTTTTCTATTCCCACACTCATGCGTATCAGTCCATCGGTAATACCATACTGTTCCCGTTTTTGTTTGGGTACGCTGTAATGCGTCATGCTTGCAGGGTGGCATAATAAAGTATCGCAGGTGCCAAGCGAAACGGCCCGTATGCACATCTTCAGTTTATCAATAAAATTTTTGGCGGCAATAAGGCCATCTTTCATTTCAAAACTAAGCATAGCGCCCGGATGCTTCATTTGTTTTGCTGCCGTTTTATAATCGGGGTGCGATGGAAGGCCTAAGTAATTTACTTTACTAATAGCAGGATGCTGCTGTAAAAATTCTGCAACAAGCATGGCATTGCTGCAATGCCGTTCCATCCTTACTTCAAGTGTTTTAATACCCTGCGTTAATAAAAAAGCATCAAAAGCATTGCTGTTTGTGCCAAGCAGGCGATGCACTTTTAAAATTTGCCCGTTCATGTTTGCCATATCATTCCCCACCAAAGCACCGCCAATTGCTGTACCATGACCGTTTAAGAATTTTGTGGTGCTGTGTATTACAAAATCGGCCCCAAACTTAAAAGGCTGCTGCAGGTAAGGAGTGGCAAAAGTATTGTCAACAGCCACCATTAAATTTTTAGTTTTTGCAATGTCAGCAAGCGCTTCAATATCTACACATTGAATAGTAGGGTTGGCAGGCGTTTCAAGGTAAAGCATTTTAATACTATCATCGGCTTGTATGGCAGCAATGGCTTTTTCGGGCTCTCTTAAATCGGTAATCACGGTACCAATGCCTAAAGGCGGCAATACTTTATCAAGCAGTTCCTGTGTGCCGCCATATAATGAGTAATGCGTTAAAACTTTATCGCCTGCTTTTAATGTTGCAATCATTAATGTGCTGATGGCGGCCATGCCGCTGCTGTGCAGGATAGTTTTTAACTCCAGGGGTTTGCCATCGGATTCCAAAATCCCAAAACTTTCAAGCGCTGCAATTTTTTCTTCGGCTTCGGTAATGGTTGGGTTGCCCCATCGGCTGTAGATATATCCTTTTTCCTGTCCGCTAAATCTTTTCATGCCTTGTTCGGCATCATCAAAAGTATAAGTGCTGCTGGCATAAACCGGTGTAAGGTGAGCATAGTTGGGATCGTTAGTATGGCCGCCATGTATGGCTACAGAACTAAAGCCGCTGTATGATTTTTTTTTACCTGCCATGGTTGTTTGATAGTTGTATAGTTATTTAATAATAATTTTAGGTGTTATTTTTTAGCGAATAAAATCAAATGTACACAAAAGCATGAAGGAATTATTACAGCAATACGCCGCTTATCATTTATGGGCTACAAAACAATTGGCCGACGTGATGAATAAGTTAAGTGAAGAAGAAGTGAACAGGGAAATCAACAGCAGTTTTCCTTCGGTATATAAAACAGTACAGCATTTGTGGAAGGCAGAAGAGATTTGGTGGCAACGGCTTAAGCTGGTTGAGCATATGGACTTACAAAGTGAAAAATTTACCGGAACATTTACCGAAATGACTGCACAGCTTGCTAAACAAAATAAACAATGGGCCGATTGGGTGAATGCTGCCACCGATAACCAGCTTACACATGTGTTTGCATATATACGCAATAAAGAACAGGTTAAAATGCCGGTTTTCCAAATGCTGCAGCATTTATTTAACCATGCAACTTATCATCGGGGGCAATTGGTTACCATGCTTAGGCAATTGGGTGTAGATAAGATTCCCTCTACAGATTTTGCCGCCTATTGCCGAAAAAAATAAAATAGATTTTTTTAAAACGAAACTTGCAATGTTGAAACCGGTAAATTTCAAAAAAGTTTCATTGCAATAAAATGATGTTGAAAAAAACGGTGCTTGCCCTAATTTAATTATGATCAATCATGGTTAGCCTTACACCATAACCTATGCGGTAAGCGCCACGGCCGGGTGTTGGTGGCTGGTATTCTACGTGTAAAAAATCACGGTAAACCAAACCAATGCCTTTGGCATATTTTTCATTGCTCCTGTTTATTTCAGAATAACTGTTTGGGTCGGTTGGTATGCCTATCACTTCATCACGCTGATCTACTTTTAAAGTACTGTCTAATGTAAATGAACCTACGGTTGCACTCACATTCACGCTATCGTAAGTATAATCCCAATCTTCCAGGTACCTGTAATCGGTTCCTAAATCAATATAGCTGTTTCCTTTCCAGGTATAACCGTTTCTTACCGGCGCTTTTAATTTAATAAAACGCATGTTGTTTTCAATAAACTCCATGGTAAATTCGGTGCCTACAGCCATAAAAGTATTATCGGGTACCCAAGCATTGGCAGGCGAACTGCGTATGTATCTAATGATACGGTAAGCAGGCCTGCCCAGGTTATCGGTTATTTCAGCATCTACCACATGTTTTACCTGGTAGTTCATCACGGTATCCTTGGTGCCAAAATTAATAAACACCGTACTGTCTAAATTATAAGTGATGTATTTGCCAACCTGCAATGGAAAATATTCGCTTACAGGAATGGTATCAAGCACTTCGGCAGATTTTTTACAGGCGGTAAAAATAACAGTAGTTACAACCAGCAGTAAAAGCAATTGCTTTCTCATAATAACATTTAATACAAATAAAGATACAATTATATGCTAAAAGGCTGCCCGTTGCGCTGAATAATTCCTCCGCCAATCACATCATCACCTTCATAAAAAACCGCACTTTGGCCTGGTGCAACACCTTTTACATCTTCGTAAAAACGAACATTTATACCGTTTTCGTATGTGTACAGGTTACTTAATGCGCCTTTATCCTTGTATCTTATTTTAGTTACGGCTTCCATCCCTTCGGTAATACCATCATATTTTATCCAGTTAAGCCCGGTTACTTTCATTTCGCTGCGGTTTAAATCTTCTTCATCGCCAAGTACAACGGTATTGGTTTCGGGCACAATTTCAGTTACAAATGCAGGTTTGCCAAGTGCAATATCCAATCCTTTACGCTGGCCTACGGTATAAAATGGGTAGCCTTTATGTTTGCCAAGTACTTTACCGGTTTTATCAATAAAATTTCCACCGACAACCCTTTCTTCAAGCCCGGGTACTTTTCTTTTTAAAAAACCACGGTAATCATTATCGGGTACAAAACATATTTCGTAGCTCTCATTTTTTTTTGCCAGCTCGGGGTATCCAAAATCATGCGCCATCTGGCGAATATCTTTTTTATGATAAGTACCCAATGGTAAAAGTGTACGGCTCAGCAGGTCTTGCTGCAATCCCCAAAGGGCATAGCTTTGGTCTTTACTTTCATCAATGCCTTTGCGAATAAAGTATCGCCCGTTTGTATGCTGATGCACCTGTGCATAGTGGCCGGTGGCAATAAACTGGCAGTCCATGGCATCGGCTCTTTTTAATAATGCCCTCCATTTAATATGGGTATTGCACATAACGCATGGGTTGGGCGTACGGCCGGCAATATATTCCTCCACAAAATTTTCAATTACAAAATCACCAAACTCTTCCCTTATATCCAAAATAAAATGTGGAAAACCATGTTGCACAGCAGCTTGCCGGGCATCGTTAAAACTATCAAGGTTGCAGCAGCCGGTTTCTTTTTTGCCCGTACTGCCTGTGCTTGTAGCGTAATCCCATGTTTTCATAGTAATGCCCACCACTTCGTATCCTTGCTTATGAAGCATTAAAGCGGCCACGGTACTATCAATACCGCCGCTCATGGCCATTAAAACTTTTCCTTTTGTACTCATTGTAAATTCTCCGTTGCAAAGATACAAAGTTCATTTTTGGGGTAGTGGCTGGCAATTTATGGTTTAAGGAATTTCTTAAACTTACCACTTGCCGTGTCTTAATAACTTTTGGGTTTTAACTTTTCAGTTTTAACTTAATTTGCAGCCATGCAGCAATATTTACAATTAGTTAAGCATATTATTGAAACCGGTGCCGATAAGAGCGACCGCACCGGTACGGGCACCCGCAGTGTTTTTGGTTACCAAATGCGTTTTAACCTTGCTGATGGTTTTCCGTTGGTAACAACTAAAAAATGCCATCTTAAAAGCATCATTTACGAATTACTTTGGTTTTTACAGGGCGATACCAATATCAAATTTTTAAAAGAACACAATGTAAAAATATGGGATGAGTGGGCTGATGAAAATGGCGATCTTGGCCCGGTGTATGGTAAACAATGGCGCAGTTGGGCCGGCACAGGCGGGGTAGAGGTTGACCAGGTGAAGGAACTGGTTGAAATATTAAAAACAAATCCCGATAGCAGGCGCATGATTATAAGTGCATGGAATGTGGCCGATTTGCCAAAGATGAAACTGATGCCATGCCATTGCTTGTTTCAATTTTATGTAACACCGCCCGATGCTCAAAAAAACGAAACTAAAAGCCGGTTGAGTTGCCAGTTGTACCAGCGGTCGGCCGATGTGTTTTTGGGCGTGCCATTCAACATTGCATCATACGCATTGCTTACCATGATGATTGCACAGGTATGTGATATGCTGCCCGGTGAGTTTGTTCATTCATTTGGCGATGTGCATTTGTATAAAAATCATTTTGAACAGGCCCAATTGCAATTAACAAGAACACCGTTTCCGCTGCCGCAAATGAAGATTAATCCTGCTGTTAAGGATATTTTCAATTTTAAATATGAAGATTTTGAATTGGTAAATTACCAGTGCCATCCCACTATAAAGGCACCGGTGGCGGTTTAATTAAAATACTACATATTAGTTATTCAATTTTTTACGTTTTACATAAGATACCCATCTTATGAAAACATTTATTACTAACTGCTTATTAATTATTTGTTCTTTGTGTGCTGCCGCACAGCCTACGCAACACCTGCTTTCCGATACACTTTTAAGAGAGCAAAAAGAAAATGTTATTACTGCATCTACCATCATACAGGTTGAAAACCTGGGCGAAGATATCAATACCATTCACCCCGAAATGCGGCCAACCATTTCGGCCGATGGCAACCTGTTATTTTTTATCCGCCAAAACGATCCGGCAAATATCCAGTATGCTACTGTTCCAAATTCGCAGGATATTTGGTATTCAACCAGGGATAGTCTTGGAAAATGGAGCAAGGCAAAACACCTTAGTGCTAAAGTAAATGCATCGCAATACAATGCCGTGTACTGGATATCGCCTGATTTGAATACAATTTTATTGAAAGGCGCTTTTATCGACGGGCAGTATTTGGGAATGGGTGTTAGCATGATTAAAAAAAGAAAAGACAATAGTTGGACAAATGCAGAGATGCTGAAAATTAGGAAACTGGAAAAGTTTAGTACCACACCACAGTTTGGTGCCAGCATGGGGCATAATGGTAAAGTACTTTTGTTTTACATGACTGATAAGAAAGGAAGTTTTGATAATGATATTTATGTTTCATTTTTAGAAGGCAATGATATATGGACAGCGCCAAAAAGCCTGGGTAAAAAAATAAACCTGCCCGATTATAACGAGATGAGCCCGTTTATTGCAGCCGATGGGGTTACACTTTATTTTGCAAGCGACAGGCCCGGCGGTATTGGCGAAATGGATATCTGGATGAGTAAAAGGCTTGATGATAGCTGGACAAAATGGAGCGACCCGGTGAATGTAGGCAAACCAATTAATACTGAAGGTTCCGAAGCATTTTTTACTTTGGATGCCGGTGGCGAATATGCATACCTTACATCGAGCGATGGCGCTTTTGGCGCAAGTGATATTGTAAGAGTAAAACTGCTGGAGAAAGTAATGCCCAACCCGGTGGTGCTTGTTACAGGCAATGTGTATAATGAAAAAACAAAAGAGCCTTTGTCTGCATCATTGGTTTACGAAACATTACCCGACGGCACCCAGGTGGGCACAGGCGTATCTAGCCCGGTTGATGGATCTTTTAAGATTGTACTTCCTTACGATAAAAATTACAGCATTAGGGCGGCAGCCGATAAATTTTTTGCTATTTCCGAAAACCTGAATTTAGACTCGTTGATTAAAGCAGGTTACAAAGTAATTCATAAGGATTTGTATTTAGCACCTATTGAAATAGGACAAATATTCAGGTTGAACAATGTGTTTTTTGATTTTGATAAATATAGTTTAAGGCCAGAGTCGTTTGTGGAATTAGACAGGGTGGTTAATTTCCTTAATGAATATCCCAATATTGAAATTGAAATGAGCGCACATACCGATAGTAAAGGCGCCGATGAATATAATATGGTGTTGAGTGATAACAGGGCAAGATCGGTGATGGAATATATTTTGTCGAAAGGGATTGCCGCATCAAGGATTGTATCGCATGGCTATGGCGAAACCAAACCTGTAGCACCCAATGCCAATCCCGATGGCTCTGATAATCCCGATGGAAGACAATTGAACAGGCGGGTTGAGTTTAAGATATTGAAGAATTAAAAAGATAAAAGACAAAATTCAAAAGTGCAGAAAGCGTACAAGTTTCTTATTTTTACTTTTTGAATTTTTACTTTTAACTTATATATGGTCTCCCTCATTGTTGCTGCCGCCGAAAATAATGTGATTGGTAAAAACAACCAGCTATTATGGCATTTGCCCAACGACCTTAAATTTTTTAAGAACACTACCTGGGGCATGCCCGTCATCATGGGCCGTAAAACTTTTGAATCGGTTAATAAGCCATTACCCGGCAGGTTTAATTTTGTGATTACAAGGCAGGCAGGCTGGAAAGCAGATGGTGTAACAGTTGCAACAAGCCTGCAGGATGCTTTGGAAAAAGCCGCAACAACTAATTGCAAAGAAATTTTCATTATTGGCGGCGGTGAAATTTATAAACAAGCAATAGAGATTGCCGATAAAATAATTATGACGAGGGTGCATACAACACTTGATGGAGATACTTTTTTTCCTGTTATTGACGAAAGCAAATGGATACAAATCAGCAACCAGGATTTTGCAATAGATGATAAACATCAATATGCATATTCATTTCAAATATGGGAAAGGAGAGAGAAAAGCAAAAGGTAAAAGTTAAAAGTCAAAAAACAAAATTCAACATTCATAATTCACCATTAACAATTCACAATTAAAAATTGCACTCCCGTTTTCAATTAACAAAAAAATATATTCAGTATTGGCTTACTGCATCCAATGGAAAAGGCCACGGCATTCATTCTCCGTTTGTATATGATTTTATTAAGAATGTGTTGAACGATTCAACCAGTTATCCCTGCTATCAAACTATAGAAGGCATACGAAAAAAAATGCTCAGCAATACAAGCATTATTGAAGTGGAAGATTTTGGCGCCGGCTCTTCTGTTATCAAAACAAAAAAACGAATGGTGAAACAAATTGCAGCATCATCGCTTAAACCAAAAAAATATGCACAGCTTTTATATCGAATGGTAAAATACTATAAGCCACAATCTGTAATTGAGCTTGGCACTTCGTTCGGTATCAGCAGCGCTTACCTTTCAATGGCAAATACACAGGCGGTTGTGCACACCTGCGAGGGAGCTTCGTCCATTGCATCCATAGCAAAAAATAATTTTGAAGCCTTGCAATTAAAAAACATTCAATTAATACAAGGCGATTTTGCAAATACATTACCCCAACTCTTATCAAAAATAAAAACCATCAACTTTGCTTTCATAGATGGTAATCACCGCAAACTGCCAACACTTGCATATTTCAACCAACTTCTTGCATCATCAACAGCTACTACCATATTTGTTTTTGACGATATACACTGGAGCGGCGAAATGGAAGAAGCCTGGCAACAGATCAAACATCATGCAGCCACCACTTTAACCATCGACCTGTTTTTTGTCGGTATCGTTTTTATCAACCCCGATTTTAAGGTTCCTCAACATTTTACAATACGGTTTTAATAACCGGGTAAAACAAAAAAATCTTCATTTAATGCTTATCTATTTTTAATCATCATACTGCCTCCTTATTTTTTCCTATCTTAGTTGCAATAATTGCATTATGATAATTGGCGTTTTAAAAGAACCGGCTCACGAAACAAGGGTTTCCTTACTTCCCGAACATATCAGCACTTTAAAAAAATGGAATGTTGAAGTTTTTATTGAAAGCGGCGCAGGCACCCGTGCATTTGCCAATGATGAAAAATATACTGAAGCCGGCGGCATAATTAAATCCCGTAATGAAGTAATACAAAACAGTGATATTATATTGCTGATAAATATTCCACAGCAAACCGATATTGAAAATTTGCAATCAAAAATTTTGCTTGGCGTTTACCAGCCTTTATATAATGCTGCGTTGATGAATGATTTTGCAAAAAAGGGTATAACAGTTTTCAGTATGGATATGCTGCCACGAACTACCCGTGCACAAAGTATGGATATACTTAGCAGCCAGGCAAACATTGCCGGTTATAAAGCGGTGTTAACTGCGGCTAATCTTTTTCCAAAATATTTTCCCATGTTTATGACAGCAGCAGGAAGCATACCACCTGCAAAACTGTTGATATTGGGTGCCGGTGTGGCAGGGCTGCAGGCTATTGCAACGGGCAGGCGGCTTGGCGCTGTAGTGGAAGTATTTGACACACGCCCTGCGGTAAAAGAAGAAGTGATGAGCCTTGGCGCAAAATTTATTGAAGTGGAAGGCGCAGCCGATGCAAGCAAGGCAGGCGGTTATGCAGTAGAACAAAGCGATGATTTTAAGCAACGGCAAAAAGCAAAAATTGCTGAGCGGATTGCATTGGCGGATATTGTTATTACTACCGCACAAATACCCGGCAAAAAAGCACCCATACTGGTTACAACATCAATGATTGAAGCAATGAAAAACGGATCGGTGATTATTGACCTTGCTGCTGCTACCGGCGGTAATACCGAGATAACAAAAAATGATGAAACTGTTTTTCATAACGGGGTAAGCATTGTTGGTAATTCAAATTTAGCTTCAACTATGCCTGGCGATGCAAGTAAAATGTATGGAAAAAATATCCTCAACTTTTTACAATTGATGATAAGCAAAGAAGGTGTTTTTAATTTGAATTTTGAAGACGACCTTGTTGCAGGAACCTGCATAGTGCATGATGGAGCAATTAAAAATGAAAAAATAAAAGAATTGATAAAATAAATCTTATGCATAATTTATTAAACTGGGTGTCTGCCAATCAGCAAATCATTTACATAGTTATACTGATGATATTTGTTGGTATTGAAGTGATAGGCCGTGTGCCAAGCGTATTGCATACGCCGTTGATGAGTGGCGCTAATGCCATACACGGCGTGGTTATCATTGGCGCCATCATTGTTATGGGCAAGGCCGAACCTGATAATTACCTGGCCCTGGTACTGGGTTTTTTGGCAGTAATTGTAGGTACTTTAAATGTGGTAGGTGGTTTTGTAGTTACCGACAGGATGCTGGAAATGTTCAGGAAGAAAAAATGATTTTGCTTTATAAAAACAAACATGAACAATATATCCGGGTAATTTTTGCAATACCGGTACCAAATAAAAAATAAAGATGGAACTGAACCTGCTCACTATATGTTATCTAATCGGTAGTATCACATTTATTATCGGGCTTAAGATGCTATCTAACCCTGCCACTGCACGCAGGGGAAACCTGATTGCTGCAGCAGGTATGGCTATCGCTATTATTGGTACCATTTTTTTATATCAAAGTGAAGGGCAAAAATTGCATAATTATGGATGGATATTTGGCGGCCTGCTCATAGGTGGTATCATTGGCACCCTTGCTGCAAAAAAAGTTAAGATGACTGCCATGCCCGAAATGGTGAGTATGTTTAATGGAATGGGTGGCGCCTGTGCTGCATTAATTTCGCTTGTAGAGTTTAACCACCTGTCGAAAGAGATGGCAAAAGGCATTGTTACTGCCGGCGCCGAACAGCCAACTGTTTTGATTATTGTGTTAGGGTTAATCATCGGCTCGGTTTCATTTGCAGGCAGCATGATTGCATGGGGCAAATTAAACGGCACTGTAAAAGATTTCAGTTTTGCCGGGCAAAATATTCTTAACCTGCTGATACTTGCAGTTACATTGGCAACAGGGGCTTACCTTGTTTACAGTCCCATACATCCGCAACTGCTGTATATTATTTTAGTTCTTGCATTGTTGTACGGGGTGTTTTTTGTAATGCCTATTGGTGGCGCCGATATGCCGGTTGTTATTTCGTTGCTTAACTCATTTACCGGTGTGGCTGCAGCCTGCGGCGGATTTTTGTACGATAACAAGGTGATGCTCACCGGCGGTATTTTAGTTGGCGCTGCAGGCACCTTGCTTACAATTTTAATGTGCAAAGCCATGAACCGTTCTTTGATGAATGTACTCATTGGCTCATTTGGTGTAAACAAAAATGCCGCTACACATGGTGGCAGCGGCGAGCAAGGGCAGATAAAAGAGATAAGCGTAAGCGATGCCGCTATGGTGATGAACTATGCAAACAAAGTAATGGTGGTGCCGGGGTATGGACTGGCTGTGGCGCAGGCGCAGCATGTATGCCACGAACTTGAAAAAATATTGGAAGAAAAAGGAGTGGAACTGAAATATGCCATTCACCCGGTGGCAGGCCGTATGCCCGGCCACATGAATGTGTTGTTGGCCGAAGCAGATGTGCCTTACGAAAAACTGCTTGAAATGGAAGAAGCCAACGAAGAATTTAAAACCTGCGATGTGGTACTTGTACTTGGCGCCAATGATGTGGTTAACCCGGCTGCAAAAAATGATCCTTCATCTCCCATTTATGGAATGCCCATACTGGAAGTAGAGCTTGCCAAAACTGTTATTGTAAATAAACGAAGCATGAAACCCGGTTATGCCGGTATCGAAAATTCGCTTTTCTTTCAACCCAAAACATCCATGCTTTTTGGCGATGCAAAAAAAGTACTGCAGGATTTATGTGCAGAAGTAAAGATGCTGTAATAAATGGCTTTCGTTATTTTTCTCAATCCACTAACTTTATCGGTATAAATTTTTATTTTTGGAGTTACCTCTTGCACTGTTACAATCTTTACAAAATGTAAAAGGCTTTAATGAAGAAGCTTTTATACAGGTGCATCAATCGGGCCAACAAATTACTTCCATAAGGCTCAACCCTGTAAAATTCATCCCTCAATTGGCGGAACAAAATTTAAAATTCAAAACAGAAGGGCATGTTTTGTGGAGTTCAAATGGTTGTTATTTGTCCGAACGTCCTTCCTTTACATTAGATCCGCTTTTTCATGCCGGCGCCTATTATGTACAGGAAGCAAGCAGTATGTTTTTAGAAGAAGCCATCAAACAAAAAGTTGACCTTACAAAACCATTAAAAATATTAGACCTCTGTGCTGCGCCGGGCGGCAAATCTACTTTGATACAATCCATCATCTCAAAAGAAAGCCTGCTGGTTAGCAATGAAGTGATAAAAACAAGGGTGAATATCTTAACTGAAAATATCAGTAAATGGGGTGCTTCAAATGTGATTGTTACCAATAACGATCCAAAAGATTTTGAAAAACTAAAAAATTATTTTGATGTGATAGTGGTGGATGCACCTTGCAGCGGCAGCGGCCTTTTCAGGAAAGACCCTAACGCCATCAATGAATGGAGCGAAGCCAATGTTGCATTGTGTGCACAACGGCAGCAAAGAATACTGGCTAATATTCTTCCTTCCCTTAAGGCAGGCGGCTGTTTGTTTTATTCTACCTGTTCATATTCGCCGCAGGAAGATGAAGATATATTGGACTGGTTAATGCAGGAATTTTATACAGATGATAAAATTCCCACAATGGAGAGTTTAAGATTTACGCTTGATGATGATTGGAGTATTGTAGAAACTGTTTCAGAAAAAACCAATGCGTATGGATACCGTTTTTATCCCGGTAAAATTAAAGGAGAAGGTTTTTTTATTGCAGGTTTCAAAAAAATGGATGCTGAAGATGGCGACAAACAAACTGCTCATCGAAACAAAAAAAATAAAAAAACATTTGAGAAACTCAGCAATGCAGAATTACAGATTGTACAACCGTATCTTATACATGCAAATGATTTTTTCTTCATTAAACAAAATGAGGATGTACTGGCTTTGCCTGCATCACTTGAAAGGGATCTGGAAACCATACAACAGGTTTTATATATTAAAAAAGCCGGCGTTAAACTGGGTGCCATCATACGCAATGAACTGGTGCCGGCACACGAACTTGCAGTAAGCAATATCATTAACGCAAATGTAAACCGTTGTGAGGTTGATTTAGAAAATGCTTTGCAATATTTACGCAAACAGGAGATAAAAATTGAGTGCCCTTACAATGGTTGGGTAATACTTACATATAAAAATTTACCATTAGGATGGATTAAAGTAATTGGCAATCGTATTAATAACTATTATCCATCGGCATGGCGTATCCTTAACAAATGATAGGGAAAATAGCAAACAATTATTTCGTTTCTTTGCACCGATAAATTATCCGGCATGTATAAACTATTATTTTTATTATTACTTGTTCCTGCATTTACAACAGCGCAGGATAAAAAACTTTTTGCAGAAGGCGTATCGCCCAATCTTTATATAAATCATAAAGTACAGCCCAAAGAAAACTATTACAGTATTGGCAGGATTTACAATATTAGCCCAAGAGAAATAGCACCATTTAATAAATTACAACTCGAAAACGGTTTATCGTTGGGGCAAGTGTTGAAGATACCTATTGCCACAGCTTTTTTTCAAAGCGGCAGTGCCGATGCCGATGAAACTTTCATACCCGTTTATCATGCATTGAAAGATAAGGAAACACTATCACGGGTAGCAAAAGATTTCAACAACCTGCCATTACAATCGTTAAAGCAATGGAATAATATAAAAGGTGAGTCCGTTAAAAAAGGCAGCAGCCTTATTATTGGTTATTTAAAAGTAAAGAAAGAATTATCGACGCTAGTTAAAAACGGTATCGGAGCATCTATACCTGGAAATGAAGTGGCCACTACTCAAACACAGGTTAAAGAAGTACAGGCTGATAAACTTTCTGAAAAGAATACAGAAAATACAACAGCAACTGTAAAAGCCCAGCAACCAACCGTTAAGGAAGAAACAGCACCTGCAAAAAAAGAAACTGTAAATAAACAAAATGAACCTGCACAAGCAGTTGAGGTGGTGAACAGCAAACCTGCAAAACATATAAAAGGCGGTACATTTAAACCCATGTACGAAAGCCAGGAAAAAACAGGTGAAACGGTGAAAGAAGAAGCTACTGCAGGTGTTTTTAAAAGCACCAGTGGCTGGACCGACAAGAAATATTATTGCCTGCACAATACCGCAGCACCGGGTACCATCATCAAAATAACCAACCCGGCCAACAAAAAAATTGTTTATGCTAAAGTATTAGATTTGATACCCGATATACAACAAAATAACAACCTAACAATAATTATAAGCAATGCTGCTGCCGATGAACTTGGCGCCACTGAAAACAACTTTAATTGTTTACTTAATTACTCAAAATAACTTGTATGAAAAAAAACTTTTTGTTTCTTGTACCTGCCAGCCTTTTGATGGTATCTGCATCGGCACAGGATAATACCACTACCGCAAACAAGAATAAGGAAATGCCGGGATTTATTATTGTAAAGCAGGCAGCAGCCACCCCGGTAAAAAACCAATCGGCTACCGGCACCTGCTGGAGTTTTTCAACAACATCACTGGTAGAAAGCCAGGCGTTAAAAAGTAATCTTGGTGAATTTGATATCAGTGAGATGTTTACCGTACGCAATATTTACATAGAAAAAGCAAGGAACTATATTTTAAGGCAGGGCCATGCACAGTTTAGTGAAGGCGGGCTGGGACATGATGTTATACGTGCTATTGCAACTTATGGCGCTATGCCAGAATCTGTTTACAGTGGATTAAAAGAAGGACAGTTTTTACATAATCACAAAGAACTTATTGCAAATTTAAAAAAGTATCTTGACGGCATGTTGCTTCAATCTCCTTTACCATTAAACTGGATGGATGGCTTTACACAAATTTTGGATGATACACTGGGCAAGCCTCCCGCCGAGTTTGAATATAAAGGAGTAAAATATACAGCATTGAGTTTTGCAAAAAATGTATTGCAATTTAATGCAAACGATTATGTAAATATCACTTCGTTTACTGACCACCCGTATTACGAACCCTTCATAGTACAGGTGCCCGACAATTTCAGTAATGGCGCTTATATTAATTTACCGCTTGACGAAATGATACAGGTTACTAAAGATGCTTTAACTAAAGGTTACACCGTTTTATGGGATGCAGATGTTAGCAATAGCGGCTTTAAACAAAATAAAGGCGTTGCCTTGCTGGATGATACAAGCATTAATGCTTTTAAGAAAATTACACTGCATGGTACAAGGGATGCCAACAATGCTAAAAATAAAAATATAGACCCTGAAATTAAAAAGCAGATGGAGCAAGCGGGCAATGTTGGCGAAAATTCCATATTTGCCAATGGTGGGCCAAAGGAAGTTAGTTGGGATGCAGATTTACGCCAAACCCTATACGAAGAGTTGATAACGCAGGATGATCATCTGATGCATATTACCGGGCTTGAAAAAGGAATGAACGGCGAAAACTTTTTTAAAGTGAAAAATTCATGGGGCAATGTGGGGCCCGATAAAGGTTATATTCATGTATCGGAACCATATTTTGCAATCAATACCATTACTCTTATTATACCTAAGGCGGCTATTAGTGCAGTAATGCTCGAAAAGATGAAAGTGAGATAGTTTTTTTATAACCACAGAAGTTTTATTTTTTAACCGCAGAGACGCTGAGGCGCAGAGATTTTTTTTTATAACCGCAGAGGCGGAGAGGTGCAGAGATTATTTATTAATACCGCAGAGACGCTGAGGCGCTGAAATGTGGAGGTTTTGTTATGCAGTAAAACGATAGCCTCTTAAAAATTCATCAACAGCCATTTTCTTTTTTCCTTCCAGTTGAAGTTCTTTGATTGATATATAGCCGTTGCTACAGGCAAATTGTAAATATGTTTTGTGGTCGGTTTCATATTGGCCGGTGTCAACCGCAGTTTTTTTTAATTTTTTTTCGGTGGTAAATATTTTTAATTTCTTACCATGTAAAAATGTAAATGCAGTAGGATAGGGTGAAAGCCCTCTTATTAAATTATGAACTTCATCAACCGTTTTACTCCAATCAATTTTACAGGTTTCGGTAAATATTTTGGGGGCATGTTTTAATTGTGAAGCTTGAATGTTGATTTTTGAAGTTTGTGAAACTTCTGTCAAACTTCCATCTGCCAATCCTTTTATTGTTTTCACTAAAAGACCTGCACCAATTTCTTTCATGGTATCATGCACCGTACCGGCTGAATCATTTTCACCAATGGCAAAACTTTCCTGCATTAAAATATCGCCGGTATCTATTTCGTGTTTTAGTTTAAAAGTGGTTACGCCGGTTTCTTTTTCGCCGTTAATAACTGCCCAGTTAATAGGCGCAGCGCCACGGTATTGCGGTAATAAACTTCCATGCAGGTTTACCGACCCCATTGGCGGCATATTCCAAACCACTTCGGGCAACATTCGAAATGCAACCACTACCTGCAAATCGGCTTTTAACAATCTTAATTGTTCTAAAAATTCGGGGTTCTTTAATTTTTCCGGTTGCAGCACAGGCAGGTTATTTTCAACCGCATATTTTTTTACAGCGCTTTGCTGCAATTGCATACCTCTTCCGGCAGGCCTATCCGGCGCAGTTATTACAGCAACAATATTGCATCCTGCTTTTACCAAGGCATCTAACGATGCAACGGCAAATTCAGGCGTACCCATAAACACTATCCTTAGGTCTGTATATTTCTTTAATCCATTGGTGGGCATCAATCATCAATTAAAATCGGCGTACAATAAATATTTTTTTCGTTTTTCTTTAAACTCCGTTAAACCGGGTTCCCAGCTTTTTCTTATCTCTGCTTCCGATTTACCATCTTTAATTTGTTGCATCAGCATATCGGTGCCGGCAAGTTTGTTGATGAAATTATTTTTTAAAAAGAAACTGTCTTTACCGGGAAATAACCTGTAAGCTTCAATTAAATATTTTAGTTGAATTTTATTATCAACTAATTTCAGCACTTGTTCATCCGTACCATCCAGTTTCCATCCAAAGCAGGTTTGGTAAAAGCATTTGCTTTTTTTTGCACCGGCATTTGGTTTAGGAACAAATCTGTACAGGTTGTGCGGCAATGTTGGGTGGCCAAAAACCTGGAAAGGCATATCGGTTCCCCTTCCTTCGCTCATAACGGTGCCTTCAAAAAAACAGGTGGACGGGTACAGGTAAATGCTTTGCATAGTTTTTAAATTGGGCGATGGCATTACGGGCAAAACATATTTTGTGTTGTGATCGTAATTTTTGCATTTGATTACCTGAACATGAAAAGGCGTATCTGCAGTAGGGTTGGTTGTTATATTATATGCATTAATGGCATTGGCTTCTTTTGATAAAAGATTTTCCCCGGCAAGATACAATGCATATTCACCAATCGTCATTCCATACACGATGGGTATGGGTTGCATGCCTACAAAACTTTTATATTTCATATCAAGCACGGGGCCATCTACATAAAAACCATTGGGGTTGGGCCTGTCTAATATCAGCAGGGGTTTGTGGTTTTCGAGCGCTGCTTCCAAATAATATTGCAACGATGAAATGTAAGTATAAAACCTTACGCCAACATCCTGTATATCAAAAATCAAAACATCTACATCTTTTAAATCTTCGGCAGTGGCTTTTTTATGGTTGCCATAAAGACTTATTACCGGCAACCCGGTTTTTTTATCTTTAGCGTCGTTCACATGTTCGCCGGCATCTGCATCGCCACGAAAACCATGCTCGGGCCCAAAAATTTTCACTACATTAATGCCGCTGCTGAGCAAGGTATCTACAAGGTGTGTGTGCTTAACCATGCTTGTTTGGTTAGCAAAAACCGCTACAGCCTTGCCTTTTAACATGGGCAGGTACACATTCATGCGTTCGGCACCGGGTATTACAGTTGATTGAGCAAAGCTGCCAATGCTGCTAATAAGCAAGGCAATACTGCAAACGATAATTTTTTTCATATAGCTAATTTCATAAAAACTTTTCATTCGGTGGCTTTTTAATGGTAATTTGCGCCCGTTTTAACGAAACGTATCTCTTGTTTTTTTATTTGATAGTTGAATATTGCTGTAAAAGTACAAGAGTGCGACGCCACTAAAGCAACATAGCAGCATTGCTGCCGGGTTAAAAAATATTTTAAATCGCCAACCCTTTAGAGTTTGGCAAACACAAAAAATTATGAAAAAAGTAAAAGCAGGAGATGTAGTGAAAGTACATTACACAGGTAAATTAGTTAATGGCGATCAGTTTGATTCTTCGGCAGGCAGGGAACCGCTTGAGTTTACTGTTGGCGCCGGGCAGATGATTAAAGGTTTTGACGATGCCATTCCGGGAATGATTATTGGTGATAAGAAAACCATCAACATTGCACCCGAAGATGCGTATGGCCCAAGAAGCGAAGAAGCTATCATTGATTTTCCGAAAGCAAACGTGCCGGCCGATATGAAGCTGGAGCCGGGTATGCAATTAACTTTAAGCAACCAGGCAGGGCAACCGGTACCGGTAGTAGTGGTAGAAGTGAAGGATGATGTGATTGTACTGGATGCTAATCATTTTTTAGCAGGGCAGGAACTGGTGTTTGATATTGAACTGGTGGAGATCGCCTAAACTATAATAACTAATTAAACATCATTAGCAGTTTGTAAAAGCAAGCTGCTTTTTTTTTACTAAGCTGCGTTAATTTTTTTGTCTGTATAATTAATTATCCATTATCAATTATACATTATATTTATAGTATGATACAGATAAGCCCCGACAGTATTGCCGAACGTTTTATACGTTATGTTAAGATTGATACGCAAAGCGACCCCACCAGCAGTTCACATCCAACTACAGAAAAGCAAAAAGATTTAAGTAAGCTTTTGCTGAAAGAATTATATGCTATGGGCATCACCGATGCATCAACCGACCAATATGGTTATGTGTATGCAACTATTCCCGCCAACAGCGATAAAAAAAATATACCTGCCATTTGTTTTTGCGCCCATGTAGATACAGCGCCTGATTGCAGTGGCACTAATGTAAAACCTATACTGCACCGCTATTACGATGGTAACGATATTGTGCTGCCCGATGATACTACGCAGGTGTTGCGTATTAGCGATTCGCCCTATCTTAAAAATCATATCAACCACGGTATCATCACAACAAGCGGCGCAACCTTGCTGGGCGCCGATGATAAAAGCGGTGTGGCAGCTATTATGGAAGCTGCATTATTTTTTATACAGAACCCTGCCATAAAACACGGCGATATTAAAATATTATTTACACCCGATGAAGAAGTAGGGAAGGGTACAGCTAAAGTGGATATGAATAAACTGGGTGCAAAATATGGTTATACTTTGGATGGCGGCGAAGCAGGCAGCCTGGAGGATGAAACCTTTAGCGCCGATGGCGCCGAGATAACCATACATGGTGTGATAGTACACCCGGGATATGCAAAAGGTAAACTGGTGAATGCATTAAAAGTGGCAGGTGCTGTTTTGGACGCCTTGCCCAAAAATGAATGGAACCCCGAAACAACAGAAAAAAGAGAAGGCTTTGTACACCCCACTGCCGTAAACGGCATTGCAGAAAAAGCAATCATACAATTTATAGTAAGAGATTTTACAGTAAGCGGTTTGCAGCAGCATCACGAGCGGTTGAAAAAAATTGCTGCAGATACGGTTGCAAAATTTCCGGGCGCTACAATGGAATATACGGCACAGGAGCAATACAGGAACATGAAAGAAGTATTAGATACTTGTGCGCAAGTGGCTGCTTATGCAGAAGAAGCTATACAAAGAGCCGGGCTTACGGTAAAAAAAGAAAGCATACGTGGTGGTACCGATGGAAGCCGCTTTAGTTATATGGGCATGCCCTGCCCCAATATTTTTACCGGGATGCAAAACATACACAGTAAGCTGGAGTGGATTGGTATAAACGATATGGCCAAAGCTGCTGAAACAATTGTACATGTAGCCATGATTTGGGAAGAGCGTAGTTAATATTGTAGCAACATGTGGTGATTGGGGTTTGAATGTGTTTGGGAGATTACGAAATCATGATTGCCAATTATTGTAAACCCGTTTTTAAGATAAAACTTTATTGCCCTCGAGTTTTCTTTCCATACAAATAGCCACATTGCCTGTTGGTTGTTTGATTTTGATAACTGCAGGTTAAATTCAAAAAGAGGTTTACCCAATTTACAATCATAAAATTTTTTAAGCACATACAGCCTTTCTAATTTTGTTACGTGCGGTATATTGATATTGCTGTGTGGGTGATTGAATATTATTTTTGAATAACCGGCAGGTTCTTTATCATAATACATAATATGATAGATATTAGCCGGGTTGCTAATTTCGGTTTTAAAAAAATCGGCACAATAATATTTATTTACATAAGCATCTATATCGGCTTTAGGTGCACTATGGCCGTGCGATTCAAGTAAAGCCTGTTTACCAATTATTTCAAGCAGTTGAGCATCATTGGTACCGGCCCTTACAATTTCAATCATTTTATGATTTAAATTTTAATATGAAGAAAGCGTTGTTGTTTTTAAAAGTTTTTATCTGTGTAATATTAAAAAACTATATCTTCAATTACAAAAAATACAACTATGCAATTTATTCAAGATTATTGGTGGCTCATTGTACTTGTCCTGGCATTTTTGGGTTGTTTTGTAACCATTAACCAGGGTTATATTGGTGTGGTTACTATGTTTGGTAAATATCGCCGCATAATGCGCCCGGGGCTTAATTTAAAAATCCCTTTTTTAGAGCAGATACATAAAAAAGTTAGTATCCAGAACCGCTCGGTTGAGCTGGAGTTCCAGGCTGTAACTATTGACCAGGCCAATGTTTATTTTAAATCGATGTTGCTTTACTCGGTACAAAACGAACATCCCGAAACCATACAGAAAGTAGCTTTTAAATTCATCAGCGATAAAGATTTGATGCAGGCATTGGTACGTACAATTGAAGGAAACATTAGGGCTTTTGTGGCTACCAGGCGGCAGTCGGAAATTTTAGGTTTAAGAAGGGATATTGTTGAATTTGTGAAAGAGCATGTTGACTTATCGTTAGAAGAATGGGGATACCACCTGCAGGATTTGCAAATAAATGATATAACATTTGACCAGGCAATTATTGAAAGTATGAGCAAAGTGGTTGCCAGCAACAACCTGAAAGCAGCTGCAGAAAACGAAGGACAGGCATTACTGATTACAAAAACTAAAGCAGCCGAAGCAGAAGGTAACTCAATAAAAATTGCTGCCGAAGCAGAAAGGCTTGCCGCACAACTACGTGGCCAGGGTGTTGCCTTGTTTAGGGAAGAAGTGGCAAAAGGTATGAGCCAGGCAGCAGCCGAAATGAAACAGGCTAATTTAGATACCAATGTAATTTTGTTCAGCATGTGGACGGAAGCCATCAAAAATTTTGCAGAGTATGGCAAAGGCAATGTTATTTTCCTTGATGGCAGCAGCGATGGTATGGAAAAAACCATGCGGCAGATAATGGCCATGCAACAGATGGATGTAGATAAATAATTTTTTTGGGGGTTGGTA
This sequence comes from Ferruginibacter sp., assembly GCA_019638575.1. Lineage (GTDB taxonomy): Bacteria > Bacteroidota > Bacteroidia > Chitinophagales > Chitinophagaceae > Ferruginibacter. Next base: position 68,462 of record JAHBTN010000001.1, on the reverse strand, counting down.
AACCGGGCAGCATTAGATGAAACCTTTACCGGGTGCTACATTGATGCTTGCCCGGTTTTTTATTTTTTGCCATTTATAAATAAGATTAACATTTTGTTATGCAGCTATTGTAAATTTGTTTCGTTTCATTGCATAATTGAATAGCTTTGGCACAATTATAGAAAGGCAAAAGATAATCTAAAAACCGGCATACATGTTTAATATCTTGTTACAGATCGACAGTACAGCTGTTGTAAATTCATCCTCAGGTAAAGAATCTCTTTTTTCGTTATTGGTAAAAGGCGGTGTGTTGATGATACCGCTGGCAATTTTTATGGCTATGGCCATTTTCTTTTTTATAGAGCGGCTTATTGCCATTAGAAAAGCCAGCAAAATTGACGATAATTTCATGAACATTATTCGTGATAATATCATCAGTGGTAATGTATCGGCGGCACGAAGCCTTGCAAAAAATACACCTAACCCTGTTGCTAAGATGATAGACAAAGGCATACAGCGTATAGGTAAACCCATTGATGCTATTGAACGTAATATGGATAATGTTGGTAAACTGGAAATTTATAAAATGGAAAAAAACCTGCCGGTGCTTTCCGTTATTGCCCGTATTGCGCCATTGTTTGGTTTTGTGGGTACCATCATCGGGTTGGTAATGTTGCTGAGAGATTTTGCAGCGGCTGCTAATCCATCTATCACCGATATTGCCGATGCCATGTATGTAAAAATGATTACTTCTGCCACAGGGCTTATCATCGGTATCTTATCATATTTAGGATACAGTTATTTAAATACACAAATTGATAAAACGGTTCATAAGATGGAAACATCAAAAGCCGATTTTATAGATATATTACAGGAGCCGACGAAGTAGATAGTAGTAAGTAGCAGGTAGTAAGTAGTTAGATTTATGGAAAGCAAAATTCAAAATTCAAAAGTAAAAATTCAACATTTAACATTCAAAATTCATAATTCATAATTCAAGAGCATGAGTTTAAGAAGTCGTTTAAGGGATAATCACAACGAAGTGGATGCAGGGCCGCTGAATGATGTATTGTTTATTTTGCTGATGTTCTTTTTATTGGTATCAACACTTGCTAACCCAAACGTGGTGAAGGTGAATAACCCAAAAGGCAAAAGTGATACAAGGGTGAGCCAGAATATTGTGGTAACGGTTACAAAAGATCAAAAAGTTTTTATTGGCACACAGCAAATTGATATGCTGTACATTGATTCATTGCTTAAGAAAGAAGTGGAAGGCCAGCGAAAATATGTAGATACGCCAACAGTAATTTTAAATGTAGATACAGCTGCCTATTATGGACAGGCTTTTAAAATTATGGAAGCGGCTAAAAGGGCAAAAGCCAGGCTGGCTGCAAATATCAAGCAGTAGCTATCACCATCCTTTCTTTTCCATACATATCTTTTTTTACCATCACCGAATGAAAATTGGCACGCCTGAAAACATCGGCTACTTCATTGGCCAGGTTTTCATGTGTTTCAAGATAAATTTTTCCATCGTGGTGCATTTTCTCTTTTCCAAATGCAGCAATCTTATGGTAAAATATTAATGGCGAATCATCGGGTACAAATAAAGCAATATGCGGTTCATAATCCTTTACATTTTTATCTATCGTGTTTTTTTGTGATAGTGGAATGTAAGGCGGGTTACTAATGATGATATTGCAAACAGGAAGAAGATGCCAGTTTTTTTCATTTAAAAAATCAAGATGTGCAAAGTTTATATCGGTATGATGGATAGTTGCATTTTCTTTTGCCAGTACAAGCGCTTCTTCACTTATATCAATACTGTTAACAACAGCAGCAGGTAATTTTTTTTTTATGATGATGGGGATACAGCCACTGCCGGTACCAATATCTAAAATAACGGGGTCGGTAATTTTAGATTTCCTGTCGCTGATAAGTTGTTCTACCAGTTCTTCTGTTTCGGGCCGGGGAATAAGTACATGTTCATTCACTTTAAATTTTGCACTATAAAACCAGGCTTCGCCTAAAACATATTGTACAGGCTTGTGTTGCATCAGTTCCTGTAAACCGTCTTTAATATGTTTTTCTATTGATGCAGTAACTGCCTTTTTTGGATTTTTTATAATATCAGTTTTTTTAAGCGAACCCAATTTTTCGAATACCCAATCGGTAATAAATGTAGCTTCACTTAAGTCATAAATTTTTTGAAGCTCCACTAAAAAATTCCGGTAAAGGGTTTTATTATCCATAATTGCAAAGCAAACATACAATATAGCAACCTTATATTTATATATCCATTAATAAAACCTGTATTTGAATACTTATTTTTGCAACCTGCAAACACATGATACATATATGAACCGTTGCCTGCAACTGGCAGCGTTAGGCGCAGGCCATACAGCACCCAACCCTTTAGTTGGTGCAGTATTGGTGTATAATAACCAAATCATTGGCGAAGGTTATCATCAGCAATATGGCGGGCCTCATGCCGAAGTGAACTGTATTAACAGTGTTGCCCGGGAAAATAAAAAATATATTGCTGCTAGTACCCTTTATGTAAGCCTTGAGCCTTGTGTTCATTTTGGTAAAACGCCTCCCTGCACCGACCTGATTTTAAAAAACAAAATACCAACAGTGATTATCGGTTGCAGAGACAGCTTTGCTGCAGTTAATGGCAAAGGAATTGAAAAACTGGAGAATGCAGGTGTAGAAGTTGTGTTAGGTATAATGGAAACCGAATGCCTGCATATAAACAAGCGATTTTTTACTTTTCATGAAAAGCAGCGGCCTTATATCATTTTAAAATGGGCGCAAAGCAATGATGGGTTTATTGCTGCATCTGATATTCACAAAAAAAATACTGAAACAAAAAGACTTTTAATTAGCAATGAAATTACAAACAGGTTAGTACACAAATGGCGCAGTAGGGAAGCGGCGATAATGGTTGGTACACAAACAGCTTTGCTTGATAACCCATCTTTAACCACAAGGCTTTGGCCGGGCAATAATCCACTGCGGTTGGTGATTGATAAGGAATTGATATTGCCGCCATCATTAAAATTGTTTGATGGAAGTGCAAAAACAATTGTATTTAATTGTACAAAGCAATCAGAAAGTAAAAATCTTGTTTACCAACTTTTAGATAAGGAAGAAAATGTGCTTACACAAATTTTATCATTCCTGTTTCAGCAGCAAATACAATCATTAATTGTTGAAGGTGGAACAAAACTTATACAAAGTTTTATTGATGAAGGTTTGTGGGATGAAGCAAGGGTGATTACCAATAAAAAGATAAATATTGAAAATGGGCTGGCTGCACCGGTTTTAAAAAATAACTTACTGCTTTGCCAAAACAATTATTCAACAGATACGGTTTCATATTTTAAAAGGATACATAACTGATGCAGTGCTTACTATGAGTGCAGAAGACTTTTATACAACTATTGAAAAACCATGCAGCGCCGAATTTAAAGACAGGGGCAGTAAGTTTATTGCTTATGCTTTTCCAATTGCTGATACCGATGATTTTAAAAAACAACTACAAAAGTTAAAAAAAGAGCATCCAAAAGCAGTGCATCACTGTTTTGCTTATCGTATTGGAACAGATGGAAATAATTTTCGGTCGAGCGATGATGGAGAGCCTTCGGGTACAGCAGGCAAACCTATTTTGGGGCAAATAGACAGCAAGGGTATTACCAATGTAGCTGTGGTGGTGGTTCGTTATTGGGGTGGCACACTGCTTGGCGTACCGGGGCTCATCAATGCATATAAAACAGTCACCGCATTAGCATTGCAGGTTACACCGCTGGTTGAAAAACAAATTGAAATAAATTATACACTTGAGTTTGATTACACAAATATGAATGAGGTGATGATGATAATGAAACAATATAACTGTACTATTCATTCCAATCAAATGCAATTGTTCTGTATTTTAAGTACGGGTATTCCAATAAACAGGCTGACAGAAGTTTTGTATAAGTTGAATGACTTACCAAATGTTTCAGTAAAAAAAGTATTGTAAACAAAAGGTATTTTGTAATTTTCTGAAAAACTATTTATGGCATCAGAAAAAAAGTATAAAACCTTTTGGAGTTTTTATCCATATTATCTTACCGAACATGGCGATATAACCAACCGAACCCTTCATTTTATAGGTACAGCCGGTTTAATAGTAATATTGGTGGTAGCTATTGTTTTGCAAAAATGGTGGATGCTGGCGCTGATACCTGTTTGCGGTTATGGATTTGCATGGGTAGGTCATTATTTTATCGAAAAAAATAAACCGGCCACATTTACTTATCCATTGTACAGCCTCGGCAGCGATTTTGTAATGTTCTGGCATATGCTTACCGGTCAAATAAATAAAAAACTGGCAGAAGCAAAAAAGACAATTGAAAGTTAAATGAATATTGAACTTATAAGGGATTACATTTTACAAAAGCCTTATGTTACTGAAGGTTTTCCGTTTGGCGAAGATACCCTTGTATTTAAAGTGAAGGAGAAAATTTTCTTTTTAGCAGGACTGGATAGTGCTCCGTTACAGTTTAATGTAAAATGTAATCCTGATAAGGCACTTGAATTGAGAGAAGAATATCCCGAAACTGTTTTACCCGGCTACCACATGAACAAGAAACACTGGAACACCATTATTGTTGACGGTAGGCTTACTGCTAAACAGTTGAAAGAAATGATTGATGATTCGTATGATCTTGTTGCAAAAAAGAAATAAGCCAGTTATTAATGGCTTAATATTTTAGCTACTCTGCGCAACTATTATTTTAACTTTTTTTCTGGGCTGTACACATCCAGTCCCAGGGGTATGGGCCTTTAAGCCATTTAGGTGGTTTATGAAATTCGGTGCGCCAACTGTAATTTATTTTTTTGATGAGGCTTATTTCAAATCCTTCCAGTGTTAACAGCAGTTCAAGCTCTTCTTTTAAATAATGTTTGGTAGGTACATTATCAATATTGGTTACGCCTTGTTTAATATTGCTTACCTGTTGTATAGCATCTTTAAGAGTTGGTGTTTCGTCGTTTTCAGCATCATCCACATTCCACCTGTCGGCAATAATATTAGTGTATAATTTTGATTCAAGTGACGGCACAACAAGCACCAATTCGCCACCGGCATGTAAACAAAGCGACAACGACTGAAAAAAATTGATTCTTTTCTCCAGCGAATCGGTAAGGATGGCATTGATGCAGATGGCACTATCGCAAGGCGTTACTGTAAGTTCATCTGCCGAAAAATCCATGCGGTGGTATTCTACATTTTTATATTCAGTGTGTTTTTCTTTTGCTATATCAAGATTTTTTGCTGATATATCAGCAGCTATCACCGTTTTAAATTTAGGCGACAGTACCGGTATCCATTTGCCGATGGCACAACCAATATCGATGATTGTTTTTTCTGGCGAAGCCATTTCGTCAATAGCCGCCACAATGCTGCCCGATGTATCGTTTTGCAATACATCAAAAATTTCAATGTCGTAATTGGGGGCGATGGTTTCCCAGTATTTCCTGTCCATTTTTATCCTGTTATAAAAAAATAAAGACAGAAGGTACAAAAAAAATACTTTGCGAAAAATTTTCGTTCATGCCATACAGGCATTATGCTATATCAACCCGGTAAAAAATGTTTAAAACTATAACAGCAGGATAAAAAACATTTTCAAGAAACTCAACTTGTAATAATCAACACAATGCCTTTGTACTAATTATCTAAATATTTTTTTCAGGATCAACTTCAATATAAAACTGATGTATAAAAATTATTTAAACCTTTCACTTACTACCAGTTCTTTACTGCCGGCTGTATAGGTATAAAAACCTTCGCCGCTTTTTACGCCAAGTTTGCCGGCCAATACCATATTTACTAACAACGGGCAGGCTGCATATTTAGGATTACCAAATCCATCCTGCAAAACTTTTAATATGCTTAAACAAACATCAAGGCCTATAAAATCTGCCAGTTGCAGGGGGCCCATTGGGTGTGCCATGCCAAGTTTCATAACAGTGTCAATTTCTTCCACACCGGCTACGCCTTCGTACAAACTGTAAATAGCCTCATTAATCATGGGCATTAAAATACGGTTGGCAATAAAGCCCGGGTAATCATTAACGGCGCAAGGTATTTTTCCAAGCAGCTTGCTCAGTTCAACAATTGTTGCGGTAACTTCTTTTTTTGTAGCATAGCCATTTATTATTTCCACCAGTTTCATAACAGGCACCGGGTTCATAAAATGCATGCCAATAACTAACCCCGGCCTTTTGGTTACCGCTGCTATTTTTGTAATGGAAATAGATGATGTGTTGGTTGCCAGTATGCATCCTGCCGGTGCATACATATCCATTTGTTCAAAGATGGATAATTTAAGCGCTGCATTTTCGGTGGCAGCTTCTACAACAAGTTCTGCATTTTTTACACCTTCGGCAATGATTGATGTAACGGTAATATTAGTCAGTGTAGTTTTTTTCTGCTCTTCGGTAATTGTTCCTTTTGAAAGTTGCCTGTCTAAATTCTTATTAATAGTATCCATAGCCCTTTGCAACTGCGATGGATTCACATCAACCAAATTAACAGTAAAACCGTTTTGTGCAAATACGTGGGCTATCCCATTTCCCATGGTGCCGGCGCCTATAACTGAAATGTTTTTCATAATGTAAAATGTATAATGTATAATGTATAATGTATAATTAGTTTTGGTTCGGGATTAAGTTATTCTTGCTTGTTTTTAAGATTGATGTTAGAATTTTTATAATCTCAATCAATGTTAAATGAATACTATTAAATTCATCTACTGTTATATAATCTGTTTCTTTCAATAACCTTAACCAATAACTTGTTTCTTGTGCCTCCTTCAGTGAAATTGACAACTTTGCTACAAAATCTTTCTTAGAAAATCCCTGTAACCCTTCATTAACATTAGCTCCTATTGAAGTACCTGAACGAAGCAATTGTTTGCTTAAAACAAATTCTTTTTTGTTTTCTACCAGGTGCCTGTAAAGCCTTACTATCCTTGCAGCAAATTCAAAAACTCTTTACCTCTATTATATTATTGCTTTTCATACCCAATTACCAATTATACATTATACATTATCAATTATACATTCTCAATTCTACATCATCAATTCTACATCATCAATTCTACATCATCAATTCTACATTATACATTCTCAATTCTACATTATTTAAACGCATTCATCCCCGTAACATCCATCCCTGTAATCAATAAATGTATATCATGTGTTCCTTCGTATGTAATCACACTCTCCAGGTTCATCATGTGGCGCATCACGGGATATTCGCCTGTAATGCCCATTCCGCCCAGCATTTGACGGGCAGCCCTGCAAATATTGGTGGCGGTTTCGCAGCCATTTCTTTTTGCCATACTTACCTGTTGTGGTGTTACCTTTCCTTCGTTCATCAAAACACCCAGGCGCCAGTTTAATAATTGCGCCTTGGTAATTTCGGTAACCATTTCGGCTAATTTTTTTTGTTGCAACTGAAAAGCACCAATCGGTTTGCCAAACTGAATTCTTTCTTTGCTGTATTGCAAAGCCGTATCATAACAATCCATAGCAGCGCCAATAGCACCCCAGGCAATACCATACCTTGCTTTGGTTAAGCAACCCAGCGGCCCTTTTAAACCTTTAATGTTTGGAAAAATATTTTCTTTAGGCACTTTTACATTATCAAACACTAACTCACCGGTGGCGCTTGCACGCAGGCTCCATTTGCCATGTGTAGTGGGTGTGCTAAAACCTTCCATGCCTCTTTCCAAAATCATTCCTTTTATTTCACCGGCTTCATCTTTTGCCCATACAACAGCTACCTGGCTAAAAGGTGCATTACTAATCCACATTTTAGCGCCATTTAAAATTACATGGTCGCCGGCATCTTTAAAATTGCTAAGCATATTACTGGGGTCGCTGCCATGATTAGGCTCTGTTAATCCAAAACAACCCAGCCACTCGCCGCTGGCAAGCTTGGGCAAATATTTTTTGCGTTGCTCTTCGCTGCCGTACTGGTAAATAGGAAACATCACCAGGCTGCCCTGCACGCTTGCGGTTGACCGTACACCACTATCGCCACGTTCCAGTTCCTGCATCATCAAACCATAACTGATATAATCCAGTCCGCCGCCACCATATTGCTCAGGAATGGTAGGGCCAAAGCAACCCAGTTCGCCCATTTGCTTTACAATCTGTAGCGGAAATTCGGCACGCTGTGCATAGTCTTCTATGATTGGCGAAATTTCTTTCTTTACATAATTTCTTACAGTTTCCCTGATGAGTTTATGTTCATCGGTAAGCAGTTCATCTACATTAAAATAATCGGGCGATTGAAAATTATCTGTTTTTGCAGCCATCGTTAATTTTTTTGTTTTTTTATTTTTAACCGGGCATTTGTACTGCTATTTGGCTTCATTGGCATCGCACTCTTGTACCGGTAATCATTATTCAGCATTGCATAAGCCACTAAGGCTGCAATCTTAACCGCAAATATAAATACACTGCGGCAAAGCTGGTTTTTTGTTTTTTTATTTTATAACTTTAAAAAAGAATGAAGCTGATTTCAAAAATACGCTTGCTGATATTGTTTTTCATGGCAGCCCTGGTTATTAGCGGTATTACTGCTATGCCCGCCGAAACAGAACTGCGCTGGCTGATGCAATACAAAGAAATGTTTCCTGAACGATTGGGCAACTGGTTGCAACTTTGTTACACGGCGCTTGTTGATACCAATGCAAAGTACCCTTTCCTGGCTTATGGGTACGACTGGCTGGCATTTGCTCATTTTATCATTGCCATTTCATTCATAGGATTGTACCGCAACCCGGTACGTAATATCTGGATCATCGACTGGCAAATTATCACCTGCATACTTGTTGTGCCTTTGGCGTTTATTGCAGGTTCGGTAAGGCAAATACCAATCTTTCATATCTTAATCGACTGCTGCTTTGGTATATTTGGATTAATACCATTAATCATTTGTAAAAAATGGATAAACCGTTTAGCAGCAAGTACTGTTTAATTGAGTTTAATCGTTTTTATCCAAAAAAAATATTGTTTCAACTGGCTTACCAAAAAGTTTTGCAATTTTTAATGCCAAAACAGTGGAAGGCACATATTTGTTTGCTTCCATAGCATTGATGGTTTGCCTGCTTACCGATACTTTTTTTGCAAGATCTTCCTGGGTTAGTCCCTTAATGGCCCTCTCTACTTTTATATTATTTTTCATCTATCGGTTTTTTGGAATTTTTGTACATAAGGTAGTTGAACCTAGCAATGAAAATAATAAGTAAAGTAAACATATTATATACCATCACATTTAAAAATGGAGTTCCAAACACAAACAAAAAAGCAATCAATAACAACAGGTAACTAATAAGCACAGCCCAAAGTAACGATGATAACCTTAGTTCACTAATGTATTCGTCTTCATCTTTTTCTTTTGAAAAACTAATAAGCAATGCTCCGATGATAAATGCAGAACCGATGAGAGTATTGGTAAAGTTAACATCGGTAAAAGTGAAATAAATTTTTTTGTCAAATGTTGCATCGTTGGCTAAAACTAATGTTTTAAGATGTAACCAATCGGCGCCAAAGTCCCGGAAACAAAGTACCAACCCAAGAACTGTTGATGGTATCAATATAACCCATCCAATTTTTTTATACTTGTTAGGTAATAATAATTTAGGTGTCATATCTTTCAATTTTTTATAAAAGTAAAGTATATTTTACATAAAGACAAAAATATTTTACAAATTGTATGAATATTTTAACATATTGAAGAACCATTATTGTCTATACATTTGTAGTTAATAATTAATAATTGACAAACTACTCTTATTTGGCATTAGGCGACAGCTACACTATTGGCGAGCAGGTTCCCTTTGCAGAAAATTTTCCCAACCAGGCAGTACAATTGTTGCGTAAAAAGGGTTTTGCATTTTGTACAGCAGAAATTATTGCCAAAACCGGCTGGACAACCGATGAGCTTTTGCATGCTATTGAAAATACCATCACTTTAAATACTTACGACTTTGTTACCTTGCTCATTGGTGTAAACAACCAATACAGGGGCCGTGCCGTAGTTGATTTTGAAATTGAATTAAAGCAATTGTTACAGAAAGCCGTTCAATTTGCAGGTGATAAGCCATCAAGGGTTTTTGTTGTAAGCATTCCCGATTGGGGTATTACACCTTTTGCAGAGGGTAGAGATAGAAAAAAAATTGCTGAAGAAATTGATGTTTACAACTACACCTGTGAAACAATCGCAAAAAAGTACCGGTGCAATTATATCAACATCACAACATCGCAAAGAGAAGATGGAAGTAAAGAAATATTTTTAGCGCCGGATGGTTTGCATCCTTCGGGAAAAGAATATTTTAAGTGGGCACAAAAATTAGCCAATGCTATTTTAAAACAAATATAAAAATGGCAGCCATTCATTTTAAAGAAGAACAAAGGTTTACAACATGGTGGGCCTGGTTGGCTGTAATTGCACTTAACCTGTTATTCATTTTTGCCATTGTGCAACAAATAATTTTAGGTAAACCATTTGGCAAAAACCCGGCTCCCGGTTATGTTTTATTACTGATTGAATTTTTTATGCTTTTGTTGTTATTGTTTTTATTTTCCATCAGGTTACAAACAAACATTGATGAAACCGGTATCCGTTACCGCTTTTATCCTTATCAATTTAAAGCAACAACTATTGCCTGGCATGAGTTGAGAGATGCTTATATGAGAGATTACAATTCTTTTCACGAATACGGCGGTTATGGAATAAGATATGGCTCTGCAAAGACTGGCCGGGCTATCAATACATCTGCATCAAGTAACCGGGGTTTACAATTGCAGTTTAACGATGGAAAATTACTGCTGATTGGTACAAGAAAGCCGGAAGAAATAGAAAGAATTATTAAAGAAGTGATTACATCAGGAAAAATAAACAGGGCTGTGTAATTCACTAACTAAGATAAGCGGCCATTTCTGTTTGATATTGTTTTGCAATGGCCCTTGCTTCATTTGCAAAGTCTTCTTTTTCGCTTGCATAAATAATAGCCCTTGATGCATTCACTAACAGGCCGCAATCTTTATTCATGCCGTATTTACTTACTTCTGCAAGGCTTCCTCCCTGGAAACCCACGCCAGGCACCAATAAAAAATGATCAGGAATAATTGTACGTATTGCTTCAAGGTCGGTTGCCTTGGTGGCACCAACCACAAACATCAGGTTTTCAACGGTGCCCCAACTGCTTACTTTTTTTAGTACAGATTCATATAAATATTCTCCGCCGTTGTTGGTCGCCTGACCAACAACTTTCAATTGTTCAAAATCTTTACTGCCTGCATTGCTGGTTAAACCCAAAACAATGGCCCATTTATTTTCAAATTCCAAAAATGGTTTTACACTGTCTTCGCCCATGTATGGCGCCACCGTAATAGCATCAAAATCCATTGCTTCAAAAAATGCTTTAGCATATTGGGTAGATGTGTTGCCAATATCGCCACGCTTGGCATCGGCAATTATAAACTGGTTTTTAGGAATGTAATTGACTGTTTCCTCCATGGCTTGCCATCCTTTAACACCCATAGCTTCGTAAAAAGCTGTGTTTAATTTATAAGCAACACACAGGTCTTGCGTAGCATCAATAATTTGTTTATTGAATTCAAAAACCGCATTGGGATGCGATTGCAGGTGAGCAGGAATTTTTTTGATGTCGGTATCTAACCCAACACACAGGTAAGATTTTTTTGTTTGTATCTGTTCAATAAGTTGTTTACGGGTCATGCAGCAAAGTTAATCAGTTAAGCGTGATAAAATTTCCTTTGCTATGGCTTTTGAATTTTCATCGCCTCTTTTATACAAGGCTTCAATGATATTCCTTTTTGATTCTTCATCCCTGTTTTGACTTAGTTTAAAAGTGTTGTCGAGGCTTTCAACTTCTATGCTAAAACCAACAATGGCCTTCAGCATTTTATCAACATATTCTTTTGGCAGTTTATCAAATGATGATGATTTATCAAATCCTTCATATTTATTGGTGATGGCTTTTACTGCTTCATAAGTTCCCTGCTCATTGGTAAACTTTATTTTTCCTTTGGCATGCACCACCATATAATCCCAGGTGCTGCCAACCGCAGGGGTTGTGTACCAGCTTGCACTAACATGCGTGTGAGGCCCATTAAAAATAACCAACACATTTTCATTTTTTTCAAATGCAATATGATGGTCGGTCTTTTTCATAAGGTGGCCTTTTAAAAATATTTTACCGTTTTCCTGAACTTCCACATCAAGCGGAATATGAGATGCTGCAGGATATTGTTCACCAATACCTACAATTACGGCAAAGGGATATGCTTTCATAAAAGCAATTACTTTTTCCCGGTTTTCTTCTGTGTAATAAGGAAATTTGTACATGGTTATGCATTCATCTTTTCAAAAATCATTTTTTCAATAGCTTCATCCTGCCAGCAGTTGTCAATGTTTGGTAAAGCCATCACCTGCTGCATGATGTCTTCTTGTTTTTTACCATTAACCAATGCTTCGCTGTATCTTATCTGCGGACTAAAAGTTACCTGGCTGTACAAAGGAATCCATTTGCCAGGATATTTATTGCTGAAGTTTGCTTCAATTTTTTTCTGCAACAAAAATTTTGGGTTGGCAACTTTATCTCTCATTTCCACAAAATTATTCAATGCCAAATCGCAGATAGCATCGCCATCGGGTTTGCGTAGTTCCTGGTATTGGGCCAGTATATTTTTCCAATTGCCGTTATGGGTATCAATAAGGCTGTTTAAAACCGAGCAGTCTTCAAAACCGCAGTTCATACCCTGTCCAAAAAACGGAACCATGGCATGTGCTGCATCACCAATCAATGCAAATTTATCATCTCTTATCCAGGGATAACATTTTACTGTTACCAGTGATGAAGTAGGGTTGTCAAAAAAATCTTCTTCAAGTGTGGGCATTAGCGGAACAGCATCGGTGAATGTTTGTTTAAAAAATTCGGTTACTTTTTCTTTTGTGTCAAGCATTTCAAATGATGGATTGCCTTCAAAAGGAAAAAACAAAGTACAGGTAAAGCTTCCGTTCATATTTGGCAATGCAATCATCATGTAGTTACCACGGGGCCAAATATGCAGTGCATTTTTTTCGAGTAAAAAACTTCCGTTTTTTCCCGGCGGTATGTTTAGTTCTTTATAACCAAAGTCGATATAATATTGATTGTACTGAAAACGGTTGTGTTGCAACTGGTGCGTAAGCCTTGTGGCTGCATAAGCGCCATCGCTGCCAAATAACAGGTTAAAGTGTACAGTGGATAAAGATTGATTGCCGGTATCCTGTAATAAAATTTCGTTTTTATTCCAATCTATGCTTTCGCATTTTTGGTTGAAGATGATTTGGGCGCCGTGTTCTTCGGCAAGGTCCATCAGTTTACAGTTTAACTGTGCACGGGATACCGAATTGATGTACTGTCCTTCTTTTCCGTAAGGCTGATAGGCAGTACTGCCATCGGCATTATGCATAAAACGGCCATGCATGGGAATGCATATTTTTCTAATCTCATCCATCAGTCCCACTTCCTCAAGCGCTTTAATGCCACGGTCGCTTAGTGCAAGGTTTATCGACCTGCCAGCAACAAGATCGGCTTTACGCATATCCGGCCGTCGTTCATAAATTTTTACTTTATAACCACGCTTGCATAAATAAACAGAAAGCAGTGAGCCAACAAGTCCGGCGCCAATTATTACAGTTTCGTTTTTTTGCATCACCGTTTTTTTACAATCAGTTTTACTATTTCGCCAAATTTCCAAACATCTTCAAAAGTATTGTATAAAGGTACCGGCGCAATACGTATTACATTTGGTTCACGCCAGTCGGCCAGTATACCGTTGTGCTTTAAAGTATCAAATACTTCTTTACCTTTTTCCATCATCAGCATACTTACCTGGCAACCCTTTGCATTGTTAGGTGTGATGATTTCAATAATTTTATTTTCAACCGATTTATTTATCTCTTCGATAATAAAAAATAAATAATTGCTTAATTGCTGTCCTTTAGTAACAAGGTTTTCAAATCCTGCTTCTTCAAAAATATCAAGTGATGCTTTGTGTGCGGCCATACTTAAAACAGGTGCATTGCTTAGTTGCCAGCCTTCGGCAGTGGGGATGGGGTTAAATCCTTTTTCCATCATAAAACGGGATTCTTTATGATGCCCCCACCAACCGGCTAATCTTTTTAAACTTTTATTAGCAGCATGTTTTTGATTGATATAAGCGCCGGCAACGCCGCCAGGGCCACTGTTAAGATATTTGTAACTGCACCAGCAGGCAAAATCAACATCCCAATTGTGTAACTGCAATGGTATGTTACCGGCAGCATGGGCTAAATCAAATCCGCAAAAAGCGCCAGCATCATGTGCGGCTGCTGTTATTGCTTTCATATCAAATACCTGGCCGTTATAATAATTAACGCCACTAAATACTACCAATGCTGTTTCATTTGCATGTTGCTTAATGGTTGTTAAAATATCTTCAGTAAGTATTACATGTTTGCCTGCCCTGGGTTGCACTTCAATAATTACATCATCGGGATTAAGACCATGAAACTTAGCCTGGCTTTCAAAAGCATATTGATCAGATGGAAAAGCTTTTGCTTCGCAGATAATTTTAAACCTTTCCTTTGTTGGCTGGTAAAAACTGGCCATTAGCAGGTGTAAGTTTACTGTAAGCTGGTTCATTACTACAATTTCTTCCGGTAATGCACCTACAATTTTAGTAAGCAATTGAGGAAACATTTCGTGGTAACTAAACCATGGTTGGCGTGCATGAAAATGTCCTTCTACACCAAAACTTGCCCAGTCTTCCAGTTCGTTAAGAACATAATCCTGCGTGGTTTTAGGTTGCAGGCCAAGTGAATTGCCGGTAAAATAAATAGATTCGGAGCCATTGATGATGGGTATATAAAATTTATCTCTGAAATGTTTTAAAGTGTCCTGTTCATCTAACTGACTGGCAAAGGCCCGGGTGTTCTCAAATATCATCATCAAATAATTAATCTGTGGTGGCAATAACTTTTAGTTCAATGGCGATAGGAGTAGGAAGGCTTTTTACTTCAACGGTGGTTCTGCATGCCTGTACATCTTTAAAATAGTCGCCATAAATTTTATTGTAAAGAGCAAAATCTTTTTTCATATTGGTTAAAAAAACCGTTACATCAACAATGTTGTTCCAATGGCTACCGCTTGCTTCCAATACAGCTTTTACATTGGCAAAACATTGATGGCACTCGGCTTCAATATCGTATTTTATGATATTTCCATCGGCATCTAACTGTAAACCGGGGATAGAATTATCTTTTGCATTCCGGCTACCAATGCCCGAAAGAAATAAAAGGTTGCCAACTTTTTTTGCATGAGGATAAGCGCCCAAAGGCTTTGCTGCTTCATTTGTATGAATCGTCTCTTGTTTCTCGTTTTTTGTTACTCGTTTCTTGTTGGTGGAAACTCTGCCCTGAAATTTAGGACCAGTTTTTTCAGATTCATTTAAATATTTAATAAATGCTCCAATCTTATTAACGGTTTTATCTACAAGTTCATTAAGCTCCTCGAAAATTTCTTTTGAAAAATGATTTCGGTTTAGACATCTGATGATCTGTGATTGTACTTCTGATGCTGAAGCCCTGGCAATACTTAGAAATTGAATAAATTCTAATCTTCCACCTCGTCCAAAGCCTTCGGCAATGTTATCAGGAATTGAACCGACTGACCTGTTAATTTGATCTTTTAGAGAATAATCTTTAGATAAGGTTCCGGATGACAATTGGAAATATATTTTTTGCTCCAGTTCATTTGCTAACTGCCAAATTTCCAAATCTGTAAATTTTTTTACTGTAGCCATACTAATAAATCTCAAATTATATAAAACGAGAAACTAACAACGATAAATCAAAAACCAGACACAATTTTTTAGAACTGCACACAAATATTTTTAGCTTCCGTAAAAAAACGCAATGCATCCCAACCTCCTTCCCTGCCAACACCGCTGTTTTTCATACCGCCAAATGGTGTACGTAAATCCCTAACCAGCCAGCAGTTTACCCATACAATACCACTCTCCAGTTTTGATGCAATGTAATTTGCCTTGCTGATATCCTGTGTCCATACACTTGCTGCTAAACCATAGGTACTGTTATTGGCCAATTGCAAGGCTTCTTCAACCGTATCAAATGGCTGAATGGTTATTACCGGCCCAAAAATTTCTTCCTGGTTGGTTTTGCAGTTTTGCCCAAGCCCTTCTATAATGGTAGGTTCAATAAAATAACCGTTAGCACAACGGCCGGTTGGTTTAACTGCTTTTCCGCCGCATAAAATCTTTCCACCTTCTTCTTTAGCAATATTGATACAGTTCATCACTTTATCAAAATGTGCTTTACTTACAATAGCGCCTTGCTTTGATGTTTCATCCAACGGGTCGCCTACTTTCATTTTTGTAACAATATCAATAAAGTGTTTTTTAAAATTATCGTAGGCGTTTCTTTCAATTAATACACGGCTGCCGCATAAACATATTTGTCCCTGGTTTGCAAAAGAAGACCTGATGGTTTGTGTGAGCATTTTTTCCCAATTGCAATCATTAAAAATGATATTGGGGTTTTTACCGCCCAGCTCCAGCGATAATTTTTTAAACATAGGCGCTGCAACAGAGGCTATGCGTTCGCCTGCCCTTGTGCTTCCGGTAAACGAGATGGCTTTTATTTCGGGATGCTTTACAATAGCTTCGCCACAATGTTGGCCGGTACCGTGTACAATATTTAAAACACCATCTGGCAAACCGGCTTCTTTACAAATTTTACCTAGCAGAAATGCCGTTACAGGGGTTACTTCCGAAGGCTTTGCTATTACGCAGTTGCCGGCAGCAAGCGCCGGAGCAATCTTCCATGTAAATAAATACAGGGGAAGGTTCCAGGGAGAGATGCAACCTACAACGCCTATTGGCTGACGAAGCGTATAATTCACAGCCTTATCTTCCATGCTATGGCTTTCATTTGCAAAATGCATGATACCGGTTGCAAAAAAACGGAAGTTGGCAGAGGCTCTCGGTATATCAACCTGTTTACTTAACCATAAAGGTTTGCCATTGTCGGTTGTTTCGGCAAGTGCCAGTTCATCAAGGTTGGCATCTATTAAAGCAGCAATATTATTTAATATGGTAAACCTTTCTTGTACGGTGGTGGCGCTCCATGCAGTAAATGCTTTTTTTGCAGCTTTAACAGCCACGTTGATATCTTTTGAATTGCTGTCGGGTATCTGTGCATACATTTCGCCGGTGGCAGGATTTACATTATCAATGAAATTACCACTGAGTGGACCGATAAAATTTCCGCCAATAAAATTTTCGAGATGATATGGGATAGACAGGTTCATGATTAAAGGTAAAACTAAGTTGCGAATTTAAGATTGAGTGCTATGAATTATAAAAGTAAGCCGAATAAAGATATAAGGCACAAGAGTGCGACGCCAATGAAGTTGCACAATGATAAAATGCCGGGACAAAAAAAATAATTAACTTACGTACCTAAATTTACTATCATGCCTATTGCATCAGCTTTTAATTTACAAAAATGGATTAACGAAAACCGTAGTTTATTAAAACCCCCGGTTGGCAACCAATGCATTTATAAGAACGCCGAAAATTTTATTGTTATGGTGGTGGGCGGGCCTAATAGCCGCAAAGATTACCACTTTAATGAAAGTGAAGAATTGTATTACCAGGTGGAAGGGAATATTGTATTAAAGATTATTGATGATGGACAGCCGAGGGACATTGCTATTAACGAAGGCGATATGTTTTTGCTGCCGCCACGTACCCCACACTCGCCACAAAGAGGAGAGGGCACGGTTGGGTTGGTGATTGAAAAAGTGAGAGAATCAGAAGAAGATGGATTTTTATGGTACTGCGAAAACTGTGGCAACAAACTTTACGAAGAATATAAAGTGATAACCGATATTGTAACACAATTGCCGCCTGTTATGGAAGGTTTTTATAAGGATGAAAAAAAACGTACCTGTAGCAAATGTGGAAACGTAATGGCACCGCCGGTTCGTAAAGGATAAATAATTGTTTCTCGTTTCTTGTTTTTAAAACAATAACATCATGCTATATTATGATTACTCTAAATTTTAAAAGCGCTAAAAACGAGTAACCAGAAACACAAAACAAGAAACAAGAAACGATTCTTAAAGCAACATGAAAATTGATATTCACACACACATTATGCCCGATAAGATGCCCAACTGGGTACAAAAATTTGGCTATGGTGAATTTATACATCTTGAACATCGTAATTGCAAGGCCTGCATGATGAAGGGCGATAAACTTTTTAGAGAAGTGGAGGATAATTGTTTTGATGCTGGTGTTAGGATGAAAGAAATGGATCAAACCGGTGTTACGATGCAGGTGCTGTCAACCATACCGGTTTTATTTAATTATTGGGCAAAACCAAAAGACGGTTTGGAAACTTCTCGTTTTTTTAATGATCATATTGCAGATACCGTTTCAAAAAATAACAACCGCTTTTTTGGAATTGGCACTGTGCCTATGCAGGATATAGGCCTTGCCATTAAAGAAATGGAGCGTTGCATAACCGAATTAAAAATGCCGGGATTGGAAATTGGCAGCAACATAAACGGTATTAATTTAAGCGACGAATCTCTTTTTCCATTTTACGAAGCTGCAGAAAAGCTGAACTGTGCATTGTTTATACATCCCTGGGAAATGATGGGGCAGGCACAGATGCAAAAATACTGGCTACCCTGGCTGGTAGGCATGCCCGGCGAAACAAGTCGTGCCATTTGTTCATTAATTTTTGGTGGGGTGTTTCAAAAATTTCCAAAACTAAAAATTGCTTTTGCACATGGCGGAGGATCTTTTCCTATTACAATTGGCAGGATAGAACATGGATTTAATGTACGGCCCGATTTGGTTGCCATTGATAACCCGGTAAACCCAAGAGACTATATTGGAAAATTTTGGATAGACAGTTTAGTGCATGATTCTATGGCGTTGAATTTTATTATTGAACTGATGGGGGAAGATAAAATTTGCCTGGGCAGCGATTATCCCTTTCCATTGGGCGAACAGCAGCCCGGTAAATTAATTGAGCAAATGAGTTTTTCTGCTGCGCTAAAAGAAAAATTATTGTATAAAAATGCATGCGATTGGTTAGGGCTAACCATCACTCATTAAATAAATTGGGATAATCGGTGATGATACCATCAACTCCCATTTTTTTATATCTTTCAATTTCTTTTTTATCATTCACCGTCCAGGGTATGATTTGCATGCCAAGGTCGTGGCATTTTTTTATAAGAGATGGAATCACAAGCGCAGATTCGGGGCTGTAAATAGTTGGTGTAAAGCCCAGGTCTTTTAACTGTTTGCGAAAACTGTTTTTATTATTTGCTTCTATTAATAATGCAGTTTTTATTTTTGGATAATGCCGGTGCAGGTATTGCAAGCTCCTGTAATCAAAAGATTGAATGGTTACAAAATCTTCCATATTGTTTTCAATAATCACATCCATCATCAGTTTTACAAATTTATCGGGCATGGGATGATAGATATTATCACCTTCGGGTAATGTTTTGGTTTCGATATTAAAGAAAGGGTAGGGCCGTTTTGCTGTTATCATGTAATCTTTTACTGCTTTAAAAACATCTGCCAGCAATGGTTTAACGGCTTTCATTTTTTGCTGGTGAGGAAATCGTGGGTGCGGCTTAAGCCCCACATCGTACTTAATAATGGAATCATAATCCATTGTGTACATATTTAATTGCCGTTCGTCATTTTCCGGCACCAATGCACCACCGGGCAGCGTGGTAATCTCGTGGTTAAAGAAAGGTTCATGCGAAAGAAATACCTTGTTGTCTTTACTGATGCAAACATCCATTTCTAATGTAGTAACACCTAAACTTAATGCATTCATCATGGCCGGTATAGTATTCTCGGGCATTAAGCCACGGCAGCCACGGTGGCCCTGCTTATCAAAATAACCCCAACCTTTTAAAGGAGTATTTTTTATTTCGTTGTTCATCGAGTTGTTCTTTTTGGCAGCAGTGCATGAAAAAAATAAAAGACTTGCAAAAAATATTATTATCAACTGATATGATTTTACCTGTATTGCCATTAGCTAAAGTTAATGTAAAAATAAAAGGCATGAAAAAAATCATGCCTTGTAAATATTTAATGCCGGTAAATGTTATGATTGATTTTTTTCGTCGGTATTATTTTCGTCTTTTACTTCTTCAATAATGTTACCATTTTCTGTAACCGATAAAAATGTATCGCTTTCATTAGCTGTATTACCTGGAGAATTTGTATCATCATTATCACCGTTTGCTTCCATATTTTTTTCAGCTTCCTGTACATTAGTGGCTTTTACCAGTTCTTCCATCATCACTTCCGAAATTTTTGGCAGGTCGTCGGCGCTGTTGATGCCAAAATAATCCATAAATGATTTTGATGTGGCATAAATCAATGGCTTACCCACAGCCTCTTCATTACGGCCCGAGATGATGACCAGGTCTTTTTCTAAAAGTTTTTGCACAGCATAATCACAATTAACACCACGTATGGCTTCAATCTCGCTCTTGGTGATGGGTTGCTTATAAGCAATGATAGCAAGTGTTTCGAGCGCAGCGGTGGAAAGGCGTTTTAAAAATTTATCGCCATTGAGTTGTGCTACGGTTTTATGGTATTCTTTTTTGGTGAGAAACTGCCAGCCGCCTCCAATTTGTTTTAATTCAAAAGCATAAAACTCAGCATTGTATTTTTCACTGATGCCCTCAATAGCAGCATCAACTTGTTCTTTTGTGGCACGGTCTTCAATAAAAGCAAGTGCATTGTTGATAAGCTCAAGAATATCATCATTGCTGAGTGGTTTATCGCTGGCAAATATTAATGCTTCAATATGTGGAATGATTTCTGAAAGTTCCATGTTTGGTTTGATAATTTGAAAATTTGATGATTGGTTAATTAAGTGATCTATTTCTTCAAATCACCAAATCTATACATCATCAAATTATTTTATCCCTGCAATGCTGCGGCACCGCTTACAATCTCTGTTAACTCTGTTGTAATGGCTGCCTGCCTTGCACGGTTATAGCTTATCTTCAATACCTTTAATAATTCGTTTGCATTATCGCTTGCTTTATCCATGGCTGTCATACGGGCGCCATGTTCGCTGGCGTTGGCATCTAAAGTGGCTTTAAATAATTGAGTATTTAAAATTTTAGGCATCAGTTCGGCAATTAATACATCTTTGCCCGGCTCAAAAATAAAATCTGCATTTTTTTGCCCTTCTACTTTATTAACTTTTGCAACCGGTAAAAACTGTTCGGCAATAAAACGCTGGGTAGCGGCATTTTTAAATTCACTATAAACCAGTTCCACTGCATCTATTTCTTTATTGGCAAAAGCATCCATCGCATGTTTTGCAGCTGCCTGTACTTTTTCAAAAGTTAAATTGTTAAAAATATCCCAGTACTGGTTAATTACTTTAAACCCGTTTTTGGTAAAATTTTCATATCCTTTTTTACCAATGGGTAAAACCTGTACTTTTCCTTTTGCATATTGCTGAGGATATTTTTCGGTGATAACTTGTTTGGCTAGTTTAATTAGGTTACTGTTGTAACCTCCACACAAACCCCTGTCGCTGGTAACCACAATTATTAATACATTTTCTACCGGGCGCTGTGCAGCCAATGCCATATTTACATCACCATCGCTATTGCTTACAATATTACTCAGCATTTCCTGTAGCTTTTGTGCATAAGGGCGCATTTGTGTAATGGCATCCTGGGCACGGCGCAGTTTTGCTGCACTTACCATTTTCATGGCTTTTGTAATCTGTTGTGTACTCTGAACGCTTTTTATGCGGTTACGAACCTCTTTTAAAGCACCACTCATAATTATTCTATGGTTAAATTAACAGTATCTGTCGCCTGACAGCTTTTAGGCTGGCAAAGGTATAAGAAAATCGGCAATCTACAATAGTTAAAAATGGCTCTTTAAAGGCAATTTCTTCACATTAAAATGCCGGCCGCTGAGATCTCATTTGCCTGAAATTAATACCCGGCCCGGGGGTAGTTGACTTACCGGCAAACCTTTGTATCCTGTATGTAAATGTGGCAATAAAATACCTGGTAAGCTGGTTTGTTCTACTGTCGATAATTTGATTGGCGGTTACCGAACGGTTGATATTGCTGTTTTGTTTAAACAGATCAAAAGCTTCTAATTTAAGTATGCCGTTTTTCTTTTTAAATAATTGTTGTTCAAGCGAGCAATTCATAATAACCTGGTTTTTGCTCACATTGCTGGCCAGGCCGGTATTAATTGTATAGTCAACATCGTATTTTAAAACAAGAGTTTTGGTAATGTTCAGGTTCATATTACTGCTAAATGTCCATGCATTGCTGGATGAGTTTTTTAGTGTTGATAAAGCAACGCTTGTTTTATTCTTATAATGAACATCGTTAAGGCTATATGTAACACCTGCAGCTAATTCCAAAATTTCTTTATAGTTATATTCAAAATTAAAGCCCTGGCTTATAACCCAGTTTTGGCCAATATTTCTGATACTGTCAATAAGGTTGATATTATGATTATAGTTGGCAGAACCTCTTACCGAAACCACATATTTTCTGTTTTTGTATGGCCTTGAGTACACATAAAAACCAAGTAAGTTGTAATAACCGTTTACATTTTGTGGTATGCTTAACTGGCGGCCTGCACCCTGGTTAATATTATTGTAAACAATCTGGTTTTTTATAGTGCTGAATGTAAGATTAGTGAATAATATCTTACCACTTATGATATTGAAATTGTTGTAAGAAAAATTCAAATTATGGTTCATAGATGGCTTAAGGTTAGGATTACCTAATGTGATATTTTGCTGGTTGCTTTGGTCGGGTACAGGCTGTAACTGGCTAAAGCTGGGCTGTGTGGCATTTCCGTTGTAACTTAAATTAAAGGTTTTTGTACGGTTGAAATGGTATGCAAATCTTGCAATAGGAAAAACATTTGCCCGCTTAATTGTTTTATAGGCGCTGTCTTTGGTAATAGAGTTACCCTGTAGGTTTACAGGCTGTAAACTTAAACCTATTGTATAATTATATTTCTTTTTAGTAGTTCGTAACGACAGGCCAATGCGGTTATTGTAAAATTCATTTTCGTAATCGTTGCTTAAAATGCTATTAAGTGTTTTTGCCTGTGTAGCCGAATCTACATTGTAGGTGTTACGATTATTGCGGCTGTAATTTAAATTGTGCGAATAAGTAAGATCTATACTCTGGTATTTGTTCAACGGCTCAGAGTAGGTGAACCTTACACCATAATTATGGTTACTGTTTTCCTGGTCAATGTATTGAAAAATATTGCGTGGCCCCACAAACGGAGGTACATACTGGTAACTTAAATTAGTTATATCCTGGTCAGAATTATTATTGCTTGTACCTAAACTTATACTTGCAGAAAAATTACGGCCACGTTTCCTAAACTTATGGTTATATAATAAGTTAATGGCAAAATTGGGCGCCTGCGAACTGTTTATATTCCTGTTACTTCCATCGGTAGTTTTGGTGCTGTCGAATTTTTTATAATCAAATGCATTAAAATTGTTGCCATTGCTGCCGCTGAAATGTATGCTGGGGCTTATCTTCAGGTAATTGAATGAATCAACCTGGTATTCCATATTAAATGTAAAACGATGGGAGTTGCCCTTTGTAAGGTTGTTTATATCCTGGTTATTTACAAAGCTTGATGTATCAAAAAAGTTTTGCGATGAAGTGGTTTGCAGTTGGCTGGTATTTTTATGATTGTAAGAATAGCTGCCATACACACTTATTCTTTTGCTCCATTGGTCACGGTAATTAAAGCCAAATGAATTGGTGGTTGATATGCCATTGTTGCTGCTGCCGCTGAATGCGCTTGCATCATAATTACTCATGGCGCCCATGCCACCCATATTGCTCATTACCGCCATACCCGACCTCATGATACTGGTTGCACCTCGGTTACCACCGCCACTAAAATTAAACAGCGATGTGTTGGTGTTATTGCTATTGCCCAGAACAGATATTTGCATATCGTTATTAAAATAATTGCCGTTAAACGAAGCCTGGTATCGGTCATGCGTTCCATACCCGGCGGTAACCCTTCCAAATAATCCTTTATTCTTATCTTTTTTAATTTGGATGTTCATCACTTTATCGGGGTCGCCGTCTTTAATGCCGCTAACTGTTGCCTGGTCGCCATAATCATCTATAATCTGAATCTTATCAACAATATTGGCAGGCAATTCTTTGGTAGCTGTTTTTACATCGCCCCCAAAAAAATCTTTTCCATTTACTTTTACACGGCTTACTGCTTTACCCTGTGCTGTTACATTGCCATTTTTATCAACCTGTATACCGGGCATTTTTTTAATAAGGTCTTCTACCACTGCACCTTCTTTTGTTTTAAATGATGAGGCGTTGTATTCAATTGTATCTTCTTTTACTACAATGGCAGGCGCTTCTACAGTTACTTCTGCCAGTAGTTTGGCATCCTGTGCCATAACAAAACTTCCCACATCTATCGTTTTCTCTGCTTTATTTACTGCAACAAATTTGGCAATGGGCCAATAGCCAAGATGGCGTATTATGATGGAGAAATTTGACCTTGGGACATCCTCAAACCTAAACTGCCCTTTGTCATTAGTGAAAGTGTAACTGGTATCTGCCGGGGCAGATTTTACAACCAAACCAATAACGGCATTTTCAATGGGCCTAAGGGTTGCTGAATCTATCAGGGTACCTTTAACTTGTGCTTGTATTGTAAATGCAACTGCAAGCAGTGAAAATAAAAGGGTGATTTTTTTCATTATTGTTAAGGCATTGCTACGAATTTATTCGTGTAAAGATAGGGTGGAGAATTTAAATGGTTAAACATTTTAGAAGTGGCTGGACGGTTTAAGTAAAGGTTAACAGATTCATTTTTCTTATCCATCTTTAAACTTGAAGAATAATACTAGTAGTATATAGAATAAAGAAATTAATTGGTTACAAGATTTTCTTATTATTTAAAACTAGCTTTGTTAATATGTATTCTATTGTAAACTTTCCATCCCAGGCTTCAAGAGTTGTAATAATTTTAGGTTCATTTTGTAAATAAATAGCAATATCTCCTTTATATACTTTTTCTTTAGTTGAATTATCTACTACTAATAAAATAATGCCAGTTTTGGATGAAGTATCATATTTTAATAAATCATATTTTCTTATAGCCCATTTAGTTTGTGCAAGAAAATCTTTAATAATTAGAGTATCATTTTTCAGAAAAAAAGAAGTAGCAAAATTTAAAGCTGTTTTTTCCTGATCTTTAATTAAGTAGTTCTCATTTTCTGAAGCAGCTTCAATAGTTAATGAGGCAGGTTGTGCACTAATGATAAATGAAGCACCAATGCAAAAGATACTAATAAATAACTTTTTCATCTTTTATTTTTTAAAAATCGGATAATTTTTGTAAGAACAAGTATAAATAAAAGGATAAGAAAATAACGACCTCCATTTTTAAATTCTATTGTATAGCATGTTAAATACCCTAAGCAAAATATTGCTATAAAATTTATTATTATTTCTATTTTGTTTTTCTTCATAAAATAATTAAATATCAGGATTTTACAACTTGTTGTAAAATCCTGATTTATTTTGATACTAAAAAATTAATTATTATTACAGCCTAACCACGCTGGAGGGGTGCTGCAATATTCACACATACAAACTCCACAACATGCAATGTAAACTGGAAAAATCTCAATACTAGCAGCACAAACTGCAGCACAGGCATAAAATGCTAAACCACAACCTGGCCCATTTTCTTCAGGTTCTGAAAATGTACTGTTTGTTACAAGAGAGGAATAAAAATTATTTAAACTTCCGGCATTTTCTTTAAAATAGGTGGTTGCATTCTCTAATTTCTTAACTTTTTCTTCAAAATGAGTAGCACAATCTTTACAACTGCTGTACTGTTGAAGATTGTATTTTTCTATTAGTCGTTTTGCTGCCGTTTTTATTTGTTTATTAAGAGCATCAAAATTTTCTTTAGAATATCCTAATTTAAGATATAAATCGCTACTTTTTAGTAATTCGGTATTTTTCATATCAACACCATTAGCAATTAATTTTTCTGTAAAAATTCTGCTATTTTCAATTATGAATATCCAATCTTTATCAGAACGAATATCATTTTTATTACTAATAGTCTTTTTCGCATTATTGATTATTACATTAAATGAACTAAATGAGGAAGGTGTTGCGAATGCATTTAGACTTAACATTACTATTCCCAAAAGGGATGAAAGCAAATTTTTTTTTAACATAAAATAATTTTTTGGAATGTTATTTAAAATTGACCCTTACTTTAGTTGGAGAAAGGAATTATCCATTTTATACCGGTATAAATCAAATATCAAAATTTTATCATAATATTGTAGAGAATTTGTTAAATAAACTACCAAATTGCTTAAATACTTTATTAATTTACTTAACCAAAAAAAGAATGGAAACAATTGGAAAACGTATTCAAAAAATACGTGAAATAAGAGGTTATAGCCAGGATTATATGGCAAAGAAACTTGACATATCTCAGGAACAATACAGCTATTTGGAAAATAAACAAAAAACAATTCCTGAAAAAACGGTTGAATTAATTGCTTCCGTTTTAGGTGTTACTGTTGAATTTCTTAATGTTTTTGACCCAGATAATATTATTCACAATACATTTAATGACTCCTCTAATGGGTATTTTAATATTGAAAAACTAATAATTCAGGGTCATGAAAGAGAGAGGAACGCATTAAATGAACTGATTACTAACCTAAAATCAGAAAATTCTAGATTAAAAAAGGAGTTAAGTAAATCAAAAAGAAGATAATTCTTTAAATTAAAATTCATTTCATATCATTTTATTAGTTAGATGTGATAGGAGAAACCTGGATTCAAAAAAATCCTGGGCGTTCATTTTTTCCATGTTTTTTATGAATGGCATAATTAATAGCATCAAAAATTAATAAAAATCCGCCCTGTAGCATAATAGAATTACCATAACCCTTAAATTTTTCGGGCTTTTTTTGGTTATCGCTTGTTTTGTTCATTATTAAACCTGCAGCTATATAAACCACATCAAGCCCGGCATTTATAAGGTAAGTTTTTTGCACCCTGTTTTGGTGTTTTAGTACATCGGCTAAAACGGGGTTATTAATTTTTTCTTTTGCTGCACCCCAATAGCCCAGTCCGGCAATAGCCAGGTTTACGGCACCCCACATCACATTCATCTGGTGAAAATTACGCATCTCTATATTACGGGTATCGGTGGCAATTCCGCTAACTACAATATTTGCCACCGACCAGCCTGCCAGTGCAATCATCGAATTTTTTTGTATCCGGTTTCGCTCTTTTTCAAATTTTGTTAAATCAATGTTTTGGGCAAATGCAAAATTTGTAAATGCCAGCAGGCAATATAACAGGCAAATCTTTTTCATATATTTCTTTTTAAAAATTACGTAACAAATTTATTGGTAGATTGTTTTTAAAATCTGTTCCGGCATTCAAATCTGTATTAACCATTTACGGTTCAACCCCAAACAATGCTTACCTTTGTTGCCCTTTAATTAAAGAGGCAAAATACTGTCAATATGGCTTTAAAGGTTTTTCAGCACCAAATTTGACAATATATATTAGTATTTTAAAAATTAATTATACAGCATACCCAACAATACAGTATTTATGATTGGAGTAATATCAAAACTTTTTGGCGGTAGCAAGAGCGAAAAGGACGTAAAAAAAATTAAACCTGTTATTGAGCAAATCAATCAATATTTTGTTCAATACCAATCACTTTCAAATGATGAGTTAAGGAATAAAACTACAGTGTTTAAAGAGCGTATCGCTGCACACCTCAATACCATCAATACATCAATAGAAGAAAAAAAGAAAGCAGCAGAGGAGTTGCCCATAACTGATATCAATGGCCGTGATGTTTATTACAGGGAGATAGATGATTTAAAAACAGAAAAAGATAAGCAGCTTGAAGTGGTGCTTAAGGAATTACTACCCGAGGCATTTGCCGTAATAAAAGAAACAAGCCGCAGGTTTACACAAAATGCAACTATTGAATGTACGGCAACTGAATTTGACAGGATACTGGCTACCAAAAAAAATAATATTACAATTGATGGCGATAAAGCTATTTATAAAAATAGCTGGATGGCAGGTGGTACAACAGTAACATGGAACATGGTACATTATGATGTGCAGTTGATTGGAGGTATGGTTTTACACGAAGGCAAGATTGCCGAAATGGCAACCGGTGAAGGTAAAACCCTGGTAAGTACACTGCCTGCTTATTTAAATGCTTTATCTGGCGAAGGTGTTCACGTGGTTACGGTAAATGATTACCTGGCTAAGCGTGATGGAGAGTGGAACGGCCCCATCTTTGAATTTTTAGGATTAAGGGTTGATTGTATAGATAAGCACGAACCCAACAGCGATGCCCGCCGCAATGCCTACAATGCAGATATTATTTATGGCACCAACAACGAGTTTGGTTTTGATTACCTGCGTGATAACATGGTACATACGCCCAACGAAATGGTGCAGCGTAAACACCATTTTGCCATGGTGGATGAGGTAGATAGTGTTTTGATAGATGATGCCCGTACACCGCTTATCATTAGCGGGCCGGTAGGGCATAGCGATAACACACAGCAGTTTTTTGACCTGAAACCCAGGATTGAAAAACTGGTAGATGCACAACGAAAAGCAACCCACCAGTTTTTAATTGAAGCTAAGAAAAAAATTGCCGAAGGCAATGATGACCCAAAAGACGGGGGACTGGCTTTGTTTAGAGCCCACCGTGGTTTACCCAAAAACAACGCCTTAATTAAATACTTAAGTGAACCGGGCATTAGGGTAAAAATGCAAAAGGCCGAAAACTATTACCTGGCCGATCAGCAAAAAGAAATGCACAAAGTAGATGCAGAGTTATATTTTAATATTGATGAAAAAAATAACCAGGTAGACCTTACCGACCTTGGTATACAATTAATCACACGCAGTGGCGAAGACCCCGAATTTTTTATTTTACCGGATATTGCCACACGCCTTGCTGAAATTGAAAAAAGCAACATCGGCGCCGATGAAAAGCTGCTTCAAAAAGAAACCCTGCTGAATGATTATGCAGTGAAGGCCGATCGTATTCATACGGTGCAGCAATTATTAAAAGCATACACTTTATTTGATAAAGATGTGGAGTATGTGGTGATTGATGGCGCTGTAAAAATTGTGGATGAACAAACAGGCCGTATCATGGAAGGCCGCCGTTACTCGGATGGTTTGCACCAGGCTATTGAAGCAAAAGAAAATGTAAAGATTGAAGCATCAACACAAACTTATGCCACTGTTACCTTGCAGAATTATTTCCGCATGTACCATAAACTGGCCGGTATGACGGGTACTGCCGAAACAGAAGCAGGCGAGTTTTGGAGTATTTATAAATTAGATGTGGTAAACATACCAACCAATGTGCCTGTGATAAGAAAAGATGAACAGGATTTTGTGTATAAAACCAAGCGTGAAAAATATAAAGCCGTTATTGATGAAATTGAAAAGTTACGAAGCATAGGAAGGCCTTGCCTGGTGGGTACCACCAATGTAGAGGTAAGTGAATTATTATCGAGAATGCTTAAGCAAAAAAATATTCCGCACAATGTACTAAACGCAAAGCAACACGGAAAAGAAGCACAGGTGGTAGCCGAAGCAGGTTTGGCAGGGGCTGTTACCATTGCTACCAACATGGCCGGCCGTGGTACCGATATTAAATTAGGGCCGGGTGTTAAAGAAGCCGGTGGCTTGGCTATATTGGGTACCGAGCGGCACGAAAGCCGTCGTGTAGACAGGCAGTTGCGTGGGCGTGCAGGAAGGCAGGGCGACCCCGGTAGCTCAAACTTTTTTGTATCGTTAGAAGATGACCTGATGCGTATGTTTGGCAGCGAGCGTATTGCCGGCCTCATGGATCGTATGGGATATAAAGAAGGCGAAGTGATACAGCACAGCATGATTACAAAATCTATTGAGCGTGCACAGAAAAAAGTGGAAGAAAACAACTTTGGTATCCGCAAAAGATTGCTTGAGTATGATGATGTGATGAACAAACAACGTAACGTGGTGTATAAAAAACGTAACCATGCATTGTTTGGCGAAAGGCTTGCGCTTGACCTTGATAATTCATTTTATTCTGTTGCTGTTGGGCTGATTAATTCTTTCAAGGAATTAAACGACCACGAAGGGTTTAAACTATCTACAATTGTAAATTATGGAATTGAAACATCCATTACTGCCGAAGAGTTGGATAAAGATGATACCAATAGCCTTGCCGACAGGTTGTATGAAGAAGCGGTAACACAGTACCGTAAAAAAACGCAGGCAATGATTAACCAAACATTGCCTATTATAAAAAACATTCGCAAAGAACAAGGCAATCATATCGAAAATGTAGCCGTGCCTTTTACCGATGGTAAAAAAGCAATACAGGCATTGGCCAACCTTGATAAATATTTAGCCACCGATGGAAGGGAACTGAATGATGCATTGGAACGCAATATCACATTGGCATTAATTGATGATGCCTGGAAAGAACACTTGCGTGCGATGGATGATTTACGCCATAGCGTACAAACTGCAGGCTACGAACAAAAAGACCCGTTGGTGATTTATAAGATTGAAGCCTTTAATGCCTTTAAGCAGATGGATGACCAGGTGAACAAGGATATTGTAAGTTTCCTTTGCCATGCACAAATACCCATAGAACAAACCAATGCCGGGCAGATACGTGAAGGAAGGGAAAGAAAAACCGATATGAGCCGCATGCGGCAGCGCAAAGAAGAGTTTGCAGGCGCCGGTGGCCCCGAAATGATGAGTGCCGAAAATGATTATATCGATCCATCGGAACATGTAAAGCAGGAACCGATAAGAGTTGAAAAAGCGCCCGGAAGAAATGACCCCTGCCCCTGCGGCAGTGGTAAAAAATACAAGCATTGCCACGGTAAGGAAGCGTAAGTAATTGTTTGAGATAGAAAAGATATTGGGCTAAAGCCCAGGAATGTATTTAATCAGTTGCCCCGGCCTTAAGGCCGGGGCAACTGATTTTTTAGAATTTAACTTTAATTATTTTGCTTTGCAATTTGAGGTGTCAATTTGGTTCCTCAACTTAGTTGTCAGGCTTAAATCCAATTCTTTTTCTTGGTTCTTGTGGAGGATTTAGTAATTGTTTTAGTGCTTCAAAGATCATTTGTATGTTTTGATCATGTCCCGCTACTTTGTTTTCAAGTAGCTCCAGTTTCAGAAGAATATCTTTATTTGTCAATAACATTTCTTTGATCTTGGTGAACACCCTGATGATCTGTATATTCACCTTGATAGCTGTAGAACTATTCAATACACTTGACAGCATCGCAACACCCTGTTCAGTAAAAGTCATTGGACTATACCTTGTTCCACCCCAACTTGAGGTGCCAAACTGGCTCCTCAAATCTTTAAATTCTTTATCGTTCAATTCAAACATAAAATCATAGGGAAATCATTCTATATTTCGTTTTACCTGTCGTTTTAACTGTTTTGTTTCCACGGCATACATTTCTGCCAGTTCAAAATCAAGCATTACTTTCTTTCCCCTAATCAGGTAAATTTTATTGATGATTTTCTCCTCAAAAACCCTCAGGGATTTATTGGCTTTTGCCATAAAAGCATTTTTTATTTAACTAATATATGTCTATTATCGTATTGCAATAATTGAAACGGGGGTAGCACAATATATCTGAATAAAATACCCCTGCGGCAGTGGCAAAAAATACAAGCATTGCCATGGTAAGGAAGCGTAAAAAGAAAAAACCGGTTTTAAAATGAACCGGTTTTTTTATTAAAAAAGTTTAATTGAATCAATACCCCGCCTTTGCCCCACCAATATTTTCAATTGGGTGCCAGGTGGTTTTTATTTCCTGCAGGTCCATAATAAAATAAGGCGACTGTGCTGTTGCATCATTCCATTTTACTTTATCGTACAGAAAAACTCTTTTTACATTTAATGCCGATTTTTCTTTTATCATATTTTGTGTAGCAGCATCGGCTTCGCAATAAACTGTTGCGTTCACATCCATGTGGTCGGCAAAGAAGGGGGCAAGCTCTGCAACTTTTCCGGTTAGGATGTTTACCACGCCGCCCGGCAAATCAGAACTGTTAAGCACTTCGGAAAAGGTAACAGCACACAATGGTTTTGTATTTGATGCCAGCACCACACAGGTATTACCGCCGGCAATGATGGGTGCAATTAAAGAAACTAATCCAAGCAAAGAATTTTCCTGCGGTGCTATGGCAGCAACAACACCGGTGGGTTCGGGGTTAGAGAAATTAAAATGTGATGAAGCCACCGGGTTAACCGTACTGAAGAGTTGCTGAAATTTATCGCACCAGCCGCTGTAATAAATCAATCGGTCAATACATAGGTTTACTTCTTTTTCTGCCTGTGCTTTATCAGCATCCTGTTTCATCAGTTCATCTACAAACTGCGCTTTACGGCCTTCCAGCATTTCGGCTATGCGATATAAAATTTGTCCACGGTTAAATGCAGCCCTTCCGCTCCATCCGCCAAAAGCGCCACGGGCAGCGCTTACAGCATCTCTAAAATCTTTTCTTGAACTGAGGCATATATTGGCCAGCTTTTCTTTTTTACTGTTGGTAGCCAGGTAATACCTTCCCGATTCAGTTCTTGGAAACTGCCCGCCGACGTATATTTTGTAAGTTTTTAGTACTTCAATTCTTTTTTCTGTTGTAGCCATTTCTTATTTTGTTTAAAACGTTTAAAGGTTTAATCGTTTAAAAGTCATTTCCTTCGTATTCCCTTAACTTCTGTTTTTTGTAAATACTCAATAAATTTTTGAATCATAGCACTTACTCTAACTGATAATATAAATAGTTCTTCAAATTCTAACACTGTGATATATCTTCTATCTAATGCCCTGTATAATTGAGATCTGAATTCTCCGCATGATCCTTTTGAATAACCTAAAAACTGGATGAATTCAGCTCTTGTGCCTCTTTCAAATCCTTCAGCTATATTGTCCATAATTGAACCTGAAGAGCCTTCTATTTGTCCTATCAGCCTATAATTTTTTTTAAATAATTCTTTGTCAATTATTTCTCCAATCTTACTACACAACTCCCGACTTATTTTCCAGGCATCAAGGTCTTCAAATCTTTTTATTGTAGCCATTGTTTAGCGTTTAAATTGTTTTAGTTGTTAAAAGTGATTGATAGTCCGGTAAAATGCGGTATGCCAAAAACCTTTAAACGATTAAACCTTTAAACGATATTAACATACGCCGCTAATCCATGTACACCACCTTCCCTGCCATAGCCGCTTTCTTTGTATCCGCCAAAAGGAGAAGTAGGGTCAAACTTATTGAATGTATTTGCCCACACTACGCCTGCTCTTAATTTTGTTGTCATGTTAAAAATCTTGGATCCCTTATCCGTCCACACACCGGCACTAAGCCCATAAGGTGTGTTGTTGGCTTTTTCTATCACTTCATCATCGGTACGAAAACTTTGAATGGCAAGTACCGGCCCAAAAATTTCTTCCTGTGCAATGCGGTTGCTTTGTGCCACATTGGTAAAGATGGTTGGCCTGCAATAAAAACCTCTCTTAGGTAAACTGGCAGAGCTTTGATACATCTCTGCTCCTTCCTGCTGGCCAATTTTTATATAATTATTGATGATGTTTAATTGTTCTTTTGAATTGATAGCACCTATATCTGTATTCTTATCCATCGGGTCGCCAACAATAAGCGATTCTAATCTGTCTTTTAATTTACGTACCACTTCTTTAAAAACCGATTCCTGTACGTACAGGCGGCTACCGGCACAGCATACATGCCCCTGGTTAAAAAAGATACCGTTGATAACACCTTCCACTGCCTGGTCGATCGGTGCATCATCAAAAATAATATTGGCAGCTTTACCACCCAGTTCAAGCGTTGCTTTTTTATTAGTACCGGCAATGGCACGCTGTATAATTTTTCCTACTTCGGTACTGCCGGTAAATGCAATTTTATTTACATCGGGATGGTTAACAATAGCAGCGCCAGTTGCACCTGCGCCTGTAATAATATTTACAACGCCTGCAGGTAAATCAGCTTCCTGTATTATTTCAGCAAGTTTTAATGCGGTTAACGAAGTGTTCTCTGCCGGTTTTATCACAACAGTGTTACCGCAAGCCAGTGCCGGCGCTATTTTCCAGGCAGCCATCAGCAATGGAAAATTCCATGGAATAATTTGCCCTGCCACACCAAGTGGCGATGTATGGCGGTTTGGGAATGCATATTCTAATTTATCGGCCCAGCCGGCATAATAAAAAAAATGATTAGCAGCAGTAGGTACATCAAAGTCACGGCTTTCACGAATAGGTTTGCCGCCATCCAGCGTTTCAATAATGGCAAACTCTCTTGCTCTTTCCTGTATCATCCTTGCAATGCGGTAGATATATTTAGCTCTTTCTGCACCCGGCATTTTTTTCCAAACATTTTCATAAGCAGCTCTTGCAGCTTTTACTGCTTTGTTTACATCTGCATCATTGGCTTCGGCTATCATCGATAACTTTTCTTCGGTTGCAGGGTTAATGCTGGCAAAATATTTTTTGCCTGATGGCTTTTCAAATTTGCCATTGATGAACAGTTCATACTGGGGATCTATTTTGGCAGCACTCTTGCTTTCCGGTGCAGGAGCAAGGTTTCTTGCAGAATCAAACTTTAATTTAATTGTATTACTTTTTTTTGTTGCCATTTCTAACGTTTAAAGGTTTAATACGTTTAATGGTTGAAGGGTTGGTTAAAACGTTTTAAACGATTTAAACCCTTAAACCTTTTAACGTGCTAGTCTATCGAAAAATAATTTGCACTCTGGTAAACTCCTGTCTTCTGTTTCATCAACTGCATCAATATATCGTTGGCCAGGCTGCTTGCGCCAAACCTAAACCATTCGTTGTTCATCCAGTCTTCGCCAAGCACTTCGTTCAGCATCACTAAATAATGCAATGCCAGTTTTGCTTTTGAAATTCCTCCGGCAGGTTTCATGGCAATCTTTTTTCCTGTCTTGTAATAAAAATCACGAATAGCTTCCAACATCACCAATGTAACCGGCATGGTAGCAGCAGGAGAAATTTTACCGGTAGAAGTTTTAATAAAATCGGCACCGGCATACATGGCAATATCGCTTGCTTTGCGAACCTTGTCGTAGGTAACCAATTCACCGGTTTCTAAAATCACTTTAAGTCTTGCATTACCACAGGCTTCTTTTATGGCAGCAATTTCATCAAATACAAAATTGTATTCACCTTCTAAAAATTTACCTCTCGATATCACCATATCCACTTCATCGGCGCCATTCTGCACAGCATATTTTGTGTCACGAATTTTTACATCACGTGGCGCCTGCCCGCTTGGGAAAGCAGTAGCTACCGATGCCACTTTAATACCCGAATTTCCCAAAGCTGTTTTAGCCGTTTTCACCATCGAAGGGTAAACACAAACAGCGGCCACCGTAGGCAGGCCGGGATATACATCATGCAGGTGCTGTGCTTTATAACAAAGTTGTTTCACTTTACCCTGTGTGTCTTTTCCTTCAAGCGTGGTAAGGTCAATCATGTTGAGGGCAAGCTTTAAGCCATTTACTTTGCTTTCGTTTTTTATACTGCGTTTTGTAAACCTTGATGCCCGCTCTTCAATACCAACCTGGTCAACATGGGCAGGAGAGGAGAAATTGGGAATTATTTTTGTTGCAATCATCAAAAATTGTTTAAGTCATTTAATACTTTAAGCAGTTAATGCTTCTAATGATTTTTCAATCATTTTTTCAACTGCGGCTTCGCTGTCATTTGAAAAAGTTTTTGCCACCCGGTTGGCAATGATGACATTAATGCTCATACATTCATGTCCCATCAGTTTACCTAATCCAAATATAGCCGAAGTTTCCATTTCAAAGTTAGTTATTCGGTGATTATTAAAACTGAACTGCGTAAGTTTATCAACAAGGCCGGGGCTGCTTAGCCCCAATCTTAAAACCCTTCCCTGCGGACCAAAAAAACCGGGACAAGTTACTGTAATGCCATGATGATAACCATTGCTGAATTTTTTTAACAACACCTGGCTGCCACTGAATGCATAAGGACGGGTAATGTTGGTATCCAAACCTGTTTGATCCACAAAGGCATCAGCCATGGCTTTATCTTCAGCCGTTTTTTGATAACTATAAAAATTAAGCAGGTTATCCAACCCAAGCCCATGCGATGAAGCAACAAAACTATCCACCGCAATATCGCCTTGCAAAGAACCCGAAGTGCCAAAACGAACAATGTTTAGTTTAGTGAGTGTATCTTTTATCTGCCTTGTTTTAAAATCGATATTAGCCAATGCATCTAATTCGTTAAAAACAATATCAATATTATCGGGTCCAATGCCAGTAGAAATAACGGATAGGCGTTTGTTGCCAATATAACCGGTATGCGTATTAAATTCACGATGTGTTAGGCGATGTTCAATCTTATCAAAATGTTTACTTACTTTTTCTACCCGGCCTGGGTCGCCCACAACAATGATGGTGTCGGCCAATTCATCGGGCCTAACATCTAAGTGATAAATGGCACCACGTTTATTAATAATTAATTCTGATTCTGCTATTCGTTGCATAATTATTTATTAAAGAGATAAAGATACCGCTAAAAGCGTTTAGTAAAAAGTTTTGAAGATTGGTGTTTCCGCCGCCTCGGTTAGTGGCACACGAAACGAAAATACATTTTTATTTTTCACGCAAAGCCGTAAAGTGGGTGAAGGAAAAGGAACAAGTACATTATTGTTTTCTTGTTAACTTTAGTTCATGTGCTATGGTTTGGTTCGTGAGTCATGAATCAAAGCAAAAAAAACGCTTCTGATTTGCAGAAGCGTTTTTACTTTTATAAATATTCATTTATTTTATTCCATACTTTTTTTCATATTTTTCGGCCAGTTGCATTTGTTTATTATTTAAAACAATTTGGCGGCCTTGTATAAATGCATGGACAATGATATTTGTTCGCATATCTAAAATATCACCTTCACTTACTACAATGTTGGCATCTTTCCCGGTTTCAATACTGCCGGTTTTATCGGCAATACCCAATATGGCTGCGGCATTAAGAGTGATAGCGCTTAGTGCTTCTTCTTTGCTTAGCCCGTATGCCGATGCTGTGCCTGCATTAAACGCCAGGTTACGGTAACGGCTATTGCCATCATTATCATTTATACAAAATAGCACCCCGGCTTTTTGCAACATGGCCGGCGTTTTAAAAGGCTGGTCAACATCATCATCGATCATTGCAGGCAAATCATGTAGCTGATTTAAAATAACTGCAATGTTGTTTTTCTTTAAAATATCTGCAATTTGCCAACTATCAATAGCGCCTACCAACACTACATCAAAACCAAACTCTTTGGCAAAGTCAACAGCCAGTAACATTTCTTTTACAATATTGCAATGGATAAAAAGTTTTTGTCTCTTATCAAACAAACCTTTCACAGCTTCAAATTTCAAATTGGTATTTTCGTGTTTTGCCTGGCCCAGGTAAGCTTTTGCCTCCCTGAAAAATGTTTTCACTTCTTCAATCCTGCTAAGCCCTTCTTTTACCGGGTCGGCATTTGATGCCTGGGCGCCAAAGAACCTTCTTCTGCCTCGGTTTAATAATGATGGCATGTGAAAATGAATTCCACCATCTGTTTTATATGCTGCATCTTCCCAGTTCCATGCATCCAGTTGTACTACAGATGATGAACCTGAAATGATACCGCCTGATGGAACAATATTGGCCAGTAAAATTCCATTGGTTCGTAAAGTGTTTATCACTTTTGAATCGGTATTGTATGCAACCAATGATCGGATGCTTGGGTTCATTTCACCAATTTCAGTGGCATCAATGGTGGCTCTAATGTTATTTATCTCAATTAAGCCTAATTGTGATGAGGATAAGATTAAGCCCGGGTAAATATGTTTGCCTTTGCAATCAATTACTCTTGCACCGGTAACTGTTGCAGTAGTACCCACTTCTGTAATTTTTCCATTATTAAAAATTACGGTGCCGTTATTAATTACCTGCCCATTGCCTACATGAATAGTGGCATTGGTTAATGCGATGGTTTCTTTTTGCGCTGCGGCCGGAGAGATGGTCTCTTGTGCTAAAACATTTGTAGTGGCAATGCATACGCAGATGTATAAAAATATTTTTTTCATTTCAATTGTTTTTTCAGTTTAATTATTGGTTGTCCACATCTTCACTATCAATAGCTAATAAACCATGGCTGTGGTAATGGTCTTCGCAGGTATTTATTACTTCAAATCGTGGTCTTGCACTACGAAAATTTCCGCCACTGCCGCCGGGGCCTGCTGTTTTTTTGAGGGCTGCAATTTTTGCTATCAATCTTGCTTTTTCTGCCTGGTTTTGTTTACGCATGGCAGCATCCCGGTCCCTGTCAAAATAAATTATGCCATCTACAATTGTTTTTTCGGCTTTTGCATAAATAGATAAAGGATTGTCGCTCCATATTACCAGGTCGGCATCTTTACCAACTTTTATGCTTCCGGTTTGTTTATCTATGTGTAGCATTTTTGCAGGGTTAATGGTTACCATATCCAATGCATCAATTTCGCTCATGCCACCATACTTTACACTTTTTGCAGCTTCCTGGTTTAATCGCCTTGCCATTTCAGCATCATCCGAGTTGATAGCTACATTTAAACCAACCTGGTGCATGATATATGCATTGTATGGAATGGCATCCATCACTTCCATCTTATAATTCCACCAGTCGCTAAAGGTTGATGTGTTGGAACCATGTGCTTTTAACTTATCAGCAATTTTATATCCTTCTAAAACATGTGTGAAGGTGTTTACAGTAAATCCAAACCTGTCGGCAACTTTTATTAAGGAGTTTATTTCGCTTTGTACATACGAGTGACAGGTGATGAATCGTTTTTTGTTCATAATTTCTACCAAGGCATCAAGTTCTAAATCTCTTCTTACGGTTGATTTATTTACGGCCGATTTTAATGCTGCCTGGTAATCGCTTGCTCTTGTAAAAGCATCTACCAACACCTGTTCTACACCCATACGGGTATCCGGGAAACGGTTATTGCCTTGTGAACTGGTGCTTCTTTTTACATTTTCGCCAAGAGCAAATTTTATAAATGGATCGGCACCGGCAAATTTTAGCTGCTGGTCGTTAGCGCCCCAGCGCAGTTTAATTAATTGTGTTTGCCCGCCAATAGTGTTTGCCGAGCCATGCAATATATGCGATGTGGTAACACCACCGCTTAACTGCCGGTAAATATTAATATCGTCGGGGTTAAGGTTATCGCCAATCCTAACTTCGGAAGTAACACTTTGCCCGCCTTCGTTGATAGATGCTGCCGCAATATGTGAGTGTTCATCAATAATACCCGGCGTAACATTTTTACCGCTTGCATCGATTATTCTTGCAGTTGCATCCGAAAGGTTTTTACCAATAGCTGCTATCTTCCCATTCTTAACCAATATATCGGTGTTTTGCAAATTGCCTTCTTTTTCACTGGTCCATACGGTTGCATTTTTAATAAGCAGGTTTTGTTGTTTAGGCATTTCTTCCCAACCATAACTTAAAAATGGATAAGTTACTTTACCTAAAGCAAGAGGTTTTTGTGTTTTAGCGCTATCAGATTTTTCTGCTGCAGCTTTGTCAAAACTTGCTGTCCAGGTAAATGAATTTCCCATTGCATCTTTGCCGGTACCATTCCAGGTATTGCCAGTTACTGCACCACTTAAAATGGTTTCTGTGGCATTTCTTCCACGGCCTTCGGTATAATTTAATTTTACCAAATGTCCGTCGTAACTGTATTTTCCTGTTAAAGTATCTTTATTAATAAATTGTGCTACGCCGCCATCTTTTAAATTTAATTGATACGCCTTTGCACCTGTATTTGTGTTGGCAATAAAATTATAAACGCCTTTTACATCATACCAGTTTTCATCTTTCACTGCGTTTTTAATGCCCTGCGTCCAGTTTTGAAGCAGTACGGTTTTTTCTGCAAAAACCGGCCCCGATGTAATTAAGAAGTTGGCTATTTTACCTGCTTCAATGCTGCCAATCTTATCATACAAGCCTAATAAGCTTGCCGGTGTTTTTGTTAAAGCATCCAGGGCTTTATTTTCTGTTAATCCATATTCAATAGCCTTTCGCAGGTTTGCCATAAATTCTGATGGATTAGAAAGGTCGGCAGTGGTTAAACAAAAATTGATTCCGGCTTTTTCAAAAGCAGCTGCATTGCCTGGCGCCAGTTCCCAATGTTTTAAATCATCTAACCCAACAAATCTTAAATCGTTTGGATCATCCACATCCATGGCTGCCGGAAAATTAAGAGGTAATATAAATGATGCTTTTGTTTCGCTCATTTCTTTAATGCGCTGGTACTCGTTGCCGCCGCCTTTAATAATATATTGTACGCCAAATTCATCACCAATTTTATCGGCACGCAGGTCGTTCCATTTATCATTGGCTTCAAAAATTTGTGGCAGGTTTTGATTTTCATTCCAGCTTTTTAAAGTAATATTTTCACCTTCGTTAGAAGGGTTGTTCTTATACCATTGTGCATCTAAATATGTTTGCCTAAGTAGGGCAATCATACCCATCATAGAGCTTGGGTAACTTTGGCCGGATGTGCCCCTGCTAAAAGAATAGTTGGCAGAAGCTTTTTCTTTTATCAGCACAAAATTATCGGGCTGGCTGGCCAACGTAACAAAAGTACCTGTACCTCTTGCAATACCATCTTTTTGATGAGTGAGTACAGCCCCAAAACCTATATCTCGTAAAGTTTTTGCTTTTGCAGCATCGGCGCTGAAAATTTTATACGCATCAATTTCACTTTTTATAGCCTGGTTCCATCCATAAGCACCTTTTGTATTGGAAGTAATTTGTTGCGTACGAAAAAAACCAGCACCTCCGGTTTGCCTTTCGGGTGTTGCAATGCCATAGTTGCTGTAAATATCAATAAATGCAGGATAAATATATTTTCCCCTGCAACCAATAACTACTGCATCTTTTGGAATGGAAATGTTATTACCAACAGATTCTATTTTACCCTGCCGTATAACCATACTGGCATTTAGTAAAGTGGTTTGTGCATCTTTTACAATTGTGGCATTTGTAAATGCAAAACATGCTATTTTAGGATTGGCTACATCATTTACCGGGAAAGTAGCCTGTGCTTTGATGATTTGAATGCTGGTGGCAGTAAGCAACAGCACCAACAAAAATTTTAGTTTTTGCATGCAGGTTGGTTTTGGTGTTTAAAATTGAAAGATAAATATAACAAAAGGTTAAGCTTAAAAACAACCACTTATATAATTATGTTTTTGGTTTTAAATATTTTTATAGTTTTAATAAAATAGAAGCTATAAAAACCAGGCTTAAGTAGTTTTAATGATATGTATTTTTATGCTACCTTCAACGTTATAAGTTTTATAAGTTATAGATGGAACGGTTTTTGTAAAAAGGATGTATATGAAAAAATTTGCGGTAATTATTTTTATTTGTTTTGGGCCGGCTGTTATAATGGCACAAAAAACACCTCAACCCGATACCACAAAAACCTCTATAGCTAAAGTTACTATTACTAAAGATCCCCGTATTGATTTATTGGCCAAGGCCGAACTTGATTTGAACAACCGGGCCAAAAGGTTTGTTAAAGGTTACCGTTTGTTTGTATTAAAAAGCAGCGACAGGGCATACGCCATGAGGGTAAGAACATACCTGTTACAAACTTTCCCCGGCGAAAATGTTTTTATGACCTGGCAAAGTCCTTTTATTAAAATGAAGTTTGGCGATTTTGAAGACAAGGCAGATGCAGAAAAGGCTAAAAAGCAAATTGAAAGAGACGGTGTTGTTACCGGTGGTGTTTATGTAGTACCCGATACTATTGAACTTAAACCCGATAAACTAAAAGATTTGGATAAATAATATTAAACAAATCATATAGGGTTTCTGTTAAGAAACCTTTTTTTATTTTGATACTTTAGGTTTATATTTATTTCATGATGAAAGATACGATTAGGCAACTGGCAAAAAAATACGCTCCTGACTTTATAGAAATACGACAGCATCTTCATAGCCATCCCGAATTAAGCTACCAGGAATTTGAAACCTCGGCATTTGTACAAAAAAAACTTACAGAATTTGGAATCCCGTTTGAAATTAAAGCCACAACTGGCGTAGTAGGATTGATAAAAGGAAAAAATTCTCAAGCTAAAACCACGGCATTACGTGCCGATATGGATGCCTTGCCCATACTGGAAGAAAATGATATACCTTATAAATCAAAAAATAATGGAGTAATGCATGCATGTGGACACGATGTACATACAACCTGTTTGTTGGGTGCTGCAAAAATATTAAACCAATTAAAAGATGAGTGGGAGGGTACAGTGAAACTGATTTTTCAACCCGGCGAAGAAAAAAATCCCGGCGGTGCAAGTTTATTAATAAAGGAAGGAGTGCTTGAAAATCCCCGGCCACAAAAAATATTTGCCCTGCATGTGCATCCCGGGCTTGAAGTAGGCAAAGTAAGTTTTAGAAATGGTATGGTTATGGCAAGCGCCGATGAAATCTATATCAGCATAAAAAGCAAAGGCGGCCATGCTGCGGCACCGCAGCTAACTGCAGATACTATTTTAATTGCATCGCATTTAATTATAAGCCTGCAACAAATTGTAAGCAGGAACAACAGCCCTTTTAATCCATCGGTGTTATCAATCACCTCCTTCAAGGGTGGCAATACCACCAATGTAATTCCTTCCGAAGTGAAACTGATGGGCACTTTCAGGGCTATGAACGAAGAGTGGCGCTTTAAAGCACATGAACTTATAAAAAAGCAAACTATTGAATTGGTTGCAGCCATGGGAGCAGAAGCAACCATACATATTGATGTAGGTTATCCTTTTGTTTTAAATGATGAACAACTCGGAAACGAAACCATAAAAAAAGCTCAAGAATATTTAGGAGAACCGAATGTGGAAGAAACTGAGTTAAGAATGGGTGCCGAAGATTTTGCTTATTACTCTCACCAGTTGCCTGCCTGTTTTTTCAGGTTGGGCGCCGGCAATAAATCAAATGGTATAACAAGCGGGGTGCATACACCTACCTTTAATATAGATGAAAATGCCATTGAGATTGGGATGGGGATGATGGCTTGGGCAGCAATTTCCTGAACATGATATATAACGAAACTAAAAAACATTAAAGAGGGTTTTTGATTTGCATAGGAATCATTTATAAAATTTTAAAACTTCATTCAATTGTTTTTGTGCTATGCCGCAAAATTAATAAATGAAGAATCCTCCATCAGTGAGGCTGGCAATATGAAAATAGCTTTCCACGGCGCAGCCCGTACAGTAACCGGCAGCAAACACCTGCTAACATTAAAAAACGGAAACCAGTATCTTTTAGATTGCGGCATGTTCCAGGGCATGGGCCGTGATACCGAAATGCTGAACAGGACTTTTGGCTTTGATGCTACAAAAGTTACACACCTCATTTTATCACATGCACATATCGATCATTGCGGCCTTATCCCAAAATTGGTTAAAGATGGTTTTAACGGCAAAGTGTTTTGCACACCTGCCACCAAAACATTATCAGCACTGATGTTGGAAGACTCGGCAGGCATACAGGAAGATGAAGTAAAATATGAGAACAAACGCAGGGCGCATGATGGCCTGCCATACCTGCAACCGCTATATGATACAAATGATGCAATGGCTGCCATGGATCATTT
This sequence comes from Ferruginibacter sp., assembly GCA_019638575.1. GTDB lineage: Bacteria > Bacteroidota > Bacteroidia > Chitinophagales > Chitinophagaceae > Ferruginibacter. The sequence continues at coordinate 24,486 of JAHBTN010000001.1, read as the reverse complement.
TGTAGAAGTAGAATACGATAACTGGTTTGCCATTGATGAGTTTGTGGAGGTAATGTATAAAGATGCAGGTCATATCATTGGCAGTGCATCGGTTCATTTAAAAGTGAAGGAGAATGGTAAAGTAACCCGTATCAGTTTCAGTGGCGATGTGGGCCGGTATAGGGATGTAATACTTAGGTCGCCAGCCGAATTTCCTCAGGCAGATTATATAATTATGGAATCAACGTATGGCAATAGCCTGCATGATAATGCAGTTACCACACCCGACCAGATACTGGAATGGGTAGAAAAAGCCTGCATACAAAAAAAAGGAAAACTTATCATCGCTGCTTTTAGTGTTGGGAGAACACAGGAAATATTATATGCACTTAACCAACTGGAACTTGAAAACAGATTGCCTAATTTAACTTATTATGTTGATAGTCCACTGAGTGTAAAAGCAACCGAAATAATAAAAAGTTACCCGGCATATTTCAATAAAACCATACAAAAAGTATTGCAAAAAGATTCCGATCCATTTAATTTTGCCGGCCTTAAACTAATCAAATCTGTTGATGAATCTAAGATGCTGAATTTTACTGACGGGCCTTTTGTAGTTATATCGGCAAGCGGCATGGGCGATGCAGGCAGGGTTAAGCACCACATCAGCAATAATATCGAAAACAGCCGCAACACTATTTTATTCAGCGGATATTGCGAACCCCATTCGCTTGGCGGCAGGCTGCTTGCAGGCGCCAAAGAAGTGGGTATTTTTGGAACCGAACATGAAGTGAATGCCGAAATTGCATCTATCCGCAGCATGAGCGCCCATGGCGATTACGACGATCTTTGCCAATGGCTTGCCTGCCAGGATGCAAAACAAATTAAAAGATTGTTTTTGGTGCATGGCGAATACAATGTGCAACAGGATTTTAAACAACGTCTTTTAAGAAAGGGATTTACAGATGTGGAAATACCCGAAATGCATTACGAGATTGGGCTGGAGTGATTTTTTGTGAATGCATGCCAAAACCTTTTGTTGAATTGGAATAGTTTTTGAACAATAAACAGAAAGCATCTTTTAATTATAAAAAAATGTCAGCCTGTTCCCGATGCTTTTGGGTTATGGCTGACATTGCTATTTTATATTTTGTAACAGCAGTAGATTATGAAAAAGTTTAAAAAATTTGCCAGGATATTTCTTATTAGTCTTGTTGTATTAATAGGGTTACTGTTTGCCTCCACTTATTTTTTCAGGGATAAGATTGTGGCAATGGTAAAAACCGAAATCAACAATAATATAAATGCAAAGGTTGATTTTAAAAAAGTGAATATTTCTTTTTTTCGCCATTTTCCTAAAGTGAGTATTGGCCTTGATGAATTACAAGTAACCGGTGCCGATTATTTTGCTGCAGATACCTTACTGTATGCAAAAAGACTGGATGCAACGGTTGATATTATGAGTTTCTTCAGGGGAAAAAATATGAACATCTACAATATTTTTCTTGAAAAGCCACGTATTAATGCTATCGTAACTAAAGAAGGTTTTGCCAATTGGGATATTGTAAAACCGGATGAAACCAAATCAACAACGGCATCCAAGCCTTTTAACCTGCAACTAAAAAAATATGGGGTTGAGAATGGCTATGTTCGATACAATGATGCAGAATCGGGCATGAGTGCCGAAATTGTAAACCTCAATCATAGCGGCAGCGGCGATTTTACTTCCGACCTCTTTACATTAAAAACAAATACAAGCGCCGATGCGGTTACTTTTACTTACGGGCTTATTCCATACCTGGCAAAAGTGAAAACTGTTGTAACTGCCGATATTAAAGTGGATAACAAAAACAATGTGTACAGCTTTAATGCAGTGGAAGCCTTGCTGAACGATTTACTGATTAACGGCAACGGAAACATCAAGAGCCTGCCTGATGGATACAATATGGATATCAGTTTTAAATCGGCATCAACCGATTTTAAAAAAATACTTTCACTGATACCTGCTATTTATAAAACCGAATTTGATAAAGTATCGGCCAATGGCACAGCAAATTTTGAAGGTTTTATAAATGGTGTTTATAACCAAACAAGCATGCCGGGTTATCACCTGGCCATGAATGTAAAAGATGGCTCTTTTAAATATACCGATTTGCCTAAAGCAGTAGAACAGATAAATTTTAATGCGGTAGTTGATAATGCAGACGGGCAAACAGATAACCTGGTAGTAGATATTACAAACGGCCACCTGGCTATTGACAAAGAGCCTTTCGACTTTAGGTTGCTGGTTAAAAAGCCGGTGAGTAATATGTTTGTTGATGCAGCTGCCAAAGGAAAGCTTGACCTGGGGCAGGTGGCAGGCTTTATAAAATTAGATAAGGGAACAAGCATTGCCGGCCTGCTAAATGCCGATGTAAATATTAAAGGCAATGTAAAAGAAATAGAAAATAAACAGTTCAATAATTTTTATGCCGCCGGTACGGTAGCGGTAAATAATTTTAATTACCACTCGGCCGATTACCCAACAGGCGTAAAAATAAATACAGTAAATACAGTTTTTACGCCAACTAAAATTGATGTATCAAACCTGGCGGGCCAATACCAGCAATCAAATTTTACGGGTGGCGGACAAATCAATAACCTGCTTAGTTATTTATTAAGCGGTAAACCTTTAAGCGCCAATCTTACTTTAAATGCCGATAATGTAAACGTTAACGACTGGATTGGCATTTCGGCTGATACAACAACCAAGAGTTCTTCAACACAACCTTTTATAGTTCCTTCCAATCTTGATGTTAGCTTATCAACCAAAATAAATAACCTGCAATACGATAATTTAAAAATAAACAACTTGTCGGGCAATGTACAGGTTGCTGATGAAGCGGTTAAACTAAATAATGTAAAAGGTAATGCGTTGGATGGAAATATTACAATAAATGGCTCTTACAGTACTAAAGCAGATAAGAAAAAACCTGCCATCGCTATGAGTTATGATGTAGAGCAAGTTGATATACAAAAAACTTTTTACGCTTTTAATACGGCACAAAAATTAATGCCCATTGGAAAATTCCTTGCAGGTAAGCTTACTTCTGTTTTAACGGCAAATGGAAAAATGGGAGAAGGTATGAGCATTGATATGAACACTGTTTCGGGAAATGGTAACTTATTTTTAATTGAAGGTTTCCTGAGCAAGTTTGCACCACTTGATAAGATTGCATCTGCCCTGCATGTAAAACAACTGGAATCTATTTCGATGAAAGATGTGAAAACTTTTTTTGAATTTTCGAATGGAAAAATGCTGATAAAACCATTTACGGTAAAATTAAAAGATATTGAAATGGAGATTGGCGGTTTACAGGGTATAGGCTTTGATGAAGGCATAAACTATGCTATTAATCTTAAACTGCCCAGGGCATTGATGGGTACCGAGGGCAACCAGTTTGTAAATAACCTGGCTGCTGCCGTTAATGCAAAAGGCATTCCTTTAAAAGTTGGTGAAACGGTTAACTTTAAAATGGGAATGACAGGCACCATCAAAAACCCTGCACTAAAAGTAGATTTAAAACAAAGCGGCGAAACACTTGTTGACCAAATGAAAGAACAGGTAAAAGATTTTGCACAGGCAAAAATTGACAGTGCAAAAAATGCCGTAAAAGATTCGTTGAATAATTTAAAAAAACAACTTGAAGAAAAAGCCAAGGAAGAGTTACGAAAGAAATTGTTTGGCAAAAAAGACACAGCTACATCTGCCGCTGCAGACAGTACATCGCCTGTAACAAAACCTGAAACTAATAAGCCTACTTTAAAAGACCTGTTGGATAAATTTAAAAAGAAACCAAAGGATACAACAAATCAGCAATAATAAAATCTAACGATTTTATTATTACAAATGATGTTGTTTAGTATGAATTTTATTTAAGTTAGATGCTTTGATTGATTACTGCAAAGAATCATAAAATTTTTGGTTATCCAAACCTGTTTATTTTAAAAGCATCAATGGCTACACTTGTGGCATCCCTGTGAACAATTTCTTTAACTAATTTTCCGGTGCCGCTTGCTAAAGTAAGGCCCAGCATGGCATGGCCTCCGGCAAAAACTACATTATTAACAGATGGATGACGGCCAATATATGGTAATCCATCGGGAGTTACCGGCCGCAAACCACTCCATATTTTTTCTTCGGGAGGGAAATCAATTTGTAAACCAGGATAAAAATCTTTTGCCGAATCAAAAATGCCACGCATGCGGTTTACAAGTATTTTGTTATTGATGCCACTCAGTTCCATGGTGCCACCAATACGTAGTTGTGCACCCCAGGGAGAGATAGCACACCTGCCATCTACAAGTATGGCAGGATATTGCAAGTTTTTTTCTATATGCTGATAAGTGTAACTGTAACCTTTACCCGGTTGCAATAATAATTTAATGCCCATCATCTTTGCCAGTTCGGGCATCCACGAACCCGGCGCTAGAACTACTTCATCACAATCAAATTTTCCTTTATCGGTGATGATTGAAGTAATTTTTCCATTCATTTTTTCGAACCCGGTTACAGTGGTGTGCAATTGAAATTGAACTGTTTTTTTATTTTGAAAATATGAATACAATCCTCTCATTAGTTTTGCCGGATCAAAGTGGCAGTCATCTTTAAATAAAACTGCCCCGGCAACATCCACTTCCACATTCGGTTCAAGCGCCTGTACAGCATCCCTGTTCAATCGTTCAATATTTAATCCAAATTTTTCGGCTTCATCAGCCATCTCAAATTCATGGTCAAGGGTTTTTTGTTTTTTGCAAATCATCAGGCAACCTTTATCCTGCATTTCAAATACATTATTAAGGTCATCTCTCATTGTTCCAATCAACCGGCGGCTAAGCTGTAATATTTCATGCAAGGGTTTCGAATTTTGCTGTACCTTTTTATGAGTACAGTTTTTCCAAAAGTGATAACCCCATTGCATTAAGTGTAGGTTTAGCCTGGGTTTTATATAGAAAGGAGAGGTGGAACTCATCATCCATTTTAAACCTTGTGACACCACACCCGGATTGGCCAATGGAATAAAATGACTGGGCGAAATAAAACCCATATTACCAAACGAACAACCATCAGTAATATCTCCTCTTTCAATAATGGTTACCTCGTAACCATCTTTTTCTAAAAAATAAGCACTGCATAATCCTATTATGCCGCCGCCAATTATTGTAACTTTCATTAATAGCTTGTTGATTTTTTTTTCAATCGAAAGGCAATTTAATGTTTTAATCGTGTCAACGATAATTATTTAATTGATGCTGAAACGATAACTCAGTTTTATATCTTTTGAAGAACTGCCAATCAAAAATTCATAATTACCGGGCGTTACACAATAAGCATTACATGCATCATCCCAATATTCTAAAGCAGTTGTGGGTAAAAGCAGTGTAACTGTTTTGCTCTTTCCTTTAATGATATGAATTCTTTTATATCCTTTTAACTCCATTAATGGACGATTGGGTTCATGTAACTTTCTTATGTACAATTGTACCACTTCATCGCCATCTGTATGGCTGGTATTTGTAACTTCAAACCGTATGTTTTTGCCTGCAAATGATTTTGTAACTTTTAAATTAGTATAAGCAAATTTGCTGTAGCTTAAGCCATATCCAAAAGGATGTAAAGTTTCGCCTGTAAAAAAGCGGTATGTTCTGCCGGTCATATCATAGTTATCAAAAGCTGGCAAGTCGTTAGTAGATTTATAAAAAGTTATTGGCAATCTCCCTCCTGGATTTGCTTTGCCAAATAAAATATCAGCCACTGCGTTGCCTCCTTGCTCTCCGGGATACCAGGCCAGTAAAACAGCATCGGCAATTTTCTCTACTTCGCCTAACTCAATGGCCGAACCTGCAGTAAGTACAACAATTATTGGCTTATTGGTTTTTGCTTTTATTGCTTTTAGGTATTTTAACTGGGCATAAGGAAATGAAATGTCTTTTTTATCACCACCGGCTTCAGATAAGTAAGCATCACCGTTTTCGCCTTCCAGCAATGGCGAAAGGCCAAGTACAGCAATAACCGCATCAGCATCATTTATCATCCAGTGAAAATCCTGTTTTGTAGTATCAGTTAAATCGCAACCTTTATTGTGCAGTATGATGGTAGAAGGGCTTACAGTATTGGTTATTCCTTCCAGGATGGTTACCATATTGCCCGAAATTCCATTATAGTTTGCAAGTAAAACATTTGTTTCATCGGCATTGGGCCCGGTTACTAAAATATTTTTTAGATTAACTGATAGCGGCAGGGTATGGTTTTTATTACTCAATAATACCATTGATTTTATAGCTGCTTCTTTTGCTAATAATCGGTGTGCATTGTTGTTTATAACAGAAGCAGGTATTTTATCATAAGGATTTTTTCCTTTTGGATCGAACCAGCCAAGCTTAAATAATATTTCTGCATTAATTTTTAATACCGTATTGATATCCGGTTCAGTAACCAATCCTTTTTTTAATGCTAATTGTAAATCATTTAATGTATTGCCACATTCAACATTAATACCGTTTTTAATAGCCATTGCGGCTACCTCTTCAGGTGTTTTTACAAATTTGTGATAACGGAATATATCATCCAAAGCCCAGCAATCGGTTACCACATAACCTTTAAAGTCCCATTCATTTCTTAAAATATCCTGCAATAAAAATTTACTGCCGCAACAGGGTACACTATCTGTTCTGTTATAGGCACACATAATACCACCCACTTTTGCATTCATCACTAATTGTTTAAAAGCAGGTAAATATGTGTTTCTAAGATCGTTGTTACTTACAACGGCATTAAACTGATGCCGTAATGGTTCAGGCCCACTGTGAACGGCAAAATGTTTGGCACAGGCAACTGTTTTATAATATTTTTTATTGTTGCCTTGTAAACCTTGTACATACGCTGTACCAATATGCCCGGTTAGGTATGGGTCTTCACCATAAGTTTCGTGTCCACGGCCCCACCTGGGATCTCGAAAAATATTAATATTGGGCGACCAAAAAGTTAAACCCAGATATTGTGAACGGTTATTATTTTTTAAAGCTGCATTATATTTTGCCCTTGCTTCATCACTAATGGCATTTGCAATTTTGTAAACTAACGAATCATCAAAACTGGCAGCCAGGCCAATTGCCTGCGGAAAAACAGTAGCCCTGCCAGCTCTTGCTACTCCATGCAGTGCTTCGTTCCACCAGTTATATGCAGGTATGTTTAATCTTTTTACACCCGGGCTGTTGTACAATAACAAACTTATTTTTTCATCAATAGTTAATTGTTCTATAAGATTGTTAACTCTTTGCTCAATGGGTAAAGATGAATTTTGAAAAGCATATTTGTATTGTGCAGATGCAGGTATTGAAATTAAGAATACAAATAAATGAATGTAATATCGTTTAGGTAAAAACATGTTTTTTATATCACCTGGAAACCAAAAGCATACGGGTCATCCTCTTCGTCAATAGTGATGGTATTGTATCCGTAAATCTTTGCCCATCCTTCAATGCTGGGCCTTATGGCCGGTTTACCTGCAATCGTTAATTCTTCTTCTATCCTTCCTGTAAATTTACTTCCAATAATACTTTCGTGAATAAACGCATCACCTTTTTTCAATAATCCTTTTGCATACCATTGTGCCATACGTGCCGATGTACCGGTACCGCATGGGCTGCGGTCTATAGCTTTATCGCCGTAAAATACTGCATTACGAGCAGTAGAAGTTTTATCAAGTACGGCACCCGTCCATAAAATATGGCTGCACCCTTTTATGGTTTCATCTTCGGGATGTACAAACACATATTTATCGTTAATGTTTTTACGCAATTCCCTTGCCCAGGCAATCAGTTTATCGGCAGTGTAATGCTCAATGCCTTTAAAATTCTTCTGCACATCTACTATTGCATAAAAATTTCCTCCGTACGATACATCAACAATAATTTCTCCCAACCCCGGGCAATTAACTGTTAACCCTGTTTCGGCTAAATAAGAAGGTACATTGGTTAGCTTTACTGTTTTAACTTTTGATTGTTGCATTGTGTATGCAATCTCTACCAGGCCTGCCGGCGCTTCCATCCTAACGGTGCCCGGTACCCTGGGTTTTATCAATCCTTCTTCTATGGCAATGGTAATGGTGCCGATGGTTCCATGTCCGCACATGGGCAGGCATCCGCTTGTTTCAATAAATAAAACAGCCACATCATTTTCAGAATCGTGTGGCGGATATAGGATACTGCCGCTCATCATATCGTGGCCACGGGGTTCAAACATCAGCCCTTTCCTAATCCAGTCATATTCTTTTAAAAAATGCTGGCGCTTTTCACTCATATTGCTACCAATGAGTGCGGGGCCACCTTCTTTTACCAATCGCACAGGGTTTCCGCAAGTATGTGCATCAATACATATAAATGTCTTTTTCAAATGAACGGTTATTTTGCTATGCAACTTAATTAAAACTTCGTTTGTAATGCAAAAATCCGTTAGAAAGTATTTTACAAATTGTATGATTTGCTATTTATCAATAAAAGAAAGCCGCTGCTAAAAAACAGCGGCCTCATTATTCAAACATCAACCTTTATTTTTTCTTAAACTTTGTTGATTCTTTTAAAACCCTTTTTTGGATGCCTTTGCCATAGTAGGGGCAATAGTAATCCAGTGCATCCAGGGTTTCATTATATGATAACCAGTAGTCGGTTACGGTACCTGTAAATACAAACCTTCCTGAATAGTTGTACATGTCCCTTGTACCCAGGTTGCTAAAATTGCCGTAAACAAAATCGCCTTCATATGGTTTTGAACTTGCGTTAGTGCGTACAATATTGTATCCATAGTAAGTTTCCACAACAAAATAATCGCAATAGGGATCGCTGTACACTACTTCTCCTTCTTCTTTGCTGAGCCAGTAATTTTCATCAAAGGTTGGTTCAATATGCTCTTTTACGCAACTGCTGAATAAGACCATTGCAAGAATTAAGCTTGCAGAAAGTGTAAAAATTTTTTTCATGACTTTTTTTAGATTTAAGGTTAAATAATAATTTTTATTTAACAGGTAATAAAACTGTGCCATATTGCAAGCGGGGCAATTTTGGTTTTGTTAAAATATAGCAGGATGCTGAAATCTTGTTTTTGAAGGCTTACATCAACTTTAAAAATTCCCAATAGTTTAACAAGATAAAATGTAACTATGCCTTTTAATTTTTGTTAGGATGATTTTGTTTCATTCTGTAATTTTATGGGATGGAACAGTACGGAAAAATCTTACTGATTGCAATGCCTGCTTTTTTGGTGCTGGTACTTTTTGAAAAATGGTATGGCTGGTACAAAGGGAAAGATACGGTGCGTAATTTAGATATGATTAGCAGCCTTTGTTCAGGCGTTACCAATGTTACCAAAGATGTACTGGGCTTTGCTATTGCTTTGATAAGTTACGAATGGCTGGTAAACAGGGTAGCCCTTACTCATATCGATACAAAGTGGTACACTTACCTTATTGTTTTTATTGTGCTTGATTTTGCAGGTTATACCGTTCATGCACTTGATCATAAAATTAATTTTTTCTGGAACAGCCATATCATCCATCATAGCAGCGAAGATTTTAACCTGGCCTGTGCACTTCGGCAAAGCATATCTGTTTTTGTACGATTGTTTGTTATTTTATTATTGCCGGCAGCCCTGTTGGGAATTGACCCTAAGCTGATAGCCATTGTTGCACCCCTGCATTTGTTTGCACAGTTTTGGTATCATACGCAGCATATTGGCAAAATGGGGTTTTTAGAAAAGATAATCGTTACACCATCGCACCACCGTGTACACCATGCATTAAACAAAGAATATATTGATAAGAATTACGGGCAGATATTTATTTTTTGGGATAAATGGTTTGGCACTTTCCAGGAAGAAATGCCCGATGTAAAACCGGTTTATGGTATTACCCGGCCGGTAAGAACATGGAACCCCATTAAAATAAATTTTTTGCATTTATGGCTGATGATTAAGGATGCATGGCATGCAAAAAGTGTAAAAGATAAATTTCGAATCTGGTTTATGCCTACCGGTTGGCGGCCTGCAGATGTTGCTGAAAAATACCCGGTATATAAAATTGAAGATGCATACAATTTTGAAAAGTATGATCCGCAGGTATCAGTATTTATGCATGTTTGGTGCTGGGTGCAATTAACTATGCTGTTATTTTTTATCAGTTATTTATTTGGAAATATAGCCTCTATTGGTAAACCGGGTATGTTTATATATGGCGCTTTTGTTTTTTTAATGGTATATGCTTTTACCGAATTGATGGATGGAAACCGCTATGCCATTATTTGGGAAATTATAAAAGCTGTTTTTGGAATAGGAATTATTTTTTACCTGGGCGATTGGTTTGGCGCTACTGCTTTTTTACCCTGGATTAATATTGTGTTGGTAGTTTATTTTGTTTTATCTGTTATAATTACTGCATGGCTTTCTTTAATAAAAGAAAAAAAGCAGGTACAGGTTTCGCTTTAAATTTTTTCTTTTGAAAGTTCATTATTAACTGTTCTCCAAATATTCAGTGGGTTTTCATTCTTCAATTCATCGGGTAATAAATTATTTGCCCAGTTTTGAAAAGCAATGGGCCTGGCAAATCTTTTAATACCATCGGCGCCTACGGCGCCAAACCTGCTATCGGTGGTTGCCGGAAAAGGCCCGCCATGATGTTGGCTTAAACATACTTCTACACCTGTTGGCACGCCGTTTAATATAAATCTGCCACAGATATTTTTTATTGCTTCTACTAATTCATTGTTTCTGGTAATGTCGGTTTCGGTTGCCATCAGCGTAGTGGTTAATTGCCCTTCCAAATTTTTTGCAACTGTAATCATTTCCTGCATATCCTTACATCTTATAACAATAGAATAGGGGCCAAACACTTCCTGGTGCAGTACAGGATTATTTAAAAATGCCTGTCCGGATGCAGTAGCAATTGTTGGCAAGCCTTCGTTTTCTTTTACTTCGGTTTCACTTTCTGCCACAAGGTGTACATCATCCTGCAATAAAGCATTGCCTTTATTTTTTTTATAAGCGCTTACTATGCCGCTGTGCAGCATGGGCGCCGGTGCAATTTTTTGAATTGCTTTCCCCAGGTCGTGTACAAAAGTTTTTAAAGCTTCGCTTTCAATGCCAATTAATAAACCGGGGTTTGTACAAAACTGCCCAACACCCAATGTTATTGAAGCTGCGTATTGCTGTGCCATAGATGCGGATTCGGTATATAATTTTTCGGGCATTAAAAATACAGGGTTGATGCTGCCCATTTCTGCAAAAACAGGAATGGGTTCATTACGTTGGTTACCCCAATCGAATAATTGTTTACCGCCAATATATGAACCTGTAAAACCTACAGCTTTTGTATGTGGATGCTGTACTAAAGCTTTTCCAACTTCAAATGATGCGCCATGTACGTGTGCAAAAATTCCTTTGGGCATGTTGCATTTATTTGCCGCTGTTAAAATTGCATTGGCAACTATCTCCGAGGTTTCGGCATGAGCCGGATGTGCTTTTACAATAACCGGGCAACCGGCTGCAAAGGCACAGGCTGTATCGCCACCGGCTGTTGAATAAGCAAACGGAAAATTACTGGCGCCAAAAACCACTACCGGGCCAAGTGGTACCAGCATTTTTCTTATATCGGGCTTGGGTGGGGTTTTATCTGTGATGGCGGTGTCTATCCTTGCTTCCAGCCAGTTGCCTTTTTCGCATGCTTCGGCATAACTGTTTAGTTGAAAAATTGTTCTTGCTCTTTCGCCTCTTAATCTTGCTTCGGGCAAATTTGTTTCGCCCATGGCCGTTTGTATAAGTGCATCACCACAATTATCAAGTTCAATTGCAATGGTTTTCATATATGCAGCCCGCTGTTGTAAAGAAAATTTCCTGTAAATATGAAACGTAGTCCATGCTTCCTGCATCACCCGGTCAATTTCTTCAGTATTAAAATCTTTGTAACTCATAAAATAAAAATCAAAAATCAAAATTTACCATTCAAAATTCAACATTCATAATTCATAATTCACCATTCACCTTTAACAATTAACAATTCACACCGGCCTATTTGCAATGCCATCATCAATAATCTTTAAAATATCTGCTCTTTCTTTGCCATCTAATATTAACCTCGGCGCTCTCACATTTTCCGATCCAATGCCCACTCGTGTTTCTGCTAGTTTAATATATTGAACAAGTTTGGGGTGAATATCTAATTCCAATAATGGCATAAACCACCGGTAAATCTTTGCAGCTTCTTCAATTTTACCTGCTTTTACCAAATTATATATGGTTACAGTTTCTTTCGGAAATGCACAAACCAAACCAGCCACCCATCCATCGGCGCCTAAGCATAGCTCTTCCATTGCCAATGTATCTACACCACAGAGTATTTTAATCCTGTCGCCAAAGCGGTTCTTCATCCTGGTTACATTGGTAACATCCCTGGTACTTTCTTTTACTGCTTCAATATTCTTACAGGCAACAAGCTCAGCAAACATATCAATCGTTACTTCATTTTTATAATCAACAGGGTTGTTATAAATCATGATGGGCAATTCTGTGGCATCGGCAATGGTTTTAAACCACTGTATTGTTTCCCGGTGATCGCTTTTGTACCGCATGGGTGGCAGCACCATCAATCCTTTGGCGCCCCAGGCTTTTGCATTTTCGGTTTGTTGCAATGCTTCTTTGGTACTCCCTTCGGCAATATTTAATACTACCGGCACCTTACCAGCACTTTTTTCAACAGCATATTTTATTAGTTGTTCTTTTTCAGTGGTTGTTAATACACTGGCTTCGCCAAGTGTGCCGCCCAGTACAATTCCGTTAACACCGGCAGCCAGTTGTGTCTGTAAATTTTTTTCAAATAGAGGTAAATCTAATTGATCATCTGTAGTAAATTTTGTGGTGAGTGCAGGAAAAACACCGCTCCAGTTTATGCTCATATTTTTTGATTTTTGATAAAGGTAATAATAGAATTTTAACAAAACAGGTTAAACAATTTTTGGTTTGATTTTCTTCTTACGTAATGATATTTTTTTACTAAACTTTCACACTGCCAATTTTACATCAAGCATATTTTTTGCGTTAATAGATGGTATAGGAGTAACAATAAAAAACTGTTATCATGAAACACATATCAACAATAATGTTTTTGGGCATACTGGCCATTGTATTTACCGGATGTGCCGGAACTGCCCATATACAAAAAGATAATAACGCAGACTTTAGCAAATATAAAACCTATGCCTGGGTTGATAAGCCAGATGCAAAAGGAAAAAACAAGAACTGGAAACATGATATTACCGAAGTAAATGTGCGTAATTCGGTAAATGCCGAACTGCAGAAAAAAGGCTGGCAGGAAACAAATAATAATCCAGATGTGATTATCAATTACGAATTATTGGTAGAAAAAAACCGGAAACAACAACAGGATCCCGTTTATTCTGAACCATTTTCACGCACTTATTTCAGCAGGCGTACCGGCAGGGCTTACACTTTTTATTACCCATCGCAGTTTATGGGTTACGACAGGTATTCAACTACGGTTAAAGAAGGTACGGTAACCATTACCATGATTGACAGCCATACTGACAAAGCTGTATGGCAGGGATGGACAACGAGTGAAATTGACGGCCATAATTTAACCAACCGGGAAATTGAAAGAAGTGTAAAAACCATCTTTAAAAAATTTGATAAAGGATAGTAGAAAAACCAAAAGCAGGTTTTAAAATTAGCAGGAACCTTTCAGTGATGGAAGGTTCTTGCTTAAGTAAGCTGTAATAAAATTTAATGAAAAGTTGAATAAAGATTTTTAGTTCAATGGCTGCCGGATAGAAGTGAAAAGCGAAACAAAGTGCAGCTTGTAACGGATAGCCGGAACAAATGTTTAATAGCATTACAACAGCTTACAGCCCCCAAACAAAAAAGCCTTTCAAAAAATGAAAAGCTTCTTTTGTACCACGTACGGGATTCGAACCCGTGATTCCTCCGTGAAAGGGAGGCGTCTTAACCCCTTGACCAACGCGGCATTTTCCTTTAAAGGACGGCAAAGATAACGTCCCGTTGTTTTTCTGCCAAATAATTTAAAAATGCTTTGCGGTGTTTTTATAGTTGTTGCCAGGCAGTTGTTGTACAACCATTGCAGGTACAGGGTTTCATTAAATTTTACACATCCAACAAAAATTAAAAATATTCTTATTAATTAACGCCTGCATATTCGTAATTTTGCCACTCAAATTTTAAATTAAGTTAACGATATGAGTACAGTAAAAGTTGCTATTAACGGATTTGGCCGTATAGGCCGCCTGGTGTATCGCCAGATATATGATATGCAGGGAATTGATGTAGTAGCCATCAATGATTTAACAAGCCCGGCAGTGCTGGCACATTTATTAAAATACGATAGCGCACAGGGCCGCTTTAGCCAGGATGTAAAAGCTACTGAAAATTCGATAGTAGTAAATGGCGATGATATAAAAATATATGCACAGAAAGATCCTGCACAAATTCCCTGGGGGCAGCATAATGTGGATGTGGTGATTGAATGTACCGGTTTCTTTACCGATAAGGCAAAAGCCGAAGCCCATATTACCGCAGGTGCAAAACGTGTGGTTATCTCTGCACCGGCAACAGGCGATTTAAAAACAGTTGTATTTAATGTAAACCACCAGGTGTTAGATGGTAAAGAAACCATCATCAGTTGCGCCAGTTGCACTACCAATTGCCTGGCGCCAATGGCAAAAACATTAAACGATAGTTTTGGAATTGTTACCGGCATTATGAGTACCATACATGCTTATACCAACGACCAAAACACATTGGATGCCCCACACCCTAAAGGTGATTTAAGAAGGGCAAGGGCAGCAGCAGCCAATATTGTACCTAACAGCACCGGTGCGGCAAAAGCAATTGGTTTGGTATTGCCCGAACTTAAAGGGAAATTAGATGGTGGCGCACAGCGTGTGCCTGTAATTACCGGCTCTGTTACTGAACTTTATTCCATCTTAAATAAAAAAGTTACTGCCGAAGAAGTGAACGCTGCCATGAAAGCTGCAAGCAATGAAAGTTTTGGTTATAACGAAGACGAGATTGTGAGCAGCGATATTATTGGAACCCGTTTTGGTTCATTGTTTGATGCCACACAAACCAAAGTGATGCAAATGGGCGATAACCAATTGGTAAAAACCGTAAGCTGGTACGATAATGAAATGAGCTATGTAAGCCAGTTGGTGCGTACGGTACATCATTTTGCTAAATTGATTGGATAATAATTTTTTTTAGATTATTTTTTAACCGCAAAGACATTGAGGCGCCGGGTGAACACTAAGCGAACTTTGTTTTTGCGGTTCATTTTTTAAAACATACAAACATGTCGAAGTTTTCGGATTTTGATTTTAAAGGGAAGAAAGCGCTCATTAGGGTTGATTTTAATGTACCCCTGGATGCAGGTTTTAATATCACCGATGATACCCGTATGAAGGCAACTATACCTACCATAAAAAAAGTTTTAAATGATGGCGGCAGTGTAATATTGATGAGCCACCTGGGCAGGCCTAAAGACGGCCCCACTGATAAATATTCTTTAAAACACCTGGTTAAACATTTATTTGAATTATTAAATCCTGGTAATACTACGCCTGCCATTGGCGAACCAAGCACAAGGGTTTTCTTTGCAAACGATTGTGTGGGTGAACAGGCCGGTATGACGGCTAATATGCTTAGGCCGGGCGAAGTGTTGCTTTTAGAAAACCTGCGTTTTCATAAAGAAGAAGAAACCGGCGATGATGCCTTTGCAGAAAAACTAAGCAAATTGGGCGATGTGTATGTAAACGATGCTTTTGGTACGGCCCACCGGGCACATGCTTCTACAGCGGTAATAGCAAAATTCTTTTTGCCCGGTAACAGGATGTTTGGTTTGCTGATGAATGATGAAGTGATGAGTGCCGAAAAAGTTTTACACAATGCCGAAAAACCATTTTGCGCTATCATTGGCGGGGCAAAGGTTTCGGACAAGATATTGATTATTGAAAATTTACTGGAACGGGCAACCGATATCATCATTGGTGGCGGTATGGCTTATACTTTTTTAAAAGCAAGGGGCGGTAAGATAGGATCATCGCTTTGTGAAGACGACCGGTTGCAAACTGCCCTTGATATTTTAGAAAAGGCCAAACAAAAAAATGTAAGCATTCACCTGCCCGAAGATTCAATAACTGCCGATAAGTTTGCTGCCGATGCAATTACACAGGTATGCCCAAGCGATGCCATACCGGATGGCTGGATGGGATTGGATATTGGCCCAAAAGCTACAGGCATCTTCAACGAAATAATCGGAAAATCAAAAACTATTTTATGGAATGGCCCGATGGGGGTTTTTGAAATGGAAAAATTTCAGGCAGGTACAAAATCCGTTGCTGAATCTGTTGCAGCATCAACAACCAATGGCGCTTTTAGCCTGGTAGGTGGCGGCGATAGTGTGGCAGCTGTAAATAAATTCAACCTGGCCGATAAGGTAAGTTATGTAAGCACAGGTGGAGGCGCTATGCTGGAGTATTTTGAAGGAAAAGTTTTACCGGGTATAGCTGCTATCAATAATCAATAAAAACCTATTTAATAAACATGAAAACAGTTTTTTGTTGTGTTTTATTTTTTTGTTCATTACAGTGCTTTGCACAGGTAACGGCTGTTACAAGTAATGGCGATGAAGTGATTCTATACAATGATGGCACCTGGAAATATGCTGATAAAGCTGCAACCGGCGCAAATAAAATTGACACCAGTACATTGCTATTTTCAAAAAGTGCCGATGCTGATTTTTTGATTAAAAGCACGGTAACAAAAATTGGTATTAACCTCAATCCAAAAAAATGGAGTTTTAAAAAAACTTCCGAAGAAGGAGTTGAATATAATTTAAATTCAAAAGGTAAAGATGCTTATGCATTGGTGTTGACGGAAAGAGTGGAAATACCACTTGAAAACCTGAGGAATATTGCACTCGATAATGCAAAGGAAGTAGCGCCCGATGTACATATAGTACATGAAGAATACCGGGTTGTAAATGGAGAAACCGTACTTTGCTTACAAATGAATGGAACTACCCAGGGCATAAAATTTACTTACCTGGGTTATTATTATTCATTCGATAAAGGAACTGTTCAGTTTGTAACTTATACATCTCAAAAACTTTTTGATGAATACAAGTCCGATATGGAAGAATTGCTGAACGGATTTGTTGTGCTTAAATGATGCTTTAACGGTTTTGCCGGGTTACTTTTTCATTTGTGTGTAATAAATCTCCAATAACATAAAAAAAATATTATTTTTAAACTCTTAACACTAAAACAAAAAATTATGAAACGTATTGGATTAATCATTATCGGAATACTTGCATTGATTATTATTTGGGGAATTTCAGTAAGAAACGGCTTAGCAACTGCTGAGACCGGCATCAATGGCAAATGGGGTGAAGTTGAGACTCAATTCCAACGAAAGATGAAATTATACGAGAATGTAATTGCAACAATAAAAGGGTCAGCAAAATTTGAGGACACAGTTCTTACTAATATTGTCGCAATGCGTTCTAGGGTTCCAAAGATTGATCCTAATAACCCACAAAGTTTGGCAGATGCTAATAAACAATTAGATCAAATAAAAGGTACTATTCTGAATATTAATGTGGAGGCTTATCCAACACTACAAACCACTGGAGCGTTCAGGGATTTTCAAGCACAAATTGAAGGAACAGAAAACAGAGTAACTGTTGCAATCAGGGATTGGAATAATGCGATTACTGATTATAATAAAAGAATTGTTCGGTTTCCTGCCAATTTGATAGCCGGAATGTTTGGCTACAAAACAAAGGCAAATTACCAGTCTGATGAAGGAGCTAAAGACACAAAGGTAGATTTCAGCAAGTAATCAATTATAATCGTGGGCCTATTTCCATTTTTTAAAAAGAAGGAATTTTTTTCTGCTGAAGAAAAACAGCAGATAGTGGATGTGATACGCTTAGCTGAAAAAGAAACCAGCGGAGAAATAAGGGTATATGTTGAAAGTAAAAATTATTATGTAGATGCCGTTGACAGGGCCGCAGAAATTTTCTTTAAATTAAGAATGGAGGAAACAGACCACCGTAATGCCGTGTTACTGTATATAGCTATGGATCATCACGAATTAGCATTGTTTGCCGATGAGGGCATTTATAAAAAAGTGGGAGATGCTTACTGGAATAATGCCGTAAAAGAAATGTTATCGCAGTTTAAAAAAGATAATATCTGTAATGGAATAGTGCAATGTATTACACAAATAGGCAAAACCTTAAAACAGGAGTTTCCATATATTCCTACAGAAGACAAGAATGAATTACCCGACGAAATAGTTTTTGGCAGCTAAGAAAAATAAAAAGCACAGCGATTGATTTACAAAATGAAGAAATTTTTTTCCATACTTATTTTACTGTTTGTTTCCTTTATATCTTTTTCGCAGGATAATTTTAGCACCGATAACTTACTTAAACAAAAACCATCGCAGCTGGTAAATGATTTTACCGGCACATTAACAGCCGATCAGCGGCAGGCATTAGAAAACAAACTGGTAGCCTTTGACGATAGCACTTCTACACAGATAGCAGTGGTAATCATCCCAACTTTAAATGGAAAAGATGTTGCAGATTTTAATGTGGAACTTGGCAGGGCCTGGGGTGTAGGAGGGAAAGAATTTAACAATGGTATTGTTTTACTGATTGCAAAAAACGACCGAAAGTTAAATATTGCCACAGGTTATGGTTTAGAAGGTGCATTACCCGATTTAACTGCAAAGCAGATAATTGATGAAGTGATTGTGCCAAATTTTAAAGGCGATGATTACTATCGTGGTATTGATGAAGGCACTGATGCCATGATACAAGCTGTTAAGGGCGAGTATAAAGCGCCTGAAAATTATGGAAGAAGGGGAACTGGTATTGGTAATATCATTTTTATTATTGTACTCATCATTATTTTTTTGGCAATATTCAGTGGCCGGGGTGGCGGAGGATCATTTATGAGCCGCAGGGGTTTTACCGCCTGGACGATAGCAAACATGCTTGGCGGTAGTGGCCGTGGCGGTGGTTGGAGCGGTGGCGGTGGTGGCTCTGGCGGCGGCTTTGGTGGTTTTGGAGGTGGAAGTTTTGGGGGTGGTGGCGCAAGTGGAAGCTGGTAAAAAATAACTTACAAAAAAATGCCTCCGGTTTTCGGAGGCATTTTTTTGTTTCAATAAATATTATTTAAATCCTTCGTTAATATAATCTTCAATCTCTTTGCCTTTTGTTTTACCTAATTTATCTAACCCACCTTTAATCATAGGATCTACAAAACCCCTGAACTGTTCGGGAATGGCATTTCGGAACTTGATGATCATATCTATACCCTTTTTAACGTTGCCAATGTTTTGTATTTTTTCTAAAAAGCCGGCAAATGTAGCAGTAGCCTGTAGTTTTTCCTGGCTTAAGGGCATTTCATCAAAACGGTTTGCAATAAAATCAAAATCAGCTTCGGTGCCATATTTTATAATAGCTTCCGAAACCACTGCACCTAAATCGCCTTTTGCATCGGCACTGTATTTTTTTGCAAGTGCATAAGCATTACCGGGGTCTATTCCAATCAATCCATCTAACGATGCACCTGCAACTGAATAGCTGCTATCATTGATATTTTTTTCGTAAAGAGATTTGTACTTAATATTACTGGTTTTAGCAAGATAGCTGATGGCTGCGGCTTTTGTCTTCTTATCTTTATCGGTATTGGCAATTTTTTCAATGGCTTCAATAACTTTTGGGTCTTCAGCTATTTTAGACGACTCAAGCCTATGTATAGTGCTAGTTCTTAATGGGCCATATTTATCTGTAAGCCCAATGGCTAACTCAGGCATTTTTTTCTTATTAAAGTAATCAAGTGCTTCTTTCCTGTCTAAATACAATGGAGCATTGTTTACTTGAAAAATATAGTTCTCTTCAGTCTTATTATCATTTTTTGCCCATAACATTACCTTGTCTGCATCTACATTTATCAGGCTGGGCCTTTGGGTGTAATTAAAATAAAAAGTATCTGTTTTGTTTTCTACCCAAACATTGTATCTCTTTTTTGCTGATCCGGCATATACATCAATTGCAATTGGCAATTTAAAAATGTTTCCAGTTTTTTGTACTTGTTCAATAATAACCATGGCCTTACCATTTGCATCATCATAGTTGTAATTGATATTTACAACTGGATTACCACTACCAAAATACCATTGGTTCCAAAACCAGTTTAGGTCTTGCCCGGTAACTGCTTCAAAAGCAAGCCTTAGTTGATGTGCTTCACCATTACCAAATTTATTGGCATTCAAATAGGTGTTTAACGATTTAAAAAATGCATCATCACCTACATAATTACGAAGCATATGCAATACACGGCCACCTTTTTGGTAACTTACCAGGTCAAAAACATCTTCTTTATCAGCATAATAGAATCTAACTAGATCTTTTTTGCTGTTTGATGGATTGGATAAGTATTGCACTAATCCATCTTGATTTTCTTCATCACCAGCATCTTTACCATATTTGTGTTCCATCCATAAAGTTTGGCTATAATCTGCCATCGATTCATTAACAGTAATATTGCTCCAGCTTTCGCAGGTAACCAGGTCGCCAAACCAATGATGAAATAGCTCATGAGCAATCACTGTTTCCCAGGTATTTCCATCCGTTAACTGGCGAGCATTTTGATAAGCACTTTCCTGGTGCAAGGTAGCAGTAGTATTTTCCATTGCGCCACTTACATAATCTCTTCCAACAATTTGCGAATATTTTGGCCATGGATAATCAACTCCAAGTTTTTCTGAATAGAATTTTATCATTTCTGGTGTATGCCCAAATACGCCTCTTGCATAAGGAGCCTGGTCTTTTTCTACGTAATAACTTACCTCTTTGTCTTTGTATTTGTCTTTAATGATGGCATAATCTCCTACACCCATAAAGAAAAGGTAAGGGGCATTCGGAAGATCCATTTTCCAGTAATCGGTACGGGTACCATCGGCATTTTTTTTCTGGCTTTTTAGTAAACCGTTACTTAGTGTAACATATTTTGAAGGTACAGTCATATAAATTTCCTGCGTAGTTTTCTGGTCGGGTTTATCAATTGTTGGCATCCATACACTATTAGCTTCTGTTTCGCCCTGTGTCCATATTTGTATAGGTTTATTTTTATCTTCTCCTTTGGGGTTTATAAAATACAACCCCTTTGCATCAGTTATGGCTGCACTTCCTTTCACTTTTAATTCATTAGGCTTGCTAACATAATCTATATATACAGTGTATTTTTCTCCACCCTTGTATGTTTTATCAAGCATTACTTTTAATTGCATGCCATCATACTCGTATTTTAATTTTAATTTGGATGTGCCTTTAACCATCGCTACTTCTTTAATGTCCATTCCTTTTGCATCAAGAGTTAAAGAATCTGTTTTATAAAAATGTGGTTTTAATGTAATCCATGCTTTTCCATACAGGTACGATTTATCGTAATCAAATTTTACATCCAGTTTGGTATGTACCAGGTCGTTTATTTTAGTACTGGTTGCCCTGTATATAGTTTTCCAGGTTGTATCTTTTGGTTCTTGCTCAAACTGTGCCTTTACAAAAAAAGGCCCGGCAACAATTGCAATTAAGAAAATTATTTTTTTCATATTTATTATTTTAGGTACAAATGTAAGTTTACACTGTTAAATATGATTTGTATTTTTATTTTAGTGGTAATAGCCGGTTTTTAAGGGTTATTTTTGCTACAGAAGATCAAATATGGATTGATATGCCTTTTTTAAAAATAATAGTAACTGTTTTTTTTTCATTCATTTTAAAGATGGGTGTACAAGCTCAACAACTGAGGTTTATTTATTTACAATCAGATGATAAAAGTCCTTTTTTTGTTAAGGTAGATGGAAAATACCTAAGCTCTTCCGAAAATGGTTATATTATCATACCCAGGTTGCATGAAAGTACTTATAACCTGGTGATTGGTACTGCAGGCGATAAATTAGCCAGCCAGGAAGTAAGCATATCTACTAAAGATGCAAATACAGGTTATCTTATTCAAAAAAATGGTACAAAAAATTTTGAATTGGTAAGCTTAAATACCTTGCAGCCGGTAAAGGCTGTGGTACAAACTGATTCTCCTAAACCTGTAAAAATTATAAAAAACGAAGATGAATTTGCAAAGGTTTTGGCACAAGTAGTGGGTGATTCTTCAATACTTCTGGTTGAAGCAGAAAATAAGCCTGCGGTTTTTAAAAATGTTGACAAGGTTGATAGTGCAGTTACAGCTTTTAATAATTCAAAAAAAGAAAATGAATCGGCTATTGTATATAATGAAATTAAAAACAAATTAAATGCTGAGGCTGATACTTTTAAAGAAGTTACTCATAAAGTTGATAGCAATAAAATTTCTCGGATAAAATATGATAGTATGGCCGTTGGATTTAAGATGATGTATGTAGATGCTGCATCCAATGATACAATAGATATTTTATTGCCAGTTAAAAATTCAATAGTATCTGGCAGTTCAGAAAACAAATCTACATCAACAGTTAAAGAAGAAAAGCAGGATACAAGCCCCAATCAGGATGCCCGTTTTTTAGATATGAAATTGCAAAACCCCAATGCTTCACCCGATAGGGTTACTACACAAAATAATGATTTTGTGATTTTTGATAAAAAAACTGAAAATAATCAACTCCCGGGTAGTAAAGATGATTTCGAAAAAAAATTGAAGAATAATTCGGGATGTAAAAGTATTGCTACGCAAAAAGGGTTTTTAAAACTTCGTAGTCAAATGTCATCGGCAAAAAGCGAGTCGGAGATGACAAAAATAGCTATCAGCACATTTGCATCAACTTGTTTTACAACAGAGCAAATCAAAAACCTGGGTGTATTGTATTTGGTAGAAGAAGAAAGGTATAAGTTTTATGTTGCAGCTTATCCTTATGTTACAGATTTAGACAATTTTATAACATTACAAAATCAGTTAACTGATAGTTATTTTAAAGAAAGGTTTAAGGCAATGGTAAACCATTAATATAATTATCATAAAAACAGGCTATGCCCCGGTATTTTATCGAAGTATCTTATAAAGGCACTAATTACTCAGGCTTTCAGGTTCAGGAAAATGCAAACTCAATACAGGCCGAGTTGGAAAAGGCATTATTGATTTTCTATAAACATAAATTCCAACTTACCGGTTCTTCAAGAACTGATGCAGGTGTTCATGCACGCCAGAATTTTTTTCATTTTGATGCAGAAATTTCTATAAAAGAAGATGTTTATAATCTAAATGCAATCCTTCCCTGGGATATAGTAGTGAAAAGGATATTTAAAGTATCGGACGATTCTCATTGCAGGTTCGATGCAAAAACAAGAGAATATCACTATTATATATATCAGCATAAAAACCCTTTTTTACAAGATGTTGCTTATTATGTTCCATATACAATAGATATGGAACTTATGCAATTGGCAGCAAAAGAAATAATAGGTTATACCGACTTTACTAGTTTCTCAAAAAGAAATACACAGGTAACATCATTTAATTGTACAATTTACAAAAGCGAGTGGGTGCAAGAGGAAGGCTGTTTTGTTTACAAAGTGAAAGCCAACCGTTTTCTTAGAGGTATGGTTAAGGGGTTGGTAGGAACAATGTTATTGGTTGGTAAAAGGAAAATCTCAATTCAGGATTTTAAACAAATTATCCAGCTTAGAGATTGCACAAAGGCCGATTTTTCTGTAAACTCCGATGGTTTATTTCTACATGAAGTAACTTTTTAATCGTTTTTGCTTTCTTGGTATACTTTTCCCGCAATCATTAATTCTTTAAATTTTAATTTAATCCCGTTTATTATGGTTTAAATGGAATGTCATCTCTTGTATCTAAAAAAAATATTTTTTTTAAAAGCTAAAACACAATACAGGGTTTGGTTACAGAGGTTATAAAGAAACAATTTTGAAAAATGTTGATAACAAATCTTCATTTTTATTTTGGCATCAATTACAACAATACTATCTTTGCCGTCCGCTTTTGAAAAAAGGCTTGAGTTCTTTAAAAAAAATCCCTAAAAAACTGTGTTAAAACCAAAAATAATTTCATCAAAAACGAAATTAAATTTGGTAGGTATATACAACGCAACTACTTTTGCACTCCCATTTAAAAAATGAGGCACTTTTTAAAGTAAAAGTTGTAGAAAAAAGCAAATAATACTCAATTAAATTTGGGTGATAAAATAAAGACACATACCTTTGCACTCCCAATTAAAAAAGGGGCAAAAAGTAAAGTCAAAAGTTCTTTGAAAGTTTGGAAACAGCAGCAAATAACCATTTGGTTATCAAGGTAATGTTAACGCAAATATTAATTTAGAATTTGACGTTAATTTCCAATGAAATTATATAGTCAGTTCAAACAACTCAT